>CAWCOT010000006.1:0-377673 GCA_963797275.1 uncultured Chloroflexia bacterium | reverse complement strand
ATATCCTCATGGAGCTACTTAGTACATGCCAACCCAAGCCGTCAAGTTTCGTAACCGCTTCGCTTACCCTTTTCGCGCTTTCCCAGCAGGCTGATAAGGACCGCCAGAGCAGCCAGCGGCAGGAGCGTCCGGAAGGCAAATTGCTGTTCATAGGCAAATCCTACGGCATCACCGCTTATTCGACTTCTCTTTGCGACCTCGGCTAGCGCTACCGCTACGGTTGTACCCAGCGCGCCGGAACCCGTGCCAAACGTGGTCAGCATGGCTGCAAGCATTCCGTAATCTCGAATCGGCACCGTCGAGAAGGCCGCTTTGTCATTGGCGGGAACAAAGAGCCCGATGCCCACTCCTAAAATGGACAGGACAAAAACGATCCAAATAAGAGTCGAGTCCTCACCGAGTCTGGCGTAAAAGAACACACCCAAAAAAATAATGCACAAACCAGTCGGCGACCCATCTGGGATTAAATCGATCCGCCAGCCGGCCGCTTAGAGGGGAAAGCAATGTCGTGCAGAGAGGCAGCGTCGCCATCGCTAGACCGGCCGCCAGTGGAGCAGTCCCCATAACGTTGAGCAAGTAAATGGGGCCAAGATAGCAACCGGGTAGAACGACAAGGTCGCAAGAACTAACGACAGCATGGACCTTACGAAGGGAATGCTCCTGAAATAGCGGAGATTCATCAGCGGCGCTTCGGCATGCAGCTCTCGCCATACGAAACTGACGATTCCCGCCGCCGCCAAGGCAAGCCAGAGAACGATGTCCGAGGCATCCCACCCAAGGCGTGTCCCGGCGGTCAGAGCAATCAGAAACGAAGGAAAGCCAACCACTAGGGAAAGCACACCTAAATAATCGACCGAAACCTTGCGGCGTTCTTCCTTGCCTCTAAAGATCAAGAACATAGTCACACAGGTGGCGACTCCAAAAATGCAATTCGCAAAAAACACCGTTCTCCAACCCCAAAGCTGAAGAATGGCCCCGCCGATTGTCGGTCCAGTCGTCCTCCCCAAGGCGATGGAGGCCGCCAGCAGGCCCAGAGCGCGCCCTCGGTGATCGTGCCCATGCACGGAGGCTATGATGGCCGCAGCCATGGGTGCTGCCATGGCCAAGCCGAGCGCCATCACGCACCGAGACGCGACCAATTGCGAGAAGGTTCCACAGAACCCCGCCAATCCCGCTCCCGCCGTGTACAGAGTGAGCCCGGTCTTGAAAATTGTTCTTCGGCCGATGAGATCGCCGGCTCGTCCAAAGCCAAGCGAAAGGCTGGAGAGCATAATCGACCCCATCAAGCCAATCCATTGGACAGCGGCTAGGCTCGTGTTGAATTCCTTTTGGATAGCCGAAAGCGATACGCCGATGCTGCCGACGCTCTGCATGTGGAAAAACGTTCCCAGGCAAACGACTAAGAGAACCCGTGATTCTTCCCTTCGCAAGTTTGAACCCGCCCTCCCTATACCACCACAGCCGGTCGGTTTTCTGGAGAAATGGAGTCGATGAACAAGGTCCACCGCTCAGAATCTACATGATAGAAGGGGACAACAACACAGACGTTTATCGACGGTGTCTCACAAACCGAAGGAAAAATCGTTGCAGGGTAAAGGGAGACGAATCAACAGCCGGCGACTGGACTCTGGAGTAGCCCTTCGACCCTGGAGGGCGGGTTGTTGAGCCGATGGCTACTCCGAAGCGCTCTCATTAGTCGTCTGAAGTGTCAAGATCATCAAAGTGTTGCCGTGAACACATCGAGCGCTCAAGCTGGAGGACATTCTGGTCAGTGGGTTCAAACGCCGCGCCGTAGTAATCAACCAACCTCCATTCTCCAAAACACGCATAGGCATACTTTTGATGAACATACCCCGTTACGCCGGTTTCCTCTTTGCTGAGCACGACTATCGAGTCATCGCCGATATCCGCAACATTTAGATTCTCGATGGACTTTGCAGAGCTGCTAGGACTTTGGGCTAAAGCCCCAAATGGCAGAACCAAGAAAGCCAAGACAATAAATGCAGCCGTCTTTTTTATCATACATTCTCCTCCTATAAATTAATGTTGGACGCCTCTCCAGGGTCGCCTACGAGGAATGCTATAGGAGGGTTGCGCGGTGTCAATTATCCGCAGTCATTTTCAAGCCGAAACTGGGCAAATTGCTTCTAATGTTGTATGCCCGTGCCACCAAAGTCCTACGTTGGTCGTACTCCGTCTACACATGTGGCATATCCCAAAGATGGAATACCTACTCGTTTGGGGTGATTGTCTAGCGAGAGTCTCGCGAAAATCACAAAACATGAAATGCGTCGAGGCGGCTCAGCAGAGACGTAGGGATCAGCCTCGGCACAAAACACCGTAGCGGCGATGACCGCCCTAGGGAAGAAAAGAAATGGAGTGGTGCGCTAGTTTCCCAGATGCTTCAGTTCGACCTGCGCTCCCTCGTATTCAAAGAGAGTTGACGCCTCCGTAGTCATTGCTTCTCGAAACATCTTAGACGCCTCGCTGTTATTCTCTCGAATCAATAACTGTTGACCGACATAGAAATAGGCCTGGCAGCGCTGTTGACGTTGCTTGGTTGGATCGGCATCGGCAACGGCATCGAAGACGGCCTGCTCCGGTACTTTGCCTAGATACATAGAAACTATCGGACCCGGCCATTCCTTTAGATCTACACCTACCGTCGCCTGCTCTAGACCATCTTGAGCATCGCTTCCCGCCCGCGCCTGCGCAAGGTAAAGGAGGAGGACGCGGTACAAATTGGTCGGCGCCAATTGCACAGCTTGAGAAAAGTCTGGCGCCGCTTCTGTAAACTGCCTCTGATAAAAGCGCATGAGTCCCCGGTTAGAGTAGGCATTGGCATGCTTCGGATTCAACCGGATCACTTGATCGTAGTCCAGCACGGCCCTTTCATAATCTCGCTTCCGCCGGTAGGCATTACCCCGGTTATGGAAGGCATTGACATAGTTGGGATTCAGCCGGATCGCTTGATCGTAGTTCTGAATCGCCCGATCGTAATCGCCCTTGCGCCCATAGGCGACGCCACGATTGGAAAAGGCATTGGCGTGTTTGGGATTCAGCCGGATCGCCTGGTCGTAATTCTGAATCGCCCGGTCGTAATCCCCCTTGCGTCGATAGGCGTTGCCCCGATCATAAAAGGCACTGGCGTGTTTGGGATTCAGCCGGATCGCCTGGTCGTAATTCTGAATCGCCCGGTCGTAATCCCCCTTGCGAGCGTAGGCGACGCCACGGTTGGAAAAAGCATCGGCTTGTTTGGGATTCAGCCGGATCGCTTGATCGTAGTCTTGGATGGCGCGGTCGTAATCTCTCATGTTTGCGTAGGCGACGCCACGATTGGAAAAGGCAGTGGCGTGACCAGGGTTCAGCCGGATCGCTTGATTGTAGTCCTGGATTGCCTGCTCGTAATCGCCCTTTTCATTGTAGGCGTTGCCCCGCTTGTAGAAGGCGAACCCCAGCCCTTTCCCTGAGAGCTGCCCCGAGGCGATCATCTGGGAGCAATAACTAATAGCAAGGTCCGGATTGGTAGATTTGTAGCACGTGTTGATATCCTGGCGCGCTGCTGGTTTGCCTATTGCCAAAGCCGATTCACTCGCCGCCAGCAAGACCACAATAAAAATCGTAAATAGAGCGGATCTACGATAAGCCATGCGACCTCCATTCACCGTGCGCATACTTCTCCCTTCCTCTGGCGGTTTCATGATCTTAAATTCGTTCGGCGCGACTGCTCCGCTTGGCCCAGAATCACGGCTTGCTTGAGACCTACGCCGAACAAATGATGTTAATGACCGCCTGGCGTTTCTCCACGCTCACTGCACGAAGACCGCGCTCGAGTGCCGGCATCACTTCGGCTGCGTCGGTAACTTTTTCGCCGTAGCCGTCGGCAACCTCGACGGCCTTTTGGTAATTCGAAATGCTATCCAGAAATGTGATGGGCTGGTGCTGACTCTTGGCCGCGAAGCCCTCACGATTGAGTCCCACCGTCGCCCGGCGCACCGCCTGCCAGCGCTGATTGTTAAAGAGCACCGTCAACACCGGCAGCTCCTGCTCAGCGCCTACGTAGTGCGCCGAGATCGGATTGCCGAACATATACGAGCCGTCGCCGTGCGTGCCGATGACCACCCGGTCGCGGGCCGCTAGCTTTGCGCCCAGCGCACAGCCCAGGCCGTGACCGAGCCCCGATGCGGCCCCCGCGTTGAACATGGTGGCGGGCTTGGAGAAATCGATATGCTCCGGCATCAGCGGCGATTCTTTGATGACGATGGTGTCGTCGTCTTTGATTTCGTTAATGCAATGGGTGATCCACGCTGGATGGATCGGCGCCTGGCCTTTGACCGACTCTAGTTTCTTTCGCCAACCGTCGCGCAGCGCTCTCCAGCTCTCGGCGAGTGAAGCGCGGCGCCTGTCGGTGCGTAGTTTTGCTCCAGCCTCGTGTTCGGCCATAGTTTCGTACAGCACCTGCAAACCTTCTGCGGTCGCGCAGGCTAATGCGATGTCGCAAGGATGACCCCGCACGGGTACGTATCCATGCAGCGGGTCAGGGCCCATGTGGATGACCTTTGCATCGTCGCGTACCTTGTCGTAGGCCGGCAGCCATGGCACGGGGACATCGACCGCCAGAATGACATCGGCCTTTTCCAGCAGGGGTGAAAGCTCATAGCCCAAATTCATCGGATGGTTACTGGGAATCGACATGTAACGGTTGCGATACTGAATCACCGGGATCGCATAGCGCTCGGCGAAGTCGGCGAGTGCCGACCAGGCTTTGGGATCTCTACCGGCCGAGCTCGTGATGATCAATGGATTCTCCGCGCCGGCGAGCAGCGCCGCCAGCTCTTCGACTGCGTCGCCATTGGGAAACGCCGGAGCAGCCGCATGTTGACGCGATGGAGTGGTGTAGGTGAACTCAGCCATCGGCTGCGAGAGTACCTCCCGCGGCAGAGAAAGATAGACCGGACCCATGGGCTCGCTCTTGGCGATTGTCAGCGCCCTGTCGACGACCGTTTCGAGCTGCTGGCCGTTGCGTAATTCATAGTCCCATTTGACCGACTCGCGCAGCATTCCCGCCTGATCGAACATCTCCTGCGTCCAATGAATGTCGAGGCTCCGATGTCCAGCCAAGCCATCTTCGTTTGTCGGTGTTCGGCCCGCCGTGAACAAAACCGGAACGTGGCCCCGCGCCGCATTGAGCAAGCCGTTCATCCCGTTGGCGGTGCCGACGTTGACGTGCACCATGACCGCCTGGGGGCGTCCCGTGACCAGGAAGTAGCCGATGGCCATGTGCATGGCGGTATTCTCGTGCGGACAGGTCACGGGCTTCGGAACTTTTGTTTCCAACATCTGCGCCTTTGCCAACGTTTCGACCACCGGCGCGAAATCGGTCCCCGCGTTGGCAAACCAGTAGTCGATCCCCCGGTCGGCCAGCAAAGCCATATAAGCATCTGAGACCGTAACGTTGTTGAGTGTGATCTTCGGCATAGCATCTAATCCTTTCTACTACTCCACCACTCCAGTACTCCAGATGCGTTTACTTTTCCAGTGGATCAATGCACCATTTGTACTTCCGGACAGCGACAAGCCCGGCGACGTAACAATTCTCCACTATTTCAGCTGGTAACTGGCCGGTGGCGATACGCGTAGAATATTGATTTCTTCGGTCTCCTCGATATAGCGGATGAAGCGGTACTTGTTCTCCAGCTCATCGTAACGTAGCGGCGGCGCCTCGGCTCTGCCGGCTTCGATGCGCGCCCAGATGAAATGCGGTCCATCGTGGCCCAGGGCGTGGCTGACGGCCTCTTTCAACTCATCGACGGTCGAGACCGTGCGCGCACTTTGGATACCCGCGCTTTGCGCGATCCCGGCAAAGTCGATCTTTCCGATCGTCGAGACTGTCGGCTCGCCCCCGGAAGATTCGTACTGCTGGTTGTCCCAGCAGATGTGGATCAGATTCTTCGGCTGATGTAGAGCGATGGTCGCTAGCGAGCCGAGATTCATCCAAAGCGCGCCGTCGCCGTCGAAGACGAAAACTCTGCGCTTCGGCAGAGAGAGCGCTAGCCCCAGACCGATGGAAGAACAAAGGCCCAACGTCTTGACCTGGATGTTGGCATCGCTCGGTCTCACCGCATTCCACTCCGATGTGGCGCCGCCCGCCGTAGTGACAAAAAGCTCGTCTTTGACCAGGGTCGCAATGGCCTGTAAACATTCAAAGCGTTTCATATCTATCCCACCTACAAGACGGCCCGCGTCAATAACACCGCCACGGGTCGTTTTGAACTGTTCGCCGCAATCACTGCCCCGGCGATATCTTGTTTCACTTTGGACGGGTCGCGCATCACCGTGTATTTGATTCCCAAGCCCTGCAGCACAGGCTCGGTGACAAGGCCGACCATATGGAAAGCGTTGTCGCCCATATCGCCCGCGTAATAGATAAGCAGCAATACTGGAATACCGAACTGGAGCGCTGTGGTCGTGAGGCCGTTGCAACTGTTCAGCAAGCCGCCGTTCTGCATTAACATCGCCGCTTGTTTTCCGGCTAAATGCGCGCCGGTGCAAACGCCGATCCCCTCCTCTTCGCGACCCACCGGGACATGAGTGATTTCCTTATCTTCATGGAGAAGATTGATGAGTTGCAACATGTTGATGTCAGGAACGCTTGCCACCAGATTGATCCGCGCCTCTTTCAACCCGGCGAGAATCAGTCGCGACCCCTCGATAGTTCCCATTTCGACGGTACCTCCGTTGTTTTTCCTTCTAAAAGATTCCCCTTGGCGGTGTCAAGCCGCTGCAACACCCCGGCCCAGTCGATTCGGAAATCACGATCGCTCTCTCAAGAACCCTATTCCGTGGAACTTTCTTCGGCTGCTGCGCCTCGACCATCACTCTAAGAGCAAGCAGCACCGCGACACCCGATCCCTGGACCTTTCTAAACGGGCTCGGATTCATTTCCACAATTCGTAAAAGACGACCACACTCATACTGAGATAATGCACGGACTCACCCGTTCTAACTTTTAGCAGAGAAATATCTGTCGCTGGATTGTCCCTTAGTAGGCCTGCACGGCCTGATGTGGACCGGCGCTGTGGTGTGAGATAACATTTCTTTGAACGTGCGACTCGGCTTTATGAGCAAACCCCTCAAAACTGCGATTTCCACTAAACACAAATGTGATTGACACGTTGCCGGTTCGGCGATATTGCTACCGTCATGAAACCCGCACCCGGAGAATCGAACATGACGCTGATTCGTACCGTCCTCCTAACTAGCGGCCTCGTACTCACGGTCTACGGTGGAGCGGCAGGCCGATGCTGACACTGCAAATGCCGGCCCTTCCAGACCCGGTCCGAGTTGTTCTCAAACCCGCGCCAACGGCGTTGTTGGTGTTCGATGTGGTCGAACCCATTTGCAAAAACCAGCCAAAATGCACTGAAGTAATGGTGCCCGCCATCGCCTCGCTGCTGGCGCAGGCAAGAAAGGCTGGAGTGTTTGTCCTGTACTCTACGCGGGCCCCGAACATCTCAAAATGGTTGCCAGAGGTTGCTCCCGCTCCGGGCGACCCGATCATTACGTCATATGGTCAGGACAGATTCTACAACACAGACCTCGACCAGACGCTGAAGGCCAAGGGGATTACCACGGTGATTCTTACTGGCTGGAAGGTCAGCGGCTCCGTGGTCTATACGTCAGTTGGAGCAACACTGCGGGGTTACACCGTCGTTGTACCCACAGATGCCAGCTTAGCCGCCACGGACTACGAAGTGGCCATCGGCCAATTCCAAATATTGAATCAGAATAGCGCGAACGCCATGAACGAGCCGCTGAAAGAGAAAGCCTCAACCTTGAGCCGTGCGGATATGATCACGTTCCAGTAGAGCCACAGCGATCAGCGCCCCTCCTTCGTTCGCTCGCTGATAATTTCTCGCATTTCATATGTGCTTCAACACTCTGAGTCGGGAAGCCCCGTCGGAATAGCGATCACGTTTCCCCGATTCACGAGGCAGTCTCAGTTAGCGGCCTGTTTTATTTCAAACCAACGATGCGATGTCGGATTGCGGCCGTGCGCCCGAAGGCGCGAATGACCAGTGGAGGAGATTCCTGAAACAAAACTTCCTCCGGGCGGCTGCAGTCTAACGCCGCTGGCTCCATCACGCTCACCGTCTACACTTATTTCATCCCGAAAATGCAGACGGACTCGGCGTCGACGTTCGCGGCGGCGATTTTCAGCGGTCAAAAGTCTGTTAGCGACCGACTTGACCACCTTGAGGACACTTCGGCGGTTTCTTATACATAGCGTCATAAGTAATTGCGCATATTCTGCTGGTGTATGCCTAATCGTTCGGGGGTAACGGACACTCTGAACCGATTCGTGATGCGCATAAATTAAAGGCATCGTGTATAGTTAAAGTGGACTTCGAGTTTAAGATGCAAGCGATTGATTTAGGAAATGCCCCCGGCGAGATTCGAACTCACGGCCCCAGGATTAGGAATCCTGTGCTCTATCCTACTGAGCTACGGGGGCACACTGTTTTTTCAAGTAGTTAGCACGTCTCCCCTCCCCTCGCAACGCGCCAATGTCTCTAAAATGTCTGTATGAACAGCCGCTTTTTCAAAGTAAGGCCAAGGAACTTGGCAGCAGTCTGCGAACGAGATAGACCGGCGGGCCAATAATGGATAGCCGCCAAAGATGGTAATACCTATCCGACAAGAAGTGCTTGACAGCACTTTTTCAGAAGATGAATATTACAAGTCATTCTGCCGTCGTATGGATACTAGAGCTGTATAGGAAAGGCTGCCGTGATGACACGGCATAAACAGTTCACCCAATAGTTCGACCTTACAGATCGCGTGCGGATTTAATGAATTCGCAAATTTTCTCCGATAGCGTCCTCGGCAAAATCAACCGGGCCAGACATCATTTGAATACTATGGAATCCGAGGTCAGAAGATTTATTGAAAGTAAACCCTATGAAATTCGGCATGAGGGGAACACAGACACTAACCAGAAGATGGTGGTCTTCCATCCAACGCAGTCCATTCCGTCGACACTCCCTTATATTCTCGGCGATCTCGTTCATAACTTGCGTTCCAGTCTCGATCACGCTGTTTATGAACTGACGCTTCGGCATTACGGCGAACCCGTCAACGGTTCTGAGTTTCCGGTTTTTGATGGTCGGGACAAATTTCGACAGTATGCGCCTAGAAAGATTCGTGGGCTTCGTGAGAATACAAGAAGTATCATCGAGAAATTGCAGCCATATAATCTAAGGAAAGAAGGCACCACAGAGTCTGTCCTGTGGTGGTTGCATCAGCTTTCGATAATAGACAAGCACCGCTCGATCCACCTTTGTCGGATCCAGGCGTCCGCAAGCTACATTTTGTTTACCCGTGACGTTACGCTCAACTCCACAAAGGGTATCACTCAAACCCTTCCTGGGACATTGAAGGACGGCACCGTCCTCGCGAGTTGGTTCCCTATCGGAGTTGCTGATACGGAAGCGGATACTGAAATGCAAATCGCCATTGACATAGCGATGGATGAGACAATTGTTCCGAACCTTGCAGGCCAGCGTATTGTCGGCGTTGCCGAACGATTAATTAAATGCGTAGAGATAGTTTTTCATTATCTTGAAGAGGCAGAACCTTAATGAATGTCGAACCAACCTCCCAGGCCCTGCGCTGAGGCAGCAAAAATGAGGCGATTTCGAACATCATACTTCTTCGTGTGTGACCAGGATTGTTTATCGTGACCACCGCAGCCCGTCCAGAGTTTCATTCAGCAGTCGAGCAGAGATCGAATCGTTCGGATGGAAGCGTATGTCACAGGATTGTGTATCCCGTGACAACAAACAAAATGTTTCGATTTAATGTGTTGGAGAGCGATGTCTCTATGATGTTTCTATGCAGAGTGGCAAAAATCCGACTCCTGAAAGTCGAATCACGGGTACGGTGCAGACACGAATCCGCTACGATGCAACCGCTGTCTCTGCTTTCATATGGTTTCTAACGACGATGATAACTTGCCAGGCATCCGGAAACGAAAGCAAGAAGCAATATGGCAATTAACTTTTTCATTTTCTATCCTTCCATTGTCAGGTCCAGCCAGCTAGAAGGAAACCGCCAGTTAGAAAAACTGCATTGCTAAATTAGAGCGTCTGTCTTCACAGAACGCGTAGCGTCTCCGTCGCTTGTCCGCCAAAATGTATGTCGTATTCTGACATTTCACGTTGTGAGTGTAGGATTTTCGCAACGGAGAACTATGGCAAAGCTTCAGGAAATGAAGTCTTTCGATAGTGGCATATTGTTTGCTGTCCCACGCGTGGGACAGCAAACTTTAAGCGGGCAGGTCGCTTCAATTAAAATCCGGTAGATTGTCGGGGTCGTCCTAGCAGGGTAAAGGGAGGGGAGCCATGAGAAAAGGATTCTTCGTGCTTATTCTCTTGCTTGTCTTGTCTACGTCGGTAGAGGCCCAGGTTTTCAATCTCCTCACTGTCAAGAAATTTGTAAGAATTGAATTTCAAGTTCGAAGCTTCGCGAGTAATTGGATACGGTCATCACCAGGCGAAGGTGGTTGTATTAGTTATACCGCCAACACACCGGGACCGCAGTTACTTACTTTGTCGGAACCGAATGGAACAATCCAGCAGCATGTAGTCAACGCCGGCCAGGTAGTTTTTGTGTGTGGGGATGTCGCCCATATTCCGGCCATTAACTGATCTCTCTCTAACGGGAACCTGCCCCCCTCATAGCTCATCTACTACCTTCAACTACTTACCCGAGGGCAAGACAATGCCCCAGTCTAGCTTTACAGGTTAGTCCGCCTGCTCATTGAATTGATTATCACAGAACGCGCAGCGCCCCCTCTTTCGTCTCCTGCGCTTGCCACGTGGATTCGTCGAACCGCGATTGAAAGTCAGACCCTCCATGCTCCCACGCCATCTTGATGGCGGATTTCATATTGTCGGCCAGGACGATGAACTTCTGCGATAAGGTTAGCCTCTGAGAAATTTTGGCATAAGCTCGCGGACAGACTCGAAACTATGAAAATTCGGCAGCCTGGGCGAAGAACCAGAGAAGAGTTCGAGATATAAAGAGTTTACCGGGCTAGCTTGGGGAGTGGAGAAAGGAGTGAGGGCTCGAACCTCCGGATCCTTGGCCGGTTTAGGGTTGGCTTATTAGCGGCTCGCTTAATGGCATCACCACTCTTGATTTTTACTGCAATGGAAAGCTCTACGTAAGCCTCAATCGTTGGGGGGTGGCAGTGTGTAAATCGGTGATCAATCTATCATCCGAAAGCAAAACCCAAAATAGATCTTCCTCGCGTCCAGGCAGGAAGCTCAAGCTATCTTATTATATATTCAAAAATCTTTGCTTATTTGTTATCATCCTTCGTAAAGACCGGTCAAATCTTCGCCTTTGATCAGAATGATTCGTAACAGCTTTCCCCAGCGTCACATTGTTTTTCCCGTCATGGTTTCGGCGGTTTTAATTTCGGGCTGTGTTGCGGCCGATTCTCCGTTAAGTATCAGTCTGTACAACCCCAAAACGGGGGTTCAGCGTACCTGTTCCGCGAAAGAATCATCGTCGAGGGATGTTTCGGCACTCTCCGGCGCAGTAGAGACGTGTGCGAAGCAACTAGAAGCCCGCGGATTCGTCAGAAGCGATAGTCGTTAAACGCAGGCAATTCCTCGGCTCGACTTTCATTGACTTGCCGGGCTATTCCCGTTATGTAGAATAGGTTTGCATCCGCCAGCGAGCCGTTAGCTCAGGCGGTAGAGCATCTGCCTTTTAAGCAGAGGGTCGCTGGTTCGAATCCAGCACGGCTCACCATTTGCGTCCCCGTCGTCTAGCCTGGCCCAGGACATCGGCCTTTCACGCCGGCAACACGGGTTCAAATCCCGTCGGGGACGCCAAGCAAAATTTTCTCCAAGCAAGTCTCATTTTCTGGTTCGCAATGAGATCATCGCTGCCGTCAATGAAAGTCGCGACTCGGCGCGCCCGTAGGTTTCACTTCTAATTTTGGCTCCCAAAGTTTTTTCCGTAACCAGTGAACGACGTTATCTTCAACCTGCAGAGTGCCGTAATGCCTAAAAAACTCAATGTCTTGGCCAAGACGGAATGTCGCTGAAACACGCTTCCCCACACGACGACGTTTACGAATTCGGTTTCATGTTCCAGAGTCATGAAGACACCACCGCCGGCGGTTCCCGGTCGCGTTGGCAAGCGCGCGGTCATAGTTGCCAAAAACGGAATCCAAGTCCGCTTTGGATGGCGGACTGAGTCAATTCAAATCCAGGTCGCGCAGCAGCCCTTCACGCAGGTCGTAGATCCAGCCATGCACAACCACCGGCCGGTCTTGTCGCCATGCTACCTTTACAACTTCGGTTTGACGCACCGAGTGCACCTGGGCCATCACGTTAAACTCACATAGTCGTCGCCAGCGCACCTCTTCGTTGGGCGCAGCGTCCAGTTCGTCCTTGTGCTCGCGGTACACCGCCCGGACGTGGGCGAGCCAATTCTCTAACGGTAGTCCGGACCACTCCCGCAGGGCAGCAAGCACACCGCCGCAACCATAATGGCCGCAAACGATAATGTGCTTTACCTTCAGAGCCTCCACGGCGTATTGCAGGACCGACTGAACATTGGCGTCCAGAGGCGGCGCGAGATTAGCTATATTACGGTGGACGAAAAGTTCTCCAGGGCCGAGGCCGACGATCTCGTTGGCCGGCACCCGGCTGTCCGCGCAGCCGATCCAGAGAAACTCAGGTGTCTGTGTCCGGCTGAGGCGCTCAAAGTATTGGGGATCTTCGAGCTTGATTTTTTCGGCCCAAGTCCGGTTATTCTCAAAGAGTTTTGGCAGGAATTTCATTGGCAGTTTTCGCGCTGAGTGTTTTCTGCTCAGCGGAGACTACCAAATCGAAAAGAAACTTCCAATCGAAGAGGCGTTTCCTCGACGGACGACTCCAAGGGATTGAGAAAGAGAAAGTTGCTCGATCGGAAAGATTCAATCGGCCCCACCACGGCACAAAACGGGAGTAAACATCGTGCCGTGGTGGGTGGTATTGGCTAGTTTCTAGAGGGTTAGTCTGAGCTTCAGGGTTGCTGCAATGTCTTTGAATACCTGCTGCATTTGGGCTTGGACATTGCCGGTTTGATCAACAAAGTAGACTTTGCCCTTTTCCTGAGTGGAATCAATACAGGGGCCGGACCCGCAGGGCCAAAAATTCCGCAGTTCCGCGTAGGTATCGTTGTCGGAATACGTAGGCGGAGGAGGCGTGCAAATTGTGCTGATGCTCTCTAAGGAATTATTCCCGGTGTTCAACAGCTCAGTTCCGTTGGCTGCACGCAAAAGCATACACTTGGCGTATTTGTCGAATCTCTGATTGGGATTCAGGCCACTTGTGTCCTGGCCGATGCCAATAGCAAAGACCAGGACATCGTGTTCTCCGGCGGCGGCACAAGCGGCGTTGTTCGCGCCACAATTTCTTATCAGATCAGCCTCATACATAACGCCGTTGGAGGTGACTCCCCCCGGATCACAATCGTGTAAAGCGCGAAAACAGGAGATCGTATTCAGGAAAAAACTCGAGCCATTAGCATTAGTCAGAGATCCGTGGCTAAGAGTTGACCGTGTCGCATATCCTCCATTGGCATCATTTGCGTCCATTAAACAGCCGTTCGGAAAGCTCCCGGTATTCCATGCCGACACCACGGCGCCGGTCTTCGGGTTTTGCTTACATTGAGCATCCGTATCCCGTCTCATGGCGGTTGGTTTGCCGTCCGTGATCAGCAGCACTACCTTGCGTGTGGCCACGCGAGTAGGATCAATAAAGGCGGCAGCGATCGGGCCACGCGCGGTTCTTAGCGCTTCCATTGTATTCGTTGCGCCATTATTCGGAGTGAGCGCGTTCACTTTGGTCTTTAAAGTGTTGATAAAACCGCTATCGGCAAAAGCCATCGGCACATCGGGCGAGCAAATGTTCGCGGCAAAGTTGTCGTCGCCGGCCGCATTGCCGCAGCCGCGCCAAGCGAAACTGACCATGCCGATACGATCGTTTCCGGTGAAGTTATTATCCAAGAACTCGTTCACGGTGGTTTTCAAAGCCGTTATCTTGGTTCCCGACATAGAACCCGATCTGTCGAGCACCAGCATCAGATCTACCGGTCTCTCCGGAGCAGCCTGTGCGGTCGCAGAGATATCAATTTGGGAGCAGCCGTTTGTCTGGCCGCAACCGGGAACCATCCAGCCAAGAAACCTGAGGAAAGTCGTTGGCATCGGCTCGATGCCGGTAACCTGCACATGCTGTATCGGCGGACCCCCGGCGACCGCGACAGGAAGGAATTGGAGGGTAACCGTAAAAGGCGCCCCAGTAGTCGCGCCACAGCTCGAGGGGCCGGACATTACCACCGGAGCGCCGTTCATTTCCATCGAGTCGCAGGCCGCTTTGGTGGCTTCAGCTTGAAAACCCACTTGTCCTTTCAGTGCCTTGGCGGCGGCCAAAGCGGCTCCGTCCACCAAGCGTGAGATGCGGGCTTTCTCCAAATAAGCGCGGCCGAAATCGACGGCCAAACCAATGAAGGTGCCGAGGAGTGCGAAAGCCAGTGTGAAGAATATTAAAACAGATCCTTTTTGATTTAAGTTGCGCATAATATTGCTCCTCTTTTAATTGCTTACATTTGTAAAGATGCTTCGCTCATAGAAAGTGTGGTTAATGTTGTTTCCTATGAAAGTTATTACGTTTGGGCCATAGTCGTAATAGACTTCGATGGCGTGGAACGTTTGAGCTGGCCCTACGTCTTGAACTCCCGGAATCGTAACGGTATTACCGATATTGCCGAGCTGACTTGGTTGACTAAAATTGCCGCGAATAATTTGGCCGGGAATAGGGTTTAGCGGATCGTCATCCACGATGTAAGTACAAGACGGATTGCAGGGTGTACCTATCTTTTGGCGGAGTCTCGAATAGATGACTCTCCACTGTGCCTGGTTGCTATTTTGAATCGTGGGCGCAGCAGCGGCTATGATCGCATCGAGGGCCGTGTTAGGCGCTGTTCCACGAGAAGTCAGATTGGCCCCCTCCCGGGTTGTATGAGTTATAGTAAGATACGCACTGATTACAGAACCGACCTCGACGACTCCAAAGACCAAGAGCAGCATTAGTGGAGTAATGAAGGTCAATTCGATCAAAGACTGACCCTTTTTCGAACGAAGTATTGTATTTGTTGGCACCGTAGTCATCATAAAACCTCCAGACTTAAGCATAAGGCTCATTTCTCCACGTAGTGTGAAGCTGAAATGGAAATCCGCCTGTGGGAAAGAATCGGTCAAAAAGAGGGATTAAGGCGGGCTTGGCAAGCGTTACCGTAACCATTACGGTTTGATCAGGGCCCCCTCCTGGCGGACATCCAGTGCCATCGAGGCAAGTAAATTGGAAATTTGAACCGAGGTTGGGGCACGGAATCCCAACCGCAAAAACATTGGCGCAGAACACGTCATGAACCATTTGATCTCGGGGAATATTGTTGCCGTTTACGTCTTGACCCGTCCGGCCCGTAACCATGTATCTGCCGGCTTCCCGAAGCGCGTTTTGCAGAGCTACTTTTGTATATAGGAGATGTGAAAACTCAACGATCGCAAAGAAAATAGTTATGAAAATAAGAAACGAAAAAGTCAGCTCAACTACAGCTTGTCCTCGTTGGCCACGTATCGACTGTAACGACATCATATAAACTCCATTGTGTTTATTTTTCTTACAAAAGCTTTCGTTCTGATGTTTCCACTTCAACCTTTGACAGTCTTGTCTCTCGATCACGTTTACGGTGAGCACAAATTGTGCCACCAATGAGTACTGGAATGGTCTATGGAAGCCGTCTCTTTCCTGCGGGTTATAGTGTTAAAAAAATTGTCACAAATAAGGAGTGAAAAAAGCGGTGACAGTTTCGTCAGAGCATCGTCAGAATCGTCGCTCGCGATGTTCGATCTTGTATCGTACCCCAGCCAAGAAAAGGTGAATTTTATCTTGCGTGATCAAGATTTAGAGAGACAAGATGGGCAAGGGTGGAAGGTAGAAATGACGTGTGAGCAATGTTGCGCTAGTTGTCTTCTGGTGGCATCGCTTGTCTAGCGATGACCATCGACAATTTCACGTCGCCGAAAACAATCGACCACATGATCGTTGATCATCCCGGTGGCTTGCATATGCGCATAGCAGATCGTAGAGCCGACGAACTTGAAGCCGCGCTGCTTTAGGTCCTCGCTCAGCGCATCCGACTCAGTGCTGGTCGCGGGGTAATCCGTCAGTCGTCTTAGCTTATGAACGATTGGCTTTCCGTTGACGAAGCGCCAGATGTATCGGTCGAAGCTCCCAAACTCTGCCTGCACTTTCAAGAAACATTGGGCATTGCCGATAGCGGCGACGATTTTTTGGTGATTGCGGATAATGCCTGGATTCTTGAGTAGGGACACCAGTTCCCGCTTCTCGTATCGGGCAACCCGCTTCGGGTCGAACTGCCTAAATGCCTTTCGATAAGCTTCCCGCTTGCGCAAAACTGTGTACCAGCTCAACCCCGCCTGAGCGCCCTCGAGGGTTAGAAATTCGAAGAGCTTCCGATCGTCATGCACCGGGACGCCCCACTCTCTGTCGTGATATTCAACATAGTCCGGTTTGGTCAGATCGACCCAAGGGCAGCGACGTCTAGTGATATCGGGTGCACGCTTATCCATAAACTCCTACACCGCCCTTAATGCTTGAATAATGTTTAAGCGCGCAGCTCGGACCGCTGGCAAAAAACCACCGACGAGTCCCATGAGCAAGGAAAAACCCAGTGACGTCGCGATGATGGAGGGGGAAAGAGCAAATGAAAAGGCCAGCTCGGAGAAAGAGCCGAAGTTCAATGTCGAAATCGTAAAGAACTGGAGCAGCGAGGCGAGCGCCAAGCCAAGTAGTCCTCCGGATAAGGACAAAACAAACGATTCACCTAAGAACGCTATCAGAATGCTCCGCCGGTAAAAGCCCAACGCTCGGAGGGTGCCCATTTCAACCGTTCGATTGGCAACGGCTCCGTACATGGTGATCATCGCGCCAATGGTTGCGCCGGTGCCGAAGATGACTGTGATGAAGAGACCCAGAATCCGGATAAACGTAGCCATCATCTCTGATTGCTCCTCAAAAAATTTCTTCTCTCTCTTTGGCACGAAAAACTGCAAGCGGTTATCGCCATCAAAGGCGGTTACGAGATCCGACAGGTCATCCGGGTTATTGAGCCTAAATGTGACCGTAGAGAAGGACGATCGTCTGAAAGCATCGGCAATCTGGTTGAGGTCACCCCAAGCCTCGGAGTCAAAGCCGCTGCCATCGGAGTCGAAGATGCCGACCACCGTCCATAAGTCGCCGCCAAATTTGATCTGTTGACCAATCTGGGCGCCTACGAAGCGATTCGTGATCCCGGCGCCGGCGATAATTTCTCTCGCGCCCCATTTGAACATTCGCCCCTCGACAATGCGAACCTGCGGCCTCAGTTGAAGCGCAGCTTCCTCGACGCCACGTACGGTGACGTTGCTGATCCCATCCGATCCAATTTTCTGCAGGTTTATGATGACCACAACTTCTTTGGAACTGATGGGCCGTCCCTCCGCGGACCGGGCGACCTGCGGCATATAGTTATAGCACGTTTTAGGTACTGAAGTGCAATCTGTGATTTTCTAGCCTTGGGGATCCTGACTTTGTCGGATTTTTCTGAGGTATTCGAAGAGGGTTCACTTTGAGAATCCGAAGAGGAATCAAACCTCTCTGGCGGACTTATCGGAGTTCTGGTAAAGGATGCGTGCCTGTTCGAGCTTGTCTGGATCGATACTGGCCTTCCACCGGATTTGCCTCTGGCCTTTGCGTCAACGCGTCCAGCTTCTGCCCTTTCTTACTTAATTTCCAGTTCCATCTGAGACACAGCTCCCATGATGGAGAGGAAAGCTCGTCCTGTCGCTAAGGAAGTGTCGATATTCTCTCTCAGAGAATTCGAGGTCAACCTGCCGTACCTTGAGATCCCTTACAATTTCGAGCAGGTGTGATAGAGATCTGGACATCCTGCTGAGTTCCGTTATCACCAGAACATCGCTACTACGTATATTAAGACATCAGTTCATCCCAGACCTTCCGCTCGTGTTTTCGTACCACTGATAGTATCGGCAAAAATCCTGATGCATCCCGCACCTTTCAAATTGTAGATCTGAGCGTCGAGATTCTGCGTGCCCCCCCCTAGCATATCCGATTATGTGTGTCATAGGCAGTGCAGAAAGAATAGTGGCATAGATGTTTACGCACGTTGTTTATTGCCAAAGTTATTGCACTATTTTTGAAATCATCATAAGTATTTTCTCTATTCCTTTCACTGGAGTGCAGAAAGTATACTTTTCGCACTATGGTCACACTGGTTCTTCACAGATTGCACTTTAGTACCTAAAACGTGCCCGTTAGGCCTATAATGCAGAGCAATAAGAGGTTCGATCCTTTTTACAAAAAAAATCCTAGGATAAAGGGGGAAAAAGCTCTGCATCGATTACATCTATCCTTATTTATAATCAGAATACATAGAAAATATCATATTGTTTAATATTAACGATTAACAAAAAATCTTCTTTTAAAGACATCCATAAGTTTTCAAACCTTTTAGGATTTAAAGGTAAAGGTATAGAAACTCGATTCAGAGAAATACTACGAGCATTTGTACATTCGTCATTACATTTCTCTTTTTCTTTAAATTCCATGGGTAGTTATTAGAAAAAATAGTATTTTTATACTTAATAATAGGATTCTCCTGTAAATCCCATCTTACCCATCTTGAAAAGGCAATATCCCTTTTCTCTAATTCTTTCAAAAACTCTTTATTTTCAAGCCAGATACTAGAAGGCATGTCTTCATGATGCCTTGCCCAAACACCTTTAACATCTTTTAGTAATTGCCAAATTTCATTATAATGCTTGTTTAAAGTTTCTTTTATATAATTTATCTTATTCAACTGAGCATAAAGGACAGCACTCATTAACTCAGAAACTTTAAAGTTTTCCCCTGTTAAAGGCTTCCTCCTGCCATATAGGAAAACCTGCTTCATTACGGTCTGCTCCAAAATCGCCATAGGAACGAGCGTATTGAAATGCTGTATCTTGGTTCGAAATAATAGCCCCTCCTTCTCCTGAACTAATTATCTTATTTTGCTGAAAGCTAAAGCATCCAAAAGTACCATAAGTCCCTAAATATTTTCCTTGTCTTGTGACTGAGAAGATTTTGTGCTACATCTTCTATTAGGGTAACTTGGTAGTTATTGCATATATCGGAAATAGCTTTTATGTTTGCAGTGGATCCATCTAAGTGGACTGCTATTACTGCTCTTATTTTAGGGTTTTGTTTTAGAAAAGAATTTAAAGTTTCAGGACATAAATGACCCCTCTCATCTACATCTAGAACTCTTGGTATAAGGTTAGCAGATATTACTGAGTGGCAGTTGCTATAAAAGTTAACCCAGGAACAACGACTTCATCTCCAGGGGTTGGCTTTAACGCTAATAAAGAAGCTTTCAAAGCAGCAGTTCCATTGATGACAAGAGATACAAAAGGAGTTTTTAGAAGCTCTTTAATCATAGTCTCTACTTTATTAGAATAGCTCTCATGATCGGTATAACGGAATAGCTTTTTGGTTTTTAAAACTTCTTGAATTGCTCTCTCTTCCTCTGCCCCAATAATGCTATTGCCTAAGTGGGCAGGTAATATTGCAACCATGTTATCTCCTATGATGATTGTCTAGTTAAAAGTTTAAACGCTGCAAAATCTTCAAAGACCCAATCATTTTTGAGGGTATAGAAGATGGTATTAAGAAATTTTCTGGCGGTTGCGATGATTGCTTTTCCACCCCCTCTTTTTTCTTTGATGTGCTGATAAAAACTGTGCAAATAGGGGCTGTACCTTTTGGCAATGAGCGTACATTGAACGAGGGTCTTTGAGCGATTTTAGAACCTCTCTTGGTAATGCGCCCCACAAGGTGCTGATCGTTTGATTGAGAAACACGAGGAACAACACCCAAGTAAGCAGCTAGGTTCCCTGTCTTTGCGAAGTCTGAGATGTCTCCGATGGTTGAAAGCAGGATAGCTGCTGAAAGCGCGCCTATGCCTTTAATGCTGATTAGATTTTTAAAGCCAGGGAGGGTCTGCGCAAAAGAAGTGATTTCTTTTTCAAGTTTGGCAAGACTTTTTCTGAGGGATTCAAGTTGTTCTGTAATGACGTGAATTTCAATACGTTCCAGCCCATCCCATGTATGAGCTTTCACAGCTTTTTCAAATCCTTTTTGGGTTGTTAGAGCTTCTTTCTTGATCTTGATGCCACGACGGTTAAAAAGACCATGAACTTTATTGATGAGAGAAACGCGCAACCTCACAAACTGTTCTCGCGTTTGGATCAACGAAGCTAATTGCGTATGCTCTGTTTTCTTTATGCGTGATTCTGGCAACAGATCCTTACTGAGAAAGAAGGCAATGGCGCGGGCATCATGCTTATCCGTTTTCTTCACTGAACGTCTAATTACGTCAAATTTCCCTGGGGCAATCACAACAACACGCGAGACGTAAGGGGACACCTGGTCATGAAAAAACAACTGTTGCCCTTAGCTTCAAGGGCAACCTCATCTTCTTCTTCAAGACTGTTAATAAACCTTTCCAAATAGGGACCTTGTAGGATAAATTCGTCCAGGAGGGATTTGAAAAAAGGATACGACCTCTTCTTTACCCACTTGCGTTCCCACGATTACGGCTGCCGCCCTTCGCAAAAAAGGAGCCTGCAATCTTTCCCGGGTTGCCCATTCTGAATATTCATTCACCTCTGGAAACCATGGCTGTTTGCGGTGTTGCAGGTCCAGTACGATAGCCATGTACGGAAGGTCCATATCCAAAGGTTTCGGTCCAACAAACCACACAAAATCAACCCCCTCGGCGTGGAATCTGCGTTCGAACGAGTTTCTCCATCGCATTCGATGCCGCCAGCTGGGCACCAGGCGTACAATCAGAGCGCACAATCGCTCGAAGATTCCCGGCCCTTGGAAAGCCATCCAAGCCGAGCCCGCTCTGTTGGCCTCTGCCTTGATCTCGTTGTTTGCCGCAGACACCACGACAAATTCATGCCGGGCTTCCTTAGCCAACCCACACACAGCAACAAAAAGGTCCCCTTGCATGGTAAAAGCCCCGCCATCTTCAGGCCGATAACTATCCAGGTAAACAGCAACTTTCATGGTGATTGCCTTTGAGCAATGGCGAGGATATGCCAGGTGTTTTCATCGATGGGCCCACTCTTTTGGTAGGCAGGCAAGAACTCGAGCGGAGCGAAATGGCTAGCTTCCAAAAAGGCCGCCATCTCTTGAACCAGAAAATAGCGGTTCAGTTGGGTTTCGCTCAAATTACCTATTCCAGTAGAGCCTGTTTCTTTGATGTCGTAAGTCACTTCAGCAAGTTGCTTTGGAATATCCAACTTGGTTGAAGAAATCCTTATGATTTCTCCATCGGCTGTCTTCCAGTGCCGTTCTCGCTTCGGCTCATAGCCTCGCAACATCGCGGCCCGTGTGCCAGAATTCAAACAGGAATAAGCCGTCAGGCTTCAAGTGTGTGTAGTCGCCATTAAATACTTTACGAATGGCTTCATTGCTCTGTACATACCCGATCGAGTCAACAAACAATAAACCGCATCAAATGGCTCATCATCCAGGGTCAGGCTGCGCATATCCTGAAAGCGAAAATCCACTAATGACCCAATGGACACAGCCTTTGTATTGGCAACAGCAAGCAAGTCTTTAGAGTAATCGGTTGCCACAATCTGGTATCCAAGCTTTTCTAGCTCAAAGGCGTGCCTCCCTGTTCCGCATGCCAGCTCGAGCAGGCTATGCACTTTGCCGGTTGAATATTTCCGAAGATATTCGTGGACAAAAGCCGCCTCTTCGGCATAGGGTTTGTCCTGATAAAAAATATCGTAATACTCGGCATGTTTGCCAATATAGGAGGCCATTTGGTCAGTTTTCCCAGTTGGGTGCCTGCCGAACGGCATCGCCAACGAGAGCAAGTTTTTCTTCGTCAAAGATCCCAGGTGGATGGCAGGTAAAGCCCGTTTTCCCAGAGCGAGTTGCGACCGGGCAAGCGACTTTGCGGAATCCGTGCATCTTCTGGAGTACAGGTTGCTGATTTATCGGGCAAAAGAAGGTGCGCGTTGAATGCCGCGCTCTGCAAGAGCTTCGGATAGTTTGTCGCGACTGATCCCAAATTCGGGTTGCACCACTAAACCATACATCCAATACACGTTTTTAGCCCACTCAAGTTCCACCGGGAGCTGTAAACCGTCAATATCTTTTAGCTTTTTGCTATAACTGGACGCCACGCGCCGTTTTTCGTCTATTATCTTGTCAATTTTGCGGAATTGGGCCAGACCCAATGCTGCCACGTAGCCTGGCATGCGGAAGTTATATCCGGCCAGCTCGTGCCTGAAGCGTGGCTCTGTGAACGCCAAATTCCGGAGAAGCCGCAATCGTTCAGCCAGGTCCTTGTCGTTGGTGGTAACCATTCCACCCTCGCCCGTGGTGATGACTTTATTAGCATAAAAGCTGAAACAAGCCATTTGGCCAAAGCTGCCAGTCATTCGGCCGCGCACGGTGGCGCCGTGCGATTCGGCGCAGTCTTCGATAACAATCAAGTTGTGCTTGTTTGCTATTTCCATCAGGCCATCCATATCCACTGGATGGCCATATAGGTGTACAGGGATGATAGCCTTAGTCTTGGGGGTGATCAAGTCTTCGATCAAATCAAGATTGATATTCCACGTTATCGGCTCGGAGTCTACTGGCACTGGGATGGCGCCATTGTGCAGCGCGGCCAGCGCGGTGGCGATATTGGTGCTGGCGCTGACCAACACCTCATCTCCCTTTTGCACATCCAGCGCGGCTACAGCCAGATGCAGGGCCGACGTTCCACTATTTACCGCCACGCCATATTTGCAGCCCACATAAGCAGCAAACTCGTTTTCAAAATCTTCTATATAGTGCCCAAACGTGCCGGACACTTCGCCGTGCCTCAAGGCATCCACAACCAAAGCGATCTCGTCTTCGCTAATAACAGGTTCGAAGACCGGGATCATTTATTAACGTCCACGAAGACTTTGTCTTTTTCCTCCCCCAGGTAAGGGCCCTGCTTGACACTGATGCACTGCATATTCTCGACGACCCTAACCGTGTGAACCCCATGGATGAGCACGATGGCGTCTCCACTATGCATTTCTATCTCGCGCAACTTCTCGCCATCGTCGCTATAAAGTTCAATGATCACAACGCCGCGTTGCACCACGAACATTTGCTGCAGATCGCTAATCGTGCGCGTCATCGGGTTGTGATAATGAGGGGCTTCGACGAAGCCGGCTTCGTGAGCCAATAGCCCGAACTGGAAGGAGGATTCGGCTGGAGAGAAAAATGTTGTCTTTTCTACCTGGGTATCGGCCCAGATGATCTCTGCATATTTGATTCCGTTGTATTCGACTATTTCAATGGGCATCGCATCTTTCCTCTTATATGCTATAGTAAAATCTAAACTTGTAGAGCATGCTGAAAATGTGGGCAAAGAAGCTAATATCATTTGCCAAGCTTCATTCCGATTGGTTTTTCCTTGTAAGCATAATAACGATGGGGACCTTTTTGCGCTTTTATTCCCTCGGCGGTAAATCCCTATACGCGGATGAAGGGGAATATTGGAAAAGAGCCGTAACCCTTGCTAGCGGTGGGCATTTTGATAACGTAATCGACCTTAACATTGATTTTTAACTTACTTAGCAAGATTGTAGTCCTCAACCAAACCGAGTTTGGCCTTCGGTTGCTGTCTGCCATTCCTGGGGTAATTTCTATCCCTATATTTTATTTATTTCTCAAAAGGTTTCTTGATAAAAGTGGAGCACTTATAGCTACAGGGCTGTACGCCGTTTCACCTTTCCTAATTGTCGTTGCTCAAACGGTGCGAGAGCACACCCTCTTCCTTTTTTTTGTTATTTCAATGATGTATTTCTTTGTGAAATACTTGGAAACCAAACATGTCACTAATTTAATTGCCTTCTTTATCTTCTCTTTTCTTGGACTCTTCACTCATATCTCAATGGCTTGGATGATTTTGACCCTCGGGTTGACATATCTTGGGATGCTTTATCGTACCAGGCGAAATATTGATAAACAGCTTTTCATTGGATTTTCCACCTACGCTGTTGCTATTAGTGTTGCTGGAGTGGCGTTTTGGCTTTTGGGATTCTCATCCCGGGCTGGCTGGGGCTTACAAGGTTATACCGATTTTGGCTATTATTGGACGGGAACGTTGGGGTCTCTTTATCATATATCGGTAGAGAACACTTGGGACCTTCTATTGGGAGCCTCGAACGATTGGCTCTTCTGATATTAGTTCTTACTCTCTTTATTGCAATTTACTTCGGATTTATTCACAACAAAAAAAGAAATGCAACTTTTTTCTTGATTGCCTTACTGCCATTGGCCATAACAATAACTACGGGGTTAATTCAGCTTTTACCCCTATATCGGCGCACACAGAAATAATATTTATCTCTTACTAGGAATATATGCCTTGTCTGGCATGGGATTTTCCATACTTGCCCAAAAAACAAACAAGGCAATTTTTTGGGCGGCACTTACTTTGTTTGTTTTTTTCCTTGTAAGAGATTTGTGGGGCAAGCTACATCAACCATCGGAACAGGAGATGGGACCTGTGGTTGAGTTCCTTTGCGATTCCCTAGGTCCTGACGATCAGGTATTCGTCAATCTAAGTTCCCATTTTACGTTTGATTATTACTGGCCAAAATGTAACTCCATATATATGACTGGCCCCCATTCTGTTGAGATGATTTATTTCGACCACGGAAAATCCAACCTTATAGGTGCTTCTTTAGAATCGGACGATCATAATGATTGGATGGTTGTATCTAACCTAAAACCCCAAGAAATAGCCGCTATGTTGACATTGGCCGAAAATGGGACTGGCATGTCAATTGATATGGTGTATGAAAGGCATGGCGCTTGGCTATATTTAATCAATCCCAGACAATAGCATCCGCTTTTATCTGGATCTCGCTAATAAGTACCTACGAATTTTTTTCCAAGCACCTCGCAAAGGCCAATACCAAGCCAGGAACAAGCGAGCGGTCGTCTTCTCCATCTTATAGAGCGGAGAGCCTAATAAAGTGTCGATATCACCGGCTGGCCGAATGGATTCTTGCATCTTCCCCGAAGCCAAGTCGCCTTGCAGAGCAACAATAGCTTCTGGATGTTCGCCCTGATAACGTTCCAGCCACTGCAAAATGGGCCACCCCTTTTCGCCTAAGAACATAGGCCACTTCAATCCTAAATAGCTTTCGTCGAACCATTTTTTGTTTTCCCTAAAGGCGGGCGTCCAATCAACGTTGGAGTAATAACCCACCTTTTGTTCAGCTTGTTTTGGAAATACGTAAGAATAGTGGAAGAGATTAATTGAATTGTTTGCGTTCCGCGGCGATGAAATCCAGTGCTTCCTTCGCAAGTCAACTCCATGTTCATCCACCACAGTAGGGGGCCTATGGCTTTTATACTTATATCCTTTCTCCCAGCGAAACAATCGATGGAATAAACTATGCTGATATAAGTGCCATTGGCCAGTAATGACGCTATTAAAACTTCCAAAAAACTCCAAATAAGGAAAGGAAACAGCGGTCACTTCTGGGCTTTGATCTAATTGCCTCGTCAAGGCCTCCATATCCTTTTCATGATAAAACTCGTCACTGTCTACTTGCCACAGCCAATCACCGGTTACTCTCGTAGCATAAGCCTGGGACATCTCATCTTTCTCAGGCCAAAATCCGTCTCGATACCCTTCGTCTCCAGCCGTAACAATTCGGAGCTTGTCTCCCGGGTCATAGTTCCTTTTGAAATCTGCCAGCATCTGTAATGTGCCATCTACCGAATGTCCATCTGAGGTCGCTAGCGAGGAAGCGGCTCTCACCGCTCCTTCCACTACGATGATCTCATGGGCAAACGGGTACAACGCCCGAAGGTTATATTCCAGGAAGGGCTGCCCATTAAGGACGATGATGCCAAAACTTATCTTTGGCATAGGTTATTTATCATTTCCAAATAGGCGTTTAAGGCTCTTTTGCTATCAAGGTTTATCCTGCTATAAGCCGTTGTTTTTCTCTTTAGTGACTTCAGTGCGTGGGGATCGAGTAATTCGAGAGCCTTCTTAGTCATGGCGCTAACATCGCCCCCGGGCACCAGGAAGCCATTTTCACCATCCCGGATAATATCGCCATTCCCACCCGTCGCGAACGCAAGCATGGGTATGCCGCAGTGAACGGCTTCCAACAACGCCATACTATAGTTCTCGATTAACGATGGAGATATCCCAAAAGAGCAAGACTTAACATTGCCAACATGTTCTTCATAAGGGATTTGACCGGTCAAACAAATCCTGGCTCGATCCGGCAGCGAAGCTAGTTCGCGGGCCAACCCCGGTGCTATGTCCCCTGGGATATAGAACCCAATAGTAGGCTTCACTTTTTCTGCAAGTCGCTGAACTATATCGATTACATATTGCGACCCCTTTAGCTGATTGCCTGCCGAGGGCATAAATACAACCATCGCGTCCTGTTCAAGATTGAACTCTGCGCGAATATCTATCGCCTCTATACCATCAACCAATTCTCCGTCGAGGATATTTGGGATCACTTTGACCAGGCCCAAGAATTCATAAGTGCGTTTGAACCACGTCTGCATATAGTGGGAAGGACAAACCACAGCATCCACTTTTGCTAAGACACGTTGCTCCAATTTAAGGGCAATAGAGGTATCCAGTTCGGAATAATTCAGGCCCTCCAACGCCACAAAGCGGGCGGGGTTATGGTGGGATACCAGGATAACTTTGGCCCCATTCGGTTTCAGCATCAGACCTGGGGCGCCATGGTCAGACAGGATTATCACATCAGGCGCGAACTTATTTATTTCACGGTTCATCCGATGTGCACCCACAAGTGATTTCAGAATATCGGCAGTCTGGTATGCCTTACTGCCCGGTTGAGTTACTGCGAAAAACAAGCTACATAATTTCAGTATCCATGCGGAAAGCCAGTGTGGCGTACCTCTGCGAACAACATCTTCTTCATCCTTAATACCCGGTTCCCCAAAAGTAAACATGCGCGCACTCACGCCTGCCCGCTGTAGAGAGCGAAACAAATTGAAATGAGCGCTGGCGACTCCTCCAGCGCCGTGTGGCGGGGCTGAATATGCCACTACAGCCACCTTAACGCTCGCCAGGGCGCCCTCCAAACAGTTGCCTCAAAGATGCCTTTGCAATGAATTCAACCCTTTCGAACCCTTTCCTGCTGGAACCCCTCATGGGGAAACTGGTATATACCCGCCAGGCCGCTAAACCCATATCCACATTTGCTCTACAGGCAGCCCACCACCTTTTTTCCAAGGCTCTCTCAAGGGCGGTGCGTGGATAGGCGCTTGTGGCAAGGTTTGCGGCGCTTAACTTCAAAAACCAGTCCTTAAGTGCCTGTAATTCGGCATTTACTTTAGGAAAATCCCAGCGACTTATTCGATTATGAAGTTCAAGCTCTTTACGGGAGGGTGTTAATCCGAGGCTTTTCAGTTGTTTGGCGCGCACAATAGCTGCAACCTTCTGTTGCTCCCCGCCATGTTGTTTGCCGACCTGATCATCGTGAATTCGATACTCGAGTAATACCGAGGGGAGGTTGGCAAATCTGACTTTTGCGGCCGCCCGGGTCCACAATTCATAATCCTGCGCCCTGCTGATCTTTGGGTCATAACGTAACTTGAACTTGTCAAAGGTAGACTTGCGCAGCATTACGGACCCATGTACTAATACCGGGTTGAAGATCAATTCGCAGCGAATATCCTCATCCCCAGTTGGATAGCGCCAGATTTGCTCCTTTTTTCCGCCCAAGGTTCTCGCCCAGGTTCCAAGAACATCAACATCCTGGTGGCTCTCTAGAAATTCAAGTTGCTTTTCCAGCCTAAGATGTTGGCTAATATCATCGTGATCCATGCGGGCTATATATTTCCCTTTGGCGATATCGAATCCCCGATTCAGTGAGCGCGAAAGCCCCTGCTGTTGAGTATTCGAAAGCAACGATATTCGTGCGTCCGAAAATCCCGCGATGACATCACGGCTGGCATCGGTTGATGCGTCATCCACTATCAAAAATTCGAAATCTCCGAAGCTTTGCTGCAGGATGCTTTCAATAGCCTCGGCAACAAAACTTTCGCCGTTGTGCACAGCCATAAGAACGGTGATTTGGGGTGATTTATTCAAGACAGCTCCGCCAAGAGAGCCAATTCCAAATCAACGATACGGCCGAGTGAAAAATGCTCATCCACGAATTTGCGCGCCTGCCCCCCATTCGAACGCGTAATCTCTCGTCCGACATAGCCCGCTGGATAGCCGCCCGGATGCTCTCGGCATCGGTCTCGCAAAGCAACCCATTCTTCCCATCAACAATGATCTCGGCAATTCCAGGCACATTGGTCCCTATCACCGCAAGGCCGCACGCCATGGCTTCTAATAAGGATTTGGGATGGCCTTCATATAGGGATGGCAATATAAATAAGTCCCACGAATTAAGCAAACTTGGAAGTTCAGCGTTATCCACTCTTCCTAGAAATTGCGCGCTAATCCTGCCAGCGGCCGCCGTAGCTTCAAGCGCGGCTCTCTGAGGGCCGTCACCTACCAATATCAATTCTGCATCCAAGCCAGTCACCGCTCTCAGGAGTTCGCCCAAGTTTTTCTGTGTATCCAGCCGCCCAACAAAACCAATCCGGAATCTTTCCCCCAATGCATGGGACTGCGGCTTAAACCTTTCTGTTTCCACATAGTTTGGAATCACTCGGATTACGTCCTTTGCTACGCCATACTGCTCCTGGACAGTGGCCGCCATCGCTTCGGTAGTCACCTCGACACGGTCGGCCTGGCCAAACACCCGCTTTTCGACGCGGTTGCTTCTTGAGCCTGCCTGGAACCATGACCGTATTTTCGCTCTTCAAAGTCAGAAAGCAAATATCCGCAACGGGCGATAAATTTGGCGCCCGATCGCCGGGCCGCCGCCAGCGCAATATCTGCTCCTGCCACTTGATTGCTCTTGAAAATTCTGCCGTTGGGCGGGAAGTTTTTGAGGCCCCACTCAAAAAACCTGGCGGGAAGGTCCCATTTGTTGAAAATAACTGCTATTTCAGGGATTACTTCCGAATATTCCTTGTCCCTTTTGTCTCCATAGGTTACAAAACCAATCGTGAGCCCTCGCCGCGATAGCTGCTGATATATGGCGATTTCCCGAGCCAGCATGCCCCCTTCATGCCAAGTGCCCAATGAAACGCCTTGGGTAAAGAATAGAACCAAATCTCTAGCTTTTTGATTTGCCAAGGTCATCCAAAATGGGTTTATAGATTTCGTGGTAATACCGCGCAGCAATTATGGGCCAGTCGTATTCGACGACATCTTTCAGTCCCTGTCTGGATAACCGCTGCCCCAGTTCCTGATGCTCAATTAACTCGGATCAAGTTTGAAGCCAAAGCATCGATATCTTCGCTATCGGCCAGTAATCCGTTTTTGCCATTAGTCACAACATCTGGAGCCAGACCTACCCTGGTAGACACGAGCGGGACACCGCTTGCTAACGCTTCCAGTACTCCCTGGGGACCACCTTCCTCCCTTGAGGGCACTAAATAAGCATCCAGCGCGTGATACAAAGATGGAACTTCGAGAAAATCATCATACTGGATATGATGATAGGGAATCTTCATCCGCTCCAGGCCAGTCTTAACGTCGCCTCGCGCCGGGCCACTGAGCAGGAGGAATACTGGGTGGATTCTGTTGACCTCCTCCACAACTCGCAAAAGCACATCCGGCCCCTTGATCAGTTTAGGCTCATTTCCCTCTTTCATACCCACGCCATCTTTCTGAAAGGAACCAATTACAAAAGCGTTTTCGGGAATGCCTAATTCGCTTCGTTTTCGAAGCTTCATCTCTTGACTGCCAGGGCCGAACTGCTGAAGGTCAACTCCCAATGGGATGCGCACCAATTTGTTTTCTGGAATTCCCCAGCTCAGCAAGCGTTCTTCCATTATTCGACTTGCCGTATGAAGTTTTGTTAGCTTTTCGTGGTTGGACAAAACGGTGGATAAAGCCTCGCTAAACTGCATGTCGTTCTTGTCGCCGTGAAAGACCGTGCCAACTATAAAATTCTGGTCACTGCGTGTAGACGACACATTCCCTGCCAATTCCCACAGTGAGCCGTGATGGATTATCTGACCATATAAACCCGAAACTGAATTAACGACATGCGTCTCCAAACCGAATTGATTATTGACTCCCTGGGTCACATAATATGCCACCCAATCCAACACCCAATTCACTTTCGGCGTAACAAAGTAGAGACCCGTTCTCTTTTGCAGGCCAAGGCGATTTCGCATCTTATATAGCGCGTTTGCAATCAAGGTAAACCTATCTTTTGGCCAACAAGCTGGCCCCATGCAAGGGAGCTACGCCAAAACCTCGGCACACGGGTCGGCCGTTCAGTAGCTTTTATTATCTCCTCAACATATCGACCTAAGGTCTCTTCTGGAGAAAAATGTTGCATGGCCCTCTCGCGGGCCTGCTGGGACAACCTCCGCAGGCCTTTAATCGCCCTTCCCAACTGGGTAGAAAAGGTTTTAAGGGTAATAGCATAGCCGCAGTTCCCAATTACCTCTCGCATAGCCCCGCTGTCTTCATACAAAACGGGTAGTCCGCAAGCTAAGGCTTCAATAACATGATTGGGGCAAGCCTCATTTTTGGAAAAGGTAAGTAAGACTTGGCTAGACCGCAGGGCTGTCGCCAGATCCACTCGGTTTAATACCCCCATTTTGTGGACATTTGGCAGGTTAGGTGCATCCTGAAAGCTGCCACACAGAATGAAATCTAGATCTTTCCGCGTCTGCGCGACTGCATATATTTGAGCCGCACCTTTAAAGGGGTTGGTGCTCCAGGTAACGCAAGAAATTTGATATTTCCGCTTGAACTTAAGGCGCTCCCCTTCGAGGCTGAAAGTTTCAAGGTCCACGGGGTTATAGATGACGGGACCGTCATTCTTTATCACGGAGAACTTCTGACGCGTGCTATAGCGGGCATAATGGCTTTGAAAGATGGTCAAATCGGCTAACCGGTTTACTCTAGCTTGGCGTTTGTCCGCTTCAGCATCGCGCCCATAATTCTGGGCAGCCCCGTCGATGCGCTGTACGATACGCACGTTAGGATTTCGCCGGATGCCCCGCATAATTTGGCTATAAGGCGTCATCCAGTGATTGGTAAAGAGCACTTCATATTCAGCATCTACATCGCGCAATAGTTGACAACCTGCTTCTTCCAGGAACTTAATAAAATTATCTAAAAAATAGAAGCCCCCACCGTGCGGCAAGATCTCAATAGGGACACAAATACGCATGGCTATTGATTTTGGGCAACGACTTCGGATCTTAACAATATTTCCAAAATCCTCGCACTTGCTTTCTCTTTATTAATTCCCAAAAAGGTTCGAATATATTCCCGCTGTGCCCTCAGGTTGACACGAAAATCGGTCAGTTTTTTTTTGCCTATCCAGGCCACAAATTTGCGCCGATCCACCTTGGTAATACACCCCTCATAATTCATCAATGAATAAGGGACCCCTGCTTGCAATATATTGTGGTATTTCTTCCGCGAACGCCTTCAATGGTTCCACGAAGTCCAGGTGGGGAACATAGATATTGATACAGGGAATCCCCAAAGCCACGGCTTCTGTGGCAGCCATGCTGTTCACCGTGATACATAGGTCTGATGCAGCCATTAATTTGTAACCAGTAAATACCGGGAAATAAACATCATCAAATCCGTCTATGAACACGTCAGCGATGCGCTTGAGATACATGGGGCTTGCCTGTTTACCGCGAGATTTCACAATTAATCTTGCGCCGTTGCGATCACAAAAATCCCGAATAGCCTGAGCCACGGCCTTAAAATTATCTCCCGTCCAGATCTCCCACAAATAACCAACTTTGCCCTGTTTTAAGGCATCTCTCGTTCTGCCCAGTCGACCTTCCTTTCCCCAAACGGTAAAGCGCCACGGTGTAATAGGGGAGATGACTGGAGCAACAAAAAGGACGGTAGGAACATTAGGGTCCATGTTTAATTCCTTTCTGGCCCTCTTTCTGTCAGTCATTGCGATCTGATCAAACATCGGCTCCCCTGCCACCGAATATTGGCGTCTGCGCGCAATCTTTTCCTTTTCCCGATCTATCGGTTTACATTGAAGTTCAAAATGAAGATCACGGCCAAACTTACTTGGATATATCGTAATATCGAATGCGTCCAAAGCACTAAGGGGCTGCTGTGTGGTTTCAAAAAAGTGCATTATCGAGATCACCTTGGTCCCAGTTCTTCGCAACTGAGCAACATCTTCCAAATGGTCATTTAATGTGTGGAATCCCTCATGAACCACCAAGATGTCAAGCCGCGAGCCTGATAACACTTGCGCAAAATTTGTCACCTTAATGATTTTCTTTGCGCCGGTCTTGAATACTGAAAGATGCGCCGGATTGACAATTTGATAAGACTTATCCCTCAGGTCCTTCTCCGGTTGCTCATAATAAACAACCACATCGTGGCCCATGCTGATGCTTTCCTGTATCAGGCAGCCCAGGGTCTTCAAGTAGGTTTCACGCCCAAGATAAAAGCCTATCCGCATTCTTACCCACCGGGGCCTTGAGTGCCCTTGTGTTCCAAAATCACTTTCGGCAATGCGTTCTGCCGTCTTACCGTCCCACAACTCCGGAATCCGGCCCGAGGGTCTCCCGCGCATGATGTCTTTAAAACTTTCCAAAATGCTGGCACGCGTCGTGCCAGCTATACGATTTGTGCCCTCACTTATTGTGATGGGCCTCTCGGTATTCTCCCTTAAGGTCAGGCAAGGAATGCCAAGCACTGTAGTTTCCTCCTGAATTCCGCCAGAATCCGTAAGCACCACGCGGGCGTGCATCATCAAATTCAGGAAGTCTAGATAACTTAACGGATCCACAAATGTAATCTTGCTTTGCAACTTCCCGTTGCCAAACCCAAATTCGGTCAGACGCTTTCTGGTCCTGGGGTGGATTGGGAAAAGGACGGGCATGCCTGTACTTATTTCCTGTAGGGCGGCGAGGATTTCTCCAAGTCCCTCTGCGCCATCAACGTTCGATGGGCGATGTAATGTGACAAGAGCATAATGCTCCCTGGTCGGCGCCCCACTTAAGATATGTTTCCAGTCCTTCAGCCTTTGGCTTAAAAGTCACGAGGCTATCGACCATAATATTGCCGACGCGATAAATGCGGGATTTGGCAACGCCCTCGTTCAACAAATTCTTATCCGCATCTGCTGAAGGGGTAAAAAGTAGGTCGGCCAGCATGTCTGTAACAATCCGATTGTGTTCCTCAGGCATCCGACGATCAAAGCTGCGTAGACCCGCCTCCACGTGCGCCAGTGGAATTTCCATTTTGTTGGCTGTAATCGCAGCTGCAAGCGTGGAATTTACATCCCCGAACACTACCACCATCTGTGTCGGGTTTTCTGCAAATTGCTTCGCCAACAATCGCATTATTTTGGCAATTTGATTGGCAGGGTTACCAGCATGTACTCCCAGGGAGGCATCTGGCACAGGCAAACCCAATTGATCAAAAAAAACCTCAGACATATTCTTGTCGAAATGTTGACCCGTATGAATGAGGCGTACCGCTGACTTCTGTTTCTAGTTTTCTCCATAAAGGAGCTGCTTTAACGAAGTTCGGCCTGGCACCCACAACCAGCGTAATCGGCTCTATTTTGGTCATGTTTTGGATACGGCTTCGGCAAGCAATAAATAGCCAGTTGTAAATGTCTTCAATACTGGAATCTGCCGGCAAGTCGGTCGTCCCACCAAAGCAGAAAAGAAAAAAGAGGGCGCAGAAAAAAACCCACGACCATGCGTCTTGTGAAAGAACCTTGAGAGGAGACAGCATATTTCAAGATATTGACTACCACCCCAAGGGCCGACCCCTGACTATACAGTTCCTGAATTCTAAACTCTGGCCAGAGTAACCTACGCAGTCCGGCTTCCGTAAATCGCCATAAGTCCCCTGACGAATCCATTCTGTGCAAAAAAGGCACGCCAAGGATTAGCTGACCTCCAACCTTCAGAACTTGTCTTATTTGGGAAAGGGCCGCGCTAGGATTGGACACATATTCCAGCACCTCAAGGCACATTACCGTGTCGAAATTACCTGGCCTGCAAGGCAAAAATTCGATGTTTGCTTGAATGTCGGGTTTTACCTCGTGCCTAATATCGATGTATACCCATCGTTTAGCTTCCGATACAGGGGGGGAGAAATCCCCCCGCCTCCCCAGCCTGCCCGCGCCGATTTCGAGCACATTTCCTTTCATGCAGGAACGAAGCATCGAAAGGTCTGCATCCAGTCTGCGCCGGCGAACGGAAACTCGCAACCATTTATCAAGTTTTGATTTTGAAAACATTAAGCGGCCCTGTCCACAATCAAAAGGGAGGGCGGTTGGCAGTCATTTCGCCCAGTTTCTGAAGTTTGGCGTAAGTTTCTCCCGTCCGCTCTTTGATAATTTCGATCTCGTTTCTATCAACGACGCTTTCGACATCTCCAAAAGCCTTCTGGACCACTTTTAATTCGACCCGCCACGACGTTCCTAATCCCCTTGCCCGGTTTATTGGGTCGATCCGTGTAGTTGAGAGGGGCGGAACGCCGAGGTAATCCGATCCACTTGGCAATTCTTTCTGTATATAATCTCAATTCCTTGGTTATTTGCTCATAGGAAACGACAAAAAGATCATCTCCAAAATTCTGTGTGTCAACCAGAAACATTTCGTGTAAATCAATCCAGAAATCACATAAGGCGTTAACTTCCAGCCGTTCCGAACGGCTTAGGCCACTTTCGCTTTGACCTTCTATTGATTCCAATGGATTCCGATAAATCAAAATTGCTTTGGAAGCCGAGAAGGCATCCCGTAACTTACCAATCCTAACCAAGTGAGAATTGGGAGCCTTGTCAATAACAAACTTCGATTTTCTTGGATTAGAGTTAACCGCCTGTATAAACCCAAGACCGCCCTGCGCACTTTGTTAGTTGAATAACCTCTAACTCGGATTAACTCATCATAATATTCACCCAGATCATCATAGTATGTGGAATGTTCCATCCACATAGCCCGGTCCGTTTCATGGAGGCGATCACTTACATGAATAAAAATGTCGCTTTCATAATCCTGATCTAGTAGCCCCCCGAGCAATGTCGTACCACTACCTGAGACCCCACAGATAAATATGGGGAAATAATTATTGTCTGTCAAACGCTCCAAGCCGCCGCTGCTGAATGCCCGCTTTATAGTCTCGAACCAAATTTTTACCTGTGCGCGCCTATTGCGTTTCCAAGCCCGGTAGCGTTTTAGGTGGCTGGCATTTAGGAACCTCTCGATAAGCATTATTGGCCCTCTCCGGAAACTCGTAGGAGGTGGGCCGCAAGCTCCCTTACAAGTACTTTCTCCCTATCTTTGTTTTCCTGCAACACCGTCCTGACCCAGTCCACGCCATTTAGGACCACATCCCTATCGTGAAAAGCAAATATAAAACTGGGATCTACCATATAGATCTCGCTTATTGACGGAGTTGTTTGGCTACACGAGAGAAAGCGAATTCCGTACTTCAAAGCGGCTGAGAGCGTCGCCTCAGAAAATACATTCCCAGGAGGAACCAGAGTCAAGATATCTGTTTGGAAGTATTCTCCCAATATTTTCTGCGAACGCCTCAAGTGATCCTCGTGGACTTCTGTGGGCAACCAATCCCAAAATTCACGATGTGCTTCACGGTTGCCACCAAACTTTTTTGGCCTGAAGGCGTTGCCATCTACCAAACAATGAGTCAAGCCATGGTTTGCTATCTCTAGCAGACCCTGCTGCAAGCCTTCTCGCAAGGCAGCAGCTTCGGCCGGAAATTCCCGGGGAAACTCCACCTGCTCGTTTTCACTCACCACCCACATGGCTGTAATGGCTACGGTGAGCTTGGCATTTTCGCGTTCCAATAAATTGAAAATCTCAAACCATTCCGACGCGTTCATCTCCCGGTAAGGCCCCCATTGCCGAAAATTGGGCAGGTATTTCAAGAATAGCCAGTTTCCTGATACTCTCAGGGGACCGACTCTCCAACGTTTGTTCGAATAGATTTCATAGCGCTTGGTGCTAGCACCAATATCGTCAATCCGTAAAGCAAGAGGATTCTTCAACATTGTCTATTTACGGCGCCGGCTTGTTTTTGTCGCTTCCCAAGAGGAAGCAAATCTCTCGATACCCATTTCGGTTGAACGTATCAGTTAAATACACAATAGGCGCTTGCCATAGCTTTTGCAATAGCTTGTAATCAAAGCCACCAAATGGATCGTGATCGCTAATGGTCTTGCTTTCAGTAAATGCTAGGATCACAAAGGCGCCAGGGGCGGAAACACGCTTCCATTCTGAGATCGTCTTAACTGGATCTTGAGAATGATCGATTGAGTTTGAATAGATTAGATTGAATCTGCCACCCCACTGCTTCGGCAACTCATCAAAACTTCCAGTCCAGATATCCTCTCGTTCCACTTCGGGATTTATTTCAACTCCCACTACCCTCCCATCCTTGCGTGAACCACTTCCAATTCCCAGTCGGCGTGCCATCTGTGTTTTGACCTCACCGTTCTGTGAATTATCTCTGTGGCTGGCGTAATCTTGCACAATTTTCAGATGTAGCAGCGGTCCAAAAAATGCTGCTCGGAAAAGATCTACTTCGGCGCCTCCTCTGACTCCCAGACAAAAAATCCGGTACTGGATATTCCGTGTTACCTGCTGGGTATCAAAACCGGTTCGATTCAACTCCAACAGATGGCGATAACGAATGACATCTGCAAAATAAACCTTGCAGTATTCGCTTTTCCGTTGGCTACGTTCAATCTGAGTACGGAGGTAATGATCCCGGTCCTTGTATCTAAAAAGTTTCATTGGATTCTTTCAACTCTGGATTCCCAAATTGCCTAAATTTTTCCAGAATTGCCGGGTCTTCCGAGAATAACTCTGCTACACGGTCCTTATAATGGCCCACCAGTCCAGGCGGGACTGAATAACTTGAGGGCTCAACGACAAAGCAAGCTAACGCATCTTTTACCCATCGTTTTGTAGGTTCGATACTCAGAAAATTAGCCATTCGAATAAAAAGCTTTTTATTAACCTCCGTCTCGAAAAATACCATTACCTGGTCGGGGTGATTTTTGCATAATTGGATGTTTCTAGCCATCTTGTCCAGATTCGATCCAACAAGGTTTTGAGATCTTGATCCCCTATGCGGGGGAAATATTTTTGGAGAATTTTGGGATGCGCCGAAAACGATAAGGTGACATCTAGCGGGTTGCGCACAGGCATGATGAACCGAAATTTTGGGTTTTTCGCCATCAACTTGCCCAGATCGATACGGTTATTCGAAACATAATCATCCACTCGATGGGCCTCTTTCCAAACCAGACAGTGGACGTGCCTTTTCATCAACATGCGACCGTAGCGCCTGCGGTACATGTTCTTCATTTTTGTGTGATTGCGAAAGGCGTGGGTCATCACCACCGAACCACCAAAACTGCCTTTATCTCCATTTTGCGACATGAACAGGGCGAATTGGCAAAATTTTTGAAATTTATCCTCGTTGTAACTTTCCAAGAAATTTAGCCCCTTGATAGGCAAGACGCGATTGCCCCCGTGGCTAAGAACTTGGCAATTGGGATGCAATGCCAAAACAGAACCAGTAAGTGTTGTGAGATTACGGTTTGGCCCCAAAAACAGGCAAACTGTATGGAGATTTTCAATGACTTCTTTCATCCGTTCATCGATGGGCTCGATTTCCCTAATGTGCGGCAGCTCGGGAGGAAAAAGCCCAACATACCTATATAAAATATCCTTCGCGGCTTCAAACATGATCGTCCTATATAAAATCTTGTTCCATATCAATTGCTTTCTATTTTTATTTCGTCATCTTCTTTGAGCCCAAACTGCAATCGGGCCAACCTTGCATACAGATTGCACCGCAGCATCAGCTCCTCGTGCTTGCCGATATCTATGATTTGACCTTTATCTAGCACGATGATCGTATCGGCATTTTCAATAGTTGAAAGTCGATGGGCAATGACGACTGCTGTTGTCGTATTGACCACCCGATCAATGGCTGCCTGAACCTTCCTTTCGGAGTCAGTATCAAGGGAACTGGTAGCTTCGTCAAGAATTAAGATTTCTGGGTTGCGAACAATCGCCCGCGCAATTGCAATTCGTTGCCGCTGGCCTCCGGAAAGTCGAACCCCCCGATCGCCCACATAGGTATCATAGCCTTCGGGCAACTCCAAAATAAATTCCTCTGCATTTGCAATCTTTGAAGCAGCTTCAACATCTTTGCGCCCAACCTGAGTATCTGCATAAGCTATATTTTCCGCCACGGTGGCGTTAAATAGTATGCTGTCTTGAGCCACAACCCCAAACAAACGCCGGTAGCTATCAAGTTCAAATTCGCGGATGTTTTGCCCATCAAACAATATAAAACCAGAATTGGGATCGTAAAATCTCAGCAACAAATCAGTTATGGTTGACTTTCCAGACCCGCTGGGCCCAACCAGGGCGGTAGTTCCTCCCCGCCTTATCTCAAAGTCGATATTCTGAAGGACTGGGCTATCCTTATAACTGAAGGAAACCGAGTTGAAGTAGATGCTGCTCTTGAAGTGACTAACTGATAATTTCCCCGATGTAACTGTTTGTTTTATCTCAAAAAGCTGTCTTACGCGAACTCCCGAAGCCAAAGTAGATTGAATTGAATTATAAGATTGCGTCAGGGTGGTTAAGGGGCCAAGGATGGAACGACCTATAAAGAGATAAAGGAGAAAGCCCGTTGGGGTGAGGTTTCCGATAAATAGTTCGTTCACAGAGAAGAGCAGTATGCCAACGTTAATAAAGGCGTTAATACCGGCTGTCATTGGATCGTCTAAGTTTTTAAAAAGACCAAAGCGCATGTTAATCCGCATTACCTCATCTGCTATCTTGCGAAGGTGCGCTGTCTCAATGGCCTCACCTACAAAAGTCTTGACCACGCGTGCACTGGAAAGTTTTTCCTGGAGGAAGGCCGTAGCCTCGGCTCCGATATTGATCTGGTCCACCATGCGGCGTCGAATCGGATTCCGCATTGCCTGGGTAAGCACATAGTTAAGTCCCGCGGCTACAGCAACGAAAATAGTTAGATTTACATTGGTAATGACTAAAAGGTATCCGTAATATATGATTAACAGGGGAGACACAAAGAGATTCCGCAGCGAAAGCTCCAATCCGGCAACGGAATTTTTTGTGTCCTGGTCTAAGCGGGCGATAATTTCCCCAATTCTTTCGTTATTGAAAAAGTCCAGAGAAAGAGTGAAAAGATGATTGAACAAATCAACCTGTATGTCTCGCCCAGCTCCGATTTTTATCTTTAGCGCCAAAACATAATTTGCAAAACTCAGCCCAGCTATACCCAATGCTGCTATTAAGTAAGCCGCCGCCAAAACAAACACAACCTGGATGGAGGATAAACCGCTTAGCCCAAATGTGGTCAGAATAAATTGGCCTATATTGTTCAAATCGACATTTTGAAAACTCACAGCCTGTCCTCCCGTAGAGCCCGCAAGACTGCCTCCGTGTATCGCAATATCGAGGATGGGTGCAAGGATTATTGGTTGGGCCGCCGTTAACACCGTGAATACAGCATAGACCATCATAAGCAACAAGAATGTCCCCCCATATGGTCGTAGGTATTTAACAACCATGTGGAGAAACTGACCTTGTTCCGAAGAACTAGGTTTTGTTTGCTGACCACGTCTTTGATAAATGTGCTTCACATTCCACCCGTGTGATTGGATGTAAGTTTGGCTTCCGCCTGGCGCCAGTCATCCAAAGTATCCAAATTGAGTATTTCTTCTGCAGTGAGGATTAGCGGTAAACATTTGCTTCCGTAGAGGGTTCCTTCCTCGAATAAAACCTGTCTCAACACAGCGTAGACTGTGCTCTCGCGGGCATACGTTGGCTCCAATTGTTGACGCCGTGATAACGCTTTCCCCATCATCCGACCAGAAGTCAAGAAATCTGTCGTGGATCACCATCGCTTTTTGCGGGGCAAACATCTCCGGGATTTCGGTGACGCTTACGACCGAGCTGCAGTCAGAGCTTTTCAGCAGTTCCACCGCTTGTTGGATGCGTTCCGGCCGCCGCAGGGGGGATGTGGGTTGCAAGAGTACAACAATATCCGCAACCCAACCGCTTTGCTCCATTTGAGAAACCGCATGTTGAACCACCGGCAGCATTGGGGCGTCATCTGAGGCTAACTCCGGTGGCCGCATGAAGGGCACTTCTACCCCGAGACTTCGCCCGATTTCAGCTATAGCCTCCGAATCTGTACTGAGGATCAGGCGGTCAATTACCCCTGAGGCCCGGGCCGCCTCAACGGTGTAGGCAATCAGCGGCTTGCCTCCCAGCTGGAGTAGGTTCTTGTTTGGTATCCCTTTTGAGCCGCCTCGTGCTGGAATAATACCCAGAGTTTTCATAGGTTGGTTCCCCTGGGGGCATTTTGCACTGAGCGTAATTCGCTCAATAAGCCTTGAACGAGTCTTGCGTCAGGAAGAAAGTCTGACTGAGCCGCGTCCAATTGGCAAATATAGCAAATGTGCAAATGGTCACCTGCGTACCCTTTGCGCATCACCTTGAAACCTGAGCGACGCAAGTAGGCTTCTATAGTGTCTTGAACTAAATAGTAGGGGTGATCTATTTTAATTGTTTCTTCCACGCTCCAATTGCGAAGATAGCCAGCCCGAAAATCAACAATATCTACAAAGAATAAACCATGTGCAGTCAAGCACTGCCTTACTTTTTTAAGTGTCAAATCGATGTCCAACAAATGATCCACTGTTTGACATAGCAACACAAGATCAAATTTGTCCTCTCCAAATTCAGCCGATTCGAAAAATCCGTGAATAGTAGCCAAACCTTGGATTTCAGCCTCGCGCAACTCCTCGTCTGATGGATCCAGCACGGTGCCCGAATAGCCAAATCGCTCAGAGAAATATTTGGCGACAACGCCAGTTGATCCCCCGATGTCTAACAACCTTTTCCCTTTTCCGTTCTCCACATATGGGGCGGCAAATTTGGCTCGATCCTCGGCATATTCGCGTTGCTCCGCCTGGATGCTTTTGGCATCAATACTGCGCCCGTGGTAAGCGCTCACCAAGGGCCGGTATACACTCGTGTAGAAATCGCCGTACGCTTTGGGTGTCATCCGCGGGTTTAGAAAAACCAAACCACATTGCGCACATGCAAAGGCTTCGGCCTCGAATCCGTAACGATCGCGCTGGCTAATTTGCACAAAATATTCTCCCCCGCAAAGATTGCATCTCTCTAGCCATTCCTTAGGTTGGGTATGGTAGGAGAATGCCACCTTGTTTATGCGCTCTTTTTTTTCCGTTTCCATTTGTCTCATTTAGTCTTGTTAGTCTGCATCTAATATGTGATTTGCTTGGTGATGCTTAGCTTTGTGGTTGCCAGCAAATCGGCAATTTGTTTGCCTGCATTTCCCTTGCCATAAATATATTCAGATGGATAACGTCCGTGGGATATCTGCTTTGCAATCGCTCCTTGAATAGCCTCTCCGTCATACCCGACATCCATCACATTGCTCCCGCGTTCGCGCCCCGCTTGCCTGTCGCCAATATTCACTGCTGGTACTCCCAGAAATGAACTCTCGCGGATGCCCACGCTGGAATTTCCGACAATCGCTTTGCTATTCTGGATCAGTCGGAGAAAATCCTCTGGTTCCATATTCTTGAAATAATGGATTTTTGGGCCCCGTTTCTGCTCGCGAAATATACGAATGCCTCGGGAAATCCCGTCCGAGCCAGCGTCTACATTAGGCCAAAACCAAAGCCCAGGCAAACCAATGGCCTCCACTGCCTCAAGAGTTTGTGTAACTTGTGCCCGCGACTCGGCCATCTCCGTTGTTACAGGATGCTGCATGACCACAAGGTAGCCGGTGCTCAAGTCATCACTCGCCCCTACCCCACCATATTTCTCAAAAGGGTCGAAACCTAGCGAAGGCTCCTTTGACACCTCAGCAGCCAAGTCAATGGAAGGACAACCCGTTACAAACACGGAATTAGGGTTTTCGCCCATTCGGATTAATCGAGCAGCCGCATTTTGAGTGGAGGCGAAATGCAAATCGGCCAGCTTAGTCACAGCGTGGCGTACCTTTTCGTCAATAGAACCAGTTACTTCCCCTCCCTGTACGTGGGCCAACGGAATATTCATATAAGAGGCTGCCACGGCTGTTGCTAGCGTCTCGTAGCGATCCGCCACAGTTACCACCACATCCGGCCGTAGATTATCGAAAATGGTAGACAATTCCATAATGCCAAGGCCTGTGGATTTGGCGGAAGTTAAAAGATTCTCCCCCTCTAGGATGATATAAACGCGGGCCGCTATATCAAAGCCGTCACGTTGTATGTAATCAACAATACTGCCATACCTGTCCAGAAGCGCAGAAGCAGCCACGATTAACTGCAATTCCAAGTCATCATGCTTCTGGATAGCCTGTAAGGCTGTCTTGATACGGGCGTAGCTAGGTCTTGCCGTCACCACTAGACCAACCCTGCGCATCAGACTAGATCCTCCTCCGCCAGTAGCTGGTCTCTCTTTACATCCTTTGCGAGCCTGCGTCCCACAAGCTCGTTTATGCGCTCAGCCGGAATTCCGGTACCTGGCTTTTTGGCAGTCAAGTGTGCTTTCTGAAGCATACTTCCTGCAGACAGGTCTTGAGTCGCTACAACACTATGGAAGAACATTTTTCGTAAGTCGGCTCTTTGTCTGGCAGCCCCATCCTTATCGATTGGAGAACTTAGCGCCTTTTCAATGAAGCGGGTTCCTTCTGCTAATTGACTCAACTCCGTAGGCGTCAGCGAAGCCGGTACATCGGGGCCAAACATCTCGCGACTCAAGGTTACGTGAACTTCAACCATGTTTGCTCCCAAAGCTACCGCAGCCAAACCAGCATAGAGTTTGCCCGAATGATCCGACAAGCCCACAGGTGTACTGTAGCGAGAGCGTAGTTCATCCATTAAATTCAAACCAATTTCCTCAGGTGGACAAGGATAAGAGGTTGTGCACTGGAAGAGGGCTAGAGGTGCATGGCCCTGCTTAATATAAGCTACCGTCTTGTCCAGTTCGTCCCAGGGACTCATCCCCGCAGAAAGAAGAATAGGCTTGCCGGTGGACAGCATTCTGTCCAATACCGGGTAATTAGCTACTTCACCAGAAGCCACTTTCCAGGCAGGCACGCCTATATGGTCCAAGAGTTCTACCGCCTCGATCGAAAACGGGGAACTGAGAAACAGGATGCCTCGTTCCTCAGCATGTTTGGCCAATCCTCTCCACTGCTCTTCACTAAACTCCATGCGTTTCCAATAATCCCAGCGAGTAGCATCTTGTTTGCTGAACGCAACGCGAAAAGTCTCTTGCGGAGTGCTTTCCGCATCTGCTATGTGGGTCTGGAATTTAACTGCATCTGCCCCTGCCGTGGCTACAGCATCAATAAAAGCATGCGCGGCCCCAAGGCTGCCATCGTGCGCCTGGGCTACCTCGCCAATAATCATCGCTGGGTAGCCTGGTCCAATTGTTGCTCCAGCAATCGATAACGCGTCTTTATTAGAGGGCAAAAACATAATTACTCGACCGTTGCCTAGGCAACCCTTTCAACATTCCACTTGGTTAATCCAAGCGAGATCCATTGCCAAATGTGAAAGCTGCTCCCGCGCGCACCGGATTTGTATTCATGCCATTCTTGGCGGACCTTATCCAAATCCAGCCAAATTCCACCCCATTCTTTAAGCCCGGTTTCAATCATATCCTCAGCCCAAGTAGCCAATTTTCCTCCCAGCCATTCACGTTGGGGAGTTTGCAGTGGTCGTTTGGGAGCTTGAGAAATAGAATTGGGTATGAACCCGCTGACGGCTTGCCTGACAAAAACTTTACCTAAGCCGTTGCGAATCTTTCGATCGATCGGCTGACGAAGACCGAATTCAACAAGCCGGTGATCCAAAAAGGGAACACGCAATTCTGTTCCATACATCATAGAGACTCGGTCATTAAAGCGTAGCGCTCTTGGGATCTTGCGAATAAGAATATCTATCAGCTGCTGGTTAGTTGTGGGGTCATCTGAGTACCTGGGAGTAGGTATGGGATTTACGAATTCCGCCATTTCAGGCATTAAGCCCACTGCAAATTTCCCATTTCCAATAGTTCCCTGAACCAATCCCTGAAGGTAACCGCCCGAAAGGTCCTGCCCAATTCTTCGAGTAATAGTCGTAACCTGCCCAACTTTCATCAACTCCACTTCCATCTAACAATACGATTGTCCCCAGTCCGCGTGCTTGCTTCAAATGCTCGTGAATAAGCTAATGTGGGTAATCCACCAAATGGCTCATCCTCTTGAAACGCCACCAACTGAGCCAATTCGGGGACTTGGCCAGCGTCTAGTAAGCAAAACTGGTGGGGATGTTTCGTAAGAGAAATAACATCCCTTACCCAAGGTGTCTCGTCATAGGCTTCGTCCCCTGTAACAAATGTAAACGCTCTAACTTTTGACTGGGTCAATCGCAATTTGGCAATCGTCCCGAGCAGAAGGGAGGAATCCAGTCCTCCGCTCAGGTTAATTCCGACAGGTACGTCTGACCGAAATCTAAGGCGGACATTCTCCTCAATATTTTCCAAGAACTCTTCTAATGCATCCTCGTCAGATCGAGAATACGGTTCCTTGACTTTGGCGGGAAGGTCGTACCAACGGTAAATCTGGTATTTGCCGGATGGTCGCCAACTTAGATAACTGCCTGCAGGGAGGGCATAGACGTTTTTCCAAAAAGTTTTCTCGCTATGATCATAAAGGCCATAGGCAAGATATTCTCCCCAGGTCTCCGTATTTGGCTGTCGTTGTATACCAGCCGCAAAAAGGGCCTTTATTTCGCTTGCAAATAGAAATCGATCGGGTCTTTCTGGGCAATAGTAAAGCGGCTTAATCCCAAAGCGGTCACACGCCAAAAATAGCTCCTCGCTGCGTTCATCCCAGATAGCAAGGGCAAACATTCCGATCAAATGGTTCAAGCATTCTTTACCCCAGCGGAGGTAAGCCGCTAACAGGACCTCGGTATCCGTCGCGCTTCGATATGAGAAGTCCCCTAGTTCAGCCTTACAGTTCTATATAGTTGTAGATTTCTCCATTCAAGATGATATGTACTTTTCCATCGGAGGAATCCATTGGCTGCAATCCGTTATCTGAAAGATCTATTATGCTTAGGCGGGTTTGACCTAGGCAAATGTTTTTGGTTTCTAATCTTCCCTCCCCATCTGGTCCCCGGTGTCTTAAACTCGCAATCATCCGACCCAAGTCCGTCGTATTCCATCCTTCACCAGCAATTCCACACACTCCGCACATAGGCTCTGTAATCTTTTCTCAGCCGATTTCTTCCAACTTGTATTCGCGGCCATTCCGTTTAATAAGCCATTTTCCAGGAGTTTTTAACGCACGGATTCCAGCCTCGATGCAAGTAAGTCGCAAAATATCCATCATCTCGTCGGTGCTTTCCAGATAGATTTCCTCGACCCCCTTACGTTGCAATTCATTCACGGTTTCCTGAGCTTGTTTTCTTAATTCGCTGTAAACCGTGAGTAAATCCTTCATGTATTGCATGGCATTCCGCGTAAATGCGGTCATGCCATCTGACGTCAAGTTATAACGAAGGCGTGTACGGTCCATCCGCGTGGCCTTAAGATACCCGCGGCTAATCAGGCGTTTGATATACCAGTTCACGCTCCCCACGGCTATCCCTAAATGATCGGCTAGTCCTGCCTGGGTCACGCTTTCGTCTTCGGAGATCGCCTCCAAAAGGCGATATTCTTGATCTTTCATATCAGCATTCAGAAAATGAATTCTGACATAAATCTAAGCAAGTGTCAACACGAACTTTGGCGGAGGCATCAAACAAAACTCGCACACCTGTCGCTTTTTTTTGATTTAATAGCTGTTCAGGAGAACCATAAATCCTAAAAGACTAGCCCTGCACGTAACCCTCGCCGCCCTGCTTCTGGCGGCCTGCTCCGCTCCCACCGCCACTCTACCCGCCCCCGAAGTCAACATGACCGAAGAGACCGCCACTCCGCTTGTGTCCGCCACGGCTGTCTTCCCGCTGACCCTCACCGACGGCATGGATCGCAGCGTCACCCTGAATGCCCCCGCCCAGCGCATCGTCTCCCTGGTCGCCCTCCAACACGGAGATCCTGTTCGCTGTGGGAGCCGGCGCTCAGGTCGTTGGCCGCGATACCTATTCCACCTTCCCGGCCGAAACTGCCAATATCACTGATATCGGCGACACTCTTTCCACCCTGGATATTGGCCTTATCGCTGGTTTGAATCCAGACCTGGTATTGGCCGCCCAGACCACTCCAGTTGAGCAGATCACCCAGTTGGAGCAGCTGGGCATCAAGTCTATTGGATGGCGGATCCCACCGATTTCCCCAGCCTATTCGCCAATATGGCCACCGTTGGACAACTCACCGGCCACGAGGAAGATGCCGCCACCCAGATCGCTTCGCTTCAGTCTCGCGTCGACGCTGTCGCCTCCGTGGTGGCCGCTGCCTCTGATGTGCCATTGGTCTTCTACGAGATCGACGCCAGCGATCCATCCGCCCCCTGGTCTATCGGCTCCGGCACCCTGATCGATTATTTGATCACGCAAGCCGGCGGTCAAAACCTGGCCGGACCCGCCGTGAGTGGCGATTATGTCCAGATAAGCCTGGACGACCTCGCTGGGCAGGATCCCTTTATGATTCTGCTGGCCGACTCGAACTATGGCGTTACTCCCGAATCGGTCAGCCAGCGTCCCGGCTGGGAAACCCTTTCCGCCGTCCAGAACAACCGCGTGTATGCCTTCGACGAAACATTGACCAGCCAACCCGGGCCGCGCATGGTAGACGCCTTGGAGCAGATAGCCCACTGGCTGCATCCAGATCAGTTCAATTAAGCCTAAAACTCAAAGCCGCTGCTATCAGCCCGCCCAAGAGCTTGATGCTAGAATCCAGCCAATATGCCTGCCAAACGCATCTTGCTGGTAGAGGATCAACGCGAAGCTGCTGAGGTTTTTCGCGCCGGGTTGGAGGACCTTGACCCGGGCTTTGAGGTTCGCAGCGTTACCTCTGCAGAGGATGCCCTGAAAGCCCTCGAGAAGGCCTCCTTTGACCTGCTCATGGCCGACGTGATGCTGCCTGGTATCTCTGGCTTGGAGCTTATGGCTCGCTTTCGTCGCAAAAATCCGCAGACCAAGGTGATCCTGGTCAGTGGGGTTCGCGACCCGGAGATTCGCAAACAGGTGGCCCGTTCTGGGGCTGAAGCCTTCTTTTTCAAACCCGTCGAGTTGGCTGACCTCCTGGATGCCGTCGAGCGCATGTTTGGCATGGCGGATAGCTTCTTGCCACCCGAGATCTCTGCCTCGCTAGACGATCCTGGTTCTAAGGAAGGGTCCGCCAAGCAGATTTCCACCGAGTTATCCGAATTGCGTTTCAACCTCCAGGCCCTCAGTGCCGCGCTGGTCACCGAGCGCGGCCAGGTGCTGGCGCGTGCCGGCAGCTTCCCCGACCCCGAGATCGAAACCTCACTTATGCCCCACCTGCTCTCGGCCTTCTTTGCCGCCGGCCGGGTTGCCGCTTTCACCAAGACCCCACAGCCAGACGACCTGCTCATCTTTCGCGGCAAAGACTACCATCTGCACCTCAGCAGCCTCAGTCCTTCCTACGCGCTCTTGCTGGTCACCAAGCCCTTGGCCTCCGCCCGCATGGCCGCCCTGGCCGAAGCTCTCCACAAGGCGATCGAACGCATCTTGCCGGAACTCGACCATCTCGAAAAAGCGACCCAACCGGAGTCGGCTCGCCCCCAGAAACGCAAGGCCAAGGTCGAAGAAACCGATCCGCATTTGGAAAAAGTTCTGGATAAAGCCGAGACAAAGCCGTACAGCCGCAGCCGTACGGACAAATATTGGAAAGAAAAAGAGCTGCAACCTGCCCAAAACGCCGACACGCTCACCTATGAACAGGCTGTCCAGCTTGGTCTTGCCCCCAAAGATTGATCTCCAGCTTCCAAGATCGCTACAATTGTCACTGACGCGACCGCCATGTTACAATGAGCCGCTTTGCCCTTCGCAACGGGCACACTGGGGCGTGGTGCAATGGTAGCACATCGGACTTTGAATCCGTGAATCCTGGTTCGAGTCCAGGCGCCCCAATTTTGAAAAATTGGCTCCATGTCAACTGAATTAGCTGAAGACCCTCCTTCACCAAGTCCTTTTCCCTTATATAAAGCCGCAGCCAGAAATATGTATTTAAACGGGATATCCCTTTCCGTCCCCGAACTCGAAAGCCCCATGGCAATGAAAGCCCGCGCGGTCCTATTGGCCGCAGGCAAGGGCACGCGCATGCGCTCCCGCCTTCCCAAGCTGCTTCATCCCCTGGGGGGCCGCCCCATGATCCTTCATTGCCTGGATGCTGCCAAAGAAGCCGGCGATGGGCTGCCCATTTTGGTCGTCGGCTACGGCGCCGAAGCGCTGCGCGCCGCCGTGGGGGACCAGGCTGAGTTTGTGGAACAAGCCGAGCAATTAGGCACCGGTCATGCCCTGCAACAAACCCAGGCCGCCTTGCAAGGCAAAGTCGACCTGATACTTGTCTCTAACGCCGATCTGCCCTTGCTAAAAACGGAGACCCTTCAGAGCCTCTTGGAAACTCAAAAGATGAACAAAGGCCCCTTTACCATGCTTACCTTGAACCTGCCGGAGGCGCGCGGCTTTGGGCGCATCAAACGCTCCGAGGCTGGCGAAGTTATGGCTATTGTCGAGGAGGTCGAAGCCAGCCCGCAAGAGCTGGTCATTGAGGAACTAAATGTTGGCGCTTATTGTTTCCGCGCCGATTGGTTGTGGCCCGCTCTTGACGAACTGAAGCCCTCACCAAAGAAAAAAGAATATTACCTAACCGACCTGGTCGAGATCGCCTCCAAACGGGGCCTGCACATTGAAGTAGTTGTATTGCAAGACCCAGAAGAAGCCATCGGCATCAACACCCGTGAGCACCTGGCGGAAGCGGAAGCGGCGTTGCGCCGCCGCGTAAACCGTCACTGGATGCTCGAGGGAGTTACCCTGGTCGATCCACAATCGACTTACATCGAAGCCGGAGTCTCCATCGGGCAGGATACCGTCATTTGGCCAAACAGCATGCTGCTGGGCGAAACGCAGGTTGGCGAAGATTGCGTCATTGGCCCCAATACAGTGGTGCGTGGCAGCCGCATAGGCAATGCGTGCAAAGTTGAAGCCGCCGTCGTCGAAGCGGCCATCCTTGAAGACCACGTAGATATCGGCCCCTTCGCCCATTTGCGAAGGGGCGCGGAATTGGGGGAGGGTGTGCATATGGGTAACTTTGGCGAGGTCAAGAATTCCAAATTGTCGGCTGGCGTCAAAATGGGCCATTTTTCCTATATTGGTGACGCCACCATCGGCGCGGATGTCAACATCGGTGCCGGCACCATCACCGCCAATTACGACGGCGAGAAAAAGAATCGTACTGTTATCGAAGAAGGCGTTTTTATCGGCAGCGACACCATGCTGGTAGCCCCGCTGCATATCGGTAAAGGCGCCCGCACCGGCGCCGGAGCCGTGGTCACCAAAGATGTGCCCGCCCATACGGTCGTGGTGGGTGTGCCCGCCCGCGCCATCCGCAAACTGGAGGAATCAGATTAGTCCCCTCATATACCTGCTGGCAGCCCTTCTGTTAATCGATCTGTTGATTACTGCAACACGTGCCGGGGTGCTAAACGCGCGCTATTCCAAATTGGCCTCGCTGGGTGAGGAGCTAGGGCAGCAGGTTCAGGATACCCAGGAGCTGATCAAGCAGCGTACCTCCGTACGCGATAGTCTGCGCTTGCTGCTCAATCTATTGCGCTTCTTGATCGCTGGCCTGGTTCTGGCCCTAATCGTTCCCCTCGAAGCCACCATCATCCCCGTCCAGAACCTGGCCCTGCTACTCTTGCTTGTCGGGCTATTCATCTGGCTGTTCGAATTCCTGGTGGAACGGCGTGTGCTCAAAGATCCGGAGGCCTGGGCCGTGCGCTTTACCCCACTCGCCCGCGGTCTCTCCATGCTCATGAAGCCCATTGTGTATCTTCCCGGGCGCTTGTCCAACCGCTCCGGGGAGCCTCAGCAGCTGGTAACCATTACCGAAAATGAACTGCGCTCCTTTGTGGATGCCAGCCAGCGTGAAGGTGTCCTGGAGCAGGGCGAACGCCGCATGATCTTCTCTATTTTCGAATTTGGCGATACCCAGGTGCGCGAGATCATGGTTCCCCGCATTGACATCTTCGCTCTTGATATTGATACCCCTCTCGAAGAGGCTATCGATGGCCTCATGGAATCAGGTTATTCGCGCGTGCCTGTCTTTCAAAGAAAACATCGACAACATTATCGGCCTGCTGTATGCCAAAGATCTGCTCAAGCTATGGCGCACGCCCGGGCAGGTGAAAGATGTGAAAGAGATTCTCCGCCCGGCCAATTTTGTGCCCGAGTCCAAGAAGCTAGATGACTTACTAGCCGAGATGCAGGGCGATCACACCCACATTGCCATCGTGGTGGACGAATATGGGGGGGTGGCCGGCTTGGTGACCATGGAAGACATGATGGAAGAGATCGTCGGTGAAATTCAGGACGAATACGACCAGGGCGAAGAGCTTCCGTATCAAAAAGTGTCCGACGATGAATACATCTTCTACGGACGCATTAACCTGGACGATTTCAACGAGGTGCTCGGCAGTGACCTGAGCAGCGTAGACGCCGATACCTTGGGCGGTTTCCTGTTCAGCCAGATCGGCCACGTACCAAAGGTGGGCGAGCGCTGGGAAGTGGATGGCCTGGTTTTGACCATCGAGCAGATCGTCGGGCGCCGTATCCGCAGGGTACGCGCTCGGCGTATCATTACACCAGCCCCGGAAGGCGAGGGTCATGCTAACCAATAAACAACGTGCCAAGCTGCTGAAGCTGGCGCAACAAGCAGGCGCTTCCGCCTATGCTCCCTATTCCAAATACCCGGTGGGAGCCGCCCTGCTCGCCTCCTCCGGGAAGATCTTTCTTGGCGCCAACGTAGAGAACGCCGCCTATCCAGACTCGATCTGCGCCGAGCGCGTGGCTGTTTTCAAGGCCGTCACGGACGGCGAGAAACAATTCGATGCCATTGCCGTGGTCACTCGTGACGGCGGCACACCCTGTGGCTCCTGCCGCCAGGTACTGGCGGAATTCGCCCCGGACGCGGTTGTGCTGATCGCCAACCAGAACGGCGAGGTCGTGCAGGAAACCACGGTGTCCGAATTGCTACCTGGCGCCTTTAGCCCCGCCAACCTTAAGGCAGTAGACTAACTCCAGTCTCCATGCGCATCCTCGTTCTCAGCGACATCCACGCCAACATCACCGCCCTGGATAGCGTGCTTGCCAGCGCCGGAGACACAGACGCCACCTGGTGCCTGGGTGACGTGGTGGGCTATGGGCCCGACCCCAATGAATGCATTTCCCGTCTCCAGGAACTCCCCGACCTGGTTTGCCTGCAAGGCAATCACGATGCAGCTGCCATAGGCGACTTGCCTTTGGAGGGCTTCAATTCCGAAGCGCGCAGCTCCATTGAATGGCAGCAAAAAACCTTGACGCCAAAATCGGCCAAGTTCCTCAAGACTCTCAAGCCGACCATCACTCTGAATGAGGTTACCCTGGCGCATGCCAGCCCGCGCCAGCCCATGCTTGAATACTTGCTGGACACATATTCGGCCGCCGAGAACTTCGAGTTTTTCGATACTGATTTCTGTTTTGTGGGCCACACGCATGTACCGGTCATTTTCTTCACCTCAGATAGTGGGGTCAGCTTGAAGGTGCCGGAACCCAATACTGTTCAAGACCTGCCGCGCCGCTGCATCGCCAACCCGGGTTCGGTGGGCCAACCTCGCGACCGTGACCCGCGCTGCGCCTACGCCATATTTAATGACCTGGCCGGCACCTGGGATTACCGTCGCGTCGACTATGATATAGCCAGCGTGCAGGAGCGCATGCGGCAAGCTGAACTCCCCGAAAGGCACATCGCCCGTCTGTCCAGTGGCTGGTAGTCGGCCTGCTACGGGAACTTTTCGAACAAGTTCACCGTTCTAGAGGGAGACAAGCCATTGCTTGGAGGAGATAGTCATGAAGAAAAGTAGTTTGCGTATTGCTTTTGCCAGCTTTGCCATACTGGGCTTCGTGTTAGCCGCCTGCGGTGCAGCTGCGGCCACGCCATTCGCTGAGACTCGTGGCATCGTTGGCGCTCCAGTCGGCGAGCCCTCCACGAGTTTCGCGCAGTCGGGGGGCGTGAGCGACCTCGCCGTCGCTGAGGCGCCCTCCGTTGCCCAGGACCAGTCGTCCGCCAACAGTGAACGGCTGGTCATCAAGACTGCCGACCTGTCTATCGTGGTGGATAACCCGGAACAAACCATGCAGGATATTTCGGCTTTGGCCGAGAGCATGGGCGGGTTCGTGGTCAGCTCCAATATCTACAAGAACAGCCTGGATAGCGGAGTGCAGGTGCCAGAGGCCTATATCACGGTCCGCGTTCCCAGCGAGCTATTCCAGCAGGCCCTCGACCAGATTCGCGCCGGCGCCATAGACGTGCCCAGCGATAGTCAGTCCGGTCAGGATGTCACCGCCGAATACACCGACCTGCAGTCCCGCTTACGCAATCTGCAAAACGCCGAAGAGCAGTTGCGCCAGATCATGGATAACGCCTCCAGGACTGAGGACGTGCTCAACGCCTTCAACCAGCTCAACGACATCACCGGGCAGATCGAGGTGCTGAAGGGCCAGATCAAGTATTACGAGCAGTCCGCCGCCATGTCCGCCATCTCGGTGGACATCATCGCCAACGAATCTGTACAACCCATCAAAGTGGGCCCCTGGGATCTAACCGGCACAGCCAAGCAAGCCATCGAGGCGCTGGTTAAGGCCTTGCAAGGCATCGCCGAAGGTCTGGTATGGTTCGTGCTGTACGTGCTGCCTGTGCTGTTGATCATCATCCTGCCCATTTGGTTGGTGGTGGCACTGGTGCGCCGCTGGCTCAGCCGGCGCCAGCCGAAAGCCTCTCCACGCAAAAAGTAGGACCCGAAATAAATAAAGAAAAGGCGCTGCCGTTGGCAGCGCCTTTTTGTTCTGTAAATTCTCCACCTTTATGATTTTGTTTTGTCAGCACGGGCCAGCACGCGTTGAGCCGCTTTGACAATTGGCAAATCCACCATCTTGCCATCCAGGGCGAAGGCGCCGCGGCCTTCCTGAATATTCTGCTCGTAGGCTTCAACCACGCGTCGGGCGGCGGCCAATTCCTCGGCGCTGGGCGTGAAGGCTGCCTGCGCCGGGGTGATCTGGCTGGGGTGGATCACCTGCATGCCGCTATAACCCAATTGCGCCCCCTGAGCCGCCAGGCGCTTGAGACCCTCTGCGTCCTTAAAGTCCGTCCACAGCATGTCGATGGCCTGCAACCCAAAGGCGGCTGCATACGCCACCACCGTGCTGCGCGCAAAGAAGACCTCTTCAGCGCCGGCCGTGCGCCGGGCGCCAATATCGTTGGCATAATCTTCCGCCCCGAATATCAGCGCCTGCAGGCGCTTGTCCGCCGCGGCGATCTCCTTGATGTTCACCAGCCCCACCGAGCTTTCGATCTGCGCCAGTAGCGCCATGCCCCCCACCTCCAGCTTTTGCTGCTCTTCATATTCGCCGATGCGCACGCTTATCTGCAGTACATGGTTGGCGTTGCGCGTCTTGGGCAGCACGAAGCCATCCGGGTTGGCGGGGATCACTGCTTCCAGGTCCTCCAGCTCCGGATCGGCGCTCAGCGCATTGACCCGCACCAGCCGCTCGCTGCGCCCGAAGTCCAGCTCGCGCAGGGCGCGCACCGCCAACTGGCGTGCTTGTGTCTTCTGGTCCGGCGCCACGCCGTCCTCCAGGTCGATGCACACGCTGTCGGCGCCCAGACCAGCCGCCTTCTCCAGTTTGTGCCAGTCACTGCCTGGAACATATAGCAATGCGCGCCTAGCCCTCATCGTGGTTGCCTCCCGGGCGCAGGTAGAACAACACGGTGCGCTCCACGTCAATAACGATCTCACCCTTCTGGTTGGTGCCCACATGTCGCAGGTGCACGATGCCGCGGTCAGGTTTACTCTCTGAAGCGCGTTTGCCCAGCACCTCGGTCTCTACCGAGAGCGTATCCCCGGGATATACCGGCTTGGGATGCTGCACGTTTAAATAGCCCAGGTTGGCCACAATGGTGCCTTCAGTCAGGTCGGGCACGGTCATGCCCACAATCAGCCCAAGAGTGAATATGCCGTTAACTACACGACCCTCAAAGCCCACTTTGCGGGCATATTCGTCGTCCAAATGCAGCGGTTGCGTGTTCTGCGTCAGGCCACAGAACAGCAAATTGTCGGCCTCGGTAACCGTGCAGGCGCGCCCATGCTGAATGTGCGCCCCGACGGGCAGGTCATCGTAATATTTGCCTGTCATGGCTTTTCGCTCTCCAATTCTATAAGGATTTGCTCTTTTTCAACGCTCTGGCCTTCTGAAACAGCGAGTTGCGCCACTTTTCCTGCCTGCGGCGCCAGAATTCTTGATCTCCATCTTCATCGCCTCCAGCAACAAAAGCAACTGCCCATCCTGCACATGCTGCCCAACTTTCACCTTCACTCCGCGCACCTGCCCCGGCATCGGCGCCCGCAGCACCTGCTCGCCGCCAGCGCCTTCGGCCGCCTGTCGTTGCCCGATGACGCGTTCGAGCTGGTAAGTCCTGCCCCCGAAGTGCACCCAGACTTGCCGTCCCTGGCTGGCGACCGTGGCTCCTACAGGGTTTGGTGTGCTCTCGCCATCTACCAGTGCCCGGAACCCCATGCCGGCATGGATCAGTTCCACATTGTGCACTTTCCCCTGATACGCATACCTGAATTTCATCGCGTCCCAATTCGGAAGCCGCCGCCCGCTTCCCACAACGAGTAAGGGTCGTCTTGCTCAATCTCGCCTGGCGTTGCCCCAAGGTCCCCCAGGGCGGCGGCTGCCAGCGCTTCGGCAGGCGCCTCACTGGGTTTCCACTTTCCGAACTCGCGCTCCACAAAGCGTGTGTCGTAATCTCCTTTTTGTACCTTTGGATCCGCCAGTAAGTCTTGCAGGAAATCAATATTGGTGGTCACGCCCAAAAAGGCCGTCCCGCGCAGCGCCTGCATCATGTGGCCCAGCGCAGCCGGCCTGTCGGCTGCGAACACGATGAGCTTGGCCAGCATGGGGTCGTACTGTGTGCCCACGCTATCGTCCTCCGCCACCCCAGCATCCATGCGCACGCCTTCTCCAGTTGGCGCCAGCAGCCTCAGCACCTTACCCGCCTGCGGCAGGAAGCCGGCCGCGGGATCCTCGGCGTACAGCCGGCACTCGATGGCGTGCCCGCGCTGCCGCAGTTCCTTCTGCTTCAGGGTCAACCGCTCCCCGGCGGCGATGCGCAGCTGCCACTGCACCAGGTCCACCCCGGTGACCAGCTCGGTGACCGGGTGCTCGACCTGGATGCGCGTGTTCATCTCCAAAAAATAGAATTGCCGCGTTTGCGGGTCCAGCAAAAATTCCACCGTCCCGGCGTTGGTGTAGCCCACAGCTTTTGCGGCGGCCACTGCCGCCGTGCCCATCTCGGCGCGCAGCCCCGCATCCAGCAGTGGCGAAGGACTTTCCTCCACGATCTTCTGCCGTCTGCGCTGCAGCGAGCATTCGCGCTCGAAAAGGTGCAGCAGGTTGCCATGCTGGTCGCCCAGGACCTGGATCTCCACATGCCGCGCGGCGGGCAAGTACTTTTCCAGGATTAACCGCTTATCTCCGAAGCTATGCTGCGCCTCCCGCCGGGCGGCCTCTATGGCCTGGCTCAACTCGCCGGCTTTGTTTGCCACGCGCTGCCCCATGCCGCCGCCGCCCGCGGCCGCCTTCACCAGCAGCGGGTAGCCGATCTTGGCCGAGGCTTTTTTCAATGCCGCGGGCGTATCCGCTCCCTGGTAGCCCGGCAGCACCGGCACCCCGGCCGCTTCCATCAGCCCCCGCGCCCCGCCTTTGTCACCCATGGCGCGTATCGCCTCCGGCGGCGGCCCCACCCAAACCAGCCCGGCAGCCTGCGCCGCCTCGGCGAAGTTGGCATTCTCCGCCAAAAATCCGTAGCCGGGATGGACTGCCCTGGCCCCCGTTTGTTTGGCGGCTGCCAGGATGCGTTCGATGTTCAAATAGGACTGCCCCGCTTCGGCTGAGCCGATCTCCACCGCCTCGTCCGCAACACGCGTGTGCAACGCCCCGGCATCCACCTGCGAGTACACCGCCACTGAGCGAAGCCCCAGCTCACGGCAGGCCCGCGCGATGCGCACGGCGATCTCCCCGCGGTTGGCGATCAATACTGGCGAAAGTGAACTATAGGGGCTCATGCGGGGTTATGCTTAATGTTAATCCATTTGGAGGACCGCCATGGACTTTGCCTACTTGAGACAGCAACTGGAGCACAACGCCGAGCGCATCACTGTCCTGTGCCAACACCTCCCGGATGAGCAAGCGCGCTTCAAACCCGCCCCCGACTCCTGGTCCGTACTCGAGGTGGTCAACCACCTGCTGGATGAAGAGATCTTCGACTTCCGCTTCCGCTTGGATTTCATCCTAGCCCCCGAGGGTAAAGAGTGGAAACCAATCCACCCGGGAGCTTGGGTTACTGAGCGCAAGTACAACGAGCGCGACCTGGACGAGTCGCTGGCCAACTTCCAGCGCGAGCGGGCTGCCAGTATCGCCTGGCTCAAATCCTTGGGAGATGTCGATTGGAAGATCAGCTATACCTACGAATTCGGCAGCATGCGGGCCGGCGACATGTTCGCCGCCTGGGTTGCGCACGACCAATTGCACCTGCGCCAGCTGGTGGAACTGCACCGCGCCTACACCGAGCAGGCGGCCAAGCCATATGAACTGAGTTATGCAGGGGAGTGGTAAGCCTAGGTGCCATCCATATGGATTAAGGGAAATCATTCTATATGAACATGGGTTCCCCAAACTCTTCCAGTCCCAGAATAGAAAAACAACTTGCTGGGTAAGCGCAAAACCCCAATTAAAATGAAACAGACCTATCTGATTTTTGTCGAATTAAAATAAAAACGGGTTCGCTGGGAGGACCTTCACTCTGCTTTCCTCACGAACCACTCGCGGAAATCCTTACAGCGTCCATCCTTCGCCAGGCGTATCAGCCAGATGTTGCTAAACGTGCCCGCGCTCTTGTACACAGTGGTGCCCTGCATCACGCCCAGCTCGCCATCCGCGGCAACGACCTCGTATTCGAAGCTCCAGTCGCTGGGCCGGTCATCCAGCCCCACCCAGCCATCGATGATGGCTTCCTGCCCAAGCCACGGATCGTCGAACGGGCCGGTCGAGTAATATGCGTCCTCGGTGAACAGCTTGGCAATGTCCTGGGGATTGTTGCTCTTCCAGGCCTTTACATAACCCTGCAGCCACTTCTCAACATCGGCTTTGCTCACTGCTCCTCCGGTTTTCGCACCCAGAATTCCTTGAATTCGCGGCAGCGTCCCTCAGCGTCCAGGCGGACCACCCAGGTGTTGTGATAAATCTCGCCACCGCCGCGATTGGGGTATTGGGTCACTCCCTCCAGCACGCCGGTGTCGCTCTCGATAGCCCACCAGTGATACTCGAAGGACCATTTGTCTTCGAGTTTGTCGCTCAGGTCGGCGCGCTCCAGCCACTTTTTTACGATGGCCTCGCGCCCCTGCCAGGGCTCACGGAAAGCTTGCGTCAGGTAGGTGGCGTCTACGCTGAATAGCGCGGCGATATCCGCCTCTTGATTGCTACCCCAGGCTTTTAGATACCCTTGTATCCAGGCGTCAAAGTCTTTGTGGTCCATAGTCAGCCCGCCCTCATAGGGGTATACCAGGGCAGCACTTCGTACTCCAGCAAGCCGCTGGCCACCGCCGGGTCGGTGGACGCAAAGGCTTCCAATTCCTCGCGGCCCACACTGGGCATCGCCACCATCATCCCGCCGCGGTTTGGCGCCAGCAGCGGGCCGCCCATGGCCAGTTTGCCGTCCTCCAGCAGCCGGGTGTAGTGCTGCACGTGCTCCATCACCCCGGGCTGCTCCCGGAAATCGACCCCCGGCTGCCAGGCGGGGCCGGGGTGATGGAACACCACAAACTGTACATTCTTCTCGTTGTCCATAGTTATTTCCTGTCTTAGCGTGCTTTCCACGCGGCCAGTAAGCGAGTTTCTTCCTCGGCGCTCAAGCCGCGCAGCCATTGGTGCCCCTGGGCTTCTCGTTCCCGTACCCAGGCTAGCGTAGCGGTAACTGTGTCCGCTAAGGGCCGTGGCTGCAAACCTGCCTTCGCGGCGGCGGCGTTAGTCGAATCGCCTGTGGCGATGAGTTCTCCTTCGGGAGACCATAATGGCAGCTTTCCGCCCAGCAGGTCGTTGGCAGCGGCGAAAGCGGCATCCACCCACACCGGCTGCGGCTGCGAACCTGTTTGGCGGGAAACTTCGTCGAATAATTCGCCAAAGCCGAAAGGCCGCGCCGACAAAGCATTGAATACACCGAGGGTGCGCCGCTCGGTCAATTGCACCATCCAGGCGCCCATATCGCGGCCATCGATGTATGGCACCGGTTCCTGCGGGCCGCCGGGGGCTAGCATTTCGCCTCCCTTGGCGGCGCGCCAGATCCAATAGGGAAAGCGATCGGTGTGGTCGTGTGGGCCGATGACATAGGTCGGGCGCACAATGCAACTATGGTCGCCAAAGGCGTCTTGCACGGCGCGCTCGCAAAGCACCTTGAGACCGCCATAGGTTTCGCCGGTGACCTCTTCGATCGTGGGGTCGTCTAACTCTATGAGTGGACTGCTTTCAATGATTGGCTGGGTCCAGTCGGCATACACCGACATAGTGGAGACGAACAAGTAATAGTCCACCTGTTCCTTCAGCAGGTCCACGCCGGCGCGTACCAGGCGCGGCAGGTAACCACTGACGTCGATGACCGCATCCCAGCCGCGGCCGCGCAAGGGGTCCAGGCCGCCGTCGCGGTCGCCGACCAGATGTTCAGCCTGAGGGAACAAGCCGCGGTTGCTCTGGCCGCGGTTGAACAGGGTCACCTGGTGGCCGGCATCCAGCGCAGCAGTGGTCAGATGGCGGCCCACAAACCTGGTGCCGCCCAATATCAATATCTTCATAGTCTCATCACGTGAGTTACGCTGCATCACATGCGGAACACGCCGAAGCCGCCCTGCGGCCGCGGCGCCTTCAGCACCACTGAGAGCGCCAACCCCAGCACAGTGCGCGTTTCGGCCGGGTCCAGGATGCCGTCGTCCCACAGCCGCGCCGTCGAATAATAGGGGTTGCCTTCATGCTCATACTTGTCCAGGATCGGCTGCATTAAGTCCGCCACGGCTTTCTTGCCTAATGCCTTCCTGCCTTCGCGCTCCAGCTGCTCCTGCTTGATGGTCAGCATCACGCTGGCCGCCTGCTCGCCGCCCATTACGCTGATACGCGCATTGGGCCACATCCACAAGAAGCGCGGGTCATACGCCCGCCCCGCCATGCCATAGTTGCCGGCCCCGAACGAGCCGCCGATCACCACGCTCAGCTTGGGCACTGTGGCGTTGGCTACGGCGTGCACCATCTTGGCCCCGTCCTTGGCAATGCCTCCAGCCTCGTATTCGCGGCCCACCATGAAACCGGTGATGTTCTGCAGGAACAGCAGCGGAATGCCGCGCTGCTCACACAGTTCAATAAAATGCGTGCCTTTCAAGGCGCTCTCGCTGAACAGCACGCCATTGTTGCCCAGCACGCCCAGCGGGTAACCATGGATGCGGGCGAACCCACACACCAGCGTCTCGCCGTAGCGCGCCTTGAATTCACGCAGGCGGCTGCCGTCCACCAGGCGGGCGATCACCTCACGCACGTCGTAGGACTCACGGAAGCTAGTGGGCAGCACGCCATACAATTCCTCGGCTGGGTACAGCGGCTCTTCCGGAGGGTAGCTCTCCACCTTCAGCTTAGGGGTGGCATTCAGTCCTTCCACAATATCGCGCAGGATGCTGATAGCCTGCTCGTCGTTCTCGGCGAAGTGGTCCGCCACGCCCGAGAGCCGCGTGTGCACATCCGCCCCGCCCAAATCTTCGGCGCTTACATCTTCGCCGGTGGCCGCCTTCACCAGCGGCGGCCCGCCTAGAAAGATGGTGCCGGTGCCCTTCACGATGATGGCTTCGTCGCTCATCGCCGGCACATAAGCCCCGCCTGCCGTGCAGGAACCCATGACCGCGGCGATCTGGGGGATGCCGCGTGCGCTCATCTGCGCCTGGTTATAGAAGATGCGCCCGAAGTGCTGCTCGTCGGGGAACACCTGGTCCTGCATGGGCAGGAAGGCACCACCCGAGTCGACCAAATACAAGCAGGGCAGGTGATTTTCCAGGGCGACCTGTTGGGCACGCAGGTGCTTTTTTACGGTCAGTGGGTAATAGGAACCGCCCTTCACCGTGGCGTCATTGGCCACGATCATCACCTCGCGGCCGCTCACTCGCCCGATGCCGGTGACCATGCCAGCACCCGGCGCGTCTTCTTCATACACGCCGTTGGCTGCCAGGGGCGAAAGCTCCAGGAACGGCGAACCGGGGTCCAGCAGCTTATCGATGCGGGCGCGCACGAACAGCTTGCCGCGCGCCTCATGCCGCTGGCGCGCCTCAGCTCCGCCGCCCTGGCGGGCACGGGTTATTTTGGCGCGCAGTTCTTCGGCCAGGGCGCGGTGGTGTTTGGAATTGGCTTGAAATTCGGAACTCTTAGGATCCAACCTGCTGGCGATGGGTTCCATAGGTCAGTAAATTATACGTTAGGGTGCTAACTATCTTTGAAGTAGGCCACCGTGACGCCCTCGCCGCCCTCGGCCGGCAGCGCGTAATCGTAGCGCTGGATGTATTTGCGCTTGCTGAGCTCCTTGCGCACCATGTCCCGCAGCACGCCGGTGCCCTTGCCATGCACGATCCTCGCCGAATGCAGCCCGGCCGCATTGGCGTCGTCCAGGTAGCGGTCCAGCTTATTGAAGGCTTCCTCAAAGCGCATACCGCGCAGCGAAACTTCTCCGCCCGGCGACGATGGCAGCGCCGGGAGTGGGGTCCAGTCGCTGCTCCCGGTGCCGGGGCCGGCATCCGGAAGAAGTTCCAGGTCGCCCAGCTTGGCCCGGGCGCGCAGCGCCCCGATCTGCACCTCGGCGTCCCCCTCGCCCAGACCGATGACCACGCCCTGGTGTCCCAAGCTGCGCACCCGCACTGTGTCGCCCAAACGCAATGGCCTATCTGGCGCCGACTCGGGCACCGCCTTACGGCGGGCGGGCGCCTCCACGATGGCTTCCAGTTCTTCGGCCTCCTGCTTGACCGCCTGCACTTCCGTCAAGGGTTTGCGGGCGCGAGCCAGTTGCGCCCGCAGCTTTCCGATCTCCTCGCGCAGTCCCTCCAATTCGGCTTGAGCCTTTTGCCGGGCGGTCTCCAGGATACCCAGGCGCTCGTCTTCGATCTTTTCCAGCCGCTCGGCCAATTCCGCCTTAAGGGTTTGAGCGGAGTGCTGGGCGTCTTCGGCGCGGCTGCGGGCCTGGCGGGTGCGCTCCCGCTCCCTGTGGATTTCGTTCAGCAGGTCTTCAGCCTGCAAGTCACTCGGGTCAATGCTGCTGCGGGCAGCTTCCACTACATCCCTGGGAAGCCCCAGCCGCGTGGCAATAGCCAGCGCATTGGAGCGTCCCGGCAGCCCCACCACCAGGTGGTAGGTAGGCGCCAGGGTCTTGAGGTCAAATTCCACACTGGCATTCACGACGCCTTTGGTGGCGTGCGCATAAGTCTTGAGCTCAGGATAATGTGTGGCGACCAGCGTGGTGATACCCGCTCCCACCAAATGGTCCAGCAGCGCCCGCGCCAAGGCCGCGCCTTCCTGCGGGTCAGTGCCGGCGCCAAGCTCATCCAGAATCACCAGGGAGCCTTGGTCGGCGGCTTTGAGGATGCGTACGATGTTGGTGATGTGCCCGGAGAATGTCGACAGCGATTGCTCGATGGATTGCTCATCGCCGATGTCGGCGTAGATATTTTCGAAGAATGAGATCTGGCAGCCGGGCTCAGCCGGAATGTGCATGCCGCTCTGGCTCATCAGGGCCATCAGGCCTACGGTCTTGAGCGTCACCGTTTTGCCACCCGTGTTCGGCCCAGTGATCACCAGGCAATAGTTCTCCGGGAACAGCTCGATGTCGAGAGGCACCACGCTAAGCGGGTCCAGCAGTGGATGCCTGGCGCCAAATAGTTTGAGCGCAACTCCCGGGTGGAGCGGTTCCTTCCGGGGTTTCATCGGCAGCAGTTCGGGAAGGTTGGCGTCCAATTCCTCGGCATAACGCGCCTTGGCGAAGGTCAGGTCCAAGGTTGCCAGGCCCCGCATGACCGCGTTGATCTCATTGGCATGCTCGTCCACCAGGGCGCTGAGTTCCAGGAGGATGCGTTTTTCCTCATCGCGTTCCGCCAACTGCAGCTCGCGCCAGCGGTTGTTCATTTCCACTACTTGCAGCGGCTCCACGAACAAAGTTGCCCCGGAGGAGGATTGATCGTGAACCACAGCTTTAACGCGCGCCCGCAAGTCTGCCTTGATGGGTAGTACATAGCGCCCATCGCGCTGCGTGACAATAGGCTCCTGCAATGCCTTGGCGAATGGCTCGCTGCTGAGCAGTTTTTGCATGCGGCTCAATAATCGATCGTGCACCACAGCCAATTCGCTACGGATGGACGCCAGTTTTTGTGAGGCGGAATCCAGGATCTCGGCGCGGGCTGAGATGGCTTTGGTGATGGCATCCACCACGCCGGTGGGGCTGGGCATGGCTGCGGCAATTTCAGCCAAACCTGGATAGTTTGCGCCCGCCTCGACCAGTTTGCGCGCCAGGTTTCGCCCGGAGATCAAGGTTCCCTTCACGTCCAGAAGTTCCGCGGGCGCCAGGGCCATCCCGCGGGCGGCATTCTCCAGATAGGGGCGCAGATCACGCGCTCCGCCTACGCCGGTCTGCGGGTTGTCCTTTAGCAGGGCACGCGCCTCAGAGGTCAAGGCCAGCAGGCTGCGCGCCTCATGTATAGAAACGGCTGGTCGCAGTTCCCGAGAGCGCTCCGAGGAGAGGTTGAAGGCCGTATGGCGGGCCAGCCGCTCTAAAATCTTGGGAAATTCCAGCGTTTGCAGCGCCTTTTCGTCCATCGCGCTGAGTGTATCACAGCGAGTTTTGCCCCTAAAAGACCCGCTCTAGTTGTGCGTTAATTCACACTGTAATTAACAAGCGCTTGATTCGTCTGAGGAAATTCTGTAGAATTTCTTTACAAATCAGTGCCTAGCCAAAAAATCTGGCTGGCCGAGGACCTAACATGGACGTGATCAAGGTTTCAGGTTCCTCCCGCACCTCGGCAGTCGCCGGCGCCATAGCTGGCGTCTTCCGCGAAAACAAGCGCGCCGAAGTTCAAGCCATTGGGGCCGGGGCGGTGAACCAGGCGGTCAAGGCGGTGGTCCTGGCACGGGGTTACCTGCGCGAGGACGGCTACGACATCATCTGTGCCCCGGAATTCTCAGATGTCGAAATTGAGGGCAAGGTGCGCACAGCAGTGAAGCTGGTGGTGGAATCCCGGGGCACTCCCCCTCCGCTAGCAAGCCCCGAGCCGAGCGAATCTTCGCAAGAGACAAACGAAAACGCCGCTGAATGAGCGGCGTTTTTTTTCAAATAGCGTCCTGCCCAGCCTAGCGGCTGGCATCAATCCATGAAGCTGCGCACCTCTTCGTGGGTAAAGACAACTTCTTCTTTGCCCATCAGTTTGGCGGTCATCTTTTGGGCGATCAATTCCATGTGACCATTGTGCGCCACGAAATCCATCTCATCGGTAGGCACGGTCAGCACGGGGCACAGTGAAAAGCCTTCCAGCCATTGCTCATACAAGTCATTGAGCTGCTGTAGATATTGCGGGTCGATCGTGCTCTCGAAATCGCGGCCGCGCATGGCAATGCGGCGCTGCAGCGTAGGCACCGAAGCGCGCAGATAGATGACCAGGTCGGGCGGATGCAGCATGTCGCAGAGCAGCCGGTACAGCTTGCGATAGGTGGAATAATCGCGCTCGCCGATCTGCCCCTGGCGGAAGAGGTTGGTGGCGAAGACCTCGGCATCTTCGTAGACGGAGCGGTCCTGGATGACCGACTTGGGATCTTCAAGCAGAGCTAAATGCATGCGCAGGCGGTGGGTGAGGAAGAATACCTGGGAATGGAAAGCCCAGGATTTCATGTCGGCGTAGAAATCTTCAAGATAGGGGTTTTCTGCAACGGGTTCGTAATATGGCTGCCAACCAAGCCGGGCGCATAATTTCCCCACCAGCGTGGACTTGCCCACGCCAATATTGCCCGCTACCGCCACAAAATGCTTCACGCTTCCTGATCCTCCGGTTTGAGAAAAGCAGCCGAGCGGCCCGCTTCAGAATCCATTATAAGCTCCAACTTTTGGCCGGGTGCAAAATCGCTAACGGCAATAACCCGCAAAGTGTTTTGAAGATGCTCCAACTCCGGCAGCCAGGTAACCAGACTGTTGGTGCTCTCATAAAAGAACTTGCGATTGAACAGCGCGTCCTTATCGTCGAGATGCACAGCCAATGGGAAGATACGCGACTCGATCAAATCCTGGAAGAAGTGGGTGCCGTAAGATGGCTCCGGGGCCGGTCCAACATCCTGGCCGGAGAGTTCAACCAGGGCACGGGTGTTGTAGATATCCGCGTAGGACACGCCAATGCCCAGATCAGGATTGGTGGTGCCCCAGCGCCCGGGGCCTACACAGATGAACACTTCGCCCTCCATGACGCTGTTTAGTTTGCCGATGGCGCGGGAAAGCTCGTGGCGCGCCTCGGAATCGGGGAGGGCGTAATAGCCTTCCGGGGGCACAAACAACACATAGCGAATACCGTCCACCTTGCCGTGAGGGGCCATCTTACTGGTGGCGAAGATCACCTGCTTCTGGTCCAACCGCTCCGGCAGTTTCACGGCTTCCTCGTGTAAATGACTTTGCGGGCGGCACTGCAAGATGAACAGTTTGAGTTCCACGGTCCCGTCCCGGTCGGGTTCGAGTTGGATAGTGAACTCCATATCCACCGGGGACTTGTAGTGCCGCTCCAGGTATTTCAAGGCGCGGCTCATGCGGTCTGCCAGCGGGGTGGAGCGCAGCACCCCATCCAGGGTCAGCACCAGCTCGCCGTCCTGGCTGCCCAACGCGGTGCGGATAGGCTGCACATCCCCGTCCTTGTACACCGAAGCCAGTAAGCGCAAGAACGGGTACTTGGCATCCAGCACCTCAGTGAACGGCAGGGTCTTGAAGCTGTTCTCGTGCAGGTCGACCACGTCCATGTTGTGCTGTGAATAGGTCAGCAGCGCGCCGATATCGGCGGTGGCGCGCAGCTCGGGGTGGCTGAGGGCCACCAGCCGCGGGTAATCGTTGGCAACTTGCTCCACCGCGCGGGTGCCCATCCCGGTAACGATGCGCAGGAAGCCGGCATCGCGCTGGATCTGCGGTGACCAGCGGAACAGGTTGCGGCTGAATGCCACCCCAGCGAGTTGCGGGAAATAGTAGTGCCCATACTGCTCGCCCTGCACTACTTGAATGAGCACCGCCAGACGTTCATCGTAATCCTGCAAGCCGTGGGCGCGGCGGTAAAGCAGGGCATCCGGGTTGAGGCCGCTGGCGTACACAGCGGCGATGGCCTGCATGCAGGCCTGCAGATTCTCTTTGGGCGAGCCCTGGTTGGGGCAGAAGAAGCTGGCGTATTTGCCTGCAAATGAAGAGCCAAAGTTGTCCTCCAGCAGGCTGCTGGAACGTATGATGATGGGGGAGTGGCCCACCTTTTCCAAGAGGTCGGCCATTTCCTCCTGAATATCTTCGGGGAAAACCCCGGCAGCATATTCTTTTTGGATGGTGGGGAAGTCACGGCGAATCTCGTCTTCGTCCTTGTATTTCTGGTCGGCCCAGTGAATCATGCCGTTGTGGGCCATGAACGAATACATTACGTCCGCCCCCAGGAAATACGACTCGGGGATGGTGACATTCTGCGAAATGTCCTTCTCGGCAACGCCCTGCAGGATGCGCAGGGCCAGCAGCATGCCGGCGGCTTTGCCGCCAATCTTGCCTTTGCCGATTTTGTGGCGGCGGATGGCCAGCAGATCATCCAGGGTGAACCATTCCTTGGCGATGTTGATGTAAGCAAGCTGATCTGAAATGGTGGTGCGGATCAGCACCACTTTGATCTCGCGCTCGCGGGCTTCATGCTTGGCGCGCTCTTTGAGGGTAAGGCTGGCGATCATCTTGGCCTGCTCGAAGAGTGCCTCCTGCGGAGCCAGCTCCGGGTTGAAGGTGCGCAGCAGGTCTTCGCTTTCAGCGCCGCGTTCGGCCAGCACGCCCCTGACCAGATCCTCGAAGACATTGAAGGGCAAGTTGTTGGCAAAATGCAGGTCGGTGAGATGCTCCCGCACCTGGTCGATGCGCTGCTTCCAGTCGTCTTCGGGCTCCTCGGCCACCAGGTCCAGCACGCCTTCGCGTGACTGGGAATCGACAGCCTGGCGGCGCACCAGTTCCTCGAAGGCTTCGGCGGAGATGATGCCGCGTTCGAACAGTTCCTGGCGCATCTTGTTGCGCATGCGGCGGCGCAGCAAGGGGTACTGCGCCAGGGCCAGGTAAATGCGGTAAGTGGGGTCGAAGGAGCTTAGCGGGAGCGCCATGGCGGATTATTGTAATCTGTGCGATTTTCTTCCACCACAAAGGCAAAAAAAAGAAATAAATAGAGGAAACGTGAGCCCTAATCCTTGTGTGTTTGCGGGTGTTTTGTGTGCTTTCTTTTCCCCCCATTTCACTTTCCTACTTGCCCAAATGCATGGGCATGATGACGTGCAGGAAATCCTCGCTACCCACAGGGCGGATGACTCCGGGAGAAGCGGCGGCGGTGGTCTCCAGGGCGACGTCCGAAGCTTTCATCACGTCCAGGGCTTCGCGCAGGAAGCGCACGTTGAAGGCGATGACAATGGGCACGCCTTCCACGGTGGCGTCCATCTTGCTGTCGTTGGAGCCAGTCTCCTCGGATTGGGCGGAGATCTCCATCGTACCGGGGGCGCTGGCTTCGCCGGGCTTGATATCCAGGCGGGCTATGTGCGAACTCTCGCGGGCGAAAATTTCGGATTGCTTGGCAGCCTTGAGGAAAGCTTCAGCCGAGACAATGGTACGGGTCTTGTAGCCGTTGGGAATGATCTGGGTGTATTCGGGAAAAGCGCCTTCCACCAACTGGCAGCGCAGTTCGGCATCCTTGAGGCTGAAGACGACCTGGCCGCGGCCGGGTGGCAGGGTCATGCGCACAGTCTCTTTATCATCGCCGGCGATGCGGGCCAACTCGTTGAGCGCCCGGGCGGGCACGATGGCCCGCAGGGGCTGCTCCACTGCGGCGGGCAATTGGGCTTTGCGCACCGAAAGGCGGAAGCCGTCCGCGGCGGCCATAGTCATGGTGCTGCCTTCGACGGTGATGAGCACGCCGGTGAGCACCGGGCGGGCGTCGTCCCGCGAGGCGGCAAAGACCACCTGGGCGATCATCTCTTTGAAGTCGCCGGCGGGCAGTTCAATGCCTGCGGCTTTGTCCGGCTCCGGCATGGGGGGGAATTCCTGGGCGTCGATGCCCTTGATCTCAGCGTTGGAGCGCCCGGCGACCAACTGCAGGGTCTGTGTGCGCACGACCAATTCCATGGCGATGGTCTCGTTGGGGAAGGTGGCGACCAGGTCGGCCAGGGTGCGAGAGGGTACGGTGGTGGCGCCGGGTTCTTCGATCTTGGCGCCAATCCAGGCGGTGATGCCCAGCTCGCGGTCGGTAGCGGAAAGTTTGAGGCGCCCGTCCTCCGCCGACAGCAGCACATTAGCCAAGATGGGGTAGGTGCTGCGCGGGGACACGGCGCGGGAGACGACGTTAAGGCCCTGAGCCAGATTTTCCTGGAGAACGGAGACTTTCATAGGGTGTTTTGCGAAGTATACCCCGATTTAGCGGACGGCCTGGATGGGGCGGGGACAAAGGGCAAGTTGTAATAATAATAATTTCGGGGCAGGGGTTTGTTACATATTACAGGTTGGGATTTAGGCATTTTATTGCTCCAGGTCGGGGGCGGCAGGTTCAAACAAGGCGGTTTTGCCTTTAGTGGAACCGTTGACGCGCTTAATTTGTCTGGTGGTCATGAGGTGATGAACCGCATTGCGAACCGTGCCGGGTGAATTATCCGAGAACCAAGACATGAGTTCAGGCGTGGTGGCGCGACCGTTCTCCTGCAGGTATTTCAGGATGTCAGAGAGAACGCCAGAGCGTGTGGAAAGGGAGGGTAAAGTGGGGGCCTCGTCGGTGGCAGTGAGATGGAAAAGCAAGCGGCTTTACGCAATACAACCTCAACCGCTGTGTCAAGTTGGGCTACATCCACACAGGCTGCGAAATATTCTCACGCTTACACAGACCTCTGTTGTAATCAACGCTCAAAAAACGCTTATTGCCAGCTATTCTCCTACTTCAAGGAAAGAATTGGTAACGTACCCAGATAGCCATAAGGGCGAGAAAGTAGTCATCATGGCCGTATTTTCAATATTAAACGGAACTACCGAGATGCAAGTCTGGATAGATGATTCCTATTATTTTCCTATAGAGGAAGTGTTTACTAGGTTGGTTACGTCAATTGTCCCGTCACCAGGCACATATGTCCATTTCCCATCGTCGTACTGAAATTTTCCTAAAACACGACTTTTTGCATTAAAAATGTCATATTTGTTATCAGTCCCAACTGAGAGGGGAAGTACAAAATACCACCACTCGCTATGAGTGTCCAAAAAGGCGGGTGGTAATTCTGATATTTCATTAAACAAAACTACCTTACCTATATCAAAAACGATCACAATACAAGGTTGACTTATCGCATCCAACAATGATTTGAGTGTTTGACCGACTTTCCCTTCAATAAAGGCGTTTGGATCTGGATATATATAATGACCATCCCCAACATACTTCGCAACATCCCAATCACCTATAAGAATCCCATCAAAATCCCCAGTATTATTGTAATACATATTTAATATATAATTGTTCGCCGCAATGAGTGTTGCATCAAGGGTAGTCTCTCCACTATCATCTCTTCCATTTTCAACCCAATACATATCGGCAGATTTATAGTCATCCGGATTGACTTCGTATGGAGCCCAAATCATAAATCTCTTTCCGTCATTTGATTCAACTACACCAAAAAATTTTGTATATTTACTGCTTGACACTTCTAATCCACCTGGTGCTATCCAACTATCCTTCTTAATTACGTCCGCATTTACTGGTAAATCCACCCAAGGCTTTACCTCAACGGTTGATGTCATCGGCTGAGAAGGGGAGGCTTCAATAGCGGGTGAAGGAGAAGGTAAAGCCATTATCTCCGTAGCCGTCGACTTAGGCTCAGAAGTCAGTTGAATGATTCCCTCACCAGCTATTGGAGCACACGCGGGTAGCAGCCAGATGAGCAAAAAAGAAATTGCGAGCCAAAAACGAGGGTAATCTATTTTAGGCAATCTTGGTTGCTTTTCAAGCGTAAACAGGATCATTTATCCTCTCCGCTCATTAATAGGCATCAATTACGCCTACGGTAACACTTAACTATGAGCCAAGGTATGGCTTCGTTGGCCTGCGACCTCCTCGCAATGACGAGGACTTTTTACAGCCAGCCGCGCAAATCCATGGCTTCGACGACGGAGCCGATGGCAACCATGTAAGCGGCGTCGCGGATGCTGACCTTTTCGCCTTCGGAGACTTTGAGCACGCGGTTGAAGGCGCCGGTAATCTTGGTATCCAGCCGCTGCAGAACCTCTTCCTGGGTCCAGTAGAAGTTCATGTCATTCTGTACGCTCTCAAAGTAGGAAACGGTGACACCGCCGGCATTGCAGAGGAAATCGGGGATGACGAAGATGCCGCGCTGGGTGAAGGCTTCGTCGGCTTCGGGGGTGGTGGGTCCATTGGCGCCCTCAGCGACCATCTTGACCCGGTCGCTGATCTTCTTGACGGTCTCGCCGGTGAGCTGGCTTTCCAGGGCAGCCGGAATAAGCACATCCACGTCCTGCGAGAGCCAGGCAGCGCCATCTTCGATGGAATAGCCGGCTGCGGCCGCCTTTTCCTTGTTGATGGAGCCGTATTCATCGGTGATGGTCTGCAGGAGGCCGATATCCAGGCCCTTAGGGCTGACCACGCTGTGGGCAGCCTTATCCTTGCGATCCCAACAAGAGACGCAGACCACCTTGCCGCCGAGCTGCTGGGTGAAACCCAGAGCGGCGAACTGGGCTACGTTGCCGAAACCCTGGATGGAGGCGGTCGCTCTTGGAGCCATCCATCTTGAGGTGCTGCAGGGCCTCGCGGATGTTGTAGGTAACGCCGTACCCGGTGGCCTCTTTGCGGCCCTTGGAGCCACCGCTGCCCACCGGTTTGCCGGTGATGACGCCGGGAGTGAACTGGCCGGCCAGCTTGGAATATTCGTCCATCATCCAGCCCATCATCTGCGGCGTGGTGCCCACGTCGGGGGCGGGCACGTCGTTGCGGGGGCCCAGGTTGCGATAGATGGCATCCACCCAGCCGCGGCACAGCTTTTCTTTTTCTCCCAGGGAGAGCGTAGCCGAATCCACGGCCACGCCGCCTTTGGCGCCGCCCAGAGGGATATCGGCCACGGCGCACTTCCAGGTCATCCACATTGAAAGGGCGCGCACGGTGTCCATGGTTTCGGAGGGATGGAAGCGGATGCCACCTTTCGTGGGGCCGCGGGCATCGCTGTGCTGCACGCGGTAGCCAAAGAAGACGCGCTGCTTGCCGTCATCCATGTGCACGGGAATCTGGAACTTGAATTCGCGGCGCGGCCAGCGCAACTGTTCCCTTACGTTAGGCTCCAGGCCAAGCAAGCCGGCCACATGGTCGAACTGCGCCTGGGCGATACTGAATGCATTGGTGTTTTCTGCCATGAGTCTCCTTTTGAGCGTGCGTTGCTATGCAACGCTGCAGAAAGCTATTCGGCTTGGCCGAACACGCTTGTGCACACATACCTCTTTAAATAAATATGCGGGTACCTCGGTGTACCCGCATGGGAATGCCAGTGAAGCTAACTTTTTTGGCGCTGGTGTCACTGCCGTCCTTTCCTTTTGGGAAGGGGCTTTAAGGTAACTCATTGCGCAAAGCTAGTCAAGCCGGGATGTCCCAAGGATTGGGGATAAAGGTACTGGACAAGGAGCTGCAAAAGCGGCAAGGCCGGGGAAGACCAGATCATGGGGGCCGCTGGCTGAACCCATGCGGCGCAGGGATAGAGGCTTCAAAAACCGGCTCAGGAAGAGGAGGGGATTAGGCGCGGACGTTTTCGGCCGTGCGGATGGTGACACGCTCGCCCTTGCGGATGAGGCCGGGTTTCTCCACCCAGGCCACCAAACCGCGCTTGCCGATGGCGTTTTTGGGGAAGCTGGTGGTGATGTCGGGGCGGTTGGGGTATTGGCTTTGCAGGCTGCCGCCGGCCGTGGTGCAGGGCTCATTTTCGCCCTCGACGACGATGCCAACGCCGTTCTCAAAGTACAGGCGGCTGCCGGGGGGCAAGTGGGTAAGGTCGGGAACACCGGAGAGCATCAGGTTGGCGCCCACCCAAGCCGGTTCCACTTTAGGCAAATCCATATTGGCGGCGATTTGCTCCAACTCTTCCACCGAGACGATCGAGACCTGGCGGACGTTACGCACCTCGGCCCCTTTGGGATAAGGTTTTTGAGAGCTGTTGGCCTGCATAGTGAGGCCATAATGCTTATCGCCCTTAAAACCTCCCCAATCGACCTGCACCTCGTCTTTGGTTTCGCCAGGCAGGTTTTGTTGGGTAAGCAGCAAGGCTTCTACCACCGCAGTAAGGTCGTCAGCCATATCAGTTCTCCGTTTCCAGTTTACGCGAGGCGATCTCTTTTTCAAGTTCGGCGCGCAGCGCCGCGGGGTCGGCCTTGCCGCCCGAGAGCTGCACCAGCTGGCCGAAGAGCCAGTTTAGCACAGGAGCGTTGCCGCCCAAATAAGCAGCCACCTGGCCGGGGTTTTCATCCAGCACCTTAATGACCCAGGCATGCAAGAGCCGGGGGTCAGATATTTGCTCCAATCCACGCGCCTTGACGATCCTGGCAGGCTGGCCGCCCCTGGCGAAGAGCTCGGCCAGCACTTCACGCGCGGCGGCGGGGTTGACCTTGCCCGCGGCGAGCAGGTCCAGCAGGGCGGCCAACTCATGCGGGCCGAAAAGCAACTGCGAAATATCGCTGCCGGTTTCGTTGATCAGGCCAAATAACTGCCCGGTGACCCAATTGGCGGCCAGTTTGGCGTCTGCAAATTTGGCGGCGGACACAACGGCTTCGTAGAAATCGGCCACCGGGCGTTCGGCAGCCAGGACGCCGGCATCATAAGGCGTGAGGCCGAAATCGGCCACGAAACGCTGGCGTTTGGCGTGGGGCAGCTCAGGCAGCCCGGCGCGAATCTCGTCGATCCAGGACTGCTCGATAACCAGCGGGGGCAGGTCCGGCTCGGGAAAATAACGGTAATCCTCGGCGACTTCCTTGGAGCGCTGCGCCAGGGTAACGCCGCGGGTGTCGTCCCAGCCCAGAGTTTGCTGCTGCACAGCGCCGCCCTGCTCGATAAGCTTCTCCTGGCGCTGCAGCTCGTAGGCGGTGGCGCGCTCCAGGGAGCGGAAGCTGTTGAGGTTCTTGACCTCGACGCGCGTGTTGAATGCCTGCGTCCCGGCCAGGCGGATGGAAATGTTGGGTTCGATGCGCAGCAGGCCTTTCTCCAGGTTGCCGGAGTTGACGCCTACATAGCGCAAGACGCTGCGCAGGGCGTAAGCATAATTGCGCACGGCCTCCACAGAGTGCAGGTCGGGTTCGGAAACGATCTCCAGCAGGGGCACACCCGAGCGGTTGAGGTCCACCAGCGAATAACGCTGGCCGTCCTTTTCGACGTGGGTAAGCTTGCCGGTATCTTCCTCCATGTGCACGCGGCGGATGCGCACGCGCTGTTCGCCCGCAGAGGTGTCGAAGGCCAGCCAGCCATGGGTGGCCAGCGGCTGCTCGTATTGGGAGATCTGGAAGCCCTTGGGAAGGTCGGGGTAGAAGTAGCTTTTGCGGGCGAAGATGCTGGTGGTGTGCACTTCGCAGTTGAGCGCCAGGGCCACGCGCAGGGCGTATTCCACGGCCCTGCGATTAATGACCGGCAGCATGCCGGGCAGGCCGGAGCAGACCGGGCACACGGCGACGTTGGGCTCGCCAAGGGTGGAGTTGACCACGGGGCAGTCGCAAAACATCTTGGAGCGGGTCTCCAGGACGGCGTGCACTTCAAGCCCGATGACCGGCTGGTATTTGTCGCTCAAGGTATGGTCCCTATAAAGGCTAAGGGCTGATTATAACAAGGGGGTCTGATGGGGAGCGGCGAAGCGAAATGAAAAGGGGCGGGGAAACCCCGCCCCTACTTGGTGATGTGCAAGAAGGGCTTAGTACTGGATGACCTCGTAGTTGTCGAAAGAGATGACCAGGCCGCCGTTCTGCCAGGTATCGGTGACCAGCCCCACGTATCCACTGGCCAGATCGGTATCCATGACCTGACCCAGTTGCCTGCCATTGATGCCGACGGCGAGCTGGGTTCCCTGGCAGGTGGCGTTAAGCTGAAACGAGCTGCCGTCTGTGGGAATCAGGCTGGACGGCGTCCAATCCAAGATGGCGGTTTCCTCGCCATCGACGCGTTTGTAGATCGAATAAAGGCCATCCTCTGAGATGCGAAGGCCGTAGTAATTGTCGTGGTCCTGGTAGCGGCAAATAACGCCGACAGACCCATCGGTGGCGGGCTGTTCAATGTTGACATCCACGTTCACCTGGCTATTTTCCATTTGGTACTCGATGTAATTTTGCAGACGATAATCTTCGGTCAGCACGTTGAAGAAGTATTTTCCATTCTGGAAGTAATAGCTGCTATCTTCTGCGCTGTAGGGATCGCCCCAGCCGGGATCCGGATCGGTAAAGTCATCGTACAGGATGGTTTGGCCATTTTGCTGCCCGGCGCGGCCCGCAGTTGTAGCGGTTGGGGGAAAGGTCACCTCCGCTCCGCAGGAGGATAGCAGGAACGCGGAAAGCAGCGCTGAAGCAAGAACAATCTGTCTGGGGTTCATAATAGATGCCTCCTATGGCGAAAGATGCCAGCGAGTATATGATGAGTAAATGTGCCGGTCAATCAAAAAAGACCGGCGAATGCCGGCCTTTTTTGATGACCGCGGGTGAGATGCGCTAGTACTGGATGACCTCGTAGTTATCGAAGGAGACCACCAGGCCGCCATTAATCCAGGTGTCGGCCACAAGGCCGGTATACCCGCTGCTCAGGTCAGCATCGGTGATCTGGCCCAACAATTGCCCATTGATACCCACAGAAAGCTGGGCGCCCTGGCAGGCGGCGTTGAGCACAAACGGGCTGCCATCCGTAGGAATCAGGCTGGAGGCCGTCCAATCCAAGATATAGGTATCCTCGCCATCAACGCGTTTGTAAATCGAATAGTAGCCATCCTCAGATACCTGAAGGCCGTAGTAGTTATCCAAATCAACGAACCGGCACATAATCCCAACAGAGCCATCAGTAGCAGGATGCTCGATAGAGACATCCACGTTCATTACAACGTCTTCAAACTCCTGCTCTAGCCAATTGTGTATGCGGTCGTCTTCAGGGGTTAGCTCAATAAAGTAGCGGCCATCTACGTAGTGCATGTTGTAGTTTTCAGAGTCACTGTATTCGCCCCAGCCACTATTGGGATCAGAGAAGTCGTCGTTGATGACAATCTGCCCCGTGGGTTGTGAGGCAAGTGAAGTGGCTTTGAAATTATCGAAAGCGGCGGTAAAGCGGTCGGTTCCGGTCGCATCGTAAACGGCCAGTCCGACATCGCCGGTCACAAAGCTGTTGTCGGTGGTCTGGGCGGCTACCTGCCCGTCAACGGAGACCTGCAGTTGGTTGCCATTGCAGGTGATGGAAAGGTTGACCGGGTCCAGGCCGATGACAGCTCCCGTGGCCCGGGGCTCGACCAGGTTGATGTATTCCCCGGCCAGCTTCCTGGCAATACCCACGTACCCGTCGGTAAAGATGCGGAATTCATAGTAATTATCCAGGTCGGTAAAGCGGCAGACCAGGTCGATCTCGTTGCCGCCATCATCCTGTTGAGCGCTGGCATCGACCGACATAGTGACGTTGTCAAAAGTGAGGTAGGGGAAGGCGTAATAGTACAGATCCCCGTTGACGTCTTCCATGTAATACTGGCCGTCAAAGTAATAGGCCGAGGCGGTTTCATAGGAATACACATCCCAGCCACTGTTGGGGTCGGAGAAATCGTCGGTGTAGGTGCCACTCTGGGGGGCTGCGGCTTGCTGGGTTTCTTCTGCACCGACGATGCTGACCTCGCCGCGCTGGGCGGCCTGGATGAGGGGCAGGGCCAGGCTGACCGGGCGCAGGGCGTTGATGAAGCCGCCGGTGGGGACGCAATCGTCGTTTTCATCCACCACGCCGTCGCGGTTGGTATCCGCCAGCTGGCGGCAGTCCACGTACTGGTCCTCACCGCCGTAGCCCAACTGGGTGGGGATGCCGACGATCTCGCCGGCCGAGTTGGCGGCCAGGCCGCCGCTGTTGCCGCCGGCGATGGTGGCGGAGGTCTTAATGAAGGCGCGCTGGCCGTAATCGGGCTGGCTGGTGAAGCCGCTGACCTTGCCACTGGTCAGAGTGACGGTTTCGCCGCCGATGCCCGGGTAGCCCAGGATGGTAATGTCATCCCCCAGGTTGAGCTTGTCGGAATCACCCAGGGCGACGTGGGGCAAGTTGAGCGAGGCGTTGTCTACCGGGTTGCCGTCATAATCGGTGGTGACGCGGATGACAGCGATATCCAGGGCGGCATCGGCCTGCAGCACCTCAGCATAAAAGCTGGGTGTGGGCGGCTGGTCCTGGCTGGTGGTGAGGTAAACGATAATGGCATCCACGGGGAAATTGCGGTCGGGCAGCACCACGTGGGCGTTGGTAAGAATGAGGCCATCGGCGCTGATGATGGTGCCGGAGCCGGTCCAACCGATCTGCAGCTCGCCGTTCTCGTCGTAGAAGGCGGCTGCGATCTGCACCACGCCCTCGAAAGGCACGGAGGGATTGGCAAAGACGCTGGGGGCGCTGGTGGGAAGGGCGGCAGTCGGGGCGGATGTGGGGCTGGGTGCGGCGGCGCCGCAGGCGGCCAGTACGAAGGACAAACAGGCGAACAATCCAACATATACGCTCTTGGCGTTCATAGGAATCCTCATCCGAAGGGGGCGATGCGGCATTATAAAGCAGGTCAGGCTTCCCAGGTGAACAAGAGGGAACACAGCTACCAAAACGCGCAGGCTGGGCCAAGCAGCGGCTGGACGCAAAAGCAGAAGGGGTATTGTTTTTTTACTCGCCGGTTATTTGCGAGTTGTCGCCCACGTTGACTTTGCCGTGCACGCGGCGCACCTGGCTGCGCTCACCCAGGATGGAGCCATGCAGGTTGCAATCTTCGACGATCACTTCGGATTCCAGGATGGCGTCCTCAATGGTGCTGTTGCGCACGGTGCAGCCGCGGCCGACGGACACGTAAGGACCCAGCGTGCTGTGCTCCACAGTGGCGCTGGGGTGGACGTAGACCGGCGGCTTGAGAGTGACCCCGGCGCGGCCGTCAGCTTCTTGGGAGTTGTCGCGGCCCTTTTTCAGCAGCTGGCGGTTGGTTTCCAACACGGTTTCCGGAAGACCGGCGTCCAGCCATTCCTCCACAAGCTCGGTGCGCATTTTGAGGCCGTGCTTGAGCATGATGTCGATGGCATCCGCCAGGAAGAATTCGTTCTTGGTCTTGACGTCCTTGTTCATCTGTTCATCAATGGCGGTCATCAAGTCCTCGCCATGCTTGAAGTAGTAGATGCCCACCACGGCCAGGTTGTTGGACATGTCGTCCGGCTTTTCGATGATAGCGGTGACCCAGCCATCGTCGTTGAGGGCGGCAACGCCAAAGCGGCGCGGGTCTTCAACCGGCTTGACCCACGCCACGGCATCGGCTTGTTCATTGTCCAGGCCGGAAAAATCTGTCTCAACCACAGTATCCACGAAGATAACGATGCTGGGGCCGTGCATGTATTCACGCGCCTGGGCCAGGGCGTGCGACTGGCCCAGCATCTGCTTCTGCTCAACAAAGTGGGTCTTAACCGCGGGATGCTCGTCCTGCATGTAGCGCTGGACCTGGTCGCCCAGGTAGCCAACGATAAAGACGAACTCGGCTTGTTCGGCGCCGGGAGCCGTGCCCAGCAGCTTGAGCACGTGGCCCAACACCGTGTCGCCGGCGGCGCTGATCAGCGGCTTGGGGCGCGACCAGGTGTGAGGGCGCAGGCGCGTGCCGAAACCGGCCATGGGGATGATGATCTTGAGGGGTTCAGCCATCGTGCTCCCTTTTCACACAAACCAGCAGGCCCTTGCCCACAGGCAAAATGGCTGCATCCACACTTTTATCTTTGCGCGCTTTGGCGACGAAAGCAGCCAGGTCTTCCTGGTGGCTGATGACATTATCAGCCAGCAGCAGGCCGCCAGGCACCAGGCGGGGCACCACATCCTTATAGACCTCCAGGTACATTTCCTTTTCGCAGTCCAAAAAACAAAAGGCGATGTCGTCATGTTCCTTGAGGTGCGAGCGGGCGTCTCCGTGCACAAGTTCCACGAATTGTTGGGTGTTGGTTTTGGCAAAGGTCTCGCGGGCCAGATCCGCTTTTTCGGGAAGCAGTTCATAGGTAGTCAGCTGGTCGCCGCGTTTTTGGGCGGCCAGGGTGAGCCACAGGGCGGAGTAGCCGCCGCTAGTGCCTACCTCGAGCAGGTCGCCGCGCGGGGCGCTGGAGGCCAGGATGGCCAGCAGCATGCCGGTCTCGGCAGGGACCTGGCGCAAGCGTTTCAACTGCGGAGTGCCATCGCGGCGGTCGCGGGCGTCCCGCTCCTCAAGGTAAGCCATGCGGTCCAATATGGGTTTGGGGATATCCGTGAAGAGCGTCTTCATGTCAGGCGGCCAGAGCGTCCATTGGGGTAAGGGTATGCCAGTCGGTTACCTGCTGATAGGCGTGAGCGACCTGCAGCAGGCGCTCTTCGGCGAAATGGGGGGCGAGCAATTGCAGACTGAGCGGCAATGCCTGGCTGTCAAAGCCGGCAGGAAGGCTGAGAGCGGGCACGCCTGCCAGATTAGCAGGCAAGGTAAAGACATCTTCGAGATACATCTCCAGCGGGTTGCCGGTATGCGCCCCGATGCGAAAAGCGCTGTTGGGTGTGGCCGGAGCGGCGATCAAATCCACTTTTTTGAAGGCTTCGACAAAATCGCGGTGGATCAGGGTGCGCACTTTCTGGGCCTGGCCATAGTAGGCGTCGTAATAGCCGGCAGAGAGGGCGTAGGTGCCGATCATGATACGGCGCTTCACCTCAGGACCGAAACCCTGGCCGCGCGAATGGGTGAAGGTGTCGATCAGGTTGGGTTCAGGGACGCGCAACCCATAGCGGATGCCGTCGAAGCGGGCCAGATTGGCGGAGGCTTCGGCGGGCGCGATGATGTAATACACGGGCAAAGCGTATTCGGTATGGGGCAGACTGATCTGGCTGATCCTGGCGCCCAGGCCTTCCAATTGAGCTATGGCGGCCCGCACGGCTTGCTCAACTTCGGGCTGTAAGCCCTCGATGAAATACTCCCTGGGCACGCCGACTTTCAATCCCTTGATATCGGCCTTGGCCTTGAGCTTGATGCGGGGAGAGGCGGCTTCCAGAGTGGTGGCGTCGCGCGGATCGAAGCCGGCCATCACATTGAGGATGATGGCGGCGTCCTGCGCATTGCGAGCCAGCACCCCAACGGTGTCCAGCGAGGAGCCGAAGGCGATCAAGCCATAGCGGGAGACGCGGCCATAGGTGGTCTTGAGGCCAGTGAGGCCGCAGAGCGCGGCAGGCTGGCGCACCGAGCCGCCCGTGTCGGTGCCCAAGGCCACGGGCGCCAGGCCGGCGGCCACGGCGGCGGCGCTGCCGCCGCTGGACCCGCCGGGCACGCGCTCTTCGTCCCAGGGATTGTGAGTGACGCCATAGGCCGAGTTTTCAGTGGAAGAGCCCATGGCAAATTCGTCGGTGTTGGTCTTGCCCAGAATGACCACGCCGGCATCCAGCAAGCGCTGGACGGCGGTGGCGTTGTAGGTGGGCACAAAACCTTCGAGGATACGCGACCCGCAAGTGGCCGGCATGCCGGCAACGGTGAGCACGTCCTTAACGGCGATGGGCAGGCCGAGCAGGGGCGGCAACTTGGCTTTGGTCTTGCGACTCTTTACCAGCAATTTATCGGCCACGGATGCGGCCTGCAGGGCGCTATCCGCGGCGACGTAGAGATAGGCGTTGAGGCGCGGGTTGAGCGCTTCAATACGCTGCAAATAAGCCTGGGTGAGCTGGCGGCTGGAGAAATCGCCAGCCTTTAGCCCCTTGAGGATCTGTCTGACGGTGAGGTGGTATAAGGCGTTCACGGGCCGCCGTCCAGCACGGGGGGTACGCGGAACTGCTCATCAGCCACGTCCGGGGCGTTGCTCAAAAGGTCGGCGCGGGGCATGCTGACTCCAGGCTCGTCCGGGCGCAGACGGCTTTGTGCAACCACCAGGCTGCTCATCGGCTGCACCTGGCTGGTATCAAGTTCCTGCAGTTTGCTGATGTGGTCGAGGATGTTGGAAAGCTGCTCCCGGTAGCGCTCTTTCTCCTCGTCGCTGAGATGTAAACGCGCCAGGAGGGCAATGTGTTCGACGTCTTGTCGGGAAAGCGGCATGGGTGAATTATAAGTCACCCAAAAAATGACGGGGTAGGGCTACCAATCCGCGGCATACCAGCGCAGGTAGTCCTCCACATGGGCGCCCCAGTATTTTTCGCTGTGCCCGCCATCAAAAAGGGTCCATTGGTGGGGAATGTCGCGCTGGTCCAGCAGCCCTTCAAACCAGACCGCCGAATCCATAATGACCTGCTGGTCGTTGCGGCCGATATCCAGCCAGATACGCGGCAGCAGATGCGGCGGGATATTGTCCAGCCAAGATTTGACCCGGTAGGCATCTTCATCGAAGACGGGCGGGCTGTTGCCGCCCAGTGCGCCGAAGAGCTCGGGGTGGGTGAGGGCAATGTGGATGGACCAGGAAGCGCCGCGCGAAAGCCCGCCGATGGCGCGGTGAGCGCGGTCGGGAATGGTGCGGTAGTTTGCGTCGATCCAAGGAATCAAATCGTTTACAACCGCTTCGTCGAAGCCATTGTCGGCTGGCTGGGTAAAGTGAGATTGGTCGGCGGGCATAACCATGATGAAGGGTGCCACTGCGCCGTCGGCAATGAGTTGGTCGGCGGTTTCGTCGGCCCCCAGGCGGTCCCACTGGTCGTCGTTGTAAGTCTGCCCATGGATGAGATAGAGCACCGGGTAACGCTGGTCGGGGTACTGGTCGTAACAAGGCGGCGTGTAGACGCGATAGGGGAGGCCCTTTTCCAGAGAAGCGGAAGGCAGGTTCAGGCCCGCCTCGACGCGGCCGCCGTCAGCCAGGCAAGTCTCTTTGGAAAGATCAACGGTCAGCGTGGAGACTGGGGGCGTTGAGGTCGAGGTTGGAGGAAGGGCGGCCTGGGTGGCAGGGTCGAAAGGAGTGACGGTGGCGGAGGGCTGCTCGGGCAGCGGGGCTGAGCAGCTGCCGAAAAGCAGGGCGGCAAGGATGCAAAGAGGAAGGAAACTTTTACGGGGCATGAAGACCCGCTCAGGATGACATATTCACACGATGAAGGGTTTACCAGCCGCGGGAGAAACGTTGTTCTTTCCAGACGTTGGCCTGGTTGTGGTAACCGGCCTGTTCCCAGAAGCCGAGCTGATCCTCAGCCAGGAACTCCAGGCCGCGCAGCCACTTGGCGCCCTTCCAGAAGTAGGGCGTCTCCAACTCCTGGCGGCCGGGGATGAAGCCCACGATGGCGCGCATGGGGTAGCCATGGTCAGGGGTGAGGGGCTGGCCTTCAAACTTATCGGCCAGCAGGAAGTTATCGGCGTAAGCCACTTCGAGAGGAACATTGACGGTAAAGCCATACTCGGCGTGCTGCAACAGGAATTTGGCGCTCTGCTTGGGTTTGATGAAACCCTTATCGACCAGGTCCTTCAGGGATACGCCCTCCCAGGTGGTATCAAATTTGCTCCAACGGGTGACGCAATGGATGTCCATCTTTAGGGACTTGTGGGGCAGCTTCTGAAATTCGTCCCAGTTCCAGCGCACTTCTTCTTCGACCTCGCCATAGACGTGCAAATCCCAAGTGGCCGGGTTGAAGCGGGGAATAGGGCCGTAGTGCAGGACGGGGAACTTCTGGGTCAGGGCCTGCCCGGGCGGCAGACGGCCTTCATCCTGGATGCGTTTTTCATCTTCGCGGCGTCCCATCAAATTTCCAAACATGGCTTTCTCCTGTAAGTATTTATACTCGGCGAAGGGTTGTGGAGCAAAACCTGAGAGATTATAAGCTCAGGCTTTCGCCCGGTTTGAGCACGTGCACTTTAGCCTGGGTTTCTTTTTCGACGCGCTGCGCCCAGGACTGCGGGTCCTGCTTAATTAAATCCCAAGTATTGTAATGAACCGGAATTACGTGCTTGGGCTCAAGGAGCTTGACGGCACGCAGGGCGTCATCCGGGCCCATGGTGAAGTTGTCCCCGATGGGCAGCACGGCCAGGTCCACGCCTTCCTCGCCTATAAGGCGCATATCGCCGAACAGGCCGGTGTCGCAGGCCAGGTAGATCTTGTCTGCATCGGGCGTGGTGAGCAGGAACCCGGCGGGGCTGCCGCCATCCGAGCCATCCGGCAGCGGGGAGCCATGCGCAGCCTGGGTGAATTTGAGATAGCCGAAGGGATGCTGGTACCCGCCGCCAATGTGCTGACCATGAGTCTCCAGCCCTTTTTTGCGATACCAGCCAGCAATCTCATTGTTGCTGATCACCAGGGCGCGGGTACGCTGGGCCAACGCCTCCACATCCCCGATGTGGTCTCCATGTCCGTGGCTGACCAGGATGAAATCAGCGGGCACATCCTCCACTTTGGCAGCTGCGGCCGGGTTGTCCGTAAAGTAGGGATCCACCACAATGCGGAAATCCCCTATTTGAAGGCCCGAGGTGCCGTGTCCGTACCAGGTATAGGTAAACGACATGAGTATTCCTTTCTAGACGTTTAGAGCATAAAGCATAACGACCTTATTTTAGGTTGGAAGTTAGTTAATTAGTAGTATTAGTAGAACCTGGGGATATGTGGCATAAACCCGGAAAACCTGGAAAAACCAGCATACGTGGAGTTGAAGCAGCCGTAACCCCAACATGCAGCGCAGCGGACGAGAATATTGAGGAAGAGGAAAGGGGGATAGATACTAACAATAAGAGAAAGGTGGTGAAAACCAAGCAAAGAGCCGACGCGCCGCCAAGTTATCCAGAAATTGTCCGCAGCCCAGGTGGATAGCCCAGCCGAGGGACTTCGCAGGTTATCCACAGATATGCCGGGTTATCCACCAAAAGAAGCAGGTTATCCACATAAGAAATGCTAAACTTCCCCTCCCGTGTCCAAGACCAATAAAGCCATTTTGGAAGCCCTGGTGGTGACCCTGTTGTGGTCCTCCTCCTGGGTGCTGATCAAGTTCGGGTTGGAAAGTATTCCCGCTTTGACCTTTGCCGGGTTGCGCTATACGCTGGGGTTTCTATTCTTGCTGCCCCTGCTACTCTCGCGCGGCAGGCGGGCGGAGGTCAGGCAGCTGGAACGGCGGGACTGGGGTTCCTTGATTTTGCTCGGTTTGGTTTATTACGCACTTACCCAAGGCTCCATGTTTGTGGGGCTTACCCTTCTGCCTGCCAACACATTGAGCTTGATTTTAAACTTCAGCGGCGTCAGTATTGCATTGGCAGGCTGGATTTTCCTGAGCGAGCGATTGGGCCGGCTGCAATGGACGGGCGTGGCAGTGTGTATCGCGGGGGCGCTGCTTTACTTTGGCAAAGCGGAGGGGCTGCTGGGGGCGGGACTCCTAGTTGGCCTGTTGACCGTAGCGGCTAACACCTGGGGCGCCATCCTGGGCCGGGGAGTCAACCGCAGCGCCCATATCGCGCCCTTGCTGGTGACGGGGATCAGCATGGGCGTTGGGGCGGCAGTATTGCTGGCGGCCGGCTTGCTGACCGAGCCATTCCCGAGCCTGAACGCCGGCGACATGGCGATCATCGTGTGGCTGGCCGCGGCCAATACTGCTTTGGCCTTCACCCTGTGGAACCATTCGCTGCAGACGCTCTCGGCGGCGCAATCCAGCGTGATCAACAACAGCATGCTGATTCAAATCGCTATCCTGGCCTGGATTTTCTTAGGCGAACGCCCGGGCAGCTGGCAGCTGGTCGGCTTGCTGATAGCAGCCATCGGCACGGCCCTGGTGCAGGTAATGGCGCGGCCTGGCCTGGAGACTGAAATCCCGGGCTAGATGTCTTTGATGTAAACGCGGTGGTTCTTGTAGGGTTTGCCGCCCAGATTCACCAGGTCACGGCGCATCTCCCGGGCGGACTCAGCCACCTGGGTCAGGTCGCCTTCCTGGAACTGAAAGCCCCATAGACTCTTTTCCATTTCGGCGTACATGAGGGCGTTGCCGCCGCGGCCCTGGAATTCCGGCAGGATGCCCACGCCATTGACAGCCACCCATTTGGTGCGACGCAGCTCCAGGAGCATGTCGAAGATGCCGAAGGGGAAGAGGTGGCCGTGGGCACGCTGCATAGCGGCGGACACGTCCGGGAAGGCGAACAAGAAACCCACGATAGCATCGCCGTGGGTGATGACCTTGATGAGACGCGGGTCGGCGATAACCATGATGTTCTGGATGACAAAATCGATCTCGCGTTGAGTGAGGGGGTAATACTCCCAATTGTTGACGAAGGCTTCGTTATAAGCCTTGCCGATGCGCGGTCCCCAGGCCACCAGTTCCTTTTTATTGCGAAAGCGTTTTACACCCAGGGTGCCGCGCTTTAAGACGCGCTCGGCAATGCTGTGCACACGTTCGGGAAAATGGAAGGTAGCGCGGTTGGCGTAGCAGGAAACGAAATCCACCTCTTTGCGAAAGCCCAACGCCTCCACCAGACGCTGGTAATAAGCGTAGTTGTAGTTCAACATGGTCATCATCTGGCGGTACTCAAAGCCCTCGATCTGGATGCCGTAGCCATCCAGCGGGCCGAAACCCTTGGGACCGACCACCTGATTCAGCCCGCGAGAACGAGCCCACTCAAAAACGCGCTCAAAGAGTGCAGCGGCTACAGCCTGGTCGTCAATGCTTTCAAAGAAATAGAACTGGGCCTGCTGCTTGTTGTGGTATTGGTTGTAGGGCTTGTTCTCGATGGCGGCGATGCGACCCACCACCTTCCCGTCGCGCACAGCAACAAAGAAATCCGCATCCGAATGGTCGTAGAAAGGGTGCTTCTTGCGATCCAGGAAGGTGTAGGCGTCCACCAAGAGCGGGGGCACCCACTGGGGGCAATCGGCATAATGTTTGTAGGGGAATTCTATAAAGCGGCGCTTGTCGCTTTTGGAAGCGAGGTCAACCTGTTGGATTTCGACCATCGAGGAATTATAAGCGCATCCGCGGATAGGTCTTAGCCGGCCAACTCTTCCAGGCGGGCTACGTTGGCTTCCAACTCGGCGAAGGCCGCCTCAATAGGCGCTTTGCTGCTCATATCGACCCCGGCCAGCTTAAATAGATCGATGGCATAGTGCGAGCCGCCGGCGGCCAGGAAGTTGTGATAATCCTGTACGGCGCCGTCTGCGCCACTCAAAATTCGCTGGGCGGCGGCATGGGCGGCGCTGATGCCGATGGCGTATTGGAATGTATAAAAAGGTGAATAGAGATGGAGGAACTGCGCCCAGGTGATGGCGGTGCGGGCGGGGTCATCCGCCAGCGTATCGCCATAACCCTCGGCAAATAAGCCAGCCATCAGGTCATTGAACACTTCGGCGCTGAGGGACCTGCCATCCTGGGCGCGCTGGTAAACCAGCTGCTCAAAGCGCGCCAGGGTGGGCATGATGAAGAAATAGCGGTGGAAATTGTGCATGGCCTCGTCGATCATGGCCAGTTGGAAATCGGCGTCGCCTGCCTTCTCGTTGCGCAGATAGGCGCGGGTCATAGCCTGGTGGAAATTGGAGGCCGTCTCGGTGACAGTGGATGAGATGGCGCCATAGTCGTTATAAACGATGGGCTGATGGCTGGCAAAAGCCAGGCTGTGCATCGAGTGGCCCAACTCGTGGGCCAGCGTGCTGAGGCTAAAGATATTTTCGTGGTAACTCATGAAGATATAGGGCGGCTTGCGGCCCACCTTGCGCGAGGAAGCCGCACCCTGGCGCTTTTCCACGTTGGGCGCCCAATCCACCCAGCGCTCCTCCAGGCAGCCGGAGCGCAGCGTGTTCACGTAGTCAGCGCCCAGGGGCTGGAGTGCGGCGCTGATCCAATCCACGGCCTGGCGGTAGGGAATGTGCGGGGGATGGTCCACGATGGGCGCCCAAATATCGTAGGGGGAGATCTTCTGCAGGCCCAGCAGCCTGGCCTTGACTGCCCAGTAGCGGTGCCATACCGGCAGATTGGCCTTGAAGACTTCGATGAGGTTGTTAAAGACCGATACGGGCAGGTTGTTGGGCGCCAGGCGCAGCTCCAGCACAGTGTCGAAGCCGCGCACACGGCGCAGGAACTCCTGCTGCTTGACGTTGGCGGAATACAGGGCGGCCAGTGTCTTCTGCATGGAAAGATATCCGTCGTAATAGTGCTGCCAGGTCGTGCGGCGGCTCTCCCGGTCGGTGGATTCGGTAAGGGCGTTGAAGGTGGATTGAAAAACCGGGTGGGACCCGCCGGCGGTATCGGCGGCATCCTGGAATTTGAGATCGGAGTTGGTGAGCTGGCTATAGGCGCGGTAGAGCGCCTCGAAGGGATCGTCCAGCAGCCCCAGCACTTCCTCCACTTCCGCGGAGCGCGTGTTGTGCTGCAGGCGCAGCAGGTTGGCGAAGTAATGCGTGAAGGGCTGCAGGCGCGGCTCCTGTTGGGCCCAATCCAGCAACTCATTGCCCTTCTCAAGCAGCTGCGGCTGGACGAAGGCGCTGGCAGCCTGGAACTCGGCAGCCAGGCCGGCTATCAGGCCCTGGCGGCTGCTGGCCTCCTGGTCGCTGGAGTCCACGGTGGCGGCCCAACTGGCAAAGCCCTCCAGTTCGAAGATGCGGACGGCATGCGCTTCGTACACCGCGAACCAATCGGCCAGGGCGGCCGGGCTGGCGGTGATGTGCCCGTTGTATGGCTTCAGGTCAGGCAGGGCGGCCTTGGCGGCGGCGAACTGCTGGTCCCAGGCTTCCCAGGAGGGGAAGGTGGTCTCGCGCTTCCAAGTGGATTCAAGGGGGGCTTCGGAACGGTTCATTGGATGGTTCCTTGATGAGAGTTATCAAAAAAACACGGCCATGCGGCCGTGTGGATGCCCCAGGTGGGGCTCGAACCCACAACCTCGGCCTTAGGAGTGCCTTGCTCTATCCAGTTTGAGCTACTGGGGCAAAGAGAGTCTACAACGCGATTGGCTTCGCGTCTAGCGGCCGCGCCAGACGGGTTTACGCTTCTCGTTGAAGGCGCGCATGCCTTCCTTCTGGTCCTCGGAGGCAAAGAGGAAATAAAAGGCCTGGCGCTCCTCGGCGAGGCCGTCGGCCAGGTGCGTTTCCAGCGCCCGGTTGACGGCTTCTTTACCAATGCGCACAGCCAGCGGGGCGCGGGCGGCGATCTCGGCGGCCAGTGCCAGGGCTTCGTCCAGGCAGCGTTCGGCGGGCACGACGCGGTTGACCAGGCCGAAGCGGGCTGCTTCTTCAGCGCTGAGCGTGCGGTCGTTGAGCACCATCTCCATGGCCAAGGCTTTGCCCACGGCGCGAGTGAGGCGCTGGGTTCCTCCCGCGCCTGGGATGACGCCCAGGTTGATCTCCGGCTGGCCGAAGCGAGCCGTCTCGGCGGCCACGATCATGTCGCAGGACATGGCCAGTTCGTTGCCGCCGCCCAGGCACCAGCCGGAGACGGCGGCAATGATGGGCTTGGTGATCTTGCGGATGCGGTCAAACGGGGAGATATGCCCTTTGAGCAGCAAATCAATGGAGGAAGACTCGGCCATCTCTTTGATGTCGGCGCCAGCGGCAAAGGCGCGCTGGTCGCCGGTGAGCACAAAGGCGCCAACGCCTTCGTCGGCATCCAGCTTTTCCAGGGTGTCCATCAACCCGATAATCAGCGCCGAATTGAGCGCGTTCATGGCTTCCGGGCGGTTGAGGCGCAATAACGCCACACGGCCGTGCGTCTCGGTGAGGACAAGCGAATCAGATTTCGGGGACATGGTTAACTCCTACTTTTGGCTTGCCTGCTGTTGTAGACAGAGGGCAAGGATGGCATCCGCGTCAGGCTTGGCCATATGAACGCGGATGTTATGGCTGGAGAATTCTTCCACGGCCGCCAGGCTCAGTGCCGCCAGGCCACCTTCGGCTGCTGCGGCAGAGATTCCCGTCGCTCTATCACCGATCACATTGACGATAACACCGCCGCCCAGTTCGCGCATCACTCTCCCGACGGACTGCATGCATAGAAAGGCAGCGGTCAAGTTCTGGTCCACGGCGTGGTGCCAGTCCCATTCGTCCAGGTCGAGCAAGGCAACAACAGGTTGCGCAACGGGGATAAATATCAAAATATCGATGCGCTCCCAGGCCTCCAAAACAGCTTGCAGCACAGTTTGCAAAGCCAACTTTCGAGAAAGATCGGCCGGGTAGGCGGCAGCCTGCTTTCCAAGGGCGGCGAGTTCGGAGGCGAGCGCCTCTACATGATTGGGCAGCAGATCGTTGAGGGCTACGCGCAGGCCGGCCTGCGCCAGGCCGCGGGCGATCTGCTGGCCCAGCAGGGACCCGGCGCCCACGATGAGCGCTACGTTGTTATCCGGCATCTACCAGCTTCCAGGGGTCGATGGTAAGGGTCCCCTGACAGAGCGGAAACTCATCGGGATTGTCACCATTATTCAGGGCCAAGTTGAAATAGGGACTGGGATCATACGTATTGCGAATATCCAGCTCGTTGAGAAAGTGGCCGCGCCATCGTCTTTCACCACCGAGAAATGCAGGTGCACGCCCACCGGATTGCCCGGGTCACCGGAATAATCGCCCATGTATCCCAGGAAAGTTCCGGCTTGCACGTATTGTTCCGAGGTCCCAGCGGGGAATTTATCGGATATGAAACCTTGCCCGTCCTGGTCGGCCAGGTGCGTGTAATAAGTCCAGATCTGGCGGCCAGGGTTTAGTGGGTCGCTGGGAATGCGGATGATGAGCGAGGATTTCCAGTCCGGCAGGCGGGAGAGGTAGCCGGGAAAGGCGGCGTATACCGGGGTCACACCGGGCTGCGCGCCGGAGAAAATGTCGATACCTTCATGATGATGCCCGAGGCGGTAAGACTGGTTCCACAAACCAAGGGCAAGGCCCGTGGTGGGGAAAGCAAAGGGAGCCTCATCGCAGCGCTGCCCGGGTTGCATGCTATGGCTGGCAAGGGCTTGTGGATCCTTGCTTAGATCGGCGAAGCGCGCCCAGCGGGCCGAGGGCCGATAGGCGAAAAAGGCATAAGCGGTGATGCCTATCACAACCAGCACTCCCCCGATAATTAGCGCATACACCAAGGGCCTACGCAGGGCTTTCCGGATGGAAATAGAACGCAAAAGGCTCATGCACGATGGCTGGGCGGCGCCTGGTCTGCGGCGGGCAGGTGTTGGCGGATGTTGGCAAGGTTGTCCTGGAGATGGTCTGCCAGCAACAACGTCACTTTGCCGCGGCTTATGTCTTGCAAGACCTGCCCGGCGATCTGGCCCTCGGGAGAGGCCATGGCCTCCCCGGCTGCTTTCAGCGAATCGAAAAACAGTTCATGCATCATGTGCATCGAAACCGAGCCGTAAAGAAGACTGTCCACGCGGCTGGTCACTTCGCGGCGCAGACCGGGCATGCGTTCGGCGGCGGCCAGGAACTGCGGCCAGCGGCTATCAAACTCGGCGCTGTTTTCCTGAGGCTCGATTAATATGACCAATTTGTACATGGGGGTTGGATTATAACTTGCCAAAATTTACGGTCATTCTTGACAACAGCGGATATAAGCGTGTGGTAATATTCGCCCCTGTAAGGGAACTATGCAAGAAAAGATCACGATCATAGAAGGACCTTCGCCAACATTTGAGATCGTGGATGAAGGCTGGTCTACGGGGGTCATGGAAGGGCCGACGCTGTATGGGGTGGCGCTGACTCATCTGCGCACGTTCAACGGCCGCGAGCTGGTTGAGCGCTGCCACAGAACCTGGAATAAGAAAGAAAGCATCAACTTGGAATATCGGGACGAGGATGGCTCCCACAAGGAAGCCTCAATCCTGGCTGCCCGCTCCGCCGAAACAGACGAGGGCGAGATGCTGATGCTGTGGGTGCGGCTGCCCGATGAAGAGATCGAGCTGGCCATCGGCTACGATGACGATGACCTGGACGAATCCGACAGCGACGATCTCGACCCGCTGGTCTAGCTTTCCAAATCCTCTGACATGTAACGCAACACGGGAACGTGTTGCGTTTCGTTTAAAATAGGCATAGCAACCCCATTCAAAAAACGGAGAACTGCATGGCTGACGAGATGATCTTGCACGAAGTTAAGCACGGCGTGTTGGCGTTGACCCTCAACCGGCCCAAAGCCAATGCCTTTGATTCAGCCATGATCGCCGAGTTTCAAGGCTTGCTAAAGGAAGCAAAACGGGACGCGGAGGTGCGCTGCGTCTTGCTAAGCGCCAACGGCAAGCTATTCAGCGCCGGGCAGGATGTGAGTGAGTTCAGCGGAGAAGATGTCTCCTTCCGTAAACATCTCCTGAAGAATTACAACCCCTTGATCCTGCAGATGCGCCAACTCGAAAAACCCATCCTGGCTGCCATCCAGGGCGCCACAGCTGGGGCGGCATTGGGCATTGTGCTGGCCTGCGACCTGCGCATCGGATCCACGGATGCGCGCTTCGTGGTTGGCTTTGGGGGCATCGGGCTGGCGCCCGATTCGGCGGTGTCCTTGATGCTGCCGAGCATCATCGGGCTGGGACGGGCCGCCCAGGCGGCGTTTTTCAATCAGCCAATGGATGCAGACCAGGCTCTTCAGTGGGGCTTGCTAAATGCGGTGGTGCCTGCTGGGGAGCTAGAAAAGACCGCTTGGGACTGGGCAACAAAACTAGCCGAGGGTCCAGTGGGCGCTATGGGATATACCAAGCGCGATTTTAATAAAGCAGTCCTTCCAAACCTGGAAGAAGTGCTGGATTATGAGGCGCAGGTCCAGGAGATCGCCGGACAGGGCGCGGACCACAAAGAAGGCCTGGCGGCGTTTGTAGAGAAGCGCGAAGCGAAATATATGAAATAGGGAGTTAAGCCAGGAACTTAATTGCTGCCAGGGCGGCGAAAATTAAAGCTACCAGTAAGCTGGCCAGCCACACACTGCGTTTAGGTGTGCGGTTGGCTAAATAATATTCAACCCCCACAGTATCCACGCCGTAAATTGGGCCCCCGACCCAGGCAAAAATGATGCCGCCCAGCAGGCCGCCCACGTGACCCCAGTTGTCGATGCCGGGCGATAAGCCGATCCCCAGGTTGATAATAGCGATAAAGACAATGTTGCGCAGCATATCCTGGGCGCGCGGGCCGAAGATCTTCTGATTGCGGTAAACGAAGATGCCCTCTGCGCCCAATAACCCAAAAATAGCTGTCGAGGCGCCCAAGGATGGGCTGGCGGTGAGGAGGAAAGACATCACTACGCCTGAAAACCCAGTCAAAACATACAGGGCGATGTAGGGCCAATGATCGAAGTGCCGCTCCAGCTCCGGGCCAATGACATACAGCGCATACATGTTAAAGCCAATATGCAGCAAGCCCGCATGCAGCAGCACAGGCGTAATCAGGCGCCACCATTGCCCGGCCAGAATGAGGCTGTTGATCTTCAGCCCATAGCAGGAGGGCAGATCTCCGCAAGCCACGCCGGCAATACTCAACCTGGGATCACTGGTAGCCAACTGCAGCAGGAACACAAAGATGGTCAGCCCGAGGATGGTGTATGTGGCAACGGGGGCGCGTTTTGGCAAGCGGATGACTACGCGGGAGGGCTCGATCTGGGCGAGGGGCTGGGATTGCGGATCGGGGCCGGAGGGGACTGTGGGTGCGGGGACGCTCACAGATTTACCCGGCGGGGCTGCACGCGGTGATGCTCGGATTCGATGATGGCCCGGATGGTATCCACGGTCTCGTCCAGCTTGTTCTCGCGATTCACCACTATGTAGTCGAATTCCGGGACGCGCTTGAATTCCTGGCGGGCCGTGGCAATGCGCAGGGTTAAATCCTCCGTGTTTTCAGTCTTGCGTTTTTGAAGCCGTTCCACCAACTCTGCTTCGCTGGAGGTGGTCAGAAAAATCAAGATGGCCTCGGGGGAGATCTTGCGCACGGTTGCCGCCCCTTGAACATCTACACGCATCAGCACGTCCTGGCCGCTATCCAGCGCTTTGCGCACTTGCGTTTTGGGGATGCCTTTGTAATCGTCGTACACCAAGGCGTATTCCATCAATTCCCCCGCATCGATCATGCCGGCGAATTCCTCACGGCTGACGAAGAAATAATCCTTGCCTTCGATTTCTTCAGGGCGCTGTGGGCGAGTGGTGGCGGTGACCACAAAGTGGAAAGGCAGGCCGCGGTCCTTCATGCGCTGCAAAACGCTATCTTTGCCCACCCCGGAGGGGCCGGAGATAACGATCAGTAACGGCGCAGATAGAGGGCCAAATTCCGGAATAGGGTCTGTCAAAGGGGCTCCGCGTGCCGGTATTATAACGGCGGCTCGCCGTTATCCGCCGCCAGCCAGGAAATGGTTTGATCAAGAAGAAAGCAGGAGCGAAGAAACTTAGCTGGCTGACTGACTCAGCCGCTCTAATACGATGGCTTGCAAATCTGCAGCAATCGCATCCTGCGGCCGGGCGGCGTCCACCACCTTCCAGCGGGCAGGCTCGGCCGCGATAAGTTCCTGATAGCCGGCGCGCACACGGCGGTGGAACTCCACGTCATAGGCGTCCAGCCGGTTCCAGTCGCCGCCCTGGTTGCGGCGGCGCAGCCCTTCCTCGGCGTCAATGTCCAGAAACAAGGTCAGGTCGGGTTTTAGCCCGCCGGTGGCGAAATGGACAATCCTGCGCAGCGTCTCAAGGTCTACGCCATGTCCGTAACCCTGGTAGGCCAGGGTCGAGTTGGCATAGCGGTCACACAGCACTACTTTTCCGGCGGCCAGTGCCGGCCGGATAACCTCTTGAACCAATTGCGCGCGTGAAGACTGGAATAGCAAAATCTCGGTGCGCGGATGCATGCCCTGATTATTCAAATCGAACAATACCGCGCGCACCTGGTCCCCAATGGCGGTACCACCCGGCTCGCGGGTGGTAATTACTGCGCGTCCCTGAGATTGAATGAAAGCTGCCAGTCTGGCAACTTGTGAGGTCTTGCCACTGCCATCCGGGCCTTCCAGGGTGATGAACATGGGCAAAGTTTACCGCGGAGAGGCGGAATAAAAAAAGCCCCCTGGATAAAATGAATGCCAAAACCTTTGTAGATTTAATTGCCTAAAAAGAAAGGCCCGTTTCCGGATACGTAGGAACATATAGGATTGGAAGAAGACGTCAGGATGCGGCGCCAATCCGGGTGAAAGTAGCGGTAAATACTTAGGGTTTCCGACTTCTTGTTATTGAAGCACAGCAGGTATTCCCCATCCCCGGAAACGAGACGTACATAAACGGTTGCGAGCGTATTAGCTGGCAACGAATTCTTGGCGCCTCTAGGCAGGCTGGCGCTGATAACACACGGATTTGAGCATGTCCAAGCCGAGAAGGTTACAACGACCCTGTTGGGGCCACCCAGTCCCAATGTGATTGGGCCATTGCCTGGCTTGCCATCCGTGGTGAACAAGCATCCTGAGGAGGTAAGCGCCGCCGACTTGTATTTCTCGCGGTAGATAGCGTCCTTAGGACACTTGTTTTGGGCGATGTCTGTTTTTTGGCTGTAGGTGCAGGTGCCGTTGGAAGAATTCGGGCCGGACCATTCACCCCCACCGTTTTCGCACTCAGCCTTGGGGGCAGCAGCCAGTGCGGGAGATGCCAACGAGAAAGCTAAAGCCACAAAAATCAAAGCGCCGACCAGCGGTCGGCTCAATTTAGACAACGAAACTGGCACGTGAACCTGCCTTACTGCGAATCACGCTGCTAATTATAGCGGTTCGCGCACACTCTCGGTAACAGCGCTCCTGAATTGGGTTTCGTACAAAGTGGCATATAGCCCCCCGCGGGCAAGCAATTCCGCGTGGTTACCCTGCTCCATCAAACGGCCTTCATTCATCACCAGGATAACGTCAGCGGCCAGGATGGTGGATAGGCGATGGGCGATGACCACCGAAGTGCGGCCGCGGATCAGCGGTTCCAGGGCAGCCTGGATGAGCGCCTCGGATTGCGAATCCAGGTGCGAAGTCGCTTCATCGAGGATAAGGATGCGCGGATCCTTGAGCACCACACGGGCAATGGACAGACGCTGCTTCTCGCCGCCGCTCAGCCGGTAGCCTCGCTCCCCGACGACTGTGTCGTACCCCTGCGGAAGCCCGGCGATCATGTCGTGAATGTTGGCGGCCCGGGCGGCGGCTTCCAGTTCGGCTTGGGTGGCGTCCGGGCGGGCGTAGAGCAGGTTAGCGCGGATGCTATCGTGGAAGAGGTAGCTCTCCTGGGTGACCACCCCGACCTGGTGGGCCAGCCATTCCAGTTGCAGGTCGCGCAGGTCGTGCCCATCCAGCAGAATGCGGCCTTCGGTGGGATCATACAGTCGCGGCAGCAAGTAGGTGATGGTGGTCTTGCCGGCGCCGCTGGGACCCACCAGCGCGGCCAACTGCCCGGGTTGGATGTGGAAGCCGACATCTTTGAGGGCATCCCGACGGGTGGGCACGATTGCCGGAGTTTCTTCATCGCCATTCGACAAGGACGCCGCCGCGGGTGGCAGGCCGGGGCTGAGCTCTCCGGCCAGATAGCTAAAGGAGACGTCGTCGAAGCGGATGTCACCTTCTACTTTGGGCAGCGTCACCGCATCTGGTGTGTCGGCGATCTCGACCGGCTCGTCGAGGAATTCGAAAACGCGTTCGAAGCTGACCATAGTGGTGGCAAAGTCCACCTGTGTATTGGACAACGAGGAGATGGGGCCATAGAGGCGGGCGATGTAGGCCACGAAGGCGACGATGCTGCCGGAGCTGATCGAGCCGGTGAGCACGAAGTAGCCGCCGGCCCAAAAAATGATCACCGTGCCGATGGCGCCAGTGAGCTGCAGCCACATCATGAATAGTCGGCCCACCAATGCGCGGCGCAGACCCGAGTCGCGCACATTGCGATTGGACTGGCGATATTTCTGGCGCTCTTCCTTCTGGCGCCCGAAAGTTTTGGAGAGCAAGGCGCCGCTGATGCTGAGCGTCTCGCTGACGATGGTGGACATGTCGGCGTTGTAATTCATCGCCTGGCGGCGGATGTCGCGGCAGGATGCGGCCCACGCCTCGGGCGGGTAACAGGAATAGCGGCACGACGGCCACAGCCATGAGGGTGAGACGCCATTCGATGGCAAACATGACCGCCAGGGTGCTGACTACAGTGACGACATCGGTAAGAAGGTTGGGGATGGTGCCTGTGATGGCGTTCTGGGCGCCGACCACATCGTTCTCAAAGCGGGCGACGATGACGCCGGATTTGGTGGCGGTGAAGAAACGCAGGCCCATACGCTGTAAGTGCTCGTACATGCTCTGGCGCAGGTCGTAGATGACGCCTTCGCCGATGCTGGCGCTGAGGTAGCGCTGGCCGACGTCAATGGCGCTGCTGATCAGCGGCACAGCCAGCATGGCCAGCCCCAATTGGGTGAGGCGGGCGAAGTCCTGGTTGGGCAGAACGTTGTCGAAGAGGTCGCGGTAAAGCAGCGGGGGGATAAGGTCGATGAGCGAACTGACGACGATGGCAGCCAGCATGAGCAGCAGAGGCCAGAGGTAGGGTCGGGCGTAGCCCCATACCCGGCGTAGGAGAGCTCGGTCAACCTTGGCCGAGCTGGCGCTTTCATCGTAGTTAAGGTAGGTGAACCAGCCGTGTCTCATTATTGAAGACGGCTATTCTATCTCAGCTGCTATTCCAGGCCCCAGGAGCGTTTGCGCCTGGGTTGGATGCGCAAATATTCCTTTGTACCCGCATAACCCTGGTGTTGCACGATGTCGACATGTCCAAATATCTTTATGCCGCGTGGCCGCCACGGGTTGGTACTAGCCAGGTCGTCGATCACCAGGGAGGCCACCGGGTTCTCCAGGCTGTTTTTATATTTCAAGGTGATTTCATTGTGCCGGCCGCTGATGTAGAAATATTCTCCATCAAAGTCGAAGCCCACCGCGGCCACATCTGGTCGGCTCGAAGGGGACGCCGTGCCAATGCGGGCCAGCGGCTGGGAGTGGATGTACGCGATTTCGGCCTGGGAGAACTTCATGAGCTGGCCGGATGCAATAGGATCATGGGGATTTCGCGTTGGGTGGCGTTGGCATATTGTGCATAGCCAGGCGATAAGCTGACCAGTTGGGCCCATAATTCTTTGCGCAGATCTGCCTTCACGACCTGGGCAGTGGCGGGCATTTCTTTGTGCCCAATTCGAATATGTACGTTCGGATTGTCGCTTAGGTTTAGGAACCAGCTTGGATTTTTATCCGCCCCTGCATTCGAAGCGGTAATCACGTAGTCCTGATCATACTCGAAGAAACCAAGTGGGGTTGTGCGCACCCGTCTACTTTTTCTTCCAATTGTGCTCAGCAAGAGGACGTTCAACCCTGCCATATGGCCCATTATTTTCCCATTGCTGATTCGATACAGGCCAGAAGAGAGGCGCAGGAAAGTCTTAAAAATCGGGTTCATTGCAAACTCCTACTTATAGGATAACCAGCCCCAGCCGCGCCCCACGGCGCACAGCCTCGGTACGGTTGTTGACATCCAATTTGGCGTAAATAGCAGACACATGGAATTTGACCGTGTGCTCACTGATGTTCAGTTCCAGGGCGATCTGTTTGTTGGGGAAGCCTTGGGCCAATAGTTGCAGCACCTCGCTTTCGCGCTGGGTGAGCTCCTCGCCGAGTTCATCCTCCTCGCCCAACTCCAGAGCCGGCCCCAACAGGGGCAGCAGCAGGGCCGGTTCAGCAGCCAGCAAGCCTGCATAAACGGCATATACCGCCGCCAGCAATTCCTCTTCGCCGGCTTCAGGCGAAAGGAGGCCCCAAGCTCGCAGCGGCAAAGCCGCCAGGCCGCGGGCGGCGCGGTTATCTTCGCTCAGCAACAGCAAGGCAGGCGGCTCCGGCAATTCTTCCAGCAGGGCGGCGAAGCTGTCGGCGGCGAAGTCGTCGCCAGCGGCCAGCACTACATCCAAGCCTTCCAGCTCCACAAGGTCGTTGGGCGCCGCAGCTTCCCTCAGCACCTCAATGTGCTCGTCCGCAGCCAGCAGGGAGCGCAGCCCGCTGCGCAAAGCCGGCGTGGGAGCAAGGATAGCCAGGCGGATCATGTTTGGGTCAGCAGATAATGGCGCAGCTTGCTGCGCCATTATCTCAGTTTGCTTCGACGGCAATGTCTGCCATGGCCCTTTCAACGAATTCCTGCGCCACAGCGCTGGGGATGGCAATGCCCTGGTCGCCGCCAACGATCATGGTGTTGATGCCCACCACCTCGCCGGCCGCATTCAACAGCGGTCCACCTGAGTTACCCGGCGCCAGGCGTGCATCCGTGCGGATAATGGGGATGACCTTGTGCGGCCCTTCGGTGCGTGCGTTGCCCAGTTGGCTGACAATGCCGAAGCTGGCAGCATTGCGCTGGCCCCAGGGATGGCCCAAAGTAAACACCATTTCGCCAACACGCAACTGCGTCGAATCCCCGATGCGCGCCGCAGGCAAGTTTTGGGTGCGAATGCGCAGCAGCGCCATGTCGATCTCGGCGTCGGTGGCCACGACCTCGGCATCGAATTGACGACCATCGTTCAGCAGCACATACGGCTGCTGATGGTTCAATACATGCCGGTTGGTCAGCACCAACCCATCCGCGCTCCACAGGATACCTGCGCCTGCGCCCCGGCGCCTGGCGAACACTGTCGCCAGGCTGGGATGCGCCAAAGAAACTACTCTATCCAAATCAACCATGGTTTTCATCGGCCCCATCTCCAGCCAGGGCGGCCGTGGCCCGAAAAGCCGCGACGCGTATGGCCGTGACGGCTGTGATCTTCATAAGTTTCCTGCACCTCCCCAATGGTCACCTTGACCGCTTGGGGCTGGCCGCCGCGCAGGATTTCAATCTGAGACGGCTTGCCCACCACGCCGCTGTTGAGTTGAAGCAGCAGTTCGTCGTGGTCCGACACGGAATGGCTGGCAAAACCGACAATGATGTCGCCCACGATCAGGCCGCCATTAGCGGCGGGGCTATCTTTCTCGATGCCCATGATCAACAGGCCAGTGGCCTGCTGGCGCTTGAGCGCCTTGCTGTTTTCCTCGGAAATTTCCACCAGTTGGCTGCGCACGCCAAGATAGCCGCGCTTAACGCCGCCAAACTCTTCGATGGTGGCGGCCAACTGCCAGGCTAACTTAGCAGGGATGGTCAATGAGGCGCCGAGGCCAATGCCGGATGTATTGATGCCGAGGACGCGGCCTTCCACGTCCACCAGTGGGCCGCCGGAAAAACCAGGGTAAGGCACTGCATCCGTGCGGATATAGCTTTCCAGCATATTGCCGCGGCGCAGATGTACCGGCCCGCCCACTACACTTACGATGCCCAGGCTGGCTTGCACTCCTTCATTATTGGGGCGGCCCAGCGCCAGGGCTAGCTGCCCCACCTTCGGGTCGTCATTCTTTTCGGCTGGCGACCCCAGTGCCTCGGCCAACTTCAGCACGGCCAGGTCGCTTTGCATGTCGCGGCCCAGCAGCTCGGCCTTCAGCTCTTTGCCGTCCGGCAGGGTTACAGAGATCTCATCTTCGTAAACTACGTGGCTGGCAGTGAGCACCTTTCCAGCAGCGTACATTACGCCGGAGGCCGCCAAGCGCGGGCGGGCATCCACCGTAACTAGCGAGGCGCCGGCGGTTTGCACGGCATCTGCCAGGGCGGATGATAGTGTTTGTAAATCAGAATTCTTAGACATATTGCTCCTTAGGGTATCAGGGTAGTGTTTTATTACCGTTAGAGTTTAGAACTTCGCAGCAAAATCGACATCAGCCATTTGGCTAGTTGCTGGCTGGACATTTGGGCAGCGTGATAGAATGCAATTTTGGCCGGGAAAAATCCGGCCCTTTTCTAAGGAAAGGATTTTCATGGCAGACAGCAAGCCCGAAATAGTTGCAGACGACGTAGTCGTTATCCTGGCTTACAAACTCAGCGTAGATGGCGAAATCGTAGATATGGCCGATGACCAGGAGGCAATCCAGTTCCTGCAGGGCCACCGCAATCTTATTCCCGGCCTGGAATTGCAGCTAAACGGTATGAAGGTGGGCGAAACCAAGCATGTGGTGGTTTCTCCTGATCAGGGCTATGGCCCTATAGACAAAGAGGCCATCAGCGAGGTGCCCCTCACAGAGTTCCCCGAAGGCGTCACGCCTGAGGTGGATATGGAACTGGAGATGAAGGACCAGGAAGGCAACGAAATGTATGGCCGCGTACTCTCCATCCAGGACGACGGCGTCACGATGGACTTCAACCACCCCCTGGCCGGCAAAGAACTGCACTTTGAGGTCAAGATCGTCGACCTGCGCGCTGCCCTCATCCGAAGAGTTGGCCCATGGGCACGTACACTCCCACGAGCACCATCACTAAAAATACTTGTATGACGTCAAAAAAGCGCACCGAAGGTGCGCTTTTTGATTGTATGAGTACAAAAATGCAGTTATTCGCGGAAAATCCGCACCCGGCGGTTAGGTTCTTTGCCATAGGAATGTGACACCAAGTTGGATTCCTGAGCCAGGGCGTGCTGCAGGCGGCGAACATAAGAGGTCGCCGGCGCCAGCTCCACCCAACGCTCACCGTTGAGCACGGCGTTGATAGCCTGCTGGGTGCTTTGCATCTGCTCCTCGACGGTGGCGTTCTCATCTGTCGGTCCGGCCAGGTCGAACAGCCCACCCAGGAAGCGTTCCATCTGCGCGACGGTATTGGCGCGCAGCACATACACAGGCATGCCGCGCTGCTCGGCGTCCACGATGGTTCGCTGTCGCTTGCGGTAATACGAACGCAGCGTCACCAAGACATCCGCTTCGCCGGCTTCCTTAACCGGCACGGCGGGCACACCCAAACGTTTGGCGGCATTCACCAGGCGGTTGCGCGCTACCCCGTAGGGATAGACGCGCACTGGCTCCAAGCCGGCACCGTTGCGCCGCGGCGAAGGCACCTCCACCGCCGTCGGCTCCGCGGCCAGGCGTGCATAAGCCTGCTCGCCAGCCAGGGTCGGCTCCCGGCGGCGCGGCCCGCTGTTGGTGTCGCTGCGGGCCGGTTTGCGCTGAGTTTGCAAGGCTGCCTGAACGCTAATCTCACCATTTTCCTCACGCGTGCGCACTTCCGGCATGAGCGGGTAGCCGCGCAGCAGCGCGTCCACTGCCGCGGCCACATCGCGGTGTACGGCCAGTTGGTTGCGGTGTTGGATCTCGACCAACACATCGAAGGTGGGCGGCGAGCGCCTTTCAAGCACGGTCTTCTGCGTGCCGCGTCGGCGTGCTTCTTCATCTGATAGGGTCACTGATTCGATGCCACCCACCAGGTCGGACAAAGTGGGGTTGAGCAATAAGTTCTCCAACGTGTTGCCGTGGGCCGTGCCGATGAGCTGCACACCGCGCTCAGCGATGGTGCGCGCCGCCATGGCTTCTAGCTCGCGGCCGATCTCATCAATAACGATCACTTCGGGGTTGTGGTTCTCCACCGCCTCGATCATCACTTCGTGCTGTCGCGAGGGGGTGGCCACTTGCATGCGGCGGGCGCGGCCCACGGCGGGATGGGGCACATCGCCGTCTCCGCCGATCTCGTTGGACGTATCTACAACTACCACGCGCTTGCTGTCCGCCAAAAAGCGGGCGGCCTCGCGCAGCAAAGTGGTCTTGCCCACACCAGGCCGGCCCAGCAGCAGAATGCTCTTGCCCTCTTCGATGAGGTCCTGGATGATGTCAAAGGTGCCGAACACGGCGCGGCCAACACGCAGGGTCAGGCCGACCACGTCCCCGCGCCGGTTGCGAATGGCGGAGATGCGGTGGAGGGTGCGCTCGATGCCGGCGCGGTTGTCCTCGTCGAAATCGCCGGTGCGTTTAACAACCTGGGCAATGTCTTCATGTGTGACCTCGCGTTCTACCAGCACCACCTCTTCGGTAGTCATACGCACAGTGGGCACGCGGCCCAGGTCTAGGATGATTTCCAGCAGGTTGGAGCTGTTGTTGCGCTCACGTACAGCCGTCTCAATATCCTTGGGCAGCACAGAAAGCAGCGCGTCCAGGTCATCGGTAATTTGGCGTTTGGTCATAGTTCATCCGTTCAGGTTCATAGCGGGCTTCGGGCTGGGGTACATGCATGGATGTGCTGGGTTCGGCGCCGCGGCTGGGCACGGCTGCCCGGTGCGCTTCCGCCACAGGCAGAGGCAGGGTAGTGCGGCGAGCCATCACCACTTGCTGCGGCCCCACATCGGCGTCCAGATCTTCAAGTGCTCCCTGTAGCCAATCTTGGTAGGAGCGGAGGCATATGTATACAGGGCGGCTGCTGCGAGGATGCAGGCGGGCAACCAAGTCAGCCAGGGGTTTTTCAAATGGCTCGGCATCTAAATTCACGAAGGGCTGCACCCAGATGCCGTGCGAGCCACGTGCGACCTCCGCATAGGCCACGATCTCTCCGCGCTGGCGATAAACATATCCATCCATCAGTTGTGTATTCGGCATTTCAATTTGCTGGGTCTGTCCGGGGACCAGCGCCCTATACAGCAAGTTCGCCGGGAAGCGATCCCTTTCCAGCAGCGGCCTCCAGGCCGACTTTTCTGAGTTGGTGTCTGGCGGCTTGGCCACCTTCCAGACCTGCTGGCGGGCATAAATAGTAAAACCGTTTTGGCGCAAAGACTTCACTACAGGGTGACTTTCTTCGGCTTCGGCAATCAAACTATGCACGCGGCGCGCTCCCAGTTGGCTCACGATCTCATCCATCAATTCGGGCAAGGCCCACGAATCGATAGCGCGCTCCGGCGCCAGGAAAAGACAGTGCGCCAGGGGAGAATCCTCGCCGTGCTGCACCTGAGCGAACAGCGGGCTGCCGTTGCCCTGCCGGTCGCAGGCGAACGTATACAGGCCGGTTAGAGAGGATAACGGTGAAAGGAGGGCTCCCCAGGAGATCGAGCGTGTTCCCCGTGTATACAGAATTCGATTATTTAGGAACACAGCTCGTCTGGTGGCCTGGCGGAGCTGCCCGTACTGTGTAATTGTAAAAATGCGTACCACGCAGACTATTCTACAACAGGGGTTTCAATGTTGCGCTAAAGCAAAGGGAACACTTGTGAAATTCTTATATTTCGGAGGCCAGCTTCAAGAAATAGCGATGGAAACGGTCGTCGCCGGTCAGTTCCGGGTGGAAGGCGGTAGCCAGTAGTTTGCCTTCCTGCGCCGCCACCATGCGCCCGTCCTCCAGGCTAGCCAGCGCCTCGGCGTTTCCGGACACCTTCTCGATGAGTGGAGCTCGGATAAAAACGGCGTGCACCGGCGGGTTGTCTGGGTCCACAGGTTAAGTACCGGGACGTCCAGGTCCACTTCGAAGCTTTCCACCTGGCGGCCAAAGGCGTTGCGCTCTACGGCGATATCCATCAGCCCCAGGAGCGGCTGCTGGCGGCGGGCATCTTTGGAAAGGAAGATGGCGCCGGCGCAGGTGCCCCAGATGGCCTTGTGTTTGCCGAAGGCGATCAGCGGTTCCATCAGATTGAAGTCCACCGCCAGTTTGCCGATGGTGGTGGATTCGCCCCCAGGGATAATCAAACCATCCAGGCCGTCCAAATCCTCGGGCAGGCGTATTTCGCGCACCTCCACGCCAAGCCGCGCAAGCACAGCCAAGTGCTCGGCAAAGTCACCTTGGAGGGCAAGAACTCCTATCTTCACGCTAACCAGTATGGTTTGAACAGAACGAGGCTACCAGCCACGCTGGGCGATCAGGTCTTCCTTCGGGATGTCGGTCACCTGGCGGCCCACCATGGGCTCACCCAGGTTGCGGCTGACGTCGGCCAGGATCTTGGGGTTGTTGAAGTGGGTGGTGGCCTTGACGATGGCATCGGCGCGCTTGGCCGGATCGCCGGACTTGAAGATGCCGGAGCCCACGAAAACGCCATCCACACCCAGTTGCATCATCAGCGCCGCGTCGGCAGGGGTGGCGATGCCACCCGCGGCAAAGTTCACCACCGGCAGGCGACCCAGTTCCTTAGTCTCTTTGAGCAACTCATACGGCGCGCCAATTTCCTTGGCGAAGGCCATTATTTCCTCTTCAGGCATGGTCTGCAATCGGCGGATATCATCCAACACCGAGCGGGCATGGCGCACGGCTTCCACCACATCGCCGGTGCCGGCTTCGCCTTTGGTGCGGATCATGGCGGCGCCTTCGCCGATGCGGCGCAGAGCTTCTCCCAGGTTGCGGCAGCCGCACACGAAGGGAATCTTGAAATCGTGTTTGTTGATGTGATGCTCTTCGTCGGCGGGAGTTAATACTTCGGATTCGTCGATGTAATCCACGCCGAGGGCTTCCAGGATCTGGGCCTCAACGAAGTGCCCAATACGCACCTTGGCCATCACCGGGATACTGACGGTTTCCATGATCTCCTCGATCAAGCCGGGGTCGCTCATCCGCGCCACACCGCCCTGGGCGCGGATATCGGCAGGCACGCGTTCCAGGGCCATCACGGCCGCGGCACCGGCGTTCTCAGCGATCCGGGCGTGCTCGGCGGTGACGACGTCCATAATCACGCCGCCCTTGAGCATCTGCGCCAGGCCCTTTTTGACAGCAAACGTTGCGACTTGGGATTCCATATTGGCTCCTAATTCTAACTACAGACAGGAAAATTCTACCATCTGGCCCCTCTCGCCTGCGCCGGGTGGCTGGGGTGAGAAGGGCGAGGCAACCTCGCCCTACCGCAAGCTTGGTTATTGAGGGCGGAGATTGCCATGTCGAGAGGCACCGGTGAGGCGGCGCGGACAGCCCTCCTCGCAATGACGAAAAAGAACAAGGGGAGATTGGCTGGTGCGCAAAGACCACTGCGCGGCGCCGTGATTCTCTTCGCAGCCCTCAGGACGGGCTCCCCCCTTTATTAAAAGGAGGGTGGGGGCGGGTTGAAACCCGCCCCATAAAGGAATCATTTCGTATAGTGAAGCGCAATAGCCCCAGATCCGAAAGTCCTCGATTCGACAAGCTTTAGTGGATGTTCCCCACCTGCTTCGAATAACCGGGGGCCTTTCCCCGCAATGACTGGGTGCACGACAAAATGATACTCATCGATCAGGTCCCATTGCGCAACTTGCGATGCAATGTTCAGCCCACCAATGAAAATACTTTTTCCCGGCTGTTGTTTTAACCTCAGAATTTCTTCTCGTAGATTAGAGTGCAGAAGTGTCGTGTTGTTCCACTCAACGCTTTTCAGAGTTGTTGAAAAGACGATCTTCGGTATCGCATCGTATGCACTTGCAAATTCATTTAGCGCTTTAGTTTCCGATTGGTTTACGACGACATCGTGCCAGTACGGATACATGAGTTGATAGGTGTTGCGTCCGAAAATTTCTAAACCCGATTCTCGCAGAAGCCCTGTGAAATGCTCGTGCAATTCGTCGTCAGCGGCGATCATTGATTCATGGCCGCAATAGCCGTCTATCGTGATATTTATGGCAAAGACGACTTTTCTCATCTGTTGTTCTTCGGCATTCTTACTTGAATTTGTAGCTAAGAATCTTGTAGATCAGCTTGGCCGCCATGAAATCCGGCGCCTTGTTGGCTTCATTTGGGGCCAGCTCCACCACGTCGCAGCCCACCAGATTGCGGGCCGCGCAGACTTCCTTGAGCAAATTGAGCACCGGGTACCAATACAGGCCGCCGGGTTCTGGGGTGCCGGTGGAGGGCATGATGGCGGGATCAAATACGTCCAGGTCAAAGGTCAAATACACGTTCGGCTTTAACAGGCCAATCACTTTCTGCGACCAATCCATGGAATGGAAGATGTCTTCAGCGTAGAAGAGTTTGCTCTGGTCGAGGGATTGCAACTCCGAAACGTCCAGGCTGCGGATGCCCACGGAAACGATGTCGTCGTTGAGTTCGGAGATGCGTCGCAGGGTACAGGCGTGGCTGAACTTATTGCCCTCGAATTCGTCACGGCGGTCGGTATGCGCATCCAGGTGCAGGATGCTCAGGTCCGGGTATTGCTGGATGTGCGCCTTCGCGGCGCCATAAGAGATCGAGTGTTCGCCCCCCAGCGTCACCACGAATTTGTCCGCTTGCAGATGTTGATGCACACGCTCGTATACCCGCTTGTTGAGCTCCTCTGAAGTATTGGCGACGACATCCTCGTCGGTAAAGATGCCCTTGCGATACATCTCGCTGCGCGTCTCGATGTCATACAGTTCCAGATAGCCGGAAGCTTCGATGATCGCCTTAGGCCCAAGCTTGGTCCCCGGCATCCACGATGTGGTCAGATCAAAAGGCACAGGTACTATAGCTACCTGTGCCTTATCGTACTTGGTAAATTCCTCAGGCAGCCCTAAAAAGTTATAAGGCGGAGTGGGGTGACTCATTCAGCTTCGATCAATACCGCCGCGGCCAGCACCGTTGTCCAAAGCCCGTCTTTGTTAGCCTCCGCAGATTGCACCACGTGGCGAGTTTGAAAGATATTTCCACTGGCCTTGTACACCTGCTTGCGTTCATCCCAGTTCTGGTCTGGGTCGAATTCCAGACCCATGGTGGTGGCCAGCATAGTGGCGGCCAGGTCTTCGGCGTAGTCGCCGCTCTTCTCGCCCTTCTCGCCGAAGGCGTGGTGCTCGGAGAGATAGCCGTAACGTTCCTTATCTTGCGGCAGCGCCACGCCGATGGCCGCCGAGATCAGGCGGCTAGGCTCATTGGTTTCGCTCTTGGCCATTACACAATGCAAGATCTGGCCCGGCGACAAAAATTTGAGGCCCTCATCGACGGTAATGGCTTTGCAGCCTGGAGGGAAAATGCTGGAGACATACACCAGGTTGTACTTGTGGATCTTGGCGTCTCGCAAGGCGGCTTCGAAAGAAGCCAGCCGGTCCTTGTTTACGCCGACTCCCTTGGTGAAAAATATTCGGTTGGGTATCACAGTTATTTCTCCAAAAAGGCGACGAAGTTGTTTGCTTTGCGCTGCTTCCAGTTGCCTTGGTGATAAGCGTAACTGGCCAGCAGCGGGAATGCCAGTGTGGCTTCAGCGTACACCATTTGTTCTGCCCCCTCTTCCACTTTGCCCCAGGAATGCGCTTCTTTCAGCGTTGAGCCAGAAAGGCCGCCGTCGCGCTCATCAGCGACCGTTATTTGAATGGCGTATTTATGCATGTCCACTTCGTGGCCCAACACTTCAGCGGCCACGGTGGTGTCCTGGGCGAAGTTCTTGGGGACGCCGCCACCGATCATCAACAAACCGGTGGAGCCGGCCTCGATTTTGATGCGGGTCAGCTCCAGGAAATCCTTGGCCGAGTCGATCGACACCGTGGGCTTATCCCCGGCATTGTATTGGTGTTCGATCAAGCCGAAGCCTGCGCTTGAATCTGAGAAAGCGGGTACGAAGATGGGCACGCCTTTTTCGTAGGCGCGGCGCACGATCGAGTCAGTGCCTTTCTTGTGGTCGACTAGATACTTGCCCATGTGCCCGACGAACTCGCGTGACGAATAAGGCCTCGGCGCCAACCCATCGGCGATTTCTTTGACGGTGTTGTCGCATACGCGCAATTCGTCTTCGTCGATGTAGGTGTCATAGATGCGGTCGATGTGCTGCTGCATCAGTTCGTCGTCGTTTGCATGCGGGCTGCCAATGTAGTGTTTAAAGCCCAACCCTTCGAAGAAATCTTGGTCGACAATGTTGGCGCCCGTGGAGACAATGGCGTCCGCCATGTTGTTATCCACCAGATCAAAGATCACTTTTTTGAGCCCGGCGCTGATCAGCGAACCCGCCAAACACAAGATGACCGCGCAGTCGCGGTCTTTAAGCATTTGGTCGTAGATCTGCGCGCCGCGCGCCAGGTTGCGCGCCTGGAAAGCCATGAGTTCGAACTGCTGCATCAAGCTACGCGCGTCAAAAGACTTGATATCGATGTGTTTGATTTCTGTTTGCAGGTGGTTTTTGGTTTGCATACGCGCATTATAACGACAATCTAGCGGCTTGTAAGAGTGCTTGAAGATTGGCTATTGACAAATCGAGTTCTTTGTATACAATAATACAAAGATACACTGATACAAAAGTACACTTATACAGGAAGAGAGGAGGCTATGAAATTTGAGGTAGACCTTACTGCGCATCGGCCTGCGTATATGCAGATCATGGAGCAAGTCAAGCGCGCCGTCACTACCGGCGAATTGCAGCCGGGAGCCCAACTTCCTACTGTGCGTCAACTGGCAGCTGATTTGCGCGTCAACTTCAACACGGTGGCACGTGGCTACCGCCTACTGGACGAGGAGGGCATCATCTCCACCCAGCATGGGCGCGGCACGTACATTTTGAGCGCCTCCGCGATTGAGGACAATGAGCACACCCGTCGCCAGCAATTGACTTTGCTGGCGGAATATCTTGTCCAGGAGGCTGAGAAATTGGGCTTCGACCCCAAACAAGTGAAAACCGCGGTCAGCGAGCAGATCAAGTTCTGGGAACGTGAGCGGCAGCGGACAACGTAACCAATATTGTTTCATTTGAAGATAGGAGAAGATATGAATTCGGCACAACCTTTTTCGGTTAACTCGCGTCTAAACGCCTCTGATGTCACCCGCATGAATGGCATTGCCCTTTCGCTGTCTATTTTGATCTGGCTGGCCAGCGCTTTTGGCTCTGTGATTTTGTCGGCCACCACCAACAATACGGTGACGCTGGCATACGCGCTTGTCTCTGTACTGGCGGGTTTCTATGTGTTCTTTGCACTTAAAGTGGCCAAACAATGGGAGAAAGGTGTAATCCTGCGCCTTGGCAAGTTTAATGGGCTCAAAGGCCCCGGTGTGTTTTGGGTCATCCCGGTAATCGATACCATTGCAACGTGGATCGACCACCGCGTAATGGTTTCCCCTTTCCGCGCTGAAAAGACCCTGACCAAAGATACCGTTCCCGTCGATGTAGACGCGGTGCTGTTTTGGTTGGTGTGGGACGGCGAGAAGGCCGCCCTGGAAGTCGAGGATTATCGTTCGGCTATCAGTTGGGCTGCCCAAACGGCTTTGCGGGAGACCATCGGCTCGCGCGAATTAGCGGACATCCTCATCGGCCGAGCCAAGATGGACAAAGACCTGCAGAAAGTTATCGACGAGCGCACCACCCCCTGGGGCATCACCGTGCAATCTGTAGAAATCCGCGACGTGGTCATTCCGCAGGACCTGGAAGACGCCATGTCCCGCCAGGCACAGGCCGAACGCGAGCGCCAGGCACGTGTCATCCTGGGCGAATCCGAGAAGCAAATCGCGTCCTCGTTTTCGGAGGCCTCCAATGCCTATAAGGATAACCCCACAGCTCTTCATCTGCGCGCCATGAATATGTTGTTTGAAGGTCTCAAGCAACGCGGTGCCATGGTCATCGTGCCAAGCAGCGCCGTGGATACTATGAACCTGGGCGCCTTGAGCGGTATTGTTTCACTGGCACAAAATGCGGAGAAGGAAATTAACCCCAAGCAGAAGTAAATAGCGACTAGAATTTGGCTGCGCGGGAAGCCGCGCAGCCATTACTTTGTGAGAACTTCCGACTCCGCTTTGTTTCACGTGAAACCATTGAGGTGCCATGAATAACCCAACTTTAGATACGCGGCGCATAACCATTTTCCTGGCCCTTGCCTTTGGCATCGCCTGGGCTTTCGGCTTGGTCGTCTACCTGACAGGCGGGATGGTAAACAGCCCCGAGATTCTGCCGGGCACAGGCATCACGCTGGCAATCGCGGTGATTGCCCTGGGTTACATGTGGGCGCCTGCCATTGCCCACATCCTCACACGTGTGATCACTCGAGAGGGTCGAAAGAATAACTGGCTCGGCCTGAATATTGGCCCGCGTATGTGGAGCTGGGCGGCAGCTTGGTTTTTACCAGCCATCCTCACCATTCTGGGCCTGGTGGTTTACTTCGCCATCTTTCCTGGCCAGTTCGACCCTCAGCTTGGAACCGTCCAACAGATGATCCAGTCTGCCGAGTCCAGAACGGGCCAAGCGATCCCGCTGTCCTCGTGGTTGCTGGTGCTCATCCAAGTGGGCGAGGGCTTGTTATTGGCTCCTCTGCTCAATAGCTTCTTCACTTTTGGGGAGGAGTTCGGCTGGCGCGCCTACTTGCAACCCAAACTCATGCCGCTTGGTTATCGCCGCGCCTTGCTTGCCACCGGTGTTATTTGGGGTGTATGGCATTGGCCGATCATCGCCATGGGCCATAACTATGGGCTGAATTACTTTGGTTATCCCTGGACAGGCTTCATTGCCATGACCTGGTTCACCATGTCCGCCGGGGTCATTTTCGGCTGGCTGGCCTTACGCGGCGGCTCTGTGTGGCCCGCGGTGATCGCCCATGCGGCTACCAACGGCATTGCTGGCTTGGGAGTACTTTTCCTGCTTCCGGGCGCCACCCCCAGCCCCCTTCTTGGACCTTTGCCGGTGGCCTTCATCGGGGGCATCCCCTGGCTGCTCTTCGCCGCCTACCTGCTTTGGAAGGGAGAGTCCCTTGCTAGCTAAGGTTTCACGTGAAACACCCCGTGGCGCCATAGAAGCTGACGGTCTTACCCGCCGTTTTGGTGAGGTGACTGCCGTTGATAACCTAGATTTGCACATCCCAACCGGCGAGGTGTTTGGCTTGCTGGGACCCAATGGCGCCGGCAAGACCACTACCATTCGCCTGCTCAGCGCCTTGATTGCGCCTACATCCGGCACAGCCTGGGTGGCTGGTTATCAGATCGGTGAGCAGGATAACCTCCTGCGCAAGTCGGTGGGTATCCTGACTGAAACACCCGGTATGTACGAGCAGCTCAGTGCCGAGCGCAATCTGTCCTTCTTTGCCCAGCTTTACGAGGTTCCCAACGTCGATAAGCAGGTACAACGCTATCTGCAGATGCTGGGCCTTTGGGGCCGGCGCAGAGAACCGGTGGGCACTTTCTCAAAGGGTATGCGGCAGAAGTTGGCGATTGCCCGGGCGTTGCTGCACGAGCCTCCAGTGCTTTTCCTGGATGAACCCACCAGCGCGCTTGACCCCGAAGCCGCCCACCTGGTCCGTGATTTTGTTTCGGAGCTCAAAGGTGAAGGTCGCACCATCATCCTGTGTACCCACAACCTGGATGAGGCCGACCGGCTTTGCGACCGCGTGGCCGTGTTCAAGACGCGCTTGCTGGCCCTGGATACCCCCACCAATTTACGCCGCAAGTTGTTCGGGCGCGCAGTGGTCTTCCATATGGTGAAGGCCAAAGAGACCTTCGCAAATGCTCTGCGCCAAAAAAGCTTTGTCCAGAGTGTAGAAATGGTGGAAAACAAGCTGGTGGTCAGGCTGGACGACCCCGAAAAGCGCAATCCGGAACTGATCGAGGAGCTGGTAAAGCACGGCGCCCAGATTCAATTCGTGGGCGAGTTGCGCCAAAGCCTGGAGGACGTCTATCTACAATTGATTGGTCAAGAGGGCTCTCAATGAAAAAGATTTGGGTGATCGTACGTAAAGAATGGTTGGAGGTGTTCAGGAATCGCCTTGTTCTTTTTAGCATCAGTTTCCTGCCTTTGGTCTTTTGCGTAATTCCGTTGGGCGTCCTGTTCAGTATGCGCGGCATTAGCGACGCCAGCGTGCTTGAGCAGGAGCTTGGGGGCGCCATGAGCCAATTAATCCCGCTTTGTGCTCCGTTGGAAGGGTTGGCCTGCACCCAGTTCCTGCTGCTGCAGCAATTTATGTTTCTGTTTTTGATGATGCCGGTAATTATCCCGGTCACCATTGCGTCGTACAGCATCGTGGGTGAAAAGAATACCCATACGCTGGAGCCGCTGCTGGCCACTCCCATCACCACCGAGCAATTGCTTGCAGGCAAAGCGCTGGCCGCTGTCATCCCGGCTGTTGCAGTTAGCTTGCTAAGTTTCCTGATCTTTGCTGCCGGCACGGCGGTCTTGGCTACCAGCCCCGCCGTGGCCCTGCAATTGTTCAGCCCGCTTTGGCTGTTGGGTATCTTTGTGGTTGGGCCATTGCTTGCCTTGGCCGGCGTTAGCCTGGCGGTAATGGTTTCCTCGCGGGTCAATGAACCCCGCGCCGCCGAACAGTTGACCGCCTTGATAATCTTACCGGTCATGGCTTTGTTCCTGGGTCAGATCTTCGGCTTAGTCGTGGTCAACCAGGTGTTTATGCTCTTGATTGCACTGGCGCTGGTCGTGATTGACGCTGCCCTTTTGTTTTTTGCCACCCAACTTTTCCAACGCGAAAATATCCTCACCCGCTGGAAGTGAAACTATGAAAAAGTTTGTGGTTTTCCTAACCCTCGTACTTGCCCTGGTGTCGGTCTTGCCTGTTTTTGCACAGAGTGACCAATTGGTTTTAAAGATCAAACGCGATTTTGGCTACGGTGGCTTTGATAACCAGATCGAAGGCCTGTTCACGGTTTCGGCTGAGGGCCCTGACGACCTGGTGCAGGTGGATTTTTACATTGACGGGGCCCCGATGGCTAGCGTCAAGCAAGCACCCTTCAGCTTTCAGTTCTCCACAGGAAGCTATGCTCCTGGTGAGCACCACCTGACTGCCCGCGGGACCCGCGCTGACGGCAGCCAACTCCAATCCAACGAGGTCGTACGCGTCTTCCTGACCAAGGCCGAATCCGACCGAGCCGTGGTTGGATTCGTTGTGCCGCTGCTGGCTGGCATCGCCGTTCTGGTTGTGGTGGGGGTGTTGTTCATGGTTCTCACTGGCCGACGCGCCAGTTTCAATGGCTCGTATGGCATCCTAGGTGGCACAGTGTGCCCTAAATGCGGTCTGCCCTACTCGCTTCAATTTTTGGCCCCCCGTTTTGGCTTCTCGAGGCTGCAGCGCTGCCCGCACTGCGGCAAGTGGGCACTGGTGCATCGCGCCAAACCTGAGGAATTGGCGGCCGCCGAGGCCCGCTGGCGCGGGGATCAGCCCGCGGCCACGGACGAAGCGGAGGACGAACGCACACGCCGTCAAATAGACGATAGTCGATATGACGCGTGATATAACTTGGTTTCGCAAATCCAAAGCCATGAGGTTGTAGGTTGGCTCCAAAACGAAACACGATAAATTTCAAACCTGAAGCAAGCACAACAATTTCCTCCCGCTGGCAAACCCCAATTAAGATTTTGTGGTTGGTTTTGGCCATTTTGGCCCTGGCCAGCTTCGTTATTTATCTGCCCAGCTCGCGCTCCCAGTTGCAGACGGAATGCACTTCCTATCAACCCGATATCGCTTGCATCTACGGCCAGTTGGATCCTGATGGCGCCCAAACCCTGGCAGATAACGGCATGTCTTTAGCGCAATACGCAGATTTCTATACTGGCGTGCGCATTACCGCCGAGGTCATTGCCTTGCTCATCGCGCTGATCATTTTCCTGCGCAAATCAGACGACAAGATGGCGCTCCTGGTAGCCACATTCCTTTTATTGGCCGAAGTGGCCACACTTCCTGGGACTCCCGTGCTGGCGACCATCAGCCCCCTGTTGGCAGTGTTCGACCTGATATTTTACGGAGCTCAGGCCGTCACCTTGGTTATGTTCCTGTACCTGTTCCCAGACTGGCGCTTTGTGCCGCCTTGGACGCGCTGGCTTTTATATGCTTTCGTAGCCATATTTGCTGCGCGCATCTTCCTGCCAGGTTCCGGTGGAAGCGCTGATGATTTTGGAGGAATTGTCTGGTTCATCGTATTCCTCACTGGCATCGGCTTGCAGATTTACCGTTATATGCGTATCTCCGATCCTTTACAAAAGGAGCAGACCAAATGGGTGGTAACTGCCCTGATCCTGGCCATTCTTTTGGATATCCCCATGATCTTTGGTCTCTTCTCGCCGGGTTCAGTGGGTTACCTGGTGGCCCTGACCATAAATGAATTTTTCTCCGCCATTCTGGCGTTGGGCTTTTTTATCGCCATCTTGCGTTACCGTCTTTGGGATATCGAGGTGGTGGCCAACCGTGCCATGATCTATGGCGCGCTGTCTGCCGTGCTGGCCGGCATCTTCGCCGGTTCAATCGCCTTGATCAATCAGGGTACCAAAGAAATGTTTGGTACTCAGGCTACTGCCAGCGCGGCGGTTGTCTCCGCCCTCATCGTGGCCACTTTCTTCCAGCCCTTGCGCAGCCGCATCGAGAAATGGGTAAACAAGCGCTTTTATCCCGACACGCTCAATCTCTCCAAAGAGTTCATTGAGTTCTCCCCCGATGTTCGCAATTTACTTTCAACCAGGCAACTGGCTGGCCTGGTGACCGAAAGGATCAATGCGCTGGTGAATTGCAGGGGGTCCGCCATCTTCTGGCAGAACCGGGCAGGTAAATTCGAGATTTTAGCCAGCGCCGCCGAGAAGAACACTTCGATAGGCCGCCTCCCGCCTATCGACCCCAAACAAAAAGCGGAGTTAAGTAAGGGCCAGTCCCTGGCGATCGCCTCTCTGGGCGCGCTGGTTCCTGTGTACGTACCCCGCCTCAACAGCAAGCAGTTGGTGGGCATTCTAGCAGTTGGCAAGCACAAAAATGGCCGCGGCTATTCCAGCGACGACATGCGCGCCCTGGCCGCTTTTGGCGGCGAGCTCGGCACGGCGCTTTACGTGACTGAGTTGAAGCGCAAAACCGCCTGATTGGAAGGAGATGTTCTGGTTCCATCCTCGCCTTGGGCGAAGTCGTTTTAATCTAAGTTAATTACTCGTGGGATCTAAAGCGGCATCTCGGCTTGCCGCGGCGCTTCGGCCAGCCGTGTGCGGATTTGCTGCTCGATCAGCGCCAGGTCTTCCGGCCGACTGATGATGTTCAGCTTATTGGTGTCAATGCGCAGCACCGGCACCCCCTGTAAATAATTCTCAAAGAAGTCTTCGTATGCCTCGTTGAGCGTGGCAATGTAGCTCTCTTGCATATTGCGCTCGTAGCTGCGGTCACGCAGAGCGATGCGCTGCATCAGCACCTTGGTGTCCGCCCGCAGGTACACCACCAGATCCGGCCGGGGGATCTTCTCCGCCAGCGCGTCGTGCACGTTGTGGTACATCTCCAGTTCGTCGCCCTGCAGGTTTATGCGCGCAAACAGCGCGTCTTTGGCAAAGGTGTAATCCGTGATCAGATGCTTCCCCCGTCTCAGCGCATCCGGCACGAATTGGTTCTGCTGGTGGTAACGGCTTAGCAGGAAGAAGATCTGGGTCTGGAACGCGTAGCGGGAGCGGTCCTCATAGAACTTGGTCAGAAAAGGGTTCTCCTCGAAGACCTCCAGCAGCAGTTCCGCTTGCAAGTTGTCTTGCAGCAGCCGCGCCAGAGTGGTTTTGCCTACGCCGATCACACCTTCGATGGAGATGTACATCGTTTCGTAGCATACCACGCCGGACTCGCCCGGGGATAGTTCGCGTCAATTCGTGCATTCAGTGAACGGCGCGAAACAGCCCCGACTGCTATATTTAACCTGGAAAGGTCTACCCATGAAACGATTCCTGCCAATCCTGCTGGTGCTCTCTTTGGTCCAGGCTGCCTGCGCTCTGCCCTTCTTCGTCCAGCCGACGGCTACACCCTCACCTACTGAGATCGTGCCGCCCAGCGATACGCCTACCCCTTCTGACACCAGCACTTCCACAAATACCCCCGGACCCACCGATACCCCTACCGAAACGATGACCCCCACGGATACACCCAATCCCAGCGAAACGCCCACTGCGACCCCGACTGCCACCGAGACCCCTTTTGACCCGGCCGCAAGTTACGGCGCTCCGACGGTCTTCGATAGCATGGATAATGATAAGTATTGGGCATCCAATAGCGGCCTTCCCGACGACCAGTACATCCGCCTGGCCTTGGGCGGCGGACAGATGCATGTCACCGGCAAGCAGGTTGGATTTGATACCTGGTGGTTTACTTCTCCGACCCCCAACGATTTTTTCCTCGAAATGAAGGTCGATACCGCCAACTGCAGCGGCGACCAGGCCTACGGCTTGATCACGCGTGGCCCGCAGACCGCCGGCGGCGAAGCCCGCGGCTACATTTACACCTTCTCCTGCGACGGGCGTTACCGCCTCGATCGTTTAGATGACACTGCGCCCTACATCAAGACCGAGCTGATCCCGTGGACCGAATCGGTCTACATTAACGCCGGCAGCAACAAGACCAACCTCATTGGCATCCAGATGATGGGCGACCAGATCAGCCTGTACGCCAATAGCTTCCAGGTGGACAGCCTCAGCGATTCCAAATTTAGCGGCGGCCGCTTTGGCCTTTTCGTCAACGCCGGCTCTCCGGGCAGCTATACCTATGATGTGGACGAGCTGTCCTACTGGAATTTACAATAACCGGCTCTCCTCTTCAAAAGAAAGAGCGCACGGGTTCGTGCGCTCTTTTGTTCTTAATTCCGTAATTGAGAGGCAGGGCTTGCGCGGCAAACCTGACGTAGCGCCCCCACCTTAATCCGGGAGACTGCTTCGCTTTGCTCGCAGTGACAGGCAAATCTTACTTCCCGGTCAGCTTCTCCAGTTCGTCCACCATCCCGGATACCACGTCGAAGCCGCCCTGCCAGAAGGCCGGGTCGCGCATGTCGATGCCGGCGGTCTTGAGGATGTCCTCCGGCGACTTCGAGCCGCCCGAGGAGAGCAGCTCCAGATAGCGCGGCTTGAAGGCCGCCCCTTCCGCCTTGTACTGCTGGTACAGGGCGAACACCAGCAACTGCCCGAAGGCGTAGGCGTACACGTAGAAGGGCGTAATAGAAGATGTGCGGGATGGACACCCATTCCCATTTGAACTCGTCGGCCACGTCCAGCGAATCCCCGAATTGCTCCTTCAGGTTCTGCATGTATTCGGCGGACATCTCGTCCACCGAGGCGCCGCCGGAGGCCATCTCGTGCGCTTTGCGCTCGAAGAGCGCAAAGTACAGCCTGGCGCATGATGGTGGCGTACGAATCGTCGACCTTGGCGAAGAGGATGTCGCGGCGCACCGCGTGTCACCTCCTGCTCCAGCAGCTTGTCCACCAGCAGCATCTCGCCGAACGTGGAGGCTGTCTCGGCCAGCGGCAGCGACGAATGCGTGGTGAACACGTTGTGGTGCTCGGCCAGCATGGCGTGGATGGCGTGCCCGAACTCGTGCGCCAGCGTGGACACATCCCGCGGCATGCCGGTGTAACTCAGCAGCACCCAGGGCGTCAGCGCCGGGTCGCCCGAGGAGCAGAAGGCGCCGCCGCGCTTGCCTTTGCGCGGCTGGCTGTCCACATGGCTGGCGTCGAACACGCGCCGGGCCAGTTGCTCCAGTTTCGGGTCGAATTCGTTGTAGGCCTGCAAGGTCAGCTTGACCGCCTGGTCGTAGGAATAGCGCTTGTCGGCCTGCGCTACGGGGGCATAAATATCGTAGCGGCGCAGTTTCTCCACGCCAATCAGCTTGGCCTTCAAACTGAAGAAACGCTGGAAGATGCGGCTGTTCTCCTCGGCAGACGCCCAGCAAAGTATCCACCACCTCGTCGGGGATGTCGTTGCTCAGGTTGCGCACTGCAATGGGGCTGGCTGAATTTGCGCAGGTCAATGTTCTCGTTGCGCCAGTCGCGGCTGAGCGTCTGGTACACCTGCCCCAGGATAGGCCCATCCTGCGCCGTACACGCGGTACATTCGCTGGTAAGCCGCGGCGCGCAGCTGCGGGTTTGGGCTGTGCACCAGCCGCATCAGCTCGCCGCGGGTGTACTCCTTGGTCTACGCCGTCCACCTCGACCTTGAACATGTAACGGTCGGTAATCGAGCTATATAGGGTCTGCAGCGCCTTCGCACCGGTGACGTCCTTGATGTTGATAATCTTTTCTTCCTGCTCGGCCAGCGTGTAGGGCTTGAAGTGGCGCATCTCGTCGCAGGTAATATGCGATAACTCGCCGGCGGCTGCCATCAGCCGTTCGGCGTTTTCGTCATCCAAGGCCTTCCACCACAGGCTGAAGAACAGCGTGCGGTTCTGCCATTCGGCCATGTTCTGTTCGATCTGCCCCTGGAAGGTCTGCGCGGCCTGGTTCTGCGTATCCTCGGCGAACCACAGCCCGGCGAACTGGTCGACGCGGTAGGCCAGGCGCGTGTTGGTCTCCATCTTTTCCAACAGGCTCACGAATGCTTTGGCGTCCATATCGGCGCTCAGTTTGTCGCGCCAGGTCTCGATCTCTGCCACGTTGCTGTCCAGCTGTTTGAGGGCGGCCTTCATCTCTTTGCTATCCGCGCCGGGAAATAGGTCGGTCAGGTTCCAGCGCTGGGGTGTGTATTCCTGGGTCTTCGCTCGTGGTCATTTTTCTTTTATTCCTTCTCGCAGGATTTGTCGCAGATCGTCGATGGGGCGGCGTTGGCCGCTGTCCGGGTCCACATAATACCAGTGCTGCCAGCCGTTGGCCGGCGCATCCAGCAGCGCCTTGGCCACCTGGTGGATGGAGCCGCGCAGCCGGTTGGCCTTCAGCGACCCGTCCGCGAGGATGCGCGCACTCACGCGCCCCTGCTCGCCCAGATACAGGCGTTGACCGGGCTCCAGCAGCCCCGCTTCCAGCAGGTTGCCGAAGGGGACGCGCGGCAACTGGCGCGGCTCGCTGGGCTCGAATAGTTCCGCTTCGTAGGCCACCGGCTCGATGCGGGCGATGCGCTCGAAAGCCAGCGTGGCGTAATGCTTGTCCTGCTCGATGCCGATCCAGTAGCGGTGCAGACGCTTGGCCACCGCACCCGTGGTGCCCGTCCCGAAGAACGGGTCCAGCACCACGTCTCCGGGTTGGCTGCTGGCCAGCAGCACCCGGTACAGCAGCGCCTCCGGCTTCTGCGTGGGGTGCGCCGCCTTGCCGCCCACGCGCAGCCGCTCTCCGCCCGAGCTGATCGGCAGCACCCAATCGCTGCGCATCTGTTTGCCTTCGTTGAGTGCCTTCATGGCGTGGTGGTTGAAGGTGTACGGCCGGCCCTTCTCCTTCTGCGCCCACAGCAGCGTCTCGTGCGCGTTGGTGAAGCGCACCCCGCGGAAATTGGGCGTGGGGTTGGACTTCACCCAGATTACCGAGTTTAGCAGCCAATAGTTCAGGTCTTGCAGCGCCACGCCCACGCGGTGGATGTTGTGATAGCTGCCGATGACCCACAGCGTGCCGCTGGGTTTCAGCACCCGGCGGCAGGCGGCCAGCCAGGCGCGGGTGAACTCGTCGTAGGCGGCGAAATCGTCGAAATGGTCCCAGGCTTCCTGCACCCCGTTGACGCGTGTATTGTTGGGGCGGCGTAGCTCGTGCTGCAGTTGCAAGTTGTAGGGCGGGTCGGCGAACACCAGGTCCACGCTCTCGGCGGGCAGTTCCGCCATCTTGCGGCAGGTCTCGCCGACCAGGATTTGGTTGAGGGGTAGCGGGGAGGGCATCGGCCCCATTATGGGGGAGAGGGACGATTTGCGCTTGGAAGAACAAACGCACTTTATGTGGTTGCCCAGCCCCTTCATGCTGATAAAGACTTTTAGTTCGCAACCGGGCCGGTAGCGGGCGATTACAATTCTTGATCCCAATGCCTGAAACCCTGAGCGTACAGTTGGCCGCCGCCTTTGAGGGCCGCAGCGAGTTGCTTGAACGGCTGCATGCCGAGGGGACGGACGCCTACCGTCTCTTCCACGGCAGCGCCGAGGGTCGGCCCGGGCTGACCGCCGACCGCTATGGCGACCTGCTGCTGGTGCAGAGCTTCCACCAGCCCCTTGACCTCGAGGAGCTGGCAGCCCTGGAGAGCTTCTACGCCAAGACGCTGCCGGGCCTAACCCTCATCTACAACGATCGCAGCCATGGCTCCTCGCGCATTTCCAACCCCTTGCCACCGGAGCAGATGCAGGCCGCACTGCAGCCCAGGCAGGCCCACGAACTCGGCGTCAGCTATCTCATCCAGGCCCGCCACGCAGGCCAGGACCCCTGGCTGTTCCTGGACCTGCGCGCCGGGCGCCGCCGCGTGCTGCGCGACGCGCCCGGCAAATCCCTGCTCAACCTGTTCGCCTACACCTGCGGCGTCGGCATTGCGGCCGCCTCAGCCGGAGCGCGCTTCGTGATGAATGTGGATTTTGCCGAGAGCAGCCTGGCCGTCGGCCGCGAAAATGCGCGCCTGAACCAGCTGCCCATCCGGCCGCGCTTCGTCAAGAGCGACGCCTTCGCCGCTCTGCGCCAGCTCTCCGGCATCGGCCAGGCGCAGCGCGTGCGCGGCAAACGCATGCCCGCCTTTCCCAAGCTGGAAGCCCAGCAGTTCGACCTGGTCTTCCTGGACCCGCCGCGCTACGCCAAAAGCCCCTTCGGCGTGGTGGACCTGGTCAACGACTACCCCGCCCTGTTCAAGCCGGCCCTGCTCTGCACCGCCGAGGGCGGCACACTATATTGCTGCAACAACGTGGCGGACGTGGAGCGCGAGGCCTGGTTGGACCAGTTGCAGCGCAGCGCCCGCAAAGCGGGACGGCCTATCCGTGATTTCGAGTGGATATTGCCGGAAGCCGATTTCCCCAGCCCGGATGGCAACCCGCCGCTGAAGATGCTGGCCCTGGCGGTTTAGTGGCTCGGGATAGGGGGACCACTGTGCTTGTCCCTCACTACGCGCCCATTCGCTACGCTTAGGATAAAGTCCGCGAAGCCTCTCCCTCATAGCCTTGGAGATTGCCACGGCCGCTAACGCGGCCTCGCAATGACGAGCAGAAGGAGCCTCGCCCTTTACTTCCGTGTGTCAAATATTGAAACGTACGTTGATGATGTCCCCGTCTTGCATGGTGTATTCCTTGCCCTCCAGGCGCAGTTTGCCCGCGTCGCGCGCCTGTGCCATGCCACCCAACTCCAGCAGATCGGCCGCCCCGATGATCTCGGCGCGGATGAAGCCGCGGGCAATATCCGAATGGATGGTGCCCGCCGCATCCAGCGCCGACTCGCCGCGCTTCAGCATCCAGGCATGTGCTTCCGGCTCTCCCACCGTGTAGAAGGTCTGCGTGTTCAGCAGGTCATACGCCGCGCGGATCACACGCTGCGAGCCGCTTTCCTGCAGCCCATATTCCTTGAGGAACTCGGCGGCGTCCTCGGGCGAAAGCTGCGCCAGGTCCATCTCCAGTTTGCCTTGCAGGCTAAGCATAGGGGTCGAGGTATCGGGCAGCTGGGGGGCCGCCTGCCCCTCGCCCAGGTTGACCACCACGAGCAGCGGCTTGAGGGTGAGCAGCCCGGAGCCGGCGATGCCGGCTTTTTCTTCGGCGCTTAGCTGCGTCTCGCGCAGGGGCTGGTTGGCGGAGAGCGCCTGCTGCAGGCGCTGGTAAAGCGCCATGTCGCGCTCGGTGGCGGGGATATCGCGCCCGCCCTTGCCGCGCTCCTCGGTGAGCTTGCCCAGGCGCCGCTCCACGATCACCAAGTCGTTGAGCAGCAGTTCATCCTGGGCGAAGCCCAGGTCTCGGCTGACATCCACAGTTTCATGCGGGTGCGCCACGCTGGGGTCCTCGAAGGCGCGCAGCACCAGCAGCAGCCCGTCCATGCCGGTTAGGGCATTGAGCAGCTGTGGCGACAGCCCCTTGGAGGCATCCCCGGTGCCCATGCCGGCCACATCCGCGAATGAGATCTGCGCCAGCACGAGCTTCTTGGAGTCGAACAATGCGGCCAATTGCATCAGCCGCGGGTCGGGCACATCCACCACCCCCGTGGTGATCTCCACCCGGCCGGCGCTCATCGCCAGCGGCCGGTTGCTGCGGGTCAGCGCGTTGAATATCGTCGTCTTGCCAGATTGGGGGAGACCGATAATGCCTAATTTCATTTTTGCTTGGCTTCTTCCTTAGAGTTGCTTGCTCGGCTTGACCCGAGGCAATCGACTGATTATACTTTCCATCCCTAGCGAAGAGGACGTACGCGGCGCAAAAGCAGCACTTGCACTAATGGAGTTTCTACTCGGCTCCCGCCGAGTAACGAAACTCCAGGATCATTACAAGCCGAAGTGGCGGAACTGGCAGACGCGCACGACTCAAAATCGTGTTCCTCCGGGAGTGTGGGTTCGATTCCCACCTTCGGCACTAACCACAAAGTCACAAAGAAGGGAAATCCACTTCTCTTTGTGTCTTTTGTGGTGAATTGTTTTATTAGAGCTTCGCAATTGTCCAGACCACAGGATTAAAAAAACCTGCATACCTTGACACAAAAATCACAAACGATATAATCCCCATCGACGAGCGTCTGGGTGCCCCCCTCACCTAGGCGCTTGTCATTTAAGCCCAGACAAACAAAAAGCCCGCCAAGTCGGCGGGCTTTGTCGTTTCAAACGAGGTTTTACTTCCCCAGACCGGAAAGCAGCGTTTGCAGAACGGCGCTGGTAATCATCTGCCCGGATTGAGCGCGATGTTCACTCTTGCCCATCTCCGTGCCGGCCACCAACGATTGCGCCACCGTGCCCAGGTCAATGCCGGCGTCCTTGGAGGCCTGCAACAGGTTCATTCCCACGCTCAACCAATCCGTGCCGCCCTGCTTGGCCTTGTCACCGCCAGCCATCCCGGAAACCAGCGACCCAAGCAGGTCGCCGGCTACATTGGCGCTGGCATCGCCTTTGCCGCCGTTAAGCACAGTCTGCAGCACGCCCAGCGCGCTTTCCACCGAGACGTTTTTGCCCATCACCTGCTGGGCGGCTTGCGCCAGGCCGTCGGCGAACACATTCGCCGAACCGCTGTTGGTCTTCTTGCGCAGCAGTTGCGCGGCGTACTCCAACTGCGTGGGAGCATCGGCGCTTTGCTTCTCTTTCATCGCCTGGGTGATCACGTCGAAGATCTGCACCATGTTGTCGCCATGGTTCCCGTTATACGCGTCGGCTTTGTTCAGTTGGTCCTTGTTTTGTTGCACCGCTTTGGCGGCGGTGTTGAAAAGATCTAACAGATTAATTCCTTCGGGCATTTCTTCTCCTATTGTTGGATATCAAGGTTTTATATATTTCCACGCTGCAGGCAGCAGCAGAGCTGCCAGGATGGCTTTGAGCGCATCGCCGATAAGGAAAGGATACACCCCCCCAATCAAGGCCTTGTCGAGGCCGATCAGTGTTTGCAGCCACAGCACGCCGAAGAAGTATATGACGATATTGCCCGCCGCCATGGCAGCCAGCGTGGTGAACAGGTTGCGGTCGAAGCCGCGCTCCGCCAGCCAGCCCACCAGCCAGGCGGCGGCCACGAAGCCCAACAGGTATCCGCCGGTTGGCCCGGCCATATACGCCAATCCAGATTGCCCGCCGGCGAACACCGGCAGCCCGGCGGCGCCTTCAGCCAGGTATGCCAACAGCGCCAGAGCGCCGCGGCGGGAACCCAGGGCCATGCCAACCAGCAAGATGGCCAAGGTCTGCCCGGTGACGGGCACTGGCTGCAGCGGGATGCTGATCTGCGCGCAGGCGGCCACCACCACACTGCCCAGCAGGATCAGCGCCAAGTCGGCCAGGGCGTTTTGCTTGGCGCCTGTGCGGCTAAGTATTTTCTCAGCAAGTACTTGTTGCATAGAGCGAACCTTTCACTTGAAAATGATCATCGGTGATGGACTCAACACTCCGTGCCTCGACCGGTTACGAGTTTACATTTTGAAGGCCCATTCGCCCTGGCGGAAGATGGGCTCGGCTTTGCCGTCTTTGGTGAGGCCGTCTATATCGATCTTGTCTGAACCGATCATGAAATCCTCGTGCACCAGGCTGTCGTTGCCGCCCGCGGCATGGAACTCTTCATCGGTCATTTCTTCGCCGCCCTTCATGGTGCTGCGGTAGGCGCGGCCCAAGGCGATGTGGCAGGCGGCGTTCTCGTCGAACAAAGTGTTGTAAAACATCATCTTGCTCTGCGCGATCGGCGAGCTGTTGGGCACCAGGGCCACTTCTCCCAGGTGGTGAGCGCCCTCATCCGCCTCAAGGATGCCTTCGAGGATGTCCTGGTTTTCCTTGGCCTGAAAGCCGATGGCTTTGCCATCCTTGAACGTGATGCCGAAATCACTGATGATCTTGCCCGCATGGAATAGCGGCAGGGTGGCCTTCACTGTGCCGTCGGCGCGGTTGCGGTCTGGCATGGAGAAAACTTCCTCTGTCGGCAAGTTAGCTACATAAGGAATGCCATGCGTGCTCTTGATGCGCGCCGATTCCCAGATGTGGCCCTTCGGCATCCCCAGGGTCAGGTCAGTGCCGGGGCCGGTATAGTGCAGCGCATCATATTGTCTTTCAGTCAGATAGGCGCCGCGGGCGTGCAGGTTTTGGATGTGCTGCTCCCAGGCGGCCACCGGATCGGGCTGATCCAGACGGCACAGCGTGAAGATGGTCTCCCACAGCTTGTCCATGGCCTGCTCTTCGGGCAGGTCGGGGAACAGCTTCTTGGCCCACCCGGGAACCGGCAAGGCGATCAGGCACCAATTGAAGGTGTTGAGCATCAACTGGTCCATGGCCGGCTTAAGATTCTGCTCCATGGTGGTCTCGAGTTGCTTTAATGCTTGGCTGTCGAAGGCATTGTATCGGTCGGGGTCATGGGAGTAGACGGTCAGCAAGGCGTTGTTGTTGGAGACGTACTCGGTGATAGCGCGAGTGCGCCAGGTGGGGAATTCTCCGAGCGAATCTTTGGGCGCGAGTTTCAGGCGCTCCACAGTGAGCTCAGAGTCATCCCAGATGACGTCCACATAGCGCGCCCCGGCCAGGTAGGAGTGGTGCACAATGCGCCGGATGAGCGGGGCGGCTTCAATATCCACGCCGCGGGTGAAGTTCTTGCCCTGGGCCATCAGCTTCTGCCCGGGCTGCAGGTTGAGGCCAACTTTGACGATCAGTTGGGCAAACAGGTCGAGTTTCTTCTCAAAATCTTTAAGCATGGGTGCCACCTTCCCGTGAGATAAGCAAAGTATAAGCCATACAAACCGCCGCTGTTGTTATACTTCCGCACACCGGTATGCATACATCCAGGTCAGCAAATATCTTGGCTTTCCTCAAACAGCCCTTCGAAGACAAGGGGAAAATCTATAAACCCTTACTGCTGCTCTTTTTGATAATCAATTTGATTGTCCTGAGAAACGCTGTTTTTCACGACCCATCTATCGGCTATGACGCCTGGGCGTACTACGATTACATAAAGGTGCTTGCCAAAGGGCATCTCCCCTCCAGCCAGGACACTCCAGAGTTTTTTTCTGCGCCGCTTGCTTTTATTCCTTCGTCGGTGGTATACGCCGCACTCGATCAGCTTAGGGATGCAGCCGCGCTCAATCCACCTAATGAGGCTGCGCCAATTTCCACATGGCTTTATTTTCGCTTCTTTTACGGGTTTGATGATTTTCCCTCAGCCCTGGTAGGAAAGTTCACTCAATTCCTAAATGTCGTTTATTCCCTGTTGGTTACTTTTTTCCTGCTAAAAATCTGCGAGCTTCTACGTCCTAAAAACGTTCGCTTTAAGTTTTTTGCTTTGTTCCTTTTGGGGCTGGTGACCGCTTACTACCGCATGTACGCGTTTGTACGGGCAGAGCCGCTCATGCTTGCCGTGATCGTGACTTGTTTTTATGCGCTGTTGGTTTTTTGGAAGCAGGGGAAGGTAACTCTGTCTAGCGCGGTCATTTTGGGGATATTGGTGGGATTGGGGATGCTTACGCGACAATGGTTTTTATCCACTGCCCTGACAGTATCCCTGGGGTTGATCATTCTGATGTGGGAGAACAAGGTGATCTTGCGCATGGCGGCCAAGATCTTGTTGGTATTCGCTCTCCCGGTCGTCTTGATTGCTGGTTACTTTTACATCCACTTGCAGTTTGGCGAGGGTTCGGCCGCCGCCTTTGCCAAGCCTTTCGTCGGGTATGCCTTAAGCCCCAATTGGACCGACTACTTTTACTTGCACCTGGACGAACTCTTTGTGGACCCGGTTAGGAACACATTCAATTCGCAATTCATCCCCCTGCTTTATTCAGATACCTGGGGAGATTATTGGGCTTACTTCACCATCTCTGGAAGGGATGCCCGCACCGACCGGTTTGTTTATGGCACTTATCTGGACAACGCCATCTTGTCTCCTGAACAAATTGCAAGTGGCGAAAAACCATTGAGCACCAATCGTTTCACGTTCAACGCCTACTTGGGGCGCGTGAATCTGGTTTCCATATTGCCCAGCCTCATGTTGCTGGGAGGTTTTGGCCTGGGCTTGGTAAGTACATGGCGCTTTTTCTTGAAAAATAAAAAATGGCCGAATATGTTTGGAGAAACCATTCTCACCATTTTTATCAGCTTATCTTTGGCTATCTATTTTGTCTTTTTGATTTTCTTCTCTTACGACACTACCGCCACCATAAAGACTGGGTATATTTTGCATGTATTCCCGTTCTTAGCCATTCTGGGGAGTGAATTCCTGTTGGTTTTGGAGAGGCGCATGGGGAGGGCTTTTCCGGTTTTGGTGGGGCTTCTTTTCCTGGTTGCGGTCCACAACTTGCCCGCCTTCTGGTCCAATACGGTCCTCTGGCCGTAGCACAGCTGGGGTTTAGGGGAAACAGGCTCCCCTTATAATGGCGGGATGAAAATCTCCGGGCTAAACGCTCCACACCGCAATGGCGCAGATCATCAATGGTATTGCCGCTGGGTTGCGCAACACCGGCTGAGAACCTATCGCGCTAAAATAACCCCATGACCATGCAGCAGCCCGCCTTCTGGGTGGGCGATGTCCCCGTGTGGGGTCGCTCCATCCTCTCGCCCATGGATGGGTATTCCGACCTACCGTTCCGCTCCCTGGCCCGCGGCCTGGGTTCGGCAATGAGTTACACCGAGTTCGTCAGCGCGCTGGCCATTATCCAGGGCGACCATCATGTCGACGAACGGCTGGCCTATAGCGAAGATGAGCGTCCGGTGGTGTTCCAGATCTTTGACGACGACCCGGGACGCCTGCTGGAGGCGGCCTTAATTCTACGCGAACGCCAGCCTGACATCATTGACATCAACATGGGCTGCTCGGCTAAGACGGTTTCCGGCCGCGGTGCCGGTGCCGGGTTGCTGCGCGAACCCGAAAAGATCGCTGAGATTTTCCGCCGCCTTAGCGATGCGCTGGATATTCCTGTTACTGGCAAGATCCGCCTAGGCTGGGATGAGGGCAGCCTGAATTATCTGGATGTGGCCCGCCTTGTGCAAGACAACGGCGGCAAGCTGCTGGCCGTGCATGGCCGCACCAAACAACAAGCCTACCGCGGCGAAGCCAACTGGGCAGCCATTGCCGAGATCAAGTCCGCACTCAGTATCCCGGTCATCGGAAATGGGGACGTGCGCACCGTAAGTGACATTATGCGCATCCGCGAAGTCACCGGCTGCGACGGAGTCATGATCGCCCGTGAGGCGATTGGCAACCCGTGGATTTTCGCCAGCCTGGATCGCAACGAGGTAAGCAATGAGCAGGTGCGCGAGACTATGCTGGCCCACCTGGATTCAATGCAGCAGTTCTATGGGGCCGAGCGAGGCCTGGTGTTCTTCCGCAAGCATGCTTCGCGCTACATCAGCCCCTATCGGCTCTCAGCCGACCATCGTGGCCAGCTCCTGACCAGCCAGACTGCCGAGGACTTCACGCACCTGCTGGATTCACTGGCCTTGACTGGAACCCGGGAGCCGGCCTTACTCCCCGGGAACCTATAACGGTTACATTGTTCACGCCTGACCCCATGAGTACAGTTAGCCGATTCGCTCTTTAAGCTAAACGGAGGCAACGTTACGGAGCCCATCAACACAACCCGAGAATGGCTGACGCTAAGCCAGGTGGCCGAATGGCTGGGGGTTCATCCGAGCACAGTGCGCAACTGGGCCGACAAAGGTCAATTGCCCAGCCACCGCACGCACGGCGGCCACCGGCGCTTTCGCCGCAATGAGTTGGACCTGTGGGCCAAGTCTCAGGATGTGGGCGACTCCAAGGCCGAGGCTGCCCAGGTGGTGCAAAGCGCCCTGGGCTACACGCGCCTGCAGATCAGCGAAGGTGCCCTGGAGAAGCAAGACTGGTACCAGAAGCTGGACGCCGCCGCCCGCGAGGAATATGCCCGCAGCGGTCGAAAGCTGATGCAAGGTCTAAACACCTTCCTGGCTTCGGATGAGAAAGTGGGCCAGGCCGAAGCCCGTGCCAAAGGTTATGACTACGCCACTTTGGGACGCCGCCATGAGTTGGATGCCGTGCAAGCCACGCGGGCTTTCCTTTTTTTCCGCAACGCGTTGCAGGAAGCGCTGCTGTCTTCATACGAGGGGGCGGCCGTTCACTCAGCCAAAGCTTGGGCGGACATGGCGCGGCGCATGGACGCCTTCACCAATCAAGTCTTGCTTTCACTATTAGAAACCTACCAGGCTTTCGATTCCGGCAAAAAATAATCTCGCCTGTTGTAAATTCCAAAATACTATATATAATGCGTAATTCGCTGCGGCGAGGAGGCTATTGTGAGTGTTCGGAAGGTTTTCATTGGTTTAGGTAAGGCGGTCTTTTACTGGGGCTTTTTGCAGGTCATCCTGATCGGCGGCGCCTATTTTGCCGCTATCCCCCCCGAATTTCACGCCCTTAGTGGTACCCTGCTGGCTTTGGCTGTTTTGATCATGTTCATCCTGGCCATCGTGGGCAAGATGGGTGGCGCCATCATCGGTTTGAGCCTGTTGACCCTGCTGATGCTGGAACCCGGCGCCGGCTTCCTAACCCACTATGAGGGTCTGGCGCCCATTGTGCGCGCCTTGCACCCCATCCTGGGTATCGGCGTCATGTTCCTGGGCCAATCGCTGGCCAAGCGCGCCGAGAAGTTGGGGTAGCATCAATCCCTTAATTTGCTGTAAACTGATTGTGCCAACTAGGCCCTGAGCCCGGACGGCATATGCAGGAGGTTGTATGGGCGAGAAAGGCAAAAAAGACAAAGGCGGCAAGGAACCAAAGCGGGCTGCCAAATTGTCTCTCAAAGAAAAGCGGAAGGCAAAGAAGGAAAAGGCGGCCAAGAAGGGATAGAGATAGTTCAATAACATAAATGCCCTGCATCTTGCAGGGCATTTATTTTTAAGCCTGGGCCGCCGCCAAGCGGCGGCTGTTCTGCACGCTCAGCCACTTGGTCAACTCGGCGGCGACAGAAGGCAGGAGCAGCAGTGGAATGATCTGCGTCCATTGCAGCGCGTTCAGCGGCACGGTGTCGAAGATCTGATTCAAGAAGGGGACGTACACCGCCAAGAGTAGCAAAACCAGTGAGGCCAGCACCGCCCAGTTCATGTTGTGATTCTTGAACAAGCCGATCTTCAGCAGCGGGTAGCGCTCCGAGCGGGCGGTGTAAGCCCGCAGCAGCTCCGAGAAAGACAAGGTGACGAAGGCCATGGTGGCCGCCACCGGGTTGAAGGCGCCGGATGCCAGCGGGTGTGCCGCCAGCCCGATCCAATACGCGCCCAAAGTGGCCGCGGTGATTGCCACGGTTTGCACTACAATGCCAACTTGCATCATGCGGTTGATGATGGGCTCTTCCGGCGGGCGCGGCGGCTGGTCCATCACATCTGGGTCACCGGGCTCGGTACCTAAGGCCAGCGCCGGGGCGCCATCCGTGATCAGATTGAGCCACAGTAGTTGGATAACGTTCAACGGCGAGGGCAGACCGATGGCGGTGGTGATGAAGATGATGGCGATCTCAGCCAGATTGCAGGACAGCAGGTAATACACGAACTTGCGGATGTTCCCGTAAATGATGCGCCCTTGCTCGATGGCCGAGACGATGCTGGCGTAGTTGTCATCGGTGAGTACCATGTCGGCGGTTTCTTTGGCTACGTCGGTGCCGGTGATGCCCATGGCCACGCCTATGTCGGCCTGTTTCAGCGCCGGTGCGTCGTTGACGCCGTCGCCAGTCATGGCTACGACGTTGCCGTTGGCGCGCAGGGCTTTGACGATGCGTACCTTATGCTCCGGTGAAACGCGGGCGAACACACTGATGTGCTGAATTGCTTCCTGCAGCTCTTCATCGCTCATGTGGTTCAGTTCCGGCCCTGCCAGCACGTCCACATTCCCATTGGGAACCAGGTCGATCTGGCGGGCGATGGCCTGGGCTGTCTCGGGGTAGTCGCCGGTGATCATCACCGTGCGGATTCCCGCCTTACGGGCTTCCTGCAGCGCCTGGGCAATTTCCGGCCTTGGCGGGTCTATCATGCCCTGCAGCCCCACAAACACCAGGTCCTTTTCGACCGCCGCGGCGCTCATATCCCCCGGATACTCCGGGGAAAGGCGAAAAGCTACGGCGATTACGCGCAGGGCGTCTTTGGCCAGGCTTTGATTGGCTTGTAGGATGCGTTGGCGCATCCCCTCATCCAGCGGCGCCTGGCTGTTGTCCATCTTCAAATAATGGCTGCACAGTTCCAGCACGATATCCGGTGCGCCTTTGACCGCGATAGCGTGCCACTGATGCTTGTCACCCTCCGCGAGCGGCGACAGGTCGCCATCGGTGGGCCCGGCTACAGAGTGCAGCGTGGTCATGCGCTTACGGTCTGCGTCGAAGGGGATCTCCTGCTCGCGCGGGTAAGCCGTGGCCAGCCGTGTGTATTCGGGGTCAGCCTTGGCGGCGGCCACCAGCATGGCGCCTTCGGTGGGGTCGCCCACGATGCGGAAAGTATTCTGAATTTCGGTGGAACCGGAGGGCTCTAATTGCGAGTCGTTGTTAAGCGTGCCCACCCACAACGCGGTGCGCGCCGCCGGGTACTTGTCCAACTGGATTGGTTTGTTGTCGACGCGGAATTCACCCTGTGGCACGTAGCCGCTGCCAGTTACCTCGATGACCTGCCCGTCCACCCACAGCCGCGTGACCGTCATTTCGTTCTGGGTCAGGGTGCCGGTCTTGTCCGACCCAATCACCGTGGCCGAACCCAGCGTCTCCACTGAAGACAGGCGGCGGATAAGGGCGTTGCGCGAGATCATCTCGCGCATGCCCAACGCCAGGCTGATGGTCACCACGGCCGGCAACCCTTCAGGCACAGCGGCAATGGCCAGGCCGACAGCGATCAGGAACATATCCAATGGGTCATGCCCGCGGGCGTAGCCGATAACGAACACCAGGGCGCAAATGATTAGGCAGGCGATGCCCAGCGTGCGCCCCAGTTGGTCCAGGCGATTTTGCAGCGGAGTGGGCTCTTGCTCTACGGAGGACAGCATCTCGGCGATCATGCCGATCTGTGTGCGCATTCCCGTATTTACCACGATGCCGCTGCCGCGCCCGTAGCTCACCAGCGTGCCCATGAAGGCCGTGTTGGTGCGGTCCCCCAGCGGGATGTCCCCTTGTTCAATGCGGGCGGCGCTCTTCTCTGATGCGTGTGATTCCCCCGTGAGCATAGCTTCTTCCACGCGCAGGTTAACTGCCTCCAGCAGGCGTAGGTCGGCGGGCACATAGTGTCCCGCCTCCAGGAATACAATGTCGCCGGGCACCAATTGGTCGGAAGGAATGGATTTGTGTTTGCCACCGCGCAGCACGCGCGCATCCGGGGAGGCCAATTTGCGCAGCGCAGCCAGCGCCCGCTCGGCGCGGCTCTCCTGAACAATGCCGAAACCTGCATTCAGCGCCACAATTGCCATGATCGCCGCCGCTTCCAGGTATTCGCCCAATAGGGCAGAGACGAGGGCCGCACCCAACAGCAGCCACACCACGAAACTGTTGAATTGCTCCCACAGCATGGTAAGCAGACTGGTGGGTGGCGCTTCGCGCAGCTGGTTGGGTCCGTGTTTTTCCAAGCGAGTGCGCACCTCCTCTTCGCTCAGTCCCTCAGAGCGGGAAGTGGACAGTCGCTCGGCGACCCGGTCGCTTTCGAGGTGGTGCCAGGCTTCCTGAGGTTGCTCGGCGGCCTCATCTGCGTTAGGGATGCGTGCCAAAATCGGTCCTCCTTGGGGGATCGATTAAACAATTTTTACTTCTTAAGCAGGCTTTTGGGGAATCCAACTGCGGGCTGTGCAAACGCCATTATAGCAAAATGCTCCTGGCTAAAGGGGATGCGGCTGACTAGTATAATTCCTAGAAAATCACTGGAGAAGACTGAATGTCCTATAGCAACGTGAAGGTTCCCGAGGGCGGCAAGACAATCAGTACCCGGGGGGGCAAGCTGAGCGTACCGGACAATCCCATCATTCCGTTCATTGAAGGCGACGGTACAGGCCCGGACATCTGGCGCGCTTCCGTACGCGTGCTGGATGCCGCGGTCGAGAAAGCCTACGGTGGCCAGCGCAAGCTGATGTGGATGGAAGTTTTTGCCGGCCAAAAGGCCTTCGACCAGTTTGAAAGCTGGCTACCAGAAGAGACCCTGCAGGCTTTCAAGGATTTCCTGGTGGGCATCAAAGGTCCGCTGACCACCCCCATCGGCGGTGGCATCCGTTCCCTTAACGTGGCCCTGCGCAAAGAATTGGATCTGTACGTGTGCCAGCGCCCGGTGCGCTGGTTCGAAGGTGTGCCCTCCCCCGTCAAACATCCCGAATATGTGGATATGGTGGTTTTCCGCGAGAACACCGAGGACATTTACGCTGGCATTGAGTTCGAGGACGGAACCCCGGATAACGAAAAATTCAAACAATTATTCAAAGATGCCTTCCCCAAGGAATATGCCAAGATGCGCTTCCCAGGTAGCTCCGGGATTGGCATCAAGCCGGTCTCTCGAGAGGGCAGCGCCCGTTTGGTGCGCGCCGCAATTGATTGGGCGCTCACGAATAGCCGCAAGAGTGTGACCCTGGTACACAAGGGCAATATCATGAAGTTCACTGAGGGCGCCTTCCGCAATTGGGGCTACGACGTGGCCGAGAGCGAGTTCGCCGACAAGGTCTACACCTGGCGCAAGTGGGAGACCACCAAAGCCGACAAGGGCGAGGACGCCGCCAATGCCGAGCAGGATACCGCGCTGAAATCCGGCAGGTTGCTGGTCAAAGACGTCATCGCAGACATCGTCTTCCAGCAGACCATCACTCGTGCCCGTGAATTCGACGTGCTCGCTACTATGAACCTGAACGGCGACTACCTCTCCGACGCCCTGGCCGCACAGGTGGGCGGCATCGGCATTGCCCCCGGTGGCAACATCAACTACGAGACCGGACATGCCATCTTCGAGGCCACGCATGGCACCGCGCCCAAGTACGCCGACAAAGATGTGGTCAATCCCGGCTCGGTAATTCTTTCCGGCGAGATGATGCTACGCTACCTGGGCTGGAACGAAGCCGCCGACAAAATCCTCGCTGGCATGTCGGGCGCTATCGCCGCCAAGACGGTCACCTACGACTTTCACCGCATGATGGAAGGTGCCACCAAACTCAGCACCTCGGCCTTCGGCGACGCCATCATCGAGCACATGTAATCACCCTTGAGCGCGCAGGATGCCGCCAGTCTTTTCCCGCCATGCCTAATCCGACCGAATCCGTAAGTGTTGTCCCCGCTAATCAGGTGTCCTGCGCCGATCTGTCCGCCGTTTTCGGGGAGCGCGGCTCCGCCGCCGATTGCCAGTGCCAATTCTTCAAAACCCGCGGCCGTGACTGGGATGACCGTGTGGGGGGGCACGAAGACCGTGCCGACGCGCTGCACCAGCAAACTCACTGTGGCCAGCCCAGCGCCGCGTCCACCAGCGGCCTGGTGGCCTTCTTGGATGGCGAACCTGTGGGCTGGTGCGCGATAGAGCCGCGTACCGCCTATGTACGCCTGCAGAAGAAACCGTTGGTCTGGAAAGACCGTGACGAAGACAAAGCCGACGACTCCGTGTGGTGCATTGTGTGTATGATCACCCGTGCCGGCTTTCGTAAACGCGGCGTGACCTACGCTATGGCCCGCGCCGCCGTTGACTATGCCCGCAAGCGGGGCGCCCGTGCTCTGGAGGGCTACTCCTATGATCGTCGAACCCGGCGAAGACATTACCTGGGGCGAGCTTTACGTGGGCAATCGCAAAGTCTTTGAAGCCGCCGGCTTCAAGCAAATCAGCCACCCCAGCAAACGGCGTGTCGTCATGCGCATTGATTTTTGATAACGACAATTAAGCCGGTGCTATAATGCAGTCGGCTTTCCAAGTCGTCGGCAAAGTTCTCAGGAGGCCTTCTTGGCTGCACCTTCTACCCCATTGGGCACCACAGTTACCGGATACGCCACGTATCAAGGCAGGGAGGGTCACTACGCTTTCCTGCTGCACCGCCTCACCGGCTTGGGAACGCTGCTCTTCCTGGTGATCCACATTCTGGATACTGCCACTGTTTATTTCTACCCTTCGCTTTACGCACACGCCATAGACATTTATCGCAGTACGCCCTTCATGCTGGGTGAGATCGCCCTGGTATTCTCGGTGATATACCACGGCGTCAACGGTTTGCGCCTGGTAATCACCGACCTATGGCTCTCAGCATCTTGGGCCATTCGTATCGAACGCAACGCGGTGCGCTACACCTTGTTGCTCAGCCTCCTTTTTTGGGCTCCGGCCGCAGTGTGGATGCTGCAAATGCTGTTGGTTAATAACTTCGGCATCAATTTGTTGGCCATGATAGGACTGGGCTGAGATGGCTGCCAACGTGAAAGTCAAGCCCACCCTCGAATCCACTGCCTGGCGCTGGATGCGCTACAGCGGCATCCTGCTCATCCCACTGGCTTGGGGCCACGTCTATCTGCAAGACGTCTTCGTAGGCGTGCACAGCATTGACATCAATTACGTGGCCCAGCGCCTCGACATGGTCGGCTGGGTCGCCTACGACTTCTTTCTGCTGCTGTTCACCTTTGCACATGGCATGTATGGCCTGCGCCAAGTAAGCTTCGACTTTGTCCACAACGAGCGCACGCGCAAATGGTTGAGCATCGCCATGCTGGTCTTCTGGCTGGTAATAAGCATCATCGGCACCATTGCCTTGTTTGGTGGGGCGCGGCCCGAACTGGCTCAATAAAAGTACAAGGAAGACATGGTCCAACATCATCAACACGAAGTCATTATCGTCGGCGCCGGCGGTGCCGGTCTCATGGCTGCTTTGTATGCCTCTAAGGGCGTAGATACGGCCGTGCTTAGCAAGCTGTATCCTACCCGCTCGCATACCGGCGCCGCCCAAGGTGGCATCGGGGCGGCGCTCGGCAACCTGGAGGAAGACCGCGTCGAGTGGCACACCTTTGACACCGTCAAAGGCAGTGATTATTTAGGCGACCAGGACGCCATCGAGTACATGTGCTCCCAGGCCGTACCCACGGTCTACGAACTGGAGCACATGGGCTTGCCCTTCTCGCGCACGCCGGAAGGCAAGATTGCCCAGCGGCGCTTTGGCGGCCACACCAACAATGAGACTAAGAAACCAGTGCTGCGCGCCTGCTACGCCGCCGACCGCACCGGTCATATGATCTTGCAGACCCTCTACCAGCAGTGCATCAAGAACAAAGTCCATTTCTACGATGAATATCACGTGTTGGATTTGCTTATCCGCGATGGTGTCGCCAACGGCGTGGTAGCCGTTGAGCTGGCTACCGGCGACCTGCACGTGTTCCACGCTAAGGCGATTGTCTTTGCAACTGGCGGCCATGGCCGCGTCTGGGAAGTCACTTCCAATGCTTATGCCTACACCGGAGATGGTGTGGCAATAACGTTGCGCCGCGGCCTGCCGGCCGAGGACATGGAATTCTTCCAGTTCCACCCTACTGGAATTTTCCGCATGGGCATCCTCATCACTGAAGGCGTGCGTGGCGAAGGCGGCGTGCTGGTCAATAACAAGGGCGAGCGTTTCATGGAACGCTATGCCCCTACTGTCAAGGACCTGGCCTCTCGCGATGTAGTTAGCCGCGCCATTTATTTGGAAGTTCGCGCAGGCAACGGCATCAACGGCAAGCGCTATGTCTATTTGGACATGCGCCCCGAAACGGTCAATAAATACGCCGAACTGGATGGACGCAAGCGCCCGGATGGCACGGCCTACCGCGTGACCGGTGAGCAGTTGCTTTCTCGCGTTCCCGATATCGTAGATTTTGCCCGCACTTATTTGGGCGTCGATCCCATCAAAGAGCCCATGCCCATCCAACCCACCGCCCACTACGCCATGGGTGGCATCCCCACCACCGTCCACACTCAGGTGCTGGCCGATGCCAAGGGCAACCTGGTGCCTGGCCTGTTCGCCGCCGGCGAGGTAGCCTGCGTTTCTGTGCACGGCGCCAATCGCCTGGGCACCAACTCCCTGCTGGACCTCGTGGTCTTCGGCAAGGAAGCCGGCAAGCAGGCCGCTGAATATGCCAAGGGCGCTGCATTCAAGGCTTTGGACGACGATCCCACCGCCTTCACCCGCCAGCAGCTCGACCGTCTTTTGGGTGGCACTGGCACTGAGAAGGTCGCAAAGATCGGCGAAGAGATGAAGATGGAGATGATGGACGACGTCGGCGTATTTCGAATCGCCGAAGGCATGCAGGCTGCCGAGAAGAAGTTGCGCGAGCTGCGTGAGCGCTATCAGCACATCAGCGTAGATGATCAAGGTCGCCGCTTCAACACAGACTTGTTGAATGCCTGGGAGCTCGGCTGCTTGCTGGATGTCGCCCTCGTGACCACCGTCTCCGCCGAAGCACGCACGGAGAGCCGCGGCGCTCACTCGCGCGAGGATTTCCCCAAGCGCGACGATGAAAACTGGATGAAACACACCCTGGCCACGTTGGATGGTGAGCAGGTCAAGTTGGATTACAAGCCGGTGAGTGTGACTAAATACGAACCTATGGAACGCGTATACTGAGGCAGGAGCGCTGATGCTGGTTTATTTGAAGGTCTTTCGCTATAACCCAGAGGCTGGACGCAGCAAGCCCTCTTACGATACCTACAACCTGGAAGCGCAGCCCACCGACCGCGTGCTCGACCTGTTGGAACACGTCAAAGGATACGTCGACGGGACACTGTCCTTCCGCCGCTCCTGCGCCCACGGTGTGTGCGGCTCGGATGCTATGCGCATCAACGGGCGCAACATGCTGGCCTGCAAGGCGCTAGTCAGGGAGGTAGGCCCCAACATCACGGTGGAACCCATTCTAGGCTTGCCAGTGCTCAAAGACATGATCGTGAACATGGATACTTTCTTTGACAGCTACAAGGCCATAATCCCCTATCTGGTCAACGACGAAGTGCCGGCCGACGGCAAGGAGCGCCTGCAAAGCCCCGAGGAGCGCGCCCGCTTCGATGACACCACCAAGTGCATCATGTGCGCCGCTTGCACCACCTCCTGCCCGGTCTTCTGGGCGGATGATCAATACCTTGGCCCCGCCGCCATCGTCAACGCCCATCGTTTCATTTTCGACAGCCGCGACACGGCCGGCGCTGAGCGCCTGCAGATCCTGGCCGACCACGGCGGCGCCTTCCGCTGCCGCACGGCCTTCAACTGCACCGAAGCCTGCCCCCGTGATATTCATGTGACGCAGGCCATCGCCGAGGTTAAGCAGGCTATACGCTAGCCTGTATTCCGTAACAATTTCCCCATCCACCGGGCGCCGCTGCCCACGACCCTGCTGTGGGCTTGTAGGCCCCCGACATCCTGTTGGATTTTCTAAGCACCGCCGTGGCGGATCGATGGAGGCCGAATAAAAAAGCCCCCTCAATTTAGGGGGCTTTTGGTTTAAGCGTCCACTTCTTGTTTCTTTTTTACGCCGGAGGGCTTGCCGGCTTTCAGCACGGTGTTCTCTCCCTTGTCGTCCACATCCACCAGGACGTGGTCGCCGGATTTGAAGTCGCCGGCCAGCAACTGCTTGGAAAGCGGGCTTTCCACGTATTTCTGCAAAGCTCGCTTCAAGGGGCGGGCGCCGAAAGCGGCGTCGTAGCCCTGCTTGGCCAGCCATTCACGGGCCTTAGGAGTCAACTCTACAGTTACACCCTTGTCGGCCACGCGCTCCTGCACTTCCTTCATCTGCAGGTCCACAATGCGCATCATGTTTTCGGTGGAGAGCGGCGAGAAGGTGATGATCTCGTCGATGCGGTTGAGGAACTCGGGGCGGAAGGTGCTCGCGCAGGGCCTTCTGGATCTTCTCGCTGGACAAGCGCGCTTCTTCATCGCCGGATTCCTGCAAGAAGCCCAGCGAGCCGGCCTTCTTGACGAATTCGGTGCCCAGGTTGCTGGTCATGATCAGCACGGTGTTGCGGAAATCCACGGTGCGGCCCTGACCATCGGTCAAACGACCGTCATCCAGGATCTGCAGCAGGGCGTTCCATACCTCGGGGTGGGCCTTTTCGATCTCGTCGAACAGGATGACCCGATACGGGCGGCGGCGCACCGCTTCGGTGAGCTGGCCGCCTTCTTCGTAGCCGATGTATCCGGGAGGGGCACCGAACAGGCGGGCGGTGGTGTGCTGCTCGCGGTATTCGCTCATGTCGATGCGCACCAGTGCATCTTCATCGTCGAACATGAATTCGGCCAGCGCCTTGGCCAGCTCGGTCTTTCCGACCCCGGAGGGGCCGATAAAGATGAACGAGCCAATCGGGCGCTTGGGGTCTTTCAAGCCGGAGCGGGCCCGGCGAATCGCATCCGAGATGGCTGCAATGGCCTCGTCCTGGCCGATGAGGCGTTCATGCAGACGTTCTTCCATGTGCAGCAGCTTCTCGGATTCAGTCTCCAGCATCTGGTTGACCGGGATGCCGGTCCACTGGGCGATGACTTCGGCGATGTCGTTGACATCCACGACCTCATCCAATTGGTGTTCGCTTTCCCATTCTTCGCGCTTGGTCTTGAATTCAGCTTCCAGGCGCAAGCGCTCGGATTTCTTTTCGGCCGCGCGTTCATAATTGCGTTCCACGCCGGCCTGTTCCTCTTCAGCCTGCAGGTGGTCCAATTCGGTCTTCAGGGTCCTGAGGTCATCCGGCAGTGAGTAAAGCGCCACGCGCAGTTTGGCGGCGGCTTCGTCCATCAGGTCGATGGCCTTATCCGGCAGGTGGCGGTCGGTGACGTAGCGCTGGGACAGCTTGACCGCCTGCACCAGGGCTTCGTCGGAGAAGCGCACGTTGTGGTGGGCTTCGTAGCGGTCGCGCAGGCCCATGAGCATCTGGATGGTGTCTTCGGCGTTGGGCTCCTCCACGTAGACCGGGCGCAAAGCGGCGCTCCAGGGCGGCGTCCTTCTCGATGTACTTGTGATATTCGTCCAGGGTGGTGGCGCCTATGGCGTGCAGCTCGCCGCGCGCCAGGGCGGGCTTGAGCATGTTGCTAGCGTCCATGGCGCCCTGTGCGGCGCCGGCGCCCACGACGGTGTGGAGCTCATCGATGAACAGGATGATCTCGCCGCCGGCACGCTGGATCTCTTCCAGGGTGGCCTTGAGGCGCTCTTCAAATTCGCCGCGGAAGCGGGAGCCGGCGATCATGGCGCCCAGGTCCAGCGAGAGCAGGCGCTTGCCGCTGAGGATCTCGGGGATGTCGTTGGTGGCGATCTTTTGGGCCAGGCCCTCAACGATGGCGGTCTTGCCTACGCCGGCTTCACCGATCAATACCGGGTTGTTCTTGGTGCGGCGCGACAGGATCTGGATGACGCGCAGGATTTCGTTGTCGCGACCGATGACCGGATCCAGCTTGCCCTCGCGGGCCAGTTGGGTGAGGTCTCGGGAGTATTTTTCCAGGGTGCGGTAGCGCGACTCGGCCTGCGGGTCGGTGACGCGCTGCCCGCCGCGCAGCTGCTGGATGGCGTCCAGCACGCGTTCGCGGGTGAGCCCGGCGCCCTCCAGCAGGCGGGCCGCCGGGGTGCTGCGCTCATTGAGGATGGCCAGGAAAATGTGCTCGGTGGATATGTATTCGTCTTTGAGCCTGTTGGCTTCTTCGTTGGCGATATCCATGATGCGCTTGACGCGTGGGGTAATAAAGATCTGCCCGGCGCCGCCGCCAAAGATGTTGGCCTTGGGGCTGGTGCGCAGGATATAGTCCAGCCGCTCTTTGAGCGAGTCGGCGTCTACTTTAAGGATCTCCAGCAACTGGGCCACGACGCCTTCCGGCTGCTCGATAAGCGCCAGCAATATATGTTCGGTATCTATCTGGTTATGCCCATAGCGCTGAATTATCTCAGCGGCGCGTTGCGCAGCCTCCTGGGCACGTTCAGTAAAACGATCAAATCTCATCATCTTGTACCTACCTTAGTCTTGCTGCGTCATGTGAGGCGAAGCCCCGACGAAGCAATTCTAGCCACTATTGGACTGGGCCTTATGTCCGGCAATTATAGAGTACCGTCCCCAAAGGAAGTGAAAGAATCGTGTTAGAGAATCGTAGGAGGGAAATAAACGTGGAGGCAAATGACCATTGGTAGGGGCGCGGTTCCCTCGCCCTTACTTGATGAGGGCGGGGAGACCCTGCCCCTCGATAGGTTGGATTGTTTCAGGCGACGGTGATTCTTCAATCGACTCCAAAAGGATTTCCTTCCCTCGTCGCCGCAAGGCGCGATGAGATCAGCGACCTGGCGGCAGGTGGCCCGGCAAACGAATAGAGGCGTTTACAGGGTTATGACGGCGAAGATTGATACCAGCGCAAAACTCGCAGAGCGCGCAGCGTGTTCCAGTGGCTGGGGTCACCCTCGGCGACGCCGGGTTCGGCCATCACTTCCTCCGGGTGCACGATGCCCAGCGTCCAGCGTCCAGAAGCGTCCTGCTTCGAGGCAAGGATGTCGATGGCTTCCTGCATGCGCGCGTCGGGGGCCAAGCCTGCCGCCCGAAAATAGTCCAGAGCGCGCAGGATGTCGTAGCGCCAGCCGGCCGGATAGGGCAGATCCGTAAAGCTGATGCCTTCTTTGCGGTCCAGCTCAATCACTTCGCCCGTGGAGAGGCGGTGCAGCAAGCGGCGCTCCAACAGGTATTCCTCGCCGCGCTGGCGGGCAGCGCTCACTGCAGGCGAGCCGCCCGTGGCGCGTTCATATTCCAGCAAGCCTTCGAGCACGCAGATGGTGGTGTTGAATGAACCGCGCCTCGAACCGTTCTCCTGCTCGCAATTCCAGCCGCCATCGGCCATCTGCTCGCCCAGTAAGCGTTCGACCAGCGGCTGCATGTCCTCACCGTAATAGGCGCCGAGGGTCACCACGCGGCCGTTGATGCAGGGTTCCACCTCACCGGCGAAGAATGGTTGATGCCACCAGCTAATATCTTCATCCTTGGGCAGCTCTTCCTGTGCAATGGCCATCAACCATTGCACATTCCCCCGCACGCGCTCGATCGCGCGCTTGGCCTGCTGGCTGTCCGGGTCTAGGCCCATGTCACGCAGAAGCAGCAGCGTGCGCAAGGTGGGCCATTCCGGGAAGCGAGGTTCTCCGGGCCAGGTGCCGTCTTTGGTCTGGGCAGCCAGCAGCGCGGCTCCCCAACCCTGGGTTGCCACCTTGGCGTGCTCGCCGGCAACCTCCGTTTCAGGAGTGGCGGTCAGGTCGCGCAGCGCTTGCCAGCGGATAGCAGGGTCAGAGTCCAGCAGCCACTCTAAGGCGGTTGGGTTGGCGTCGGTTGGAGGCACGGCCCAAATTATAGCCCTGCTATCGTATACTTCCGCTTGACAATACTGTTTGATATCCCGTCACTGGGACCTGCTGCCGGCGCTGGGGTGGCACAGTTTACGCCGTTCATCCCATGGTTCACGGCCTTCTTCGTGGCCCAAATCGTGCTGAAGTCTTACTTGCTGACCCGCGGGCATTGGGATGCATGGATGCGCTGGGCCGATTTTTGCCCTGGGCGCGGCGGGCTCGGTGATCGTCTGGCCTTGTCGCAAGTGAGGCCTTTCACGGAAGTGAAACTGGTCAACAGCATCCTGATCCTGGCCATCGATATCACTCTAATCATTGCCAGCATCAATGTGGTGGTGCGGGTGAAGCCTTCGGGGAAGCGTTGAAGGAGCTTCAAGAAGCGCGACGGAGATGAATGACTGTGAGGGCGGGCGCAAGCCCGCTCTTGTCTTTATGGTGTGGGGCTGGGAGTAGAAGTGATCTGGCGGGTCAGGTACTGCTGCACCCAGCCTATGCGCCCGTCCGAATCCATCACCTGGATCCACACAAAACCGTCGAGCGTCTGGGCGCCGCTGAGCACCTGCACCCGGTCGCCAGGGGCGATGAAACCAATGCTGGGACCTTCAGGAACCTGGCGCAGGTAAACGCCGGCGCCGGCCGCGTCGGAGAGCACCGCTAGGCCCGGGGTGGGTGTGGGCGTCCAAGTGGAGCTGGCTGTGGAGGTGGGCGTGAGGGAAGGGGTGAGCGTCCGGGTTGGCAACGTGGCGGTGGGCGAGAGGATCGGCGAGGGGGTCTGCGTGGGCGGGATGCGCGAATCCAGGCGGGCGGCGAAGACCTGATTGATGCTCAATTCGACGGGTTGCTGCAACTGTACGTCGATGGCTTCACGCAGAGCCAGGCTATCCTGATACCTGAGGCTGTTCAAGGTGCGCACGGTTAGGTCGAGTTCCAGCGTGCCGTCTACCTCCTGCGAGTCCAGGCTGACCAGGTCCACATCGGGAAGTTTGGCCACTTCGTCGGCCACCACACGGTTAATGAAGGCCTGCCGCTGGGCTTGGGCAACGAACCCATAGCTCTGGTAGCCCAACGGGGCCAGCAGCAACACGGTGAGGATGGCGGAAACCATTAGGCTGCGCGGCACGCGGCCCTCTTCGGGATGGCGCGTCCGCGAGAAACCCATGATGAAAAACAGTGCAATGGCCGACGCGGCGATGGTGACGGCGTTGGTGATGAACAGCAGCAAGGCACCGCCGGCCACGTCCCAGCGGCCAAGGGCCACGCCGATGCCGATAGTGCATAAAGGCGGCATCAAGGCGGTGGCGATGGCTACGCCAGGCAGGGCAGCGGAGAGATTAGGCTGCACCAGGGCGAAGGTGGCCGCCAGACCGCCGGCCAGGGCTACGCCCAGGTCGATGGGGCCAGGGCGAGTACGGGCCAGGATCTCGCCGGGTAGCACCTGCAGCGTGATAAAGGGCAGGTGCGAGTTGAACCAGGCGATGACGATAGCCAGGCCGATGGCAAGCAGGGCGCCGCGCAGCAGGGCGCTGCTGGCGCGGCGCAGCATATAGGTGTCGCCGAGCAGGGAGGACAGGCCGAGGCCAAGGATAGGCGACATGAGTGGCGCCACGAGCATGGCGCCGATTATGGTGGCGGCCGAGTCGATGAGCAGGCCTAAGGTGGCGATGATGCAGGAGAGCAGCACCATCACGAAATAATCGAAGTCGGGCTGCGAGGCTTCGCGTAAGGCCTGCTGCACCTCGAAGCGGCGCTCGGGGCTGGCGGGGGGCATGACCCTTCGCCACAGCTTCACCGATTCCCTAAGCAGGCCGGCCAGTAGGGAGCGGATTTTGCCTAACCAGAATAACACAGCATCCATGGAAGAATAAGTATACGCATTTAAAGAAAAAACCACACACCGCCACCGATTTGGCAGCGCAGGGCGCAGGCAATCGCGGTATCCTTAGGTACCCTCATGTTTAAAACCCTTGAAGTGGAGCGTGTGAATGGATATACGTGGGAAGAATGCCCTCGTTTTGGGTGGCTTTGGTTTGGTAGGCCGCGCCGTGTGCCGGGAACTGCTGGCGTACGACCCCGCCCGGCTGGTGGTAACCTCGCTACGCAAGGAAGAAGCCGAACAAGCCGTGGCGGAGCTCAAAGCCGAGTTCCCCAAGAGCCCAACCAAATTCTTTGGCGTATGGGGCGACATCTTCCTGCGGGCCGAATGGCAGAAAGATAACCTTTCGCGCTCCGACATCATGGCGGACCCCGAACGGCGCAAGCGCCTGGTCGGGGATATTGTTGATGAACTGAGTGAGGACGTCCTCACAGCTTCCCTGCTATTTCAATTCATTCAAGGCACGGCCAAAGGGCTGGATGGCTCACCCAGCCAGATCGTAGTGGACTGCATCAACACATCCACGGCGGTGGCTTACCAAAACATCTATGCCTGGGCGGCAAAACTGCAAGGGCTGATTGCCGAGGACAACAAAGAGACCCAATGGCCGGAAGAGGTGGAACATCTTCTGGCCGCCTTATATATCCCCCAATTGGTCCGCCACGTGCAGATTCTGTATGAGTCGACCCTGCGGGCCAAAACTCAAGCTTACGTCAAAGTAGGCACCAGCGGCACCGGCGGTATGGGACTTAACATCCCATATACACACGGCGAAGAAAGACCCTCGCGGGTGCTGATGTCCAAGGCGGCGTTGGGCGGGGCACAAACCCTGTTGACCTTCTTGATGGCGCGCACCCCCGGCGGCCCGACGGTAGTGAAGGAGATCAAGCCAACGGCGCTGATCGCCTGGAAAGATATCGGTTATGGGCCGATCCGCCGACATGGGCAGGATATGCCCCTATATGACTGCCCGCCCGAGGAAGCCGTGGCGCTGGAAGCAGGCAACTTGAAGCCACAAGGTGATTTCGGCAAGCCTACCGGCGGGACGCTGCAGGCGGTGTATATCAATACCGGCGAGAATGGCCTGTTCGCGGCAGGCGACTTTGCCGCCATCACCGCCTTCGGGCAGATGGAGTTCGTTACGCCAGAGGAGATCGCCCACAACGTGGTGCGCGAGATATTGGGCGGCAATACTGGCGCGGACCTGGTGAACGCGTTCGACGGCGCGGTGATGCAGCCAAGCTTTCGGGCCGGCATCCTGCGGGAGGCCGCACTGGAGCGGCTGCGCCAGCTGGGGGAGCAGCACGGCGAGTCCGTTGCGTTCGAGTTGTTGGGGCCCCCGCGCATGTCCAAGCTGCTGTACGAGTCGTTCCTCCTCAAGCAAACGTATGGGACGATCAGCGCGGCGCTGAAAGATTCGCCCAAGCAAATGTCTGCCAAGCTGGAAGCTCTGGTGAGCAGTAACGCCGAACTGCGCCAGCAGATCATCTCCATCGGGCTGCCCATCGTGCTGTCGGATGGGAAACGAATTCTGCGCGGTCCGGTGCTGAAATCTGAAAACGCCGAGCAGGGCTGGGTTGACCTGACCGCAGCCAATATGACCAAGTGGGTGGCGCGCCTGGAAGGCATAAAGGCCATGCTGGACGAGGAAATAGCCGGCGAAAGTTCTTCGTTCTACAACCGCAGCTATCCTGCGCTGCGTAAATGGTCGGCGGAGGACACGTTTGAGATCGGTGAGATCGTAGCGTGGATCTCTATTAATGAGGATGAGGGGCGACGCGGCAAGGGCTAGAATAAGCATAACGGGCGAATATTGCGCCCGTTAGCAATATCGAGGGTGGCAGAAGGAGGCTATATGTACAAACGGATTTTAGTGCCGCTGGACGGCTCAAAGCGCGCCGAGCGCATTTTGACGCATATGCAGGAGCTGGCAGCTAAAGAGCACGCCACGGTAATCTTTCTTTACGTGATCGAGCCTGCGGCGTTGACCTTTAGTCCGGGAATCAGCATGATGGTGGCTCCGCCGCCGCAGGAACTGGAAAATTACTGGAAGACACTGCGGGCCGCCGAGACGGACGGGGAGAAATATCTAAAAAAACAAACGGCGGCGCTGGCGAAGAAGAAAATCAAGACAGAAACGGTAATTCGGCGGGGCGACCCGGTGAATACAATCGTCAAGGTGGCGCGGGAGAAGAAGGCTGACCTGATCGCCATGACCAGCCACGGGCGCACCGGCTTGGAGCGCGTGTTTTATGGGAGTGTGACCAGCGGCGTACTGCAGAAGGTGGACCGGCCGCTGTTGCTAATACGGGCGCAGAAGTAGGGACGGTTTCGTACTCACTTCTAAGCGTTTGCGATTTGAGAGAGTTTTTGCGGAGATGAGGCTCTAAGAATCCTTCACTGGACGGGTTCGGCGATCTAGAAAGGGATCAGAAACCCGCTCCGAATGACAATGACTATTTGCGCTTAAATTTACCGGCCAAGGGCTTGTCTGCCTTGGTGGGTTTGCTTGTCTCGGACTTGGCTGGGTTCTCGGCGGCAGGCGTCTGGGCTTCCGATCCGGTTTCAGGAGGGGCAGGCGGCGGGGCGGCAATGCCTAAATCCACTTTATCTTCCATTTGAATATGGCCGCGCAGGAAAGCACCTTCCTCGGTGGACATTGAGACGGTGATGACGTCACCCCAGACGCGGCCATTGGAGCGAATTTCGACACGCTCGGCCAGGATGTCGCCGCGCAGGGCGCCGGCGACGATCACATGGCGAGCTTTGAGCTGAGGGCAAGTAACCCTACCGGTTGGCCCGATAACGAAGAGGCCGTCCAGCTCGATGTCGCCATCAAAAGCTCCCTCAATGCGTACGCCGCCGGCGCCGTTCAACTTGCCATTGAGGCTGACGCCGTCGGCGACCACGGAGCTAATGCGCGGCAGCGGGGCCGCGTCGGGCTGGGGCTGATTGGATTTGCGGCGGAACATTTAGCTCGCCGGGGCCTCGCCTTTGCCTTCGCCGCTTTCTTCAGCGATGCCGATGATATTGAAGCCGGAATCGACATAGAGGACTTCTCCGGTAATATGGGTCGAGAGCGGCGAAGCCAGGAAGACGGCGGCGTTGCCGACGTCATCGGCGGTGACGTTCTCTCGCAATGGGGCGACAGTGGCGAATTGGCCATACATGGAGCGGAAGCCGCTGACGCCCGCGGCAGAGAGGGTGCGGATGGGGCCGGCAGAGATGGCGTTGACGCGAAATCTGACGCGGGCCGAGGTCTCGGGCCAGGTAGCGCACGGAGGCTTCCAGGGCAGCCTTGGCTACGCCCATTACGTTGTAATTGGGAACAGTCTTCTGGGAGGCGTAGTAGGTCATGGTCATCAGAGAGGCGCGCGGGGCAAGGATACTCTCGAAGGCCTGGGCCAAGGCGGTGAAGGAATACACGCTGATGTCCATAGCGCGCAGGAAGGCGGCACGCTCCACGTCATAGTAAAAACCCATGAGTTCATCGCGGCCGGCAAAGGCAATGGAATGCACCAGGATGTCGATCTGGCCGAATTGCTTCTTGGCCTTCTCGGCTACGTCCTTGATAGCTTCGTCTTTGGTAACGTCGCACTCTTCGACGAACTTACAACCAATCTGCTCAGCCAAAGGGACAACGCGCTTCTTGAGCGCCTCTACGGCGTAGCTAAGGCCGATCTCGGCACCTTGCTCCTGCAAGGCCTTGGTGATGCCCCAGGCAATGGAGCGGTCATTGGCGACCCCGAAAATCAGGGCCCTCTTTCCTTCTAGTAATTTAGACATGTCTTCTCCTCATTTTTATGGCGACTTGACCAGAAAGCGCCAGGGTTTACTCTTCCAAGGTTCGGGAACAGTATATAACCCGATGCGGGGGCCAATTTGCACCAGGTTATCAGGCACAGGCGGCCCCGGCTGGATGAATATTATAGCTGTGCTAGCCGTCAGGTCGATGCCATTGAGGCGGCCGTCAATTCCCAGAGCCTTGGTGAGCTTACCGGGGCCGTCAGTCCAGCGCTTTTCGGGCTGGCCGGAACGGCGGCGAGCTATCAGTTCCAACCCTTCAAGGGGCTGAAGGGCGCGAATGAGTACAGCCTGTGGCTGGCCCTCGGGCAGGGTGACGCAATTGAACATCCAGTGATTGCCGTAGGTGAAATAGATATAGGCGTGGCCGGGCGGGCCGAACATCACCTTGGTGCGCGGGGTCAGTCCAGCTTTGGCGTGGCAACCCAGGTCTTCCTGGCCGCAATAGGCTTCGGTTTCGAGGATGGTACCGGAGATGCGACGGGTGCGGCCGCCGATCTTCTGTTCGTGCACCAGGGTGGCGCCCAACAACTGGCGGGCGACGAGCAGAGTGGGCTGGATGAAAAAGGCTCGGTTCAGGCGCCGGGCTGGCATGGTCAGGATACCGGGTTAAGATGGAGCACAGCCGGAAGTTCCGCCAGGGTCTGAATGGCCTCGCAATCAGGAGATATATAGAGCCCCTTCCAGTTGAGAAGGATGTTCTCCAAGCCAGCGTTGCGTGCGCCGATGATATCGGCGTAATAGTTATCGCCTACGTAAAGTACCTGACCAGGAGCCTGGCCGATGAAATCCAGAAGCTTTTCAAATATTTCCTTGTTAGGCTTGTAGGCGTCCAGCTGTACTCCCGTGAGGTAGAAATCAAAGCGCCAATCGAGGTCCAATTCTCCCATTTCGGCGTGGATGGGGCGACTGCGGTTGGTGATCACGCCCAAGGAGAGGTCAGCGGAGCTGAGCTGTTCCAAGATCGGGAGGGTTTCCGGGCGCAACTGGCTGCTGGGCTGGTAGTTCTCGTTCATGTGGACGTGGGTCAGCGGGGCTAATTCATCCAACTCTTTGGGCGAAAAGCCCAGAGCGGCCAAATGGCGGCGGCTGTAATTGAGCCAAAAACCTTCTTCGCGGCCGAAGGTGTCCAGATCCTGATTGAGCTCGGTGGAGCTGGCCCAATAGCGGTGCTCCCATAAATGGGCCAGGCGGCGCTGCTCGTTGGAGAGGGGATGGCCAAGCAGCTCCACGTAATCGCAGAAGAAATCGTGGGCGTGCGGGGTATTGGTGCGCAGGGTATCGTCGAGGTCGAAGACCACGGTGGTGATGTTGGCGGTGTTCATGTGTGAGTGTTAGCCCCCAATATATGACATCTCCACTTTGGGCAAACCCTCGGTCTCTTCAGAGCGAAGCTCGGAATAACGATCGACGCGCTTCTGCCAGACTTTGCTGATGGCGTGGTGCAGATCCTGGTCGCTGGCGCCATCGCGCAGCAGGGAGCGCAAGTTGGTGCCTTCCAGGGCGAAAAGGCAGGTGAAGAGCTTGCCGTCAGCTGAAAGGCGGGCGCGGGTGCAGGCGCCGCAAAAGGGTTGCGAGACCGATGCGATGAGGCCAATTTCACCCCCGTCATCGGCGTAGCGGTAGCGTTCGGCCACTTCGCCGCGGTAATTAGGCTGCAGGGGCTCGAGGGGCAGTTCGGCGTTGATAATATCGAAAATCTGGCGGGCGGTAACCACTTCGTCGAGGCGCCAGCCGTTGGTGTGGCCGACGTCCATGAATTCGATGAGGCGCAGGATGTGGCCGTGTTGGCGGAAGTGGCGCGCCATGGGCAGAATACTGTGCTCGTTGACCCCGCGTTTGACGACCATATTGACCTTGATGGGGCCAAGGTTGGCGGCGGCGCTGGCTTCGATCCAATCCAGAACGGAAGCCACGGGGAAATCCACGTCGTTCATAGACATGAAGGTGGCGTCGTCCAGGGCATCCAGGCTGACGGTCATGCGCGTCAGTCCGGCGGCCTTGAGGCTGGCGACGCGCGAGATGGGGAAGGAGCCGTTGGTTGTAAGGGCTAAATCTTCGAGGTCAGGAATCTCAGCCAGCATGCCCACCAGGGTTTCCAGCTCCCGGCGCATGAGCGGCTCACCACCGGTGAGGCGCACTTTGCGTACGCCCAAATCCACGAAAGTGCGGGCCAGGCGAGTGATTTCCTCGAAAGAGAGAAGTTGGTCCTGCGGCATGAAGTGATAATCACGGCCGAAGATCTCCTTGGGCATGCAATATGTGCAGCGAAAATTGCAGCGGTCAGTGACCGAGATGCGCAGGTCGTGGAGGGGTCGGGAAAGGGTATCGACAGGCATGGCGAAACGGGCCTAAGAAAGAACTGGCGCAGCTTTCACTGCGCCAGCCATCTATTCAAATTATATCGCGGCGAAAAAACCTTATTCGTCGATGACCTCGGGTTCGTCATGGCGGTGATGGCGATGGCGGTAGGGGCGATCTCCGCGCAGCAGGACCCAAACACCCAGCAGGATGAGCAAGACCGGCCAAAGCTGGCCAAGCAGCTTGGGGCCACCCAGAAAGCTGCCAAAAATACCAAACATCAGCAAGCTGACCAAGATGGCATTGAAGCCCTCACGCAGGCCTTCTGCGAAATGGCCTTCCATCAAGTTCATCAGCAGAGTGCCTACTCCGGCGAATCCAGGGATGAGCGCCCAGGCATACGACCAGGAAGCCCAGTCACCGGTAGTTTCCTGGTAATACAGGATGCCGCCGATACCCGCTATGATGCAGGCGGGCACGGCCAGGCCGGGAGCGCCAAGGGCTATGGCCATAATCAGGAACAAAGCCCCGACGCCGATGACCCACCAGGGCCATTGATATTGAAGGCTGATGAGTTGATTGAGTTGGGGAAAAATCTGTGCAGCGAGGAAAAAGCCACCCACAAGCAACAAGATTACCCCAATGGCCAAACTGCCCCTACGTTCGCTATCCATTAAAACCTCCAGCACCTAAATAACATCTATGTATTATACGAATTAGGCATCCCCGGGTTTCTCGGGCATGTTGGCTTCGAGGCGGCGGGCGCGGAACACGCCAGCCACGCCGAAGAGCACACAGACTGTGCCGGCCAGTGACCAGATGGTGAAACTTTCGCTGAGGATGAAGACGCCCAGCAGCACAGCCAGGACAGGATTGACGTAGGCATAGGTCATGACCACGGCGGTAGGCAAGAGCTTCAAGGCCGCCACGAAGGAAGTGAAGGCAAAGAGTGATCCAGCCAAGCCAAGATAGATCCAAGCCGCCCAGGCTTCAACGGTCGGGGTCGGAAACGGCTCGTGAACCAAAACAATGATGGCCAGAAAACCAAGCGAGCCGAAGCCCATCTGGTAGGCAGCGCTGGTGCGAGATGAGAGGGTGACGCGCCGACGAGCCTGAAGCACGGAGCCCCCAGCCCAGGAGATGGGGGCTACGATTAAGGCGGCTACAGAAAGCGTATCGGATCGCAACCCCGAGAGAAGCCGCGGTTCAGTTAGCAGGGCAATGCCGGCGAAGCCTGCCACCAGGGCGATAGCCAGATGACGGGATGGCGGCTTGCGGTCAATGAAGGCTTCAATGACGGCAGCCCAAATGGGTGAAGCGGCCACCATGAGGGCTGCCAGCCCGGAGTTGGCACGCTGCTCGGCAAGGGTAACCATGCCGTTGCCACCGGTCCATAGCAGCAAGCCGGAGAAGGCCAGGGTAAGCCATTCGGCACGCGTGGGGCGCAAATGCTCACGGTGGAAGTAACCCCAAAGCAGCAGGGCTACGGCGGCAAAAGCGGCGTGGGCGAAGCCCATGGTGAAAGGAGGCAGGCCGGAGCCCTCGCGAACGGCGATGCGAATAGCCAGATAGGTACTGCTCCAGACCACGTAAACGACAGCTAGATTGGCGAGACCGATGGGGTCCAGCGCCGAGGGCTTGGTGGATGAAGGCGTAGATTTGGCCATAGTTGCTCTAAATCTTCTCGGCCACCAGGCGGCGCACGCGGCGGCTGCTGTATACGACGATAATACCCAGGATGACAGCAGCCCCGCCCAGCCACTGCTGCAGGGTAAAGATTTCGGCCAACAGGGGGCCGGCGAGAATGGCGGTGAGCACAGGCTGGACGAGTAAGGTCGGCGCGACCAAAGAGGCGGGCAGATAGCCCTGCGCATAATTGATGAGCATCCAGCCGCCGCCTTGCACGAGAACGCCCAGGGCCAGGAAATACAGATAGGTGGACGCGGGGTAACCGGTGAGTGAATTTCCGAGAACCAATATCAGGACAAGCAGGGAAAGCGTGGAGGCCGCGGCGGCGATCCAAAAGAAGCTGAGAGCACTGAGTTGGTCGCGGCCCTTCTGGGCGGTGAGCAGATAGGAACCGTAGAAAAGTGCAGAGAGCAGGCCAAACAATGCGCCGGGGTTAAAGGCCATGGCTCCGTTAAAGTCCAAGCCGAGGACGGTCACCACGCCGGCGAGGGCGATGGCCAGGCCCAGCCAAAAAAACCAGCTTAGATCTTCTTTGAAGAGCAGCCAGGCCCCCAAACCGACAATCACGGGCGCCAGATTACCCAAAAGGGTTGGAATGGTAGCGCCGGCAGCGTTGATGCCGGTGGCCCAAGAAGCCAAATCCAAGCCGAAGAAGGCACCGGCCAGGACGGCAAGCCAGAAGCCGCGCGGCGGTAATTTTGGTTTGTGGCGGCGGAAGACGGCGGCAAAGGGGATGGCAAGCACAGCAGTACCGATAGCCATGCGGTAAAAGCTGACTACGGCTCCGGGGGCGTCGGCAAGGCGAGTGAAGATGGCGGAGAAACCGAGGATGCCCACGCCGGCGAAGAGAGCTGCATAAGGCTTCCAGAGAGGGCCGGAGGAATCAGGCATGGCGGCCATTGTAACCGCAAGGCTAAAATGGGTCTGACAGGTATAATCTTTTCGACTTTCCAATCGTTGTATAAAAGCTGGTAGAAAATGCCCGATCCCAAACGACGCTTAGTTTCAAAATTCGAAGGCGATTTTTTCACTTCTTTCGGACTGCAAATCCGCCTGCTCCTCCGCCTAATGGGCGACCGGCGGGTCAATATGTTCCTGAAAGCTCTGCCGCTATTCTCGTTGATCTATTTGATCTCGCCACTGGACGCGGTTATCCCATTCGTGGATGATGCCTTTGTACTGTGGATCGCCAACACGCTGTTCCTGGAGTTGTGCCCGCCAGAAGTGGTGGAAGAACATCGCAATGCTTTGGAGACCGAAGCGCACCCTAAGAAAAAAGACGATGACAGCATTGATGTCAAAGATGTCATTGATGCGCGTTATCACGACAAGGAATAGCATTCGATGAGAGCTGCCGGACGAAGTGCAATTTGCTTACTGCTGGTGGCGGTACTGGCAGCGTGCGCCCAGCCTGCGACCTCTGGCAGCACCAGCGCTCCAATACAGGAGCTGCCCTCCGCTACTCTGGAGCCATCAGTGGTACCCACAGAAACCCCAACGGCAACCCTTGAACCTACGGCGACGCCAATTCCAGACGCTCAATTGCCTGACCCGGCGGGGTATGCGTGGGTGCAGGTGGCAGATGGATTCCAAAGCCCCGTATTCGCAACCAATGCCGGGGATGGCAGCGGACGACTGTTCGTGATCGAGCAAAAAGGGGAGATCCGCATCATCCAAAACGGGACCGTGCTGGACAAGTCTTTCCTTGACATCATTTCCGAGGTAGGCAGCCAGGGGAACGAGCAGGGTCTGCTGGGGTTGGCGTTCCACCCCAATTACGCTCAAAACGGTACCTTTTACGTAAATTACACGGATACGACGGGGGATACGGTGATTGCGCGTTTTCAGGTGTCGGCCGACCCCAACGTGGCTGATCCGGACAGCGAAAAGGTGCTGCTGCAAGTGCACCAGCCGTACGCCAACCATAACGGCGGATATTTGGAATTCGGCCCGGATGGTTATTTGTATTTCGGGTTGGGAGACGGCGGATCTGGGGGGGACCCTTCCGGCAACGGGCAATCGCTGAATACCTATTTAGGCAAGATCTTGCGCATCGATGTGGATAGTGGCGACCCTTACGGCATCCCGGCTGATAACCCATTCGCCAACGGCAGCGGGAAGCCGGAAATCTGGGCCTATGGCCTGCGCAACCCGTGGCGCTTTACTTTCGATCGGGCGACGCAAGACCTGTATATTGCCGACGTAGGGCAGGATCAATGGGAGGAAGTGGACTTCCTGCCCAGTGGAACGCCCGGCGGCTCGGATCTAGGGTGGAATTATTTTGAGGGCACGCATGTATACCAAGGTACCCCGCCGGACGGCGCGCTCTTCGTGACCCCGGTGGCTGAATATAGCCACGGTGGGCGCTGCTCCATCACGGGGGGGTATGTCTACCGCGGCAACGCGATACCTGCCTGGCAGGGAGTGTATCTGTATGGCGATTTCTGTTCCGGCGAGATATTTGGCCTCGTCCAGCACGCTGACGGACAATGGGAAAATCAGCTTCTGTTTGACACCAACTTCCAAATCACGTCCTTCGGGCTGGACGAAACGGGGGAGATTTACGTAGTGAACCGCTCCGGCAGTATCTTCCAGCTGCAAGCCCAATAACCCATCTTGGCTTCCCTTTCGCCCACCCCCCTGGCTGATGTCTTAGTCGTCTACAACCCCAAAGCCAGCGCGGCGGACGTGGGCACAATCCACAGATTGTTGGATAAATATTTCGCCGGCCGCCAAGTGGATATAGTGGAATGCAGCCGCGAAGACATGGCAAAGCGGCTGGCCCCCTGGCTACGCAAGGGAGTCAAGTTGATCATTTCAGCTGGGGGAGACGGCACCATTTCGGACATCGCCAGTGGGCTACCTTCAGATGGACCTCCCGTGGGGATTCTTCCCCTAGGGACAGGAAACGTGCTGGCGCGCGAGCTGAGCGTGCCGGTAGAGGTGGAGAGATCCGCGGCACTGCTGGCGGGTGACTTCGCGGTGCGCGAGCTGGATGTGTTGATGGTGGCTGGACGAGCCTATTTGCTGGCAGTGGGAGTGGGGCTGGCGGCGAGAGCTCTGGACGAGACCAGCGTAAGACGGAAGAAGATCTTCGGTAAAAGCTCTTATCTAGTTTCGTTCTTTCTGAATTTCTTCTCTATGCAGCCGACGACGTATAAGATACGGATAGATGGGAAGGCAATTAGCGTGCGGGCGAGCGATCTGATGGCGGCCAACTGCGGAATTATAGGCTACAGGTCTTTGCGTTGGTGGTCGGAGGTGCAGCCTGATGACGGGCACATGGACCTGTGTTTCCTGGAAGCCAATACCGGTTTCAAATATTTATGGGTGATATTCAACTTCCTGGCCAATCGGCATATGCGGAGACCCTGGCTGGATCACATCCCCATGCAAGAATCGTTAATTATTGAGGGGCCCGCCAATCTACCGGTGCAGGGGGACGGAGACTTGATCGGGGTCACGCCTGTTGAAATCAAATTGGTTCCACGCGCTTTGAAGGTTGCCGTACCAGAAATGGAGGCGCGAGGTTGAAGAAAACCATTCTTGTCTTTCTAATCACCTGCTTGGGTTTAAACCTGGCGGGCTGCACCCCGCCCGCGCCGGCAGGCACAGGGTCGGCCGTTCCAACGGCTACAGCATACCAGCCGATTCGACCCACGGTCTTATCCCAGGTCACGGATATCCCTGTGGCGCCCACTTCGGAACCCGAAGTGCGCTTTGCGGTCATTGGTGATTATGGGCAGGCTGGGCCGGATGCGTTGAAAGTAGCGGATATGATCGATGGCTGGAAGGTGGATTTTATCGTTACAACCGGGGACAACAATTATCAAAGCGGGGCAGCCGGGACCATTGATGACAATGTGGGTCAGTATTACCACCGCTATATTGGAGACTACACGGGCGATTACAATCGTGGCAGCGCCGAAAATCGCTTTTTCCCCAGCCTGGGAAACCACGATTGGGACACCAAGGGAGCGCAACCCTATATAGATTATTTCAGCTTGCCAGGCAATGAACGCTATTACGACGTGGCCAGAGGCCCGGTGCGTTTCTTTGTGCTGGATAGCGATACGCGTGAGCCCGACGGCGTGGGCCGCTCCTCGGTACAGGCCGTTTGGCTGCAGAGCGCCCTAAGTGCGGCCACGGAACCGTGGAAGATCGTGGTGGACCACCACCCACCCTACTCATCCGGGTTGCACGGGTCAACAGATTACATGCAATGGCCATTCAAGGATTGGGGCGCCAGCATCGTACTTTCTGGGCACGACCATCTTTATGAACGGTTGACCGTGGACAGCTTTCCCTATATTGTGAACGGCTTGGGTGGACATGATGCCATTTACGATTTCCAGAATATCTTGCCTGAGAGTCAACTGCGCTACAACGCTGAACATGGGGCTATGTTAGTAGAGGCCAGCCGGGACTGGATCCGATTTGAATTCATCAATGTTGACGGGGAAGTAATCGATACGTTCACGCTGCTGGCCCCTTAGTAAGGTAACCCGCGCGCTCCTTCCCGTTATATCGTAATAGATACTCACTTTATCTAAGGAGGATACGCAATGGTACGCATCTGCACCTGGAAGACCGGAATTGCCCTACCTGGTCGGTGTGGTTTTGGGGAGGCAATGTGCTTGCGATTTTGCTCTCCTTTATTTTAGTTTGTGATGGGGGTGTAGCTGTATAGTCTCGGTTTCAGATAGAGGGGGTTGGAGCGAGTGGGCGTCCAGGCTCATCACACGACTGTTGACAAAGTAATCAAAATCAAAATTAGTCTCATCTCCGGCCTGCTTGCCGGGGATAGGCATCAGACGGGCGGTGAGGGGCTTGTCCAGGCGCAGGGCGAGCGCGGCCAGGTCCACAAGTAAGGCTGTCATTTCATCTGAGCCGGTGTCCCCGGGGAGAGGCACCGTGTCCAAGCCGGTGCCACATACGGCCGAGTACATCAGGAGGTCATTTACGCGCAAAGTTCCTTCGGCGGCGCGTTTGGCCAAGGTGGCGTCTTCCAGGATGGGCAGTAGCAAACCGTTGAAACCGGTGCGGGCAAACTGAGCGGCGTCGATGGCGTTGGTGAGAATGGCGGCGGCCGTCAGAGAACCTTGCAGCCCGACGGCGGGAATGCCGAGGCGCTCGAATGCGGTACCGAGAGATTCGCGTTCTGCAGGGAAAGGAGCCAGAGAGAAGTCAATGCCGGCGAATAAAACACGGCTGCTCGAGGCGATCTTCTGCCCAATTTCGGTCATGCGCCGGGCTTGCTGCTCTATTTGGGCGGTCAAAGCCTGGCTGCCCTCTTGCGCATCTGCAACATTCTCGAAGGCTACAACGGCCAGGTCGGCGGCCTGGGTGGCGATGGCAAAGGCAGGCGGTCCGCCGGGCGAATAAGCGGCGGGGAAGAAAGGAGAGCCGGCGGGTACATTGGCCAGCGCGGCAAAGCGCAAATTGCCAAAACCGGTGCCCTCCAATGTAGAAGCCTTCTGGATAATGTCGGCGCAAGCGCGCACAGCTGACATGTGGATGCCGGAGGGCTGCGAGGCAATAATGCCGCTGAAGAAGACGCCTTGAGTAGCGGCCAGCATATCTGGGATGAAGCGGTAACTTTCGGGCAAGTCGGGGAGCGCGGGCCCCATGGAAACATATTCGAAGCCGTGCTCTCTGGCGAGGGTTTCGAGAGCAGCCGCGACTTCAACGACCCGGCTTTGCGTCAAGGGTTGGACCCAGCGCGGAAACGGAGAGGTGGCTAAGCGCAAAGTTTGCACCTCAATGCCAGCTTTCTGGTACGCTCGCTTGGCTGCAGCAGCGGCAGATTCCATCGGCTGCAGGTCGTTGGCAGTGGGTAGATGAGCTGGGTCGATAAAGAAGGTAAGCGAGCGAATTTTCATGTTGATGCAGCGCGCTGGCGTACGACCTCGAACAGAAGGATGCTGCCGGCGACGGCCACGTTGAGTGACTCACTGCCGCCGGGCATTGGGATATTAATGAAGGTTGGTATGAGCGCGTCCACATGCGCCCCGGCACCATGCGCCTCGCTGCCCAGGACCAGGGCCACGGGCTTTGTCAGGTCTTGTTGAGAGTAGGTATTCCCCTGGCCGGCGGCAGCCAGCAGCGGAAGCAAATTGTATTGCTTCACGAAAGCAGTAATCCCCGGCCAATCCAGACTGCGGATAGGCTGGTGGAAGTGGGCGCCCATGCCGCTGCGCAGAACCTTGGGTGCAAAAGCATCGACGCAGCCAGGGGCCAGCAGCACGCTGCCGCAGCCGGCCGCGGCGGCGCTGCGCAGCAATGTTCCCAGATTTCCGGGGTCGGCCAACCCATCGAGGATAAGCGCAAAATCCAGAGTCTTGGATAGGGAAAGGTCCTGGTACTCAACCTGCAGCAGGATGCCCTGAGGGGTTTGCGTATCGCTGACACCCTTCATAACAGTTTCGGCGACCGGCTCAGCCTGGGTACGTGCGGCTATATCTTTCAGCAGACCTGGGTCAGCCGCGGCCAGATCTTCGGTGTATAAGGCTTGGCGGATGGGCCAGCCAGACGCCAAGGCTTCCCGGGCCAGGCGCACACCCTCCACGATGAAGGTGCCCGTCTCGCGGCGGCGCTTGGTCTGGCGCTGCAGAGCGCGCAGCTCTTGGATGCGTGGATTGTGGATCGAAGTAATCACACAAGTATTCTAATTCACCGCCAGGCCGCTGAAGCGGAGATGTTAGAATGCCAATGCCCGAATTTTAAGGAGGCGCTCATGGTGGACGTACGCGTGGAGCGGCTGGCTAAAGCGTTGGTGGATTATTCGGTGAAGGTAAAGCCTGGAGATTGGGTGATCATCCTTGCCCACCCAATAGCGGAACCTTTGGCGCGTGAGGTACTGCGCTATGCGGTGAGGGCGGGCGGGAATACCAATTTACTTATGGGTGTAGATTCGACAGCACAGATTGTTTTGGAAGAAGCCAATGAGGAGCAACTCAAATGGATTTCGCCTTTCGATCGCATGCCATTCGAGGACGCGGATGTATTCATCAGTATCCAGGCGACGGAAAACACACGGACAATGACCGCGGCGGATCCCAAGAAGGAACAAATCCGCTCGGCGGCGCGTAAGGGGATCTACGATTCGTATTTCAAACGTAGCGCGTCCGGCGAGCTACGCTGGACTCTGACGCAATTTCCCTGCAATGCGTATGCCCAAGAAGCAGATATGAGCCTGAGCGACTACGAGAATTTCGTCTACAAAGCCACCTTCGCGGACCAGGAAGACCCCGTCAAGCTATGGACCGAGGTCGAAGCCAAACAAGAGCGGCTAGTCAAGTGGCTGGCCGGCAAGAAAAAAATTGAACTGCATGGCCCAAATATCGACATTCGCATGTCGATGGATGGGCGCAAATTCTTGAATTCATCCGCCACGCATAACATGCCCGGCTCGGAAGTATTCACCAGCCCTGTGGAAGATTCGGTCAACGGGTGGGTGGACTACACTTTCCCGGCCATCCGCCTGGGGCGTGAGGTCGACGGCATTCATCTGGAGTTCAAGGACGGCAAGGTGGTCAAGGCCACGGCCAAGAAGAATGAAGATTATTTGATCAAGATGCTGGACCAGGACGAAGGCGCCCGCTTTTTGGGTGAGTTGGGTATCGGCACCAATTTTGCCATTGACCGCTTTACTAAGAGCATTCTGTACGACGAAAAGATCGGGGGGACGATCCACATGGCGGTTGGCGCCGGGTTCCCAGAGGCCGGCGGCAGGAACAAATCCGCCTTGCACTGGGACATGATCTGCGACATGCACCATGACAGCGAGATCCGGGTGGACGGCGAATTGTTCTACCAGAACGGAGAATTCCAAGTTTAGTGTTGAGAGAAACAACAAAAGGAGGTTGGCACAGGCCAACCTCCTTTTGGTTTTATTCTGCTTGAGATTTATATCTTGGCTTGTTCCACCAGGGCCTTAAAAGTCTGAGGGTCGCTGATGGCGATCTCCGCCAACATCTTGCGATTGACGCCGATATTATTCTTCTTGAAGGCGCTCATCAAGCGGCTGTAGGTGGTGCCGTTCAGGCGGGCGGCGGCGTTGATGCGGGTGATCCACAAGCCGCGCAGGTCGCGTTTGCGGTTGCGGCGATCACGATAGGAGTACCACAGGCTCTTCAATCGGGCTTCGTTGGCGCGTTTGTACAGCTTGGAGCGCGTGCCATACTGACCCTTGGTAACTTTTAGAACTCGTTGATGTCGCTTACGGCGGGTAACGCCGGTTTTTACACGTGCCATGTTTGCCTCTTATTTCGCCGTATGCGAATTGGGATTGGTCTTGTATTTGCTCATATAGGGGGCTAAGCGGCGGATGCGCTTGATGTAGCCCTTGCCCTTTACAGGTATCATCTCGGAGAACAGCGCTTTGGTACGCTCCGAGGTGCGGCGGCGGAAGTGGCTCTTGCCGCCCTTGGTGCGCATCAGCTTGCCGGAACCGGTCAAGCGAAAGCGCTTGGCCGTGGCTTTATGGGTTTTCATGCGGAATTTTTTTACTGCCACGGTTTTCTCCTAATACCCGCTGCGTTATTCTTTTGCGGGCTGTGCTTTTTTCTTGGGTGCTGCCTTTTCCGTCTTCTTGGCTACTTTCTCGGTTTTCTCTTCAAGCTTGTCGTCCCCGTCCGATTTGGCAGCGGGAGCGGCGGTCCCTTCCTGCGGGGCCAATATCATCAACAGGGTGCGCCCTTCAAATGTAGGAGCCTGCTCGATCATTGCCAGGTCCTGCAGGTCAGCGGCGATCTCCTTGAGGTCTTCGAGGGCAATTTCAGGATAATCGCGCTCGCGCCCGCGGAAGCGGATGCGCACGCGAACCTTCTTGCCTTCTTTGAGCCAACCTCGGGCGGCCTTGACCTTGAAGCCGCGATGGTGCTCGGTGGTCTTGGGGCGCAGGCGAATCTCTTTGATCTCGATCTTCTTCTGCGCCCTGCGGGCCTCGCGCTCTTTCTTGGTCCGCTCGTAGGTAAATTTTCCGTAGTTGACTACCCGGCAAACAGGCGGTTTCGAGTTCGGCGCAACTTCAACCAGATCCAGGCCAGCGGCCTGGGCAATGCGCAGGGCTTCCTCGATTGAGACCACACCGCGATTTTCCCCTTCTCCATCAATGAGGCGTACCTCTTTGGCGCGAATGGATCTATTTACCCGGTATTCAGATGTACTTATCTGTAATTTCTCCTCTGCCACCTGTTCGGTTTTTCCGGTAACAAGGGCGGGCCGCATCATACCATATCCCTTGAGAGGCCGTCAACTCGGAGGGAAATTCAAAGAGCGCGAACCCAAATGAAAAACTGCGTGTTGAATCATTAGATAAATCGAATCGCGCACTTATTTCTAAGGAGAAGGATATGGGGACGCCGTACGCTATGGTGGTCGAGGATGACCCGCAGGTCGCCCGTTTGTTCCAGAAGGCTCTGCAGGACGCAGGTTTCAAGACCGATATTATGGATAATGGGCACAAAGCCCAAGCTAATCTGGTTTTTACCAGCCCGGATTTGGTTTTGCTGGACTTGCATCTGCCGAGTTTAGACGGTGGGGTGCTGCTGCGACAGATACGTAGCCAAGGCCGTCTGTTCCATACACGCGTGCTGCTGGTTACGGGAGATGAGCTCAAAGCGGAGCAATATTCGAGCCAGGTGGACGGCACCCTGGTGAAGCCGGTGGGCTATGAACAACTGCGCCGCGTGGCTGAAGAGTTAATCCCCATTTCAGTTTGATCGGAACCTAATTATAAGAAAAGAGGGCAGCTTGGCTGCCCTCTTTTTTAGCTCTAAATTGGGCTAAAGGGTCACGTTGGCTGTATGGAGGCCGGTGGCTCCACTAGGGTGTGGCGGATTTTCATCCGTTACCTGGAGATTGCCGTTGCCATCATAAGCACGCACACTGACGCTGTGGCGTCCGCTCTCATAGGGCCACGAATAACGCCAAAGCACCCAGGTCAATGGGCTTAGCGGAGGGTCGATTAGCTCAGCTTCCCGCCAATCCTCTTTGTCGATCTTCACTTCAACCTTGCTGATCCCGTGGCCGCTGGCCCAGGCTATCCCGCCGGTCATGGCCATGCCGTTATCGCCCTGATCCGGGTCGACGACCACTGTGTCCACCACGGAAACGGTTTGTACATAAGCTTCGCGGTCCCAACCACGTACCACCCAATATCCATCGAGGCGCTCAGGGACGATTTCAATGTCCTGAATCCATTTGGGCTGCTTCATCCCGTAACGGTTAGGGACGTAGACGCGCAGGGGAAAACCATGGGCGGCGGGGAGGGGTTCCCCGTTCATTTCGTAGACCAGTAGACAACGTTCGTCCTGGATGTCTTCCATGCTAACGAATTCGTCAAAGCCGTCCACGCCATGGATGTAGGCACCAGCGGCCCCGGATTGCAGGCCGGCGCTGTTCAGAAGGTCGAGAAAGCGCACACCAGTCCAGCGAGTGGAAGAGGTGAGGTCTCCGGCAACAGGATTAGAGATGCACTGCATCGCCAGTATCTGACTTTGGGAGGGCATGCTGCGTATCTCGTCCAGAGTCATGTACAGCTCCTGGTCAGTCATGCCGTGCACGTGCAAACGCCAGGTCTCTTCTTTGACCTGGGGTGGAACGGTGTTGATGTCGATGCGATAGAACTCTTTGTTCGACGTGAGTTCCTGGCGGGTGCCCTGCACAGCGGCAGGGCGGGCGGCAAGTTCATCCAGCGAGGGCGAAGCCGCTGGGCCCGAAGTCTGAGAGACCCCATAAGGATCCTCGCCGGCGGGCAGCGGAGCGGCCACCGGGCTAACCTGCGCCAGCAGGGTGCCCTCGCCGAAGATCCGGCCGACGCCCCAGGCGCCCAAGGCGGCCGCGGCCAGCCCCGCGCCACTCATGGTTAGGAACTGGCGCCGAGACATCTGTTGTTCCTGGGCGGCGACTGGCGAAGCCGCTAGCTGCTCGAGTAGCGCAGCCAGCCCCCAACCCCAACCGATGAAGAGCACAGCCAGCCAAACTGTGGCGAAGCCCTGCATTTCGGGATTTCCCAGCAAAATTTCGATGATCAGGGTCAGGCCAAGTAGGACAAACCCGCCGATCTGCCCATACAGGATTAGGTTGCGTTTGGGTTTGCGGCCAAGCCAGGCTAGCAGGCCCCCGAAGGCAGCACCCCCGACCACCAGTTGGCCCAAGGCAATGCCCTGTTCGGCCAGCTTAGCGGTGCTGGAAATGCTTCCAATGGGGAGAAAAGTCTGCAGGAAGCTGATGATGCTGACCATAATGCCGATCACTCCACCGATCAGCCATCCGGGGAGGCTGCGGCTCATCCAATCGAAGATATCGAAGGGGACGAAGGGGGTACCCAGTAGGTCTCCTCCCAAAGAAAGAAGTCCAATTAGGGCGAAGGCACTCAAGGCGCCCAGCAGGATGCCTATCCAAATATTGGGGAATGAAGCTGTGCTTTTAGGCTGCTTGCTTGGCATGGCGATTTCTCCTGTGTGGCTAATCGTGATTTAATTATAGGATAGGTCATTCTTTTACAGGTTAAGGGTCAATGAATTCAATACGGCAGCATCTGGCCCGGATAAAATGAGCGATGGGTAATTAAGGAGTTAGACAAATATACATGAGGACACATACAACCTTATTAATTGCCTTGTCGCTCGGGTTCTTACAGGCTTGTTCGACGCCCCCGACGCCCACTGCAACAGCTGAACCCAGTTCCACGGTGACGCCTGCGGCTACTGAAACAGCCACCAAGGACACAGGGCCGAGCATCCTGAATTTGAACGACCCCGACAATCTAGTTGAGTTACCCGGCAACTACACAGTCGCCCTAGATTTCCGGTTCGAGGGAACGCGGGCAGATGGCTCCCAGATCTCCGCATCAATTAACCTGTCGGAAAAAAATCAAGCCAATCCCCCGGCTAACTTCCAGCGCTTTACAGTAAGTGGTGACACTCCTTTTCCAGGCGGCTTTATGGAAGTGGCTACACTCTATGGGAAAAGCTACGCTTACAATCCTTCCATTGGCTGCCAGACCCTGGTTGGGGTAGAGGATAATCCTTTTAATGCCCTGGTCGAGGCCGGTGGTATCCTTTCGGGCCAGGTCCAACGCATTTTGCCGGACGCCACGATCAATGGGGTAGCAGCCTACCATTACGCTTTGGTCCTGGCCAACCTGCATATGTCAGATGCCACATCGATGCAGTTGAATCGCATAAGTAGAGGCGAGCTTTACGTGGCCCAGGATGGGAATTATTTGCTGCGCGTAGTGCTGGAAGGTCGCGGAACCAGCGAACTGCTCACTGGGGACGGAGGGCTGGAAGGCAATCTCACATACGTCCTGGATTTTGCCCCCTTGAATTCTAATGCGGATATCAGCATCCCAACTGGATGCGAGGCAATGGCCTCCAGTGATTTCCCTGTGATGCCGGATGCGACCAACCAGACAATCTTCGATGGGATCCTTAGCTATCAAAGCCCTTCGGAAATGACGATCATTATGGACTTTTATAAGGACAAAATGCCGGCCTCGGGATGGTCGCTAATCGACGAAGTGGTCAAGGACGAAATAGGCACGCTGCGCTTTGGCCTTGGAGGACGCGTGGTGAGTGTGGTTATCACCTACAACGTTGCGAATGGTTTGAGCGGAGTGATCGTAGGCAACGAGCCTGGGAATTAGTAAAAAAAACGGAGGCGCAAGCCTCCGCTTTTTGTTTGCCTGGTTAGCCGGCGCTTAGTTGGCGGGTGGGTCGAGAGAGGCGGGCATATTGCCGCCAGCTGATGAGTTTATGAGTTTGCTCATCCCACAGGTGCAAGAAAACGCTTTGCAGGCTGCTTAACAGCGTGATGGTCTTCACCTGCTGGAAGGAAGGGTTCTCGTAATGGGCTTTTTCCAGGTTGTAATTGGGAATCTTTGGGGCTCAAATGGTGCAGGTGGTGAAAACCGATATTCCCGCTAAACCATTGCAGCACTTTGGGTAACTTGAAGAAAGAAGCGCCGCGCAGCGCGGCTTCGGCGTAATCCCATTCGGCGTGCCAGCGCCAATAAGTGTCTTCGAATTGGTGCTGAACGTAGAAGAGATAAACTCCGACCGAGGAAACAAACACCATCAAGGGCAACCACATTATGAGCAATTCGGTGAAGCCAATTATTGAACCCACCGTAAGGAAAATGAGCGCAAGCATGATATTGGTGAAATAAACACTTTCCCTTTCGCGCTCCTGGCCAGCCCCTAAGCCAATCGGAAAACGGTTCAGGATGATAAACAGGATGGATGGCCCGATCACGAACATCACCAGCGGGCTGCGGTAGAAGCGATAGCGCAGCTTGCGCCACAAGGAAAGGGCACGGTATTCATCCACGGTGAGGGTTTCGACATCGCCGATGCCGCGGAAGTCCAGGTCGCCAGAGGAAGCGTGATGCCGGGCGTGAGACCCGCGCCAGGCATAATAAGGAGTCAGGGTTAGGATGCCCAGCACCGTCCCTATCTGGTTGTTCAACTTCGTGGATTTGAAGAACGAGTTATGCCCACAATCGTGCTGGATAATAAAGATGCGCATCAGGAACAATCCGTTCAAGAAGGCCAATGCCAGTGTGAGCAGATAATTTACGCGCAAGCTGTAAACCATCAAAGCCCAAATGGCAAAGAAGGGTACCAGGCTGTTAATCATCTGCCAGGAACTCTTCCATGCGTTGGGAACGGTGTACTGTTTGACGATATCAACCCAGGCGGGTTTCTCGTTTTGAACTGCTGTTTGCATTTCAACTCCGGTGAAACGGGGAATAAATAATTGTAGCAGAGTAAGAGGGCTAATACAAACGCAGGCGTGAGAATCTGGACGCATTCCCTTTATAATGCGCTCGTCCCCTTATGAAAGCTTCGCGAATTCTCATCATTGGCGCCGGGCCGGCGGGCCTGGGTGCAGCCTGGCGGCTGGCCGAACTAGGCCACAACGACTTTACTGTTTTGGAGAAAGCGGGACACATTGGGGGGCTGGCAACATCTTTTGTAGATTCGTCCGGATTCACGTGGGATGTAGGTGGGCACGTAATTCATTCCCACTATGCTTATTTTGATACTGTATTCGAGCAGGTGATGCGGGGTGACTATTTCACACTGCAACGCGAATCGTGGGTGTGGATTTACGACCGCTTTGTTCCTTACCCCTTCCAGAATAATATTCACCGATTGCCATCGAAGGTTTTGGAAGAATGCCTGCAAGGACTAAAGGAATTGGCTGCCCATCCCGCGGACCAACCGGAAAGCTTCGCGGATTGGATTCAGGCTTCGTTTGGTAAGGGCATCGCCAAACATTTCATGTTGCCCTACAACCGCAAGGTATGGGCTTATCCACCGGAAAGGATGAATTTCCGCTGGGTAGGAGACCGTGTAGCCTCCGTGGATATCAACCGCATTGAAGAAAATATCAGATTAAACCGGGACGATGTTTCCTGGGGACCGAATGCTACATTTCAATTCCCTCAGCGCGGTGGTACAGGGGAGATCTGGCGGCGGGTTGGTCAAGACTTAGAGGAAAAGGTACAGTTGAATAAGGAAGTCGTCGGGGTGGATGCGGCGAAACGCCAAGTGCAATTTGCGGATGGCTCTCTAGAAAAATATGAGCTGTTGTTCAGCAGCATGCCATTGGATTTACTGGCCAACATGCTGCGGGGTATAGAGCTGGATATGGATACAAAACCGCTGCATCATTCGACGGTCACCATTGTGGGCATCGGCATCCGGGGGGAAGTGCCTGAGCAGCTCAGGACCAAGTGCTGGATGTATTTCCCCGAGGACAAAGCGCCGTTCTTTCGCGCCACGGTTTTTTCCAATTATTCGCGCTTCAATGCGCCCGAGGGTGCCTGGTCGCTGATGACCGAGACGGCCTCGTCGAAGTATGTGCCGCTCCCCCAGGGTGACATCGAAAAGCTGGTAGTGGAAGGCGCTAAACGCACCCATTTGATCCCTGCTAATGCGAAGATCGAGTCGGTGTGGAGTTTCCGGGCCGGGTATGGCTATCCTACGCCGACCTTGAACCGCGACGCATCACTAAACGCGGCCCTGCCGGCTCTGGCTGAGCACGGTATCTATTCGCGGGGGCGCTTTGGAGCGTGGAAATATGAAGTGTCCAACCAGGACCACACTTTTATGCAAGGCGTGGAATGGGCCAATGCGGTGATGAACGGAGAACCCGAAGTCACGGTGAATGACCCCCGGGCGGCTAATGCTGCAAAAAAGGGCTAACGGATGTCGGGTTGGTGTTTGAACAGGGTGGTATCGAATAACTTGATGGAAAGCGAATTGATCATGCGCACCAGAGTCTCGGAAATGATTTGACCACCAGTCTGATAGCGGCGTCCCGAAGTCTGAACCTTATTTTTTTTGATCAACGCGGTCTTGCCATATTTTGCCAAGCGGTTGCCCAGATGAGTATCGGCCTGAAGGTTGATAGCAGGGTTGAAGCCACCAACGGCTTCGTAGGCTGACCTACGGAAGGCCATATTCATGCCGGAGAGGGAGGCAATCATAAGGCGCGGAGAGATGTCGTTAAGCAGGCGAACAGCATTGCGAACGCCGTCGGGGCCATCATAGAATTCAAAGGGGCCGCCGACCCCCACCAAGTCCGGATGGGTCTGCAGGCCCTCGTAAATGTGCAGGAGCCACTCCTTCGGTACGCGGGTGTCGCAGTCGGTCATGGCGATGATTTCGCCTTGGGCGGCCTGTACGCCGGCGATGGCGGCGTGCACGTAGCCCTTGTTTGTGGTTTTAACCACCTGGGCGCCCATCGCCTTTGCGATCTCGGCGGTGCGGTCACTGGAATTGTTGTCTGAGACGATGATCTCGTAGGGTTGCCGGATGCTTTGATCCAGCAGGTGCTGCAAGCAGTCAGCAATGATGCGCTCTTCGTTGTAGGCGGGCACCACCACGGAAATGACTGGTCGGGTCATAGTGGGGAGTATACCTGATGCGGTAACTGGCGGCGTTTTTTATATTAAAATCATTGTTTAGGATTGAGGACTTGGATGAAGATTCCCTATAAACCTAGTTGGGTTGACCGGCTGACAAATTGGATCGAGAGCTTACCAGTCCCAGTCTGGACTTTTTATTTAATCCTTTACCTAATCGCCGCATTGAGTTTGAACTTGGCTAGCTGGTTAAATGGTGCCCTCCCCTGGGGGGTGGCGTCGGCGAGTCAGTTCTACAACGCAATCTGGCTGCCACTGGCACTATTTGTGATCCACAACACCGACCAGGTTGCCAAACATGCGCTGGCACGCTTTGGGTCGTTGGTGAGGAACAAGGCAGCTCAGCTGGAAGATATTACGTATCAAATGACCAACATGCCGGCGCGGACGGTTTTGTGGATCTCGATTGTGGCAGTCACCGTTTTGCTGATTGGGGCAATCCAAGATCCCAAACTTGTGGTTTTCGATCTCAGCGCTGGTCCAATCCACCCTGTTACCTGGGCATTGAGCGCGTTGTTTGGCGTGACATCGTACAGTTTGGCGCCTATCATGATCTATCACGCTGCACGGCAACTCAACCTGGTGACCAAGGCCTATGAATTGGTGGACAAAGTGGACGTGTTCCACCAGCAGCCCATGTATGCATTTTCCGGGTTGACCATGCGCACCGCTCTTTTCCTGGTGGCGTTGGTGTATATAACCTACATGGGCGAAGTGATCTATGATCCATCCTCCACGGAAGATGTGATCAATTTGGCGTTGAGTGTTGTCATCATCCCGCTTTCCGTCGTGATCGTTTTACTTCCGTTGTGGGGCATCCACCAGCGGCTGGGAGAAGCCAGGATGCTGGTGTTGGAAAAGAATAGCACTCAGATAACCAATACGCGCACGAAGCTATATAAGGCGATCGACAAGCAAAGCTACAACGATGTGAAGGGGCTGGATGGGGCCCTGAGTAGTCTGTATAGGGAACAGAAGCAACTTGAAAATGTGGCAACTTGGCCATGGGCGCCTGGGACTTTCCGTAATTTTCTTACTGCAGTGCTCATCCCCATGTTGTTATGGCTTGCGCAAACCTTGGCTGCGAGGTTTTTGTAGCAAGAATTAAAGGAAAGGCGACGCTGATGAAACGACCGTATACGCCGAGCTGGGCCAACCATTTTGTTAATTGGCTGAACAGGCTGCCCATCCCCATGTGGGTAATTTTCATCCTCATCTACCTGGTATCAGTCCTTAGTTACCACGTTGCTTACTGGTTGGATGGTGCGGTGCCGTTCGGGACGCCAGTAGGCATTTTGCTTTTTAACGGAATCTGGAGCGTGATTGGCATTGCGTTCTTATCCACACTAGACCACATTGCGAATCGGGCCATCGATAGATTTGCCATATTGGTGCCTCGCAAGAGAGCTCAATTGGAAGATATCCGCTATCAAATGACGAACGTACCGGCCTTGCCCGCCCTGGTCCTGACTCTTATTATTTGTGGCGTGGTCATTTTGGGTACGTTTTTCGACGCCTCACTCCTGGGAGTGAAAGAAACGGTGCCCAAACTGTTATTCATGCCGGTGTATATGTTTTCCTATTCGTTCGCTCCCATAATGCTCTTCCACGGGTTTCGTCAGCTGAACCTGGTGATCAAAGCTTTTCGATTGGTGAACGAAATCAACCTGTTCCACCTCCAGCCATTGTACGCATTTTCCAGCCTTACCATGACCTCCAGTCTTTTCTGGCTATTGATACTGAATTTGAATTTCATAAGCAATTTCATGGGCGGCCTTCCTAGCGGAGTGGATGTCCTGTTGGCTCTCACGTTTTCGCTGCCGTATGTCGTGTTGGCCTTCATTACATTTATCGTCCCTCTGTGGGGCATGCATGTGCGCATCCAAAATAAAAAAGTGACATCGCTCGAAGAGAACGGATTGCAAATTGAGAAGGCTCACCAGATTCTTTACGTTCATCTCAACGAGAAGGACTTCAAGAAGAGCGGGGACATGGAAAAATCATTGAGCAGTTTGTACCGTATGCGGGAAGAAATCCAAAAAGTGCCTACCTGGCCGTGGAACCCGGGGACGCTGCGCGGCTTCCTTTCGGCGGTGTTCCTGCCGCTGGGTTTGTGGATCGCCCAGCAGGTGCTGGCGCGCTTTTTGTAAAGTAATCTTTGGGCCGCCGGTGCCGTCTGGTTGGCATGACTAAGACCATTCGTTCCATAAAACAAATCATCGAGCCCCAATTCGTGATCGAGGGTGCGGACGTAAAACTGCGCCGATCCTTCGGGCCACTTCGCGACAATCCCTTCGACCCCTTTTTGCTGTTCGATCATTTCGCCTTCAATGACCCCATCGAGGGCCCTATTGTGGGTTTTCCACAGCATCCTCACCGCGGCATCGAAACGGTGACCTATATGCTGGAGGGAAATGTGCGCCACCGCGACAGCCTGGGCAACGTGGGTGTAATCGGTCCGGGCGATCTGCAGTGGATGACCAGCGGTCGGGGCATCCTGCACGAAGAATTGCCCACGCGTAGCTCTGCAGGCAAGGTGGATGGCTTTCAGCTTTGGGTCAATTTGCCGGCTAAAGATAAGATGAGCAAGCCACGCTACCAGGAGGTCACTGCCGCAGAGGTGCCCACTGTAGAGAGGGATGGGGTCACAGTACGGCTGGTAGCCGGAGAATATGCTGGCGTTAAGGGTCCAGTTACAGAGATCGCTATCAAGGCGCTTTATATGGATGTGACGCTGGCCCCTGGCACCCAGTTTGAGCTGCCAGTTTCTCCGGATTACGCTGCCAATGCGTATGTGTTTGAAGGGGCAGGCGAATTTGGGGGCACTGGAATTGAAGCTGTAAAAATGCTGGTGTTCGGGGAGGGCAACACGATAGCGGCCGGCAGCCAACGCGGTACGCGCTTTGTGCTGATGGCCGGCCAACCCATTGGAGAACCTATCGTGCCTTATGGCCCATTCGTGATGAACACCGAGGCGGAGATACGCCAGGTGTTCGAAGACATCAAGAATGGCACATTTGCAGAACCCTTCTAGGCCCTACAAAATCCAGGTTACTCACAAGGCGTCATTTGTTAGTGGTGGTGCACCCGATCCAGGTGATCTACCAGCTCACCAGCCATGTAAGCCGCCACGGCCACCTGAATGTCCTCTAGATCGGTGAGCATTGGCTGTACTCCGACTTGCTGCAGGCCGCGATAGGCGCCCATGCCCATGCCACGCGCAATCAGAGCTTCGCAATCCGCCAATGGGGTGAACATCTGGCGATGCTTCTCTTCGGCATGAGGGTCATTGCCGCGGTGCTCGCGGTCCCCGTCTTCATGGCAACCCTGGTCGTGCTGCTGATGGAAATCCTGCTTGGCAACCAATTGTCGGTCGGTGATCAAGCCGCCTTCAATAGTGAAAACCACATAGAACTGGGCGCGTCCTAAATGGGAACTGATGGTGATACCGTCGTCACTAGCTGCTGCGATTTTCATATGCTATGTCCTCTATGTCTCTTTCTATGGTGACCGTTCTCCCGCACCCAAAGAAGTTTGGTGGTGGTCTGCCAGAAAATCAACCCCATTAAAATGGCAGAACTCAGGCACCAAATGCAGGTGGCGCCAATGACGAACGGCTCCAAAAAGGTTAGATAAAGTGAAAAGACCACGCCAAAAGCAGCCAGCCACCAAGTCACCCGATTAAGGTTGAGGCGCGGCGTGCCTTTGAGAGTTGGGTCTAACAACCAAAGGATGCTGAAAGCTACATACCCGCCAAGCCCTAGCAAGCCAACGGGCAGGAACCCGAAGAGACGGGCGTATTCACTTTGCTGGACGGCGTTGCAATCCCCAACCGGGCCGCACATGGCGGCACTTGAGGTGATCTCAATCCAAGTGAGATAGCCTGCCACTACCAGCCCGGCAAAGAGGAGGAACTGCTCCACCCATGTGGGCCAGGGCTGGCCCGGGTTGGGTTCGGTCCGAATGCGACGCAAATTCCATAGCCCGCTGGCAAACAGACCCAAAAGCACCAAAATAGACAGGGTGTTGCCGGCCACATCCCCTTGCAGCCGCTGCGTAATGGACGGCTGTGTGGGAGGCGGGACGGCGGTTGCCAGGGGAGCCAGGTATGCAGTTGGATCGTCCAGGTAGGGCTGAAGGCCGGGGAAAATCGGCCAGCTCACTCCGCCAGCGCTCAAGTAGGTTTGGATGAGCCCTGGGAACATCTGCTCGATCTCAAGTTGGCCAACCATATTTTGGTCGCCAACCAAAAGGAAAGGCACTCCGTAGCGATCGTTGGGGATGTTGAAGGTCTCGAGGGCGGAGCCCCAGGTTTGGGCGCCTTGTTGGGTATCAATATTGATAAACACAATGGAGAGCTGGCTCCCGTAGGTTTGCTGCAGGGGCGGGAGGACTTGAGTGAATACGTAATGGCAGTGAGGACAGGTGGGTGAGTAGAACAGCACGGCACGTACCTGCGGAGTTTGAGCCTGGGCAGGCTGGGCCGCGGCCAGCAATAATGTGCCCAGCGCTAAGACAACCAACAAAACCAGTGCGGAACGTCGGCTAAGGAAGCTCAATTGTTATCATCCATGCTAAAGGGCCGGGAAGCGGAACACATACAAAACCACCAGGAGCCCGATATTAATAAGCAGCCCAATAAGGCCTTTGGATACCAGGTCTTCGGGGCTGCCGTCCCAGAAGAGGAAGATGGTGAGACTGGAGGCGACAGCCGTTCCGGCCAGCCAAGACGTGGCCCAGGGTTGGTGGAAGGCCAGCCCGACGGCGGTCACAGCGAAAGCCAGGGTGACTGCGCCGAAGATTGCGGCACTCAGGGTGAGAGTTGTGCGGCCCAGGAGCCCGCTGAAGAGCCAGGAGAACCCGCTCCAGCTGGAATTCACATCGGCGTCCGGCAACCAACCCATGGCCATAGAGGTGTAGACCAGATGGGCTATACCATGGGCAAATATAAAGAAAGCAAATAGATAGAGCATGACCACTCCTTCCTTAGCAAGTGTCGAGGATAGTATGCAGGGCAAGCCGGGATTGGGTTAGGGTCAAATGTAAACCGGCGAGGGTGAAAATGTCCGCGTCTATGCGTGTACATCCTATTTAGAAAGCCACCCGGCTTCCCCAGGGCGAGTGGCTTTCTATTACATCAATGAGAGGAAGGTGAGGGTCAGCAAGAGATCGATTGCATGCCGACACAGAGCCAGGAATGCGGGAATCATAAACATACTTACTTTACTGCTCCCAGCTCCAGTGCCTCGCGCAACGTGCGAGCTTCTTTGACATCAATGCCCTTGGGCAGGTCTTCACTTTTGCGGAGACGCTTGGCAGCACGGCGGCCTTGAAGCCCAGGGCGGCGGCCTCCTTGAGGCGAGCGGTGGCGTGGGAGACGGCGCGCAGTTCGCCGCTGAGGCCGACCTCGCCGATGAGGACGGTGTCGGCGCGCAGGGGCTGGTCTTTGGCCGAAGAGTAGATGGCGGCGGCCAGAGCCAGGTCGGCGGCCGGCTCGCCTATGCGCAGGCCGCCAACTACATTAACAAAGACGTCCTGGTCACCCAGCTTGAGGCCCAGGCGGCGGGTGAGCACGGCGGTGATGAGCAGCAGGCGGTTGAGGTCCACGCCGTTGCCCGAGCGGCGCGGGTTACCGAAAGAGGTGGGGCTGGTGAGGCCCTGCACCTCCACTAGCAGGGGACGGGTGCCTTCCATGGTGACGGCGATGGCGGAGCCCGGCGCGTTTACCACGCGCTCGGCGAGAAAAGCCTCGGAGGGGTTGGGCACCTCGGCCATGCCGTGGCCGCGCATCTCGAATACGCCGACCTCGTCAGTGGCCCCGAAGCGATTCTTGACGGCGCGCAGCAGGCGGTAGCTCTGGAAGCGGTCGCCCTCGAGATACAGCACCGTGTCCACCATGTGCTCCAGCAAGCGCGGGCCGGCGATGACACCTTCTTTGGTGACGTGGCCGATAAGGAAGACGGCCAAGCCGCTGCCCTTGGCAAGCTGGCGGAAACGGTCGGAGCATTCACGCAGCTGGGTGACCGAGCCAGCCGAGGAGTCGATCCCCGGGTCGTAGACGGTCTGGATGGAGTTGATAATCGAGCACGCGGGGCTTGACCTGCTCCACGTGGTGAAGGATGGATTCGAGGTTGGTTTCAGTGACGATGAGCAGGCTGGCTGGCAACAGGGTGGAGTTGCCGGCTTCACCGGCAACTCCCGCGGCGTTTCCCAGCCGCACAGCTCGCATTTTGATCTGCGCGGCGGATTCTTCTCCGGATACGTAAAGTATCGGGCCGATAGGAGCCAGTTCGACGGCTGTTTGCAGCAGGAGGGTGCTCTTGCCAATTCCGGGGTCGCCGCCGAGTAGGATCAGCGATCCGGGCACAATGCCGCCTCCAAGGACACGGGCGAACTCACCGATGGAGAGGGGCAGCCGGTCGGCTTCGGCGCCGCCCTCAATGTGGGCCAGCGGCCGCGGGGTGCTCTTGGGGTGAGCGCCATTGCCGGTGGTGTGCCGGCCGCCGGATGTCTCCACCACTTCTTCAACGTAGGTGTTCCAATCACCGCAGGTAGGGCAGCGGCCCAGCGGCTTGGCGGCCGCCCGGCCGCAGGAGGTGCATACGAAGCGAGTGATGGTCTTGGGCATGAAGTTATTTTACACTAAATAGAACGAATGTGCTATCTGGTTACGGGTCAATTGTCCCAAATAATCATTGCCTTTGTCCCCTAAGGCCGCGGGGGGCGGAAAGGTCTATAAAGCAAAGGAGAAATTATGAACCCATTCTTTATATTTATCGCATCAATGTCCGGACGGATCACTCGCGTTGTGGCGGGTTTGGCCCTGGTAGCCTGGGGCCTGTGGGGACTCAGCGGCACCACCGGCATCGTCGTTATCGTGATTGGCTTGATCCCGCTGTTTGCCGGTTTGTTCGATGTTTGCGTGTTTGCTCCGCTGTTCGGGAAACCGTTCGGTGGGCCCGATTTGCGCAAGAGCGTAAAATAAATTGATCTGCGTGACAATGGAAAGAGCGCCCACGGGCGCTCTTTCCATTTCAATAGCCGAATGATACGATGCGGCGCAAATTCGCCTGAGAGGTTCGCCTTTGGGAAGAAGTCTACAAATAGTGGAAGCGCCCCATCGGGGCGCTTTTTATTTGGCTAATAGTCGTTTTCTTTGGCGCCCAGCCCAAAGAGCAATCAGGTTAGGCAGTAAAACCCAGGAAATATAAGTGAGCATTGGATTGACGAGCAAAAAAAGAACTGCGAGCAGCCAACTGAGACTGATGAACATCCAAACCTGAGCGTTAATAGTCAATACCTGGGGTTGTGAGCGGCTGGCGAAGGTCTTGCGGTTTCTGGTCAAATAGGACCAAAATATCCAACTGGACAATGCGAAGAGGAAATTGTCTGCGGAGAATATGGCAATGGCCAATGGCTGGTCTGGGTATTTTCCAAAGATGGCCGTGGAGGCTGGCATTAAGGTGATGAACAAAAGGCCCAAGATAAGCATCCACATCATGGAAAGATTCGCTTTGATTACATTGCGCAAAGCATGTTGTTGGACAATCCAATAGTTGGCAATGGAATAAAAAGCGATTAGATAAATGAACAGGCGTGGCAGAAGCTCGACCAAGCCGCCTGCCAAGCTTGCCTCTGCTATCTCCGGGAGTTTGAGGTCCAGAACCAGAAGCGTTAGCGTGATGGCGTACACGCCATCAATCAAAGCTTTGAGGCGATGGATGTCTTCGGAGGCGTTGGGGGGTGCAAATTTTCCAGGCAAGCGTATCCATTTTCGCGCAAGGGGGAAGGGCGAACCAGTGACAAATGTTGCAAGGCTATTGGGACGTTCTCGATAAAAAAAAGAGCGCCTTCGAGGCGCTCTTTTTATCGAGCTAGTTTGCGGCAATAGCCGCAGCCGGCGGGGCCGCGTTCTTCTTGCGGGGCTTACGGCCCTTGCGCAGCACTACTTCGGGCTGCTCCTCGCCGACCTCGGCGTCGATGACCACGGTGTCGCCATCTTTGAATTCGCCGTTCAGCAAGGCGTCGGATAGAGGGTCCTCGATCTTGTTCTGGATCACACGCTTCAGCGGGCGGGCGCCATACTCGCGGTCATAGCCCAGCTCGGAAAGCAAATCCAGGGCGGCGTCTGTGGGCTGGAGGATTACCTGATGGTCCTCCAAGCGGCTGCCTACCTTTTCGATCTCGAGGTTGACGATCTGGCGTAGATTCTCTTTGTTGAGCGAGCGGAAGATGATTACCGAATCGACCCGGTTGATGAACTCGGGGCGGAAGACGCGCTTGAGCGCATCGGTAAGCTTCTTGCGCATATCCTTGTAGGCAATCTGTTCTTCTAAATCCTCGTCGGCCTTAAGTTGGAAGCCCATCTCGCCGCGGCGCATAATCATGTCAGCGCCCACGTTGGAAGTCATGACGATGATGGCGTTGCGGAAGTCCACCTTGCGGCCGCGGGCATCGGAGAGGTGGCCCTCTTCCATGATCTGCAGCAGCATGTTGTGGGCTTCAGGGTGGGCCTTCTCCACTTCGTCGAAGACGACGATGGAGTACGGGCGGCGACGCAGGGCCTCGGTGAGCTGGCCGGCATCCTCATAGCCAACGTAACCGGGAGGGGCGCCTACCAGGCGACTCACGGAGTGGCGCTCCATGAACTCGGACATGTCCAACTGGATGAGGGCTTCTTCGCTGCCGAAAAGGAACATGGCCAGGGCCTTGGTCAGTTCGGTCTTGCCGACGCCGGTGGGGCCCAGGAAAATGAAGGATCCAATGGGGCGCTTGGGGTCCTTGAGGCCTGCGCGAGCACGGCGCACGGCTTTGGAAATGGCATCAATGGCCTCGTTCTGGCCCACGATGGCTTTGTGCAATTCTTCTTCCATGTGCAGCAGGCGCTCGGTTTCTTCCTGAGCGATCTGCATGACTGGCACGCCAGTCCACATGGAGATCAATTCGGCAATGTCGTCCACGCCCACTAAGGGACTGTTATCGCGGTCCCAGGTGGTGCGTAGGGCTTCAAGCTTGGTTTCAAGTTCTGTTTCCTGGGCCTGGATGGTCTCGCTTTCTTCCTCGCGGCCATCGTCGTCGGCCTCCAAGCGTTGGCGGCGCAAATCCTTGAGTTGCTCGGTTAGGGCTTTGGCTTCCTTGGCTGCAGGGCTCTTGTACATGCGCACGCGGGAGGCCGATTCGTCAATGAGGTCAATAGCCTTGTCGGGGAGGAATCGGTCGGAAACATAGCGGGCGGAGAGCCGCGCGGCAGCTTCCAGGGCGTCGTCAGAAATGCGCAGTCGGTGATGCTCCTCATAGGCGGGGCGCACACCGCGCAAAATATCAATGGTCTCTTCGACCGTGGGCTCGTCTACCAGCACCGGCTGGAAGCGTCGCTCTAGAGCAGAGTCGCTTTCGATGTACTTGCGGTACTCATCCAGCGTGGTGGCGCCGATAACCTGCAGCTCGCCGCGCGACAGAGCCGGCTTGAGAATGTTGGCGGCATCCACGGAGGAGCCGGCAGCGCCGGCTCCTACAAGCATGTGAGCCTCGTCGATAAACAGAATAGCATCGGAGGCCTTGAGTTCGTCAATGACCTTCTTAAGGCGCTCTTCGAATTGGCCGCGGTACATGGTGCCAGCCACCAGGGAGCCAACGTCCAGTTGTAGCACGCGCTTTCCCAACAGCGGGGCCGGCACATCGCCATTAACGATGCGTTGGGCCAAGCCTTCAACGATGGCGGTTTTGCCAACACCAGGTTCGCCGATCAGGGCAGGATTGTTCTTGTTGCGGCGAGCTAGAATCTGGATAACGCGTTCAATTTCGGTCTCGCGGCCGATGACCGGGTCGAGCTTATCTTCTTCGGCTTGAGTGGTCAGATCGAGTGCCAACTGGTCAATCATGGGCGTCTTGGCGGAATGCGATTCGCGGCGAGTGGTGCGGCGTTCCGGGTTGGAAGAGCTACGACGCGGGGCGCTGCTTTCTTGCAGCACGCGGCGGGTCTGGCGGCGAATCTGTTCGGGGGAAACGCCCAATTTGCGCAATACGTTGAGGGCAATGCCCTCGCCATAGCGAACCAGGCCTAATAACAGGTGTTCGGTGCTGACGTAGTGGTTACCCAGGCGGCGGGCTTCCTCGAAGGCAAATTCCAGCACCTGCTGGGTTCCTGGGGAGAGGTCAATTTTGCCGCCCTCGTGCTGGCCGGCGCCGGTAAGGCGCTCGACGATCTCCTCCACGCGGCCCGCTTCCAGGCCCAACTCGCGCAGCACGCGCGCAGCCACACCGCCTTCCTCGCGAATCAAGCCGAGCAGCAAATGTTCGGTGCCGATGTAATTGTGATGCATGCGCTCGGCCTCGTGATGGGCGAGGCTCAGCACACGGCGTGCCCTTTGAGTTAGGCGATCCATTCCTGCCACGTTGTACGCTCCGATCCTGGTTTGAAAAAGCAGCACTGATCGCTCAGTACTGCCTGACCAGCAACAAGATGATTCTACCAAATTCCGTCTTGTCCAGCGGAGCCGCAGATTAATAATGGGAAACAGGTTATTTCTTGGCTGACGAAAGTACGTATATGGGCTGCCCTAGTTTGCCCCCAAAACCGGCTAAGGTCTTGATGTCATCTCCTGAATAACCGCGGCCCTTGGGTCGCCCGCCCATGCGCAGCACCCCAAGCAATTCGGGACCTTTGCGGCGAGCCAAATAGATGGGAACGGTAACCGGAAAGGCCTTGTCATTTTCGGAGACAAAGCCTTGTTTGAGCGCCAGTTGATTGTGTTGAGCCTGGTTAGGTTTGAAATCGGAAAGAGCCGCTTTTGATATCCCTTTGGCGGCCACGGGTTTATATCCGTCGCCTTGTTTTAGAAAAATAGCAGTTCTTTCAGCGGCGTATATGGATTGCAAATGGTCCAATGTAGCTTCCAGGATCTTTGGGAGGCCAATCCAACTCCACAGGTCCGGGTTGAGCTCGATCAAGCCTTGAGTCAGGTCGATGTTTTCTGGGAACAGGCGGCGATTGATGCCATTCTCCACCCAGGTACGCAAAGGTTGAAAGAGGCTGGCGACGATGATGGCGGCGACGGCGGCAGCGGCCTGCTCCATGCCTGTACCGAACGCCGCCTTGGCAATCTGGGCCAGCAATGCGGCCGTGCCGGCAAAGATGCTGGCCAGCAGCGTGGTGAGCACGGCGTACACCAGGGAGCGATTGATGACCACGTCGATATCCCACAGGCGATAGCGCAAAATGGCGATGCCGATGGCGATGGGGACTGTTGCGACCCCAAAGATAAACAACATTCCAAACAAAGAACTCCAAATAGATTGGTCCTCCATGATAAATGCAGGCAGATAGACGACCATGAAAAACGCGCCGGCCGAGAACAGCCAGCGGATTTGGGCACGCTCGATTGCCTGCGCATTGCGATAGCGAACAAATATCGAGGCCACGGATGCGATGACGGCTACGATTAGCATGGGTGGCATGATGCTCAGGAGGAGGGCGGCGCTGTCCTCGGAGAGAAATCCAATGGGATTAGGCCAAGTTAGTGCGCTGTCAATCGTTTCTGCAGTAACTGTGAATGTTTCGACGAAAAGGAACAGCAGGAAAGTGGCAGCCAAAAGGAAAGCGACCCAGCGCCAGCTCTTCGACCATAAATGACCCGTAGGATAGAGGAGGAAGATGAGCAACAGAGGACCGATTAAAAGCCACCAGGACCAACCGCCGAACCAGAGATATAAAAACCCCCAGATATCTAGCTGCACCGAGTTGATCGTGCGTTGTTTTAGAAAGAAATCCAATATCGAGCTGATAGTAACCATGATCGGAAGGATCATTAGCAGCCAACCGATAATATGACGGCGCTGGCGCATCAGGATCAGGCCGCCGACAACGGCAAAGATGAGGCTATTGACTATCCAGATCGCATTGCCCAGGAAGTCTAGCTGGGTGGGATAAGAGTCGCGCGAAGCAAGTAAAAGAGCGGAGTTAACAACGAATATCGCCGCAATCAGCAACAGGATGCCTACTTGACGATGCTTGCCTGGCTTTTTCTTTTCCATTTGAGTCATCCTTGGATAAAAAAAGCGCGCGGTCTTGGCGCGCTCTTTTCCCATAAAAGCAGTTCTGCTTATTCCTCTTTGGCCTCGACAGGCTCTCGTTCGCTTTCGGAGGCTTCCGCTTCAGGAGCTTCGGGCGTTTCTTCGGCCATGGCTACAGGTTGTTCTTCTGTGGCGACTTCCGTCTCAGGCTCGGTGGATGCTTCCGCTTCAGGAGCTTTGGGCGTTTCAGCGGCCATGACCTCCGGCTGCTCTTCTGAAACGACCTCTGCCTCCGGGGCTTCGGCGCGGGTCTCAGCAGCAGGCTGTTGGTTATCTTCAGCGGACAAGCCGGCTTCAGCCATTGCGGCTTCATAGTCCTGGTCGCTAAATTGGGCCGAATCTACCTTGCGCAGCGAAAGGCCAATGCGGCGCTTATCGGGTTCGATGCGGATTATGCGCAAAGCCACCTTATCGCCTTCTTGCACAACTTCCTTGGGATGCTCAATGCGCTCTTCGCTTAGTTCCGAAATGTGCACCAGGCCCTCAATGTAATCGTCCAGCCGGGCAAAAGCACCGAACTTCACCAGGCGGGTGATGGTGCCTTCCACCAACTGGCCCACTTTGTACTCGTTGACGTGTTCCTCCCAAGGGTCAGACTGCAACTGGCGGATAGAAAGACCGATGCGCTTTCGATCCTGGTCGATGCTGATCACCTTGACTTGGACCTCGTCGCCCACTTTAAGCATTTGGCCGGGATGGTCAATGCGCTCCCAGGACAGCTCGGAAAGGTGCACCAAGCCGTCGGCGCCATTGATGTTCACAAAGGCGCCAAAATCTGCGATGCTGGTGACGCGCCCCTTGCGAGTTTCGCCGATGCTGATCTCGGTAAGCAAGCGATCCTTGAGGGCTTCGCGTGTTTCCTGTGCGGCAGCCCGTTCGGAGAGGATGAGACGACGGCGTTCGCGGTCCACCTCAATAACGCGGCCAGTCAATTTCTGACCGTTCATCTCGCCCCAGCGCTGTTCAGGGGTGTCCCCTTTGTATTGCATGCGGCGGGCCTGGCTGACTTGCGACGCAGGCACAAAGCCGCGCAAGCGGCCCATGCGCACGATGAGACCGCCCTTGTTGTGGCCGGCAATCTCACCTTCGTAAGTCTCCTTTGACTTCAGCAGTTCTTCAGCGCTAGCCCAGTCATCGTCTTCCATTGAACGGGTGTAGGAGAGCTGCATGATGCCTTTGCCTGCGTCGAAACCTACAACGTAGACCTGTATCTCCTGCCCAACCTTCAAATTTGCATGTTCATCATCGCTAAGCTGCTGAAGTTCGCGTGAAGGGATGACGCCCTCAGACTTGGCGCCAATACTTACCATTACCTCATCGTTGGTTATGCCCGCGATCACCCCGGTGACCACTTCGCCGGGTTTGGGTAATTCCAGATTCAGGTCCCCCTGTTCCAGCAATTGTTCCATTGTCAGGTCATTTACCGAATGGTTTGCCTCCGTGGCTTTCGGTTCAGCCTGTTCCCCCTCGTGGGGGATCTCGTTTTGCTCCATTAAATTATTAACTCCAGTTACAAGATGGGCGCTATTATAACCGGGAAAAACTTCAAGAGTCCCCACGTCGTTAATGAAGAAGACGTCCAAGCGCCCTGTGCAAGTAAGATTGTGCCTGTGATAACATACCGAACGTTGCCTGAAGTAGCGGGCTAACATCCATGAACCTCAGAACCATCTACCCTTTTACGGCTATCGTTGGCCAGGAGCGCATGAAACGCTCCCTGATCCTCAATGCCGTTGATTTGCGCATCGGCGGTGTATTGATTCGCGGGGAACGCGGTACGGCCAAATCGACGGCGGCGCGCGCCATGGCTGCCCTGCTGCCCGAGATCGAGGTCTTCGCCGAGTCGCCATTCAACGATGACCCCCATAGTCCGGATACCTGGTCCGACTGGGCGAAAGAGCGCAAGGCGGCAGGCAGCGAGCTGAAAGTAGCCAAGCGCAAAATCAGTTTCATCGACTTGCCTGTAAGCGCTACCGAAGATCGCGTGGTTGGCACACTGGACATCGAGCGCGCCATCCAAAAGGGCGAGAAGCACTTTGAACCGGGAGTGTTGGCCGCGGCAAACCGCGGCTTGCTGTACATCGACGAGGTCAATTTACTGGATGACCATGTGGTGGACCTGCTGCTGGATTCTGCGGCCATGGGCGTGAACATCGTCGAACGCGAGGGTATTTCATTCAGCCACCCAGCGCGCTTTATTTTGATCGGCACGATGAACCCCGAAGAGGGTGACCTGCGTCCCCAGCTGTTGGACCGCTTTGCCCTGGCAGTGGAAATGCACGGCATCCGGGATGCGCGCCAGCGGGTGCAGATTATGGAGCGCAACATCAAGTTCGAAAGCGACCCTGAAGCCTTCTATAAGGAATGGCAACCCAAAGAACAGGAGCTTGCCGAGAAGATCATTGCGGCACGCCAAATGGTAGAGAAGGTCGGCTATTCGTCACGCGATCTGGTTTCCATAGCCGCGCTGACCTCTTCGTTGCAGGTTGACGGCCACCGTGGTGACTTGGTGATCCTTAAAGACGGCGCGGGCTCAGGCAGCCTTCGATGGGCGCAAGGCGATCACCGACATGGATATTGCCATTGCGGCCGAACTGGCGCTGACGCACCGCATCAAGCGCGGCCCCTTTTACCAGAGTGAGATGACGGTTACCGAACTGCAGGAACGCATTGCCGAGATGCAAAAGGATGCGGATGCACAGGGCGAAACCGAAGCGCAAGAAGAAGACCAGAACGACGAAAAAGAGCCTGTAAAAAAAAAGGCCTAGACCAACAGCAACTTAGCGATGCCGAGCCAAAGGACCGCACCGCGGAACCCGGCCCGCAAGATGTTTTCGACAGCGGCTCGGCCCGCTGGTGGGAAGGCGGCCAGCAGGTCAAAGCCAGTCGCCCCTTTGTGCCGCGTAAGCTAGACAACCCCCTGGATAAGGTCACCCGACGGCAGGGCGGACGACGTTCGCGCACGCATACAGAGCGCAAACGTGGCCGCTATATTCAATCGCGCCCGGCGGGAGACGACCTGAGTGACATTGCCTTCGACGCCACATTCCGGGCAGCCGCGCCGCACCAGAAAGAGCGCGCCGAGCAGCGCGAGGAAGTCGCTTTCGCCATCCAACACCAGGACTTGCAGCGCAAGGTGCGCGTCAAGCGGGCTGCCAACCTGGTGATGTTCGTCGTGGATGCTTCGTGGTCCATGGCCGTCGCCGAGCGCATGTCGGCCACTAAGGGCGCCATCCTGTCGTTGTTGACGGACGCTTATCAGCGGCGAGACCGAGTGGGGTTGATCGTCTTCCAGAAAGACCGCGCTAACCTGATACTGCCGCCTACCAGCTCCGTACAACTGGCCCAGCGGGCCCTGGCGGATATCCCGGTGGGCGGAAAGACGCCGCTATCGGCCGGGTTGCTGCTGGCGTACGAGGTTGTAACGCGTGAGAAGCGTCTGCACCCGGACGTAATGCCGCTGCTGATCTTGCTTACGGATGGGGCGGGTAACGTATCCATGGGGGACGGTGCCCCCCAAAAGGAGGCCCACAACCTGGCCGACCAGATCGCTAAAGACGATATTCGCAGTGTAGTGATCAACATGGAACACGCCGCCTTTGACCAGGGCCTGGCCAATGCTCTGGCGGAGCACCTCAAATCTCCCTGCTATACGCTCAATCAGTTGCGCGCAGAGAACCTGTACCAGGCGGTGAAGGCGGAGATGGCCGGATTGGGACGCTAGAAATTGTTATGGTTCCACAAAAGAAGAACAGTGTGTTGATCACCGGGGCTTCAACGGGCATCGGTGAGGCTTGCGCGATCTATCTGGCGGGATATGGTTGGCGCGTGTTTGCGGGGGTACGCAAAACGGCTGACGCCAATAAACTGAAGGCTCTTTCGCCAGAAATTCATCCGCTGTCTTTGGATATAACGGAGCGTGGGCAAATCACCGCGGCCGTGCGCCAGATTCAAGAAGCGGTCGGCCGGGATGGGCTGCAAGGCCTGGTCAATAATGCCGGTATCGCTTTGGCCGGCCCCATGGAATTCCTTCCGATCGAGGAGTTGCGCCGACAACACGAAGTTAATTTCATAGGGCAGGTCGCAGTAACTCAGGCCTGTCTGCCTCTGCTGCGAAGCGGCAAAGGGCGCATTGTGAATATGAGCTCCATTAGTGGGAGAGTGACCAGTCCCTTCCTGGTGCCGTATTCTTCATCTAAATTTGCGCTAGAAGCCTTCACGGATGGCCTGCGCCGTGAACTGCGCCCGTGGGGTATGCACGTAGCCAGCGTAGAACCTGGCCCCATCGCCACTCCCATCTGGGAAAAGTCCCTGGATACCGCCAGGGGAACTCGCACTAAATTGCCCAAGCAAGCCGAGGCTCTGTATGGGGCAAGGATGCAACGTATGTTAAGTGGCATTGAGAGGCTGGGTGTGCATGGCGTTCTGCCAGAGGTAGTGGCACGAGATGTGGCAAATGCGCTAAGCGCGGCGCACCCGCGCACGCGTTATGCCCCCGGGCGCGGCACGGCGTTTGCCATTTGGGCGATGCGTTGGCTGCCGGATAGATTCCTGGATTGGTATTTGGCGCGTAGATAGCCTCGATTGGCCGCGCGGGCGAATACGGCGCGTATAATCTTTATATGCCCATCCTGCGCGCCGGTGCTTTCGAAATGTTCAGCAATGGTCCCGAGCAGACCCGCCGGTTGGGAATGCAGGTGGGCGCCCTCCTAAAATCCAGCGATCTAGTTTGCCTAGAAGGAGACCTGGGCAGCGGCAAGACCACCTTGGCACAGGGTATCGTTGCCGGGTGGGGATCGGCGGATATCGTAACCAGCCCTACCTTCGTTTTGGTGAATGTATATAAACGTCCGGACGGCACCCAGCTTTCCCACTTGGATGCTTACCGCTTGGAAGGCCCAGTTGAGGCGGAGGCCCTGGATCTCGAGATATTGCTGAATCAAGGCCCTATGGTAGTGGAATGGGCCGGACGCATCGAACGCGCCCTTCCATCCGAGCGATTATGGGTCAAGATATTCTGGATGGATGAATATCGTCGCCGACTGGAGATTGCGCCGCAAGGCGATCACTACCAGCCTATGGCAGCTTCCTTGCAAGAAACGGTATTTGGTCTGGCATGACCCTTCTGGCGATTGACTCCTCCACGCAAACCAGCGGTCTGGCTCTTTATGCTGGTGACGGCATGCTATATGAGTGCGTATGGACAGGGCCGGGCTACCACGGCGTTGAATTGGCGCCTGGCATCCAACGAGCCCTGAATGTAGTTGGCTTGAGCGTGGATAATCTGGAAGCCGTGGCCGTGGCTATTGGCCCCGGCTCGTACACCGGACTGCGCATCGGCCTGGCCATTGCAAAGGGGCTGGCTTATGCACATGACCTGGCCTTGGTAGCTGTGCCTACTTTGGATGTTTTGGCGGCTGGGCAACCTGTGCGGGATCTCCCTCTAGCCGCCGTGCTGCAAGCAGGTCGCAACCGCCTGGCAGTGGGCCGCTATGCAGTCAAGCGAGAGCGCTGGACGGCCGAAGGCCAACCGACGCTGATGACGACCGCTGAACTGGCAGAAAGCATTCATTCGCCGACCTTGATTAGCGGTGAAATTTCTCAGGAGGATCGCGGTGTCCTGGGACGAAAATACAAAAATGCCATTCTGCAATCGGCAGCCTGGGGTGTCCGGCGCCCGGGCATATTGGCAGAAATCGGCTGGGCGCGCTGGCAAGCCGGGGACACTGATGAAGCCAAAGGCCTGGCACCCATTTATCTGCAGACTGGTGAGGCGGTGCCCGTATGAAAATGCTGGTGAAGCCTGAGCCCCTTCGGAAATCGAAATTCCTGGTACGCCGTATGAGTAGCGAAGACCTGGACCGAGTCTTTGCTCTGGAACTGCGCATCTTTGCCACGCCGTGGACGCGCAAGAGCTATGAATTTGAACTGCATGAGAATTCCGCCTCGGAACAGTGGGTGATCGAGGCGCAAACCGAAGGCGATGAGCACGAGGTTGCGGCCTACAGCGTGTGTTGGGTACTGGGCGAAGAACTGCACATCGCTAATTTCGCCGTGGCCGCGGAGTTTCGGCGCCGAGGTTTGGGGCGGCAACTGCTTGCCCATCTTCTTGACCGCGCTGCGGCACAGGGCCTGCATAGTGCCACGCTGGAAGTGCGGGCTGGTAACCTTGCAGCCCAGAACTTGTACAAGGAATTTGGGTTTATCGAGATCGCCCGGCGCGAGCGCTACTACAGCGACAACCGCGAGGATGCCATTTTGATGCGGCTGCCGCGCCTGGGCGCGATATGAACCCAACTGAGGCCCTGTTGGAGGTTGCCAAGCAAGTCTCGGTTTGTGAGAAATGTGAACTGCATTTCTCGCGGCAAGCTAACGGTGCCCGGCGAAGGCCCAGCGGATGCGGAGATCATGTTCATCGGCGAAGGGCCAGGGTTCCATGAGAACGACCAGGGACGCCCCTTTGTGGGAGCCGCGGGCCACTTCCTTGAGCAACTCCTAGAATCGATCGGCTTGAAACGCGAGCAGGTCTATATAACCAACGTGGTAAAATGCCGCCCGCCGGGAAACCGCGACCCGCAAGCAGAAGAGTTGCAGGCCTGCAGCGACTATCTTGAACGGCAAGTCCAGGCCATCAACCCGAAAGTCATCGTTACCCTGGGGCGTTATTCTATGGCTCGTTTCCTGCCTAATGCCAAAATTGGTGAAATCCACGGCCAAGCGGTGCGTATGCATGGCCGCATGATCGTACCTATGTACCATCCGGCGGCCGCATTGCACCAGCCTTCCCTGCGCCCCAGTGTCGAGGCGGATTTCCGTAATCTACCCGAATGGATGAAAAAGGCGGATAATATTCCCGAGATGCAAATCGATCCACCTGCTCCTGAAACCGAGAACCCGGAGCAACTTTCTTTATTTTGAGGTGCTATGAATGAAATTCGTGTGGCGCTGGAAAAGAAACTGCAAGAACGCAGCGCCAAAGTCGCCATCTTGGGCCAGGGTTATGTAGGTCTGCCACTTTCAGTAGTATTTGCTGAAGCTGGCTTTGAGGTGCTGGGCGTGGATCCTGATCCGCGAAAAGTCGAAGCCATCAATACGGGCAAATCCTACATCGGTGACGTGAGCAGCGAACAATTAACTAAGTTGGTTAAGGCCAAGAAATTGCGTGGCACGGCCGATTTTGCTGAACTGGCTACCGTGGACGCGGTGAGCATCTGCGTGCCCACGCCGTTGCGCAAGACGGGTGACCCCGATCTCTCATTTATTGTTTCCGCCACAGAAAAGCTGGCGGAGCAGATGCACAAAGGCATGGTGGTAGTACTTGAATCCACCACGTATCCGGGCACCACGCGCGAACTGGTGCTGGATATGCTCACCGCCAAGAGTGGTTTGAAGGTGGGTGAAGATTTCTTTCTGGCATTTTCCCCGGAACGCGTGGACCCCGGTCGCACTGATTGGACCACCAGCAATATGCCCAAGGTAGTGGGTGGCGTAACCCCGGCTTGCAGTGAGGTGGCCGCGACATGGTACTCGCAAGCGCTGGAAACCGTGGTTACGGTAAGTTCTGCTGAAGTGGCCGAGATGACCAAGCTTCTGGAAAACACATTTCGCATGGTGAACATTGGGCTGGTCAACGAACTGGCTTTGATGTGCAACCGTTTGGGCGTGGATGTGTGGGAAGTGATCGATGCGGCCGCCACCAAACCATTCGGCTTCATGAAATTCACGCCTGGCCCCGGATTAGGTGGGCACTGTATCCCTATCGACCCCCTGTATCTATCCTGGAAAATGAAGTCGCTGAACTACACCGCGCGTTTCATCGAGCTGGCTTCGGAGATCAATACCAACATGCCTCGCTACGTTGTGAGCCGCACGTTGGAGGCCATGAACGATCAGGGAAAGGCGCTGAATGGCAGCAAGGTGCTGGTGCTGGGTGCGGCTTACAAACCGGATATCGACGATCTGCGCGAATCCCCGGCTTTGGATGTGATCGCGCTGCTGCGCGAAAAGAAGGCCGACGTTAGTTACCACGACCCGTACATTCCGCACTTAGATCATGACGACTGGTCGATGGACTCGGTTAAGGATTATTTGAAAGCAGCCAAGGCTGCGGACGTAGTGCTGATTGTGACCAACCACAAGGCATACGATTACTCCGAGTTGCTCAAGAATTCCAAATTGATCATTGACACGCGCAACGCCCTGGGTCAAGAGGGGAAGAAATATGCCAACGTGGTGCGGTTGTAGTGGCGCGATATCTGGTTACTGGGGCGGCAGGATTTATTGGGGCGCGGGTAACCGAATTACTATTGGATTCAGGCCACGGCGTGGTAGGCATCGACAATATGAACGATTCCTACGACGTGCGCATGAAAGAACATAGATTGAAGACTCTGCAGTCGCGCGAGGGTTTTTCATTCTTCAAAAGCGATATCTCCGACCGCCGGGCTATGGAAAACCTGGATACTGGTTCCCTGGATGCAGTCATAAACCTGGCGGCTCGGGCAGGCGTGCGCGATAGCGTGTTGGATCCCTGGGCATACGTTGATTCCAATATGACTGGCACGCTCAATATGTTGGAGTTGTGTCGCCAGCGCGGCATCCCCAAGTTTGTGTTGGCTTCGACTTCCAGCATCTACGGGGCCGATGCCCCGCTGCCTACCCCTGAGACCGCCGACAGCGACCACCCCCTGCAACCTTACGCAGCCAGCAAGAAGGGCGCCGAAGCTATGGCGCACGCCTACCATTTCCTGCATGGCTTGGACGTGACCGTGGTGGTGTACTTCACCGTGTATGGCCCTATTGGCCGCCCGAACATGTCTATGTTCCGCTTTGTCAAAGCCATCGCTGAGGAACAGCCAATCCAGCTCTTTGGCGATGGTGAGCAGACGCGCGGCTTTACTTATATAGATGATATTGCCGGCGGCACCATCTTGGCGCTCAAGCCCGTAGGCTATGAGATAGTCAATCTGGGCGGCCATGAGTCCATTTCCATCAACGACTTGATCACTCTCTTCGAGAAGGTATTAGGGAGAAAAGCAATTATCGAACGCAAGCCGCGCGATTCGGCGGATATGCTGGCCAGCTGGGCCGATGTGAGCAAGGCCGGTCGCTTGCTGGGTTGGGAACCTCAGGTGGGGCTCCAGGAGGGCGTACGGCGTTTGGCGGAATGGTATATCGCCGAGCGTGCCTGGGCCAAGGACATTAAGACCGACTAAGCTTTTCACAGCCTAGACCTCATGTTGAAACTCCCCTTGGACCGCCTTGAGCAGCTTTACCTGCGGGCGTTCGATTCTGAGTTCCTGCGTCGCATTGTCAAGAATTCCAGCTATCTGGTTAGCGCCACGGTGTTGGCGGCAGGGATGGGCATGGTGCAAAACGCCTTGCAGGCCCGCGTCCTGAATGTGTCCGGCTTAGGCTTGCTGGCTGCCATTGCCACCTTTTCCAATGTGATTAATCGTTTCACCTCTTTTCGCATCGATGAATTAGTGGTGAAGTACGTGCGCCTTTACCAGGAACGCAAACAATACAAAATGGCAGCGGCGGTCTACAAACTGGCTGCCTTATTGGAAGCTGGCGGCTCGATAGTAGCCTTTGTTCTCATCGCTCTACTGGCGCCTCTGGGAGTACGCCTGTTCTCGGATACCTCCGGTGTCGAGTGGGTATTCATCCTGTACGGCAGCCTGGTACTTATCAACCTGATATTTGACAGTTCGGATGGCATGTTGCAAGTGTTCGATCGCTTCGATGCCAAGTCCGTGATTGACATCGCCCAGAGCGTACTGCGCTTAGGGCTCACAGTATGGGTCTTCGTTACGGGCGGTGGGTTGTTCGAAATCGTGCTGGCTGAGCTGGCGGGCCGCCTGCTGCGCTCTGCAGCGGTGATGACCCTGGCTTTTCGTACCGCAAACAAAGAATGGGGGCGCGGCTGGTGGCGCACACCCATCGCGGTGCTACATTCCGACCAGCGCAGTCTGCTCACCTTTGCATTTAGCACCAACCTGAGCGCCACGGTGAGCTTGGTAGCCAAGGACAGCGAAGACCTGTGGGTGAATGCATTTCTGGGTAACACGGCTGGCGGTTTTTACAGCCTAGCGCGTACTATGATAGGGTTTCTGCAGATCCCGGTAAGTCCGCTGCCATCCACCACATACCCCGAGCTATCGCGGGCAGTGGCGCAAGATAACTGGGCGGCAGTGCGCAAAGTGCTTGGTCGCGGCTCAGCCCTGGCGGCTTTGTACTCTTTGCCAGTGGCCATTTTGCTGGTGATATTTGGCCAAAATGTGATTCTGCTGTATACAGGTAACCCCGACTTCTTGCCAGCTTATTTGCCTCTGGTCGTGTTAATTGGGGGATACACATTTGCCAATGTTTTCTATTGGAGCCGGGCCGCGCTATTGGCCTTTAATCGCCCCGTTTACCCCGCCATCGTGAACCTGGCAGGTATGCTGCTGAAGGTAGCCGGTATCCTTTTGTTTGCCTCTGCCGGAGCGGTTGCATTTGCTGCCTTACTCTCCGGATATTACATCTTCACCGTCAGCCTATCTGTAATGCGTATAGTGGGTGACTTGCGCGCTCATAAACCTCCTGCCGAAGCATGAACATCGCCCTGATCTCCCCCACGCCCATCCCCGCCCGCACCGCCAACAGCATTCAAGTGATGAAAATGGCCCAGGCTATAGCCCAGACTGACCACGGCTTGCGAGTGTTTGCTCCAGGCGCTGATCCATGCGTCGACTGGCAATCCTTGGCACAGCAGTATGGCCTTATGGCGAAGTTGGATATCACCTGGCTGCCCGCCTGGTCGGCGTTGCGGCGCTATGACTACGCCTGGCGCGCTTTGCGTGAAGCGCAGGCTTGGGGAGCGGACTTGATCTATACGCGCTTACCACAGGGCGCGACCCTGGCCGCCAGGAGCGGAATGCCTACCATCTTTGAATTACACGATATGCCCAGCGGAGGCATGGGTCCGCGGTTGCTACGCGGCTTTATGCGAGGGCCTGGTGCACGCCGCATCGTGGTCAACACGAAATTTCTGGAAGATCAGGTTAGAAGACATTACGGCGGGTCCGAGAAGCTGCTGCTGGTGGCTCCCAATGGTGTAGATTTGCGGCGCTATGAGAAGCTGCTGACTCCAAAGCAGGCCCGCAAGAGAATAGGCCAGCCCGAGGGTTTCACCGTCGGCTACAGTGGGCATCTTTACCAAGGGCGCGGCATCGGATTTATGCTGGAATTGGCGCGGCAGTTGCCGCAAATGCAATTCCTGTTTGTTGGCGGTCGGCCAGTGGACGTGGCCTCCAGGCAACGGCAAGCCAGGGAGCTTCCCAATGCCCATTTCACCGGCTTTGTGCCTAATGCAGAATTACCCCTTTACCAAGCCGCATGCGATGTGCTGCTGCTTCCTTATCGGCAGCAGGTGGCGGGTTCAGGCGGTGGAGACATTGCGCCGTACACCAATCCTTTGAAGATGTTTGAATATCTGGCTGCGCGTAGGCCTATTGTGGCGAGTGATCTACCCATTCTCCGAGAGGTACTTAATTCAAAAAACGCCATCATGTTGCCCAGTGGCGATAAGGAAGCCTGGACCGAAGCCTTAAATAAACTGCAAAAATCGCCGCGGCAAAGAAAGACATTGTCCGTTGCGGCACAAACCACCGCTCGCCATTATACGTGGCAGAAACGCGCAGAGCGCATCCTGCACGGCTTGCAACGATAGGCTAAGATATAATCCGCGCTTCGCATTTTTGTAAAAGTGAGAGATTGAATGACCACAGCTCTAATTACTGGCATCACCGGCCAGGATGGTTCCTATTTAGCTGAGTTTCTGCTGGCCAAAGGCTACAAAGTGGTCGGGATGGCCCGCCGCTCCAGCACGGTAACCTTTGAACGCATCCAGCATATCCAGAACGACATTGTTGTAGAGCAAGGCGATCTGCATGATCAGAGCTCTCTGGTGGATGTGCTCGAACGCTATGAGCCGGACGAGATATACAACCTGGCCGCCCAATCTTTCGTGCCCACCTCCTGGAACCAGCCGGTGCTCACCGGCGAAGTGACTGCCTTGGGGGTGACACGTTTGCTTGAGGCCATTCGCCAGGTGCGACCGAAAGCGCGCTTCTATCAGGCGTCATCCTCCGAGATGTTCGGCAAGGTGCAGGAAGTCCCACAAAAGGAAACCACACCCTTTTATCCGCGCAGCCCCTATGGCGTAGCGAAAGTATATGGGCACTGGATCACCGTCAATTATCGCGAGTCGCATGATTTGTTTGCCGTTTCGGGGATTCTCTTCAACCATGAAAGTCCCCGGCGCGGTCTGGAGTTTGTCACCCGCAAAGTCAGCTACAATGCCGCTCGCATTAAATTAGGGCTGGCCAAGGAACTCAATTTGGGCAACCTGGAATCTCAACGTGATTGGGGGTTCGCCGGGGATTACGTTGAAGCTATGTGGCTCATGTTGCAGCAAGATGAGCCGGATAACTTTGTCATCGGCACAGGGAAGACCAACTCGGTGCGACGCCTGTGTGAAGTTGCCTTTGGGCACCTGGACCTGGATTACAAGGAATTCGTAAAAACGGACGAGCGCTACTTCCGTCCAGCTGAGGTGGATCTGCTTATTTCCGATCCCAGCAAAGCATCCTCCATGCTTTCCTGGGAACCGAGTGTCGACTTCGAAGGCTTGATCAAGATGATGGTCGACGCCGATATAGAACGTTTGAGCGACAGTAAGCACTAGGTTTCTATCTGGAAAGCCTTAGGCGTTACAATTTCGTTGATTTCCCAATTTGAGCTATGTACTGGTTCCGTGACGGCAGTTCCTTAAGCCTACTCCCCTGGCTAACCACCATGTTGGTGACCTGGCTGGCGGGCTGGTTGCTGGCTACACACGCCTTCAAGCTTCAAGCCCGTGAACGGCTGATAGCAGGCTTGGCCTTGGGTGTGGTGCTCTATATTTGGCTGGCCAACCTGTTCGGGCACTGGCTTTCTCCGGATGTAACATTCGTTTTGCCCGCAGTTGCCCTTTTAGCTATTGGTTTGGCGTTAGCGTGGAGCCGTAAAAGTATTTGGCTCAATAAGGAAGACCTGAATGTGTGGCCCTGGCTCGTTGCGGGGTTCGGACTGTTCTACTTATTCTTTGTTTGGAGCAAAGGCTTAACCTTATTTGACGAACAGAAGAATCTGTCTCTTATTTCAATCATCGGAAACGGGGACATCCCTCCCCATTTTGCTGCAAACTCTCCCTTCCTTTTTGCATATCATTACGGCTTTCATTTTATAGGCGCCAGCCTGATGCGTCTGGGCGATCTGCTCCCATGGAGCGCATTCGACGTTTCCAAGGCCTTCCTGTGGGCGGTGATGCTGCTGTTAGCGGCGCTCCTGGGACTTCGTTACGTCGGCCGAGCCTGGGGCGCTTGGGCGGCGGCGGCGGTGGTAGCCCTGGCTAGCGGCACGCGGTACCTTTTAATGCTTTTGCCGCCTGGTTTCCTTCTGCAGGCCGATAAGGTGGTGCAGCTACAAGGGACCAGTGCCATTATCGGGAAGCCTTTTTCCCAGGCCTTGCTTTTGCCCTGGCCGGTAGATGGTGGACCACCCATGCCCTATTTGTTTGGTTTCCTTAACGGCATCATGGACCCCATGGTGATGGCACATCAGGGACCCAATATATTGGCCGTGCTAATTTTGTTGCTGGTTTGGTTGCTTATCCCTAAGTTGAAGGGACGTTGGTCTTTCCTACATACTTGCAACGGTGTTTGCTACCTGGGCCCTAGCTTGGGAAGCCACCTATGGGCTCTTCCTGCTGGGAATGATAATGTTTGCCGGGATTACTTTTTGGAGCAAGCGGTCGCTGGCTTTACCTGATTTCAAACCGGTCATGGCGGCGGCAGGCATTTCGCTGCTGTTCTCCGTTGTCCAAGGGGGAACTTTGACCGAGATGGCCCGCGGCTTGCTTTCCAATTCGGGTCAATCCGCGTTTATGCATAGCTTTGGGGTGATAGTCGGCGGGCTGATAAATGTTGCTTCCCCTGCCTCCACACCCGGTTTGGATATTTTAGGTTTTTCGCTGCGTTGGCCCCCTGCGATCTTGTCGGCGCATCTTGGCCCCCTCAGCATCCTATCGCCGATGCAGCTCATCGTTGGACTTTTTGAACTGGGCCCAGTGATCTTGTTCATTCCCTGGATAACACGCTGGGCCTGGCGGCGCGCTCAGGCTGGGGATTGGATGCTGGGTTTATTGGCTTGCCTCGGTTGGATTGGTTTATTGGTGCCCATTTTCTTTCAATACGAATTGGATCGCGATATTTCACGCCTCAGTTGGCAGGCGCTGCTCACTTGGACGATTTTGCTCCTGTTTGTTGTGGCTGACCGCTCATTCCCTTGGCGAACTTGGCTACGCCAGGCAGGGGTTGCCGCGTTGGCCTTAATGGCCTTTGGCGGGCTAATCATTGCCGGCACACAAATGTCGGCTGCAAGCACCACGCTCTTAGGAGACGGCTTTGACAAACTAGATGCTGCGATTTCAACTCAGTTGTGGGGAAACCTCCCGAGCGACTTGAAAATATTTGGGCCATTAGGAAACACAACGATATTGTCTGGTCAATTGAGCGGACAAATGATAGGAGAGCCTTCTGATCGCGATGCGTGGCAGGAGATAATGAGTAAACCTTCTTTGCAATTATTGGACAAATATGGTTATGAATTTGCCTACATAGATAGCCGGTCCTGGCAGGATTATTCACCCGAGATCCAAGCCGCAGCGGGTTTGGATGCTTCGTGCGTTGTAACCTTCGCCGAAGTTTGGGATAATTCTCACGTTAATTTTCGCCGCATGCTAGACTTGCGGGCTTGCTCAAATTAGATATGCCCCCTACACGAACTAAATCGAAACCGGCCCTTACTCGCCCGCAGCGCCTCTCGGTGTCCGTGGTTATCCCCGTATTTAACGAGGTCCAGAGCGTCCCCGAATTGCATCGCCGCGTCAGTAAAGCCATGCAGAAGTCTGGTCAAAAATGGGAGGTGGTCTTCGTAGATGACGGCAGTTCCGATGGAAGCTTACAAGCCATGGAGGTTGCCGCTGGAAACGATCCCTCCCACACGCGAGTAGTGGCTTTGCGTCGTAACTTTGGGCAAACAGCCGCCATTTCGGCGGGTCTTGATTACTCCTCGGGCGAAGTTATAGTCTTAATGGATGGCGATCTGCAGAATGACCCTTCCGATATCCCCGCCTTACTGGCCGAAATCAACAAGGGCTATGACCTTGTTAGTGGTTGGCGAAAATATCGGAAGGATAATTTTCTCACACGCACCCTTCCGTCACGTATAGCTAACTGGCTAATCTCCTGGGTCACCGGGGTTGAGTTGCATGATTATGGATGCACACTAAAAGCCTATCGCCGAGAGGTTATCACGGGTTTCCGGCTGTACGGTGAGATGCACCGTTTTATTCCAGCATACGCTGGCTATGTTGGCGCACGAATCACTGAAGTTCCAGTTCACCACCACCCTCGCTTGCATGGCAAAAGTAAATATGGGCTGGAACGCACGGTCAAGGTCATCCTGGATTTATTTACAGTCAAGTTTTTGAGCGGCTATGTGAATAAACCTATCTATTTGTTTGGTGGCGTCGGGATTGGATTTGCCGGCTTAGGTGTTTTGGGCTTGATATTCCTTTTTGTCCGACGTTATCTTTATGGTGTGAGCACCGCCGATTCCCCGATTTTCCTGCTAAGTGCCTTGTTATGTGTAATAGGTATCCAGTCAGTATTGATGGGCTTACTGGCGGAGATGTCGGTGCGCACTTACCACGAATCGCAGTCTAAACCTATTTATAAGGTCCGTTACGTCATCCAGAGAGGGAATGGCAAAGGCCGCTAAGCATTCTGGCCGGCTCTCTCCAGGCGGCTGGGTGCGCGTCCTGGGGACCCTGCTGGCCCTGGGCTTAGTGGTGTTTCTGATCAGCGAGCAGGGGTGGGGGGAAATTTCTGATGCAGTTTCTCGCATAGAGCCTTGGCGCTTTGCTGTGGCAATCTTGCTTACCCTGGTTTCGCGCGTGGCTGTGGCGCGTCGCTGGCATATTTTATTGCGCTCGGGTGGCATCCAAGCTACCTGGATGCAAAGCTTGCGGATTACTTTTGCGGGCTTGTTCGCCAATAATTTCCTACCCAGCACTGTGGGGGGCGACGTGGCCCGCCTCGCCGGGTCCATCCAGGTGGGGTTTGATGCCGGTATTTCGGCTGCCTCATTGATTGCGGACCGCTTGATCGGTTTGCTTGGATTCGCTTTTACCCTACCGATCGGATTGCAATATTTTACGGCTGCAAATTTGCATACGGGTGCAGCCTTACCGGCAGCCTTGTTGACCACCCAGTCGGGTTGGCGAAACCGCGTTGCCGGATGGTTGCGCAAATTCTGGGCCAGCCTATTGAAGGCAGTAAAGTTGTGGGCCAGCCAACCGCGTGCCCTGTTTATGGCACTTTTATTCACCTTTGTGCATATGGCTTGTCTCTTTTCAACGATCTATATTTTCCTAGATGGTATGCACGATGCGCTCCCTTTTTGGAGTGTGGCTGGCCTGCAGAGTCTGGTGTATGTAGTAACCCTGATTCCCATTAGCATCAGCGGTTGGGGCGTTCAGGAATTCTCTATCAGTTATGCGTTTTCAGTACTGGGTGGTGTAGCCCCGGCCGATAGCTTGGTCCTGGCGTTATTGATCCGCACTCTATTTATATTGGCCAGTCTTCCTGGGGCCCTGTTCATTTCCGACGTGTTGCCTGGAATGGCTAAAGCCCAACCTCTAATAAATAAAGCGGATGGCTGATCCGTTTTCCCATGAGTTCCACGATTCAATTTCAAAAGCCTAGCCCACAAGCCTCACTGCGCATTGGTCTGCTGTTAAGCACCCTCTTAGGCTTCGCAGCCGCCTGGCAATTCAAGGCGCAACTTGTGGCCGAAGAGCTTATTGTGACTTCAGCCAATTTCCGCGTCGGCTTATACGCCGTTTATGCTCTGGTCATCGTGTTAGCGATAGCGACGCTTGTCTCTTGGACGCCTTGGGTGCGGCTGCTAATATCCTTCCTCGAGCGTTTACAGGCCAGCAATCGCCGCTTGGGCGTCATCTCGCTCTTAGGGTTTGCAGTTCTTCTCGCCGCATTCCCGTTTATTGTGCTGGGTTTCTATGGCCGTTTCCTTACCGCTATATTTCCGCGCTTATTTTTATTCTGGAGCCTGGTGGCTATTGGGACCTTGTTGCTGGCTGCCTGGCGTAAAAGCGACTGGTTAACCAGCCTGCCAGCTTCTCTCGTCATATTTGCCTCTGTCTACGTTGCAGCAACGTTCTTTTATCTGGTCACTGACTTCCCCTTCTCTCTAGAATGGTCGGAGATTAGCCGCTACTACCAGGCCTCCTTTTTCTTCAGCCAGCAGGTTTATGGAGTTCCTCTGCCTCTTCCGGTAACTCATCCCAGTCGTTATTTACTTCAATCCATTCCCTTTTTGATACCCGGATCAACCCTTTGGCTGCACCGGCTGTGGCAGGCTTTGCTTTGGGTGGGGATGCCCTTGATTACTGCCTGGGCGTTAGTTCGCCGCTTGCAAGTACAGCCTGTTTGGCTGCGCAGACTTTCAGGGCTGTGGATCTTTTTGTTCCTACTGCTGGCCCCGGTCTATTACCATCTGTTGCCCTGTGTCTTCTTGATCCTGTTTGGTTTTGATAAAGATCACCCCTGGCGCTCTTTCCTTTTCGTGGCCATTGCATCCGTCTGGGCAGGAATCAGCCGTGTTAACTGGGCGCCGCTGCCCGGGACGTTGGCCGCTGTGCTCTATTTGTTGGAGGCACGGCCGCCTGGAAGCAAATCCCCCCTAATGCTCAGCTACCTCTGGCAGCCCGCTCTTTTTGCTGTGGGAGGCAGCCTGATAGCAATTGGTACCTACGCGCTCTACATTGTCAATTCGGGTAACCCGGTTGACCAATTCAGTTCCTCGTTTACATCGGCGTTGCTTTGGGCGCGATTGTGGCCCAACGCCGCATTCCCTTTGGGAATATTGCCTGGCGTCTTATTGGTCTCGGCCCCCCTGTTTGCGGTTCTTTGGATCGGCTTGCGCCGCAAAGGGGCACGCATCGGAACTTGGCGTGCCATATATATCCTCACTGCGCTGCTGATCTTTTTTGCAGGCGGCTTGGTGGTCAGTGTAAAGATCGGCGGCGGCACCAACTTGCATAATATGGATGCTTACCTGATCTTGCTGCTGGTCTTTTCACTTTCAGTTGCATTTGGTGGTTATATCCCGGCAACCGGCAGAGCGACTGCCATAAATAAGCTCCCCTTTTGGTTGCTGATAGCTTTGTTAGTAATTCCGGTTGGATTTGCGGTTTTTAGCGGAGAACCACTGCAATTTCCCAGCCGTCAGGAAGCAGCCAGCGACTTGGCTCGAATCCAGGCTGAGGCGGATCGAGCACTGGAAAAGGGCCGCGATGTACTCTTTATTTCTCAGCGCCATTTGCTTACATTTGACCTGATCCAAAATGTGCCCCTGGTGCCCGAATACGAAAAACTATTCTTGATGGAAATGGCTATTTCACATAACGATGCTTATTTGTCCCACTTTGATAAAGATATCGATGAGCAGCGCTTCTCTCTGATTGTTACAGATCCTATTTATATCAATATCGTCGATGAGAGCGAAGACACATTGGCAGCCGAAAACAACGCCTGGGTACGCAACGTTGGACGCCCCATCCTGTGTGCGTATGAACCCATTATTACTTTCGATAACCCCCCCATTGAGCTATTAGTTCCTCGCCAGACTAAGTGCAACCAGTAGCATGCATATCCTCATCGTCAACAGCGAATATCCACCCATTGGAGGTGGTGCCAGCAATGCAAGCGCTCACTTGGCGGTTCAGTTCGTCAAACAAGGCCAACAGGTTACTGTGCTCACTACGGCCTTTGACAAGTTGTCTCTTGAAGAGACAGTCGATGGGGTAGGCGTCATTCGTCTCCCCGGCGTCCGCAAAAAGGCGGATCGCTCTACAGCTTTTGAGCAGATCGTCTTCATGCTCTCCGCCGCTACCCTTGGGATGGTTTGGGTGCACAGGTTGCGGCCAGACGTAGTACTGGCCTTTTTTGGCGCACCCAGCGGGGTAGCTGCCTGGGTATGGAGTTTCTTTTTCAAACTGCCTTACGTCGTTAGCCTGCGCGGCGGTGATGTGCCAGGTTTTCGCCCCTATGATTTTGCCCGCCAGCACAGATTGCTGGGACCGTTGCTGCACCAGGTGTGGCGGCGCGCTGGCGCTGTAGTGGCCAACAGTGAAGGCCTGCGCCAGTTGGCTTATAAATTCGATGCCCGCCATCCGGTGTCGGTTATTCCTAACGGCGTAGATATGCAAGCTTTTAAAGATGAGGAGCGCTCCTGGATGCCCCCCCGCCTGCTATTCGTGGGCCGTATCGTTTTCCAAAAGGGGTTGGATTTGCTGCTGGATGCTTTGGCTAAACTAAAGGCAGTGGATTGGGAGTTGGCAATCGCAGGGGATGGCCCCAACCTGGAAAACTTGAAACGCCGCGCTCAGGGGCTGGGTATCATAGAAAAAACTAATTTTTTGGGATGGCAGGATCGCACAAACCTGGCTGCCACCTTCCAGCAGGCAAATCTATTCGTGTACCCATCCCGTCATGAGGGGATGCCTAACGCTGTGTTGGAGGCGATGGCTGGTGGGCTGCCCGTGTTGGCCACTCGCATTGCCGGCAACGAAGAGCTCGTCACCGAGAAGACCGGACGGCTTGTCCCTCCCGAAGATGTTGAAGCTCTTCAGGCGGCTTTGGAGAAATTGCTGCCTGACGCTCAGCTTAGGAAAAATTTGGGGGCCGCCGGCCGCCAACGTGCGGCGACGGAATATAGTTGGTCAGGCGCGGCTAAGGCGTACCTGGCTTTGATGCGTAAAGTGCCAGGAGCGACCTGATGTGTGGTATTTGCGGTATTGTGGATAGCGCCGGGCGCCAGCCGGATGCTGCCATCCTACGCCGCCTAAACACGGCCATCCAGCATCGCGGCCCCGACGACCAGGGTTATTACGAGCAGGGGGGCGCTGGCTTGGCCATGCGTCGCCTCGCTATTATCGATGTGGCCGGCGGCGACCAGCCCATATTCAACGAAGACAATTCCATCGTCATTGTTTACAACGGGGAATGTTTCAATTACACCCAGTTGCGCTCCAATCTGGAAAAACAGGGCCATCAGTTCAGCACCAACACCGATACTGAATGCGTAGTCCATCTATACGAAGAATATGGCGACGACTGCGTTCAATATCTGCGTGGACAGTTCGCGTTCGCGCTGTGGGATTCCAATCGGCAACGCCTGCTGCTGGGGCGCGACCGCCTGGGCCAGAAACCTATCCATTACACGATGATGGATGGACGCTTGTATTTTGCTTCCGAGCTAAGTGCTTTGTTGAGCGTGCTGCCCCATAAACCCGAAATTGACTTGCAAAGCATAGACGATTACCTAGGCTTGCAATACATCCCGGAACCGCGCACTGTGTACAAGGGTGTTTACAAGCTGAGCGCCGCCCACCGGCTGGTTTGGCATAAAGGCGACTTGAAGATCGAGCCCTACTGGGATTTTGCCTACGAACCCAAACACACGGCCAGCGAAGGCGAGCTGATTGAAGAATTGCGCTCGATCGCCAGGGACGCGGTGCGCATGCGCCTGATGAGTGAGGTTCCCTTAGGGGCTCATCTTAGCGGCGGAATTGATTCCAGCATTATCGTGGCTCTAATGGCTGAAGCCAGCGCCGGGCCGGTGAAGACCTTCTCAGTTGGCTTCGAGGAGACCAATTTTTCTGAGCTGCCTTATGCTCGCGCCGTTGCCGAGCGCTACGCCACAGACCACCACGAATTCAACCTGAGTTTCGGAGACATTCCATCCACGCTGCGAACCGTGTTGCATCAATTTGGGGAGCCATTTGCCGACCCTTCGGCCTTGCCGCTTTACTTGCTTTCACAGGTTACCCGCGAGCATGTCACCGTCGTCCTCAACGGCGACGGCGGGGACGAATCCTTTGCGGGTTACCAGCGCTATTGGTTGGATGGCTATGCAAACTCTTATTTGCATTTGCCGGATGTGGTGACGCGCCGCCTGGTGCCTTCTTTAGCTGCAGCGCTGCCTGACCGCAGCAATGGCCCGGTGGGTAGCAGCCTGGCCAACGGCTTAAAGCGCTTGCCGCAACTGGCCCAGATCGACCCGCGCGCTTCGCTGCTGCGCTGGGGCTCCTATTTTTCCCCCGAACAGAAGGCCGGCCTTTGGCGGCCAGATATATCCGTACAAGTCGATATGACTAACGCCGAAAGAGAAATGGCGGCCATCTACGACAGCGCTCCGGCGCAATCGCGGTTGGACCGCACGCTGTACACGGACATCAAGAGTTACCTGGCCGGTGACCTGCTGGTCAAGGCCGACCGCATGACCATGGCTCATTCGCTGGAAGGGCGTTCACCCTTCCTGGACCAAGAGCTGGTTTCGTGGGCAGCCAAGTTGCCGGAAAGCTATAAGCTGCGCGGCCGGCGCGGCAAGTTCTTGCTGCGCAAGGCGTTTTCCCACCTGCTTCCTGCCGAGGTGCAAGGCCACGGCAAACAGGGTTTTGGCATTCCCGTGGGCGCCTGGCTGCGCGGCCCGCTGCAGAGCTGGATCCATGAAACGTTGTTGGCGTCGAATGGCCGCCTAGCCTCCTGGTTCCAGCGCGACGCCTTGGTGCATTTGCTAGCCGAACATGGAGCAGGCAAGCAGGACCACGGCAAGCGCCTCTGGGCGTTGGCCTGCCTGGCCTTGTGGGCCGAGGAGAATCAGATATAATCCGCAACCCGGGCGCGTAGCTCAGCTGGTTAGAGCGTTGCGTTGACATCGCAAAGGTCGTAGGTTCGAGTCCTCATCGCGCCCACAACGGCGGTCCAACGACCGTCGTTTTTTTCCAAAGGCTGCCCCAATGAAAATGTTTTTATCTTCGATCCTTCGCGCTGTGCACCGGGCCCGTGGGCCGATCGCTGCCGTTGGCTCTATTTACTTTCTGGCCGTTACTACCGGCGCGCTGATGGCGCATTCCGGCAACTCGTTCGCCCTTTCGGTTCGCGATCGGATCGTCGCGGCAGCCCAGGTGGGACCTGAAATGGCCCAGCCCGACGCGTTATCCATGGCCTTGGGCGACTTTTCTGGAAATTTCATTGGCGCCACGGCGGATGCACTCGGCGGCCTGGGTGTGGTTTTCCCATTTCCCTTTGTTGCATATCGTGGTTGGGTGGGCGGAATTGTGTCGGTGGACGGCAGCCACATCAGCCGCCTCGCCGAAGCGGGTAGCGCCGCCTATTATCTTTCTGTGGTCGCCCTTCAATTGGCCGGCTACACCCTGGCGGCCGGCGCCGGTGTGAACGTGGGCCTCTCACTATGGCGGCCGCGCCTTTACTATGCGGGCGATAAATGGCTTGGAATGCCCACCGAGCCTTTGAAGGACCTCCTGAGAATATTTGTCCTGGTCGTCCCCATTTTATTGATCGCCTCATTGTGGGAATTCCTGAGCCCCTTGAGATAGGCTATTGAGTGCCGTTTGTTGTTTTGCAACTATGCCAGCCTAAATAGCCGCTGGCAACATTCGAGCTATTACGCCTGCTTACTATGCCAAGACACAATGACCCTTTCGGCCTGCCTCAAGGGCCAGCTCAAACTAAACCAGAAACTCGAACATCACAGGCAGCAACCCCCCCGTGGTTTTATTTATGATTGAGAACGTGATCGGTTCTGAGAAAGCCGTTTACAGGTTTAATGAGATTTTGTTTAATTCCGATTCGATTGAGGCTTTGATGGCGGAACTGACGCGGGTATTTCGATACGTTCTGAACAGGTATGATAAATCCGCTTAAAATAAATGGAGGACCTATGATTCTTAGAACCTGGAAGGGTATTGCCAAGGCGGATCAGGCAGATAATTACGTCCAGCACCTGAAGACCGTCACTTTTCCCGCGGTGTCGCGCATACAGGGATTTGAGCGCGCTACCATTTCACAACGTTATGTCGAAGCGGGGGTTGAATTCCTGGTCCTTACCGAATGGGAATCTGTAAACGCCATCAAGCAGTTCGCAGGGGATGACGCCGAACTGGCTGTGGTGCCCGGCGAAGTGCAAGCCATGATGGTCAGCTTTGATAATTACGCCACCCACTATGAGGTGGTGCACACCCATGAAGGGCGCATGGGCCTCAAGGTAACTTTGCAGGAATAGCATTGGACTCCACTCAAACTGTATCTGCCGAAGAAGCCCTGAACTTGTGGCTCCAGGTGCCGCGGCTGCCCATCTCCAAGCGCGAGCGGCGGCTGATCAATGCCGGGGAAACGACCATGCTGCATTTCAGCAGCCCAGTCAAGCCAGAAGGCGAATTTGACCTGCCGGTCACTACCTGGGGAAATGCCGCCCAGCCGCTGGTATTCCTGATGCACGGCTGGGGCGGCCATCGCGGCCAACTAGCCGCTTTCGCCGACCCGCTGGTGGCAGCCGGCTTTTCCGTTGCCAGCTTCGACGCGCCCTCCCATGGGGATGTGCCGGGTACCCAGGCCAGCGGCTACCAGATGGCGGCCGCCATACACACCGTGCTTGGCGGGCTCGGCCAGCCGTATGCCATCATTGCCCATTCGCTGGGCACGATGGCGGTAGCCCTGGCTTTGCAGGACTGGTTGGCGGCTGAGAAGCTGGTCTTCTTTGGACCAACGCGACGACTGGAGGACGTGATCGAGCCGTTCGTCAAATTTAACCATCTGCCCTTGGAGCTGGTACCCGAATTGCGCAGCCTCTGCGAAAAATACTGGGGCGCCCGCGTATGGGAAACCACCGCCCTGGACATAGTGGTGCCCAAGGTAAGTATCCCCGCGCTTGGTCATCCATGACCGGGATGACGAGACCACGCCCTACCTCAGCGGTGTGGCCGTGGCGCGCGCCTGGCCCAGCGCCCGCCTGATTACCACGCATGGCCTGGGCCACCGCGGCACACTCAAAGACCCTGACGTGATTCGCCAGGTGCTCGAATTTATTGCTTCTTGAAAGGGCTGCGTTTACAGGCCCAGCGCCTTATACAAGCGCTCGACATCCACATGTTTTTCGAATAAGGCCTGAAACTTTTCCAGCTTGGCCAGTTGCGCCAAACGGGTCTTGCCAAATATCTGGTCGATGGCCTCGATGGTCTCCAGGGTGGTTTCCGGGACGATGATGACCGCTACCTTGGACTCGTTGGCCTGCTTTAGGATCAGCGGGTGGGGGCGCAGGTTTCCGGTGAGGATCAGGCACACCGTGGAAGTTTCCAGGGCGGCAACCTGAATATCCGGGCGATCTCCCCCGGTAATCACAGCTTTATTGGGCATCTTGCGGAAATGGCTCAGCGCGGCTTCGGATGTCATCGCCCCTACGGTAAGGTTTTCCACCAACGCTTCGGGGTCGTAGGTGTCGGAGAGCATCTCGCCGCCGACCACGTCCAAGATCTCTTGCACCGAGATGGCACCCAGGGCGCGGTTTTCCGGAAGAGCTCCCATCACGGGGATACCCTTCCTTTCCAGGAAGGGGACTGCTTCGTCGTACACAAAACCGGCGGCATCTTCAGGCAAGCGGTTGATGATAATGCCGCGCAACAGGTCGCCCAGACGCCGCTGCGTGGTGAGGGCGTCATCCAGCAGGCGCACCTCGTCTCGATACTTCACAATAGCCAGCACGTCGCTGCCGATCTCAGCGGCCACCTGAGGGGTGGGCAGACCCACCACATAGCCTTCGCGCAGGCTGCCGCCGCCTTCCAGGATGACCAGGTCTTTGCCTTTGGCGGCCCGTTCGAGCGATTGCTTGACGGCTTGCATGGGGTTAGCGTCTTTGCCTTCCGTCAGCTGCTCGCTCAGGTATTCCCGCGTCACCACTACCGGCGAGATTTCCCAGGGTTGGATGCCTAGATGCAGCACATCGTTCACGAAGGCGGCATCCTCGTCGGCCCATTTGTCGCCGATACGCCAGGGCTGCAGGCTGAGCGGCTTGAAATAGCCAACCTGGCGTCCGTCGGCGATCAGGCGCTTGCTCAGCGCCAGGCAGGTGGCCGTCTTGCCTGAGTAGCGTTCTACGGAAGTAATGTAAATCGATTTCATTTTGGCGCTCCTGTAGCCTGGCTGCCGTCAAGCACCAGGCGCATGTCTATGGCCATGGCTCCATTGGATTTAGAGAAGACCACCAGGGGATTGATATCCAGTTCTACGATTTCGGGGAAATCTTGTACTAATTGCCCGATGCGCAGCAGCGCATCCGCAATGGCGGGCTTGTCTGCGGGCGGCTGGCCGCGCACCCCGTCCAGCAGGGCGCTGGTGCGAATTTCCGCCAACATGTCCTCGGCGTCGCGCTTGGAGAAGGGAGCGATGCGGAAGGTAACGTCTTTGAGCGTCTCCACGTAGATGCCGCCCAGCCCGAAGGTGACCAGCGGCCCAAACTGCGGGTCGCGGTTCATGCCGATCAGCACTTCCAGATTGTCCCCCGAAAGCATCTCCTGCACAAGGCAGCCCCACAGGCGCGCCTCGGGCAAATAGCGCTGCACGCGGTACATCATCAGTTCGAAGGCATCGCGCACTTCTTCGTCGCTTTGCAGCCCAATCTTGACGCCGCCCACATCCGTCTTGTGCAGGATGTCGGGAGAGGCGATCTTGAGCACCACCGGGTAGCCGATCTGGCCGGCCAGTTCCACGGCGCGGTCAGCGGTAGGGGCGATCTCGGCACGCGGTATGCGCAGGCCGCAGGCCTGCAAAATGGCCCGCGATTCGGCGTCGCCGATGCTCAGCCGCCCTTCGGAACGGGCCTTGTCGATGGCGGCCTGCACGGCGGCCCGGTCAATGTCGAAATGCGCATATTCAGGCTCAGGCTGCTGGCAGATCTCGTGGTATTGCGCCATGGCCCAGAAGGCTTGGGCGGCGCGATTGGGGAAGGGATAATTCGGGATACCCGCATTCATCAACTTATCAATGCCGGGTTGCACGCGGAGGGCACCCATAAAGCAGGCCAGCACGGGCTTGTTCAGTTTCTTGGCAGCCGCGGCGACTACGTCGGCGGTGGCTTCGATTTCGGTCATGGCTTGTGGGGTTAGCACCACCAGCATGCCGTCCACGTGGGGATCGGCGGCCACCAGTTCCAGGGCCGCCTGGTAGCGGTCGGCGTGCGCATCACCCAATACGTCCACGGGGTTGTTGGGGCTGGCCGCTGGCGGCAGCGTCTGCGCCAACGCCTGGATGGTGCTGGGCTCCAGGTGGGCCAGCTGCAGCCCGTAATGTTCCAGCGCATCTGTGGCCAGGATGCCCGGGCCGCCGGCGTTGGTGATCACGGCAATCTGCTTGCCGGCCAGCGGGGGCTGGAAGCCAAAAGCCAGGGCCATGTCGAATAATTCCTGCATGGAATTGGCGCGGATCACGCCTGCCTGGCGGAAGGCCGCCCGGTAGGCCTGCTCCGAGCCGGCCAGCGAGCCCGTGTGCGAAGACACGGCTCGCGCCCCGGCCTGAGTGGTGCCGGATTTGATGGCTACGATGGGTTTGACCTTGGAGACTTCACGGGCGATTTGCATAAATTTCTGCCCGTCGGTCAACTCCTCACTGTAGAGCAGGATGACGCGCGATTCATCATCGTCTTTCCACTCTTCCAAGAGGTCCAGTTCAGTGACGTCGGCCTTGTTCCCCAAGCTGACGAACTTGGAGAGGCCCATGTTTCCGCCCAGCGCCCAATCCAGGATGGCGGCGCCCAGGGCGCCGGACTGCGAACTGAAGGCCATGGGGCCTTTGGGTGGCGTATCGGCGGCGAAGGAAGCATTGAGCGGCGTAAAGGTGTCCACCACGCCGAGTACGTTGGGGCCGATCAGGCGCATGCCATACTGCTTGGCGATGCGGATGATCTCATGCTCGCGCTCTACGCCCTCAGGGCCAGCCTCGCGGAAGCCGGCCGAGATGACGATGCACGCCTTAATGCCCTTTTCGCCGCATTCACGCAAGGCGTCGGCAACGTATTTGGCCGGGATGACGATGACGCCCAGCTCGATAGGCTCTTTGACTTCCAGCACGGAAGGGAAAGCCTCTTCGCCCAGGATTTCCCCGGCCTTGGGGTTAATCGGATAGATCTTGCCGAAGCGGGAATAGCCGCATTCCACCAGGTTGCGCATCACCGCGTAGCCAAGCTTGGAGGGGTCGGAGGAGGCGCCAATCAGCGCCACCGATTTGGGGCGGAAGAAAGCGTTGAGTTTTTTGGGGGCAGGCACGGGCTTATTTTAGCTGTTGTGGTTTGACTATCCACCATCCCCCGTCCCTAGTGTTGGGTTACGTTTGACACTTGCTATCCCCCTGCAATGGCCCCCACCACCATAAAGGGTTCTTTGCCTTCTGCCACCTCGGTCGGCAAAGGCGTATCCAGCGGCTGGTGCGACAGGTCTTCTTTGCAGGCGAAGAAGCGCAGGTAGGCACGGCGCCGGCCGCTGCCATGCTCGCGGATGGTGCCGCGCAGCATGGGGTATTGGGCTTCCAGCGCATCCAGGATGGAGGCGGCGGTAACTTCGCCTTGGACGCTGACCTCAACTTCCGGGCCGGCACCGGCCAGGTTTTGCAGGTGATAGGGGAGTTTGACGCGGACCATGATTTTCTTATTCACCACAAGGACATAAAGAATACATAATCCTAAAGCTTGCTCCAATAGTTCGTCATCAAAGTTGATACCCAATCCGGCTGGCGGATTGCGCCCTGCGGCTCGAATTCCTTAAACACCGGCTTGATGTCCAGCACGGGGGTGCCATCCATGGCATCCAAATTGCGGACGGTGAGGCTGCGGCCGTTATGTTCCAGCAGCTCGACTGTGCTCAGCCCGATGGCGTTGGGCCGGTCTTTCTTCCGCTGAGCGAAGATGCCCATCAGTGGATAATTGGGGTTGCCGCGCGGCCGGCCAGCGATGACTACGTCGTGCTTCTGCACCTGGTCAAAGTAGAAGATGACCTCCAGGTGCGAGAACGCTTCGATGCCGGCGAAGGCTTCCTCTGGCAGGTCTTCGGCCAGGACGATCTGGCTGGGGATGGTGTCCCAGCCGTCGTCGATGGGTGAAAGGCGGGAGTTCCTGATGGTGGCGATGGGGGTTAGGCGGATGGTCATTTTTTTGTAGGTGTGCCTTCTATCTCGTTTCCATCATGAAGTGTGTTTGATGGCGGAGATTGCCACGTCGGGGCGGATGGCTTCGCCTCGCCCCTCCTCGCGATGACGAAGGAAGGCGGGCGGTTTGCAAACCGCCCCTACGGCGACCATCGTGAATTTGGCGCTTCTCGCAACCACGGGTGCTACCTCTCGTCACAAGCTTTGAACTTCCACGGAGAGCACGGCGGGAAGGTCGCGGACGATGGGCTCCCAACTGTCGCCTTCGTCGGCGGAGGCGTAGACCTGGCCGCCGGTGGTGCCGAAGTAGATACCGCAGGGGTCCAGCTGGTCCACGCACATGGCGTCGCGCAGCACGTTGACGTAGCAATCCTTTTGCGGCAAGCCCTTGGTGAGTGCCTGCCATTCGTTGCCGCCTTTGCTGCGGTAGACGCGCAATTTGCCCTCGGGCGGGTAATGCTCGGAGTCGCTCTTGATGGGCAGCACGTAGACAGTTTCAGGGTCGTGGGCGTGCACATCCACTACAAAGCCAAAATCGCTGGGCAGGTTGCCGCTGATCTCATACCAGAGATCGCCGGAATTATCGCTGCGCAGCACGTCCCAGTGCTTTTGCATGAAAAGCACATTGGGTTGGGAGGGGTGCATGGCGATGCGGTGTACGCAGTGGCCCACCTCGTGCTCCTCGTCCGGCATGTGATTGGAGCGCAGACCCTTGGTGATGGTCTTCCAGGTCTGGCCGCCATCATCGCTGCGGAAGGCGCCCGCGGCGGAAATGGCTACGAACATGCGCTGCGGATTGTTTGGATCAATAAGGATGGTATGCAGGCACAGGCCGCCGGCACCGGGTGCCCAATCCTTGGCAGTACTGTGAGTGCGCAAGCCGGGCAGCTCGGCCCAGGTTTTGCCGCCATCGGTAGATTTGAACAGGGCGGCATCTTCCACGCCGGCGAAGACGGTATCCGGCTGGGTGGGGTGCGGCTCGAAATGCCACACACGCTTGAACTCCCAGGGATGGGGCGTGCCGTCGTACCATTGATGAGGTTCTGTCTTGCCTGTGTAGGCAAATTCGTTGCCTACGGCTTCCCAGGTTTGGCCGCCATCGTCGCTGCGATGGACGACCTGGCCGAACCAGTCGGTGCCCTGCGAGGCATAGATGCGGTTCGGGTTGGCGGGAGAGGCTTTGACGTGGTAGATATCCAGGCCGCCGAAGAAGGGGCCGTCGACGGACCATTTCTTGCGCTTGCCATCCGAATTGAGGACAAAAGCGCCCTTATGCGTTCCGACGAGTACACGGACTTTAGACATGGAAGCTCCTTATGGCGAAGAGTATGCGCATATTCTACTTTGAGTTATATGGCTCCTGAAAGTTGTAATAATAATAATTGGGCAGGGGGTGGGACAAGCGAGGCAAATGAGGCATTTCATAAACTGTAAGCTCTAGGCTGTAAGTCATAAGTTGATGGCGGCGCTACTGTGTTGGAGAATGTAGCACGAAAGGTATTCATGAGGACGAAAAGGACACGAATGTCAAGGAATGGATGCTGATATTTAGGGGGAGGAAGTTGGCGGGAATGGAAAAAGAGGGAATAATCCCGGTACTGTGTATTCTGTATTTAAGTTGATTAGCACGCCTGAATGAAATATGATTTTGTGGAGGAAGCATGCCAAAACCGTTGCGCGTACTGTTGGAAATCGGACCGAAAGGCAAAAAGATGGCGGCATTTGCACCGGACTGGCCGGGCCTTGAGCGGGGGGCAAAGACTGAAGAAGCCGCAGTGGAACGCTTGGTCGATTACATCCCCCGTTATGCAGTCGTGGCAAAGCTGGCTGGGATGGGCGACGCGTTCAAGGGGTTAAGCGACGCCGAAGTAGTCGAGCGCTTCACCGGCCCTGGCTCAACCGACTTCTGGGGCATCTCGTTTGGCTTCTCGAGCATCGACGAGCAAAGCATGTCTGTAGAAGAGCTTGAACGCGAGTTGAAACTGCTGCGGGCGTGCTGGACCTTTTTTGATGAGGTCAAGTCGCGCGTCTCGGCTGAACTGCAAAAGGGCCCGCGGGGCGGGGGCCGGGATCGGGACAGGATCGTGCGGCACATCTTTGCTAATGAACAAGACTGGGCCAAGAAGCTGGGCGTGGCCACCCCGGATGAAGCCATGCTGAGCGTCAAGGGAATGAAGGCGCATCGGGATGCCTATTGCAATGCCATCCGGGAGTTTCATGCGCAGGGCAAAATGGCGCGCAATTGGCCGCTGCGCTACCTGATCCGACATACGGCCTATCACGTGCTCGACCATGCCTGGGAGATGGAGGATAAGGATTTGACGAAGAAGTAAGAGGTAGTTGGCTGGCGAAGATAGCTGGTAGAGGGGACGCATTCGGGGAGACGGAATCCTATGAATTCCTCGGGCCAGCTTATTGGCTGGTGGAGGACTGAGGGCTTGCTCAGAAAGACGCAGGGCTTGCCTTCGGGGTGCGCAGAGCCACAGCGATCTCCCTCATGCCCGGCCTCCAAAGGGCGAAGTGATGAGAATGATGCTATGAGAAATAGCGCGGGAATGGTAGGATCGCAACATTCAACTTGCGGAGGAATACCTATGGGTGCTAAAAGATATGTTGTTACCTTAAATGATAATGGAACTGTCTCTTCTGTTGAGGAATTAGTTGAATTTGGCCATAGAAATGTCGAAGAATCTGGTGATTACATTGACAGCTTAAATGGAGGGAGACTATGGATGTTGGCAGAAGACAACGCTGAAGCAGAAATAGATGCTGAATATCATAATGTCCATTTAGTTGAATTTTGGAACTAAGAATACTAGAACCAGCCGATCTCTAGGGATCTATACTCATATTCTTTTGAATGCAAGACTGATAGATTTTCATAATCAAGAAATTGGACACGCCCCTTTATGGGCTTAAATGCAGAATAGGCTAATTTGCTTTTGAATTCTCGCTTTCTTGCACTGTCCGCGACGATAAAAAATCCGACGTTGAAGTCTTGTAACTCCATGAATTTCAGCAAGGAATTTTGAATGTCTGTTGAATGTTCAACTTCAAAAAACCGGATAGGCATCTTTCGGTCATTGAACCAACTCACATCTATAGTCCTTGCCTTTCTTACCATCGGGTCGTAACCAAATTCGTAAAAAGTGTTCGGCGAACAAACATCACCAAGTCGTCTTTCTAGGAAAAGTTTGTTTTTGTCTTGATTAGGGACAAATGTTTCATATTTCCTTAAATTACCGATTTCTACAAGGAGATCCTTGAAAATAGGAGTGGCTATACATTTGCTCTTGGTGCTTTGATATATTTTCAGCCGGTTGTAGTTGCTCAGGTAATTTATCTTTGTACGTAAGCAGCGCCCATAAGCCGGGCTTTATCTTGAAGAAAAATCTCTTGTCTTGGACAATACGCCGAATGCTTGCATAGGGGGTTTGTGTTTTCCATTCGACGTCAGGTACTTTTAAGACCTCTCTATTGAGGTGCCCTAATGTTGCGAACCCGCCATTTTGTTGCATGACCTTTATTACAGCTTCATACTGTTTCATATGTGAACTTGCCAACCGAAAACTATTGTGAATTCCCTAGAGTTTATCCCAATGTTTGGCGGACGGTTAATGCACCTGACTAAGCACCTCGTACCAATATAGGGCGCCGAAGGCGGCGAAGTAAGCCAGGGCCTGGAGGCCGAGCACGAGTAGGGCCTGCACGGTCTTGCGGGGCAGCCACTTGATGGCGAAGTAAGCGGCGATGGGCAACTGCACGACCATGAAGAGCTGGAAGAGATGGGCGGCGGCGCCCTCGTCGGCCTGGCGGGCGGTGCCGTACAAGGCCACATGCCCCAGCACCAGGGCCAGCGAGGCCAGCGACAGAGCGAACGGGATGTAGGCGCTGGGCAGCAGATAGAGTTTCTTGTTTTCCATGTGGTAAGAGCTCCTTTAGGAACGCGGGATTTCCCGCAAAATCTTCTCCATAGTTTTCCCCTTGGCTAGCTCATCGACCAATTTATCCAGGTAGCGAATTTCCTGCATGGTGGGTTCCTTGATATCTTCCACGCGGACGCCGCAGATCATGCCCGTTATCAAAACGCGTGCCGGATTCAGTTGGGGAGCCTGCGCAAAGAAGGTCTCAAGATCGGTCTGCTTTTCCAGTTGGGCGGCTAACTCTGGCTGGGTATAGCCGGTCAGCCAGCGAATGACCTGATCAACTTCTTCTTTCGTGCGCCCTTTCCTCTCCGCCTTGGCCTGATAAAGGGGATAGACTCTGGCGAAGCTCATGGCATAGATGCGCGGTTTGGTCACAGTCTCTTTTGTTCCCATGGTTCCTTAATATTAACCGGAATTTCTGACTCTGCCGGGACGAGAAGCAGCGCTTGCCTTTGATCACGCCGCGCCGTATAATCAGGGCACAATTTAGAACACGCGTCGACCGGGACGAGTATTGCCGCCTCAGCCACCAGGGAGCCAGGGCCAACGATTGAGAGCCCTTGCAGGCCAAACGGCACGAAAACCACCCGCGAGCGGAACCCTGAACACTGCCGTAAAAAACACGGCTTGGCCAGTAAGGGAACCGGATGCCTCCGATATCAGGCAATACAAGATAGCCTAGCGACATCAGGCTAAATTGGGTGGAACCGCGAGCGATGCTTGCCCCAATACCGGGCAAGCATTTTTGTTTAAGTCGGTCTGAACCACGCGGTGGAGGACGACCGGATGGCATCGTGCGGCACATCTTTGCCAATGAAAGACTCGGCTAAGAAGCTCAGCGTGGCCACCCCGGATGAAGCCATGCTGAGCGCCAAGGGAATGAAGGCGCATAGCGATGCTTATTGCAATGCCATCCGGGAGTTTCATGCGCAGGGCAAAATGGCGCGCAATTGGCTCGCTGCGCTCCTGATCCGACATACGGCCTATCACGTGCTCGACCATGCCTGGGAGATGGAAGACAAGGATCTGACTACACGCTAATAAGTGAGGCACGATGAAAGGGCTTAGTGCTGCTCTTGGCATGCAGCCTGCTTCTGCCAGGACCGGGTAGCGCAGCCAGTAGCCCCATATTTAGCATGGAGGCAAGCGAAGGTAGGGGAATTGGGGTGAATATCAAGCTTGAGGAAACAGATGGACGTGGCGCTGACCTGCGGGTCACACTCGGCTATAGCTCCCAGGCGAATTAGGAATTGTAGACTAGAGAAAATTTTGTGATTTGGTTGGGCCGAAATGGTAAAGTACAGAAATTGAGCACAAACTGACATCGGGAAGCACATAGGTGCAAAGTTGGGGATTAGAATGACGAAGGGGTTTTGTATTAAATTAATTCAAATAGATCGGGAATCAACTTGCAATCCAAATCATTCGTAATAGGAGTGGCGGGATTAAGTTCTTCAGGAAAGTCCACGCTAAGTGGAAATCTAGCTTCGCTAGCTGAGAAGAATTCTGTTGCGATACTAGACATGGACGGGTACCACTTTAGAAGCAGGGCGGACAGAAAAAAAATAAACGAGTATCCCGACCAAATTGATGCAAATGATTTCCACGAATTAATTTCCCATATTAAGGCTCTTAGATCAGGGCGTGCAATTTTTGCCCCTACATATAGCCACGTTGACGGACTTCTCGGTAAGCCTGTTAGAGTTACGCCAAAGCCGATCGTAATTGTAGAGGGTCTTCACGCAGGCTTGTTGAACAATATATCCACCGAGAAAATTATCGATTTCTCTATTTTCGTTTACCCAAGCGAGGAACTGCGCAAAGAATGGAAAATTCGACCGCGACATTGTTGAAAGGAACTATCCTCGGAGAGAGGCCATTCGGCAGTTAGCAGAAAGGCAGAGCTTGGAAAAAAATTACCTGCTACCTCAAATTTCCATAGTAGATGCGGTTATTAGGATTACGAAAGAGACGAATTCAGTGCTGCTAAGCGATGGCTTTGTAAACAGGTTCCCTGATCCTATCCTTCATAAACTAATCACTTTGCGAAAAAGGAAACTTAGTGGTCAATCGTTTTTTGAGTTGGATACTGATATTAGTAAAGGAGCATTCTCCCCCTACAATAGCAAATTGGTTTTGACTAGTGGGGAAAACTTCCAGATGTTGCAATTCGGAAAAAAAGACTGATTATCAAAAAATGACTAAGGCCCTTTGGTTTTTGATGTTGGTCGTACTAAAGACTAAAGAAAAAGGAGGATATAGTGGATAACTTCGTCATTTTTATTACAATAGTTGGTTTTTTGGTCGCTATACCCCAGTTTTGGGGCGACAGTTGGCAAGGTGTTTGGAAATTACTTGTAGACAAATCTATACCGTGGGAACAAGTTCAGGAAGCCCAACGAAACTTAGTTGAAAAGTTAAACGACTCCGGATTTTTTCCTACTGTCATCATTGGTATAGGGAGGGAGGGCAATCGCTGCAGGTTAAATTTGTAGTGATCTATTAAGTCAAGAAATGCAAAAAAGCGTAATTGTCAAAGGGGGAGTGTCCCAAACCAAAAAGATAAAACTTGAAGTTATCAATTCCACTGTTTATTACAAAAAGCATTCTAGCTTCGATTCTCGTGCTCGTGTAGAAAAGATTGAACTTAACAATCCTGATATTTCGCTTTCCAAAAAGGATAAGATTCTTGTAATTGTTGCGCAAACATTTACAGGTAACTCCTTGTTTTCAGGAAAGCAAATCCTTCTCAAACTAGGTATGCCTACATCAAAATCAGAACGGCCACGTTCTTTTACCATAAGCAGCCCGGTTTTCGATCACATTATGATCCTGATTACGTAGGCAGGGTTGTAAAGACAAACAGGATAATGCCCTGGAAGCGCAAAAGATACAACACTAATCGTTTCTAGCTGAGGGTAACTCTTTGGGGGAAGTTAATGTAATGAATGATGCCTTACTCAACCTGTGAAAGGCATGTCGCATTGATACGGAAAGTCGTAAGCCTAAGTCCTAAAACCATTAAAGTGATAAGCAAATAGGCGCATAAGAAAAACTCACGAAGTAGCACTCTGCGCTTGCCCTCTCAGCCCACACGCCGTATAATCGAACCACAACTGAACATCACACGTTGACCGGGACGACTAAGGTTGGAAGCGGTTACCAGGGAGCCGAGGCCTGTGACGCCGACGTTAAACAGTCGCCTTCACTAACTGCAAGCCTCCGCAAGCCAGCCAGCCCGAAAACCCCCCACAAGCAAGAGCCCTAAGAGCTTCGACTTAGTAAGGCGAACGGCAGCCTCCGTTAGCAGGCATACGAGATGATCGATAATCAGCTAATCGGCTAATTCAAAATTCGATTAAACAGGCTAGCCAATTTAACCGATCAAGTTAGGTGGAACCACGGACTATATAGTTCGCCCTATACATGGGCGAACTTTTTTTAAAGCGGCGTTGCTCGAGTGGCTCGAAGATTGCTTCGTCGGCCCACTTCGTGGGCACTCCTCGCAATGACGGAGGCGTTCTTTAAGGAGAGAACATGGCAAAAAAGAAGACAGAACGATACCAAGACACGGAAATATATAAAATCCGCCATTCTGCGGCGCATATCATGGCGCAGGCGGTCACTGAGATGTTCCCGGACAGCCAGGCCAAGGTGGCCATTGGGCCGCCCATCGAGGATGGTTTCTACTATGACTTCGACCTGCCGCGGGCGCTGACGCCGGAGGATTTCCCCGTGATCGAAAAGCGCATGCGCGAGATCATTGGCAAGGACTTTGCGTTCAAGAAGGAAGTCGTCTCGGCGGCGCAGGCCAAGAAGCAGTTCAAGGAGCCAGCCCTACAAGCTGGAGCTGATTGAGGGTCTGGAAGCCGGGGGCGTGGACGAGAACGGCGAGCCGCTCAAGGAAAAGCCGGAGATCTCGTTCTACACGCAGGACAGCTTCACGGACCTGTGCCGCGGGCCGCACGTCAAATCCACGGGGCAGGTCAACCCGGAGGCGTTCAAGCTGATGAGCATCGCCGGGGCCTACTGGCGCGGCGACGAGCACAACAAGCAGCTGCAGCGCATCTACGGCACGGCCTGGGAGACGCCGCAGGAACTCGAAGAGTACCTGTGGCGCCAGGAGGAGGCCAGGAAGCGCGACCACCGTAAGCTGGGCAAGGAGCTAGGCCTCTTCCATTTCTCGGACGACATCGGGCCCGGCATCCCGCTGTTCACGCCCAAGGGCGAGATGCTGCGCCATGTGATGGAAGAGCTACGTGCGCGAAACGCAGACGCGCTACGGATACCAGCATGTGTGGACCGGGCACCTGGTGAAAGAGGAACTGTATGCCAAGTCCGGCCATTTAGAGAATTACGTAGACTCGATGTACCCGCCGATGGAAGGCGACAATGTGCGCTACCGGCTGAAGCCCATGAACTGCCCCAGCCACATGACGCTGTACAAAGAGATGGGGCTGCATTCGTACCGCGAGCTGCCGCTGCGCTTTGGCGAGTTCGCCACCCTGTATCGCTACGAAAAGACGGGCGAACTCAATGGCCTGACGCGGGTGCGCGCCGTCACGCAGGACGATTGCCACATCTTCTGCACCGAGGAGCAGATCGAGCAGGAGTTCACCCTGGCGCTCAACCTGATCCGCGAAGTGCTGGACCGCTACAAGTTCAACGACTACCGCGTCGATCTGTCGCTGCGCGGCGAAGGGGGCAAGTTCGTGGATGACCCCGAGAAATGGGAGAAGGCTGAGGCCGCCCTGCGCGCTGCGCTGGATAAGAACAAGGTCGATTACACCGAGGCCTACGGCGAAGCGGCCTTCTACGGCCCCAAGGCCGACTTCATCGCCCGGGATGTGCTGGGGCGCGACTGGCAGCTTTCGACCATCCAGGTGGACTTCATCCAGCCGGCGCGACTGGGCCTGAGCTACATCGGCGAGGACAACCAGGAGCACACGCCGGTGGTCATCCACCGCGCCGTCACCGGCTCCACGGAGCGCTTCCTGGGGGTGCTCATCGAGCACTACGCCGGCGCGTTCCCAGTGTGGCTGGCGCCGGTGCAGGCGGTGCTGATCCCCATCGCCGACCGACACAATGCCTACGCCCACGAAGTGGCGGGGCAGCTGAAGGCGGCCGGGCTGCGCGTGGAGGTCAACGATGGCAGCGACCGCATGAGCGCCAAGATCCGCGATGCCCAGGGGCAGAAAGTGCCCTACATGCTGGTGATGGGCGACAAGGAAATGGAGGCCGGCGCCGTGGCGCTGCGCCTGCGTTCCGGCGAGGACCTGGGGGCGATCCCGGTGGAGCAGTTCATCGCTCGGGCCAGGGAGGATATCACCAAGGGCGAGTGAAATACCCGTGTGAGCGCCTGCAAGAAATTGGGACATCGACTATCATTCCAAGGCAGGAGTTGCTTCATTTGAGGAAGCTACTCCTGTTTTGGTTTTGATATGAGCTCGCCTAAATCAGTGACGGTCCTGCCTGGTGTGGATGCTGCCCAACTCATAGAGTTGGTTCCGGACGCTATTGTGATCGCCGACAAAAAAGGGAACATAGTCCTTGTCAATTCACAATTTGAAAAACTTTTTAAGATAAGCGCGGTGAAAGTACTGGGCAAGCCAGTGGAAACCGTGCTGCCCAGGCGTTTTCGTAAAGCGCACAAGGCGCACCGTGGGGACTTTGTGAAGCACCCCAATACCCGCCCCATGGGCCTGGGTCTGCAACTGTATGCGCTTACCGCCGATGGACAAGAATTCCCCGTGGAGGTGAGCCTTAGCCCGCTCAAGGTCAAGCATGGCGACGACCTGGTGATCGCCGCCATCCGGGACGTGACCCAGCAGCGGCAATCCGAAGCCCTGTTTCGAGGCTTCCTGGAAGCGGCGCCCGATGCGATCCTGGTGGTGGACCAAAAAGGCTCTATCCAGCTGGTCAATTCACAGACAGAGGAACTGCTTGGTTATTCGCGTGACGAACTCCTGGGAGAGTCTTTGGAAAGGCTGGTCCCGCAAAGCGCCCGCCGGGCCCACATCGATATGCGCCAGCGCTATCACCGTAACCCCTACATTCGCCCGATGGCCTCCGGGCTGGACCTGTATGCCGTGCACAAGGATGGACGGGACATCCCGGTTGAAATTGGGCTAAGCCCGCTGGACACCGCAGAAGGCCCGCTGATCGTCTGCGCAATTCGAGACGTGAGCACGCAGAAGAGCTTGAACGAGCGACTTACCGTCCTTTCCATAACCGATCAACTCACCGGCTTGCTCAATCGCCGCGGTTTTCATGAGGTGGGCGGCAAATTGCGGGCGCTGGCCAAGCGAAGCGACGCCCACCTCGTCTTGATGATGGTGGATGTCGATCGGCTCAAGGAGATCAATGATCAATATGGGCATTCGACCGGAGATCAATACCTCCAGGACATAGCCACAGTCTTGCAGCAATCCGTGCGCGAATCAGACGTGATCGCCCGCTGGGGCGGGGACGAGTTCATGGTGCTGGTACTTGAAGTGGAGCAAAGCCATCCCGATAAACTGGTTAAGCGGATTAAAGCGAATTTGAAGCGCTTCGCTAAAAACCAGGGCCGGGAATACCCCCTTTCCCTGAGTGTCGGATGGGCGACTGGGGACCCAGGCAAAGACGATTTCGAGAAACTGATCGAAGCCGCCGACCAAAGCATGTATACCGAGAAAGGGCGGGGGCAGACTCATCCTGACTGAGGAACTCCGCCCTATTTTGTTTCTCCTGTGCCCAGCCTGAGCAGGGCGAAAAACAGCGGGACACCGATGAAGATATAGGCGCCGGGGTACAGCCACTGGAAGGGATGCGCTCCAAAATCGAACAGCGACCAGTAAACAATGAAGGCAATGCTGATAAACACAATAATGCCCATGGCCGAAGAGGCGTAATGGGCGGCGCGATTGATATCCGTGGGTGGGATGAGCAGCATAGCGGCAGCCAAGCCCAGCGATAGGTAGAAAGCACCGAAGGCGCGCAAGGTAAAGGCGCCCAGCACTTCCGGGAAGATGCCCGCGTTCAGGGCCGGGCCGTCGGGCGGGGCCAATAACCCGTACAGCCCCAAGAGTGAGGCGAAGACCAGGAAGCCCCAAACAGGGAGCTTGGGCACTGGCCGCGCTTTGGGCTGCGCCTTCGGCTTCCCTTTGCCTAGCAGCCAGGCTGCGCCCCAGACTGCCAGGAGCACATTCAGGCCCAGGGTGACGACATACAGCCAGGCCAGCGGGGTGGCCAGCACCAGCTTGCTGATGAAGGCCAGCAGCACCAGGCTTTCCAGCACGCCAAACAGCCACAGATACACCAGCGAGCCAGAGACCAGCGGCCAGCGCCAGCGGCGAGCGCTGCTGAAGGCCAGCCAGCCGTTGCCCAGGCACCAGCCGCCGATAGTCATGGCCTGGAAGGGGGATACTTTCCAGGCGAAGCCGGTTGCGGCGCCGGCGCTGTCCAGGAACAGCCAGGCGCCCAGCACCGCATACAGCCCAGCCAGCGCATAGGTGAGAAACCGTGAAGTCGTGTTCATTGGGTTCCCTTTTACATTATTTTTGGCGAAAAGAAGTGGTCATTTTACTTGGAAATTCCCCGCCGCCATGGTTCTTTTTCAGGGTTTTGGCGCGGTTGCGCCGGCAACAGGCTGATACAAAAGCGCTCCCCGTTCGGGAGCGCCTTTTTGTTAGGCTTTCTCGGCGACACCGACCCCTTTGAACTCCAAACCGGCCTTGCCTTTGTCCACGCGGATCTGCTTGGCGCCGACGAAGTCGCCGGCGAGAATCCGCTCAGCCAGCGGGTCCTCCAGCTCGCGCTGGATGGCGCGCTTCAGCGGGCGGGCGCCGAACTGCGGGTCGTAGCCGACCTCGGCAAGGTATTGCCGGGCCTCAGGGCTGACTTCCAGCGTCAGCTCGCGTTCGGCCAGGCGTTGGGCCAGCCGATCCAGTTGGATGGCGACCACTTCGCTCAACTGCTCGCGGGTCAACTGGTGAAACACCACCACGTCATCCACACGGTTGAGGAATTCCGGGCGGAAATGTTTTTGCAGTACGGCCATGATCTGCTCACGGGTCACTTTGGCAGAAGCGTCCTGCCACAGCTCAGTGCCCAGGTTGCTGGTCATGATGATCACTGTATTGCGGAAATCCACGGTGCGGCCCTGACCGTCGGTCAGGCGGCCTTCATCCAGCACCTGCAGCAGTGTGTTAAACACATCCGGGTGAGCCTTTTCAATTTCATCCAGCAGCACCACGCTATATGGGCGGCGGCGCACCGCTTCGGTGAGCTGGCCGCCCTCGTCGTAGCCAACGTAGCCTGGCGGGGCGCCAATCAGGCGCGCGACGGTGTGGCGTTCCTGGTATTCGCTCATATCTACGCGAACCATGGCGTCGGCGTCGTTGAACAGGAAGTTAGCCAGAGAACGGGCTAGCTCGGTCTTGCCCACGCCGGTGGGACCAAGGAAAATGAATGAGCCAATCGGCCGGTTAGGGTCTTGCAGGCCAGCACGCGCCCGCCGGACGGCATTGGCCACACGGCGCACGGCTTCGTCCTGGCCAACGACGCGCTTATGCAACTCGTCTTCCAGGCGCAGTAACTTCTCCGTCTCGCCCTCCATCAGCCGCGAGACCGGGATGCCGGTCCAGCGCGAGACTACTTCAGCTACCTCTTCGGCATCGACTTCCTCTTTCAACAATGAACCGCCGCTTTGGATTTCCTTAAGCCGGCGCTCCTTTTCAGCGAGCTGGTCCTCCAGGGCGCGCAGGGTCTCATAACGCAGGCGGGCAGCCTTTTCCAGCTCCACATTGCGCTCGGCACGGTCGATCTCTACGCGAGTGGCTTCGATCTGCTCCTTGACCTGGCGCCGCTCGGTGATGGCCTGCTTCTCGGTCTCCCAGGTGGTGTGCAATTTCTTGGCCCGCTCCTGCAAGTCGGCCAGTTCCTTTTCCAGGCTTTCCAAGCGAGTTCTTGGAGGGTCGGTCTTTTTCTCTCTTGAGAGCCTCGCGCTCGATCTCCATCTGCATGATCTGTCGGTCAATGGCGTCCAGTTCCTGCGGTTTGGAGTCAATCTCGGTGCGCAGGCGGGCGGCGGCCTCGTCGATCAGGTCAATGGCCTTATCAGGCAACTGGCGGTCACTGACATAACGGTGCGAGAGCGTGGCGGCGGCGATGACCGCCGGGTCGGTGATGCGCACGCCATGGAACACTTCGTAGCGCTCTTTCAAGCCGCGCAAAATGCTGATGGTGTCTTCCACCGTTGGCTCTTCCACCAGGATAGGCTGGAAACGGCGCTCCAGCGCCGGGTCCTTTTCGATGTATTTGCGGTACTCGTCCAGTGTGGTGGCGCCAATCATATGCAGTTCGCCGCGCGCCAGCATGGGCTTGAGCATGTTGCCGGCGTCCATGGCGCCCTCCGCTGCGCCGGCGCCGATCACAGTGTGCAATTCATCCAGAAAGAGCAGCACTTCGCCGGCTGATTCGGTGATCTCTTTGAGCACCGCCTTGAGGCGTTCCTCAAATTCACCGCGGTATTTGGCGCCAGCCACCAGGGCGCCCATGTCCAACTGCACCAGGCGCTTGCGTTTGAGGCCTTCGGGCACGTCGCCGTTGACCATGCGGATGGCCAGCCCTTCCACAATGGCGGTCTTGCCCACGCCAGGTTCACCGATCAGCGCCGGATTGTTCTTGGTACGGCGTGAGAGGATCTGCACCATGCGGCGGATCTCTTCATCGCGGCCGATCACCGGGTCCAGCTTGCCGCGCCGCGCCAAAGCGGTCAGGTCGCGGCCATATTTCTCCAGCGATTGGTAAGTGCCTTCGGGGTTTTGCGAACTGACGCGTTGCGAGCCGCGGATCTTCGAGACGGCTTGCAGGGTAGCGTTCTTATCCAGACCGAATTGCTCCAGGCGCTTGCCTTCGGCGCTTTCGGTGAGTGCCAGCAACAGGTGCTCGGTAGAGACGTATTCGTCGCCCATGCCCTTGGCCAGCTTTTCGGCGGCGGCCAGTACTTCACTAGCGGGCCGCGACAAGCTGACCTGTACGTTGCTGCCATGGATCTGGGGGCGACCTTCCAGGTCGGTTTCCAGTTCCTTACGCAGAGCGTCCGGGCTGCCAGCCACCTGGGTCACGATGGCAGGCACAACGCCCTGCTCCTGGCGCAGCAGCGCCAGGAGCAAGTGAGCAGGCTCGATGGCCTGGTGGTGGTATTCTTCGGCCAATCGCTGGGCGTCCAGCATAGCCTCCTGAGATTTCTGTGTGTATTTGTCTAAGTTCATAATCTTCATCCAATCTGTAAAATGAATCCTTGCGCAAGAGCGCACTCTAAGCTTAAGGGGCGAAGATGTGAATCGTATTGGAGAAAGGTCAGAGGAATGTCATCGGCTTAGCCTGAAGCACTGCTCGCCAGTGAGCAATTGGCAGATCAACAGCATCAACGCCACCAAGCCGCGGCTCTAGAATGACGCCAGTAGTTCAGCAGCCCCGGCCGCAGGCACGGTGCAGAATAGCTTGGCATATAATCTGACTGTGAAAGCTGTCCAATTCAACTTCACGTACCCTCGCTACGCCCTAGGCCTGGCCCTAGGACGCTGGTTCCCGGCCCTGTTGTGGAGCGGCGCCTCCTGCACCGTGCTACGCAAGGTACCCGAGCCTGCGCTGCCCGGCCCGGACTGGGCGCGCATTCAAACTCGCCTGGCCGGCATCTGCGGCACCGATCTGGGCACTATTTACCTTAAGACCAGCCCCTATTATTCGCCATTTAGCGCTTTCCCATTCACCTTCGGCCACGAGCAGGTCGGCAGCATCGCTGAACTAGGAGCCAAGGTCAAGGGCTTCAAACTTGGGCAACGCGTGGTGGTCGAGCCCACCTTATGGTGCGCACCGCGCGGTTTTGCCAAGAAAGATTGGTGTGAATATTGCCAGCGCGGCGAGACCAATCGCTGCCTGCGACGCCGCGAGGGGGTGCTGGCCCCCGGCCTGTTCATCGGCTCCTGCCGCGACACAGGCGGATCGTGGAGCGAAAGCTTCGTGGCCCACCAAAGCCAGCTATTTGCCGTGCCGGATGCGCTTAGTGATGAGAACGCATTGATGATCGAGCCTTTCGCGTGTGGATTACACGCCGCCCTGGTGGAACTGCCCAAGGACGATGAAACCGTGCTGATCCTGGGCGCCGGCACAATTGGCCTGGTAACCCTGGCGGCCCTGCGTGCCCTGGGCAGCAAGGCGCGCATTCTGATCTCGGCGCGCTACCCGCACCAAGCCGAGGCGGCCCAGCGACTGGGCGCCAGCCAGGTGCTGCGCGGCGGCGATCTGTACGCGTGGGTGGCCGAGTTGACCGGCGCTACGTTGCTCAACCCAGTGCTGGGCAAGCGTGTAGTCGAGGGCGGGGTCAACAGGGTGTACGAATGTACCGGAAACGATCATTCGCTGGACGACGCCAACCGCTTGGCGCGGCGCGGCGGGACGGTGGTGCTGGTGGGGGTGCCTGGACAGGCCAAGGGCATCGACTGGTCGGCCATTTTCTCCCAGGAATTGCGCATCCTTTCGACCACCGAATACAACCATGCTGAACATTTCCAAGGCAAGACCTGGAAAACGTTCGACCTGGCCATCGAACTGATGGCTAAGGGCAAAGTCGACCTGGGTTGGATGGTGAGCCGCAAATATGCGCTGGGAGATTACAAAAAGGCCTTAGGCGATCTGGCCCAAAAGGGCTCGCAAGGTATCCTCAAAGCCGCCTTCGCATTCTCCGCTTAGTAGGTTGCTATTTGGAAACCCAGCTGTCTATGTCAACCGGCCGCCCATAAGGCGGCCGGTTGTTTCGGAGGAGTAGAAGATGGAGGAATTTCAGGTTTTGTTTACGCGCATTTTATATCGCTGTCTCAAAATTAGTTTTAGGGACTAATGTCATCAATCTGTCTGACAACCTGGGCCAAGTGTCCCGTGAGCAGCCTGGACCCTTCGCAATCAAAATCAGCATCCATTACAATTGCTCCCTATGGCTAATAACATGGCGGCCCTTCCTACCAGCAGCCGGCGCCTGCGTAAACGCGTGGGGATTGGCATAGCGCTAGTCGGCCTGCTGCTGTTTTCGCTGGGCGCTGAACCCGGCTGGTTTGGCTTGGACCGCAGCCCCGTGGTGGGCGTGATCCAGATTGAAGTATTTATTGGCGGCCTGGGTTTGTTGACTTTCGGCGGATATCTGACCATGGAAGCGCTATGGCGCGACCGCGAAAAGCTGGTGATCGCCGAATTTGGTGCTCGCTTCGTGGGAACTGGTTACGTGATCGCCATGGTTTCGGCCTTGGCGGATGTCTTCGGTTTGGGCACGCGGCCGCTGCCGTCGGTTCCGTTCTTTGGCTATTGGCAGGGATTGGGCGTATTGATCGGCGAGATAGTCATCATCGTCGGTTTTGTAATGATGTCCCCATGGTGGGCGCGCTTGAATTTGGGTAAGCCCGCTCCTTCCGAGGGAAAACCCCGCCGCAACTCTAAATGATTTGAGCCCGAATGTGTAATAAAAAAGGCGCATGGGCATGCGCCTTTTTTTGACGGTGAATTGATACTAGATGGCGTGCTCTGCCATTTTCCCAATGGCGGCTAACATGTCGGCGTTGCTGTCGAATTTGAATTCAGGCAGTTTGAGTTCTGCAGCTTTGGCGGTTTCTTCGCTTTCAAGTTTCAGCAGGTCGCGCTTGTCGATCACAGGGTTTTTCAGCCCTTGAGATCTGCTGGTCAGTGTGCTTAGCGCGTCCTGTCCCTTGGCTTCAGTTCCGTCCAGATAAGCCAGCACAGCATGGGCGGCGTTGGTGCCGTCTTTGCGGGCGACGCCCACCAGTCCGGTACTGGCTTCGCGCGCCCACCCAGCTACGAACAGGCCGGTGAGGGGCTTTTCGGTCTCCGGGTCGTAGGCCTCGTAAGAGGTCTCCTCTTCCGGGTAGAGCGGCTTGGGGTTCTTGGCAAAATTGCCCCACTTATCCAGTGGGAGCCCAAAGGTCGAGTTGACCCGATCACCAATACAGAACACCACGGTATCGCAGGGGATTTCGCGGAATGTGCCCAGGTCAACAGACTTAGTGCTGCCATCTGTGCGCAGTTCGAGCGAAGTATCTTCCACTTCCAGGGCGCGCACACGGCCCTTTTCGTCGCCCAGGATCTTGTTTGGAGACGACAAGAACTGCAAGGTGAAACGCGTATCGGAAACCTTGTCCTCGGCGTGCTCCAGGGCTGCGGTAATGAAAGCCCTGGCGGCCCCCGGGTCCTGCCCAACCACCTTCATGGCCGGCGTGCAACGCTCGATCTCAGCGTCCAGGGCGGTTAGGTCCAGATTGCGGGCCACGGTTTCCATTTCTTTTTTGGTGAATTTCACTTCGGCGGGACCGCGGCGGGCTATGGCGATCAGCTCATCCAGCTTAAGCTCGCACACCGTCCAGTGGGCAATATCCAGCATCACATTTCCGACGCCGATGCAAACCACGCGCCTGCCCATGGGAAATTTTTCCTGGCTGAAAGGCGGCAAGTGGTTGTAGTGGTAAACCAAATCCTTGGCGTGGTATACGCCTTGCAGTTCTTCGCCGGGCAACCCCAAGGTCTTGGTGCCCTGGGCGCCCACGGCAACCAGCACAGCATCAAAGCCCATATCTTGCAAGGTGGCCAGATCGAGTTCACCTTCCTGGCTGACTTCGAGGTTGCCCAGATATTCGATATTGGGCAGCTCCAGGATCTGGTGAAATTGGCGGCGCAGGCCATCCTTCATTTTGTATTTGTCGGGGTATATGCCATATTCGGCCAGGCCACCTGCTTTGATATCTCGGTTGACCAGGGCTACATTTACACCGGCGTTGGCCAATTCACGGGCGGCGAACAAGCCCGCCGGCCCGGCGCCTAGCACGGCTACGTTGTATTTTGAAAGATCTTTTTCTGTCATCTTCTTCTTCCTGTTTAGAACCCTTGGGATTGTATCGTAAATCGCTCGTCGACCGAACCCGCAGCGCGTCAAAGACCAGGTTGTCAGGTTCGCCTACCAAAAATGACAAGCACTGTGCTATAGTTTGTGGCGTTTTCCCGAGATTGCTAAGTTATGAATGTCCTAAAAACTACACTGGATAACGGACTTAAAGTCCTGCTCAAAGAAATCCACACCACACCTATCATCAGCCATTGGTTATGGGTGCGCGCCGGTTCGCGGGATGAACCTGACGGCCTCACCGGCGCCTCTCATTGGGTGGAGCACATGCAGTTCAAGGGCACACCTCTGTTCCCGGCGGGCAAACTGGATAAAGAGATTTCTCGGGATGGCGGCTTCTGGAACGCTATGACCTACATTGATTGGACGGCTTATTTTGAAAGCATGCCCGCGGATAAGATCGACCTGGGGCTGCGCCTGGAGGCTGACCGCCTGGCAAATAGCAACTTCGATCAGCAGGAAGTGGACTCTGAACGCACCGTGATCATCTCGGAGCGCCAGGGCAACGAGAACAACCCAATGTTCCGCCTGGACGAGGATGTGCAGGAAGCCGCCTTCGATAAGCATCCCTACAAGCACGAAGTCATCGGACGGCAAAAGGACCTGGAAAACATGTCCCGGGACGACCTGTACAACCATTACAAGCGCTTTTACGTCCCCAACAATGCCATCCTGGCGATGGCCGGGGATTTCGACAACCGGCAAATGCTGGCGCGTATCGGCGAACTTTATGGAAAAATCCCCCGCGGCCATGACCCTGCCCGTGTGGCCGAGGAGGAACCCGAGCCGCAGGAGGAGCGACGCGTGGTCACCAAAGGCCCGGGCGAAACCGTGTTCGTGAAGGCGTCGTATCGCTCCGTGCGGGCCAAGGACCCGGATTTCTTTGCGCTCAGCGTGGCCGACAGCTTGTTGGCTGGCCCCAGTAACCTCAACATATTCAGCGGCGGCATCTCCAACAAGACCTCGCGCTTGTACCAACGGCTGGTGGAGAAAGAGTTGGCCGTGGGGGTAAGCGGGGGATTGCAGGCCACCATCGATCCCTTCCTGTATGACATAACTATTGTGGTGCATCCCGAGCGCAAGCCGGAAGAAGCTATCGCCGCTCTGGACGAGGAGATCGCTCGTTTGCAGGACACCCCGCCAAAAGCCGCCGAGTTGGCCCGGGCGGTCAAACAGGCCAAGGCGCTGTTCGCCTATGGCAGCGAGAGCATCACCAACCAGGCGTTTTGGCTGGGTTTTGCCGAGATTTTTGATACCTACAATTGGTTTGAAACCTATTTGGAGCGTCTGGCGGCGGTAACGCCCGCCGATGTGCAGCGCGCCGCCCAGACCTACTTGCGACCCGAGCGGCGCGTGTTAGGCGTTTACCAGCCAGATGGCAGTCCCGAAATGGAGGATTGACATGAGCGCGGCCCTGTCACGTTCCTCCATCCCCGGTTCGGACGACGTTACCCGCGTTGAGTTAAAGAACGGCATCATCGTCCTGGCGCGCGAGAACCCCAATAGCCAGGCGGTGACCTTGAGCGGCTACCTGCCGGCCGGCAGTTTGTTCGACGCGGACGACAAATTGGGTTTGGCCGACTTTGTTGCAGATGGATTGATGCGCGGCACGGCCAAAACGCGAATTCCAGGCTATCTACGATTCGCTGGAATCCGTGGGCGCCGGCTTCGGGTTCAACAGCGGTACGCACACCGCCAGTTTTGGCGGCAAGTCGCTGGCTGAAGACCTGCCTTTGCTGCTGGATATCCTCAACCAAGGGCTGCGTGCCCCCACCTTCCCGGCAGACCAGGTGCAGAAATTGCGCGCCCAACTGCTCACCGGGCTGGCGCTGCGCGCCCAGGATACGCGCGATATGGCTTCGTTGATCTTTGACGAGATGGTCTATCGCCAGCACCCTTACGCCCGACCGGAAGAAGGCAACCCGGAGACCATCGGCGCCATCAGCGTGGACGACCTGGTGGAGTTCCATCGCAGCGTGTACGGCCCGCATAATATGGTGGTGGCGGTGGTGGGCGGAGTCAACGCAGAGCAGGCTGTCGAGCAAGTGCGCGCCGCTTTAGAAGATTGGGTAAACCCTGATCAGCGCTCTGCGCCTGAATTGCCGGAATGGGTCCCATTGCCGGAACGCATTTCCAAGCGCCACGAGATCCCCGGCAAGAGCCAAAGCGACCTGATTGTGGGCACCGCCGGCCCCTCGCGCTATGCTGCGGATTACATGGCGGCCAACCTGGGCAACAGCATCCTGGGACGCTTCGGCTTGATGGGACGCATTGGGGATTCGGTGCGCGAAAAAGCAGGACTGGCTTATTACGCTTACAGCAACCTGGGCGGCGGGGTGGGTCCCGGCGCCTGGGAAGTGGCGGCGGGGGTCAACCCGGCCAACGAGAAAAAGGCGGTTGACTTGATCTTCGAAGAACTGGAACGCTTCACCAGCGAGCTGGTCACGGAAGAAGAATTGAGCGACAGCCAATCCAACTTTATTGGCAGCATGCCGCTGTCGCTGGAGAGCAACGGTGGGGTGGCGGAAGCCATCCTCAATATGGAACGCTATCAATTGGGTATGGACTATTACCGCCATTATCCCGAGCAGGTGCGCGCCGTCACCCGCGAACAGGTGCGCGAAGCCGCCCAACATTATTTGCACCTGGACCAGATGGCCGTGGCCGTGGCCGGCCCATCCACCAAGGCGGGTTGATGGCTCAGTTGTTGACTGGCGTGGATCTAATGGAAGTGCAGCGCCTGGAGGCCGCCCTGGTGCGGCACGGCGACCGTTTCCTGCGCCGCGTGTACACGCCCAAAGAGATCGAACAGTTGCACGGCAACCTGCCCTCGCTGGCGGCGCGTTTCGCCGGCAAAGAAGCGGTGGCTAAAGCCTTAGCAACCGGTATCGGCCCGGTTAGCTGGTTGGAGATCGAGATCTTGCGCGGCCCCGCGCGCGAGCCGGTGCTGACCCTATACGGGGAGGCTAAGCGACTGGCCGCAGAGCGCGGTGTTAGCCATTGGGCTATCAGCCTCAGCCACACCCATTTGCACGCTATCGCTTTTGTGGTGGCCACGTAATGGAGATAACTTAGGCAATTAACCGGGGTTTATAATTCAGTAATTCCCATTCCTTTCGCTCTTATACAGGAGATTTCATGCGTATTCTTGGTCGTATCCTGCTCGGTTTGCTAGGTCTCATCGTGCTGGTCGTGTTGGCCGCAGTGGCCTATGTGTGGCTTTCAGTTGACGACTCCTATCCGCAGACGGATGGCGAGATCCACCTGAGTGGTTTGAACGGTCAGGTTGACGTTTATCGCGACGAGGGCGGCATCCCGCAGATCTTTGCCTCCAGCGACCATGATCTGTTCTTCGCCGAGGGCTACGTGCACGCCCAGGATCGCTTCTGGCAGATGGATTTCCAGCGCCATGTGGGCTCCGGGCGCCTGTCGGAGATGCTGGGCAGCAATACCCTGGATACTGACCAGTTCCTGCGCACCGTGGGCTGGGAACGCGTGGCCCGCCAGGAACTGGACCTGCTGGACGCGCAGACGCGCGACATGCTGCAGGCTTATGCCGACGGGGTCAACGCTTATCTAGCTGACCATGAAGGCACGCAGCTTAGCCTTGAATACCTATTCTTGGGCTTGCTCAACAGCGGATACAAACCGGCGCCCTGGCAGCCACTGAACACACTCACCTGGGCCAAAGCCATGGCCTGGGACCTGCGCGACAACATGGATAACGAGATTGAGCGCGCCATCCTTTCCAAGACGCTTCCTGCCGATCGCATCGAGGAACTTTTCCCCGGCTACGACAGCAGCCATCCCCTGATCCTGCCCGATTACCAATTCCCCGACGCGTCCGCCTCCCTGCCGGCGACCGCGGCCAGCGTGCCTGCGGCGGTGGAGCCGCTGTTTGCCAGCCTGGGCGGCCAGGTGGCCAAGGTGGATAATCTGCTGGGCGGCGAGCCGACCGCCGAGCTGGGCTCTAATAGCTGGGTGGTGTCCGGGACGTTAACCGCCAGCGGGGCACCTCTGTTGGCTAATGACCCACACCTGAGCGCCAGCATGCCGTCCATCTGGTACCAGATCGGTTTGCACTGTGCGCCCAAGGGACCCAATTGCGATTTCGACGCGGTAGGCGTTTCTTTTGTGGGTGCGCCGGGTATCGTTATCGGCCACAACGCCCGCATCGCCTGGGGGCTGACCAACGTGGGCGCGGACGTGATGGACTTGTATATCATCAAAGTCAATCCCGATAACGAGAATCAGTATGAAATGAACGGCCAGTGGGTGGACATGACCACTCTCGAAGAGGACATCACTGTGGCTGGTGGAGACACCGTAAAAATGCCGGTGCGTATTACCCAGTTTGGTCCCATCATCTCCGACACCTTCGGCGACCTGGCTGATTTCAATCAGACCTCCGGCATGGACCTGCCCGACAACTACGCCATTGCCTTGCACTGGACGGCGCTGGAGCCGGGCAACACCTTCCAATCCATCCTTAAGATCAACCGGGCGCAGAACTTCGACGAGTTTCGCCAGGCGGCCAGCCAGTTCGTGGTGCCTGCCCAAAACCTGCTGTACGCGGACGTGGACGGCAACATTGGCTACCAGACCCCGGGCCATATCCCTATGCGCGTTGAGGGAGACAGCGGCAACTATCCAATGCCCGGCTGGACGGACCAATATGACTGGCAGGGATATATCCCCTTCGACCAGCTGCCCTATGGATTGAACCCGACTTCCGGGTACATTGTGGCGGCAAACAATCAGATCGTCAGCGATGCCTACCCGTATCACATATCCGATATCTGGGATTACGGTTACCGCGCCCAGCGCATCCAGGACCTGATCCAGGCTGCCCCTGGGCCGATCGACGTGGCCTACTACCAAAAAATGCAGGGCGACGATGTGAACCTGGGCGCACTGCAGATCATTCCTGCTCTGAAGGAGCTGAATTTCTCTGACAGCCAGGCGGCCGACCTGCGCGACCAGCTACTGGCCTGGGATGGCAGCCAAACCGCTGATTCCGCTCAGGCCGCTTTGTTCAATGCCTTCTGGAAAGACCTGCTGGCGGCCACCTTCCACGATGAGCTGCCCCAGGACTACTGGCCGGGAGGCGGTTCCACCTGGAACGGCGTGGTAGTAAACCTGCTTGGCGACCCGACCAATGCTTACTGGGACGACATCACCACCAGCCAGGTAGAAACCCGCGACGACATCCTAACCTCTTCGTTCGAAGCCGCGGTGACTGAGCTCAAACAAAAACTGGGGAACGACCCGGCTAAATGGGCCTGGGGAGATATCCACGGCATCACTTTCGAGAACGAGGTAATGAGCAGTTTCCCGGTCATCAACGGCCTGTTCAACCGCGGGCCCTTCCCGGTTTCGGGCGGCAGTTCTATTGTCAATGCCACCAACTGGAACGCGGCCACGGGCACCTTCGATGTGACCAGCCTGCCTTCCAAGCGCAGCATCATGGATCTGGGCAACTGGGAGGATTCGCTGCAGATAACCATCACGGGGGAATCTGGGCACGCTTACGCCCCACACTACATCGATATGGCGCAGCCATGGGCCAATATCCAGTACCTGCCTATGCACTGGGACCCGGACGCCATCCAGGCGGCGGCAGAAGCACACTTAGTGCTGCTTCCATAAAGGTGAAACAAAGACGGGCCACTGTGTGGCCCGTCTTGATTGGCGGTCAGTCCGCGGCAGCCTGCTTAGGCTTACTACGGCCGCGCAGCACTTCGTAGATGGGGGGCAGCACAGACAGGAAGATGATGGCCAAAATCACCAGAGTGAAATTGTGCTGGACGGCGGGAATATTGCCAAAGAAAAATCCCAGTGTGGTAAACAAGGCAACCCAGGCTACACCACCGATCACGTTGTAAACGATGAATTTGCCATAGGTCATGGCGCCCACGCCGGCCACGAAAGGAGCAAATGTGCGGATGATGGGCATAAAGCGCGCCAGGATGATGGTCTTGCCCCCGTATTTTTCGTAGAATTCGTGGGTGCGGTCCAGGTACTCGCGTTTCAGGAAGCGCACATCCTCCCGGAACACGCGCGGGCCAATGGCGTGGCCGATAGCGTAGTTCACACTATCGCCGGCAATGGCTGCCACGCTCAGAAGCAGGAAAATGGCGATGGGGTTAAGCACGTCGGGGTGCAGCCCGGAGAGCGCCGCGGCAGCGAAGATCAAAGAGTCGCCGGGCAGGAAGGGGATAACCACTAAACCCGTTTCGACAAAGATAATGACGAACAGGATCAGGTAGGTCCAGAGGCCATATTGGCCAATGATGTCTGCCAGATGGACATCCAGGTGCAGTATGAAGTCAATAGCCGCGAGAATTAAGTCCATGAAGCAGAGTTCTCCTTGAGTCAGTGGGTTTGCAGAGGTTGAATGGAAGTGGAAACGAACAGATTGCGATTAATCCTGAACAAATAAAGTACGCACCCCAGCGCCATCGCTACCAGTAGTCCGGGCCCAATATACACGAATTGCGCCGGAATCAGGCTGTGCCCGGCGGCCTGGCTTACCACCCCAGCTGTGCTCAACAGCACCAGCCCGTTCCACAATCCGTGCAGGCCAACATTTAGGGCGTAGGTTCCGGCCAGAGGCCAAAATCGTTTGGCATGCATAGCTCGCGCCAGCGCATACCCGGCCAGGGCGGTGGTGAGGATGTGCATGGCGCTGGCGCCGAAGCGCCCGATGGTGCCCAGGACCAGCGTCTGGGGATCGGTGTTCAACGTCAGGTTTTCCACCAGGCCGTATCCGGCTCCGCATAAGGCACCCAGGGCAAACCCCTGGGCTTCGGTCAGGTTCTTGCCTAACAGCAGATAGACACCCAAAGGTTTGAGCAGTTCCTCAATCATGGGGACGAAAATGGATAAGCCGGCAAACGCAAACAGTAGGATGACCGGATCTTTTAGGAAAGGGGACAGACTTTGGATGCTGTCTATTTGCGAATTGGTTATGGTGTTGCGCATGGAGTCCAATGCGTGACTGAGGGTCGGGTTGAGTCCAACGTAAATGGACAGCAGCGCCACAAGAAAAATTCCCACAATGGCCTCCAGCACGAAGGCAATGGCTGGAGTGGCGGTAAGTCCAGTGGCAACCGCGCCCCAGGCGCGCTGAGCGGAACCCGGCCGCAGCCCGCGAATGGCGACCCACACAATCCACCCAATCACCAAGAGGGAAGCCAGAAGATGCAGCACCAGGACCAACCCGCCGTACCCGGCATCTAAAGCCAATTGCTCCAGCTCCAGCAAAGCGGGTATGGCGAGGATGGCCATAAAAAAACGGGTACGGGGAAAACGGAACTCGCTGGTGGGTTTTCCCGTCAGGCGGCGAAACGCAAACCAGGTAGAAGGCAGTAGGAGAGCTCCCAAAATGGAAACACCCGCTAGCGGAACCAGGCTATCCATCAAGGGAATGCCGGGCAGACTCGGATTAAGGGAGTCCAGAAGGCTGCCCAAAAGGCCCGCGGCTGCCAAAAGCCAGACCAGGGAAATGGCTAGGGCGCCCAGCCCGAATTGGAGCAGCGAAAACCAGTCCGTAAACGGTTTAGGCTGGGGCGATGGCCTAAGGCTCAATTTTCCTCAATGGTGACGTTAAGGATGCGATCCCCGGGCGGTAGATCGGAGCTTTGGGAGGGATCCCGGGCGGTGAGGTTTTCCACCACATCCATGCCCTGGATTACCTCGCCGAAGATGGTGTATTGGCCGTTGAGCTGTGGCTCTGGATTGAGGGTGATAAAGAATTGGCTGCCGTTGGAGGTCGGTCCCGAGTTGGCCATGGCGAACAGGCCAGCGCGGTCGAAAACTACATTGGTGTTCACCTCGATGGCAAAGGCATACCCAGGGCCGCCGTAACCACTTCCGGTGGGGTCACCGGCTTGTGCCACGAACCCGGGAAGGACACGGTGGAACGTGACGTTGTCGTACCAGCCATGTTCGGCCAGGAAAATGAAGCTGTTGACCGCCATGGGAGCCACATCGGGATAAAGCTGCACAACGATATCACCCTTCTCGGTGTGCAATGTTGCGGTGTAGTTAGCGCCCTTGTTTAGGGTCATTTCCGGACATGCATGGAATTGCCGCTCGCTGAGCAGTTCGACCTGAACGATATTGTCCATGCTATTGATATCCAGCGGCCCTGAATAGTAGGGTATCCCATTTATGAGCACGTAAGGTGTGCCGGGAAGCTTCAGGGTCAAGCCGTCTTGCCAGGCGGCCTGGGATTTGGCGGCCGCCGCCTCGCTAAATGCGTCCTGGTCGAATTGGTTGAGGTCCAAACCGAGACCCTGGGCGGTGCCATCCAGCCAGACTTTGAAGTCATCCTGGTTCATGGCGGTCCATTCAGCCTGCCGCGAAAATAGTTGGTCGTGCATTTCCCAAAATTGGCCCTGGCTCCCAGCCGCTTCCGCCGCCTGCATGGCCAAAGCTGCGTTTTGGTGCAGGGGTTGGTCGGCAGTGCCGGAAAGCGGAAAATGGCGGTACACGATACGCAGATCGTTGGGATAGCGGTCCTGCAATTCCTTAAGCACGCTGGCTAATTGGGCGCAGGAAGGGCACTGGAAGTCGCTGTATTCGACGATGGTAATCCTGGCATCCGCCGGCCCGCGCTGCCAATCGGCATCAGTCACAGGAGCGAAGGGGAGGTTGGCAACGATGCTGGAGCGGTCTTCCTCGGAACTGACCGCGGTGCAACTGGATGGGGGATAGGCGGCGGCTAGCTCCGAGGTGGGTTCGACCGAGGCGATCGAAGCAGGAGCCGATCCGGCGCAGGCCGAAAGCAGCGCGGAAATCGTAAAAAGCAATATGTAATTGTGGGTCTTCATTTAGGCGGTAATTGTATCAACAGGAGCTAGTCCCCATTGTCCAGGCCGGCTAAGACTTTTTGTAAACCGTCGAAGGATGTAAGCCAGGCCATGCGATGCACGAACTGGATCAATGTGGAGCTTTGGGCGCGCAAGTCGCGTACGGCTGCACCCACGGGGTCTTCGCCAGCGGCGCCCACAGGGATATCCGCATAACTTCCGTAAAAAGCGAAATAGGCCTGATTTAGTTTACGGATGGCGTAGCCGTGGTCCCAGAAGAATTGGCGGCGCATTTCCATGTAAGACTCGGCCTCGTCGATCTTGCCATCAGCCAACAATTCATCCACATGCACCCGGGTGGTGTGCATTTCCTGCTGGAAATCGAAGGCGGGAGGCTGGCTGGGGGCTTGCTCAGGGGATTGAGCTGCTGGCGCCGGAGGCGGCTGGACAAGCTCGGGATAGTAACGGGTGATGACGGCCGCCCCGATCTCTTTGCCCACGATGTTGGCGGTGGTTTCGTTCATGGTAGTCAGGTCCTGGTTCTGGTAATACGAAAGCCCCAGGGGGCGCAGGGTCAGGTAATTGTGCGTCCATTCGTGGGCGATGGTCTGCGTGAGCCAATTAAGGTCGCTGGTTTGGGCTACCATGGTGGGATACACGCCAATGCCTCCAACCGGCACAACCAGCGTCGAGAGATTTAGACCCCTTGCTACTTGGTCTTCAATGGCAATGTGGTCTTCCAGGTTGAGTTCGGTCCGTAGTGAAATATTGTCCACCTGGGCAATACGGTCGCGGGGTGAGGCGATCAAAGCCCAGGGCAGCGGTGTGCTGTGGAATTGCAGCGGCGGCACAGTCTGCCCGGCTTGTGTGAAGCCGTATTCGGCAAACATCGAGGTGACCTGGTCTTGCAAAATGCTTTCTGCAAGCGGGGCCAGTTGGCTTCGGTTTTTGTAAAGGTCTTGCAGGTGGGAATCCAAGTCTTGGATTTGCCCCTGCACGGACACCTGGTCTGGGTTGGCATACAGGTCGCTAAGCTGCCTCTCGCCATCCTGAATATTCCGCACCAGGGACATGTAGTTGCGTACCAGTTGGCTTTGATCGTCGGAGTTGATATATCGTTCCGCCCCCAGGGCGGACTGGCCCAGCTTGAGCAAAGCCGCATTGGCCACCCAGGAGATGTAATCGAATTCGTCTCTCCAAGTGTAGAAATGGGCTCCCGCTTCCGTCCCAGGGCCGCTCAGCCGCGAGGATGTGACGACCTGGCTGAGCAACAGCAGTATCAGGGCCAGTGCAATTCGGCGCATGGCGGGATGATACTGGGCGGATATCCCGCCGTCAAATGAGCATTTGCTGAATGCTATAATCCTTTCCCCATGAATTTTCTGATTACTGGTGCGGCAGGTTTTCTAGGCTCGGCCCTGGCTAACCAGTTGGCGCGTGAAGGGCATTTGGTGCGCGGCTTGGACGACTTGTCCAGCGGCGATCCGGATGCTTTGTTCGAAGATGTGCATTTCACGCGGGGGGATGTGAATGACCGCCCCAAGCTGTGGACCCTACTGCAGGATATCGACTGCGTGTACCACCTGGCGGCGCGTGTGCGTGTGGCCGAATCGCTGCTGTACCCGCGTGAATATACAGACGTGAACGTGGGCGGCACGGTTAGCTTGATGGAAGCCATGCGCGACGTGGGCGTGCGCCGGGTTGTGTTGGCTTCATCTGGAGCTGTATACGGAGACCAGCAGGAGCAGCCGCTGCGTGAAGACGCATCGCCCAACCCGCGCTCCCCATACGCGGTTTCTAAGCTGGCTGCCGAATATTATGTACGCACCATAGGATCCCTGTGGGGCATCGAAACGGTGTGCCTGCGCATTTTCAATGCCTATGGCCCCGGCCAGCATTTGCCGCCCTCGCATCCGCCAGTGGTGCCCAACTGGCTGCGCCAAGCTGTGCGCGGCGGCTCTTTGGTAGTGCACGGGGATGGCCTGCAAACGCGCGATTTCATCTATGTACACGATGTGGTGCGGGCCATGATTGCATCCGCCACCGCCCCGCATGTAAACGAACTGGTCATTAATGTTGGCAGCGGACAGGAGACCAGCATGCAGGAGTTGGCCCAGGATATTTTGGATGTAGCTGATAGCGAAGCCGAGATCCTGGTGGCACCGCGGACTGAACCGGGCGCTTCACGTATGTGCGCTGAAACCAAATTGGCGGCCAAGTTACTGGGCTTTAAGGCTCGTACTTCATTGGTAGATGGACTAAAGCTTACATTGAAGGAAGACGAGCGCTTCAAACAAAAGGTGGAAGCCTAATGGCCGGCGAAAAAGCGGTATTTGCTGGTGGCTGTTTCTGGTGTACTGAAGCGGCCATGCAGGACTTGAAAGGCGTAGTTCATGTGCTGCCCGGTTATGCCGGAGGCACTGTGCCTTCACCTAGCTACGAGCAAGTTTGTACCGGCAGGACCGGCCACGCTGAAGTGGTGCAGGTCGAGTTCGACCCGGATGTGATCTCTTATAACGATTTGCTTAAGGTCTTCTTCACCGCGCACGATCCCACCACGCTTAACTACCAGGGCAACGATGCGGGCACACAATATCGTTCGGCCATTTATTACACAACTGACGAGCAAAAAAAACAAGCCCAAGACTTTATTGCCAAGATAAACCCCCAATTCGACGGCGGCATCGTCACCGAAGTTGCTCCGCTGGAGACGTTCTACGAAGCCGAGGATTATCATCACAACTATTTCAAGAAGAACCCCAACGCGGGTTATTGCCGCGTGATTATTTCCCCCAAAGTAGCCAAGCTGCGAAAAGAATTTTCTGGAATGCTGAAGTAGCGAGTGCCACCTTCTGCTTAATAGTCCCGCAGGGCCCGGCCCGCGGTAGGTTCCTGTTCCCAGGGATACACAATATAGGCATCTGTGCTGGCGGCGAAATAATCCGGGCGCGTATTTCCGAATGAATTGCGCGACGGGTTAAAGTGCAGCACGCTGGTGAAGGGCATGCCCCCGGCAGCCGAGACGCGATTTTTCACCGCCGTACTGGTGCGCCCAGAACCCCACACGTCGTCTACCACCAGGATGCGCCGACCGCTCAGCAGGTTGTCATCGGGAAATTGCAGGAATTGTGGCCACACCAGCATGTTGTCACGCGGGTTATCCAACATGGCCGGAAAATTCACCGCGGCGGTCAGGATTTCTTGCAGGCCCATACGCTCGGCCAGCATGCCACCTGGCACGATACCGCCACGCGTGATGACCAGCATGGCCTCGAAGTCGTGCTCGAATTGCACGATCAGATGATCGATCAATCGGGTGACCTCATCCCAGGTCACCAGTTCTCTACGTAAAGCCAAAATACTCCTCGCGCCCCATATCCGGGGTTACCAGCATTGTATATTGCATCAAAGAATTCGCAAATAGCGAGCCTAGAGAGTATTGGGCGGGTTGACTTCCACGCGCCAGCCAACTAGCTTCGTGCCGCGGATCAGCGAGGCTGGGTCCGAGCCGCGCAATAAAATCTGCCAGCGATATTTGCGGTTCAAGCGAGCGTAGAAACAGGGTACCGGCCCGATCATTTCGGTGCCGCTGCGGCCCTCTTTTTCCAGCAATCTTTCCAAGGTCTGGCCCATGTGGCGGGCATCCAATTCGGCTTTATGGGCATCTGCGTCTTCGTATTCCAAGCGCAGCAATTGAGCGTAGGGGGGATAACGCAGCTTGCGCCGTTGGGCACTTTCCTCCGCGTAAAAAGAAGTGTAATCATGCCCCGCGGCTGCTTGGATGGCGTAATGCTCTGGTTGGAAGGTTTGCAATATGACCTGGCCGCCCAAGGGGCTGCGCCCAGCGCGGCCAGCCACCTGGGTGAGCACCTGAAAGACGCGTTCGGCGGCGCGGTAATCCGGCAGGTTTAGGCCCACATCTGCCAACACCATGCCTACCAGGGTCACTAAGGGTAGGTCCAGGCCCTTGGCCAGCATTTGGGTGCCGACCAGAATGTCAGCGCCTTGCTGGCTGAAGGTATGCAGGATGCGCTCGTGAGCGCCCTTGGTGCGAGTGCTGCTGCGATCCCAGCGCAAGGTGCGCGCCTTGGGGAACAAGGCGTGCACCTCCTCTTCAACGGTTTCGGTTCCTGTGCCGTAATGGCGGATCTGGTTGCTGCCGCAGTTGGGGCAGGTCTTAGGGGAGAGGCGCGTGTAGCCGCAATGGTGGCAGATCAGGCGAGTGGCCCCATCGTTCCCTTTGGCTTTCAAGTGCTGAGTCAGCGGGTTGTCGCAGTTGGGACAGCGTAGCGCCTCGCCGCAGTTACGGCAGAAGACATAGGTGGCGGCGCCGCGCCGGTTGAGGAATAGGATGGCTTGCTGACCGTTGGCAAGCACAGCGGCCAGCCCTTGTTTTAGCTCGCGGCTGAAAATGGAGCGGTTTCCCGCCTTGAGCTCCGTGCGCATATCCACGATTCGCACCAGCGGCAATTCGAGGGCCAGGGTATCCGGGCCAACTTGGTGATATTTAGCTTTGGCCCCCAGCCGCTGGCGATGGGCCGCCGCTGTGGCACGGTGCGCCAGGATGCGGGCGGGGAGTTCCAAGAGCTGCCAATTGCCCTGCAGGGCATGCGTGTAGCTGCCTACATCCGGGGTGGCGGACCCTAACAGGCAAACTGCTCCTGCCAGCCTTGCATAGGCTACGGCTGAGTTGCGGGCGTGGTAATGCGGCACCTGGCCGCCCTCGTAATAACTATCGTCGTGCTCTTCGTCCACCACAATCAAGCCAATATTGGGCAGCGGCGCAAACAACGCCGAACGCGGTCCAACGATGACCTTGAGCTGCCCGGCGCGGGCGCGCCGCCAGGTGTCGAAGCGCTCGCCCTCGGATAATTCCGAGTGGATCAGACCAACTTGCTCGGGGAAGCGGCCCAGGAAGCGGCGCACAGTTTGTGGCGTAAGGGCAATTTCCGGCACCAGCACGATGGAGCCGCGACCCTGGGCAAGCGCTTTGGCCACGGCCTGCAAATAGATTTCGGTCTTCCCCGAGCCGGTAACGCCATGCAGCAGCAGCGGCGCCGGTGCTGCACCCAACTGCACTTCGGCCATAGCTTTGTGCACTTGCTCCCAGACATGCTGCTGGTCAGATGTCAGTTGGGGAATTTGGCCGGGGTCGTAAGCCAGCTCGGCGAGCGGGTCGCGTAAGGTCTCACGGTTTCCCGATTCCGCCCAGCCGCCCTCAACCAGGGACTGCAGGTCGGCCGGGTTGCCGCCGCTTTCCGCATATAGCCATTCGGTATCCATGGGGCCAGGTTCGCCTTGCAGGACTTCCAACATCTTGGCGCGGCGTTTGCGTGTGGCTGCCTGACTGCCCAAATCATTGTCATTCTGGGGTGCCTTTAGGAATTCGGCTGTGTGCACGGTCTTGGGCTTTGCGGAGGGGAGCGGGGGAAGACCACGGCGAGTGAGCAGGTCTTTTTGTTCCAGGGCGGTGGCCGAGGAGCGCCAATTGCGCCGCGGCAAAGCGTGGTTGATCTGTCCGCTGCGCAGCGGACCGCGCTGCTTTAGCAGATTAAGCAGGCGTGCTTGGGCTGGGCTTAGTGTCTCGGCTGAGTTCTGGCCGGCACGAGTCAAGCTGTACTCCACGTCGGCAAGCTGGCTGACCCCAGGCGGGAGCATGATATTCACGCAGGCGGCCAGAGGCGCGAGGCAGCTTTCTTCCAGCCAATCCGCCAGTTGCAATTGCAAATGAGTGAGAACCGGCTGCTCGTCTAACAACATATCCACTGCCTTGGTCTCCGGAACCTCCGCTTGGTCTACCGAACCCAACACCACTCCCTGGGCTTGACGCACGCCAAAAGGTACCAGCACCAGGTGGCCGGGTTGTAGACGGCCTTTCAATTCGGGAGGACAGTGGTAGTCGAACACCCCGGATACGCGGGGTACGTTCACGGCGATGCGTACGAACTCTGGCATAGGCGCCTACGGCTCTGAAGGCAGGAAACCGATGTAGACGTCGTTATCGAGGGCCAGCAAAATAGCCCGATTGGGTGTGACCGCGAAGCCGGTGGCCAGTCCCTCAGGTAGTACAGAGAGCGATTGGAACTGGGTATCCAAACTGAGGGTCAAGCTAAAGCGATACACCGCCCGCGCTACCGGATCCAGGATAAATAAAGCCGGCTGAGGCGGGTCGCTGATCTTCATTTGTTCGAAGTTGGTGCCAAGGATCTGCGGGCCGCTGGGGTAGCCGGGGCGCGTATCGGTGTACTCGGCTGGGTCGTGGCAGGTGGTGGGGTTGTCTACATCCTGGCCGAAGGTGCACTTCGCAATGTGACCGTCTTCGCTTAGCAAATACAGATCATCACCGTCTACGGCTAGATCCAGTACATTTTTCAGGCTGGGTACTTGAGCGCCGAAAAAGAAGCGCGGCTCACCCTGGAAGGAATAGCCTTCGCCGAAGTAAATCCACACCGCGTTGGTAAGCGGGTCCAGCACGTATAGGTTGCCATTGGCCACACGGATGGCTTGTGGCTGCCCCCAGTTGCTATCCGGCGGGACCAAGGTTTGAGCTGAAGGCGGTTTGCCCTCAGCGCAATACAGCACATTGCCGTTGGCGTCCATTGCCAGGATATCGGCTCCGGCGGCATTTTCGCGGGGCAGCAATGCCAGATCTATGAGTTTGGTCACGATGAAATCCCCGTAGCGTCCTGGGCCACAGCGGAAACCGTCGTCTACCTGGTAACCGCCACCGGCTCCATCTCCGGCCAGGTAGGCTCGTAGGATGCTGCCATCCGTGCTATTGAGCATATACATCTCGTTGTTGGTAGCCACGATGCGAGTGATACGTGCATCGGCGGACAGGGGCTGGAAAAGAGCCGGAGAGAACTCCATACGCCGAATACCATCCAAACCGTCCAGGGCTGCTTGGGCTTGGGCCAACAAGGTGTTGGCGGTTTGCTGGTCCTGTTCGTAGTGGGCGGCGCGCTCGGCGTAATACACTACGCCTTGCCAGGCCTGCCGCTGCTCGGCTGGGTCCTGGCTGGCGGTGGCGATGGCCGCCGCACTTTGGGCGCGTTCCAAATAATTGATGTAAAGCTGGCCGCGCCCAAATTGTAAATACACGAAGGCCACCAGAATGACTACGGCAATCGGCACGAGGATGGCAATCAAGCCCATCACTTGCGGCGGGAGATTGAAGACCGGTTCCTCCGGCAGGACCTTGCCGAGGAAATTGCGAATAGGCGGAAATATGGACTGGGTCAGATCCCTTGCTTTGGCCAAAATCTCGGCTACCTGGTTAACCTCTCGCCGCCCACGAGCCAGCATATCCTTATTCTCAGACGCTTCCGCCTCGAAGCTCACTAATTCTCCAGCGCCCCCTTCCGGGATTTCCTCTGCGGGAACTTCCACGGACTCCCAGGCCCCGGTTTGCGGAGCGGTGGTCGATTTTGTTGGAGCAGCCATATCCTTCACTGGCTGAGCTTTGGGTTCCATTTCTGGCCCGGCGGCGAGATGCAGTTCACCCTTTCCAGTCTGAGCGGATACTAAGGCTGCGGCCAACTGAGGGCCGGCTTCACTCAGAAGTCGGCGCCGCAGATTGGGCAACCGGGTTTGGGTTGCGTCGCTTAGGGTCTTCTCGCTCCAGCCGCTGGGCAGATCGGCCAGAGTCAGGACCATTTGCCCAGACTGCAATTCGAATTGATGGAAGCGGATGGCTGGATTTTGACTTAAGCCCAGGCCCCTGCCTGCGGTCTGCGGATCATACAAATGCTCGATCTCATTTTTAAGCAGGAAAGCCTGCACGGGCCCGCATTGGGCCAGAGTGGCTCGCCCCTGATGGATGGAAAGCATGCTGAGCAAGGCTGGGGTGGGGGTGCCACCCTGGGCGGCGCGTTGGTTGCGTTGCAGGAAATAGGAGTTCAAGCGCTCGATTTGCTCGCGCAACGCCGTCGTCACCGCCCCTGCTGACCTAAAATAGCCATCCGCCATGTCTTGCAGCAGGCTGGCCTGTGCGTCCGCTGAGAGGCTCAATTCGTGCGGCACGCTCAACTGGATGATCAGCCGGTCGTCGCCACGGCCGCGGGCCGCTCGCCGCGGGGACGACGCAGCTAACAAGCCCGGCAGGTAAGATTGATCCTGCCCGTCTCGTCGGTGCAAGGGAATTACAGTAAGGTCAAGGTTCATAAAAGGGGCGGCGTGGCTGCGACCTGTTAAAAATTATACAGGTAAAATCTTCGAGGTCTTTTGTGGCATTCGCCCCGCGCTCAGCAATCCAACTTCATAACTCTAGGAGCCGCATGCACATTGAAGTAATCCGCAGTGTGGAGGACTGGTCTGCCTTGGAACCGGAATGGCAGGCCTTGGTAAAGAGTTCACATCAGAATACCCCCTTTATAACGTATGAGTTTCAGCGCGCCTGGTGGCAACATCTGGGTGGCGGGGAATGGCAAGAGGCTCAACTAAACATACTTGCGGGCAGGGCGGAAGACGGTTCTCTGCTGGGCTTAGCACCTCTAAGTTTAGTGAGGGACAAGGATGGCGTCTCTACGCTACAATTCATCGGTAGCCACGAGATAGCCGACTTTCTGGATTTTATTGCCCGACCTGAAGACCTGAGTGATTTCCTCCAGGCCATCTTCATATACCTAGGAGACCTATCGGCACATGACTGGCAGCGATTGGACCTGTACAACCTAGTGGATAGTTCCGCATCCCAAGTTGCCTTGGAGCAGGCTGCCAAACAAGCCGGTTGGGATTACCAATTAGAAACCTTGCAGCCTAGCCCTTATCTGGAAATCCCGGCGAGCCTCGAAGCTTACGGCGAGATGTTGGGAAGCAAGCAAGCCCACGAATTGCGCCGCAAAATGCGCCGTGCAGCCCGCAACCCGGAGCCAGTGGTCATGGAGATCGTCCATGACGCAGATGACCTGCCTCAATGTCTGGAGGATTTTTTTGCGTTGATGTCTCAGGAAGTGGATAAAGAGCGCTTCCTTTCGCCGGCTATGCGTACCCAAATGGACGCCATTGCTCAGGCCGCCTGTGAGGCTGGTTGGCTGCAAATTCCCTTTCTCAAGGTGGGCGATCAGCGTGTGGCCGCCTACATGAATTTTGATTACAACGGACGTATCTGGGCGTATAACTCGGGTTTTAGCAATGATTTTTCACAGCTTTCCCCAGGTTGGTTGATCATGGCTGACATGGTCCAGTGGTGCATCGACAACAGCCGTCAGGCTTTCGATTTCATGCGTGGTGACGAGGAATATAAATATCGCTTTGGTGCCACAGACCGCTATGTGCAGCGCGTGACTGTCACGCGAAAATAATCTGGCAGTCTTCATGAAAAGGGGAATGAATCCCCAGGCACCCAGAGGTTTTGACGCTTTTCTATTAGAGTGACCTCAGTCACCTGCTTGATAATGGGTAGAAACTGTTTCGCTTTTTGTCTGAAGCGTCTGGCTAGCTGCTCCAGTTCGGAAGGGTCGCCAACTTGAGCAACTGTGAGGTGGGGGATCAACTCGGCAAATCTTCCTTCATAGAGGGGAAACTCCGGAAAAGCGGACGCAAGAGCACGGATAAGTTCGGTCAAATTATTGCCCGCTTCAGGGTGCAGGTAGACCACATCCGGGAATAACCGCACTTCCGTTAGCTTGAGTTCGAACGGATGAAATTTGCTGGACATCTCGGCAAGTTTGCTCTTCTCCGCGATCGAAATGAGTTGAGGGGCCATAAACGGGTAAAGCAGCGTAATATGAGCCGGTACCCCCATTGCTGTCACGGGATCATATTTCAACCTAAAGGGCGCTACCAGGCCCTCGGCTTCAGGAACCAGGATTACTAACGCGCTTTCGGATTCGACCTGTTCAGTCGCCATTCCACCATTTCAGTACACGCAGCGCTCTTAGCGTATTCCAGCGGCTAGCTTGGCCGGGTGTTTCCATTTGGAACCAGAGGCTGCCCGTGGTGCCCACGCCGTATTCAGGCCAGCGGCCATCATCACTGCGGCGGCTAAACAGAAGGTTAATCGGGTCTTGCAATCGTTCATCTCTGGGCGCCCGCACCGCCTGGAAATGATCCAAGGCGCGCAAAAAATCATAGCGCCAGGTTGGCTGTGCAGGGAAATGGGTGAACACGGAACTGACCACCTTGCCCGTGCGATGCGACTGGTAAAGGTGGTGTTGAAGCAGGAATTCACGCCCGCTATCCAAAACTTTCTTGATCGGCAAATTGGATCCTGGGCGGAAAGCCAGATACCCACGCAACCCCTCCATGGCCAGTAGGGTGGTGTTAAACGATGCGTGGGTAGTGCCGGGTGCGGGATAGCGGCAGTTCCAGCCCTTGTCTTGCATTTGGTGTTCCAACAGATGCACGGCGATCAGATCGATGCGTTCATCATCTAGCTCGAAATAGCAGAACATAGCCAACGCCATGCCGGTCACGCATGTTTCGCCGTGTCCCTTCGTTGGCTGAACCTTGTGCCCGGCTTTTACGCGACGCCGACGGGCGGCTTCGCCGCCAAAATCGATGCCGTGGTCTGGCCGAAAGCCGTGCTCCATCAGGATGCGGCAGGCTTTTAGCGCTTGCGCATTGCCCGGCGCCAACCCCAGAAAGCGCAGGGTCCACAGCGTATAGTGTGTGGACTTCCATTTAGGCGAATACAAACCGTTTGCCCAGACGCCGTCATCGGCTTGTAACGAAAGGTAGCGCGCCCCCCAGCCCTCTTCGGCCACCTTGGCGCGCTCGGCATTGTAGACGGCCGGCTTTTCTCCCAGCAAATCGCGCTGCACCTGCCAGCGGATGGCCGGATCGCCTTCCAGCAGCCATTGCACAACCTTGTCATCTGTCCCGGTCATGCCGGGATTATAGTCAGATGGCTATCCTGTGGTGGCCGCTTATAATATTCTGTGAGTTCCATGGCCAAGCCCAAATTAATTAGTCCTATCCTGCCGGCTGATCCGCCGCTGACCCGCCGCCCGCGCGCCGTGGTTGTGGGTGCCTCCTCAGGCATAGGAGCCGCATTGGTGCGCCGCCTGGTGGCCGAGGGTTATCTGGTGGCCGCCCTGGCGCGGCGCAAAGAACAACTCGACCACCTTTGCGCTCAGGTGAGCGCTGGCGACGAAACACTTGCGTTGGCTTATGTGCATGATGTGACCGATATCGAAAGCATTCCGGCCTTGTTCCAGCGTCTGCTCAAGGATTTGGGCGGCATCGACGTGTTCATCTACTGTGCGGGGGTGACCATCCCTGTGGGAATGGATGAATTCAACCTGCAGAAAGATCGCCAGATGCTGGAAACCAACCTGCTGGGCGGAGTAGCCTGGCTGGGGCGCGCGGCGGCCTTATTCCAGCAAATGGGCGACGGACATCTGGTGGGCATTTCCTCCGTGGCCGGTGACCGCGGCCGCGTGCTCAACCCGACCTACAACAGTTCCAAGGCCGGGTTGGATGCCTACCTTGAGGGGCTGCGTAACCGGCTCACCAGGCAGGGCGTGCACGTGCTCACGGTTAAGCCCGGCTTCGTCGACACCGAACAGGTCAAAGCCTCCCCGCGTACCTTCGGCGTGATTAGCCCCGATCAGGCCGCCACCGGTGTGTGGAAAGCCATCCGCGGCCGCAAGCAAGTGGTCTACATCCCCTGGTATTGGCGCTGGATCATGTTAGTGGTGCGCCTGATGCCATCGTTTGTTTTCCGGAGGTTGTCTTTTTGATGCCCACGCAAAACGAGACGCTGCCCCTGCAGAATTTGGCGCGTCTGGAAAATGTCGGCCACTCGCTACGAAGCAGCGCCTGGCTGTACCAACCCAATCAGTTTGACCAGCTCGAGGAGCTTTTCGCATTGGCGCAGCGCCAAGGCCTGAAGGTCGCCTTGCGTGGCGCGGGCCGCAGCTACGGGGATGCAGCGCTCAACAGTGGTCAGATCGTGCTAGACCTGCGCGCGCTCAACCGGGTGCGCAAGTGGAATGCGCAAACCGGCCGCATCACCGTGGACCCTGGCGTGACGATCGAACAATTGTGGAAGCACGTGATCGCCGATGGTTGGTGGCCGCCGGTGGTGCCGGGAACTATGTTTCCGACCTTGGGGGGTTGTCTAGCTGCCAATGTACACGGCAAGAATAACTGGAAGGCCGGCCCGCTGGGCGAACACGTCATCGAATTTGAGGCGCTGCTGCCCAATGGCAAAAAAATAAAGTGCAGCCCGAGAAAGAACCCCGACTTGTTCTACTCCATGGTCGGCGGCATGGGCTTGCTGGGAGTTTTTACCTCTATTACGCTGCAACTCAAACCAATCAGTTCTGGCAATCTAGAGGTGAAAGCCTGGGCCGAACCGAATCTCTCCGGCATGCTCAAAGCTGTGGATGATTACAGGGAAAGCGACTATGTTGTAGGCTGGATGGATTGCACCGCCACGGGACGGCGGCTAGGCCGCGGCCAGGTCCATGCCGCCCGCTACCTTTCCGTGGATGAAGACCCGGATGCCGAGCGCAGTCTGAGGCTGGACTACCAGGTTTTGCCCGATCGTATTTTTGGTGTGTTTCCCAAGGATCTGCTGCCCCTGCTAATGGGCCCCTTTGCCAACAACTTGGGCACCTGGGGCGTGAATACGGCCAAGTATCTGGCCAATGCCAGCATTGGTAATCACAAGATTTTGCGCCAATCCCTGGTGGCGTTCAGCTTCCTGCTCGACTATTACCCCATCGCCAGTTTCGGCGGACCAGGATTTATCCAATATCAAAGCTTCCTGCCCAAAGATGTGGCTCCCGATGCTTATCTGGCCATCCTGAGGCATTGCAAACGCGCAGGCTTGCCTTCTTACGCCGGGGTGCTCAAGCGCCACCGTCCCGATAAATTTCTGCTCTCCCACGCGCTGGACGGCTTCTCACTGGCCCTGGATTTTCGGGTTAACTACGGCAACCGTGACCGTTTGGTAGCGCTGGCGGCCGAGCTGGATAAAGTTGTGCTGGCCGCAGGCGGTCGCTTTTACTTCGCCAAAGACAGCACGCTGCGCCGCGAGGAGGTCACGGCCTACTTGGGCGCCAAGACGGTAGCGCAGTTCACGAAGCTGAAAGCTAAAGTGGATCCACAGAATCTATTGCAAAGCGATTTGTATCGACGCTGCTTCTAGGGCGAACGGCGGTCTAAATGCTGCCTGTTTCGACTTTCAAATTCACTTCTTTATTCCAGAACCTTTCCAGCCGTTTTATCTCGGAGCGTACGCCCGCCTTTAGCCTAGAACTGTGCTTGGTCCATAGGCTCATGTTTATATCCATTTGAGACTTGCTGGTCTTGCCTTCCCACACACCCACGATGTTTCCATCCATCACTACTGTGGCGGTAATCCAGCCTTGCGGGCGGAACACTCGGATATGGTGCTTCTTAGCTAGATGGGGTTCCAACTCCTCGTGGCGGCCCAGGCCGAGGATATACATATCAAACAGCGGCAGCAGGCGCACTGCCCCGTTAGGCCCGGCCTTCTGCATGGCATCCACATCGCTCTTGAGGGCCAAAGCTTGCCAGCCTTCCACATCCACGGGCGCTAGTTCGTTTTCGATGGCCTTGAAAGCTTGGCGCGCCGGCGTTTTGTTCATGCCCCACCAGATAGCGAAGTCATCAGGGCGTCCCGGGCCATACGTGCGCAAATAGCGGCGCGCTACTTCCATCACAGCGGCCTCTGGTTCCCATTCCCGCCAGGCGCCCAGCCATTTGCGCGGATTGATGAAAGTGACGTTGCGTCCATTGCTGGGCCCAAAAGCCAGGTTGCCGAACCAGGCCAGCGGCTTGAGCGGCCCGCCCCAATGATATTTGAGCAATACGTCGCGGAAGGTGCCCAGGCCCAACTGCGAGCCCAGGGCTTCGGCAAATTCCTGGCGGGTCATGGCCTTATCGCTCAAGATTTCCGGAGCGGCTTCCAGGTAAGCGTAATATTGCTTGTTAGGCACACCCTCCTGTTCGAACGATTTTGCCCAATCGCCGCGTAATCCCGTAAAGGAATGCACAGCCGCGGAAAGGGAAAGTTGTTCGGCGGTGAGCAAATGCAAGGTGCCACGCATAGCCCAGGTCTTGATCAAGGAACGCTTCTGCCATAGGGCGTTTTGCACTTTGCGCGGTGTCAACCCGTCAGCCCGCGCTCCAAGGGCCAATTCGGCAGCGGACATGACCTGCGCCTGCATGCCGCCGGTTTGCGTGGCCGCCTTTTGAATGGATCCAGTTGGAAGGCGAGGAACTAAGCCTTGTTGGGCCAGGCGCCAGGCATTTACCTGCTTCCAGGTCAGTCTTGTTGCTTGCATAGGGGGCTTCCTAAGCTTCGAATTGTAGTGCACTGCGGGTGGTATTATCGCCGCGTCGTGGAAAAACCGATTTGCGAGGTCTACCGTTTAGGCGTCACCGAATACCAGAAGGCCTGGCACTTGCAAAACCAGCTCGCCAAGCAGATCGCTTCGGGTGAACAGCCTCCCACGTTGCTGTTGCTGGAGCATTCGCACGTCTATACCTTCGGTTCGCGTGGCCACGCCGAAAACCTGCTGTGGGAGCAGGCCAAACTGCAAGAGCAACACGTGGACGTGCACTGGGTGGACCGCGGCGGTGATGTGACCTATCACGGGCCAGGCCAGCTGGTGGGTTACCCGCTGCTCCCGCTAGGTAAGCCCACTGTAGACCCCGAAACCGGTAAGACGCGCATCGCCCAAGGTGACTACGTCGCATATCTGCGCAACCTGGAGAGCGTGCTCATTTTTGCCCTTGCCAAGCTGGGTGTGCCGGCCGGGCAAGTCAGCGGCCAAACGGGGGTATGGGTGCAGGCAGATGTGGCTTCACGCTGCCTACATTGCCCTCCGGAACTCAAGCAGGCTCCCAGCAAGATTGCCTCCATCGGCGTGAAGGTCGATGTGCATGGCATCTCCCGCCATGGTTTTGCGCTCAATATAGCCCCCGACATGAGTTATTGGAAAGGCATCATCGCTTGCGGGCTGGAGAATCAAAACCAGATCAGCCTCGAATATCTGCTCGACCCGCCACCTGGCATGGAACGTGTAATCCATGAGGTTATAAGCGCCTTTGGAACCACGTTTGGCTACCAGATGGAAATATCGGAAGATATCGTGCAGATCTAGCTCGACCCTGCCTTTCGTTTGACATGACCATCTGGAATATGTAGACTCACGCGCAAGTGATAGCCATGTCAAATATATATGCACTACTCATGCAGGCTGGCCCTACTCCGGGCCAGCGCACCGAATTGGGGCAGCACAGCCTGCTTTTAGGCCGTGATCCCGAGGCCGACTTCGTCATCGACGACGTTGAAGTATCCAGGCGCCACGCCCGGCTGACCGCTGAAAATGGCGGGTACACCATCGAGGACCTGGGTTCTACGAACGGCACCTTCGTCAACGACGAACGCATTCAGGGCGCCGTTGCTTTGCAAAATGGTGATAGTTTCCGTCTTGGCGACCGGATAACTTTTGTCTACGAGGCTATTTCCGCCGACGAAGCCATGACCCAGGGGTTCTCCACTAAGCCCCCCTCTACTGAACCTGCCCATCCGGCCAGCCATGCGGCTGAAGAGCCGGCTGCGGTCTTGCCTCCCATCTCGAGGCCCCCGGCTCAAAAGAGGCAGGCCGCTGCTGCAGTCGAGCAACCGGCCCTTTCTGAGGAAGCCGTTATGGTTGAGGAACCAGCCGGGGCCGCACCTACGCCCAGACGCAGGGAACGCCGCAAAGGGTTACGTCTGCCCATTTTTAATCAACCCTGGGTTACCATCCTATCTATTCTGATCCTATTGGGTGCCTGCGGCTCAATCTTTTTCCTATGGTACGTGGATGCCAACTACCTATGGTGCGACGTGTTTGGCAGCCTTATTCCGGCTTGCCGATAACAAGGCCAGAATACAGACTAAGGCCCTGAGTACTCAGGGCCTTTTTTTATAGCTTGGAAACTGGTTACAATCTGAAAGCTGTTCATTGCAACGAGTGGAGGCGTGATGGGTCATCTTTTTATTCCCGGTCCCGTAGACGTAAACGAAAAAATTGCGGCAGAACAAACAAAGCCAATGATGGCGCACCGTAGCGCGCAGTTCGAGGAGATCTTCCGCCGCGCCAGCGAAAATGCCCGCGCCCTGTTCGGTACACAATCCCGCGTGTTCATCAGCGCCTCCTCGGGCACCGGTATGCACGAGGCCGTCGTGCGCAATCTGGCGCACGAACGTGTGCTGGCCTGCGTCAACGGCGCCTTTGCCTCTCGCTGGCAGCAGGTTTCCGAAACCAACGGTAAGCACACAACAGTGCTGGAGACGGATTGGCAACAGCCCATTACCCCTGAGTTGGTGCGTGAGGCATTAAAAAAGGGTAATTTCGAGATCATTTTGCTGGTGCACAATGAAACATCCACCGGCTTGGTTAACCCCGTCGAGGATATTGCCGCCGCTGTACGTGAGGTCAACCCCGACACTTTGATCTGCGTGGATGCGGTATCTTCGCTGGCTGGCGACAGGATTGAGATGGATGCCTGGGGTTTGGACTTTGTGCTCACCTCCTCGCAGAAAGCCATCGCCCTGCCGCCTGGTATTTCGCTGGCGGCGGTGAGCGATCGTGCCATGGCTAAAGCCGAGACGGTGCAAAACCGCGGCTGGTATTTCGATATCGTGCGCCTGGAGAAGCACCGCCTCAAGGATTCCACCCCTGCCACCCCGGCCATTGGCCTGATCTATGCTCTGGATGCCCAGTTGCAGCGCATCCAGGCAGAGGGTCTTGAGGCGCGTTTTGCGCGGCACGCCGCCATGGCGGATATGACCGGGAAGTGGGCATTGCAGCGGGGCTTCCGTTTATTCGCTCCTGAGGGTTATCGTTCTAAGACTGTTACCACGGTGGAGAACACACTAGAGATTGATATCTCCAAACTCAATGCTTTCTTGGGGGAACGCGGCATGCGCATCGCCAACGGCTACGGTCCCCTAAAGGGCAAGACTTTCCGCATCGGGCACATGGGGGAGTTGGGCACCAGCGATGTGAGGGAATTGCTGGCCGCCATTGACGAGTTTCTGGAAGCCAAAAAGTAGCCCTACTTGAATTCAAAAAAGCCCCGCCATTTGGCGGGGCTTTTGTTTTCTCAGCTAGGAGCAAACACGCTAAGCGCGCTTGCCATCCGGGATGACGGCGTAAAGCAGCATGCTGACGATACTCACGATGATCGCCCCCAAGAAGGCGTCCACCCAATTGCTGATGGTGCTGGTGATGTTGAACTGGGCGCCAATCCAGAAAGTCAGCATAAACAGCAATGTGTTGACGATCAGGCTGAACAGGCCCAGAGTGAGGATGTAAAAGGGGCAGGTCACTAGCTTTAGAATGGGCCGGATGAATAGGTTCACCAATCCGAAGATCAATGCCAAAACGACGTAAGTGACCCAACTCTGGTTGTCGGGTACGGCAGCTTGCAGCCCGGGTACGAAATAAATCGCCGCATATAGGGCGACCGCGTTCACCGCAAGGCGTACAATCCATAGACTTTCCATATAAAACTCCCTATTTCTCCTCAGGAGCAAAATTCTCGATACGATGTTTTACCGCATATCCGGCGGCTTCGGCGCGAGTTGCCAGGCCTAATTTGCTCAGAATAGAGCTGACGTAGTTGCGCACCGTTTTTTCGCTCAAAAAGACTTGCGCGGCGATCTCTTTATTGCGTTTCCCTTGGGCTACCAAAGTGAGTACGCGTAATTCCTGCTCGGTTAGCGGTGAAAAAGCCTCGGTTTCGGCCTTACGTGTGCTCTCGCGCATACGCTTGAACACTTGCTGGGTAACCGCCGGGTCCAGCAGCGATTCGCCGCGCCCAATGCGTTCCAGCGCATTAATCAATTCCCCGCTGTCAATTTGCTTGAGCACGTAACCGGAAGCCCCAGCCGAGATGGCGTCGAACAATAATTCATCATCGGCGAAGGTGGTCAGCATGATCACCTTGGTTTTGGGGCGCTTACCCGTGATCTCGCGAGTGGCTTCAATACCACTTTTTCCTGGCAGGCGGATATCCATCACTACTACGTCTGGCTTGTATTCTTCAGCCAGGCGAATGGCTTCGTCCGCGGTGCCTGCTTCGGCTACCACCTCGAACTTGGTGTAGCTCGAGAGCAGCGATTTTAGGCCCAAGCGTACTACTTCATGGTCGTCCACTAGAAGGATTTTTAACATAGGTTTTTTCGATTTGGCGACATGTATAATGTTTTGCAATTATAGCATGTGGGTCCTTTTGTTATGACAACTCATCGACTCAAATGGATCGCCGTCCTCCTGCCCAGCCTATTTATGGCCGGCATCCTCTATATTCGGTTTAACCTCGTTCCCAATGAATATACATTGGAAGGCAACCTTTTTGCCATCCTGGCCGTCGCGCTTGGCTCGATAACCTTCTCCGTCATCATATTTAATGTAATTGATCGTCGTGAAGAAGAAATCCGCGAGGCCAATGAGAATTTGGAAGCTCTGCACCAGGCCGCCCTGGCACTGACTATGGAGCTGGATTTGCAGGAGGTGCTCCAAAAAGTGGTGCATCTCAGCCGTGAACTGCTGGACGCCAAATACGGCGCCCTGGGTGTCGCCGACCAGGAAACCAACCAAATTCTGCAATTTATAACCTCTGGGGTGACAGACGAAGAACGCGAAAGAATTGGCCCCCCACCGACAGGACACGGCTTACTTGGTGTACTCAACCCTGGCGGAGAAAACTTGATCGTCAACAATATTGGCAAGGACCCCCGCTCAGTTGGCTTTCCGCCCAATCATCCCCCTATGCAGTCCCTGCTGGGCGTGCCCATCAAGTCGAAGGGCGAGATATTCGGCAACCTGTACGTAGCCGATAAATATGAGATTTCCGCGGACGGAGAGCGGCTGATCAACTTTGACCAGATAGATTGCCAGCTGCTGGAAAAATTCGCCACTCAGGCAGCCATCGCCATCGAAAACGCTCAGCTGTACCGAAAAACTCAAGAATTGGTCGTGCTGCAAGAACGCGAGCGTTTCGGCATGGCCCTGCACGATGGCATCATGCAGCAGGTGTATGCCACCGGTCTTTCATTGCAACTGGCCCTTCAAAAGATTGAAGTTCAGCCCGAAGAGGCTGAACAGCATATCAGCCAATCCATTGGAGACCTAAGTCAGGTGTTGCGCGACTTGCGTAACTACATTCTCGGCCTTCGTTCGGGTCGCTTCCAGGGGCAGGATCTTTCCACCAGCTTGGCGCAAATGGCCCAGGAACTGCATGCGAATACGCTTATGACCGTAACGTATACTCCTCCAGAAAAAGCGGGAGGACTGGGCCTGGATGAAAACCAAACGGACGAAATGGTTTATATCGTGCAGGAATCGCTAAATAATATTCGCAAGCACGCTTATGCTCGTAATGTAGATTTGGCCCTAAAACGCGAAGGGGATCGGGTTCAACTCAGTATCGACGATGATGGTGTCGGCTTTGAAATGAACTCCGCTTCCGATGCAGGTGGGAATGGTTTGCGCAACATTCGCGAACGCGCCAACATCCTCAATGCCGATATCAATATTTGGTCCCAACCCGGGAAAGGGACGCGTATCAATTTGAGCGTCTCAGTGGCCGCCCCCGAAAAAGTTCCCGCCTCCCAGAATTAATCCTCTACCAGCCTTGTTGGTCTGCGAAACGCTGCAGTTCTTTCCGATGATCCGGATGGGCGATGCTGATTAGTTCGCGGGCCCGCTCGCGCAAACTCTTGCCGTGCAGTGAGGCCACTCCATATTCCGTGACGACATAATGGATATCTCCGCGTGTGGTTACCACGCCGGCGCTATCCTTGAGCCTGGGCACGATACGCGAGATATTGTGGTTTGCTGTGGAGGGTAGGGCGATAATAGGTTTCCCCCCCTTGGAGCGCGCCGCCCCACGAATGAAGTCCATTTGCCCGCCAATGCCGCTGTAGATGCGCGGGCCAATTGAATCCGCGCATACTTGCCCGGTCAGATCTATTTCGATGGCCGAATTGATCGCCATCATCTTGTCATTCTTGGCGATGATGAAGGGGTCATTTACGTAATCGGTGGGATGCATTTCGATCATGGCGTTGTCATGCAGGAACTCATAGAAACGAGGCGAACCAAAGGCAAACCCGGCGATGATCTTACCCGGGTGCAGCGTCTTGGCTGCATTGGTGATTACACCGCGTTCCACCATGTCGATGACGCCATCCGAGAAAAGTTCGCTGTGGATGCCTAAGTCGCGTTTCCCATCCAACTTGGACAGCACTGCATTGGGTAGCGCCCCGATGCCTAGCTGCAGCGTGGCCTCATCGGGAACCAAATCGGCCACCAATTCGGCGATGTGCATTTGCTCTTCGGTGATGCTTTTGGTCATTACAACTTCAGGCAGGTCATAGTCCACTTCGACGATTTGGTCGATGCGGCTCAGGTGAATGAAACAATCACCCATAGTGCGCGGCATCTTGGGATTGACCTCGGCGATGATCAACTTGGCGCTTTCGGCTGCCGGCTTGGTCACGCCCACTTCCACGCCATAGGAGCAGAAACCGTGCGAGTCTGGCGGCGAAACCTGGATCAGGGCCACATCAACTGGGAGCACGCCCTCAGTGAACAGCCCGGGGGCCTCCGAGAGGAAAATCGGCACATAATCAGCACGCCCCGAATTGATGGCTTCGCGAGCATTTTCGCCCGTGAACAACGCTCGGTGACGGAAACTGTCTGCGTATTCGGGGGCCAGATAATCGCCTCCGGCAAAAGCGAGAACGTGCACCACTTCTACATTCTTCACCCTACCGGCGCGGCTGAGCATGGCGTGCGCCAATACCTGGGGCACACCGGCCCCACCGCCCAAGTACACGCGCATATCTGAACGAATGGCTTTAACAGCTTCTTCAGCCGTAACAAGTTTGTCTTCATATAACGTCTTCAGTGTTGTTGTAATATCCACGCTTAGATTATCTCCTTTATTGCGCCTAATTGTAGAGGTCGCATGCCCCTGAATCATCCTGTCTAATGTCCATTGTTTATTTTTTCACAATGAAGATTCTGTCCCATGAATCTTGGGACAAATGAGTGGACACCTGTACCTGCTGCTAAAATGGTTTGGGGTTAAAGTAGCCCCAACTTGATTAAGGATTCGCCTGAAGCGAATCAAGGAGGCAGTAATGGCATCAACTATGCAAAGAGGTCGTGTTATTCAAGATCCCGGTTTTATCCGCACACTGTTCAATGACACTCGCCTGGCTATTTTCTGGCTGATCGTCCGTGTGTGGGTTGGTTACCAGTGGATCGAAGCTGGTCTGCACAAGATCGAAAGTGCGGCCTGGGTTGGTACTGGCGATGCCCTCAAGGGTTACTGGCTTGGCGCAGTTGCTATCCCTGCGGAGGGTCGCCCAGCCATCTCGTTTGACTGGTACCGTTCGTTCCTGCAGTTCCTTCTGGACACTCAGTCCTACACTTGGTTTGCCAAGTTGGTGTCCTACGGCGAACTGATAGTCGGCATCGCCCTCATTTTGGGCGCTTTCACTGGCGTCGCCGCTTTCTTTGGCGGCCTGATGAACTTCAACTATATGTTGGCTGGTTCTGCCAGCACCAACCCGGTCCTGTTCATCCTGGCGCTGGGCCTCATCATGGCCTGGAAGATCTCCGGTTACATCGGCTTGGATTACTTCCTGCTTCCGTGGATTGGCACACCTTGGGGTTGGGTTACCCAACGCAGTCCCAAGCGGGAAAAAGCCAAGAGCGAAGCCTAATACTCTTCTATAAAGAAAAGAGCTTGCGCCGAGCAAGCTCTTTTCTTATTTATTGGTTCGAATCAGCCTCCGGTGATCCACCATGATACAGCGGTCCATCACCACCTGTAGGCCGGCAGATTCCGCCTTGATGCCTGCCGCCTCGTCGTAGACGCCCAACTGCGCCCACACGGCTTTGGCGCCCGCCGCAATGGCCCCAGTTACCACTTCATCAAGATATTCTGAGCGCCGGAACACATCCACAATATCGATGGGCTCCGGGACTTCGGCCAGGCTGGCAAAGCAAGGCTGGCCATCGATGACTTTTAACGTGGGATTTACGGGGTACACGCGATAGCCAGCTTCGCGCAAGTATTGCCCAATGCCGTAGCTAGTGCGATAGGGCTTATCGGAATGACCCACCACCGCGATCACCTGCGCGTCCGCCAACAGCCTTCTTATTGATTGTGCGTCGTTAATCATGACCAGGGGTAATCCATCCAGATCAGCGTCCGCACCGCGTGGAAGCCGGCTGCTTGCAGCGCATTCACCGCCCTGCCGGCTGGGTAGTTCAAGGCCAGGGGCCGCGCGGCGAATAATTCGGCGTAAGCTTTGCTCATCAAGGCTGGAATGGCTTCATCTTCGTCTTCGGCGGTTGCAGCCAGCCACAGCCGGTCAGCTTCCAGCACTGAAGATTGCCAGCTTAAAACGCCCAGCAGTTGCTCGTTTTGAAAAGCCGCCCACTGGTGGATTTGCCGTTCGCTAAAGGCCCGTTCTAAAGTACCGCGCCAGCCCGGGCGAAGCAGCTTTACGTCCAGGGGTAATTGCCAGCGCATCTCGGGCGGGAAATTCACTTCCAACCAGGCTTGCTGCGTTGACCAATCCTCGACCCGCGGAGGCTCTATAGAAATCTTGCCTTGCATTAGGTCCGGGACGGATTGCATGTGCGCCCGCCAGGAGGTCCGCCGCATTCTCTCAGTAAAACCCATCTGCAAGTACAGGTCCACCGCGGCCGCATTGTCCTCGTCCACCTGCAGCCAGGTTTCGTGTCGGCCGCGCTCCTGCACCTCTTGCAGCGCCGCCTGGGTGAGAGCCAGGGCGATGCCGTGCCTGCGGTAATCTGGATGCACCGCCACATTGGCGATCAGGTACAGCCAGCGTCCCCGATGGCGGTGGGGCACCAGGCTGAGGTTGCCCACCAGATGCTCGTCTTGGATCCACACATACCCGCTCATTGGCAGGTCTACCCTGCGGCTGCCTGCTGCGGCCAGTTCCATCAGCGGGCCCCCTCGGGCCGCCTGGCGCATCTGCCGGATGTAAAGGCGCCCATCCGCATCCAGGCTGTCGGCAAAGCACAACTCCACCAAGTCAGCCACAGCCGAAAGGTCTCGGCGAATGTCAAAAGGCCGCAGGTTGACAGGGAAGCTTTTGGGCAGGGTTAGCGCCTGGGTGCTCACAAATGCGCCTCAAAGGTCGAATCAATTATAGTGTCCGGCTGATATAATCCGCGCGATGCGCAAATATAAGTCGTTTCTGTGGTCTGCGTTGCCAATCTGCCTGCTCATTTTGGCCCTGCTGGTGTTTAGCACACCTCAATCCGCCCTTGCCTTCCAGGCTACTACCGAGTCCATGCCTACTGCCGGTGAAGATGGCCGCATCCTTTACACCATACAGGCGGGCGATACCCAGATCGGGATTGCCTCCAGGTTCGGCATTGAACTGCTAACCTTGCAAGCCCTAAACAATTGGACTGGCGACACCGTCTTGGCCGTAGGCCAAACAGCCTTGCTGGGTTTAGCCAGCGAGCAGGTGCCCACAGCCACAGCGATTCCCACCAGCCCCGAAAACGAAGTGGTTGCCACCATCCCGCCGCAGACCCCTGGAACGGGCAGCATTTGCGTGCTGTTGTTTAACGATGAAAATGGGGACGCCATGCGCCAGGAAACCGAGTTCGGCATCGCCGATGGACAAGCCAGCGCCAACGAACGCACGGGGCTGGCGTCGCAGTCCGACGCCACGCAAGCGTCGGTAGACGATGCTGGCGACCCGGTGCGAACCTGCTTTGAAGACCTGCCTTTGGGGGAATATACGGTTAGCGTCGCTTTGCCCGACGGATACAACCCCACCACCGCCCGTGACACCACCATCCAACTGGCCGCCGGCCAGACCCAAAATATCAATTTTGGTGCCCAACAAAGCACTTCCGGGGGCTTCAATGTGCTGACTCCCGAGGAGGGCGGCCGCTCGCCGCTTATCGGACTGCTGGGTATCGTGCTCATTCTAGCTGGCGCAGGCTTGGGTTTCTACACCTTCCAGTCTTCCCGCCGCCGCTGATCCTTATATTTTCGGGCTCATCAATTTGGAACAGCCCTATTCTGCCGGTCTTTGATTCTCCGCGCCCTGGCATATAATCACCTCAATGGCTAAAAAAACTAAGAAGATCGCAACCAAGCAGCTTCCTCCTGATTTCCAAACCATCATCGCCCGCCTGCAGCAATATTGGGCGGATTGGGGTTGTGTCCTGTGGCAGCCTTACAATGAAAAGGTCGGCGCGGGCACCATGAACCCTGCGACTTTTCTACGTGTCCTGGGCCCCGAACCATGGAACGTTGCCTATGTTGAGCCTTCCGTACGCCCGGATGACGGACGCTATGGCGAGAACCCTAACCGGCTGCAGCAGTTCACCCAGTTCCAGGTCATCCTGAAGCCCGATCCAGGCGACCCGCAAGAGGTTTACCTGCGCTCTCTGACTGCCATCGGCGTAGACGTTGACAAGCACGACATCCGTTTTGTGGAAGACAACTGGGCTTCACCCGCTATTGGGGCCTGGGGTCTAGGCTGGGAGGTGTGGCTGGACGGCCTGGAAATTACCCAGTTCACCTATTTCCAGCAATCCGGCGGCATCACTCTGGACCCGGCTTCGGTAGAGATCACCTATGGCATGGACCGCATCGCCATGGCGATGCAGAACGTGCACTATGTGGGTGACCTGCGTTGGAACCAGCCCACCAGAGGTGGGCAGCGCTCCTGGGGCGATTTGCTCATCCAGGGCGAACGCGAACACAGCAAATATTATTTTGAAGTGGCTGACGTGGATCGCCTGCGCCAAATGGCCGAACTCTTCGAAGCTGAGGCCAAGGCCGCCCTAGAGGCGGGCATCCTGCTGCCTGCCTATGATTATGTACTCAGGACTTCCCACGCCTTCAATGTGCTTGACGCCCGCGGCGCCATCGGCGTCACCGAGCGCCAGGCCTATTTCCGTCGAATGCGCTCACTCTCCCATCAGGTGGCTGAAGCCTACGTCGCCGAGCGCCAGCGGCAAGAATTTCCCTGGCTGGAAGCAACTGCTGGAGCGCCTTCCAAAACTGCCAGATCAGCAAAGAAGATCGCTGGCCCCAAAGTCCCCACCGATTTTCTGCTTGAGATTGGCACCGAAGAGTTGCCCGCCGCTGATGTGAATAGCGCACTGGCGCAATTACAGCAAGCTTTTGTGACTTTGTTAACCGAACAGCATTTGGAACATAAATTACTAAAGGTGGAGGGCACCCCGCGCAGGCTGGTTGTTCATGTGTCCGACTTGGCAGCTCGCCAGCCGGACCGTGACGAGATGGTGAAGGGTCCGCCCGCCTCGCGAGCCTTTACCGCGGATGGTAACCCCACCGCCGCCGCCGAGGGCTTTGCCCGCGGCCAGGCTGTTGCCATGAGTGCTCTCAAGGTTGAACAGATTGACGGCGGCGAGTACGTGGTAGCCCACGTGCACCATAAAGGGCTTAGCGCTGCCGAGTTGCTGGCCGCTGAGTTACCCAAGTTGATTGCCTCGATCACCTTTGAGAAATCCATGCGTTGGAATGCCAGCGGCGTGGTCTTCTCGCGGCCTATCCGCTGGCTGCTGGCTCTGCATGGTGAGCACCTGGTGCCCATTGAATACGCCGGTTTGCATAGCGCAGCCGCCAGCCGCGGGCTGCGCCTTGGCAGAGATGAAACATTCACTGTTACTTCCCCCAACGACTATTTCACCAAGCTCAAGAAGCAGGGCATCCTGCTGGACGTGGACGCCCGCCGGCAAGCCATCGCCGACCAGGTGGCCGTATTGGCCAAGCTGACCGGCGGTCAGGTACCCGACGACCCCAGCCTGCTGGATGAGGTCACCGAGCTGGTTGAAGCTCCTACTGCCCTGCTGGGCGAATTCGAGGCCAAGTTCCTTGAGCTGCCCCATGAAGTCCTCATCGCCGTGATGAAGAAGCACCAACGCTATTTCCACGTGCGAAAGGGTGACAGGCTGCTCAATAAATTCATAATCGTCGGCAACGGCCAATTTGATAAGGCTGCTGTAACCGCTGGCAATGAGGATGTGATTCGTGCCCGCTTCACCGACGCGGCTTACTTTGTGCGCAAAGATCGCGAGCACAAGCTTGAATATTACTTGGACAGCCTCAAGCAGCTCACATTCCAAAAAGACCTCGGCTCCATGTGGGACAAGACTCAACGCATCGAGGCCCTGGCCAAAGAACTGAGTGCCTCTCTCGGGCTGGGCGAGGCGGACACCGCCACCTCCCAGCGAGCCGCACACTTGTGTAAAGCTGACCTGGTCACCAAAATGGTGGTCGAGATGACCTCTCTGCAGGGCGTGATGGGCAAATACTATGCGCTTGAATCCGGCGAAGAACCCGAGGTGACCGAAGCCATTTTTGAACATTATCTGCCGCGATTTTCCGGCGATGCCCCTCCATCCACGCGGCCCGGCCTTGTGGTTGGTTTGGCTGACCGCCTAGACAGCCTTATCGGCTTGTTCGCTATGGGGATGGAACCCACCGGCGCCAAGGATGCTTTCGCTCAACGGCGCGCCGCCATTGGCCTGGTGCAGAACCTCATCGCCGCCGACATAGACTTCGATCTGCGCCGGGGCATTCAACAGGCTGCTGTCGTCCAGCAAGTGGTGGTCAGCGAAGAGGCCAAGGTCAAGACCCTAGATTTCGTCGTCCAGCGCCTGCGTGCCCTACTGCTGGAGGACGGCGCTTCCTACGATGTAGTGGATGCCGTGCTGGCCGCCCAGAGTCACGTCCCGGCGGCGGCCGCCCGGGCCGTGGGGCAGCTCAACAAACACGTGCAACACAAAGCCTGGGCTGAAGTGCTGCCTGGTTTCTCGCGCTGCGTGCGCATTACCCGCGATTTGGGTGAAACCTACATGGTCGACCCCGCCAAGTTCCAAGATAAAGGCGAAAAACAGCTCTACGCGGCTTTGCAAAAAGCCGAAGAGGCAAAACCCTTCAATGGTTCCGTGGATGCCTTCCTGAAAGCGTTTATGCCAATGATTCCCGTCATCAACACCTTCTTTGAGGAAGTGCTGGTCATGGCCGAAGATGAGGGTCTCAAGAGCAATCGCTTGGGACTTTTGCAGCGTATCGCCACGTTGGCCGACGGCGTGGCCGATTTCTCAAAGCTCGAGGGTTTCTAGCAGTGGCGAGGTCTCCTCGACACTCCTTTCGGGTTACCTCAAAGGCTTATTTGCCCTGGTTTACGATGTCTTGAAGTAAAGCGATCTGACGCTCCTGGATTTCGAGCAATTCCTGCCATTGCTTCACGCGCAGGTCGTCTATCTTCTGGTGCAAGGCTGTGATCTCCATTTCCGCCTTTAGATTGACTTCGTAATCGTGCTCGGCGTTGGCCCTGTCCTTAATAGCCTGTCGATTCTGTGACATTAGTATCAACGGGGCCTGTAGTGAGGCTAGCATAGACAGGAAAAGATTAAGCAGGATATAGGGGTAAGGGTCGAATGCCGCGCCTTGCTTGGCCAGGATAAAAGAATTCAGCACTACCCAAAACGCCAGCGTTACTAGGAAAATAATGATGAATGTCCACGAGCCGCCGAAACTGGCGATGCGGTCCGCCATGCGCTGTCCAAAAGTGAGATGCTCTCTGAATTCTTTGGTGACATTGCGGCTTATGGGTTTCTGGGCTCTAAGCAGACGCAGCACTTCCCGTTCAACGTCGGTCAATTCCTCTAGACTCTGCTTCACATCTTGTTCAGTTGGTTTACCTTGAGCATTCATGTTGTCCTCCTTGGACGGCGGCTACCCTTTCTTCAGCGGCGCGTTGATCTCGATCAGGTTGCCTTCCGGGTCGCGCAGGTGCGCCACACGTAGTACCCAGGCTTCCTGGTCGTGCGGCTCGGTTACGAAAGCCACGCCTTTGGCCTTCAATTCGGAATAAGCCGTATCCACATCCTCCACCTGGAAAGTGAGCGCTACTTTATCGACCGCTTGCTCACTTGCCGCCGGCACTCCCCCAACGCTTTCCATTAGCTCGCGCTTGTACAGCGCCAATATGCAAGGTCCAGCGACCAGTTCGTAGTAGATGCCTTCCACCACCGTTAGCTGCTCGCTAAGCCCGAACTTCCCCATGTAGAAGTTACGAGACCCCTCGATGTCATCTACCAATAGACGGATATGGGTCAAGTTGGCGTCCATACTCTCCCGTTCCCTAGCTTGCTCTGCGAACCCGCTGGAGGAAGCGCGGGCTGTTCAGGCTGCGTTCCAACAAATAGGTGATGTAAGCGTTCATCAGTACTTCTAGCTCCGTTTGCACTGCGGGCGTGGGCTTGGCCCGCTGCGCTTCTCCGTAGCCGCTGCGCTGCAGATGCCGCAGCACTTTCAGTGCCGGCATAGAGATAGGCTTGGTCCAATTTTCGGCTTTCCCGCAAGTGGGACACAGCACGCCGCCCTGCTCGAAGGAGAAATATTGGTCTTCTGGCTGGATCGACTTGCCGCAATGCAAACACTTTTGCAATTCGGGTCGAAAGCCCACCTGGTCCAGCAGGCGCACTTCGTAATAACGCACGGCCAGCCGCATCTCCTCGCCGACCGCCAGGCGGCCCAGCGTGTCGCGTAGCAGCCGATACAGCGCGGCGTTGGCGTCCCCTTCCGTACTGAACTTGTCCAGCAGCTCGGCCGCGTAGGAGGCGTAGCCCAGGGCCTCCAGGTTCTCGCTGAGCGCCGTGTGGGTTTCGATGGCCTCCGCCTGGCTGACGATGTACAGATCGCGGCCTGTAGCCAACTGTAGACGGGCGCGTGTGAACGGTTCCAGGTGTCCGCCTTTACGCGAGCCGGGTTTGCGGGCGCCCTTGGCCAGGGCGCGCAGCTTGCCCTGCTCGCGTGTGAACAGCGTCAGCAACCGGTCGGCCTCGCCGAAATCGCTGTGCTTGAGCACGATGGCTTCTACGCGCTGCGAACGTACCTGGCGTGACATGCAGAAAGTATACATTCCTCGGTTCGGCAATAGTTGACATGACAACGCATCTGTAATATTCTAGTACTAGAATATTATGACGAACGCTGAATTGGCCATCCTGGGAATGGTAGTTGAAGCTCCCCGCCATGGTTACGAGATGGAGCAACTCATCGAGCAGCGCGGTATGCGCAACTGGACCGAGGTAGGTTTCTCGTCCATTTACTACATCCTGCAAAAGCTGGAGAAGCGCGGCTTGGTGCGCAGCCAACCGCAGCCGGCCGCCGGTCGCGGCCCACAGCGCAAAGTATTTAGCGTGACAACCAGAGGCCAGAAAGCCTGGCGCCAGGCTACATTGGAGATGCTGGCGGTACCTGCTACCGGCTCGCCATTCTTATTGGGGCTGGCCGGCATCCCTGGCCTTTCGCCTCAAGAAGTGGTTACCGCCCTGCGTAAATACCGCAAACAGGTCATCCGGCGCCGCGACGAGGTGGAGGCCACCTGGCAGCAAGCGGAGCAGCTGCCAGTCTTTTTGGAGGGCATGTACGAATATGGCTATAACCTGGCTCAGGCCGAGCTTGAATGGCTCGATCGCTACATCCCTCGCCTGGAAAGCCAAATCAGTGATTAACCGTTAACTGATTAGGAGATTAAAAATCCAAAGGCTTGATCTTAAAAAACAATATAAGCAACTCTATAACGCCAGTTCCAAACAGGTAGTCGTTGTGGATGTGCCACGCTTTAACTTCATCATGCTGGACGGCACCATCCCGGCCAACACGCCGGTGGACAAAGCCCCGGATTATTTTGGGGCCATAGAGGTTCTTTACGGCCTGTCCTATACGCTGAAGTTCAGCATCAAAAAGCGCGCCGAGGACCCCATTGATTATGCGGTTATGCCCTTGGAGGGCTTATGGTGGACCAAGAACAGCCATAAGGAATTTAAGGTCAGTCACGACGAGGATTGGTACTTCACCGCGATGATCATGCAGCCCCAGCCGGTCACCGCTGACCTCTTTGAGCAGGCTAGCGAGCAATTACGCGCCAAAAAGAATCCGGTACGCTTGGGAGAGGCGCGCTTTGAAGCCTTTGATGAGGGACTCAGCACGCAGCTCATGCACCTTGGCCCATATGCCGACGAACTCGCCAACATCCTGCGCATGATCGATTTCGGCAATCAGAATGGCTACCGGGCGCATGGCAAACACCACGAGATCTACCTCAATGACCCCAGCCGCACCAAGCCCGAGCGCCTTAGGACGGTCTTGCGTCACCCGATCGAAAAGGACTCCTAAATAAAATCGGGGGACGGCGAGATTCTCCCCCTGCCGCCTACAGGGGGAGCCGCACGAAACGCCCAAAGGCCGCCAGCTCAGTGGCGCGACGGTTGACTCTTCCACTGCTCGCCTTGTAAAATTCTCATACCGATAAAGCCTGGGCTTATCAGTCAGGAGAGTGCTTTGCCTAAAGCCAACTCGAACAATCAGGATTTGCCGCTAAAAACCAACTGGAGTCGCGCCGTCAGCGTGTGGCTCTCGCGCGCTGAAGATGTAATCTATTTTGCCACTGGACTTGTGCTCATCGGAGCAGCCGCTATCTTGCTGGTGGCTGCAGTCCAGGATTTCCTGCTTCTCTTCCGGGAAGATTTGCGCGGCGCCATTCTGACCACTTTGGATAACTTACTGCTGGTCCTGATGCTGGTCGAGATTCTTCACACCGTTGGTATCTCCCTGCGCGAACACATCCTGTCCAGCGAACCCTTGCTGGTCATCGGCCTTATCGCCACCATTCGGCGTTTACTCATAATCACTGCCGAGCAGACCCGCCCTACAGCCGACGCCGCCGTCGAGTTCCAATTGGTCATGCTCGAACTTGGCTTGCTTACCTTCCTGATCCTGGCTTTCGTCTTTGCTATCTATCTTTTGCGTAAAGGCAAACCCTCCGAAGAATAATTGGTTTTTGCCCGTCCAAGAAAGGACTATTACTTAAAGGCGATAGGTGGCGCGCCTTTTGGGAGCCACCGCTGGTACAAGGACAGCTTCCCGCCACTGCCGTCCGAGAGGAAACTGTCAGCTACTTGGAACCCGCCCGCGCCTGCAAGCTTCGCCAGTTCGTCTTGGGTGAACTGGTGCACATAACGCAATCCTGTCCCACCGCTGCGCCAGTCCAGCAAATAGTCCCCTTCATCCACCTGCGCCGCCGCCAGCCCGATCACATCCCATGACTGGACGCGCTCCCGCAGCCGCGGGCTGCCCATAAATTGCCAGTTCGACATCACCATTGTTCCGTCGGCTTTCAATAACCCGCGTGACTTGTTTAGCAGTTCCAGCCGCAATTCCTGTCCCGGAATATGGTGCAACACCGCGAAAAGGAACACGAAATCAAATGGCCCGGTAATGTGTTTGGCGAAATCAGTGGTTAAGTCCGTCTGCACGAACTCGAATCCCGGCGCCCGGGCCTGGGCCGCATCCAGCAACTCTGCGCTGCCATCCATGCCCAGGTATTGGCCCCTATGAGCGCGGCGGGCCAACTCAGCCGCCACGCCGCCGTTTCCGCAACCAAGGTCAAGTACCCTAGCCTCACCTGGAATGTTGTCCAGCACCTTTAGCACACCCGGTTGCAGCTGCCCCCGGCTGGCAGAGAATGGCGCAGCCAGGCTTTGATAAAATCCCCGGTTAACATCAACAAGTTGCCGGGCGACTTCGGCCTTCATTCTTTGATTATAGAGGAAGGCTCGGCTCCCTCGGTATAGCATTCTGCGGCGCAAAACACGATAGACTTAGACAAATGACCCTTATCAAGGACTCGGAACCTCGCATCCAAAGCTGGGAGAGCGCCAAACAGGCTACCCCCGAGCGCATGCTGCGCGCCCGCGCCGCCCTGGAGGATGTCCGCCGAGGTATTCCCGTCTTTGACGCCCTGGCCCACCATCCTCTGGATGCGGGCGGCTTTGTGGGCAAGCAATTGTTGGTGGCCGCCTATCACCAACTGGTTGAGTCCGGTGAGTGGCAGGCAGACCCGGCGTTACTGGCCCGCATCCGCCTCAAACCTATGCGCAGCCTTTCAGGGGTCAGCGTGGTCACCGTGCTCACCAAGCCCTACCCTTGCCCGGGTAAGTGTGTCTTCTGTCCCACCGATGTGCGCATGCCCAAGAGCTACCTGCCGGACGAACCCGGCGCCATGCGTGCCCTTCAGCACGACTTTGACCCCTACGAGCAGGTGGCAAGCCGCCTTGAAGCGCTGGAAGCCGTTGGCCATCCCACCGACAAGATCGAGATGCTGGTCCTTGGCGGCACCTGGTCTTCCTATAAACGCGATTATCAGGAGGAGTTTATCCGGCGCATGTTCGAGGCGCTGAACGGCCAGCCCAGTCCCAACCTGGCTGAGGCGCAGCGCATCAACCAGACGGCGACCCACCGCAGCGTGGGCCTAGCCATCGAGACTCGCCCTGATCACGTCAATCCTGATGAGCTGGCCTGGCTGCGTTATCTAGGCGTCACCAAAGTCCAGATCGGCGCCCAAAGCTTCGATCCAAGCATCCTGGAGCTAAACAAACGCGGCCACACTCCTGAAGAGACTCGCCGCGCCGCCGACCTGCTGCGCGCTGCCGGATTCAAGATTGTGATGCATTGGATGCCCAACTTGATGGGTGCCACCCTGCAAAGCGACCGCGTAGATTTCATTAAACTCTGGGATGGATATTGCCCCGATGAATTAAAGATTTATCCCACGCAGTTGCTGGAGAATGCAGAGCTGTATTTGCACTGGCAGCGCGGCGAGTACCAACCCTACAGTACAGAAGACCTGGTCGATTTGTTGGCGGACATTAAAGCCACCATTCCGGAATACTGCCGTCTCAACCGCGTCATCCGCGATATCCCCTCAACCAACGTCGTCGAAGGCAACAAGCGCACCAGCCTGCGTATGGACGTGCACGAGACAATGAAGGCTCGCGGCAGCAAGTGCCGCTGCATTCGCTGCCGCGAGGTGGGCGGCAGCAAGGTCGAAGCTAAAGAGCTGCAGTTACGGGATTTCAGGTATTCCACCGGCCCTGCCGAAGAACACTTCCTCTCTTTTGTGACGGAGGATGACCACCTGGCTGGCTTCCTGCGCCTTTCGCTGCCGGGTGCGGATTCCCCAGCCACTGGCCTGGCCGACCTGGACGGTGCCTGCCTGGTGCGCGAAGTTCACGTCTACGGCCAATCGTTGGAGGTGGGAGAAGAGCAAAACGGTGCAGCTCAGCACATAGGCCTGGGTACCCGCTTGCTGCAGCGCGCCGAAGAAATCGCCGCCGCTGCTGGATTTGGCCGCATGGCGGTCATCGCCGCGGTAGGCACGCGCGGCTACTATGCCGGACACGGCTATCACATGGCCGAAACTTACATGGTAAAGGAGTTCTAACCGTCATTGCGAGAAGCGCGTTGCGCAGCAGCGCCGGCGAAGCAATCCCTCAGTAGGTTCCAATGGCCACCGACTTTTACTCCCGCCTTGTCTACGCCCGCCGTGGGCCGTTCGGCCGCCTGGCCTATCTGCTGCTCAAGGCTCTGGGTGCCGAAGTGCCCCGCTCGGTCGAGATAGGCGACAACTTTGCCCTGGTGCATGGTGGTTTCGGGGTGGTTATCCACTCTAATACCCGAATTGGCGACAACGTCAAGGTTTATCCCGGCGTCACTCTGGGCCGAGCAGACATCCATGTGCCCATTGAGCAATCCAAATTCCAGGGCATCGAATTGGGGGATGATGCCATCCTGTCGCCGGGCAGTAAAGTGTTGTGCAAAGAAGGAATATTGCGTGTGGGGCGGGGCACAGTGCTGGGGGCCAATGCCGTGTTACTCGGGTCCACCGGCGAGGATGAAATTTGGGCGGGCATCCCCGCCAAGAAAGTAGGCCATCGGTGACCCAAGCGTGTCGCTTTCTTGACAGCACTTGTACCCCCTTGTACAATTCCCTCCCTCGCCGAGATAGCTCAGTTGGTAGAGCACGCGACTGAAAATCGCGGTGTCGCCAGTTCGATTCTGGCTCTCGGCACTGTCGCAGCGCAAAGGTGGCGCTGTTCTCCAAGAGGATTTTGTGTTGGGTTATAATCCTCAAATATTGCGGGCGTGGCTCAGTTGGTAGAGCATCTCCTTGCCAAGGAGAAGGTCACGGGTTCGAGCCCCGTCGCCCGCTCAGATGCAAATAGAAAACGGGTAAAGCCCGTTTTTTATTTAAAGCCAGGGTAACCTTCTGGAGAAAATAACCTCGGTATAATCGCGTTTGAGAGTGCGGTTTTTTCACACTGGGCGACGTGGCCAAGTGGTAAGGCAAGGGTCTGCAAAACCCTCACCACGGGTTCGAATCCCGTCGTCGCCTCCAATAAATGGCTGGCAGCTGCCAGCCGTTTTTTATTTGTCTAGAATTGCCTGCCGGGCTAATCTGTCAACCCTTTGGTTATCCCGGTCCATGGAATGTCCTTTCACCCAGTTCCAATGGATTTCGTGCCGCTGGATGGCCCGCGCCAGTGCCTGCCATAGTTCCACGTTGGCCAGCGCGCCGCCTTTGCGCTTCCAGCCGCGCATCCGCCATCCTGGCAACCATTCCGTAATGCCTCGTCGCAGGTATTGCGAGTCGGTATAGAACTCCACCTGGCTGGGCGATTGCAGTGCCTCCAGGGCCTTGCAGGGCGGCGGTCAATTCCATGCGGTTGTTGGTGCTCTGGGCTTCGCCCCCGCTCAGCACCTGCTCACCATGGTCCGAGCGGATCAACGCGGCCCAGCCGCCGCGGCCGGGATTGCCCAAGCAGGATCCATCCGAGTAAATTGTGACGCGGGTCGGCATGCGGGCATTTTATCAACAAGGCTGACTGAGCTTATAATTAAAAACATCGCAACCTTTGCCTTAGGAGGAAGCCCATGGAAAGCAGCTTTCGAAAAGAATTCACAACCTATAGCACGGTACTCATGGCTGTGGCGATTGCTATCAACATCGCCGTTGGCCAACTGGTCATCACGCTGAAATTACCGCTTTATCTGGATTCGATAGGTACTGTGCTGGTTGGTGTGTTGGTTGGTCCCTGGGCAGGCGCCATTACCGGTTTTCTGTCCAACCTGGTGTGGACCTTCTCGGGCCTGTTTCCCCAGGCGATTGCCTGGTCCGGGGTGGCCGCCATCATCGGTGCTCTGGCTGGCGTGTTTGGCCGAGCTGGTTGGGTCAAAGTTTGGTGGAAGGCCGCTCTGGCAGGTTTGATCACTGGCATCATTTCGGCCGTTCTCTCCGCCCCGATTGCCGCCTACGTTTTTGGTGGCGTGACTGGCACCGGCATGGACGCCGTGGTGGCCATCTTCCGCTCTGCTGGGCTGGATGCCTTGGGCGCCAATATTGGGCAGGGCGTCTTTTCCGACCCCGTCGACAAGCTGGCTACCTTCGTGATTGTTTGGGCGGTGTTACTGGCCTTGCCCGAACGTCTCAAGGCGCGTTTTAGCGGCCAATGATGGCAAAAGGCCCGCGTAAGCGGGCCCTTTATTTGAATATGGTTTAATCCTTGCATGCGTGGGAACACGCTTTATTTTCAACGGGATAGCCAGCCTCACCGTTGGCATCCGCTTACCAAGCTGGCCCTTGCCCTGCTATTCCTGGTGGCTGCAGCCACGCTGCCCGGCCTGCTTTGGCTGTTGGCCGCGTTTGTTTTTTTGCAACTGTCACTGGCCGCCTGGGGCAAGGTGCTGCGCCGTTTCGCCCGCAGCTGTTTCACCGTGATCACGCCCTTTGTTATTTCACTTCTTGTGATCCAAGGGTTCTTCGCCGAAGGCAGAACGGCATTATTGGTTCTGGGACCCTTTACCTTCACCGCTGAAGGAGCCCTGGCTGGGCTAACCGCCGCGGCGCGCATTTTGTTGGCGCTGGGCGGCGTCTTGCTGCTGATGCTCACTACTCGCCCGGACGCGTTGATGCTGGGACTGACCCAACGCGGCCTGCCGCAGAGCCTGGCTTACATCGTGCTCAGTGCGTTGCAGATCTTCCCGCGCTTCCAGGAACGCGCTCAAGTCATCCTGGAAGCGCAGCAATCCCGCGGCTTGGAAACCCAGGTGAGTTTGCTGGGCCGCGCCCGCTTGCTGGTGCCTCTGGCCGGGCCGCTGGTTTTGAGCAGTGTGGTGGATGTCGAAGAACGCGCCATGGCCTTGGAAGCACGCGCCTTTAGCCGCACTGGGCAAAAAACCAGCTTTTTGCTTTTGCACGATAACTCGGCGCAGCGAATGGCTCGCTGGGTTTGTCTGGGGCTCTGCGCGGCACTGATCATATGGCGCATTTGGATGCTCGTAGCATGATCAGGCTGGAAAAGTTCGCTTACTGTTATCCAGCCCAGAAGCATTTTGCCCTTAGGGATATTACAGTGCAAATACCCGACGGCCAGTTTGTGGGCGTCGTGGGCGCTAATGGCGCCGGGAAATCCACACTGTGCTATGCGCTCAGTGGTTTCGCTCCTCACTTCTTTCAAGGTCGGACGCGCGGGAAACTAAGCCTAAACGACATGGATGTAAGCCAGGCGACTCTGGGCGACCTGGCTGGCGAAGTCGGGCTGGTATTCCAAAACCCGTTCAACCAGATCAGCGGGGCGCGCTTCACCGTACGCGAAGAACTTGCTTTCGGTCTGGAGAATTTGGGGTTGCCGCGCAAGCAGATGGTCTCCCGCGTGGACCAAGTTCTCGACGAGTTGGACTTGGATAGCCTGGCTGAGCGCTCTCCCTTCGAGCTTTCCGGCGGCCAGCAGCAAAGGTTGGCCATCGCTTCCATCCTGGCCATGCGGCCGCGTGTGCTGGTACTGGATGAACCCACTTCCCAACTGGACCCGCACAGCACGCAGGCGGTCTTCAAGAACTTGGAGCGCATAACCCGTCAGGGCGACACCACGGTGATATTGGTCGAGCACAAACCGGAATGGATGGCCACCTTTGCAGACCGCGTGCTGGTGCTGGATGCCGGGCGTGTAATCCTGGATGGCAAGCCTCAAGATATTTTGGCGGATGTGCGCCTGAGCAAGCTGGGTGTTGTTCGCAGCCGATATAGCCAAGCCAGTCAGGCCGCCAGGAAGCGTAAACTGGTTCCCAAATCCGGCCCCATCCCCGTCACCCTACAGCAGGCGCGGGAATTCTTCCGATGAGACTAAGCCTGCAAGACGCGTCTTTCGTTTACCCCTCGGGGGTTAAGGCGTTGGATGGAATTAACTTGGAGATCGAGTCCGGAAAGATTCTCGCCATCGTGGGCGAGAATGGCGCCGGCAAAACCACGCTGCTCAAACTGCTGAATGGCCTGCTGCATCCCACGCAGGGCAAAGTAAAGGTGGGGGACTGGGATACCTCAATGCATACCACAGCTCAACTGGCCGCCCGCGTGGGTTTCCTGTTCCAGAACCCGGACGAGCAACTCTTCGAGCGCAACGCCCAACGCGAGGTGGCCTACGGGCCGCGCAACCTGGGCTTTCCTGAGCGGCGAATTGGCGAGGTTTCTCGTGCTGCACTAAGGCGTGTAGGCCTGCTTGCCAAAGCGAGCGTAAACCCCTATGACCTACAGGCCTTTGAGCGCAAGCTGCTGGCTTTCGCCTCGACGTTGGCGATGGATACACCTATATTGGTGTTGGACGAGCCCAGCGTCGGCCAGGATGCCGCTGGATGCAATCTCATCGGCGGCATTTTGCAAGACCTGCATAAAAAGGGGCGTACCATTGTGCTTATCAGTCACGATTTGGATTTCTGCGCGGCTTATGCCCACAAGGCAGTGGTGATGGCCCATGGCCGCATCCTGGCCCAGGGGCCGGCTGCCGAAGTGTTTGCCGAGGAAAGCGTGCTCAACCAAGCCGCTGTGTTTGCGCCCCAATTGGTGCGCTTGGCGCATGCCCTCAAAATGGAAACGGCTCCGCTCTCTGTACCAGAGTTTGTGGAAGCCTACGCCGTGCGCCGCCGCGGGAAGCACGTGAAGTGAACGTTCTGGTTCTTGGCGATTTGATCGCCGACATCAGCATGCACTTACGCCAGTTTCCGGTGCAGCCTAAAGACATCCATCGCCTCTCCTATATGGAAGTGGGACCTGGCGGCGCTTGCAATGTAGCCATCATGGCCGGCCGCTTTGGCCTTTCGGTGGCAGCCTTAGGCGAAGTAGGTGATGATGGTTTTGGATTGGTGGTTAGCGAAGGCCTTAAACGCGAAGGCGTGGATATCGCCCAGCTGCGAATTACTCCAGGTGCCCATACCCCGGTGGCAGGTGTGGTGGTTGATAGAGCGGGAGAACCAGCTTATCTGGGATATCCCGGAAATTTGACAGCCCGACGCTGGCAACCCGAATGGGACGGGTTGCTGGCGGGGGTGGATTTCTTGTTCGCAGACGGGTGGGCCGAATATAAAGAAATACCTGCCATGGTACTTAAGGGTTTCTCGGCAGCTCGCGGTGCTGGGGTCACCACGGTATTTGACCCGGGCCCGGGCAACCCCGATGTGGATGGTGCCTGGATAATGGATGCTCTAGCGCTCAGCGATGTGGTGTTATTCAACCGCGGCGAAGCCCATCGTTTCCTTGGAGACTACAACGACGGTGAGCTATTGTCTCGTAGCCGAACATTGGGAGCCAAAGTAGTAGTATTGAAGCGTGGTGCCGACGGATTACTAATCGGCAAAGGGGATCAGAGCGTCGAATCAGGCGCGTTCCCGGTAAAGGTACAAGATGCCACCGGAGCCGGTGACAGCCTGGCGGGAGCAGTGATGTATGCGTTGCTTCGCCAACTGCCGCTGGATAGGCTGGCTGTACTGGCGAATGCCACCGGTGCCGCCAAGGTGGCTAAGTTAGGCACTGGTCACAATATGCCTAGCATGGCTGAGATCGGCGCTGTGTTGATTGCCAATAACTGTTTACCGTCCGATTACTTACCGAGGAGCGCATGACCGACCTTACTGCTGAACTGCTGCCTAAGTTAAAGGCTCACCGAATTCCAGGATTGGATCTGGGTTCCAATTTTGTTTACCCAAATTATGAGGGCCAATCCATCCTCAATATTCCGGGCAGCATCAGCCATTTTCTAGGGGCACCGTCTTTTGGGGCCCCTCCATTTCATGAAGACATCCTTTCCCGGCTGGGAGGCCCCTATCAACGCGTGGTGCTCTTGTTAGTTGACGCGCTGGCCATGCAGCGCTTGCAGGTTTGGATCAATGAACCAGAATTTGCGGTGTGGAAGCGGCTGGCAGCAACCGGGATGCTGGCCCCGCTCACTTCAGTAAGCCCCAGCACCACCTGCGCGGCTTTGACCAGCGTGTGGACCGGCAGGTCTCCGGGGGAGCACGGCATCGTGGGCTATGAGCTCTTCTTGAAAGAATATGGCCTGGTGGCCAACATAATTCAGCACTCGCCTTTTGCATTGCGCGGCCCGGCCGGAGCGTTAAGCAGGCTGGTTTTGATCCCGTGGAGTTCCTGGGTCAACCAACCTTGGGTTCCCACCTGGCGGCTTCCGGGATCAAGGCGCATGCTTTCCAGCATGGCGGGATTCTGGGCTCAGGCCTTTCAGAGATGTTCTTCGCGGATGTCAAGACCCACGGCTTCCTGTCCCCCGCCGACCTTTGGATCAGTTTCCGCCAACAATTCACAACTTATCCGAATGAGCGAGCTTACTTCTGGGTGTACTGGTCCGACGTAGACACACTATCCCACAGGTTTGGCCCGGACGATGAACGCGTGCGCGCTGGATTTGCCTCCTTCAGCCAGGACTTTGAACGTTATTTTCTGGATGCCACACCCGCGGCCCAACGCAAAGATACCCTGTTCATACTGGTGGCAGATCACGGGCAAATACACACGGAGAAAGACGCTCACTACGAGTTGAGCAATCATCCCAACCTCACCCGTCGTCTCCATATGCTACCCACCGGTGAGAACCGCCTCGCCTATCTCTATATTAAACCTGGACAGACTGAAGCGGTACGCGAATATATTGAAAAGACCTGGCCTAACCAGTTTGCTGTGATCGATTCTTCCTACGCACAGGAAGTGGGGCTGTTCGGGCAGGGCCGGTCCTCACCTCGGCTGGCGGATCGCATCGGCGACCTTGTAGTAGTTGCCAAGGGCAATGCCTACTGGTGGTGGGCTGCCAAGGATAACCCACTTATCGGTCGGCACGGAGGCTTGGACCCGCAGGAGATGCTGGTTCCACTATTAGCGGCGCCGTTGGCAGATGTTTGAGCGAAAGAAGAGGGAAAGCACTGATTGGGCGAGTGGAGACCCGCCCTCTGCCATTAAAGCCTGACGCGTTCACCGTATAGCTGTTCTCGCAAACTCGAGACCTGGCGGCGCAAGCGCTCGTCCTGCTCCAGCAGGTCGGCCACTTTCTGGCAGCCATGCATCACAGTGGTATGGTCGCGGCCACCCAGCAGTTCGCCGATGGCGGGTAGCGATAGCTGCGCCTCCTCGCGCAATAAGTACATGGCAACCTGGCGAGCCAGGGCCACTTCGGCGGAGCGATCGCGTGAAAGGAGCCGCTCCATGGAAAAACCGAAGGCCGTGCCTACTGCCTGTGCAAGCTGTTCGGGCTGCAAGGGTTGCGGCTCCGGAACCAGGTCTGCCAGGGCGTTCTCTACCAGATCGGGGGTGAGCGCCACACCACGCAGATACGCGTAGGCGATGATACGGTTTAGCGCCCCTTCCAGTTCGCGAATGTTGGATTGCATGCGATGAGCGATTGTTTCCAGCACCGCCGGGTCTACAGTCTTACCGATGCGTTCCACATTGGTACGCAAGATGGCCAGCCGCGTTTCGTAGTCGGGAGACTGGATGTCGGCGATCAATCCCCATTCGAAGCGCGAGCGTAGCCGGTCTTCCAGGGTCATCAAACCCTTAGGAGAACGATCTGAGGTCATTACGATTTGTTTGTTCTGTCCATGCAGGGTGTTGAAAGTGTGGAAGAATTCCTCCTGGGTCGACTCTTTGCCGGCGATGAATTGAATGTCGTCAATGAGTAGAACATCTGTGGTGCGGTATTTGTCGCGAAAAGCCTGGGTGGTGTGGGTGCGTATAGCATGCACCAAATCATTTGTGAACTCTTCGGAGGAAACGTAAAGCACCTGTAATCCGCGCTGCACTGCTGTGTTGCCGATAGCGCGCAGCAGATGCGTCTTGCCCAGGCCGACGCGCCCATACAGGAACAGCGGGTTATAGGCCCGCGCAGGGTTCTCGGCCACAGCCAGCGACGCAGCGTGCGCTAATCGGTTGCTGGAGCCAACCACGAAATTCTCGAATGTGTAACGCGGGTTGAGCGTGAAACTGCCTGAATTGCTGGGGGCGACAATATCCTGGATGGGATCCGGGAGGTCATCGACCGCCGGCGCGGCTTCCGCCAGGCTTTCCGGTGGTTGGGCGGCCTGCCAAACCACGAAGCGCACTTCCACGGTGCGGTTCATCATGCCAGTTAGTAGACGGGTGACAGTGCTCTTCAAGCGGCTTTCCAGCCAATCGCGGGCATACGCGTTATTGACCCCGATGACGAAAGACCCATCCTCGTAAGCCACCAGTTCGGCGTCGCGCACCCAGGTGTCGAATGTGCCCTTGGGCATATCCACCTGAAGTTGACCCAGTGCGGCTTGCCAGGCCTGGCCGGCTTTCATATAGATGAGACCTCCTCTGGCGAAGTGTGTGACCGGGAAACACGTAGATGGGACTAACAGATTGTTGCGGTTTGGCAACAAGCCGGGTTCCCCGGTTCCAAGCTATTAAATTGTTCGCTAGTAGTGATTTAGCGGATTGCACACACCTGCGCTAGGTGGGTGATTCTAAACCCATTCGGGTCTGATACCATGCGGTTTCCCCTACGCGTACCTAAAAAAAGGACATTCTTTAAGAAATCAAACTGTTAAAGATTTGCCAACAAAAATTGCGGATACTAAGGTTGAGAAACAACCCCCACGGGTGGGGGAACCGCCCCCGATAATCCCCACAGAGAATGCCCTTAGGATAGGCGCAGGGTGTCTAGACGCCCGATCCCATCAAGCTTAAAAAACCTGGTGGTGACTAACGGCCTTGCCTGTGCGGGCAAAATTTACATTTTGGGAATCTAACTAATTTTCGTGCTTTCTCTAAGGGACCTAAATGGTGTTAAGAGCAAAACTACAGAATTTATGGCCCCATCTTCAAGCAAAGTGAGTATAACTTTCACCCGCCTGGGTCAATAACTTCCTATAGCGCGCTTAGATTCTCCTAAATCCGTGTTCTATAGTTAGCAGGGGTACTGTTTCGCGATTAAACGCATTTGATGATAAAAATCCTATCTCTGAGGAGAACGAATGGTAAAGAAGGTTGAAAATAAGTGGAGTACACGCGATCTGCTGATCGCTATTGTGATTGGTCTCGCATTTGGCGTGTTCCTGATTCCGGTCACTTACGCGTATAGCCTGCTGCTTAGCTTGGGTATCCTGGCCCGCGCCGTACTAGGCGGCGTATACTTCCTGCCCGCGGCATTTGCGGCTTACGTGATTCGCAAGCCAGGTTCCATCCTGCTGGTGAGCCTTACCAGCGCCCTGGTTGTACTGCCCTTTGGGTATGGCTTCATCGTTTTGATTATCGGCGCGCTGACCGGCCTGATTGGCGAGTTGGTCATATGGTTATTCACGCACTACCGCAATTTCGCCACCGGCCGCTTCGTGCTGGCAGCCTGCGTGGGCGGCTTCATCGAGTTCTTGTTGATCCTGGGTTCGCTGCGCACCACGCAATTTGAGGTCGGCTTGGTGACTGCGGCGGTGCTGGTGTGCGGGGTCACCTTTGCGCTGTGCGCCTGGTTAGCCAAGCTCCTGGCAGATGCAGTGGCGCGCACTGGAGTGCTAGCCAACACTGCCTTGGGAATTGCAAATGCAGATGAAATCTGAGTTGGCCACACCCAGCTTGGCGCGGCAAAAGCGCAGTGACCGCCTGACCGGCGGTTATCTGGCTTTTGTGGCGGTACGCTGCACCTTGCAGTACGTTTTGCTTCCATTCGTGTTGCCCTTCTTTGGGCTGGGCGGCGCAGTTTCGGTAGGCATTTCCGCTGCCATTGACATGCTTGCCTTGGGACTGATTCTTTACAATGTGGTCAATTTATGGAATACCTCCTGGCGCTGGCGCTATCTGGCGCTTAGCGTGATCATGATTTCCATTCTGGCAGTTTTCTTGGTCCAGGACTTCACCTTCTTTTTCCTAAGTTGAATCAAGTTTGGCCATGATTGATGTACGGGCCCTTACGGTCAAGTATCCAGGTCGCAAGCGCCCAGTGCTGCGCGACCTGTCGTTGCAGGTGCGGGCGGGCGAGACCTTATTGATCTTAGGCCCGTCCGGCTGCGGAAAGAGTAGCCTGGCGTTGACTTTCAACGGCCTGATCCCGCATTCTATAGGACAGGTGCTGAGTGGGAGCGTCTCTGTTGCAGGCGTGGATACCCAAGCTGCATCGGTCGCCGAGCTGGCCCAACGGGTCAGCATTTTGTTTCAGGACCCGGACACGCAATTCGCCACCCTGAAGGTTGAAGACGAGATCATTTTTGGCTTGGAGAATTTGCGCCAGAACCCGGTTGGTATGGATGCCAAGGTTGATCAAGTCCTCCAACAAGTGGGTATGCAGGACGCTCGCAAGCGGCACGTCTATGCCTTGTCCGGAGGCGAGAAACAACGCGTGGCGCTGGCTGCCTTGCTGGCTATGCAACCTGAAGTGCTGGTGTTTGATGAGCCTACCGCCAATTTGGACTCGGCAGGCACCCAACAGATCTTTGCCCTGTTAGCAGAATTAAAGGCCCGCGGCCGTCACACGCTGGTGCTCATCGAGCACAAGCTGGATGAGTTGATGCACTTGATCGACCGCGTCGTTGTGCTGGATGACCAGGGACAGGTGTTCGCGGATGGCAAACCGCGCCAGATCTTCGATCGGGATGCTTCCGACTTAAGCGCCATGGGTGTCTGGATGCCCCAGGTTTGTTTACTGGCTCACGAACTGCGCGCCAGCGGCGCGCAGTTGCCCAAATTCCCGATCACGTTGGCCGAAGCGGTCAAGGTATTGGGACCGCTTATCGCCAAAGAGCCTCAGACGAAGAGCCAGCCACGCCGGTTAGAGAAAACAAGAACATCACAGCCAGCCTTATTTGAAGTGCGCGACCTATCCTTCAATTACGGCAGCATTCCCGTCTTGCACGGGATCTCGCTGACAGTGGACAAAGGCGACTTTGTAGCCATTGTTGGCCCCAACGGCGCTGGCAAGAGCACTCTGGCCAGTCATTTGGTCGGGCTGCTGCCTCCTCCCCCAGGTAAGGTCTTTTTGGAAGGCGCGGATATTCAGCGCAAGTCCGCCAGGGAACTTGCCCGACAAGTGGCCTATGTGTTCCAGAACCCGGAACACCAATTTGTTACCGAGAAGGTGGCCGCCGAGGTGGCTTTTGGCCTGCACGCAGCTGGCAAGCCGGAGGCTGAAGTCGAGACACGTGTTCGACAATTGTTAGAAACTTTTGGCCTGGCCCGTTATGCCGAGGCTAACCCCTTCACTCTCAGCCACGGTGAGAAGCGCCGCTTGAGCGTGGCGGCCATGCTGGCCGCGGAACAGCAAACCATCATTCTGGACGAACCCACCTTCGGCCAGGATGAGCGGAACGCGGCGGCGTTGATGACTATGCTGAAAGACTTGAATGCCAGGGGAACAACCGTGATCATGATCACGCACGACATGCGCGTGGTTGCCGAATATGCGGCTAGCGTGGCGGTAATGCTGGATGGGCGGGTGGAATTTTATGGGGCACCGAGACTTCTTTTCGAGCAGGCCAACCTGCTTGCCCGCGCGCACCTCCATCTGCCGCCAATGGCGAGGCTGTCCGCACTCCTTTCAGTACAACATCCGCGCCTGCAGGGCCTGGCAACCGTCGAAGACTTCCTTGCCTTGTCCACCCCGCTTACCAGGGCGGTAGGGGTCTAATTCGTGCAGACCATCTATTATCGGGCCGATTTTTTTTGCACCGACTCAACCCCTTGAGCAAGTTCGCGGTGACCCTGGTACTGTTTGCCTTCATGTTGCTGCCCACCGACCCCTGGACTCCGCTGGCTTTTATTGTCCTTACGCTGGTCGTGATGTTGTGGCTGGGCAAGATATCGCTTGGGCGACTAGTTCGTGTCCTTGGACCGATGCTGGGCATCGCGGTCGTCTTCTTTATGCTTTATCCGTTCGCTGTGCGCCAGAATCTGGTAGTGAATACCCCCTTGCTTTTCGATTGGGGCCCCATCCGGGTTTATGAAGGTGGCTTGCAGGAAGGCCTGTCCACATCGCTGCGTGTGCTGGCGCTGCTAACCCTATCACTGCCTTTCTCGCTAACCACCGACTCGGCAGACTTCATCCGTGCCTTAGTGCAGCAATGGCATTTGCCTTACCGCCTGGGTTACAGTACCCTGGCGGCTTTTCGCTTTGTACCCATGCTTCAGACTGAGTTGTCGGTCATTGGGGCTGCCCAGCGCGTCCGCGGCGTTAATGGAGTGCATGGCTGGCGCGGCGCCATCGAGCGTGTGCGCCGCTATGCGGTACCACTACTGGCCAGCGCTATCCGCGGCGCGGAGCGCACCGCCCTGGCCATGGATGGCCGCGCTTTTGGCGCTTTCCCGACCCGTACTTATTATCATCGCATGCGTTTCTCAACCGCGGATTGGCTCTATATGTTGGGGATGCTGTCAATTTCGGGGATGCTGGTGTTTGTGCTTCTGGAAGTAGGCTTGTTGAGAAACCTGGCATTCTTGCAAATCCTCTAAGTGGGTGAAAATTGGGTTCAACGCGGCTCGTTGTTGGGCGCTATGGATTCGCATAGAATTCTGCTCTGAGGTGATTCGCCATATGACTTTAGAGCAAACCCTGCCCGCCCTGACCGGACTTAACGAAATCGAGCGCGCGGAAACCATCCGGGCTGCATTCGACCAGGATCGGAAGCAAATGGTCCTCCTTCTAGCTCGCCAGTTGGGTGTCCCCGAGGTCGAAGTGGTGCGCGCCATGCCCGAGGATCTGGTGAAAGAACTGGATTTCTCTCAATGGGAAGAAATCATCCGTTCCTTTGAGCCTCTTGGTCACGTGCATGTAATTGTTTCCAACGGAGCCACCACGCTGGAGAACGTAGGCCAGTTTGGCAAGTTCGGCACTTCCCAAGGCTTCTTCAATATTCAAACCAAATCGTTGGATATGCATATCCGCAGCTACGCGTTGGAATCTGTCTTCGCTGTGCGCAAACCCAGCCACACGGATGGTAAAGACGCCTTGAGTTTCCAGTTCTTCGACAAGCAAGGTGCCGCCGCTTTCAAGGTGTTCCTGACCTTTGGTGGCAAGGATCCCTCAAACGAGCGCGAGGCTCAATATGCCGACATCATCGGGCATTTTCGCTTAAGGTGAGCAGCCCACTTTCTATGCCAGGTAACAAAAGGAGCGGCTTAAGCCGCTCCTTTGTTATCGTTGTTCAAGTGGAAGGGCATGTCCACGATCACTTGTTGGTAGCCCATCCTGCGGCGGCGATACAGCAGAGCCACCTTGATCAACCAGGCCAGTTGGTTATGCAAGATGTTCGGCCAGAAACCTTCAATGACGAATTCGGGCAAGATCACCCCAGCCAATGTGCCATCGTGGGCTTCCATATCGTAGCGGTCCAGGAAATCCAGGAACGGACCGATCACCGACCGATAAGGCGATGGCTCTACATACAAGGGGATATCCGGGAACCATTCCGTCCAGCGCTGCTTCAGTTTTTCACTGCTTCCGGGCTCCACCTCGATGTAAACCGCCACCAGATTTTTCGCGATCGAACGGGCGAAGTCTACAGCCTGGAAAATGCCGCGATGCACGCTGGAGATTGGCATCACGAAACGCAAGGGGGGGTAGGGCTTGAGCGAGGGGGGTAGACCTTTCAGTGAAAGGTTTTCGCTGATAACGCGGTAATGATGGTTGACGCGCCGGAACAGGAGGACAGACAAGGGGATGACGACGAGGGTGATCCAGGCGCCCTGGGTGAATTTGCTTGCGCCCATAATGAGTACCACCACGCCAGTGGTCAGGGCCCCAACGCCGTTGATCAAAGCCTTGCTGGCCCAGCCTCGGGAGCGCACACGCCACCAGTGGCGCACCATGCCCGCCTGCGAAAAGGTGAACGCCAGGAACGCGCCAATGGCGAACAGGGGGATCAATGCGTGGCTGTTTCCCTGGAAGAGGATGATAAGCAGCCCTGTGGCCCCGGCCAGCAGCAGATTTCCGTTGGCGAACACCAGCCGGTCACCCAGCGCCTTGAGTTGCCTGGGAAGATAGCGATGCTCGGCCAGAATGGCCGCCAGGCGTGGGAATCCAGCGAAGGCAGAGTTAGCACCTACCACCAGGATGAGAAGCGTGCTTATCTGGATAAAGTAATAAACCAGGCTATCCCCAAAAAAATGGTGAGACATGGCCGACAGAATGGTTTCTTCTCCAATGGGCACCACGCCGAAATACTGGGTGAGGCCCAAGGTGCCCAGGAACAGCCCTCCCATCAGAATGGCCATGGCTATCAGAGTGATGCTGGCGTTCTTGATTTCCGGAGCCTTGAAGGAGGGCACGCCGTTACTGATCACCTCCACGCCGGTAAGGGCGGTACTGCCGGAGGCAAAGGCCCTTAACAATATTAACAGCGTCAGCGGCTGAGCCGCCGGGAATAGGTTGTTAGTGAAAGGCAGCGAGGGCTCGGCCTGGGTTCTCACCAGCCCATACAGGATCATGACAATAAATGATGCAATGAACAAATAAACCGGGACTGACATCACGCTGCCCGTTTCCTGCGTGCCGCGCAGGTTTAGCAGGGTCAGGATTAGCAGCAGAACCAGCGCCACGCTGACGCGATGCGGCCACAGAAGAGGGAATGCGGAGGCCAGAGCTTCAACGCCCGCGGTCAGGCTCACCGCAGCCACCAGGAGATAGTTCAACATCAGCGAACCGGCCGCCAAAAGCCCGGCAAATTCCCCCAGGTTTTCTTTGGCGACGATATACGAACCGCCTCCATTTGGGTATTCGTGGATGGTTTGCAGATACGAAAAGGCCACGATGGCCAGGACGATGGTGATGACCACCCCCATGGAAAACGTGAATCCCAAACCAGCCGAGCCGGCTACCGCCAGTCCTATAAAGATTTCTTGATTGGCATACGCAATAGATGAAAGCGCGTCGGGGGCGAAAGTCGCCAGGGCTTTAAAGACGCCCAGCTTTTCGTGTCCCAGGCCGGCAGTTGGAAGGGGCGAACCCAGTAGGAGTGAACGCAGGCGGAACAAAATAGACTATTTAGGGTGCAAACCAGATTGACACGCGAATTGGTTATAAGCCTAGATGGCTATTTGCGCAACCTGGTCTATGGCGCCACCGTGGGCAGTTCGTCGCAAAGCCCGCCGTTCATGTTCAGGTCGGATTGTTGCATCCAACCCACGCCAGTTAAGCCGCTGTTTCCCTCTTCTAAATCCAACTGCACCCAGCCGTTATCTGTAAAACCAACGATAGCGGCGAAATCGCCGACCTCCATTGTGCCCAACACATCGCCGGAGTTGTCGGTGCTTTCGTAGATCGTTACTTCTTCCATGGGCATGCTGTAGCACAAGTCTGGCTGTGGCACCCAGGTGGCCTGCGGCACAGAAACGCAATCACCACTCAGTGAAACCGCGTCCCAGGGAACCCAGCGCATACGGAATATGCCCATGTTGGCCGCTTGCGCCACCCCCGGGTCGAAGCCTACCCAGCCATCTGCGCTGCGTTCACCGACCGGCTGGTTGAATCCTACATTTAGGGTGGAGAAGACTTCGGCGTCTGCACTGGGCCGATAATACAGATCGGTGGCCTGCGTGACTTCCAGCGTGCACGCACCGCTTCCTTCCGGCCAGTTATAAGCGCTGGTGGTGGTTGGCATGGTTGTCGGGCTGCTGGTTTCCGTGGCCTGTACAGGTGGCCCTTGTGGCGGTGTTGGAGTATTAGCGCTGGGGCTGCAAGCCGCCAGCAACAAGGCAATCACGGGCAAGAAAGCTGACTGATTTGGTTTCATTATTACCTCTTAGATATAGACGAATTGGAATCTGATTCTGTTCCGCGCTGGAACCTTCGGCGCAACAGAATCAAGGCCGAAGTCCTTGCCTCGGCAAGGTTCCAAGGGATCGCTCACATAAACCGTGTCGAATACTCCCGCCTCCACCAAAGGCTGCCACTCCTCGTAACGGCGCGCTTCCAGCAACACCACATCCGCCTCGGCCATCCATTTTTCCTTCAAATCATGGTTCCAATAGCCGAACTTAAGTAGCTTATCCGCGTCGGCGCCATTTTCCAGGGTGCTGAATGAGAACACGTTATTGAGTTGCGGGGGATAGATTATTACATCCGGCAGGTATAGCAGGATGGCGGGTGAATTTGGTCCGTGGTAGTAAAGCCGATCTCCGGGCTGCAGCAGCGGCGACAATTGCGCCCCCGCCTGCTGGTAAGCCTGGATCAGATTGCCACCGCATTGTAGTGTCTTGTCCCCCAGCGAGAGCAGTGGGGTCGGCGCCAGAGCAAATCCCAGGCCGAACAGCATCACCAGCCCAGCGGCTGCCAGCGAATACCGCTTGGCCTCCAGCCAGCGCCTTCTCGCCAGCCAGGCCGCCAGGATCACAGCGAGCCCAGCAACTAGGCCAGCCAGCGCCGGCAGGATTTTGCGCGCATCCCGGTAACTAATCCCGAATTTGTTCTGGAAATAACCCCACAGGGGCGCTGGACCCGAAAGCCGCGGTACTGGAAACTCTGCCAGGAACTTGCCCAGTTTGTCGGCGGCTCCGAATCCAACTCCAGCGCATAGAATTAGCAACACGATGGCGATGAGCCCCTGAACCAGCCAATGTGGTTTCTTACGCCAGGATGGCGCGGTTACCACGATGGCCAGTAGACCTACCAGGCTGAAGAACGCCACGTACCCGGAAAAGCAAAAGCCAGTGCAAGATTGCTCGTCCAGCGCGGCCCACATATGTTCCAGCAGCAGCACCAGGAAAGCCAGGTTCAAAAAGATGGCGCTGCGATAAGTGAATTTATTAGGCCACGCGCTGCGCCGCGGCCACAGCAGTACGTTCAGCAGAAAGCCCACGATGACCACGAAGTTGAACCGCACCCCCTGCCAAAAGCTAATGATCGGATTCCAGCTGCTGTCGTCCAGGTTGGTCAACCAACCCCAATTAGGCGTGATTTGAATGCCACTGTATTTTTCCCAGGGTGTGTAAAAGGGCTGCAGCGCAGGGACCCACCCCTGCGGGATCCAATAGGCCCACATGCGTAGGATGTTGGGCCAATACAAGGCGTGTACCGCCAAAAAGACTGCGCCGAAAGCCGCCGCTCCAGCCCAGAAGGGTTTGTGCCCGTGCTGCCAAAGCATATACACCAGCCATAGTCCTGCCAGGGGCAGCATGTTGATGCGCACCATCACCATTACTCCCAGCAGCGCCCCGGCCGCGGCAGCCGCCCGCGGCGATAGCTGGCGCCGCACCGAGAGTAGCAACGCCCCAGCCACCAGGGCGGCGATCAACCCCTGAGAGAGGGCCAGGCTGTAGATGCGCACCTGGGCTACATTGAGTGCTAGGGCCCATGCCATGAAAGCCCCTCCCCAGCTGCCGCTCAGGCGGCGCGCCAGCAGCCAGGCAGCTGCCAGCATTGCCAGGCTGAGTGCCACGGCGAACATACGCCCGGTGAGCAGATTGGCCCCAAACCATCTAAGTAAGTAACCGGGTATCAGGAAGGCCAGCGGCATGTGGTTGGTGAGTACGCCGTAGTCCTGGAATGGCGTGTATTGTCCAGTAGCGAAATACCAGCCCTTCACTAGATACAACCCTTCGTCCAGCATGCTGCCGGACGTGAAGATATAGACGAAGGACTGCGCCGCATAGATTAGCGCGCCGGCCAGTGACAACCCGTCCGCCAGCCGGGGCAGCGCTCCCAGTCGTTCCAGCCAACCCTTAGTTCGCTTCATTTGCCAAACCAATGGAAATCTAGAAATTGGTAAGGGAGATGCAGTAACAGGTCTCCTCCCAGCAGCACAACCAGGGCTCCATAAAACGCGGGCACCCAATTTCGCTTCGGCGTTGGCTTGGCCGGATGTCCGGTCAGAGTCTGGATCGCTAGGAATAGCACGAATAGCAGAGGCAGGTATAAGCCGTAGCTAAAACGCCGATCAGCGTAGTCTGCGATTGGCCCGTACCAGGCAAACAGCAGCGTATATCCGCTAAAAAAGCCCAGGGTGAATAAGGTCAGAATGGGTTGCATGGCTATCAATTCCCGGACTCGCTGGCGATGTTGAAAGCCTAGTACGACCAATCCTCCCAGGAGCAGCAATGGGAAGCTGACCAACGCATAGGTGTTGACCCAGTTCGAGGCCTGGTTCGCAAAGCCATTCCCAAAACGGTCCAGGATGTCGGCCGTGTTATGGGTTTGCAGATAATTGTGCAGTGATGGGATCTGGTCGGATGGCAGATCGGGTTTGCCCAGTGCATAAACCACCGCCTGGTCGCTGGCCTTGGCTTCGCCCCAAGAATCGAACCAGATGAAATAGGTGCTGTTCACATTGTAAAAATACGAACCATAAGTGGCTTTGCTCTCCAGTAAATAGGGAGAGATTGGCAGCAGGAAGGCCAGCAGCATGATCGCCACGACCCCCAGATGTTTCCACAGCCTGCTTGCAGCTTTCTCCTTGAATACGCCCATATACAAGCCTTGCGCCACCATAGCCGTGCTGAACAGTGCCACCATGGGCAGTACGGATGCCTTGGTGTACTGCGCCGCCGCCAACAAAAGCCCGGCGCCTAGCGCCACCAGCAGGTTGGGGCGCAGGAAAAGTTCCACCATTAACACGAAGGCCACGAAACTGAAAAAGTAATAGGTCAATTCAGGCTGAAAGTAAGCCGCCTTATAGATGAATAGCGTGAAGGCCGCCAGGAACACAAAAAACGACGAAATCCAAATATCGAAATATCTGCGCATGAGCAGGAAGATGACCGCCAGGAAGACCAGCGAGAACGCCACGTTGACCAATTTACCTTGGGCGAATAATTGTGTACTCGGCAGCGATGTATCCATAAACGGGCTGGCCAGCAAAGGGAATCCGGGCATAAAGTCGCGCGAACCAGTGTAGCTGTAATCCGTGGCCTTGATTTGGCGTAGGGTGTTGAGCATGGCTTCCTGGTCGCTCAGCCTGTATTTACGGTTGACTTGCGCATAATGGGAAGTGATACTGACGTAGGAAAGTAACAAGATGACCGTCATGCCCACCAGGGCCAGCCTGCGCAGCCTCTCTTTGCCCGGCAACGAGAGTTGCAAAGCCAGCGCGTGCAGGCCCGCCAACGTGGCGAACAGCATCAGTGGGAACGCTCGCTGCAGACTGGCTTGCAGCGCCGGGTCGGCGAATGGCCAATTCACACATATCGCCATTCCAGCCAGGCTGCCCGCCAGCAGCAGCGGAAAACTCCATTTGGCCGTTAATAGCGAATTGGCGGCCTGGAAGAGCATCCCCTTCAGCCGCACACGGGCCGCTGCGATCAAGCTAGCCAACACGCCGGTTAGCAGCACTGCGGCAATTCCCAGGCGCGCTGCTGAAAAGCCGAAGGCGATGGCATTGCGGGGGTCCGTTGGGATGCTAAACAGGTAGACCAGGCAGCCCAGCCCCTCGAGGCCAAGAAAGCATAATGAAATGGCGAAAAGACGGGACGGAGCTTGTGGCTTTGGTGACATTAAGTGGCTTACTCTACTAGGCGGTATGCACTTTTCCTAAGCATGGCTGGGGTCGCCAGCAAGAGCCTTTCTCCACCGCCGGCCAATTGGCATACCAGTCTAAGTTTATTTCCATCGAACCAAAAACTGTGGGGGCAGCAAACTCCGGCCGGTCACGAAGTGGCTCTCTATTATTCGTGAGCCTTTATCCAGTCCAGGTGGTTCTTCGCCAGGCTGGCGAAAAATTGATACTCGTCGGCGCCGCCCTCAGAGCGGCCTGTGAACAAAATATACAGATTTCGGTACACAAGCTCGACGCCAATCGAGCCACTGGAGTCTTGCCACACCAACTGCTGCACATCCAGGTCCGGAATATCCGGCAGTTTGATCAATTGTCCCGCGTCGATCAGCGACCAGACATCTTGGTGCCACTCGCGGCTGAGCACTAACTGGGCGCCTTCCGCTGTTTGGTAGGTGTTCACTACATTGACGATGTATGGCGGAGTATCCCCATTTCCCGTGCGATTAAATTGCATGCGCCAGCCGCTCTGGCGTCCAGTGGCAGCGATATAATCTTCACCATCCGCCCGCCCGGCTACCACGTCGCTGTTGGGTGACTCGGCGCCAGCGTCTTGAGGTGCATACTGGGTACCCAGCTCTTCGGGGCTTAACAGGAAATCTTGCGGTGCGCCGGTAAAGGCGCCATCCTGCATAGGAAACCCAGTGGCTTCCGGTGCTAATGCGCTCGGATTTTCAACTTTAAGGGCCGCGGTGGTTGACTGGGGTGCACAGGCGGCCAGCAGCAGAGTGGCAACAAGCAAAGTCAGGGGCGTTTTCATGGTGTCGCTCCATTTCGATTGGCAGGTTCGGCTTATTATCCCCTTTTTCTTGTCCAAATGAAAGCCAACGATGGTCTTTGAAATAAATGAATGGGAATACTGAATTATTTAATGTAAAATAGAGAAAGCACGAAGTATGGTCGAATTATCTCCTAAATAGAAAGGGACTTTACATGCTTAAATCACTTCTTAGCCACTTAGGTTTGGGTAAACCCGAAGAGCCGGCTGCCCCATCTGGGAAGCCTTCTTCTCCCATCATGCACGAGAAATTGGCTCACTATCAAATTGTATCCAAGGACGCCTCTGTCCCAATGATGGATGTAGAAAAGATGCTGGACGACATGGCCGCAGAAAACCCCCAGAAGCTCGAATGGAGAACCTCCATCGTAGACATGATGAAGCTTTTGGACATGGACAGCAGCTACGAATCTCGCAAGGCACTAGCCGACGAACTGCATTGCCCCTCCGACGCGATGGAAGATTCGGCCAAGATGAACGTATGGCTGCACAAAGCCGTCATGCAAAAAGTGGCCCAGAATGGCGGCAAGGTGCCGCAGAGTTTGCTGGACTGAAAGAACTTTGAAAAAAAAAGGGCCCTTCATGTTGAAGGGCCCTTTGATACTCAATCAACCGGATCTTTACCCCAACTAATCCTATATGGAAGTTGAATCTCTCCCCCGGACGTGTTGTTTGTTGGATAAATGGGATCTAACAGCCCAGCGTAACCGTCTAAAATGACTTTGCGTTACATCTTTCGTCAACTAGTCTACTGAGGTTTATATGCAACGAATCCCTTTGGTAAAAGACATGCTTGTCAAAACGCTTCTTTCTGCCAAGCAACATCAGGGGGTAGAAAGTCTGACTGTGGATAACAGCATTCGAGAGGCTGCGCAATTTATGCGCACAAAAGGAATAAGCTCAGTGCTTGTGATAGGAAACGAAAAACCGATGGGTGTCATCACCGAGCGCGATATAAGCAATTCGGTCGCTAACCAGACAGACGCGCAGTCCATTTTATCTAGTATTATGACGCCGTGGGAAAAGGTTAAAACGGTTTCCGTAGGTGCAACTGTTGGAGAGGCGCAAAACTCAATGATAAAGTTGGGGGTTCGTCATATTCCCGTGAGTGATAATCAAGGGGTTATCGTTGGTGTGATTTCACAACGCGATATTAATGACGCCTACTACAAGAACGAAGTTCTAATTGCCACCCAATCACAATAAACGGTAACCAATCCAAATATACGCCTTCGCTTGGTGATTGCCTTAAAAGCCAAGTCTAGGGCCACCCATGCGGGTGGCCCTTTTTAACATCGGACGCGGGCCTTAATGCCAGGTGCCAAAGATTGCGCCGAAGATTAGGAAGTTCACTAAAACCGGCGCGAAACAAAAAACCCCTCATTGAGGGGTCCTTTGTTAGACAGAGCGGAGGGATTTGAACCGACCTCACATGGTTCTTTGAGGTCTAGCTTACTTCTCGAGCCATTTGTTGATTTCGATTTTCGCTTGGGCTTTACTGTAACCATAGCGTTGCTGCAAAACCCCCGCGAGCTCTTCGGTCTTTCCGCTAAGTTGCCCGAGGTCGTCTTCAGTGATCTTACCCCACTGCTGTCGCACCCGTCCCCTGAGTTCGTGCCACTTGCCATGCAAAATATCCTTGCTTACATCCATGTTATCCCTTTCTTATTTCCGCCTCGTTACATCCATTTGGCTAATGAGTCCGAGCCCCAATCAAACTACATTACGGCCACGCAGCAGGTTGATCACAACAAGGATCAGCGCCAGCACTAAAAGAAGGTGCACGAAACTCCCGCCGATGCTACCAATCAGTCCCAACGCCCACAGCACTACCAGTATGACAACAATGGTCCACAACATGTATTCTCTCCTTTTGCTAAAATACTTCACGCGGGTCAATTTTTTAGTCTAGGACGACCAAAAATTCGACAAGTCGTCGGACTTGTCTACTTAGGGGGTTTGATCTTCGCGAACTCGATGTCCGCGTTACGGACACTGAATTGCCTCTTGGCCTGTAGACGATCAACCAGATGATTCTTTCAACGGCCCAGCCGATCAAGGCATAGATCGCCATGGCGAAAAAGGATGAAATTTCCAGAACCATCCCGTTGGCTGCCGGCGTGGCCGTCATACCTTCAAAGGGGAACAGAAACAGGTTGGTGAAGCCATAGATGAAGGAAACAATGGAGCTGTCCGGATTGGCGGCGATCAACTTCAGCAGGATGCGCAGAGCGATCATCGTTTCCAGGATGCCCAACGCGACCCAAACGAATTGAGTGATTTTGAAGTTGAAAATCCGTCGTTCCTGGTCCGGTTCTCGATGCGTTGTCTTTACTTCCGAGATTTTGCTATTAGTCATTTTGCCTCTCCTCTAGTTGGCGGGACGAACCGATTAGCCACCCCTGTTCAATAAAATGATAGGTCTTTGGCGTTTCCTTGGCTATCGGTGGGCGGCTGATTTGTAAGTAGGCTGATATAGAGAGTATTTGTCAGTATTTGTCCTACACTAGCGCCGAAGAAAGCCACATGCGAGGTCTTTCGCGGCATCCGGACTATATAATGTAAGTGAGGCTTAACCAAAGGAGCACAGTTTCCAGAAATGAGAAGGAAGGTAGATCGCTCGGCGCAGGTCCAGCCGACGTCCTTGTCGCCGGAAGGGACGGCTGAGGCCGGGGAACTGCTTTTGGGCGCAGTGGATTACGCCGGTCCTCTATCCACCCTTGCGCAACTCGCCGTGCCCAAGTTGGCCGATTGGTGCGTCATTCATCTGTTGCAGGCCGACAGGTCGATGGTGCAAGTGGCGTTGGCCCAGGCAGCCGAACCTGCGCCGCCAGAGGCGCGCGACTGGTTGCAGCACTTGCTGCCCCTCGATGATGCCCATGGTTTGCCCGCTGTGCTACGTAGCGGCGAACCCCAACTGATCACAGAAGTTCCGCCGGACCTCAAGGCGGCGATAGCAATCGTCAAGTCCTATATGATTGTGCCGCTCATCGCCAAGCCGCAAATATTTGGCACGATTACTTTTGTGGCCGCGGAATCCGGGCGCAGCTTTGACGTCAACGCCCTGTCGCCAGCCGAGGATTTGGCCAATCATATTGCCATTTATCTAAACATGGCCCAATTGCATCGCCAAAATCAGCAGTTATATTTTGAACTTCAAAAGAGCGCAGGTGACCACACGACCGAGCTGCGCCAGGCAATCGCCGAAGGGGAGAAGTCCGAAGAACTGATCCAAACCGTCTTCCGGATTAGTAAAAAACTGAATGCCACCCTTGAAGTGAAGACGATTCTGGATGAGCTGGCCCAGGAAGCTATTCGTATTGTTAATGGAGAGAGCGGTTTTGCAGGGCTGCGCACCGCCAATGGTATGACGGTCAACAAGTATTTTCAGCGGGGTGCGGCTATTCCCTTCGAATACACCTGGCCAGAGGGGCAGGGCATCCCTGGGTGGGTGTTGGAATACAAGGTGCCTTATGGTACCAGCGATGCTGCGCACGATCCCATGATGCAGCGCGATCTCTCCATCAATGCGGACGTCCACTCCATCATCTGCACACCTATCCTGGATTCGGTCGGAGAGGTGCTGGGCTATTTTGACATTCGCAATAAACAGGGCGGGGAGGGCTTCACCATTAGTGACCAGGAAATGCTCATGGCCCTGGCGCCAGCCGCCTCCATTGCCATTCAAAACGCCCTCGCCTATCAGCGCCGCCTGGAGACAGTCGCCGAACTTGAGGAGTCCTCCAGGCAGTTGCGCGGGCTGGCTGCTAACCTGGAATTGGCCCGTGAAGAAGAACGCACGCGAATCTCGCGTGAATTACACGACCAACTTGGACAGGCCTTGACGGCAATGAAGTTCGATCTGGCATGGCTGACCGATCGACTCGGGCAAAAGGATATAGACCTGGCCCTAAAGGCCAAGGCCATCGCCGGGCAGATGGACACAATGATTAAAACCGTGCGGCGCATCTCGGCCGAATTGAGGCCGGCCATGTTGGACGACTTAGGCTTGTCGGCTTCAATCGAATGGCAGGCACGCGATTTCGAGAAACGCACAGGTATTGCTTGCACAGTGGCTGTGCCGGCTGCAGATCCTCCCTTAGAACGTACCCGCTCTGTGGCCATTTTTCGCATCTTTCAAGAAGCGCTCACCAATGTGGCCCGCCATGCTATCGCCCGGCATATATGGGTTAAGTTGACCGCCACGTCAGGTGTGCTGATGCTTCACATCCGTGATGATGGGCGCGGTATTCAAGCGCGGGAAATCCAAGGCTTACACTCCCTGGGCCTGGTAGGCATGCGTGAGCACGCCAAACGCATAGGGGGCACCTTCGACATTCAAGGCGGTCCGGGCAAAGGAACCACCGTCACAGTTTCGTTGCCCATCAACCAAACGGAAGACGTGAAATGATGGAAACACAGTGATGCTCAGAATTCTTCTGGCGGATGATCATGCGGTTGTGCGCACCGGTGTTAAACAAATCCTGATGGAGGCCTTTGCCCAGGCCATATTTGGAGAAGCGCAAAATGCCGGTGAGTTGCTAAAGCTGGTTAATAAAGAGCGCTGGGACATCGTGGTTTTAGATCTGGCCATGCCTGGGGGTAATGGTCTGGAGGCGTTGAAGCAGATCAAGCACGCTCATCCACAAATGCCGGTGTTGATATTAAGTATGTTTCCAGAGGATCAATACGCAATCCGCACCCTCAAGGCTGGGGCCGGGGGCTATTTGAATAAAGAAAGTGCCCCGGAAGAACTGGTGCAGGCCATCCGCAAGATATTGCAGGGCGGACAATACATTAGTTCTGCAGTGGCAGTTGAGCTGGTTATGCACGCTCGACAGGAGGATGATCAACCTATTCATAAACATCTATCGGATCGCGAATACCAGGTGCTTTGTTTGATTGCCTCCGGCAAGGAAGTCAAAGAGATTTCTACCGAATTGAGGCTAAGTCCAAAAACGGTCAGTACATACCGCACCAGGCTGCTGCAGAAGATGGGCATGACCACCAATGCGGAGCTAACTCATTATGCGATTCAGAACGGCTTGGTTTAGTCGAATTCCCTCCTAGTCTACATCCGGTAAGGCGGCTATAAGGTGCCTCAATCATTTCAATGATGCTTCTAAAGGCCGTTTGTGGAATAAGCCCGCAAAAATGGTCTTTTCTTAACGCTTTCCATTTGTGGCGAAGGCTTGGATTAGGGGGAGAACGATGCTGAAAAAAGGGTGTAATCGTAATCTGCCCGTTTGTAACCCGCCCTGATAGGCTCTATTCTCACGGCTGCATATCCCGCTCGTTGGATTCGGGATGGAACGACTTATTTGATAGGTTTCGATGGGCAGGCCATCTGATGAAAGCAGGATCGTCTCCCCAATTTCATTGCCATCTTTGTCAATGAACACAGCCTTGAAGTTATCACCACCGGATAGCCTAAAAATAGCCGAGGAGAATTGCGCTGCCTGGCCTAAATCGATTTGGAATGCCACTCCGGCCCACCCCTGGATAGTTATCCCGGTTTCCGGGAGGCCACCCAGCCCCTCATAAGGGATTCGCTCCAAATTGGGAAAGCGAAAATCAGTTAATCGGTCAGCCAAAAAGCCGTTAAATCCCTTCGTGTTGATTTCCCAAATAGCTTGCCATCTTTCCGAGGTAAATAAACTTCCCGCGGTTATTAGCCGGACCTTTTGGAAATACCTGTCAATTTCAGGGTCGTCTAAATGGCTTTGCGTTCCTTGCTCAACTTCTATATACCCTTCAGGAATGACTCGTCCAAAGTGCGCCATCCGCCAGTTGGGTTCGTAATAGGGTGGTAGGTGGGCCAAAAGATCGTCAGTAAGTGCAAGATATAAAACGTAATGGACATTTGGTCCGGCATAGTACCCGCTAAACCCATGGGCATCCGTAGATACTTGCAGGCCTTCTTCCTCTGCTTTAGCCCTCAAATCCTTTCCAAGATCGATCCAATCGTTCTCGGCTTCTGTTCGAAACGCAGTGCCTCTTAAGATTGACTTCACTAAGAAAACCACGTCGTTTACGACGGAATGCTGTGGGTCACTGTTGAAGTTATGGAAATCTTCCATGCGAACGAAATTCGTTGTGTAATATTCTCTGCGTTCATCAACCACCATAACGCCTTCATTTGGCCAGCGACTTTTTTGGAAATCTTTAGGATACAAATAATAGCTGGGGGAGCTGCCCGTCAGGCTGATCACCAAGAAGGCGGCCAGTAATGGATAGGCCGCCTTTGACTTTAACTTGGGCAGTAGCAAAATGACGATAAGAAAAACGCCGCCCAGATAAGCCGTGGAGAGGAACCTTCCGCCCATAAAATCTCCGCCGACATATGCGACGTAGAGTATGTAAAGTACCATGCCCACGGCTATGCTTAACCCGCGCTGGCTGCGAAACCAAATGGCGCAGGCAATACCCCCCAATATCCCGACCCATGTTATCGGGTCGTAGACGGCCGTAAATTCCAAATATGTGAGTCCCCAAAAAAGGCGGTCCCTCAACTCTAAATAGACTTGCGTCTTAGCGTAGAACGTTGCCGGAAAAGGGAAGCCGTAATAGATTACCGAAAAGACTTCCCAGGCTAGCAGAGGGATCATTCCCAAGGCGATGACCTTGATGGCTTCAAGGCGATCCTCCTGCAACCACCATTCGTAAACCAAAGGGGGAACAAAAAAGAGGATGGTATCCAATCGATTTACTGTACCTAACGAGGCCACCAGGGAGAGCCAAAAAAGCTTCTTTCGCGAAGCCGGCAATTTGATTAGAAGGAAAAGGAAGACGATCCAGATAAAGTGCGAGAGGGGATTTTCCAGACCCGAGGTGGAATAGTCAATGAACGCGGTGGAGAGCGACAGAAGCAATATTGCTAAAATCCCGTTCCTGGTTGTCTTGGTTATGCCAATAAAAAAAATCAGCGCTATTCCCAGCGTAAGCAATAAGCTTGTAAAAATAGTTGTTAGGTATATCTCTTTTGTAAACAGGTAGGGGATGCTGAGCAGGAGGACCCAAAGAGGGTTTGTAAAAGCCTGCACCCTTTCGGCTGCATTCCAGGTGAGGCCGTACCCATTGACCAAATTATCGACCGTGCGGAAAGAAAAATACGCGTCATCCGTAAACCAGGCATGACTTAAAACCAGCCAGCATAGCCCCAGCAGCATAAGGGCCAAGCCCCCGTATCTCACGATTTTCAATGTTCGATCGTTGCTTATCATCTGTTGGATTGAATAAGAGGAACTCCCGTACCCTCGCTCCTTAGAAAAAGGATTTGTAAGGCTATGGTTAGCTTATAACACAAAGGGCCATCCAAGATGGCCCTTTAAGTCTGGCCGAGAGGCTTTTATTAAACCTCATTTCACGGACGAGATTACCTCATAAAATTCACGGTAAATTGTGTTTTGGCGATATTTTTCATAGCTGTTGCTCCGTCTGGTTAGCTTGACTTTCAATTACACAGCACTTCGCCCCAAACCAAAAAAGGAACACCATGCTCTAGATAGTCTTCCATAGGTAGCAAGGCGGGTTGACCGCTTACTAAATTGGATAGATCGGCTCCCAATACCAAATCGGCTTTTTTTATCTTTTCTTGTATTTGGCCGCCCTGCTCATCATGCATGCTACACTTTGGATTGATGGAGTCACTCCATTTTGGCAGGCTGAATTTGCTTTGGGTTATAATGCCATTTACTCCGCGATTTCGTTAGGCGTCCTTCAACTTCTGGAGCGTACGTCTAGCAAAGCCAGTTGCTTCTGAATGCTTTTTGGAAATTTAAGCTTTGCCGGTTTGACCTTGAAGCAAAAGTCACATCGGCCCAATTCGCTATTGAGATGACATCCCATGTCATTTAATGATCAAAAACAATTAGACCCCTCGCAAGTACAAGACCGTCGAGGCCGGCGCACCGGGCGAACCGTTCTGGTCGGTGGTGGGGGTATCGGCGTCTTGGTGCTTCTCGTATCTCTATTTTTAGGTTTGGACCCCTCGGCCTTGTTGAATGCTGCATCGTCTGTCCCCGACAACTCAGAAGGCTATTATCAGGACGCCGCCGATTTGGCAACAGAATGTCAGACGGGTGCTGACGCGAACTCCCGCGAAGATTGCCGGCTGGTGGGCTTTGTGAACAGCATCCAGGCCTTCTGGGCGGAAGAGTTCACTGGTTTTGGCATGAATTATGTGCCCGCCCAAACCGTTCTGTACTCCGGCTCCACTCAGGGCGCTTGCGGGTTCGCCTCCAGCGCCACCGGGCCGTTCTATTGTCCCAGCGACCAGATGGTCTATATCGATTTGTCCTTCTTTGACACCATCCAGGCTCAATTTGGCGCCCAGGGAGGCCCCATCGCCGAGGCCTACATCGTCGCCCATGAATATGGTCATCATATCCAGAATCTGTTTGGCGTTTTGAACACCTCGGGCATGATCCAGGACACCGGGCCAGATAGCGACATCGTCTTTACCGAGCTGCAGGCGGACTGCCTGGCTGGCATATGGCTAAACCATGCCACAGAAACCGGGTATATCAACAGCCTGACCCGTGACGACCTCGTTCAAGCCCTGGATGCCGCCGCGTCTGCGGGCGATGATCGCATCCAGCAGCAGACTCGGGGCTACATTGTTCCCGACGCCTGGACACATGGGTCCTCCCAACAACGCCTGGCAGCCCTGCAGGATGGCATGCGCTCCGGCGATATAGATACCTGCAATACGCCCGGCTGGCAATAGCCCCGAAGCTTGCACCAAGTAACCAAAAAGCCCTTTCCACTGGAAAGGGCTTTTCAGTCGGGGCGAGAGGATTTGAACCTCCGACCTCACCGTCCCGAACGGTGCGCGCTAGCCGGGCTGCGCCACGCCCCGATTGACCTTACGGTGAGCCGAGATTATATCGTAGTTGGCAATTTGCTTGATAACTCCCCGCCCTCCTCAAATTTTGGTGGCATTAATCGTGAACTATATCCCTAAAAACCGATGCATCAAAGATGCTAACCCCCCGCCCCCAAAATCCTTGCCGGGGTCGCGATGGTATAATTTTTCCCCCGCAGCAAACAGGAGAAAAATGTCCGGTCATAGTAAATGGAAGACAATCAAACGAAAGAAAGAAGTAACGGACGCTAAGCGGGGTCAGGCCTTCACGCGCTTAGCACGGGAGATCGCCATTGCCGCTCGCGAAGGCGGCAGCCCGGACACCAACTTCAGCCTGCGCGTTGCCATAGATAAAGCCAAAGCGGAAAGCATGCCCGCCGCCAATATCGAGCGTGCTATAAAACGAGGCACCGGCGAAGATAAAGAAGGGGCCGCCTTGGAGCAAGTGACCTACGAAGGCTTTGCCCCCCACGGCGTAGCCGTCATTATCGAGACGGTTACCGACAACCGCAATCGCACCGTTTCTGACCTGCGCCATGCCCTTACCCGCCACGGCGGCAGCATGGGGGAGGCGGGTTCGGTAGGCTGGCAGTTTACTCGCGTGGCTTTCTTCTCATTCCCCACCGGTAACCGCACTGAGGACCAGATCTTCGAACTTGCGGTCGAGGCGGGCGCCAATGATGTTTGGGTGGAGGAAGGGCAGGCCGAGATCACCGGCCCCGTGGATGCTTTCAAAACCATTGGCGATGCCCTGAGAAAAGCAGGCATCGAGGTAGACGATGCCGGGTTGCGCATGCAGCCCAATCAGGAAATGGATCTAGGGCACGAAGAAACCCTGCAGGTGATGCGCACAATCGAAGCCATCGAAGAGCTGGATGACGTGCAGAACATTGCCTACAACCTCAAGATTAGCGACGAAGCCCTTCAACAACTCGAATCGGCCTAGGATCGTCCGGTCCGGCTGATATGTTGGCAATCGGGATTGACCCAGGTACTGCTATTACAGGTTATGGCCTTGTTGAGCGTACCGATGCCGGAGATTTGCTGGCCGCCGATTATGGTGTAATCCTGACCCCCGCAAATATGCCTCCCAGCGAACGCCTGGCGGTCATTTACTCCTCACTGAACGAACTGCTGCAAGCTCATCAACCGCTTACTGCTGCGGTGGAATCGCTTTTCTTTCAGCGCAATGTGCGCACCGCCATGAGTGTTGGGCAAGCCCGGGGAGTGGTGCTGCTAGCCTTGGAACAGGCGGGCATTCCCAGCTATGACTATACTCCCAACCAGGTGAAGCAAGCTGTTAGCGGGTATGGCGGCGCGGACAAGAAGCAGATGCAAAGCATGGTGCGCGCCTTGTTGAACCTGCCGGAATTGCCCACCCCCGACGACGCTGCCGACGCCCTGGCTGTGGCCATTTGCCACTTGAACACACAGCGCACCGAACAAAACATCGAAAGTTAACGCATGAGCGATCTAGACCTTTTTATTCGTTTTGGTGCGGCCTTGGCCATTGGATTCTCTATTGGTTTGCAGCGCGAGTTTTCGCATGGCGGCTTAGGCAAGACCATCCCTGCCGGCGAGCGCACCTTTGCCCTGCTGGCCCTGAGTGGGGCACTGGCCGCTATGGCCTCCAACCAGTTTGGCCAGCCGCTGATCTTTTTCGGTCTGTTGGTGTCAGTGGGATTGCTGGTGGTTGTGGGCTACGTTTTCAAGGCTCGCAACGAACATTTCGGCATGACCACCGAGGCCGCCATCCTCGTGACGGTCATTCTTGGCGGCCTGTGTTATTGGAATTATGTCGGTTTGGCCGGTGCCCTGGGAATTGCAACCACCCTGCTGCTGTCGATCAAACTGGAGACAGATCGGTTGGTGGAATCACTTACTCGCGAGGCTATTTTTGCTGCATTGCAGTTTGCCATCATTAGTGCCATCGTCCTGCCAGTACTTCCGAACAAAGCACTTCTACCCCCTCCTTTTGATGTACTCAACCCATTTCGTATCTGGCTGATGGTTGTCTTCATTTCCGGCATAAGCTTCCTGGGCTACGTGCTGATCAAGGTGATGGGCAGCAAGAATGGCATCGGCATGACCGGGCTGCTGGGCGGCTTGGTCTCCAGCACCGCAGTCACTTTGACCCTGGCACCACGCAGCGCCAAAAAGGGCAAAGTTGCCCGCGCCCTGGCCCTGGCCATAATGGTGGCTTGGACCGTTATGTTTGTTCGTATCGCTTTCCAGGTGGGCGTGGTCAACTGGCAATTGCTGCAGGCAGCCTGGCTGCCGCTGGCTGCCAGTGGCTTGGCTGGCGTGGGCTTTTCCATCTATCTATGGAGGGCTCACGGGGGTCCTGGCAAAGAGGACATCCCTTTTAATAATCCTTTTAGCCTGGGCACCGCCCTGGCCTTTGGTCTGGTATACGCGCTGATTCTGCTGATTTCTCGGGCCGCCCAACTGTATTTGGGCGACCAGGGCGTTTTGCTTTCCAGCCTTATTTCGGGCTTTTCAGATGTGAACGCCATAACCTTGACTTTGGCTGAATTGAGCGCCCGCGGCGGCCTGAGCCTGCAGGTGGCCACTCAGGGTTTGGTGCTTGCGGCCATCACCAATACCTTGTTCAAAGGCTTGCTGGTATTGCAACTGGGCTCTCCAAAGTTGCGCAGGATGCTGGCCCCCGGCGCCGCCTTGATCCTGGCCGTGGGCATTGCCGCAGTGTTCCTCATTTAGGCAATGATTTCAAGCCTGAGCGGCCGGGTGGCCCACATCGACGAGAGCAGCCTTACCTTGGAAATCTCTGGGGTCGGATTCAAGATCAATGTGCCCCAGCCGTTGTTACTGCAAACCCACGTTGGCCAAACCCTTTCTTTGCATACTTACTTGGTGGTCCGAGAAAATGAATTGAGCCTATACGGCTTTGCCACCATGGAAGCCAGGCAGCTTTTTACCCTGCTGCTGGGAGTGGATCGGGTAGGCCCCCGTTTGGCGCTGGCGGTGCTCTCCAGCCTGACCCCGGCGGCCCTCCGCGCCGCCGTGATTGGAGGGCAAAGTGCAGTGATAGCCAAGGTTCCCGGTGTAGGCAGCAAAACCGCCCAGAAGATCGTGTTGCACCTCACTGACCGTGTGCTGCCCGCCGAAGGCGACGAAGAGGCTTTGCAGCAGCAAAGCAGCGACGGCGACCTGCTGGAAGCGCTCACCGGCCTAGGCTATAGCGTCGTTGAAGCACAGACCGCGCTGCAATCCCTGCCGCAGGATGCCCCGATTGAATTGGAAGAAAGATTGAAATTGGCCTTACGTTACTTTGGCCGCTAGTTTTGTTTCCCGATTTCCCCACCTAAAACGATTAGTTGCTCCTGCAGCTCCGCGATGCGAGCTCGCAACTCGGCTTCCATTTCTGCGAATATGTCGTGCTTGCTTTTGCGGTCTCCCTTGGTCTCGCTATGCATCTGCATAGCAGGTGATAGGTCCAGATCTCGGATGGTGTTCTCAACTTCGAAGATCATGGCTTCCAACTGCCGTAATTCCAGGGTCAGTCTTGCCAGTTCGGCTTCCGGGGAGCGGGCCGCGCCGTTGAAGCCGCTGGGGTGACTCTTTGCCAAGGCTTCCAGAGTTTCCAGGTCCTTGTCCATATAGGCGCGGTTGATTTCCGCCATGATGGCTTCGTGGTGCTTCCTCTCTTCATCATTGCGCGCCACGTCGGGGTGATAACGCTTTGCTAGTCGCCGGAATAGATCACGGATCTTGCGCTCGTAATCAGGGTCTTTGTTGGGAGCCGGTTTTTTCTTTGGGATACGCTCGTTTTCTCGATGGCCCTTGGACCTTTCAGTCCCATTGGGGGCTTGCCCATGCCCATTGGTTCGCCATCCACTGGAGGGCGGTGCCTGGTCGACCATCAGTTCCTCCACCCTGAGATGCAATCGGGCCTGTTCTTTTTGCAGTGGGGCGATACGGTCGTTGTAAACCTGGGTGAAATCGCGAATAACGCCGCGTGTGTTGGTCAGTTCGGTTTCCAGGAGTTCCAGATACTCGCGGCGTCGCTCCACCCTGGCGCGCAATCCTTCCAGATCAGGGTTGATAGCTGTAGATAAGCTAGTTTTTGCCTTGGTACCCTTCATGGCATAAGGGAAAAATTATACCAAGCCGACCTGCTTCGGCAAAATCCATGAATCTTCCCTGTTATCATTGCCGCTCACTCCAACCGGGAAAAGAACGGGCTACAGCCTCCGGAGTAGCTGGTTTGTGAATTACTGGACAAGCAAAACCCTTTCAGTTATCATGGGTAAATCTATTCGCCCATTTCAACCCCCAACGGAGTTGATTCCATGCCTGATTTGATAAAAGATATTTCCACTAGCTTACAGAAGCAGATTGAAGACTTTAAGCCTGAATTGGAATTGCGCGATGTCGGTACTGTTACCGAAGCGGGCGACGGCATTGCGCGTGCCTCCGGCCTGGCCCAAGTCCAGGCTCAGGAGTTAGTGCAATTCGACAATGGCGTTATGGGGATTGCCTTCAACCTTGAGGAGGACAATGTCGGCATTATTATCATGGGCGAGTTCTCCGGCATTCAGGAGGGCACCACGGTGCGCTCCACCGGCCGCATCGCCTCGGTCCCTGTTGGAGATGGCATGGTCGGCCGTGTGGTCAACGCCCTGGGGGAACCTATAGACGGCAAGGGACCCATCCCATCCGATCATTTCCGCCCTATTGAACGCATTGCCCCGGGCGTGATTCAACGCAAGGATGTTGACACTCCCGTTCAAACCGGAATTAAAGCTATCGATGCTTTGACCCCTGTAGGCCGCGGCCAGCGCCAGCTTATCATCGGCGACCGCCAGACAGGGAAAACTGCCCTGGCCATCGATACCATCATCAACCAAAAAGGCCAGGATCTGCTGTGCATCTATGTGGCCATCGGACAGAAGAAAGCCGGTATTGCCCGCACTGTAGCTATCCTGGAAGAGCACGGCGCCATGGACCATACCGTGGTCTTGGTAGCCTCTGCTGAAGAACCCGCCGCCCTGCAATACATTGCACCATATGCAGGCTGCACCATTGGCGAAGAGTTCATGGAAACTGGGCGCGACGCCCTGATTGTGTACGACGACCTCTCTAAGCATGCCTGGGCCTACCGCCAAGTGTCCTTGCTGCTGCGCCGCCCGCCTGGGCGCGAAGCATATCCAGGCGATGTTTTCTACTTGCACTCCCGCCTTTTGGAACGGGCGGCCCGCTTGGCTGACAACTACGTTTTAGTTCCCAAGGATTTCAAGGACGCGATCGCCTCCAAGAAGGATGCGATCAACAAGCAGGTATATGGCGGCCCACTGGCCAAACACAATGCAGAAGAGGCAGCCAAAGAAAACAAGGACACCAAGATTGCCGAGTTGGAAGGCACCGGCGGCTCCTTAACGGCCCTACCAATCATTGAAACCCTGTTGGGTGACGTCTCCGCTTATGTGCCCACCAACGTCATTTCTATTACGGATGGCCAGATTTACCTGGAAGCCAACTTGTTTTACGCTGGCATCCGTCCGGCGATTAATGCCGGCCTTTCGGTTTCTCGGGTGGGCGGCGACGCCCAGACCAAGGCCATGAAGCAGGTGGCCGGAGGTCTACGTCTCGACATGGCTTCCTTCCGTGAATTGGCGGCCTTTGCCCAGTTCGGCTCCAGTTTGGATAAGGCAACGCAATCTCAACTAAACCGCGGTCAGCGTTTGCAGGAAATTCTCAAGCAGCCACAATATGAGCCAGTCTCTCTGGAGCACGAAGTGGTCTCCATTTTTGCCGGTACCAGTGGACTGATTGACGGCATCGCTATCGACCGCGTCACTGAATGGGAGGCTGCCTTGATGCGTTATATGGACGCCTCCCAGGCAGACATCCTCAAAGAGATTCGCACCAAGAAGGCGCTCAGCGACGATCTGAAAGCTAAGTTGCGAAGTGCCATCGAAGATTTCAACCGCACCTGGTCATAAGATTCCCTCGCTGATAGATGGCTAATACCCGCGAAATCCGCTTACGAATACGTAGCGTCAAGAACATCCGACAGGTGACGCGCGCCCTGCAAGCGGTTAGTGCCAGTCGCGTGCGCAAGGCCATGGAGTCGGTTGAGCGAACCAGACCCTATGCCACAAAAGCGTGGCAAGTGCTCACCCATGTGGCGGGGCAGCCGGGCCGCAATATGCTGCATCCCTTGCTAACCGAGCATGCGCAAGTTAAAAGCGTGCTCGTCGTAATGATTAGCGGTGACCGCGGCTTGGCAGGGCCATACAACACAAACGTGTTGCGCTTTACCATGGAGCACTTCCGCAACTATGCGGTACCGGTGCGCTACATAGCAGTTGGCCGCAAGGGCTCTGAATTGCTGCACCGCCTGGGCGCTCCTGTGATGGCCCAGTTCACTGACCTGCCCGCCGAGCCGGAATTCACTGACGCTTCCCCCATCGGCCGCATTTTGGTGGACGAATTCTTAGCCGGCCACGCGGATGAGGTCTTCCTGGTATATACGGATTTCGTGAACATGATCCGCCAGGTGCCCACGATGAAGAAATTGCTGCCACTTGAGTTTGCAACTTCCGAGGGTTTGGTCCAATCCGGGTTTGGCAGCCAATCCAGCGGCCCGTCGGCTGCGTATATATACGAACCTGGTCAGGTCGAGATCCTGGACCAGATCGTGCCGCGCTTCACCGCTTTGCAGGTCTACCAGGCCATGCTTGAGTCAATTGCCAGTGAACATGCCGCCCGCATGGTGGCCATGAAGAATGCAACCGACAACGCCAACGATTTGGCCAATGCCCTGACTCTTGAATACAACAAAGTTCGTCAGCAAAGCATTACAAATGAAATGCTGGATATCGCCGGTGGCGCTGAGGCGCTTTCCCAGGCAAGCCAGTAGGAATTATCGGAGGATTGATGGCTGAGGCAAATGGAAAAGTAGTGCAGATCCTGGGCGGCGTCGTAGACGTCACATTCCCCAAGGAAAACATGCCCGAAATTTACGACGCAGTGGAAATCGAGCGCGAAAATCAGGACCCTGTGGTGTTAGAGATCGAGACGCACCTCGGCAATGGCCATGTGCGCGGCGTGTCTATGGATGCAACCGAAGGCCTGCGTCGTGGTATGTCGGTAGTCAACACGGGTGCCCCAATTTCCGTCCCTGTGGGTGAGGCTACCCTGGGGCGCATGTTCAATGTGCTGGGTAAACCTATCGATGGCTTGGGCGATGTGCACAGCGATATTTACTATCCCATCCACCGCCAGGCCCCTGATTTTGAAGAGCAATCTACCAGCGTGGAAGTCTTTGAGACCGGCGTCAAAGTTATTGACCTGATCGCCCCTTTCACCAAAGGGGGTAAGACCGGCATCTTTGGTGGTGCGGGTGTTGGCAAGACCATCATCATCATGGAATTGATTCGCTCCATCGCCACGGAACACGAAGGCAACTCGGTTTTTGCCGGTGTGGGCGAACGCACGCGTGAAGGTACCCAGATGTATCGCGAGATGACCGAGTCCGGTGTGCTCAAGGACACCGTGCTGGTCTATGGGCAGATGAACGAACCCGCAGGCAGCCGCTTGCGTGTTGCGCTTACGGCGCTGACCATGGCGGAATACTTCCGCGACCAGGGGCGCGATGTGCTGCTCTTTATCGATAACATTTTCCGCTTCAGTATGTCTGGCTCAGAAGTGTCCGCGTTGCTGGGGCGCATGCCCTCGGCTGTAGGGTATCAGCCTACTCTGGCGACCGAAATGGGCCAATTGCAGGAGCGCATCACCTCCACCCATAATGGTTCCATTACTTCGATGCAGGCGGTGTACGTTCCAGCGGATGATTACTCGGACCCGGCCCCGGTGGTTACTTTCACCCATCTGGATGCCACTATTGCGTTGGAGCGCTCCATTTCCGACAAGGGCATCTATCCTGCTGTGGATCCATTGGCTTCCACCTCACGCATTTTGGATGTCAACGTAGTCGGAGAGGAACATTACCGCACCGCCCGTGAAGTGCAGCGAGTACTGCAGCGCTACAAAGACTTACAGGACATCATCGCTATTTTGGGTATCGATGAGCTTAGCGAAGACGATAAACTGGTCGTCTCTCGCGCCCGCAAAGTAGAACGTTTCTTCTCCCAGCCGTTTTACGTAGCTGAGCAGTTTACCGGCATTCCGGGTCGCTATGTTTCCCTGGATGAAACTGTGCGTGGCTTCCGCGAGATTCTGGATGGCAAACATGACGATCTTCCTGAGCAGGCATTCATGATGGTCGGCGGCATCGATGAGGCAGTGGAAAAGGCTGCCAAGCTGGCAGCGGAGTAGCCGAGAGTCGCATGCCTATCCGTTGCGAGATAGTCTCTCAAGATCGCACCGTCTTCCAGGGTGACGTTGATATCGTCGTCATTCCCGGGACGGATGGCGAGATGGGTATCTTGCCTAACCATGCCCCGTTGCTGTCGACTATCCGCATGGGGGCTATCAAGGTTCGGCAGGGTAGGGACGAGCAAGTTTTCACCATCACGGGTGGATTGGTGGAAGTGCAGCCCAACATAGTGACAATCTTGGCTGACGCAGCTGAGAACGTCGCAGAAATCGATATAGCCCGGGCTGAAGAAGCCAAGCGCCGCGCTGAGCAACGCTTGGCGGAAGGACCGTCCAAGGAAGATGAAGCCCACCGCGTTGCCGCTGAGGCGGCCTTGCGACGTTCCACGTTGCGCCTGGAGATGGCGCAACGTTTTGGGCGTAGCCGCCCGCGGCGCGAATTCCCAACCCAGAGTTCCGGCGAGTAAAATAACCCTCTAATGGCTATCCTATCCCGTGAACTAGGTATCGACCTAGGCACTATGTTCATCCGCATTGTTGAAGGCGGAAACATTGTGGTGCAGGAACCCACTATAGTGGCAGTAGATGTTGACGAGCAAAAGATCGTGGCTGTGGGTGAAGAAGCCCTGGGTATGGTGGGCCGAGTTATGGAAGAATCCATCGAGGTCATTCGACCCCTGCAAAAGGGCGTAGTGGCTTATTATGAACTCACAGAACTCCTGCTGGAGCACCTGGTGCGCAAGATTGGCGGTTCAGTCCGTTTCTTCAAACCGCGCATCATGATCACCCATCCGCTGGGTGTGACCAGCGTGGAGCGCCGCGCCGTCCACGAAGCTGCCCTTCAGATAGGGGACGCCAATCTGCTACCGCAAACGTTGGCTGCAGCCCTGGGCATTGACCTGCCTGTGGGCACCCCCACTGGCAACATGGTGGTAAGTATGGGCGGCGGTTGTACCCAGGCTGCAGTGATCGCCATGAACGATACGGTTTCCGGTGAAACTTTGCGTGTCGGCGGGCTGGACCTGGACGAGGCCATTGCGGCGTATGTACGACGTAAATATGGTCTGCACATCGGCCAACGCACCGCTGAGATGGTGAAGTTGCGCGTGGGGGCGGCCATTCCGCAAGACGAAGAGCACACCGTGGAACTCCAAGGCCAGGACCAGATCACTGGCTTGCCGCGACCGCTTACGGTTACCACATCCGAGGTGGTAGAGGCTGTGCAGCCCACTTTAGATGAAATCTTCGAAATGATCCGCCGCGTTCTGGAAAAGACGCCTCCGGAACTGGCTTCTGATATTATCGACCGCGGCGTGGCTCTATGTGGGGGTGGGGCTTTATTGCGCGGTATGGATCGCCTAATGACCCAGAAGTTGGGTGTGCCCTCTTACTTGGTTGACGATCCCGTGAATTGCACCGCCTATGGCGCCTTGCGGGCTGTGGATATGGCTCCCGCATTGCAGCGACTTAACCGATAATATAAAAAACAGCGTCACTCGGCGCTGTTTTTTTTGCGATGTGTCCTAATTTATGTTCAATCTAGATAATAAGTCATGCGCTGCAGGTGAATGGACGGGTCTATATTTTGCACGTGCACACCAGGTGGCACGGTGAGATTGACGGGTGCATAACTTAGGATCGCACGTACTCCAGCTTCCACCAGTTCGCCGGTTACTTGCTGGGCATAAGCGGCGGGCACGGCAATCATGGCCACTTTAATTCCGGCCGCTTGGATTTCCTGCTTCATGGTGCGGCTGTCCTTGATAGCAAATTCGCCAGCTTGCGCGCCAATTAACTCAGCGTTGTTGTCAAAGATCATGGCGATGCGAAAACCGCGCTTATTAAAGCCGTTGTAACCAGCTAGCGCGTGGCCAATGTCGCCAGCGCCTACAATTGCCACTTCCCAAACCCGGTTAACCTTCAGTATTTCACCGAGTTGCTTGGCCAGGAACTGGATGTTGTAGCCAGTGCCTTGCTTGCCGAATTCGCCGAATTGAGAGAGGTCTTTGCGGATTTGTGCTGCCGAAATGCCCAGCCGTTCACCCAGTTCTTGAGAGCTGGTGACCTGGCGGCCCTCCTGCTCCATTTGCAGCAGAGCGCGCAAATAAACAGGCAAGCGGCCAATGACAATATCTGGAATCTGTTTGGCCATACGGGCGAACCTCCTGGCGTTTGGATTTCCACCAGTAACTTTATCACCAGACTAATGTTTGTGCAAACACGTACAATGCATTCACAATCGGGGTGCAAATGACGCGTTGATATAATTCAAGCTAATCCCCGCTCCAAGCCATGCCCGATACCCAATTCCTCGACGAAGTTGAAATTACCGTGCGCTCTGGCAAAGGTGGCGATGGCATGGTGCATTTCCGCCGTGAGCTGTACGTCCCGCGCGGCGGGCCGGATGGCGGCGACGGCGGCCGGGGCGGCTCGGTGATATTGCAGGTAGACGCTTCCATGCGTACCCTGTACACGTTTCGGTTTAAGCGGCAATTTGCTGCTCTTGATGGCCGGCCCGGGGGCTCGAGCCAGCGCTCGGGTAGGGGCGCAGAAGACTTGGTGCTCAAGGTGCCCTCAGGCACGCAAGTGGTGGCTGCGGATAGCGGGGAGTTGATCGGGGACCTCACCGAACCCGGTCAGCAGTTGACGGTGCTGGAAGGCGGCCGCGGGGGGCGTGGCAATCAGCATTTCGCTAATTCGCGCAACCAGGCGCCACGCATCGCCGAAAAAGGTGAACCGGGCAAAGAAAAGCTGCTGCGCCTGGAACTTAAGCTAATCGCCGATATCGGCATCGTAGGCGTACCTAATGCAGGCAAATCCACCTTGCTGGCCTCTCATCACCAATGCCAAACCCAAGATAGCCAATTACCCATTTACAACATTGCAGCCCACCCTCGGCGTGGCCGCTCTCGACGAAAAGACCAATCTGGTATTGGCAGACATTCCCGGATTGATAGAGGGCGCCCATGAGGGCAAAGGTTTGGGTCACGATTTCCTGCGCCACATCCAGCGCACGCGTGTTCTTATCCATATGCTGGATGGCCTTGCGGAGGACCCATTGGCCGATTTCTCGCAGATCAACAGTGAGTTGGCCTTGTTCGACCCCGACTTGGCGGCCAAACCCCAGATTGTGGCCTTTAATAAGATGGATATTCCGGAGGCGCAGGCGCATTGGCCTCAAGTGGAGAAAGCGCTAAAAAAGCAGGGGTACTCTTCTATGGCAGTCTCAGCCGCCACAGGACAAGATGTCCGCAAATTGTTGGGCCGCGCCGCCCAAGCCTTGGCGGAGTTGCCGGAACCCCAAAAAGAAATTGCGCTTCCGGTATACCGACCGGCAGCAGATCCCAGCGAGTTTCAAGTGGAGCGCGAAGGCCCGGCTTGGCGCCTCAAGGGCGCCTCTCTGGAGCGTGCCGCTGCAATGACTTACTGGGAGTACGATCAATCCGTACGCCGTTTCCAGCGATTGCTGCAGCGTTTGGGCGTTGATGTGGCCCTGCGTGAGGCAGGAGTGAAAGATGGCGATACTGTGCGCATAGGCGAGTACGAACTGGAATGGCAGGCATGAGGCGCCTGGGTGTGTTCGGTGGCACCTTCGACCCAGTGCATCTGGGCCACCTAATCCTGGCTGCGGAGGCGCAATCTCAACTCAAATTGGAGAAAGTGCTTTTCGTGCTCACAGCCGACCCGCCCCATAAGCGTGGCCAGCCCATCGCACCTGTGAAAGACCGCTGGGACATGCTACAAGCCGCCACGCGTGGCCAGAGCATCTTCGAGTTGTCACGCGTCGAAATGGATCGTCCGGGTCCGCACTACGCATTGGATACGGTTCGCCGGCTGGCTGAAGAGTTTGAAGGCACGGAGTTAGTTTACTTGATCGGCGGCGACTCATTGCACGACCTGCCTAATTGGGACCGCCCGCAAGAATTCCTGGAGGCTTGCAGTGGCTTGGGGGTTATGCGCCGCCCGGGCACCCACAATCATTTGGATGAATTGGAACGAGAACTGCCTGGGCTGAGCGCCAAACTTGAATTCGTGGACGCACCTTTGCTGGAAATTTCATCCAGCGAGATCCGTGAGCGCGTCCGGGATGGCGGCCACTATCGCTTCTATCTACCAGGCGCGGTCTACGAGATCATCCGCCAACGCGGCTTATACACATCCTAGTGAAAATAATTTGAGACAATACCTTGCAGGTCCACAGAACTGTGAGCTTGCAAAAGCCCCATGAAGTCAGGCCGCGTCATGATTCTTCCAGTGCCTTGCTGAGAATATTCGCGTAGAAAATCGAAAAATGCCTGGTCACCCATGGCATCCCTGGCTTCCTGTAGGAACTGCGCCCCGCGCATATATACTGCGTGCACATAAGGCGCAAATTCCGTAAAGTCATAAACCGTGCTGTTGATCCACCCCGTAGGTTCGAAACGGTTGATGCGGTAATCCCACCACCAATCCACGAGATTCGGGTAAGCACTCTCGTAATACAGCAATTCGCTGTAAATGGAAGGTGCTTCATCCAGCCAGGGTTCAGTGGCCTGGTCATTGCCCACCTGACCGAACCACCAATTGTGGGCGATCTCATGCGCCGTGAGTGCCGTCAGGTAGTTTTTCCTGTTGTATGAATATTCGGTGAAATAATCCTGTGGAAGGAAAAACAACCCGTCTGATTCCATTCCGTCAAAGAACAGTCCTTCCACGATCGAGAGGCTGGGGTAGGGGTATGGCCCGAATAGGTTTGAATAGATTTCGACTGCTTGCTTGGCAATTTCCAACGATGCTTCCGCCGCATCGCGTTGCTCTTCGAAGAAATAAATTCTAATGGGAATGTCGGCCTGCTTGGTTTGCAAAACCTGGTAACGTCCACTGGCGGACCACACAAAGCGCCGCGCTGCATTTAACGTATAGTTCCAGGTTGCTCCATCTTTGCTGGCCGGCGCAGCCGCAGCCAGTTGCAGGCTGGTCGGTGCATTGTTCACCTGAATATGCACGGAGAAATCCGAGCTTTCGAAGACGCCGTGTTCACCGACCAAAGCGGGGGCGCGAATCAGCCAGTCGCCACTTACATATGGAGCGACATACGGGTACCAGTCGATGAAGTTGGTTTGGCTTTGCGACCAAGCCAGTACATCCAGTTTCTGCTGCAGCTGGAGGGTGTATTCAATGTTTAGTTCCATTTGGGTGCCGGGAGCAAGCGGCGAGGCCAGCGACACAGTCAAAATTCCGTCGGCCAGCTGGGTTCCTTTGACCTCAGGCCCGCTTTCGGATTTCAGGCCTAGTAACTCGAAATCAGCTTGCCGCTGGGCGTCGATTACCAGGTTTATTTCGCCTAATGCATCTGAACTATTGTTTGCATAGTAGATAGTTTCATCTACCAGCAAGCTATGCCCCCCATAATCAAACTGCACATCAAGGTCGTAGTTTGGCCGTACAGGTTCTTGGGTTAAAGGCAGTGTAGTGAGCCTTGGCTCAAGAGTGGAGGTGATTGTGGGCGTTGGGGCTTTGGGTGTTTCGGAATGGACAGCTATTATTGCGGTAGGTAAATTGGCAGCTGAACAAGCGGCAAGGAGGAAACTGATCAGCAGGAAACCTGCCAAGGTCTTCATGTCATCCGTATCGGGGCGAAGCTAAGCCGGTGCTGCGGGCTGGGGCCATGGCGCTGGATGGCCAGGCGATGTTCCTCGGTGGCATACCCTTTATGGGAGGCGAATCCGTAGTTCGGAAAGCGTTTATCCAGTAGACATAATTCTGCGTCGCGTGCCACCTTGGCAATCACAGAGGCCGCTGCTATGCTCAAGCAGATGGCGTCGCCGGATATCAGGGATGTTTGGGGCAACGCCACTTTTTCGAGCTTGATGTAGTCGAGGAGCAAATGCTGGGGTCCGCGGGATAGCGCCTTCAGTGCTCGTCGGGCGGCCAGTTTCGTGGCTGGAGCGATACCGTAGCGATCAATCTCTTTGCAACTGGCCCAGGCAATGGCAAACGCCACAGCCTTCTCATGAATCTTAGGCGCCCATTCCTCACGCTCGGCGGCAGTCATCTGTTTGGAGTCACGTACACCACATAGGTCAGACAAGATACTTTGGCGGGCCGGCAAGATCACAGCAGCAGCGTACACCGGGCCCGCCACTGCACCGCGGCCCACTTCGTCGATGCCAGCGAGTAGGGTAACTCCTCGCCTCCATAACGGCTTTTCGATTGTCAAGCCGGGATAGGCGGGCACCCCTCTATGTTTAGTGGGTTTAGTCGTAGCGTCCCTTGCGGGCATTGGCTTTGATTCGAAGGATGTCGAAGAAGATTTGGAACGTATCATGGAAGGGCCGTACGTGGCTTTGGGAGCGGTAATACCAGGGGATGGGGAGTTCCTCAATAGAATAGCCGCGCAACCGCGCCATGTAAAGGATTTCGACATCAAAAGCCCAACCAAGGATCGTTTGTTTGCTGAATAAATCTGTTGCTACTCCCCCGCGAAATCCTTTAAAGCCGCACTGTGTGTCTTGTAAACCTGGCAGCGCCAGCAGGCGGATCATGGTATTGATCAAGCGCCCGCCTAAATGGCGAAAGCCCGGCTCCTTATAGCGCACGGCCCCTGGGGCCTCCCGGGAAGCAATGACAATGTCGGCTTTTTCTCCATTCGGAGGCAGGAAGCGATTGACCTCTTCAATGGGCATGGAAAGGTCAGCGTCCAACATGATGCGGTACTGACCGGTGGCGGCCAACATGCCTTGTTGGACGGCCAGCCCCTTGCCACGCGCCGCGGCTCGCTGCACGCTAAAGTGCGAATGCTTTTCGCAGAAGGCCTTTGCCACTTGATAGGTCTTGTCTAGGCTGCCATTCTCAATTACCAGCACCTCACTGGAATATTTTTGGGCACTAATGAAGTTATGCACCTGCAGCAAGGTTTCCGGAAGCCGCTTCTCTTCATTGAAGGCGGGGATGATCAGCGAGAGAAAAGGGGTCTGAGACACGCCGGAAATTATACGGCAAGGCTGCATCGCCGCGATGATATACTCCGCGGCGATGAGAGCTTTGCTTCAGAGAAGTCAGCTCCGCGGCCGTGAGCGTGGAGGGTCAGGAATTGGCCCGTATTGAGCGCGGCGTAGTAGTCCTTCTAGGAGTGGGGAGTGGCGATGGGGAAGCTCGGGCCCAATATCTGGCGGAGAAGACCGCCAACTTGCGCATCTTTGAGGATGAGCATGGAAAAATCAACTTATCTTTGCTGGATGTAGGCGCTTCTGCTTTGGTAGTGTCGCAGTTCACCTTGTATGCCGATATAGCCAAAGGGCGTCGGCCCTCCTTCGTGGATGCCGCGCCTCCCGAGTTAGCCGAGACGTTGGTAACGCGTTTCGCAGAATTATTGGCAGCCCAAGGTGTCCCCACCCAAACAGGGCGCTTTGGCGCTCACATGCTGGTCGAGATCCATAATGACGGGCCGATGACGATCTGGCTGGAGAAGTAGCCAGCCGATCAACCGAGCCGAGACTTCCACAGCGCCAAATCCAACTGCACCCCCATAGCGCCCGCGGCCAGCAGGGCTTCACCCTCGACTCGGCTGCGGATGCCACCGCAAGCAATCAAAGGGGATTTCAGTTTGGCTAATTGGTACGTCGCTTCCAGTGCTAAGGGGAATACAACTGATCCATATAGCCGGCCACTAACCGGTTTACCGTTCGGACCGGGCAAGGTGCCGCGCGGTGCTCCAAGGCTGATTGCAGCTGCTCCCGCGGCTAAAACCGTCTCGGCCAATTCCAGAGCGCGCAAAAGGGGCAGCTGGATGATGCTGGGTAGCTCCCCTTGCGCGGCATGAGCCAGACTGGAAACCAACTCGGCCGAGGCGTCGGCACTAAAGCCCACTTCTATCGCCAAAATATTTTCTAGTTCCTCCACGCGCAGCAGCATTTTGCGCAGTTCCTCCGGCTTATCGGCAAATATATGCACGATGATGGGCAAGGGTGCCTTGGCCCAAGAGGCGGCGTGGCGCTTCAGGGCGTTTGTTACCCCCGGGTTAGGGTGTCCGGTGTGCAGCAGCGCTCCTCCCGGGATTTCCACCACCCGCGGCAACTTGCCAGCCCGCCGTGGGCGGGCGCTTATGGGGTTGGTCACAAATGTGCCCAACCCCTCAAGGATCCCAGGATTGTTCGGGTCAGGCGTAAAACCCAGGCTGCCGGCGGCGTTCATCCAGGGGGTCGATAACTCCAGGCTTTGAATGCTTGATTCCTTGCTCATTTGTCAGCATTATACGTTTTGGCTGGGATATAATGCCGCCCATGCCAAGTGCAAAGCTACCCGCAAAAACCGCCACAAAGAAATCCGCCTCCGGGGCCAAGCCTGTGGAAGAAGAAGATGTTCTGCATTTTGAAGTCAAGCGTCATCATTTCTATGCAGCTCTAATTCCGGTCGGTTTCCTCGCTGGTTTGTTAGTAGGCTATCTTGCCTGGGGTCAGGGGCCTGGCGCAGGTGCCAACTCGGCCAGCGCGGCTGACACCGTGGCTTCGGCCAACAACGGCGATATCGTCTCTCAGCGTTACGATATTCCCATCAATGCTGATGACCCTGTGCTCGGATCTGCCGATGCGCCCATCACCATCATCGAGTTTGCCGATTTCCAATGCCCCTATTGCCAGCGCCATGCCCAAGAAACTTATCCCCAATTGCAGGCGAACTACGGAGATAAGATACGCTTCGTCTACAAGGATTTTCCGCTTAGCAGTATCCACCCTCAGGCTTTTCCCGCGGCGCTTGCCTCGCACTGCGCTCAGGAGCAGGGACAATTCTGGGAGTACCACGACCTACTTTTCAGCGGCCAGCAGGAACTTGGCGACGACGCGTATACCGCCTATGCGGAGCAGCTTGGCTTGAATATGAACGACTTTAACGCTTGTTATCAAGACCAGAAATACACCGACCAAGTTCAAACCGATTACAACTATGCCGTGCAATTGGGGGTTAGCTCCACACCTACGTTCTTCATCAATGGCATTGCGGTGATTGGCGCCCAGCCTTATTCGGTCTTTTCGCAGATTATTGATTACGAATTGCAGAACAAGGGTAGCTAGGCTTCCTTCTCGCAAAATCAAAACGCCACCTCAACCAGGTGGCGTTTCTGTTTTACAACGCTTGTTTGAAATTGTAGATGCCGTTCTTCATGCCCCACTTGCGCCCGCACCCTGGACAGGCTTCTGCCTCCCTGCCGCTCAGTGTCAACGGAGAGTCGCATTCCGGACATTTGAAGAAGCTGCCTGGCTTAGCCACGGCAGTGCCCTCCTTGGCTTCGGCGCGTATGAACACACTAGGTGTGTACTGCCACAGGGCGCCGGTGGGTTGGAGAAGTGCGTCCATACTCACCAGCGCGCTGAGCGGCACGTGCTGCTTGGCCCAACCTGAACGGAAATGCGACACTGTCAGCTGCTTCCGCAGGCGGAAGCCGGCTTTTTGCAGCCAGCTACGCATGGCTGCAGGGTGGAAATCGAAATTTAGCGGGATGAACTCGACTGGATTAAGATCGAATGGGCTCCAATCCTGCCTGCCCATCCAATAGCGGAAAATGGATTTCAGATTGTGTTTGTTGGCGTATTCCAGAAGGAAAACCCCGCCAGGCTGCATTACTTGCCGTATTTGCTCCAAGGCCAACGGTGCATTCGCCATATGGTGGATGACGCGGATCATAGTCGCGCCGTCAAACAAGCCGTCCACAAAGGGGAGTTTGTATGCGTCCGCTGCAACGTAAATGTAACGTTTGCTGACCCCCAGCCGATTTTGGGCTTGCTCCAACTGCGTGGTGGAATAGTCCATCACCACTACACGTTCATAACCCTGATAGCGCGGCGTGTTGCGTCCCGCTCCCGCACCGACCTCCAACAGCAGGTGACCGCTTTTGGGCAACAGGCGCCTGATGGCAATGGCTTCTACCTGGTCTTCGTACTGTCGTTCCCCCTTGTCCCAGAAACGTTGCTGGTAATCCGAGCCCTCATAATCGCAAACGGGAGGGCGCTCAGTTTGGGTTTCAGGCGGCATTTGGCCGGACTTTGATCTCCGTCTCTACCTTACCGTTATAGCCGCGCCCGATGCCGTGGTAGGTATAGCCCATGCCGCGCATCAATTCGGGTTGGTAGATATTTCGCCCGTCCAACAATACCGGTTGCTTCATGCTGTCCCGCACGCGCTCCAGGTCCAGATTCTTGAACTCGTTCCATTCGGTTATTACCACCAGCGCATCTGCCTCTTTGGCTACCGCGTACGCATCGTCGACCATCTGCACTTTGGGTAGCAAAGGCTGGGCCACATCCATGGCTACGGGATCATAGGCGCGCACCTTGGAGCCGGCCGCTAACAGGGCTTCAGCGATGTCGATGGAAGGCGCTTCACGCATATCGTCGGTGTTGGCTTTGAAGGCCAGGCCCAATAACCCGATTGTGCGACCCTTTAACCCGCCCAGCATCTCGTCCAGCCGCTCCACCACTTGGTTGCGCCGGCTGTTATTGACTTCCATTACGGAATGGAGGATGCGCGGCTCCTGGCCCAGCTCTTCGGCCATGTAGGCTAGCGCCTTCACGTCCTTGGGAAAACACGACCCGCCATATCCCAACCCAGCGTCCAGGAATTGCTTGCCGATGCGCTGGTCAAAACCCATGCCGGCCGCCACCTCTTTGACATCGGCACCCAGCGCCTCGCATACATCGGCGATCTCGTTGATGAAGGAAATCTTGGTGGCCAGAAAGGCATTAGATGCGTACTTGATCATTTCCGCTGTGCGCAGATCGGTAATAACGATCGGTGCTCGCAGCGGTAGGTGCAGTTGCGCCACTTTGTCTGCCGCCTCGCGATGCAGGGAGCCCAGCACCGTACGGTGCGGGTTCATGAAATCGGCAATGGCTACGCCTTCGCGCAGGAACTCTGGACAGGAAACTACCCAGAAATCGATGGGCTTGGACTGAGATTTTTTGATGATTTCGGCTACAAAGTCGCCCGTACCCACAGGCACGGTGGATTTGTTGATCACAATTAGCGGGGCAAGCATGTTTTCCCCAATGGAGCGTGCTGCGGATTCCACGTATTTGAGGTCCGCCTCGCCGTCCTGACCGGAAGGTGTACCCACGCAGATAAACACGAATTCGCTCTCCTTGAGCGCTTCGGCATATGAAGTGGTGAATTGCAGCCGCCCGGCACCTAGGTTACGGGTCACCAGTTCTTCCAAACCGGGCTCGTAGATAGGCATTTCGCCGCGCTTCAAATTGGCGACGCGCTTTTCGTCTATATCCAGGGCGGTGACATCGTTCCCCAGGTCGCTGAAGCAAGCTGCCGTCACCAACCCGACATAACCCACCCCTACCACGCTGATTTTCTTCATCCAATCTCCGTCAAAATAGCTTGGCGCCAATGATAACACCGGCGTTTGTCCGCTGTTCGGCGTTAGAATGAGCCTGTGACCAGGCTCGTTTATATCCTTCTGGCCGCCTGTTTGCTGGCCGCGTGCTCTCCCCTGGCTACGCCCAACCCGACTGCATCCCCCGTTCCCACCTTCACGGCCAGCCCGCAGCCCAGTTCTACTTCGACCTTCACTCCCAGTCCTACCCCCATTCCAATCAGCAGCATATGTTCCCCATTGCAGGGAACTTCCATTAGCGGGTTACGACAGGTTATCGGGGGAAGGCCCTTTATCCCGCCTCCCAGCGCCAGCCAGTGGGACGGCGGGCATCACGGCGTGGATTTCGCCTACTATCACGGAGGTGCAACCGGCGGAAATGTGGAAGGTGCTCCCATCCAGTCCGTTCTGGATGGCTTTGTGGCAGGTTTCGGCTACGCCCAGGTCTATGGCAATTATTTGATTATCGAGACTCCTTATGAGCGCCTACCTTCAGACCTCGCAGCACTTTATCCCTTGAATGCCGATCAGTCCCTGTTCCTGCTCTACGCTCATATGCAAGACCTGGCTCCCTTTGTGATCTCCGAACCTATTGATTGCGGGCAGGTGATTGGTTTGGTGGGCAAGAGCGGCAAACCCGATTACGTGGTGCAGGCTCATTTACACTTTGAGACCCGTTCCGGCCCGGCGGGACAGCGCCTCACAGATATGGATTATTATGACAATCAAGCTAGCGATACACAAAAGACCGAATATGAATTATGGCGCAAAGATGGTACTTTCCACCTCTACGATCCTATGATTTTGTTTGATTACGCTTCCACCCATCCATAGAAAGGCGATGATGGCAAAAGCACGCACCGTCCGCGCCCCACGCGGTATTCAACTGACTTGCAAGAACTGGCTTATTGAGGCTCCGTATCGCATGCTGCAAAACAACCTCGACCCGGAAGTGGCCGAGCGCCCTGAAGACCTGGTGGTCTATGGCGGCCGCGGCCAGGCCGCCCGTTCCTGGGAGGCCTTTGACGCCATTCTGGACAGCTTGCGCAATCTCGAGCCGGATGAAACCCTGCTGGTGCAATCCGGCAAGCCCGTCGCTATCTTTCGCACGCACAGCGACGCGCCGCGAGTGCTTATCGCCAACTCCAACCTGGTGCCGCATTGGGCCACTCAGCAGCATTTCGACGAGCTAGCTGCCAAAGGCCTCATCATGTATGGCCAGATGACCGCCGGTTCATGGATTTACATCGGCACCCAGGGTATTTTGCAGGGCACCTATGAGACCCTGGGTTCGCTAGCTAAGCAGCGCGGCTGGAATTCGCTCAAAGGCAAATTTGTGCTCACCGCCGGCCTGGGAGGTATGGGTGGCGCCCAGCCGCTGGCCATCACTATGAATGAAGGCGTTGGCTTAATCGTGGAAGTTGACCCCGCCCGCGCCCAGCGCCGCCTCGCTAATGGCTACATCGATACGGTGGTGGATACCCTGGAAGAAGCCATGACTATGGTGATGGAGGCTGTCGACCAGGGGGCCCCGCGCTCCATCGGCCTGATCGGCAACGCCGCCGAGATTTATCCCGAATTGCTTATGCGCGATGTGGTGCCGGACGTAGTCACTGACCAGACTCCCGCCCACGATCTCTTGGCTTATATCCCAGCCGGGATGAGCTTGCGGGAAGCTGAAGACCTGCGCCACAGCGACCCGCAGGAGTTCGAGCAACGCTCCGCCGAATCCATGGCTCGCCAAGTGGAAGCCATGCTGGGATTCCAAAACAAGGGCGCGGAGGTCTTCGATTACGGCAATAACTTGCGCCAGCGCGCTTTCGACGCTGGCGTAACAAACGCCTTTGACTTTCCTGGTTTTGTTCCAGCCTACATTCGCCCCCTATTCTGCGAAGGCAAAGGGCCTTTCCGCTGGGTGGCGCTCTCCGGCGACCCCGAAGATATCTACAAGACAGATGCCGCAATCGCCGAGCTCTTTCCCGAAGACGACCACCTGCTGCGCTGGCTCAAGCTGGCGCGTGAACGTATCCCCTTTCAGGGCCTGCCCGCGCGTATCTGTTGGTTGGGCTACGGTGAGCGCGCCAAGGCCGGCTTGCGTTTCAACCAGATGGTCGCCGATGGCTCACTCAGTGCACCGATCGTGATAGGGCGCGACCATCTGGATTCTGGTTCGGTAGCCTCGCCTAATCGCGAAACCGAGGGCATGAAAGATGGCACGGACGCGGTAAGCGATTGGCCCATCCTCAATGCACTCATCAACGCCGTGGGTGGTGCCACTTGGGTTTCTTTCCACCACGGCGGAGGTGTGGGCATCGGTTTCAGCCAGCACGCCGGCCAGGTTATCGTGGCCGATGGAACCCCGGAGGCGGCCACGCGTTTGCAGCGCGTGCTCACAACGGATCCCGGCATGGGCGTGGTGCGCCACGCCGACGCTGGCTACGAAACGGCCATCTCCTTCGCCAAACAGCACGGTATCAAGATGCCTATGCTGAAGTAAGGGTCAAAGTCTAAGCCCACGGTCTATTTAGGAAAGCATTGAAAAAACCATCCTTGGGGCTTCAAACCGCCCTGTTTACATTTATTCGCACCATCACCAGCACGGCTTACCGCATGGTGTACCCGTTTCTGCCGGTCTTCCGGGATGCGCTTGGCGTTCCATTGGACACCCTGACTTATGCTGTGGGCGCTCGCTCGCTGGTGGCCGCTTTCCTGGGGCCGCTGTTCGCCTCCCTGGGAGACCTGCGCGGCCGTAAGCTGGGCATGTTGACAGGCATGCTCATCTTTGCCCTGGGTGTCTCCGTAGTTGTGTTCTGGCCTACCTTCCCGGGTTTCGTCATCGCACTTATGCTCGCCACCGTAGGCAAGGTTACCTTTGATCCCACCATGCAAGCCTATATTTCCGACCGCGTCCCATATTCGCGTCGCAGCGTGGCGCTTACTATTACAGAGTTCAGCTGGTCAGGTTCCTTTATTTTGGGAGTGCCGCTTATCGGCTGGGTTATCGCTCGCACCAACTGGGTCGGCCCGTTTTGGTTGCTGGGCGGGCTAATTATCCTTTCGGCCATCTGGTTCCAATGGCGCATTCCGCCAGATCCGCACCAGGCAGACTCCCGTCCTGGCATGCTTGCCACATTTCGAACTATTTTTCTCTCCCGGCCCGCCCTGGCTGCCATGGTGCTCACACTGTTTTCCTGCGCTGCCAACGAATTGATCAACCTCACCTTCGGCGTCTGGCTGGAGGATAGCTTCGCCCTTAAGCTGGCTGCCCTGGGTGGCACCGCCGCCATCCTTGGCATCGCCGAACTGGGCGGCGAAAGTCTGGTGGCACTGACCACCGATCGATTGGGTAAACGCCGCGCCATCTTCTTAGGATTGTTGCTGAATTCCGTGGCGGTGATAGTCTTGCCCTTCATCGGCAGTAGCCTGTTGGGCGCCGATGCATCTCTATTCGTCTTCTATATTAGTTTCGAGTTCTTCATAGTCAGTTCCATCCCTCTCATTTCTGAAGTGATGCCTAATGCGCGCACTACCATGATGGCGGGCTTCTTCACTAGTGCGTCCATTGGCCGTGCTTTGGCTAGCCTTTTCTCACCCAGCCTGTATGCTTTGGGCTTTGGTTTTACTGTGGCAGCCGCAATCGGTTTAAATGTGCTTGCCATGCTCAGTATTAGTGCCTTGCGGGTGGAAGCCGAAGAATCTTCCCTACGGATATAATCCGCACGATGAAACGCCCACCCTTTGCCTTTTTGATTTTTGTCATATTGCTTGGCGCTTTCCCAGGGGCTGCCCTCGCTGCCCCACCATTATGTCTGCCCGGTCCCTATCAGGTGAGCCAGAATTGCATGCCTTACGGCTCTTTCGGTTATCTAGATCAACTCTCCCAGCTAGGCATGAGCTTACCTTTACAGCCCCTGCCCGCCGCTCCCCCCGACCCTTCACTGGCTTACGTTCCTTATACCTATGGCCGCGTCACCACGCTGCCCGGCCCGGTCTATGCTTCTATCGATGATGCCATGAAAGGCAAAGTGGTAAAGAGTTACATCCAAAGTGGTTACGATTTCATTTCTTATTCCGATTTCCAAGTGGTGGATGGTAAGAAGTTCTACATGATCGCTCCAGGCGAATGGATGCGCGGCGGCGACGTGTCCGGTAATGTGGCTGTGACGGATTTCATGGGCCTGATGTTCAGCTCTACGCCTGCGCGCAATTTTGGTTGGGTGCTGATGGCCAAAGAAGGCCACCTGGCTCCCAGCATGGACGCCGAGTTGTCCGGCCGTCAATTCGTGCGCTGGGATGTCATCCAGATTTACGACACGAAAGAGGCGGAAGGCCTTACCTGGTATCTAGTCGAGCCTAACGTATGGATTGATTCGAAAGACACGGCCCTGGTGTACCCCGTGGCTACCCCCCCCGACGGTGTGGACAACGGCCGCTGGATCGAAGTAAATCTCTTCGAGCAGACCTTGGCTGTGTACGACGACAACCGCATGATCTATGCCACCCTGCTTTCAAGTGGCGCTTCTAACTTCTGGACACGACCGGGATTGTTTCATATCCGCGAAAAGCTGGAGACTACGCCTATGAGCGGGGCGTTCGAGGCCGACAAATCCGATTATTACTATTTGCAGGATGTACCCTGGACCATGTACTTTGACGAGGCGCGTGCTCTGCACGGTGCTTACTGGCACACCAAGTTTGGCTACGAGCAGTCACACGGATGCGTCAACCTTTCCGTAGGCGACGCCCACTGGTTGTACGATTGGGCCAACGTGGGCGATTGGGTCTACGTATGGGACCCCTCAGGCAAAACACCCGTGGACCCTTCGCTTTACGGCTCCGGTGGCGCCTAAGCGGTATTTCGTATAATAAATCAGCGGCAGAGCCGCTGATTTTGTCTATGGTAGACTAAATTAAATCCCGCCGATGTTGACCCTCCCCGAGAGAATTATTTTTATCCTGGCCGCTCTGGCCACCGTTGCCCTGGTGCTGCGCGCCGCCTTACGCATCGTGCGCATCATTGGGCGCGGCCATGGCCGCCCCGATTGGTCGCTCGTTCCTAAACGGCTGGTCGGAGCCCTGATCAAGACCGTTGGATTAACCCCCACCTGGCGCCGCCGCCTGGTTACCAGCGTTTTTCACGCCATGGTGGTGTGGGCCTTCATGTTCTATTTGCTGGTCAACATCGGCGACTCGCTGGAGGGCTTGCTGCCCAATTTTACTTTTATGGGCTCGAGCTTAATTGGAAATGGGTATCGCCTGATTGCGGACATCCTCAGCGTCAGCGCACTGGTGGGAATGAGCGCCTTGCTGCTGCGTCGCTTCGTGCTTCGCCCGCAAGCCCTGCGTATCCGCGAGACCACCCTGGTTGATCCCAAGGCCCGCGTTGGCATTCCGCGTGATTCGCTTATTGTTGGATTGTTCATTTTGTTCCATGTGGGCGGCCGTTTCTTTAGTCAGAGCTTTAGGTTAGCGCTCAACGGCCCAGACCATTGGCAGCCGTTTGCCAGCGCGGTTGCCGGCTTGTGGAGCCGATTACCGGCTTCAACCTTGACTATTGGCGAGCACGCTACCTTTTGGTTAGCTATTGGCCTAATCATGGCCTTCTTCCCTTATTTCTTGTATTCCAAGCACATCCATTTATTTATGGCACCTATCAATTTCCTGCTGCGCCCCGAGCGGCCGTCCCCCGGCCAGTTGGACAAGCTCAACTTCGATGATCCAAGCATCGAGCAATTCGGCGCCACCCGCCTGGAAGATTTCGGCTGGAACCAGATCCTGGATGCTTATGCCTGCATCATGTGCAACCGCTGCCAGGACGCCTGCCCGGCTTACAGCACGGGCAAAGTACTTTCGCCGGCTGCACTCGAGATCAATAAGCGCTATTTCATCAACAAAGAAGGCGCTCGTCTGGAGAGCGGTGAAGCCAGCAGCCAAACCCTGCTTGAATTTGCCATCACCGAGGAGGCCGTCCTGGCTTGCACAGCCTGCGGCGCTTGCACCGATATTTGCCCCGTAGGCAATGACCCCATGCGCGACATCATGGATATCCGCCGCAGTATGGTGCTGATGGAAGATAAGGCTCCCGAACAGTGGCAAGTTGCCTTCCGTGGCATGGAGCGCAGTGCCAACCCTTGGAATGTGCCGCCCAGCGACCGCATGAAGTGGGCCGAAGGCCTGAATGTTCCCACCACCGAGCAAAACCCAGGCGCCGAGATATTGTGGTGGGTGGGTTGCGCCCCATCCACGGATGCCCGCGCTCAAAAGACGGCCCGCTCACTGGTGAAAATACTTGAGGCCGCTCATGTTAGTTACGCTGTGCTCGGCCAGCGCGAGCAATGCACAGGCGACTCGGCGCGCCGCGCCGGCAACGAATTCCTGTTCAATGAGTTGGCCAGCGCCAACGTGGAAATGCTGAACGAAGTAGCTCCCAAGCGCATCCTCACCACCTGCCCGCATTGCATGCACACGCTTAAGAACGAATATGCGCAGTTCGGCGGTCATTACGAAGTAGTACATCACACACAATTTATTGACGAATTAATTCGCGATAATCGCCTCAAAGTTAAACCGGCCGCGGCAACTCAGATGACCTACCACGACCCCTGCTACCTGGGCCGCCAAAATGGCATCCTAGGGGCGCCGCGCAACCTGCTGCGCGCTGTGGACGCCGACTTGGTGGAGATGGTGAAGCATGGCAAGCAATCCTTCTGCTGCGGTGCCGGCGGCGCCCAGATGTGGAAGGAAGAAGAGCCCGGCACCTCGCGAGTCAGCACTGAACGCATCCGGCAGGCCAAGGAAGTCGGCGCCCAGACCATGGCGGTTGGCTGCCCATTCTGCATGATCATGCTCACCGACGCGGCCAAATCCGAAGCGCCCAACCTGCAGGTGCGCGATGTAGTGGAGATCCTGGCAGATAACCTGATCACGGACTAGACCGGGGCAAGCAGGCAACATCCCCTGCAACTCGCCTGATAGAATGTTTATAGAGGACCAATGGCGACCAAAGTAATTCTGCCGCAGACTGGCGAAGGGGTCATTGAGGCTACCGTGACCCGTTGGCTCAAAAAGGAAGGGGACGTGGTCAAGGAATATGATCCTATCGTGGAGATCAATACTGATAAGGTCGATACCGAGATTCCCAGCCCGGTGAACGGGATTTTGCTAAAAATCCTGACCCCAGAAGGCGTCGCCGCCCCGGTAAACAGCGTCTTGGCTTGGATCGGCAAACCCGGCGAAAAGCTCGAGGAAGTCGAAGTTGCCACCAAGTCCAAATCTGCACCGAAAAAACCCGCCGCAGCTCCGCAGCAACAAGCCCCAACTCCTATGCAGGTCGCCCCAATGCCAGCGGCGACGGACCAACCCCTGCCAGTCGCGTCCAAGCCGGCCTCCAATAGTGGCCCGACTCCCATTTCTCCATTGGTGGCGCGCATCGCCGCCGAGAATAGTGTCAATCTGGCAACTGTTCGTGGCACCGGCCGTGGCGGCCGTGTGACCAAGACCGATGTACTCGCCTATGTCCAATCGGGCGGCGCTTCTGCGCCCCGTGTTGCCAGCGGCCCGGTAAACCTACCTAAATTCGACGGCCAGAACATGGCCACCTTCCTTTCCCCGGTGGTGCGCAAATTGGCTATGGAGAATAGTTTAGACGTCACTCGTATCCAGGGCACCGGAGAAGGTGGGCGCGTGACAAAGAAAGATGTTGAAGCTGCTTTGTCCCAGTACACGGCTGCTCCCGTGCCCCTGGCACCTGCGCCACAAGTGGCGACCAGGGCGCCGTTCCCCGCCGCTTTCCCCGAAGCTATTCCTGGCACCGTGATGAAGCTCAATCCCGTGCGCAAGGCAATTGCCGAGCACATGCTGCGCAGTAAACACACCTCGCCGCATGTCACCACCATCATGGAAGCCGACATGAGCGTTGTCAGCGCACACCGGGCGGCCAACAAGGTGGCCTTCGCCCAACAAGGCGCCAACCTAACTTTTACGGCTTATTTTGTTGCCGCCATGGTGGTTGCCTGCAAGGCTTATCCAATAGTGAACTCTTCCTGGTCGGACGAAGGCGTGGCTGTCCATGGGCAGATCAACGTAGGCATTGCAACGGCTCTTGAGCCAGACGGCTTGATTGTGCCTGTCATCAAGAATGCTGGTACTCTCCCGCTTGTTGAAATTGCCCGGTCCATTAACGACTTGTCTTCCCGGGCTCGCAATAAGCAGCTCAAGACCGATGAGGTAAAAGGTGGAACTATCACGTTGACTAATCACGGCACCAGCGGCTCATTGTTCGCCACCCCGGTCATCAATCAGCCGCAATGCGCTATTATCGGCACTGGCATGATTGAAAAACGGGTTAAAGTGATTGACGACGCCCTCGCCATTCGCCCCATGCTGTACCTGGGCCTCACATTCGACCACCGCATTCTGGATGGCGCCGTGGCAGATTATTTCCTGGGAACAATCAAATACGCCTTAGAGAATTGGGCTTAGCCAAATAGGCTAACCCGCGGAGTCAAAGAGGAAAACATGGCAAATTATGATGTATTGGTGATTGGCGCCGGCCCGGCCGGTTATGTAGCTGCCATACGCGCCTCCCAGTTGGGCAAGAAAGTTGGCATTATCGACAAAGAGTTTCTGGGTGGGATTTGCTTGAACGTCGGCTGCATCCCTTCCAAAGCGCTGCTCAAGAACGCTGACGTAGCCTACACCCTGCGCACGCAGGGCGAGGAGTTCGGATTTTCGTTCAGCAATCTCAAACTGGATTACGCCGCCGCGGTCAAACGCAGCCGCCGGGTATCCGAGCGGCTGGTCAAAGGCGTCGACTTCCTGATGCGCAAGCATAAGATCGATGTGCACATGGGCGCGGCCAGGCTCAGCGGCAGAGATACGGTGCAGGTCACTCCCAAGAAAGGGGCCGCCGTCGAACACAAAGCCAAGGACATCATAATTGCCACCGGTGCCAGCGCCATCACCATTCCCGGCGTGGAACCGGACGGCAAGCAGGTGCTCACCTTCTGGCCCGCCATCCTGCAGGAGATGCTGCCCAAGTCAGCCATCATCGTTGGCGGGGGGGCAATTGGTCTTGAATTTGCCACCGTGTGGAGTTCCTACGGCAGCCAGGTAACCCTAGTGGAAATGTTGGACCGCATTGCCCCGCTCGAGGACGAGGAGGTTAGCAAAGAGCTTGCAAAAGACATGACCAAGGATGGCATCAAGGTCATGACCGGAACCAAAATGGAGAAGATCGACAAGACCAAAACCAAGGTCAAGGTCACGGTGAGCTCCAAAGGCGGCCAGGAAATCTTGGAAGCCGAGCAGATATTGCTCGCCTTGGGTTTCCGGCCAAACACGAAGGATCTAGGCCTTGAGCAGTTGGGCGTCAAGCTGGGCCAGCGCGGCGAGATTCTTATCGACGACCGCATGGCCACCAACGTGCCCGGTGTCTGGGCTATCGGCGATGTGACCGCCAAGCTCATGCTGGCCCATGTCGGCTCCGCCATGGGAATAGTCTGCGCGGAGAACATTGCCGGCGTGGAGACCATCCGCCTGGATTATCGCATGATGCCCAAGGCCACCTACAGCCACCCGCAGGTGGCTTCGTTTGGCTTCACCGAAGCGCAGGCTAAAGAAGCCGGCTACGATGTCAAAGTTTCCAAGTTCAACTTCCAGGCCAACGGCAAAGCCCTGGGCCTGGGGGATTATTCCGGCTGGATCAAGCTGGTCACCGACAAGCACTATGGGGAGATCCTAGGCGCCCATATGATCGGCCCCGAGGTCACCGAACTGCTGCCCGAGTTGACCATTGCCCAGATGACGGAACTGACTGCCGCCGAGGTGGCCCGTAACGTCCATGCCCACCCCAGCCTCTCCGAGGTGCTCATGGAAGTGGCCCACGCCGCCGAGGGCGAAGCCATCCACATGTAACCAGAAAGGGGCCGTTTAAGGCGGTCCTTTTCTTATATCTATCTGATTCTATTCGGGTTATTATTTCTGCACGTATTTAGTGAAAGCAGGAGATTACCTCAATGATTCAAACTCTGTCAAATCTTGCCACAGCCTTTGGCCTGTCTTCGGCCGCTGGTTTAAACGCTTACCTGCCGTTGCTGATCGTTGCGTTGAGCGCCAGGTTCACCAACTTGATCAAGTTGAATGAGCCCTGGAATGTGCTGACCAATTCGTGGGTAATTGGGGCCCTGGTGTTGTTGGTGCTGATCGAAATGACTGTGGATAAAATTCCAGTGGTGGACACTATAAACGATGTAGTGCAGACGGTGGGGCGCCCGGCTGCCGGCGCCATCCTGTTCGCCGCCAGCTCCGGCGCCATCGGCGAGGTGCATCCCGTGCTGGCCGTCATCGCCGGTTTGCTGCTGGCTGGCGGGGTGCATGTAGCCAAAGCCACCGCGCGTCCGGTGGTCACGGCGTCTACGGTCGGCATGGGCAATTGGGCGGTCAGCCTGCTGGAGGACCTTGTTTCGCTGGTCAGCTCGGTGCTAGCCATCCTGGTGCCTCTGGTGATAGCCTTCATCATAATCATGGCCTTTATCGTGTTCCTGTGGTGGCGCAGCCGCCCGTTTAAACGGGCCGCTGCTTAGCCTGGGTAAACAAAAAAAGCCCCTCAAATTTGAGGGGCTTTTTTCACTGAGCGAACGCTCCTTCCAGAATTTGGGCCGGGAAATGACCCTTCCACGCTGATATTGGTTTGGCGCAAATGTTCCAATAATTCCCGCGCGTCTTTATATTTGCCGGCCGGGTTCTGTGGCCGTTGGCGAACCACCGGTTTGGCGCGATAGACCTCCACCTTATTCAGGCCCTCCTCCATCGCTCGCAGACAAATAGCCCGCATGTAGTAACGGTTGAATTCCCCTTCACCTAGCGTGTTGTGCGCCGTCTCTGGAACTTTTGCCTGCATATCCCCTCTGGCTGTGTGCCGACTTTCTGTTTCTTTCAAGAGCTGATGAGACCTGATGGCTTCCGAAAAGCTTTCGGGGGTTCCACTTTCCAGGGCTGCTTCAAGCAACTGATGATACGCCTCGGCAGCTCCCGGTTTCAGCCTTGGGTCCACGTAGACATTGCCGCTTACTTCGTCCAGGTTCAGTTCCTCAAGCATCAAAGCCCGTGTGGTCTCATCCAAATCTTCGAATGCGAACATCACTCACGCCAAGCTAGCGTAGAACGTTTCCACTTGATGCATGCCGCTTGCATATTCGGCGCGCTCGGCTATAAGTTCCGCATTCTGCTTGCCCGCCCGCTGGCGCAAGTCCTCTGAGCCTAGCGCCCTGAGAATCCCTGCGGCTAGAGCGCCAGGATTATTTGGGTCAACCAGCAAACCATTCTCCCCATCCCGGATCCATTCCCGGATTGATTCCAGGTTCCCGCACACGGGAAAGGCGCCGCAAGCCATGGCTTCCAGCAAGCTGTTGGGTGTGCCATCGTGGGTGCTTGGCGAAACCATCACCTGCGCCCCGCGGTATGCAGCCGCCATTTCTTGCGCACTCAATTTGGGGAGCAAGTTCACTGCCCCGCCAATACCCAACCGTTCCACCCAACGCTGGATTTCGGGTTCCCCCTGCATGGCGGGGCAATCGAACTGCACGCTGGGTGTTTGCTCCAACACCAGGGGGATGGCTCGGAAGAAAGTATCGTTGCGCAGGTAAGCGCGCAAGCCGCGCGGGTTGATCACGCGCAAGTCGGCGCTTGCCTTCCTTGCCGGATAAAAAATCTCGGTGCGCACCCCGCCGTTGCCGGGCAGCACGATTGTGGGCTTGTCGGCCTCAAAACCCCATTCTCCGGCCAGGCGCTTATCGCGTTCCGTATCCGTGTGCAGCGCGTCAGCCCGTCGCATGGCTCGCAACGTGGCGGCAGCCATGCGCGGGTTCGAGTGGGCGTGCAAGGTGAAATCGTTGCCCCACACAGAGATCAGCAGCGGGCCGGTAGGGTTTGCCGCCGCAGCCAGCATGCCCTCGAAGGGGATGCGCATGGCGTGCACTAACTCCGGTTTGACCTCGGCCAGGACTTCTTGCAGTCGCTGAGTGGCTGCACCCAGGGTGCCAGGCGCCAGCCAGTTGCGCAGCCAGGTTCGCGTTCCACTGGGCAGCAGGCGGCGCAACCCCCGCCCTGCCACGCTTTCCTTTTCGACCGCAGTGCTGAATGCCACCGGAATCATATGCAGTGAAGCCAGCCTTAGTGGAGGTTTGGTGGGGAAAGTGCTAACTAGATGCACTTCGTGCTTCTTGCTCTTGGTGAAATACTCCATCCAACTCAACGCTGTGGGTGAGCGCCCATCAGCTACGAACAGGATGCGCATCAGCCGCCCACTTCTTGGATGGCCTCAATAAAACGGGCCACCATATTCTCTAAATTGAAGCTCTCCTGTACCTTGCGGAATGAGGCCGCGCCCATTTTGCGCAATCGAACGGCATCCCGCAGTGCTCCGGCCAAGGCCGAGCGCAACGCCTCATCGTCACCGGGCGGCACGGGCCAGCCGTTCTCCGGTCCCACCAGGTCGTGCTGGCTCCCGTCACCTTGCGCCACGATCACCGGCAGGGCATGCGCCATGGCCTGTTGCACCGCCAATCCACCCGTTCCGGGCAGCACGAAAATGTCAGCTTCATTAAATGCTTGCTCCAAGTCCGCACCGAATAGCGCCCCGCGGAACTCGGCCTGTGGATATTGGTTGCTGGCAACGGCCTCTAGGTTCTTGCGTTCCGACCCGTCGCCCACGATCATCAATTTGGGCTGCAAGTTTTGCGGAAGTTGAGCGCAAGCGCGCAGCAGTGCATCCACGCGTTTACGCGCCTGTAACCGCCCTACGAATAGCGCCGTGGCCCTACCCCTAATCGGTTTTCGTTTCGGCGGCAGCTCGGGTCGGGGAGCAACCGCGTTGGGTGCAACGAAGATCTTATTTTTTGGGAAACCCAGGGCTGCATATTCACGTGCGCCTTGCTGGCTGTAAGCGATAAGACCATCGAATTGACGCACAAAGGCCTTGCGCCGCGCCTGTCGTAAACCCGCCAACGCGCCGTTGGTCTTTGGAGCGCCCAGTCCCCAGCCGATGACGGGGCGGCCGCGCTCTTTCATCCAACGTATCGCGCCTGCCGTGCTTAAATAACGTGGATTGGCTTCTACGATAAGCACATCCGGGTTCCAGGCTTTCAGCCAATCCTGCAGGCCTGCTTGCCAACACAGATACAGCCGACCCGAGAGAATATGGATGTTTTGAGCGCGTATCCACTGGGCGCGGTGTAAGTCCTTAGCCTGGGGGATGTGCTCCCCGGGTCGCGGTCCTCCGGCGAAGACGCCCAGGCCCCCCTGGCACTGCCAAGCGAGCAGATCGAAAAAATCGGCCCGGTAGCGGGGAAGCACGCGCTGCACCAATCCCACCCGGCCCTTGAACTTAGCCACCCAGCACCTGGATGTACGCGTCAACCATGGCATCCAACCCAAACACGGTCTCCGCCAGGCGCCGCGCGCCGGCTCGCAAAGTCTTTTGTGTGTTCAATATCTCGCCAGCCGCTCTCGCCAGCGCGCGAATATCAGGAGATTCCAGCTTCCACGGGTCTCCGCCGTATGGCACCACGCGCCCGGCTTCAGGTGTCGCTAGTTCCTTCAACGCCCCTGTATCAAAAGCCACCACGGGCAGGCCGCAGGCCAGCGCCTCGATTACCGAATTCGGGCAGGCGGCATTGATATCTGCTGAATACAGCATATGGGCGCCGCGGTTCAGGGCGGGGATCTGCTGGTTGGGAACTACGCCAATCCAATCGATGTCAACCTTGCTATTTTGGTTCCACTTTTCTTTCAGGCGTTGATCCACCTGTCCCGCTATGGCTAGCTGGACCTGCTTGCCCTGGCTCTTGGCCACGGCCTCAGCCAGGGCCACGCCGCTCTCCAGCCCCAACTCGTACCCGCCCTGCAGGTTGCCTTCCACCATGAGTATGCGGACGTGACCCTCGGGAGGTTTTTCTTTGCCGCGCGGGTTGAACATCTTCAAGTCCACTCCGTTATAGATCACCCGCGCAGCTGCCTCTGGCTGGCCGAAGCTGCTTTCCCACCAATCTTGCACAAAGTGGCTCTGGTAAACAATTCGGCTGGCCAGCCGTGCCCGAACGTATCCCAGCAGCCAGTTGCCGCTCTCCGCCCGCAGCCAGTGTCGCAGCCCCGTGTGCGTTTTGCGTTGCAGCCAGTTCATCCCATCCAGCCGCTGCACCACGCGGATGCCGCGTTTGCGCGCCTGTCTCAGCGCCACCAGTTGCCGCGTCCCGCCGATTACCAGCACCGCGTCGTAGGCTTCACTATCCAGATCCTCGGTAACCTGAATGCCGCGTTCCGCCAACCCGGCGCCCAGTTTGGCCCGGAATGTGACCATCCCGCCCACTCCGCTAACTCGGGGGGTCAGGCACACTCGTTTCAGCGTTGATTTCATGCGGTGGATTCTAAGGGTTAGTTGAAATGCAGGTCGGTGATTTCTATCCAGCAATCTTCTGGTGTGACCAGCGTCCCGTAGGCGAGACGACCATCCGGCCGCCAGGCGGCATATTGGTTGTCCAGCCATAGTACCAAACCCAGTGGCGCTTTCGGTGAAAGCTCGGCTTCAAATAGCGTGGCCTGGTCCAGCTGAAACTTAAGCCCCTGGCCTTCCCAGACCAGCCCATATTGATGCCAGGCGGTCGGGTCCAGATTTAATCCACGCAGGTCCTGCTGGATCAGCCCTGCTGCCACCCACCTCAACACTCGAGCGGCTGCAGGCCATAGCAGCAGCGGCGCAGCCACTATGGCCGGGGAAAACAGTACCGACGGAATGTGGGCCGAACGGTAGCCGCCGGCCAGTGTGCCGCTGCCGGGTTGGCTGTTATGCAGCGAAAGATGGTTTTCAGGGGATGCAAAAAAGAACCATGCCGCATTGGGCAGCGCTGGCAGTCGCCCCGGCCCGCCCCCGAACCCGATCGATAGACCGAAGGGATCATTCCACAGTCCAAAGCCCCAGGTGCCGGCTAATTCGCTCTGCGAGGCTCTTGCGCGCAACTGCATTTCGAATGGCGGCCTATGTAGCAAAGCCCGTCGTGACAAATTGAAATAGTCGTCCAGCTGGGCCAGCCGATACGTCCCTTTATCCCCGGGGTCCAGGCTCAGTCGCCATCCTCCTTCAATGCTTTTGAGAGCGGCTCCACGCGTGCTGCGCTGGTTCACGTCTAGTATTATACGGCTGGGAAAAACCGCGATGATATAATCGCTGAACTCCCCCGGAGAAATGAATGGAAATCACCTGGTACGGACAATCCTGTTTTCGCGTCGCTGAGCGCAGCATGCCCACCATTGTGGCCGATCCCTACGATCACGAAAGCGTGGGCTTCAACCCCATCAAACTCAAAGCGGATATCGTCACTGTCAGCCACGACGCCCCGGGCCACAATTTCGTCAAGGCCGTCAAAGGCGCCCAGTGGGAACTGCGCGGGCCGGGCGAATACGAAATCGGTGGGGTGTTCATTACTGCGGTTCCCGTCCGACTTGGCAAACAGGGCCGTAACATAGTGTTTGTGTACGATTACGACGGCCTCACGGTGGCCCACCTGGGCGATATGCAGAATACCCCCACGCAGACCCAGGTGGAAGCCATCGGCAGTGTGGACGTTTTGCTTGTCCCCGTAGGAGGCGGCAATGCGCTCAACGCCTCCAAAGCTTCCGAGGTCATCGCGATGATCGAACCAGGCATCGTCGTGCCCATGCATTACAAGGCAAGCGGCAGCACCCTCAAGCTCAACCCGTTGAAGCAATTTTTGCAGGACATGGGTATCTCCAGCGAAAAACCGGAGTCATCACTCAAGGTGACCCGCTCCTCGGTTCCTGATGAAACCAAGGTAGTTGTACTGGAGGCCACCCAATAGTGAGTGCGGTTAAGTTGCTGATGACCTGGGACATCCAGCCTGGCCGGGAAGAAGACTACTTCGAATTCCACATTCGCAAGTTCGTGCCCGCGCTGGAAGGTCTGGGCGTGGCCCTTAGCGAAGCCTGGCTCACCGTATACGGCGAGCAACCTCGCTTGCTCGCCGAAGCCGTGATGCCAGACCTGGACGCCGCCAAGAAGCTGCTCAACTCCAACGACTGGGAAGATTTGGGCACCCAGATGGAAGACCTGGTTGATAATTTCGATTACAAAGTGGTCGCCGCTCGCGGTGGCTTCCAGATGTAGTTTTCCGCGTTTGTGAAATCCACCGTCACCAAAAAGCTGCTGCGCTGGTACTGCTCCCGCAAGCGCAGTCTGCCCTGGCGCGACCATCCTCAACCTTACGCCGTATGGGTGGGCGAGATCATGGCCCAGCAGACCCGCCTGGATACCATGCTGCCCTACTATCGGCGCTGGATGAAACGCTTCCCTACGACCCGTAAATTGGCCATCGCCGACGAGCAGGAAGTGCTCGCCGTGTGGGAGGGGCTTGGTTACTACAGCCGCGCCCGTAACCTGCACCGCGCCTCCCGGCAATTGGTTGCGGTAAATGGCGGCCGCCTGCCCTCGTCGCCGGATGAACTACGCAAGCTGCCTGGCATTGGCCGCTACACCGCAGGGGCCATCGCCTCATTGGCTTTCGGCGCCGACGCACCCGCTGTGGATGGCAACGCCGTCCGCGTCCTGGCGCGCCTTTTTGATGTTCGCCAACCTGTTGCCAGTTCCGTGGGCAGGGAACGCCTTTGGGCCCTGGCCGCCGAAAACCTACCGCCCGGCCGCGCCGCCGAATACAACCAGGCGCTCATGGACCTGGGTGCACAGCTTTGCACACCTTCCAATCCAGATTGCCCCGCCTGTCCCGTCAAATTGGAATGCCGCGCCTACGCGTTGGGTATTCAGGAGCAGCGCCCGGTGCGCGGCGCGGCTAGGCCGATGCCGCTCAAGCACCTTGCGGCTGCCGCCATTGTGCGCCGTGGCAAGGCGCTAGTATTGCAGCGTCCCGAAAAGGGCTTGCTGGGCGGGCTATGGGAATTTCCCAATATGGAAGTGAAAGCTCCCCGCAATGCCAAAGCTAAATTAGTCAACCTCGATTTGGAGTTGCCTCTCTCTGGAGGGGAATTTTTAGGGGAATTTACCCACGCCTACAGCCACTTCCGGGTTCAATTGCAGGCTTTTGTCTTTCAGGCCAATGGGCCTGGGGGGCTGCAAACCAGCCAAAAGCACAAATGGTGCTACATTACCCGCCTTGGCGATCTGCCTATGGGAAAGCTGGACCGCAGCATAGCCAAAGCCTTGCAGGATATTGTACGATAGGGCCGTGGGCACTCAATTCAAACGAAACAAAGAAGATTTTGTGTGCCTCAACTGTGGCGCACAAGTGCAAGGCGATGGCTACACCAACCATTGCCCGCATTGCCTGTATAGCCGCCACGTCGATATTAACCCCGGTGACCGCGCCGATACTTGTGGCGGTTTGATGGTGCCTGTGGCTGTTTCGCAGAAAGACAGCCATTACCGCATCCTGCACCGCTGCCAGGATTGCGGCGCGGAAAAATGGAACCATGCCGCGCCCCAGGACGATTTTGACCAACTCCTGGCGATTGCCCATCTTCACACCAGGCAGGCATGATACCCACCCAGAATGAATTCACCCAGCAGCGTCAACAAATGGTGCGTCGGCAGCTGGCTGACCGCGGCATCACCGATCAGCGCGTCCTGGCTGCTATGCGCTCCGTTCCCCGCCATTGCTTCGTTTCCTCCGGCCAGCGCTCCCGCGCCTACGAAGACCAGCCCTTAGCCATCGACTGCGGCCAGACCATCTCGCAGCCTTACATCGTGGCCTACATGCTGCAGGCGCTCTCTCTGTTGGGCGATGAAAAGGCGCTGGAAGTCGGCACAGGCTCTGGTTACCAGGCCGCGCTGCTGGGTGAGCTCTGCCGCGAAGTGCACACCGTCGAGCGGCATGCCTCTTTGGTCGCCTCCGCCACACGAGCGCTGACTGACTTGGGATATACCAATGTCTTCGTCCATCACGGCGACGGTAGCCTGGGTTGGCCGGAAGGCGCTCCCTACGACGCCGAGATCGCCGCCGCCGCTGCCCCGCAGGCGCCCCAGCTCCTGCTGGATCAGCTTTCAACGCCCGGCCGGCTAGTCATCCCTGTGGGCGGCCCCGGCAAGCAGGTCTTGCAACTATGGGCTCGTCGGGCCGGCACTTTGGATTATGAGGAACTGGTTCCTGTGGCGTTTGTGCCTATGATTGGGCAGCAGAGTTGGGTGTAGCCGTAAAGGCGATTCTCATCCCAACTGGGTAAAATCCCCGACAGTGAATCGCCTGTTGAACGCTTTGGGGGTCCTTGGGCTGGTTATCCTGATTTTGCTTGCCATCCTGGGCTTACAAAACTGGGCCGCCAGTGGGTTCGCTTTACCAGCGGCTTTCTTTACTTTCACCACCATCTTTCTAGGTATCTTTATTGAGGCAGCCCCATTCTTGCTGCTGGGTACCCTGGCTTCGGGTTTGGTGGAAGAATTCATCAACCGTGAATCTGTCCAACGCATCATGCCGCACAATCCCTTCCTGGGTGCCATTGCTGGCGGCATGCTCGGGTTCGTTTTTCCTGTCTGCGAATGTGGTGTGGTCCCACTTACCCGGCGCCTGCTGCACAAAGGCATGGCGCCTGCCACCGGCATCACTTTTATGCTGGCTTCCCCTGTGCTGAATCCCATCGTGATCGTCAGCACCTATGCCGCTTATGGGTGGGGGACGGTGTTGTTGCTTCGCGTGGGCCTGAGCTTGGCTATTGCCGTGATCGTGGGTCTCGTGTTTGCCCTGCAAGCCGAACCGGCGGAAATGTTGAAGACTCCCGCTTTCGTCCCCATTAGCGGGGCCAGCGTCGACTACGCCTTGCCTATGCTTCAGCCGGGCATTTGGCAGCGCATCCGCAAGGCCTTGGTCATCGCCGGCGACGAATTCTTCGAGATGGGTCGATATCTCATTATTGGGTCAATGATTGCCGCCTTTCTGCAGGCTGTTCTGCCACAGTCAGCCTTGCTGACGCTGGGCAGCGGGCCTATCCTTTCTGTGTTGGCCATGATGGCCTTGGCTGTTATTCTGTCCATCTGCTCCACAGTGGACGCGTTTGTATCTTTGGCCTTTGTAGGCACTTTTACCACTGGTTCTATCCTTTCCTTTCTGGTCTTTGGCCCCATGGTGGATATTAAGAGCACTTTGCTTTACCTGCAAGTTTTCAAGCGCAAGACGGTTTTCTACATGATCTGGCTTCCCTTTATTCTGGTCGTGCTGGCTTCCGTATTTATCAACCTTAATCTGGGTATTTGAGATGAATGCGCGTACTTACAACTTGTTAAAGACGCTGATATTGCTGGGCCTGGGAATTTTCCTGGTCGTAAAGATCCTTTCGGGGACGCTGTATTACTACATCAATCAGCGCTTCCTCTGGCTGGTGGCCCTGGGTGCGGCAACTTTTCTTCTCCTCGGCGTTATATCCCTGCGCAGTTTATTGTCCGCGCACACCGAAGAAGCTCATCACCACGACCATGACCATGAAGGGGGCCAGAACCGCTGGGCCCTATTCATCGTTGCCGTCCCTCTGGTCTTGGGTTTCTTGGTGCCGGCTCGCCCGCTGGATAGTTCCGCGCTAAGCGCGCGGGACTGACCACCAACTCCGTATTGGCTGGCAATGCCTCCAAGAGCCAGCAATTGCAATCTCCCTCTGACCAGCGCACGGTCCTGGATTGGATTCGCGATTTCAATTTTGCTTCTGACCCATCCGTGTACAAGGGCCAGCAGGCTGATGTGATTGGCTTCGTCTATCACGATGACCGCCTGCCGGACGACGAATTCCTGGTAGGGCGCTTTGCGGTCACCTGCTGCGTCGCCGACGCTTTTGCCGTCGGTGTGATTGTGCAAACCCCCGAGGCCGCTACTTGGGGTGGTAACACCTGGGTTCACGTGAGCGGAAAGATGCAGGTCGGCAGCCTGGATGGCAGCCCCTATCCCTTAATCGCGGCAGACAGCGTGAAAGAAGTGCCGGTGCCTCCACAGCCGTATCTTTTCCCATAACCAATGCGCCGTATTAGCAGATTGGATCTCGGGGTTCTGGGTGTTAGTGCTGCCGCGCTCATTGCCTTGGCCTTTCTGGTGTGGCGCGGTGACCATGTCGGCGTCACCATCGATCGCATTACCCCCGCCGACGGCGCATCCGCCGCCTCCTCAGCTCCCGTGACTGTGGCCTTCGCTCAAAAGGTGGATGTCCCCAGTGTTGAATCCCACTTCGAGATTGAGCCCAATGTCCCGGGGCAATTCATCTGGCGGCAAAACACGCTCTATTTTGTTCCTCAGCAGCCTTGGACTTTGGGCCAGACCTACACCGTTCGGCTTCGCTCCGGCCTGCAGGACCAGCAAGGTCATCGGCTCTTAGAGGATAGCCAAAGGACCTTCAGCGTACGTCCGGCAGGGCTCGTATTCTTGCGCGACGATGGCTCGGGATATGATGTTTGGGGCCTTCCTGATTTGGGCGGCCAACCTGTTGAGTTGTCCCATACCAATGGGGCGGTCTTCGACTTTGCCCCTTCTGTGGATGGCCAACAGATCGTATATTCCGCGGTCAATGACAAGGACGGCACCGATTTGTGGTTGATGGATCGTGACGGTGGGAACGCCAGCATCCTGCTGGATTGTGGGCCGGATCGCTGCTATGCAGCCAATTGGTCCGTGGATGGCCGCATCGCTTACGACAAGGCAACTGCGCCTCTAAATCCGGGGGATTCGTACGGCGCGCCGCGTGTCTGGCTACTGGATCCCCAAACTGGCGAAAATGTCCAGCTGCATGCCGATTCGCAGAAGATCGGCTACGGTCCCGTCTGGTCTCCGGATGCCAAGTACATCGCCTATTATGATGGCGTTCAGACCCAGATAACCGTCATGGATGTAAACAATGGTGATGAAACCTATCTGCCCTCCCATGTCGGCGTAGTGGGAAGTTGGACGCCGGACGACAAGCAAATGATCTATTACGATACGCAGGCCAATGCCGATAAGGCTACCAATGTGCTTTTCCGGGCTGATTTTGAGACCCAGGATATTCTGCCATTTTTTGATCCCCAGCCCTCGGATGGCGACTACAGCAACCCGACCGTTTCTCCCGATGGCAATTGGGTGGCGGTGAAGGTTAAGCCGGTCGGCGACAACCCGGGTGACCAGGTCTGGGTGATGCCCCCGGATGGCTTGTACGCAATCACCGCTGACGACCAGCCGAATTCGTTGTTTTCCAACCTGGTCTGGGACCCGACCTCTGCCAAGCTGGCTTATTTCCGCATTGAGTTGGGTACCGGAAATCCAGCTTCGCAAATATGGATTTGGGATAAAGATACAGGCACCGCCAGCCTGGCTGTAGACGATGCCTTCGCTCCGGCCTGGTTGCCCTGAGCGTTATAATCCTTACGTAATGACTGCACCTCAAATTGTGGCTGAACCTGCCGCAAGCGAACGTGTCCACCTTTGGCTGGAGATATTACAGAAACGGGGTTATCGTCTGACCGGTTCCCGCCGCGCCGTCGTGGATGCGCTGGCTCACTCAGATCGTTCACTTACTGCCGCCGACATTTATGAAATGGGGCGCGCCCAGCATCGCGGCCTAGGCTTGGTTTCGGTTTACCGCACCCTGGATAAACTGGAAGAACTGGACCTGGTTCAAAAGGTGCATCGCCCGGATGGTTGCCACGCGTATGTTTCCGCCTTCGATGGGCATCAGCATCTGCTGTTATGCGAATCCTGCGGCCGCGTTGAGGTTTTTCGCGGCGATGATCTCAACGAGTTCACCCGCAGGCTTGAAGGGGAGAGCGGTTATGAGATTCGTGCCCACTGGTTGCAGTTTTTTGGCTTGTGCAGCCAATGCAGGCAAAACTGACCATCCTTGACAATATTTTTTTCAAACCTATAATTGAAAATGGTTTTCATATTCATAAGGATAAGGAGAGCATCGTGCGCCTGAATAAGCTCTTTTGGATTGCGTCGATTGTTTCCTCGCTCTTGCTGTCAGCATGTTCCTCGGCTCCTTCAGCCTACTCCGGCCCGCTGAATGTTGTGGCTACCACGCAGATCATTGGTGATGTCGTCAACGCCATTGGGGGAGACAGCATTCAACTGGTTACACTCATCCCCCCCAATTCGGATCCTCATGCCTTTGAACCCACCCCGCAGGATGCTTCCCGCCTCAGCGCAGCCGCCGTAATTTTTTCCAACGGTTTCAATCTTGAGGAAGGCTTGACTACTTTATTGCAGGCTAACGGCGACCGGGTGACCCAGGTTTCGGACGGGGTGCCGCCCATTGAATTTGCAGGTTCCACCGAGGAGCCCGCGGGCGGCAACGACCCGCACGCTTGGATGAACCCGCAGAATGTCAAGATCTGGGTGGACAATATAGCCTCGAGCCTGGGGAAAGCCGACCCGGCCAATGCCACGGCTTATTCGGCCAATGCCGCTGCTTACAAAGCCAAGCTGGATGAACTGGACTCTTGGGCCAGGGGCCAGATTGGTGAGCTCCCCGTTGCGCAACGCGTCCTAGTCACCGATCATGAAGCTTTTGGATACTTTGCCGATCATTATGGTTTCCAGATTGTCGGCGCCCTGATCCCCAGCTACAGCACTCTCAGCGAACCCTCAGCCGGCGAGTTAGCCGATTTGGAGACTGCCATTCGCCAATACGACGTCCAAGCTGTCTTCGTGGGCAGCAGCATGAACCCGGCCCTTGGGGAGCAGGTGGCTGCTGACACCGGCATCCAAATGGTGGTCCTTTACACCGAGGCGCTAAGTCCCGCGGATGGTCCGGCTGCCACCTATCTGGATCTGATTCGCTACGACGTCCTGGCTATCGTTGGGGCACTAAAATAGGTCGGATTCTCGCCCGCGGTAAAATCCCCCGCACATGTTGAACAATCTACTCCCCACGCGCCGCGCCACGCAGCCGCATCCTCATGGCCGTTATGCTGTGGATCTAAGCCATTTGAATGTCCGCTTCGATAACCACGTGGCCCTCGAAAACCTTTCCCTAAAAATTGAAATCGGGTTTGCGTGTGGCCGTGGTTGGCCCTAACGGCGCCGGCAAATCCACTCTATTCAATATTCTGGCCGGTGTACTTTCCCCAGCCTCAGGGATGGTTCACATTCACGGCCATGAGCCAGCCCAATATCTCTGCCTGGCTTATGTCCCGCAAAGCAATCAAGTGGATTGGAATTTCCCGGTCAGCGTGCAAGACGTAGCCATGATGGGCCGCATTGGCCGCATCGGTTTGTTCCATTGGGCAAGTGTTGAAGATCGCCGTCACGTGCAGGAAAGCCTGGAGCGCGTCCAGTTAAGTGACCTGGCCCAGCGCCAGATCAGCCAGCTGTCCGGCGGGCAGAAGCAGCGTATGTTCATCGCCCGCGCTCTGGCCCAGCAGGCGGAACTCCTTCTGCTGGATGAACCCTTGGCCGGTCTCGACCTGCCGTCCCAGGAGCAGATTCTGGATATTCTCGATGAGCTTAAAAAACAAGGCATCACCATTCTGTTTGCTACCCATGACCTGGAATTGGCTTCCGGCCACTTTGACCGGATCCTGCTGCTCAACCGCCGCCTGATCGCCTACGGGGACCGCAAGACGGTGCTCAGCGCCAAGAACCTTTCCTTGGCCTACGGAGGCACTATGCAGGCCATAGAAACCGACCAGGGCAAGTTCCTCATTGGGGATAGCGGTGGCCATCACCCCCACGACGTGGAGGGGCGTCATGGCTAACTGGCTGCTGGACCCGCTGGCTTTCGCCTTCATGCAGCGCGGCTTGCTGGTCGCTATCCTGGTGGGCGTGGTATGTGCCGTGGTCGGTTGCTACATCGTTCTGCGCGGCATGGCCTTCCTCGGTGACGCCCTTTCTCACGCCATCTTGCCCGGTTTGGCCGTGGGCTATATTGCCTCCGCCGGAGACCGCGCCGCGCTGTTCTGGTGGGCGCTGGGCACCGCCACTGTCACCTCCATCGGCATTGGCGCCCTCAGCCGCGGCGGCCGTTTAAAACAGGACACCGCCATTGGCATAGTCTTCGCGGGCATGTTTGCCTTGGGCGTTGCGCTGATTTCTACTGTGCGCAGCTACGCCGTGGATCTTTCGCACTTCCTGTTCGGCAACATCCTGGGCGTCACTACCCAGGATGTATGGCTGACCGCCGCAGTGTGTGCTATCGCCCTGGCCATCATTGCTATCTTCTATAAGGAATTTCTGGTGCTTTCTTTCGACCCCATCCTGGCCGCCACTATGCGTCTGCCTGATGGCCCCTTGGAGATCATCCTGTCCATCCTCACTGCGGTTGCGATTGTGGCCTCCCTACAGACTGTGGGCGTGGCCCTGGTGGTTGCCATGCTGGTGACGCCTGCCGCCACCGCCTACCTGCTCACCAAGAGCCTGCCCAGAATGATGGTTCTGTCCGCCATCATTGCCGCCGGCTCGGGGGTGGTCGGCTTGTACTTCTCTTATTACCTCAATGTGGCATCTGGGGCGGCCATTGTGCTGGTGTGCACGGCTGTTTTTCTTTTGGTCTGGGCGGCGCAGCGCTTGTCGGCAACTTTCTCACGCCCTAAAGCCTAATCCCCCATTTCTTTCAGCGCCCGCTCGATTTCCCCAAGCACATAACTATCTGTTTCCGCAACCCTGGCTTGTTCCAGAGCTGCCCTGGCCTCGGCCCCAGCAATGCGGCCCAAAGCCCAGGCGGCATGGCCGCGCCCTAACGGCTCCTTCTCGCTTAGCAGCAGGCTGGATAATTTGCCCACCTGGGATTCTTCCTCCAGGTTTCCGGCAGCCACCGCCAGGTTGCGCAATAGACCTCTGCGCCTGGCGCGTTTCACCGGGCTGTCTTTGAAACGTGAATTGAAATCCGCGGCGGCCATGCCCAGGCCGGCTTCGATGTCCATCCAGGCCGGTCCCTCGAAGGCAGGGTCACCCGCTGACGGCGCGAAGCGCTGGTTCCAGGGACACACCTCCTGGCAGATGTCGCACCCAAAGGCCCAATCGCCTATCTGCGGCCTCAACTCTTGCGGAATTGCGTCCTTTAGCTCTATGGTCAGGTACGAGATGCAGCGGCTGGCATCCAATGTGCGGTCGGGCAGGATGCAGTCGGTGGGGCAGGCTTGCAGACAGCGCCTGCAGCTGCCGCAATGGTCGCTGGCGAAGGGCGCATCCACTTCCAGCGCCACTCCCAGCAATATCTCGGCCAGCAGGAAGTACGAACCGCGCTGCGGGTTGATCAGCAGGCTGTTCTTGCCGATCCATCCCAACCCGGCGCGTTGCGCCAGCTCCCTTTCCAGCAGAGGCCCGCTGTCCGTATACCAGCGGTTGGGTACTGTGTGACCCAAACGCTGTTCGATAAAGGCGACTATGGCCTGCAGCCGCGGCTTTAGCACCTCATGGTAATCCTGCCCACAGGCGTAAGCCGCCACCCGGGCATGGGCCTTGCCATCCTCCGGCCGCGGCGACTGTTCAGGATTGTTGTAGGGAACCGCCAGCACCAGGATGGATTGGCATTCGGGCAGGATTTTGCGGGGGTCGCTGCGCCGTTCAACGGCGCGGGGCGCAGCCAAGTAATCCATCTGGGCATGTCGCCCGGCTTCCAGCCAATGGCGGTATAGGTGCATGTGCTCGGGCGGGTCGGGGCGGGTGACGCCAGCCAGCACAAAGCCCAGTTCCCGTGCTTTCCCTTTAATTTCCTGCGTCAGCGTTTTGGCGTTCAAAGTAAAAGTCCCTGCATGTTGCAGGGACTTTTGTAATGTGTGTCAGGCGTTCTGTCTAGGGCTACGGCACGCTGTAGGTGACGATCAGTTTCATGCCGCCGCTTAGGAAGCGCACCAGGGCGCTGCCGCTGGGGGCGCCGCTGAAGCGTAATTGGTATTCCAGCGTGGAGGCGCCCAGTGCGGCTTGCAGGCTGCTCTTCACCGAGTCGTTGATGAAGATGGTCGAAAGATCACTGCCGCTGCACCACTGCATATCCGGGCCGGAGCCGCCGGCGCTGTAGTCGCCAGCGTCCATCGGGAAGTAGCTGCCGGCATACCCTTCCAGGCAGCCCATGCTGGAGAAGGGGTTGGACACGGTGTCGTATCCGGTGAAATCCACCTTCACCTGGGTAATGGTGGCGGTGGTCGGGATGCTTGAGATGTTGAAAGCCACGAAGCCGCGCACACCCACGCCGCCGTCAGACCCGGCGTAGGCGGCTGAATTCACATTGCCGACGGCGTCCACGCGGCCGACTGCGCTGGCCGCAAAGGTGGAGCCCGATCCGCTGGACGGTGTTCCCGTCCCGCTGCCGTTCACCTGGATCTGCACATAGAAGCTGCCAAAGTTCTGGCCTGAGGCGTTGCGCAGCGCCCAGTAACCGGTATAGCTCCCGGTGGCGCTGGGCGCGGTGAGGTCAACCGAAATATCAAGCGTGGACCCCGGTGTGACCGTGGTGGTCAGGGCCTTGGTTGCCGGGCCGCCCATGGCGTCCCCGCTGACGAATACCAACGTGTAGGATGGCGACCAGGTGCAGGTGCCGGCGTTCTTCAAACGCCAGGTCTTGGTGAAGGTGGCGCTGGCCGCAAAGCCGGTGCCATCTGGTACGCTGACGTCCGAAACAAACTGGATGACATCGCAGGTGGATACCTGGGCTGTGTTGGTGGCGGCCGGCGTGTTGCTGGCCGCGGGTGTGTTGCTGGGTTGCGGCGTGCTGCTTGGCTCCGGGGTGTTAGTGAAAGTTGGGATCAGGGCGGCCGCTTCAGTGAGGTTAACGCTCACCGTTTGCGCCGCGGCGGTTTGTACCTGCTCGGCCGAATTCCCGCCGGGCATGTTGCAGGCGCTTAGAACCAAAATAACAAGCATACTAAGGGATAGTAAAGTCCCTTTTTTCATGGACAGCTCCTATACAGTTTTGAGGATTCTAGCAGAAACGTTTTGAATCTGTTACCGCCCCTAAGGGTCTATAAGCAAACTATGGATACGCCCCACCAAATGGGCTGGCTCGAAGGGCAGGCTGATGTAATCGCGGGCGCCTGCGTCCAGGCAGGCATCCATATTGGCCAGGTCATGGTCGGTGGAGACCAGCACAATGGGTGTGGAGGAGCATGCCGACATCAGCCTGAAGCGCCGAAAGCCGCGGCGCCCGCTGGGGGCCGGCGGGTTCAATCCCATGATGATCAGATCCGGCCGGGTTGTACCTACCTGTAAGAAGGCGGCCTCGTCATCCTGAGTGGCTACCACCATATAACCAGACAGGCGCAGCGTGCTGGCGATCATCTCACGCAGGTCGGGTTGGTCTTCCACCACCAGGATGGTGGGCATCGCCTCGCGTGGTTGGGTTTGCTCTGGGATTGTCATACTGGAACAACAACGATGGCGTTGCAGTTGTGTTCTGGCCAAAGAGTACCAGTACCGGAAATCAATTTCCATCCCCCGTTGGTCACGCCGGATTAGGTACCGTCCAGTTCCTGCAGGATGCTTTCCAGCAGTTCCAGCAGCACGGTCTTGACTTTTTCCTTGTCCGTGGAGATACACGGAAGAATCTTGACGCCATCCTCCAGGCGCAGGGCCACGCGCATGTCTTCCAGGTCCCAGGCGTCTTTCAGGTCCTGCTTGCTGGCGGCCACGACGTAAGGCGTGGGCGAAAAGGCGCGGAAGGCTTCCAGGATGCTGCGCGCCTCGCGGAAGGTCTCGGGGCGGGTGCTGTCGACCATCACGATGAAGCCCAGCATGCCTTCGGAGAGGATCTCCCACATGAAGTCGAAGCGCTTCTGCCCCGGTGTGCCGAACAAGTAGAGCACCAGGCTTTCGTCCACGGTGATGCGCCCAAAATCCATGGCCACGGTGGTGGTTTCCTTGACGCGCTCTTCCGGGCTGCTGATCTTGCGCTCGGTGGAGACCACGTCGATCTCGCTCACCGTTTGGATGAACTCGGTTTTGCCTGCGTTGAAGGGGCCGGTCACGACCATTTTGACGGTTAGCATGCTTACTGCCTATATCGAGCGGATGCGCTGCATCAGTCGAGTTATCAAGCCTTTCTGTTCTTCCTTCTTTACGCCGGGGAAGGCGGATTCCAAGCCGTCCAGCTGGGTGGGCGCGCCTTCGGGGCGCACCAGCTTTACCAGCCCGGCCTGCAGCAGCCCGTACACGATGCGGCGGATCTCCAGGTCGTTCATTTTGCTGGCTTTGGCGATCTGGCGGATGCTGTTCTTGGGGTTGATATATGAAACCACGCGCCACTCTTCCACGTTGAGGTTGACCTTCTTGAGGTTGACCCCGGGCCGGTCGGTGAAAGACAGGGCCATATCCAGGTTGGGAATCTCCTGGTTGAGCTGCTCCCACTCGGTAATCTGGCGCGAGCCCTCGATGATGAGGTTCTCCAGCGGGATGCGCACCGGGATCTTGGTTTCCGGAAGGTCTTCGTCCACTTCGAACTTGAAGCGCCCTTCCACCCAGGTGAACAACTGCTGGATGATGCTGACGTAGTACGCCTGCAGGCTATCCAGGATGCCCTCCTGGGTGACGTAGCCGGCGTTGATCAGCAGCAGCCCCAGCTCCTTGTCGCCCATCTCGGCGGCGCGCTGGCGCAGGGTATTCAACTGGGCGTCGTTGATCTTCTCGGCGCGGTGCAGCACCTCGGGCAAGCTGCCCTGGGCGCCATCCTTGTCGCTGGCCAACTGCGCATAAGCCAACTTGCCCTCATGGAAGGTCAGCCGCGCGCCCTGGTTGGGTCCCTGGATCACTAAAGCCCCGCTTTTGTTCGCCAGATTGACCAGGTTGAGCAATTGGGTAATGGTGAAATCCTGCAGGTTGCCCTGTAAGGCCATAAGTCCTCTCGTGGAACAAGGAGATTATACATGGGTCGAGGGCTTGCTTCGGGACCCGGCGCCGAGGATTTCGGCGGCGGAGATGATTGGGAGGTCTGCGAATACTGCGCGTTGACTTTGATGTGTGGTGCGCAAACCCCAAGCTTTTGATGAAGGAGGCAAGGAGGATGAAACTGGCCAGGAGAAGTTGTAATCACTTTTTGGGGGAGGGGGTGGGGCAAGTGAGGCAGGTGAGGCAAATGGGGCAGCCTGAGCCAGGATGTCTTGGATGGCGAGGTCGGATTGGTGAAATATTTCAGAGGTTTCAGTTTGCTGAGAGGGGAGGGCGAAGTAGAGGTAGGTTCCCCACTGAGAAAACCTGCCGACCCATCCGGCGGAGACGAGAGCAAGGAGGCGCCTGCGAGTATGGCTGCGGTCCTGGGCGAAGGAGCGGCTTAGGGCCCCGCAGGTGGAAGGGCCGGAAAGGCGCAGGGCGAGCAGAAGCTGCTTTTGACGCAGGGTGAGACCGGGGATGGATTGCAGGCGGCGAGCCTGGCAAAGGGCGCGGATGAGGAGCCGGGCTTCGTATGGATCGGCAGCCTGAAAAGCGTATTTGAGGGCCTCCTGCGGCATGAAGCCTTTGGAGAGGCCGTATTCGAGCCTATGGCAGAAGTGTTGGTAGGGCGGGCCGAGGCCGGCGAGGAAGGAGGCGGGCAGCCCCTGGAGGACGGCATGGATCAGATCTGTGGTGAGCACGGAAACCCCCTTGGCGGTGTGGAAGGTGGAGCAAGGTATAGCAAGAAAGTACAGTTTGTGGTTGAGGTTGGCGGAGAAATCAAAGTGTTGGACAGGAAATCAGCTAATCAGTTGATGGGTTGATGCGGCTGGATTGACTTACGCTAAGCGGGCGAATATAATCGCTGCGCCCGGTAACCCGGGATTTTCCTCGGTAGCTCAACGGCAGAGCGGGCGGCTGTTAACCGCTAGGTTGTAGGTTCGAAATCCTACCCGAGGAGTACTGAAAGAGCACGGGAAAGCGCCGTGCTCTTTCAGTTTAAGAGAAGTTACCCGGCTCAATTAATAAAATTGAGCGCGCTTGGAGGCTACAATAAGACGCTTGCGGCACCGGGGACCAAAATATTAAGGGCTCAAGATGGCAGAGAGAAAGCCAAATCACGGATTCGAACTGGGGCTGGGATACCTGTTGCCCGGTTTTTTGGTGCTCGGGGTCCTGGTAAACCTTGTCATTACCCAGGTGCCGCGGCTGCGACTGAGCGGCTTTGCCCTGATTGCCATCCATGCCAACGACGTACCTGATTACAGCCAGGACCCGGTGGAAATGCAATTCCCGCCGGTCAATCTTGAGATCATCAAAGATGCCAACAATGACAATGCCCTCGTACCTGCGGCGCCGGCCGCAGGTGAAGCGACTGTTTCAGCAAGCCCGAACGTTGCGGCCACAGCCACACCCCGACCCAGTTCCACTCAGGCAAAGCCCAGCAATACCCCTCATGCCAGCGCAACCCCTGTCCCCAGCAATACACCTAACCCCAGCAGTACTCCTGGGCCCGGCAACACTCCTAAGCCTAGCCATACTCCTAAGCCAGGCAATACTCCTGCGCCTAGTAATACGCCTAAGCCCAATAATACGCCTAACCCTAGCCATACTCCGAAGCCCAGCAAAACCCCTAAACCCTAACTATTCAGTTTTTCCGCGCGGTTTGTATAAGGAGGTTGTTATGTCTGTGAAAGGTAACGGAACCAAAGAAAGCCCTTGGGAGTTGAAGACCCCGCCCGGGACCAGCGAATACAGCATGTACAAAGACGATTCGGTGGACCCGCCGGTGATCGTGTGCCAGGTGGGGTCCACCAGGTTGGGCTACCTGTGGCGCGGGGTGGAAGACCTGCACGCCATGCTGGAGAAACATGGCGACTGGATGGAGCTGGGCAGCGCCGACGAGAACAAGCCTGCCAAAGACGGCAGCGTGGAAGCCTGGGCGCGCTCAGCGCAAAACCCGGTCAAGGGCTGGTACGGCACCAAGAAAGGTTTGCGCGGCCGCTTTGGCATGTATATGCCCCCGTTGCTGGAGGCCTTAGGGCTGGCTGAAGTCGAGCACAATCCCCGCGGCAACCGCATGCGCGCCAAATAACGGTCTTTGCCCAAAAAGCTTAAATAAAAGACGAGCCGTTCGGCTCGTCTTTGTTTCGGCTATATATACAAATCCCTGCGGTTGTATCGCCAGTATGCCACGCCCAGGCTGACCACGATAATGCCCAGCGAGATCAGCAGGTAAGTTCCGTCCAGCTGGCCGGTACGGAACAAAGCACCGGCGTCGAAGTATTTGAAGGGGGAAAGATATTTCAGGTTATCCAGGTTGGGCTGCATCACCGAAATGATCGAGATGAAGTAAGTAACCAGGATGATCGAGATAGCCAGGGCGGCTGAGCGCTTGTACTGCTGCATCACACAGCCCAGCAGCAGCCCAATAGCCAAAAACACCAGCTCGATGGCAAACATGGCTTCCATCTCCAGCGCCAGGAAGCTGTAAAAGTCTGCATCCGGATGGTAGCCCTGCACCGCCACGATGGAGATCAGCCAGGTGACCAGCACGAAACCGAGGCAGTTCACCACGGCGGCCAGCGCCTTGGAGGTCACCACGCGATTGCGTGAGACGGGCAGCACCAGCGAGAACTCTACCGTTTTGTCGCGCTCTTCTTTGGAAATGATGTCGCTGCCCCAAAGGGCGGCCGCAATGGCGCCCATCAGCCCAAAGTACACCATCATGATTCCGTAAAAGCCGCTCAGTGTGGTCAGGTTGAAGGCGCGCAGGTTCATGGCGTCCAGAACCGCCGGGGGCACGGAATCCAGGATCTTCAGCATCTCGGGATTGCCGGCAAAGGCGGAAAACTTGGAGACGCCCACCACGATCAGCGCCAGCATAATGACGCTCCAGATGAGCAGCGATTTGAGGTTGGCTCTCACTTCACGTAGAAAAATATTCATCAGAACTCCTAGACCAACTCTGCGGTTACGTTACCGAGTGAATGTCGCGGCGCAGGTACAGCCAATAGCTGGCTGTCAGGGCGATCACGATCACGGCCAGGTCCAGCAGCAGCAGCCCGCGGTCGTACGCGCCGTGCAGCACGATGTAATTGGGGTCAAAGTATTTAAAAGGGGTGATCAGCTCCAGCGGCACCACGGCCCCAATGGTGCTGAAGGCGCTCAGGGCGTACATACCAAAACCCAAGCCCAACGCGTAAGGGGTCACACTGCGCACCTTCTTGACCAGCAGGGAAATGAGCAGGCCCACGCTTAAGAAGAAAAGCTGGAACAACACAATGCTGCCTAGCAGCAGCGTCAACGTGCCCGCCGAATATTCATAACCGGCGCCGATCAGGGCCAGGGCGGCAAACGTGGCAACCCACACCACCGCGTTGGTGATGGTCAGGCTGGCGAACGCCGCCAGGATCTTGCTGTTCAAGATCTCGACCCGGCTCACCGGCTTGCTGATCAAGAAATCTGCGGTGAGTTCGCTTTCTTCGATAGAGACCAGGCCCACGCCGTAGTTGGCGGCCTGGATGGCCAGGCAGATCTGCACGAACAGGAAGATAAAACTGTAGAAGCCCAAAACTGTGGCCAGGTTCAGCCCGTTCATCCCGAACGCCTCAAGCAATTGGGGAGGGAAGTTGGCTAGCAGTTCGTTCATCGTTTCGGCCTGGTCAGCAAATGAGGGGAAGATGGAAAAGAAGATAGCAATCAGCGCAATTAACGATACCGACCAGGTGAGAATGTTCCTGAAGTGGGCGTTGAACTCGTGCTTGAAAATATTGGCTTTCATCGCTGCGCCTATTCGTAGTAGTGCATGAAGATCTCTTCCAACGTGGGCTCTTCTATGTTCACGTCGGAGACCTTCTGGCTGGCGATCTTCTTGAGCACCTGGTTGATGTCGCCCTTGAAGAAGAAGCGCAGGTTCCCGTTTTCCTTTTGCAGGTTGGTCACTCCGGCCATCTTGAACGCCTTTTCATCCAGCTTGGCGCCCAGCACCTGCACCTTCTTGTAGTTGTTCTGCTGCAGGCTGCGGATGTCGGAGATCTCCACCATCTTGCCTTCGCGGATGATGCCCACGCGCGTGCACAGGCGCTGCACCTCGCCCAAAATGTGGGAGGAGAAGAACACAGTTACGCCGCGCTGGTTCTCCTTGCGGATCAGGTCGAAGAACTTCCGCTGCATCAACGGGTCCAACCCGCTGGTGGGCTCGTCCAGGAACAGCAGCTTGGGGTTGTGCAGCAATCCCTGAACAATGCCGACCTTCTTTTTGTTGCCGTACGAAAGGTCGTCGATGCGGCGGTTGAGGTCCAGTTCCATATAGTCGGAAAGTTCGTGCATGCGCTTATCGAAGTTTCCCTGGTAAAAGCTGGCCGAATATTTCAGCAGGCTGCTCACCTTCATGCCTTCGTAGTAAAAGACCTCGGAAGGCAGGTAGCCGATGTCGCGTCGGATTTCGGGGCCGGAGGCCAGGACATCCTTGCCGAACACCTTGGCGCTGCCGCTGGTCGGGTAGATCAGCGAGAGCAAGAGGCGGATGGTGGTGGATTTTCCGGCGCCGTTCGGGCCGATAAAGCCGAATATCTCGCCCTCTTCCACTTTGAAGGAGACGTCCACAATGCCGCGCGATTTGCCGTAATACTTGGTCAACTTCGAAACTTCGATAATGCTCATGGGCCTGGTTCCTTTAGCTCTTCTTAGTGGCAGGTTATTAAATAATTAGCCAAGACAAAATATTATCACCAATCTGTGGCCTTAGGGAGGCTTCCAAGCTTAAATCGGTTCGGCGGGAGCGGTTTGAATATCGAGGGATAGAGACTGCGGGCGTCGGCCAGTGCAATCGCTGGCATGTTCCGCGCAATGACGGAGTAAATAGAGTGGTTCTCGATTGTATAATCTGCTTAGAGGAACCTGACTATGTATGCCATTCCGCATGAATGTCCCGTTTGCCACGGGGAGCTGAACATCACCAAGCTGATTTGCCGCGAATGCGACACCGCCATCGAAGGTCGTTTCCTGGCCGGCCCCTTCACCCACCTCAACGAAGAACAGCTTCACTTCGTGGAAGCCTTCGTCAAGAATGAAGGCAAGATCACTCGCATGGAGGAGGAATTCGGGCTTTCGTACCCTACCATCCGCAGCCGCCTGCACGAGGTTATCCGCGCTCTGGGCTACGAGCCTGGCAAGGAGGTCGCCGAGACCCTCACGGAAGAGGAACGCCGCAAGATCCTCGAAGACCTCGATAAAGGCAAGATCTCTTCCGAAGAAGCGATGAAGATGTTGGAGGAGGGCTAGAAAGAACTAAGAATGGAAAATGGGGGATTTACTTTTCTTTGGCCTCGGATTTGCTTTCCTTGGCTGCCGGTTCGCTTTTCTTTTCGGTTTTGCTCTCGCCCTTAGCCTCGTTCTTGGTTTCGCCGCTTTTGGTTTCGGCCTTGCCGTTTTCTTTGGCCTTGACTGGCTTGACCCCATTGGGAGGCGTGCGGCCCTTATCGGTGGCGTAAAAGCCGGAACCTTTGAAGGCCACCGCAACAGGGAAATACACCTTGCGCAGGCTGTGCTTGTGGCATTGAGGGCAGACGATCAGGGGGTCGTCGCTAAAGTCCTGATGCTTGTCGAATTGGTGGCCGCAGTTCTCGCAGCGATACGTGTAAAAAGGCATTTTTAAATCAGGTCCAATGACGAATTCGGCGGGATTATAGCCCGCGGCGATGAGCTTTGCAAGATTGCGGGCAAAATCAGGAACTTATTGGGCCGGCACGCGGCTCTGGGCGGTTTGCCGCCAGTCCGCAGGCATGGCGGCCGCGGGCAGCTTAAGCAGGCTTTGCCAGTCGGCCAGGGCGTTCTGCGTTTCACCCAATGCTTCCAGCGCCGTCGCCCGCCAGTAGAAGAACTGGGCGCGCTGTTCGTCGCTTTGCATCAGGCTGCTGCTGGAGTTCACTTGCAGGAAAGCTCCGCTGGGATTGCCAGTAGCCAGTTCGGCCTGGGCCAGCCCAATGTGCGCCTCGAACCAATCCGCCGCCCCGGCCACGGCGGTCTGCATGTAGCCCAGTGCACTCTGCGGGTTGCTGTCGGCCAGGGCCTGCAGCCCGCGGTAATACGAAGCTTTGGGCAGATTGGGGTCGATAGACAAGGCGTGGTTGAAAGCTTCCAGCGCCTTGTCGCTTTGCCCGTCAGCCTGGAACCCTAGCCCCAAGAACTGCCAGCCTTCGCCATCGTTCCCGTTGAAGGTGAGGTAGCGCTGCATGGTGGCGATCGAATCGCTGTATTGGTGCAAGCCCTGCTGCGCCTCGGCGATGGCCAGGTAGTCGGGCAGCAGGGTTACGTCTAACTCATTGGCCCTTTGGCTGGCTTGCAGGGCTGCGGCGTAGTTCAACTGCGCCAGGGCCACCCGCGCCTTTTGATATTGCACTCGCGCCGAATCGGGGGCCAACCCCTCGGCGGTGGCTGCATCTGACTGGGCTGCGTTCAGGTCGTTGCGGGCGATGTTGAAATCAGATCGCTCCAGGTAGGCGTCCACGTAATTGGCATCCAACAGGATGGCGGTGTTCAGGTCGGAAATGACATCCGGGGAATCCTGCTGCAAGCCCACCTGCGCCCGTCCCAGGTACCCGGGGGCAAAGCTGGGCTGGATGCGGATGGCCTGGTTGAATGCCGTTGTGGCTGCTTCCAGATCCCCGGCCCCCAAATAGGCGACGCCCAAATAATAGGCTGCATCGCCGGACTGCGAGTTCGCGGCCATGGCATCCTGGAAGAAGGATTGCGCCGCGCCCCAATCCTGGGACGCCAGGGCTGCCAGCCCCTGGGCGTAAGCCTGGCTCTCGGGGTGGGGCGTATTGACGTAGATGGGCGTGGGTGTATATGTCTCGGCCAGCAGGGATTGCGGGTCATTGGGAACGAGCACGATTTGCTGCGTAGACGTGGCCTGCTGGGCAGCTTGTCCCAGGGTGGGAGTGGCAGTAGGCCCAACCGGTTGGGTAGCGGCCTGGCCGCTGGGCGTCGCAGGCGGGTTGAAGACAACGCCCAACAAGTCGTTCTCGGCCGCGTAATAACCCAGCAGAATTACTACAAGTCCAATGCCCAGGGTGCCCAGGATCCAATTGAGGGACCAGGGTTCATCCTTGCTGGTTTTGCGCTTGCGTTTGCGCAGCTTGGGAGCTGCGATTTCTTTGGTTTGCCAGTCTTCAGTTTCTTCCGGGACGAAGGCAGGCACGTTGGCCTGCGGGATGGGGGCGCCAAGCAATTCCAGGTCATGTTTGGCGGCGCCGTTCTCCGGGTCCAGGAAAAGGACGTTTTGCAGGCAATAGATGCGCTCTTCCCGCGACTCCACGGCGGTGCTCATCAGCAACCAGTACAGCGGCTCACGGTTGTCGCTGCGCAGCAGCTCCAACAGAAGCTTGCGCGCCCGGGCATGGTCGCCGCGTTTTCCGGCGTCCAGGGCTTGCTGGAGCTTCTGTTCCTTGGGTGTCTTTGCGGCCATTTTCACGATGAGTGTAGCACGCCGGGCAGTATTTGCCGAATAGCCCATAGGTATAATCCCCGCGTGGGCATTTTTCGGCGGACAGTGCGGTTGCAAGGCTCGGTTTTGGTCTTAATTGGCTTGGCGGCTTGCTCCCCTGTTGCTAAGGATGCTGCAACCCAGGCTCCACTTCTCACAGTAATCCCCTACCAAACCGCCACACTGAGCCCCAGTGTGCCGCCAGTGGAAGCCACGCAACCCCCTCCCACGGCCACGCCTTCTACATACACGGTGGTGGAGGGCGACACATTCTTTACCATTGCCGCCCGCCACGACATCAGCCTGGAAGCACTGCAAGCCGCCAACCCGGATGTCAACCCTTCATTAATTTCACCGGGGCTGCAGATCCTAATTCCAGCGGCGGGCAGCAGCGCCCCCTTGGTACCCAGTCCCACACCTGCTCCAGTGGCGGCTGAAGGGGTTAGCTGCTATTCGTCCGCGCTCGGGGAACTGTGGTGCTTTTTGCTGGTGCGCAACGACAACGCCGTTCCCCTGGAAAACCTGACCGGCAGTGTGCGCCTGTTGGATGCCGCCGGCAAAATCCTCAGCAGCCTGGATGCCTCACCCCCGCTGGATGTGTTGTATCCCGGCGAGTCCATGCCATTGATTGCTTATTCCGATGACCCGCCAGAAAATTGGGTTGCGACTAACGGACAGGTGCTCAGCGCCTACGCATTGGCGGGGGGCAGCCAATACTATTTATCGGCCGTTCTGGATGGGGCTGAAATTGCCATAGCCGAAAACGGGCTATCTGCGCAGGCCACAGGCGAAATCACAATTTCAAGCGGGGCAAAGCCTTCCACTTTGTGGGTAGTGGCGGCAGCCTTCGATGGCCAAGGGGAAGTGGTGGGGGTGCGTAAATGGGAAAGCGCGGGGGACTTGACCTTCGACCTGACGGTCTACAGCCTGGGTCCCGAGATCAGCACTGTGGAGCTGTTGGTAGAGGCGCTGCCTTAGCCGCCGAAGGGGCCCTCAAGAATTTGTAAAGGCACGGGGGTGAACACCAGGATGAACACGATAACGCCCAGTATTGCCAGCGCAATGCGCCATCCATCCAGCTTGGTGATCTGGTCCAGGGGTTGCGCGTGGCTGCTGCCCAGCAGCAGGATCAGGAACACCCACAGCCACCAACCAGACCAGAAAATACCCAGCAGCCCGAGACCCAGCAGAACAAAGGGCAATATCCATTGCGTGCGCCTGCCGAACAACGCATACATCACGTGGCCGCCATCCAACTGGCCGACCGGGATGAGGTTAAGCGCGGTAACCAGCAAGCCAGCCCAGCCAGCCCAGGCAATGGGATGCAGCATCACGTCCAGGCCGCCCAGAGGCACGGGCTGCCCGGTGAAGAAGAATTTCAACCAGTAAGAGAAGGGTGAAAGCCCCCCGAAGCTGGCGGGAGAGGGCAGCCACTGACCATGGATGACAAACTTGGCCAGCAGGTAGAGAACAGAATTGCCTTCCAGGCTATAGGCGTCCCCGGCGCGCAGGAAACTGGGGATAGGGCCAACCTTGGACAGCGCCAGCCCAATGAGCAGCACCGGAATGGCCACCAGCATCCCGGCCAGCGGGCCGGCAATGCCGATGTCCAGCAAAATGCGTTTGTTGCGCGGCGGCTCCTTCAATTGAATGAAGGCGCCGAGCGTCCCGAATGGGCTGAGCGGGAAGGGTAGAAAGTAGGGCAGGGTGACGGCGGTCTTGTGGTGGCGGGCGGCCAAATAATGTCCGAACTCATGCGCCAGCAGGATGGCCAGCAAACTGACCGCGAAAGGGATGCCGGGACCCAGGTTTTTCAAAATTAGCCCGAAAAAAGCCAGCAAGTCATCTGGTTGCGGGCCGGTGTAGCTGTACATGGCCCCGGCCATCAGCACAGACACCACGGTGAGCAGGAACAGGATCAGGTTTATCCAGGGATTGGAACCTTTGGGCCGCGGCAGGCCGGGCACCAGCTGAATGATCTGCTGCCCCTTCTCTTCCAGGAAGATAGGCATCAGCCGTTGGCTGCGCAGGGACTTGCTCAACTTGGCGTAAGCCTTGTCCGAATCCTGGGTTAGGCGCCCAACAAAGCGGGTGACGAAGGGATATTTGCCGCCTCCCGGAATGATCTGTTGGATGTCAAAGACTTCCGCTATCAACGGAGTTATAGGATCGAGTTCTTCATTTATTTGCATATGGTCTCTGGCGTTAATGCTTTAGAACAATAGTGTAGCTAATTCGGAACGATATTGGCGCGTGGCCGGATTGTCTTCCCCCAGCACAGCCAGCATCCCCAAAAAGACCTGGCGGGCTTTCCCCTTCTGAAAATTCTTGTCCTGGCGCAATACATCCAGGAGGCCGTCCATGGCGGGCAGCAGGCTCCCTTGGGAAGCCAGACGCAGAGCATTGGCATACATGGCGCCAGCACCCTCTTCATCTTTAGCCTGCTCGGCTTCGCCCAGCTCCCAATCGGCTTCCGCCTGAGCCAGGGGCAGCAGCCGCTCGGCTTCAGCGTATTCTTTGCTCACCGGGAATTCGCGCAGGATGGGCAGCGCCTGGGCGGCCAAACCCTGGGCCAGCAGGCTGCGGGCCAAGCCCAGCAGTGCGCCAGGGTGGTCTGGATTGTCATCCAACGTCTTATGGAAAATTGCTTCTGCCTGGGGCCATTTTTCCCCCGCCAGCAAGTGATTGGCGCGGCCGGTGTCCAGGTCGCTGGCGGCAGGCTCCAGGCCCTTGATGAACTGACGCAGTTCAGGTTCAGGCCGCAGGCCAGTGAATTCGGCCACGACTTGCTCGTTGCGGAAAGCCTTTGACCGTGGGGATGCCGCGCACGCCATACTGTTCGGCGATGGTCGGGCTGGCGTCTACGTCCAGTTTTGCCAGACGGAACGCGCCGTTGGCCTCGTCGACCAGCTTCTCCAAGATGGGGTCCAGCGTGCGGCAAGGGACGCACCACTCCGCCCAGAAATCCACCACAACCGGGCGCTGGCGGGAGTAGGCGAGAACCTCAATCTGAAAATCGGACTCGCTCACATGGACAATGTTCGTAGACGTCATTGAAATCCCTCGAATCGTACCAGAAACCAGCCGTAGGGTACTTCTATTTTAGATTCAATTGACGCTTAAAGGCGCGCATGCTAAGATTGGTGGCTGCTTCGTTTTCATTCTGAATGCATTTATTGTCTCACGCCTGGGCCCTCGGGCTGGTAACTGGACTTATCTTTCGAAGCAGATTTTGTACCAGAGGACTTTTTTGTAGTCTTAAGGGTATCCAGGTCTGGGCGCAGGATATGTTGCGCTCTCATGGTTTAAGCGCAGGCGTGAGGTATGAAGGAGTTGTATGAGTAGCGAATTCTTCTCGCGCTTGTTTGGCATGGCTGCCTTTGGCTTTGCAGGGTGGTATCTGGGAGCCGCGCTGGCTCCTATTGCCGGTGCTTCCAACCCAATATTGTGGTCGCAATCATTTGCCTTGTTGGGTTGCCTGGTGGGCTTGCTGCTGACCCCCTGGCTGGTGATACGACCCATACAGGCAACCTATTCAGCACTTTCTAAATTGTCTTCCAGGGCTTTGCTGGCTGGTTTTATGGGGCTGGTGTTAGCCCTGATTGTTTCAGGGTTATTGGCCCTGCCCCTGTCGTTGCTTCCCCAACCCCTCAATCAAATCCTGCCCATTGCCGCAACAGTGATGGTCGGCTATCTGGGTGTGGTGTTGTTCATTGCGCGCCAAAACGAAATCTTCTCCGCTTTGGGCGCGATTTCTTCCCGAAGCGGTGAGGCTCGATCCGGAGAAAGCCAAAGCGGCCGCAATATCCTCATCGACACCAGCGTCATCATTGACGGGCGCATAACCGATATTGCCAAGACCGGCTTCCTGTCCGGGACTTTGCTGATCCCGCGCTTTGTCTTGCTGGAACTGCAGCACGTGGCCGATTCTTCGGACAAAATGCGCCGCCAGCGCGGTCGCCGCGGCCTCGAGGTGCTGGCCGCCCTGCAGGACGACAAACGCCTGGGGGTGCAGATCAGCGACATCGACGTGGAAGGCGTGCGCGAGGTGGACGACAAATTAGTCATCCTGGCCCGCCAGATGCACGCTCCCATCCTGACCAATGATTTCAACCTTAACCGTGTGGCGGACCTGCAGGGTGTGACTATTTTGAACATCAACGACCTGGCCAACGCGGTCAAATCCGTGTTTCTGCCTGGCGAAGAGATGAACGTTCGGGTTATCCAGGAGGGCCGTGAGCCCCGTCAGGGGGTGGGCTACCTGGATGACGGCACCATGATCGTGGTGCAGGATGGGGTGGATTTTATGGGCGAAGAGATTAAGACCTCGGTGACCAAGGTGCTGCAAACTGCGGCTGGGCGGATGGTGTTTGCCAAGCCGGAGCAGGCGCCCAAAGCCAAGCAGTCCCGCGCCCGCAAACGCACCCGCTAGGGTTCTACGCGATGACCCTACGCATATACAACACCCTCACGCGCAAATCCGAGGAATTCAGGCCGCTGCTGCCTGGCCAGGTCTCCATGTATGTCTGCGGGCCGACGGTGTATGCCGAGGCGCACATTGGACACGCCATGTCCAGCCTGGTTTTCGACATTGTGCGTCGTTATTTGGCCTATCGGGGATTTGAAGTACGCCACGTGATGAACTATACCGACGTGGATGACAAAATCATCCAGCGCGCCAACCAGGAGGGCAGCGACCCCCTGAAGCTGGCCGAAAAATACATCGACGAATACAGCCAGCACATCAAGGAGCTAAACATTGAGGCGGCCACGGTTTACCCGCGGGCCACGCAGGAGATTCCCTTCATCATCGATATGGTGGCCCACATGATCGAGAACGAGGCGGCCTACGTGGCCGAGGGAGATGTGTACTACCGCGTTGACCGCGACGAGGATTACGGAAAACTCTCCGGCCGCAAGTTGGAAGATATGAACGCTGGGGCACGCGTTGAAGTGGATGACCGCAAAGAGCATCCTATGGACTTCGCGGTATGGAAGGCAGCCAAACCGGGCGAGCCCTCCTGGGAGAGCCCCTGGGGCCCCGGCCGCCCGGGTTGGCACATCGAATGCTCGGCCATGGTTTTCCATCACCTGGGGCAGCAGATCGATATCCATGGCGGGGGCAATGACCTCATCTTTCCCCACCACGAAAACGAGATCGCCCAAAGCGAAAGCCTGAGTGGCAAGCAATTCGCCCAGGTATGGATGCACAATGGCATGATGCAGCTTTCCGGCGAGAAAATGTCCAAATCGCTGGGCAACCTGGTAACCATTCGGGAGTTCCTGGAGAAGCATGAAGCGGATGTCTTGCGCATGATGGTGCTGAATACGGGCTACCGCCACCCACTTACCTATGGCGATGACGTCGTGGAGCAGGCCGAACGCGCCCTGGAACGGCTGCGCAGCGGGCTGCGCCCGGCCTTGCCTGGGTCCAAGGGAGCGGGCAAGCCGGAGCTGGCCGCTCTGCAGAAACTAACCGAGGAAGCCAAGCCGGCTTTCATGGCGGCCATGGATGACGATTTCAACACCTCGGCGGCAACGGCGGGGCTGTTTGATCTGGTTCGCCAGCTCAACCAGGCGCGGGATTCGGGAGCCAATGATGAGCAATTGCACGCGGCGCAAGCCGTGGTAGCTGAGCTCAGCGAGGTGCTGGGGTTGCGCCTGAAGCGCGCTGAAAAGGAAGTGGATGCGAAGCCATTTCAGGAGCTAATTCAGGCCGTACGCGCCGAATTGGATGGACAGGAAGCGGATCGAATCAAGGCGGCGTTCGAGCAAGCCGCACGACAAAAGACCACACCTGACCTTATCGATTCGATGCTGGAGATACGCAAACTTTTACGCACTGAGAAGCTCTGGGCGCTCTCCGACAAGATCCGCGACCAATTGGGGGAGTTGGGGGTACAGGTCGAGGACAGCGCGGGGGGATCCTCCTGGCGCTGGGGATAGGCGTTGAAGGAATGGATCTATGGCCGCCACGCAGTGTTTGAAACCCTGCGGGCCGGCCGCCGCAAGGTTTATCGCCTGAGGCAGGCACAGGGCCTGCAGGCCAATGAGACTGTGGCGGCCGCGCTGGATGTGGCTCGGGAGCGCAAAGTTCCAGTCGAGCAGGTGCAGCGCCGCGATCTGGATGGATTAGGGGAAAACCACCAGGGATTGGCGCTGCAAACCGACGAGTTTCCCTACAGCCATTTGGGCCAATTACTGGAGGCTGCCCACGAATCCGGCCGGCCTCCCTTCTTTTAATATTGGATGCTTTGCAAGACCCGCAAAACCTCGGCACTCTGCTGAGAACGGCTGAGGCGGTAGGGGTGCACGGGGTGATTTTGCCTCAGCGCCGCACAGCCACGATCACCCCCGCGGTGGTCAATGCCTCGTCGGGGGCTTGCGAGTATCTCCTGGTTGCCCAGCATAACCTGGCGCAAGCTATCGAAGACTTAAAGAGCGCCAACGTCTGGGTCATCGGCCTGGAAGGCGGCTCCGAGGCACAGCCCCTGGGACAACTGCGGCTGGATGGCGCCATTGCCCTGGTGGTCGGCAGCGAAGGGCAGGGGCTGCGCCGCCTGGTGCGCGAGTCCTGCGATGGCTTGTTGCGGCTGCCGATGAGCGGAAAAATCGAATCGCTGAACGCGTCGGTGGCCGGCTCCATTGCCCTGTATATGGCCTGGCAGGCACGCAACTTTGCTTGAGCGCTTAGCCGCTCTATTGACTCCCCTCAATTACGCGATAAACTTGCCTTTCGCCAAGCCATCTTGTTCGGCTAAGATTGGCTTGGTATAATGCTGCGCGCCCTCGGGCGGCTTCTTTAACATTTGAACGTGCCGACGTAGCTCAACGGCAGAGCAACCGCCTTGTAAGCGGTAGGTTATGGGTTCGATTCCCGTCGTCGGCTTCCGCTGGCGGGGGTCCGTGCCGCGGACCTGGACAGGTACCCAAGTGGCCAACGGGGTCTGACTGTAAATCAGATGGCGTACGCCTTCGGGGGTTCGAATCCCTCCCTGTCCACTGAAGCGGGACCGCTGAACTGGCGTTGCTACGCAACGCCAATGCGAGCGGCGAAGCCGCTCGCTAGCCCTCATAGCTCAGGGGTAGAGCGCATTCTTGGTAAGAATGAGGTCATGGGTTCAATTCCCATTGAGGGCTCAGGCAACTGAAATAAGGAACAGAAAAAAACTAAGGAGAGAGAATTCATGGCGAAGCAGAAATTTGATCGCAGCAAGCCGCACTTGAACGTGGGCACCATGGGGCACATTGACCATGGCAAGACCACCCTGACGGCGGCGATCACCAAAGTGGCGGCATTGTTGGGCAAAGGCGAATTTCGCGCCTATGACAGCATCGACAACGCCCCGGAAGAGCGCGAGCGCGGCATCACCATCAACATCACCCACGTCGAGTACGAGACCGACAAGCGCCACTACGCCCACGTGGACATGCCGGGTCACCGTGACTACATCAAGAACATGATCACCGGCGCCGCCCAGGTGGATGGCGCCATCCTGGTCGTAGCCGCTCCGGATGGCCCTATGCCGCAGACGCGTGAACACGTACTGTTGGCCCGCCAGGTAGAAGTGCCCAGCATCGTGGTGTTCCTGAACAAGACCGACATGATGGACGACCCTGAATTGTTGGAACTGGTCGAATTGGAACTGCGCGAGCTGCTCAACGAATACAAATTCCCGGGCAACGAGACGCCCATCGTACGCGGTTCAGCCCTGAAGGCGTTGGAGAGCACCTCCACCGACCCGAATGCGCCCGAATATGCGCCCATCCGCGAACTGCTGCGCGTCATCGACGAATACATCCCCGAACCGCAGCGCGATGTGGACAAACCCTTCATGATGTCCATTGAAGACGTGTTCAGCATCAAGGGCCGTGGCACCGTGGTGACCGGACGTATCGACCGCGGCAAAGTCAAGCTGAACGACCCGGTGGACATCGTGGGGCTGCGCGAAAAAGTGGGCAGCACCGTGGTGACGGGTATTGAAATGTTCCACAAACAGCTGGATGAAGGCATGGCTGGGGACAACGCCGGCCTGCTGTTGCGCGGCATCGACCGCGACCAGGTCGAGCGCGGCATGGTGCTGGCCAAACCGGGCAGCATCACCCCGCACAAGAAATTCATGAGCGAAGTGTACGTGCTGAAGAAAGAGGAAGGTGGGCGGCACAAAGCCTTCTTCACGGGCTACAAGCCGCAGTTCTACATTCGCACCATGGACGTGACCGGTGAAGTGACCCTGCCCGAAGGGGTAGAGATGGTGATGCCGGGAGACAACGTAAACCTTCAGGTGGAGCTGGGCATTCCGGTGGCGTTGGAGCAAGGCTCCAAGTTCGCCATTCGTGAAGGCGGCCTGACTGTGGGCGCTGGCGTCATTACCAAGATCCTGGACTAGGCAAGTCAGTTAGGACGTAGATATGGCTGGAAAAAAAGGCGTGCGTGTGGTCATTACTCTGGAGTGCACTGAGTGTCACGAGCGTAATTACACTTCGGAGAAAAGCCGCCGCAATGACCAGAACCGTTTGGAAATGAATAAGTATTGCCCGCGCTGTAAGACGCATCGTCTGCATCGCGAGACGAAGTAGACTGCGCCTGTTGGCTGTCTGGCAATATAGGCGAGTAGCTCAATTTGGCAGAGCACCGGTCTCCAAAACCGGGGGTTGCGGGTTCGATTCCTGCCTCGCCTGCCTGTTACAAAAACGGCCGCTGCGCAGCGGCGTTTTAACCAGAGGATGAGGTGAGAGTATGTCGATGAAACCCATGAGAGTCCGAGAGCCAAACGCTGTGCAACGTTGGTGGCGGGAGACCCAGGGCGAACTGCGCCGTGTGTCGTGGCCTACCCGGACGGAAGCCATCAACCTCACCCGGATCGTGATTATCGTGATGATCATTTCCGCCGCCTTTTTGGGCGGCTTGGATATCCTGTTCGAGAACGCTTTCCTGCGCTTGTTGGGTGGGTAGAATTTAAGCTAGGTGAATTGAATGGTGGAAGAAGAAAAAGATCTGACATCGGAACAGGAAGCAGACGCGGCCATGACGGCCGAGGATGCCGACGAAAGCAGCTCACAAGCTGAGGATATTGCGCGCCAGGAGATAGAAGCATCTGTATCCGAGTCCGAAGAAGCCCCTCTGGTAGAGATCCCGGCCGTGTCCGACCAAATCCCTGCTGAGGACCAGGAAGACCTTTCCGAACCTGTCGATCAGCTAGCTGAAATCTCCACTCGGCTGGACGATGAGGCGGAGGAAGCCCTCCTTGCTCCCGAGCAGGTAGAGGATCTTCCTGCCGAGGAAATTGAGGAAGAAGCCGTCGAAGTCGAAGCTGTGGGAAGGAAGCCCAAGACTTCTAAAATGGAGGCTGAGCCGATTCGCCTGGAAGAAGGCGAAGGACCCGATCTGGCCGGCATTCCGCACGCTGAAGGCGAAACGGATGGGCGCAACTGGTATGTGGTGCATTGCTATTCCGGTTACGAGAATAAGGTGCGCCATAATCTGGAGCAGCGGATTGAGTCCATGGGCATGAAAGACATGATTTTCGATGTCGTCGTGCCCACCGAAGAAGAAATTGAGGTCAAGGAAGGCAAGCGCCGTACCGTCGAGCGCCGCGTCTTTCCGGGCTACATCCTGGTCAACATGATGATGACTGAAGAGTCGTGGTATGTGGTGCGCAATACACCAGGGGTCACCAGCTTCGTCGGGCAGGGCAATACTCCCCTGCCGTTGCGCCCCGAAGAGGTAGCCCAGATCGTCAAGCGCATGGAGGCCGAAGCCCCGCGCATCAAGGTCACCTTCCGCCAGGGAGAGCGTGTGCGCATTGTGGATGGGCCTTTCAATGATTTCCGCGGCACGGTCGCGGAAATCGATATGGAACGCGCCAAAGTGCGCGTAATGGTGAATTTCTTCGGCCGCGAGACGCCGGTAGAATTGGACTTCTTGCAGGTCGAGAAAGCTTAGCAGATACAGGCGGGAGGGTGCGCAGCGCATGGCGCGGCGCGGGGAATTGTGCGGAGCTAAAAACTCCACAGCCACAATTCCACACTCAAGCCCACTAATACCGCCAAGGAGAGAACATGGCAAAGAAGTTGAAGGCAGTCGTAACAGTACGCATCCAGGCTGGCAAAGCCAGCCCGGCGCCGCCCATTGGTCCGGCACTCGCCGGTCATGGCATCAACCTGATGGGTTTTTGCAAGGAATACAACGCGCGCACCGCAAACCGCGTGGGCGATGTGATCCCGGCCCAAGTTTCCATATACTCAGACGGATCTTTTACCTTCGTACTCAAGACGCCACCGGCGTCTACTCTGCTGGCCAAGGCCGCCGGGGTCGAAAAGGGCTCCGGAGAGCCGAACCGCCTGAAGGTTGGCGAAGTGACCCGCGCCCAAGTGCGCGAGATCGCCGAGGCCAAGATGGTCGATTTGAATGCCAATGACGTCGAAGCGGCCATGAAACAGATCGAAGGAACCGCCCGCAATATGGGCATCACCGTCAAAGACTAGAAAAACTGTGGGAGAGTTGCGGAGCACGATTGCTCCGCGGGAGTTGCTGCGCAACTTCAGAAGACTCGAAAACCCGAAGCGATATTTCGGCTGACCACAAAGGAGCATAAATGGCACACAGAGGCAAGAAGTATAAAGAGGCGGCCGCCAAGATCGACCCGGCGCGCCAATATTCCCCCGAAGAAGCCGTCGCCCTGGTCAAGGAGACTTCCTACACCAAGTTCGACGCCACCGTTGAAGTCCACATCCGCTTGGGTGTTGATCCGCGCCAGGCGGATGAGCAGGTGCGCGATGTTGTCGTGCTGCCGCACGGCCTGGGCAAGAAAGTGCGCGTGCTGGTGTTTGCCAAGGGTGAAGCAGCCAAGATCGCCAAAGAAGCCGGCGCGGATGCCGTGGCCGATGACGACGAAATGCTCAAGAAAATCGAGGCAGGCTGGCTGGATTTCGACGTGGCCATTGCCACTCCCGACATGATGGGCGCGGTTGGTCGACTGGGCCGCGTCCTCGGGCCGCGCGGGCTGATGCCCAACCCCAAGGCCGGCACCGTAGCCAACGAAAAGGATTTGCCCAACGCCATTGAGCAATCCAAAGCCGGGCGGGTTGAATTCCGCTTGGATAAGACGGGTAACGTGCACGTGGCTATCGGCAAAGCCTCTTTTGAGGCCAAGCAATTGCAGGAGAACTTTTCCACGCTGATGAATGCGATTGTCCGGGCCAAGCCGGCGGCCGCCAAGGGCATCTACATCCGCAGCCTGACCCTGTGCGCCACCATGGGACCGGCGGTGAAGGTGGATATCCTGCAGGCGCAAAACATCAGCGCGCCTGTATAGGGATTTGTAGTACAATCCTGGCCTGCCTCCAAAAGGAGGCAGATCCTGCCAAAGACAGCAGGTGTAACCGTTGAGGTTACTCAATTCCCTGCCGAGGTAAGGACGTCTTTCCGCAGTTGTCTGCGATTGAGAGTTTTTGCTTCGTGTTGTGGAGCAAAGACTTTTTTGTTAGGAGGTGAAAGCTTTTGGCGCTTTCAAAGGAAAAGAAGCAAGAACTTCTCGCTGAGTATGAAGCCTGGTTGGCAAAGTCCGAGGCCGTATTCCTCACCGAGTACACCGGGCTGACCATGCCCGATTTCAACGAACTGCGCAAGCGTATTCGTGAGATCGGTGGGGAGTTCCATGTGGTGAAGAACACCTTGGGCAAGCGCGCATTCCAAAACGCCGGCCTGGATGTACCCGCAGAGTATCTGCTGGGCAGTACTGCCCTGGGCCTGGCCTTTAGCGATGCCCCAGGGGTGGCCAAGGCTATTGCGGACTTCGCCAAGGAAAAGGAGGCCGTGAAAATCAAAGGCGGCTTCCTGGGCAAGCAGCACATGACTCAAGACGCAGTCATGCGCCTGGCGACTCTGCCGCCGATGCCGGTGGTACGCAGCCAGTTGCTGGCGATGTTCAATACACCCGCCACACAGTTGGTGCGCGTGTTGAGTGAACCGGGCCGCCAAGTGGCCCAGGTATTGAAGGCCTTCGCGGATAAACCCGCGGCGGCTGCATAAAAACGATAAATTAGGAGAAATGAAAAATGGCAGATCTAAGTAAATTGGTTGATGAGCTGGGCAAACTGACCGTGGTTGAGGCCGCGGAGCTGGTTTCCAAGCTGGAAGAGGCCTGGGGCGTTTCCGCGGCTGCCCCGGTAGCCATGGCGGCTGCTCCCGCAGCCGGTGGCGCAGCGGGCGCCGCCCCCGCCGAAGAGAAGACCGAGTTTGACGTGGTCATCAAGGAGGCCGGCCCCAAGAAGATCGAGGTCATCAAGGTGATGCGCCAGTTGGTCAACGTTGGGTTGGCTGAGGCCAAGCAAATGGTCGAGGCGGGCAACGCCAAGGTGCTGGAAGCCGCCACCAAGGAAGCCGCCAATGACGCCAAGGCCAAGCTGGAAGCCGCCGGCGCCGTGGTCGAACTCCAATAACAGTTGTTTGCGAATGATTAGGCCGCCCTTAATGGCGGCCTTTTCGTTTAATTTTGGCGCATTTGATTTACTTTGAGGCTATGATATGTGTATTAATTTAATGGAGTGAACAGCATGGCAACCCGCATATTGATTATTGAAGACGACGAGGCCATCCTGGCGTTTTTGCGGCGTGGGCTGGGGTATGAGGGCTACGAAGTAGAAACGGCAGAGACCGGTCAAAAGGGGCTGGCTTTGGCCGCCGGGAACCGCCCAGACCTCGTGATCCTAGATTGGATGCTGCCCGGCATGGATGGCCTGGAGGTGTGCAAGCGCCTGCGCACCCTGGGCAAACTGCCCATTTTGATGCTTACCGCCAAGGATTCGGTCAGCGACAGGGTTATGGGCTTGGATGCCGGGGCGGACGATTATATGGTCAAGCCGTTCAACCTGGACGAATTGCTGGCTCGCATCCGCGCCTTGCTGCGTCGCACCCAGTCGCCCAAGCAAAAGACCTACACGTTCGCCGATCTGACCCTGGATACAGGCACGCGGCGCGCCCAGCGCGGCGAGCGTGTCATCGACCTGACCGCCAAGGAATACGAGCTGCTGGAGCTGTTCCTGCGCAACCCGCGCCAAGTGCTGACGCGCGAAATGATCTACGATGAAGTGTGGGGTTATGACTTTGGTGGGGAGAGCAATATCATAGAAGTTTACATTCGTTATTTGCGACAAAAGATGGAAGAGGGCAAGGAAGCCCGTTTATTGCATACCGTGCGCGGCATGGGGTACGTGCTGCGCGAAGACGAATAAGCTCATATGTCCCTGCGGTCGCGGCTGACCCTTTTCTACACCATTGTGCTTGGCGTGGTCCTGGTGCTTTTTGGCCTGGGCGTCTATGGGCTGGTGTCGGTGGTGCAGTTGCGTCAGATCGATTCAAGCCTGGATCGTACCGCCCGAGACCTGATCGACGTCACGCGTCTTGATGAGAATGGCCAGTTCGTGCTTTCCGAGCGCGTTTCTTTGGATTCCAGCGTCATCGTGCAGATTTGGGACCTGGACAACAATTTGGTAGGTCTAACCCTGGCCGTGGACCCCGACAGCGCCCTGCGCCAACCTTTCGACCCCAACACAATGAGGGTGAGCACCCCCACGTACAGCAGCGTGGAAGTGGCCGGTGTGCACTTCCGCGTGCTCACAGTACCTTTGCACACTGGCGATCTCCCTGTGGGGGTCATGCAGGCCGCCACGTCCCTCACGGTAATTGATGCATTGCAGACGGATATCCTGCGTTATTTGCTGATCCTTAGTGGTATCGCCGTGCTGCTGGTGGGCCTGTTCGGCCTCATCACTGGCAGCCGCGCCTTGTCGCCGCTGTCGCGCGTAACCGAAACGGCGCTGCAGATTACCCGCGCGGATGACCTGTCGCGGCGCATTCCCACTGAGGGCATCGTCGACGATGAGGTTGGCAAACTGATCGTCGCCTTCAATGACACCATGGGTCGCCTGGAGAAATTATTCGCCACGCAGCGCCGCTTCCTGGCCGACATTGGCCACGAATTGCGTACACCGCTGACCGTGATCCGCGGCAATTTAGGCCTGATGCGCCGCACTGGCAAAATGGATGAACAGTCGCTGCACACCATCGAACTTGAGGTGGAGCGCCTCTCCCGCATGGTGGTGGATTTGCTGATGCTGGCCCAGGCCGAATCCGGCAAATTGCCGCTGGATCAGCGCAGGGTGGAGCTGGATACGCTGCTTTTGGAAGTGTTCAATCAAGCGCACGTACTGGCAGGCGAACGCATTCGCCTGGAAATAGGCAAGATCGACCAGGTGATCGTGTGCGGCGATCGGGATCGCCTCAAGCAGGTGGCGCTCAATTTGGTGGCCAACGCTATCAAATACACCAAGGATGGCGGCAAGGTCACGGTGAGTTTGTCCAAGGAAGAGGGTAAGGCTGATTTCCGCGTCAAGGATACGGGGGTGGGCATCCCTGCCGCCGACCTGCCGCATGTCTTTGAACGCTTTTACCGCGCAGACCCCTCGCGCCAGCGCGGCAAAGACGGCACCGGTTTTGGGCTGGGCTTATCCATTGCTTACTGGATCGTGCGCAATCATGGCGGTGATATTGAAGTTAAATCTCGCCTTGGCAAGGGCAGCACGTTTACCGTGATTCTTCCGCTTGCGGGCAAGGATTGTGCCGAGGCGACGGGGGAGCTTACTGAAGCTGTAAAGCCAGTTGGCCGGCCTGAGAGCACAAACTAGCGCCCCCGGCGTTTAGCCATTCTTGCAGAGTTGGGCTTGTTTCCATGCCCGCCGATGCCTCTGCGTAAATATTGACCCCCCAGTATTGGTAATCTCGAGTCTCTTGCGCCCACAAAGCGGCCGGGCGGCTAGCTCCCTGGATGCCGCCGTTGTATCCGGCCAGGGCCAGACCGGCGTCATTGCCGAAATGCTCCAGCGAGCTACGCAGATAGTCCAAACCCCTGCGGGCATTGGTATCCGGGTCGAATGGGTTCTCCCCTGCATTGAAGTGATAGTCCATCACCTGGAACAACCCGTTGGCGCCGGCGGGGGAAACGACCAGTGGATTGCCGCATGATTTAATTTGCATGACTGTGGCAACCAGGTTGGGGTCCAGGTTTTCTTCTGAGGCCCAGCGGAGGATTTGGGATTCCCAGCGCAGCACTTGCGGAGAAAAGAACGGAGCGATTTGCCCATATGTGGGCGTGTCATTTGGATGGATAAAGCTGAAAAAGTAAAAAAGCAGGCCCCCGAAGAGCATTACGGTAAGCGGAAGGACTAGCCAGAAAGAGAGGCAGCCGGGTTGTAAGGCTGCCTCTCTTTCTGATACAGAATACTGGGAGAGAAGATTCCCGTCGTCCACGGGCTAGAACTGGTCTTGCTGAGCCTGTCCGCCATGGTTCTGCGGCATCAGGCCGCTGTACATGGCGGGTTGTGCCACGCGCCCGTTCTGGGTCGGCACAGTGCGGCGCAGGGTGGGCGGGTTGTTATGCTGAGCGCTGCCCGGGGCGGCGAACAGCTTGCCGCCGGCAGTGATCAGCGTGCCGATGACCAGCACGCGGATCAGCCAAACCAGCACTGCCACGAAAGCCGGCACTACCTGCAGCAGGGTTTCGCGGCCCAGGATGGCGTTGCCCAGGCTGACGTGATTGATGATGGCCACCGAGACGCCCCACCAGGTGAGCATGGCGTTCATGGTGGCGGCCAGCAGCCAGGCGGCGAACAGATACCAGACTTCCAGGCCCTGCTTTTCTTTCAGGTTGGTATTGTTGCTGAACATGTGGGCGATGCCGGCAAAGTCGATGGCACAGAAAGCCAGGGCCAGGATGGTGGCCCAGGCAAAGCCGCCAAAGCGCAAGTCACCTAACAGGTCGCGCATGGCAAATTCGGTGGTGCTGTAGTTGAAGGCCTCGAAGGCCAGCAAAGCACCTGAGATGAGCAGCCCCCACACCAGGTTGCGCTGGATGCGGGCAGACCAGTTGAACTGGCTAAGCACACCTTTGTTGAGCATTCTGTTCTCCTTTTCTGCCCGTCCAAGGGCAAAACAAATGTTCTAAGAGTGGCAAGAGTATAGAACAGAAGTGCTAATAGAGTCAAGCGCCGAGTCTAGGGGCCCGGATTTGAGTCCCCCTATATGTAGGGATTAATCCATTTTGGGACCGGTTTTGTAGAAACGCACCTGGGCGCGTTCCAGGGTAGCCATGCCCCCGGTGATAGCTGGATCAATGAAATCCAGGAATTCCTCCAGCCTGGCGGAGCTATCCACCACTTCCACGATGATAGGCAGATCGAAGGATAGACGCTCCACCTTGCTGGTGTGGATGCGGCTGCTGGCGCCGAATCCCATGATGCCGCGCAGCACCGTGGCGCCGGCCAGCTGCTTGAGCTTGGCCTGGAGTACCAGCCATTCGTAAAGCGGCTTGCCTTCGTACTTGTCGCTTTCGCCAATAAAGATGCGTAATAAAAAGCCCTCTTCGAGAAAATCCATGCCTACCTCCAGATCAACAGGGGCAGAGCCCGGCCTGCCCACAAGGCTACCAATCCCAACCCTACCGAGGAAAGGATGTTGGTTAAACCCAGCAGCGTTTCGCCGCGGGACAGCAGGTTAAAACTTTCCAGGCTAAACGTGGAAAAGGTCGTAAATGCTCCCAGCAGACCCACTACCAGGAAGGCGCGCGATTTCGGGGTTTAACAGGCCGCGCGCATCGATCAAATAGGTCAATAGCCCTAAGACGAAGCATCCCAGGATATTCACGACCAATGTGCCATATGGAAATCCGATCGAACCCGAAAGGTCCTGTATTCTGCCAGCCACCCAATATCGGAAGATGGCTCCCAAAAAGCCACCTAAACCCAGCAGCAAAACGTTCACCATAGCGACTCCTAATCATTAGTTTAGGAGTCATCAGCCAAAGGCGCTTAAGGGCGAACTCCATCGCCGCGGTATGATGGCATTGTAACCGATGGCTAAAACCAAGCAAAGCGCCGGCCTTTTGGTCTACCGCCGCCGGGACGGAGGCTTTCAAGTCTTTTTGGTGCACCCCGGCGGGCCTTTCTGGGCCAAGAAAGATGCCGGATCCTGGAGCATCCCCAAGGGGGAATTCGAGGACGAAGACCCGCTGGCCGCTGCCCAACGCGAATTCAAAGAGGAGACCAGCCTGGACATTGCCGGAGACTTTCGGCCGCTGCAGCCGCAAACGCTGAAGAGCGGCAAGGTGGTGTATGCCTGGGCGGTGGAAGGCGACCTGGACGCCGCCGCGGTGCGCAGCAACGTATTCGATTTGGAATGGCCGCCTAAATCCGGGAAGATGATTGAGGTCCCGGAGGTGGACCGCGGCGGCTGGTTTACCCTGGAGGAGGGACTGGAAAAACTAAACCCGGCGCAGGCCGGGTTTATACGGGAATTGGCCCAGCTTCTGAATATTCGTCTGAGATGAGCTGGTAGGACTCCACTGACTTTGAGATCGTAAAAGCTGTGCTGTGCTGGGCGATCAGGTTGGGATTGGTTGCGCTCATCACAATAGTATCTTTGCCGCTCTGCACCTTGGCCTTGGGCGCGGTGGCCTTCCATTGCAGCGCATAGGTCTTGCCGTTCTGGCTGGCGCTGACCACACTGTACCTGGCTCCCGGAAGCAGCTTCTTGAATAAGCTGTAATACCATCCGAATATGGCCGAGCGGCCTTTGCGGCTCTGCCCTGCATACACGTGTTTGCTGGAATTTTTTTCGTAGAGCACGGTGGCTTTATTGGGGTCTCCGCTGTTTAGCGCTTGCATGTAGCGACTGATGATGTCCGCCTTGGGGGTGCTGGGCGGCTCCGCCGGGGCCGGAGTGGGTGTTGGCGTTGGCAGCGGGGCGGGTTGGCTGGCTGCAGGCACCTGGCCGGTGGCCCAGTTGTAGCCGCTGATGGCGTTCCACAAAGCTGCGCCGTCTTCCTGGGCGGCGGCCATTTCCCAGAAGTTGGCCCCCGGCACGTTGAGTTGGCGCGCCATCCCCAGGAAATCGAAGATCTGCTGCGGCGTGGGTTTCCAATTGCCTTCGGTGTAGGCGGCGCCGGTGGGCAGTACGATCTGCCCCGGCTTGAGCGCCTGGTATTCTCCAAAAGATTTCTTGAGCTGCTGCGCCGGGTTTACCGAACCCACCCAATACACCTGGGGCATGCTCAGATCGCAGTAATCCAGGAAGACTTTGAAGGGGAATTCGGGGTGCACGCTGGGATAGCGATAGGTACTGAGGGCGATGGGCACCCCGGGCAGGCCGGCGCGCAACTGCTTCATGAACGCCTTGCCGGCTTTATCCATGCCTTTGGCCTTGAACTCCTTTTCGGCGTTCACCACGAAACCGTCCAGGCTGAACTGCTTGGCGCGTTCGATGCCTTTTTTGGCCTCAGCAGAGGGGTCGGCCCCGTAAACATATTGCCAGCCCCACACCTGGATTCCACGGGCACGCAAAGCGCCCACCAGCCCGGGGATCATATCCACGCCGTTGGTGATGTTGTAGCTGTACTTGCCGTCGGCAACTTTCACCACAACGTGGCTTAGCCCGCCGGCCGCGGCTGCCTGGGCGATGGCAGGTGCATCACCGCCGGAGGCTTTCTTGACCTGCCAGATAAAGGCGCCTTTTCCTTTAGGGATCATCGCCTTCTTAGCGTGCACTTTCCATGCCACATCGTGGTCTTATAATCGGGCAAGCAGTCCCGGAGGTTTGTGATGACTTATTCGATTGTTGCCTATGATGTTGACGCCAGGCAATTTGGCGTGGCGGTGCAAACTCACCAGCCCAGTGTGGGCGCGGTGGTGCCCTGGGTACGCTCCGGAGTGGGGGCGGTGGCCACGCAATCGCTGACCAACATCGCCTTTGGCCCGGGCGGCCTGGAACTGATGGCGGCGGGCTACAGCGCCGAAGCAGCCCTGAAGGCGCTGCTGGCCGGCGACGAAGGCCGCGAGCGCCGCCAGGTGGCCCTGGTGGATAAAGAGGGCAAGGTGGCGGTGCACACGGGCAGCGGCTGTATCCCCTTTGCTGGGCATCGCAACGGTGAGCATTACAGTGTGCAGGCCAACATGATGCTCAAGGACACAGTGCCGGCGGCCATGGCGGCGGCGTTCGAGGCGGCCAAGGGCAGCCTGATGGAGCGCATGATGGCTGCCCTGGAAGCGGCGGAAGCCGAAGGCGGCGACATCCGGGGCAGTCAATCCGCGGCGCTGGTAGTGTGGGGCAACGAAGACAAGCCGGATTGGGCCAACCGCATTGCGGACCTGCGCGTAGACGAGCACAAGGACCCGATCAAGGAGCTGCGCCGCCTGGTGACCATGCGGGCGGCGGACCTGCACAGCGACCAGGGCGAGGAGCTGGCCAAAGCCGGCGACCTGGAAGGGATGCAGGCGGCTTTTGCCGCAGCGCGTAAGCTGACTCCCGACGCGACGGAGCTGTCGTTCTGGCAGGCGCTGACCCTGGCGGACAACCACGGGCTGTATGACGAAGCCCGGGCGCTGCTGGAGCCGCTGTTCAAGAAGGAGCCGCAATGGGAGGAGCTGCTGCGACGTCTGGGTCCCATTGGGCTGCTGGACCACCCTGAGATCATCGGCAGGCTGACGGGAAAGTAGGTTTATTTTTCGAAATGCAGTGGCAGGCGCAACAGATCGGTATTATCCAGGCTGCGGTCGTTGAAGAGGCTGTAGTAAAGATAAACATCCTGGCCGGTGGTGTCGAAGCTGAGCGACTGGCTGCCGGTGTCTACCAGGGAAGGATAGGCCAGATAGGGGCCGTCGGTGGTGTTCACGAAATCGGCGGGCATTATCAACTGGGGTCGCGACCAGTGCACCAGGTCTGTGGATAGTGTGAAGTAGAAGCCGGTGCGCGGCAATGTGGGTGAATAACCGTGCCCGGTGGCAATGAAGGCGCCCAGATAGGTGTTGTAGGTAAGTGAATAGGTGAGGCCAAAGGGTTCAACGATGGTGCAGGCGTCCGCGCTGGGGCTCAGGCCGGGGGTGGTGTAGGGGTCCGGCATGGCCAGGTTGAAACCTTCTCCGTCCCAGGCGCGCCAGGAGGACGGTTCGTCGAGGGTCTGGGTGCGCATGACGCAGGCGGCATTTATGTGCCCGCCATGGTTGTATGGGGCGTAGATGCGGGCAACCAGCGCGTAATAATAATTGTCGTCCGGGTTGAGCACGATGTTGCTGGGCTGCCACATGGCGTATTGTCCCGCCTCGGGGGTGTAGGTGTTGGGCGGGGCGGCGATGAGGTTGTCCGGAGGGGAGGGCTGGGTGAAGGTGCTGCCCCCGTCAGTGGAAACGGCATAGGTGAGGTCTGCATAAAAGCAGCGCTCATGTTCCCCGCTGGGGCAGGGGTCCGGGCCCTGATCGATTTTGACGCGGAAGTTGGTGCTGTCGAAATCCAGGCTGGCACGCTGGTTGACGCGAAAGTAGAGCGCATCGCCAGGCACCACGTCCACCGGAATGCTGAAGGGGTAAGTGTCCGGGTCGTTGGCGTCGATGCTCAGGCTCCAGAGCAGGTCTTCGTTCTTGTAAATGCTGACGATCACTCCATCGCCTTGTTCAGGGGCGGCGTCGTAGACGGCGCCGTGTACCAGCACACTGCCGCTCACCGGGCTGGTCCAGGTGCGGGCGGGTTCGCAGGCGCCGTCGGGGTGCTGGCCCCAGTTGGCCAACTGGCAGTAGGTGCGGGGACCCTGCCAGCGATCATTGGTAGGGTCATAGGTCATGGGGCGGTAGGCGGACCCAGTCCAGGCGTTGTAGCTCCAATCTTTACCGCCCTGTTGGTCGCCGAAGTCGCGCAGCGAATCCCATTGTGACCCAAGATAGCCATAGTATTCGTCGTGCACGATGGCGTAGACGGTGTTGCCGTCCAGAGTGTAGGTGGCGCCGATCCATTCTGAGTAGTTGAAGTGGGATGGGTCGGGGTCGAAACCGGAGACCAGGGTGGGGTTGCAATCCAAATCCAGGTGGTCGAAATCGGGGCCGACCAGGCTGTAGTTGTTGGGGGCGCTGAGGTTGACGTGAATGAGGCCGCCGGCGTCGCGGAAGGGGCGCACGGGCAGGTCGGGAGCGTTGGGCACAGGGCAGTGGCCGGCGCTCCAGTCGAAGACCAGCTCGGGCTCGCCGATAAGCTCCACTGAGGCCTTCGGGAGAGGTGCGGCGGTGGGTTGCGGGGTGGCGGTGGGGAGGGAGGTTGGAGCGGCCGTTGTTTCCGCCGCAGGCGAACAGGCGGCGAGCAGCACGGATAGCAGAAGAAGGCGGGGAAGAATTTGGCGGACGATGGGCGAAACCTCCGACAGGCTACGCTAAATCATACACCGAGAGTGGGTTTAAGTCGTTTGCTTCGGCGGGCAGACTTGCGTTTGGGTTCTCTGCGAAGATGGCCTTTCAAAGCCCTTCGTAGATAAGGCCTCCTCAGGAGGACGCAACGGATCGTTGCGTCAGGCGGTGGATGGTGGCGATAACCAGGAAGGCAGCCAGGCCCCAGGCGGCGTAGGACACGAGGGCAGAGTCGGCTTGCTTGAAGGCGATGCCTACGAAGGCCCAGATGAGGACCAGGGCGTAGGCGGCGTCGCGCTCCCGGTAGAGCATGGCGGCGCCAAGCAGCGTGGCAACCACGAGCATGATGACGGCCCACAGTTCGGGGGAGAGGCCCCAGGCGTCCCAATGCAGCACGTAAAGCAGCTGGGCGGCGTTGGCGATGGTGGCTACGGAGATCCAGCCCAGGTAGATGCTGAAAGGAATCTGCACGGCCCAGGTGAAGCCGGCGCCGGGCACTGAGGCGGCCTTCAATTTGCGATAGATGGCGATGAGGGAAATGAGCAGGACGGCCATCACGAAAATGGTCAGGGTGAAGTATTCGTAATGCCAGAGGACGATCCAGACCGCGTTGGCCAGGCTGACCAGCCAGTAGAGCGGGGCGATCTCATCCAGCACTGTGTTCTTGCGCTGGGCGGGCAGGGCCTGGTAGACGGCGAAGGCCAGCAGGCCGAGGTAGATGAGGCCCCAGATGGCGAAGACGTAGCCGGCGGGCACGAAGCGGATGGGAAAGCGATCGGAGATCTCGCCGGTGGTCTGCCCATTGAAGGGCAGGATGTTGGCCAGGGCGTTGACGGTGAGAGTGGCGAGGGTGAAGAGGACGGTGAGGATGCGGTTGGTTTTCATGAGCGGTTCCTCCCAAACAAAGCACGAAACATCAGCAAGATTCTAGCATCGCAATAGATCCCTTGCTGAAAATTTATTGGGCGGTGTAGCCGCCATCCACCAGGTAATAGCCACCGGTAATGAAAGAGGCCTGGTCTGAGCAAAGATACACCACCAGGTCGGCGACTTCTTGCGCTTCGCCCATGCGGCCCATGGCGTGCAGCCCGCTGAGGTATGCCTGGGTGGCCTCGTCCAGGGCATCCAGCAGCGGCGTCTTGATGAATCCGGGCCCCACGGAGTTGATGCGGAGGCCTAGCTTGCCATTTTCCAGCGCGGCGGTTTTGGTGAGTCCCAGGATGCCGTGTTTGGCGGCCACGTAGGCGGGCGAATTCGCAAAGCCCACCGTCCCCAGGATGGAAGCCATGTTCACGATGGCCCCGCTGCCGTGTTTGAGCATTTCGGGAATCTCATAGCGCATGCAATAGAAGACGCCATTGAGATTGATGTCGATGACTTTGCGCCAGCCTTCGATGCTGTAGGCGCCGGTGGGGTTCTGCTCCCCGCCGATGCCGGCGTTGTTGACCGCCATATCCAGGCGGCCGAAGGCTTTCACGGTATCCGCCACCATTTTCTCCACCGCGCCCGGGTCGGCCACATCCGTGTGCAGGTAGATGGCGTCGCTGCCGGCCTGTTTGATAGCCGCGGCGGTTTTCTCACCCAGTTCATCGTTCACGTCCACCACCGCCACCTTGGCGCCGCGGCGCGCGAAGGTCAGCGCGCAGGCTTCGCCGATCCCTGAGGCGCCGCCGGTGACCAGGGCGACCTTATCCTTGAATTGAATGACATCCAAATTTTTTGAATCTACCATTTTGAACCTCCCGGGATCTAAGGCAAATCAACAATCTGAGTACATAGCGTACCCGCTTTTTTCACTTCTGGTCTGCGCAATCCTTCCTCGATGCGATGTCCCGTTGACAAAAGGCAGCTTTGCGTTGAAGATATTCCAATGCATGCATCAAACCCGCGCGATGGCTGGACTTCCGGTGACGCCTACCAAAAATTTATGGGGCGCTGGTCTCCTTTCCTCGCGGAGATCTTTGTCCCCTGGGTTGGCGCGCCGGCGGGCAGCGCCTGGCTGGACGTGGGCTGCGGCACCGGCGCGCTGACGCGCACCATCCTGGCGCTGGCCGCGCCTTCGCGCGTTCTGGGCATCGAGCCCTCCGAAGTCTTCGTAGATTACGCCCGCCAACAGACTGCTGATCCGCGTGCGCGCTTCGAGCAAGGTTCCGCGCAGCAACTGCCCGTCGAGGACGCATCCTTCGACGTCGCCGCGGCTGGGCTGGTGATCAACTTCGTCCCGGAACCCTGCCGCCGCGCTCGCAGAGTTCAAACGCGCCCTGCGTCCTGGCGGGACGCTGTCGGCTGCTATGTTTGGGATTACGCCGAGGGCATGCGCATGGTGCGCGTTTTCTTCGACGCCGCCACCGCGCTTGACCCGGCCGCCAAAGCGGTGGACGAGGGCCGCCGCTTCGAGATGTGCAATCCCGAGGGGCTGACGCAGTTGTTCTTTGGCGCCGGGCTGCAGGGCGTGGAAACCCGCGCCCTGGAGTTTACTATGCAGTTTCGGGATTTCAACGATTACTGGAACCCATTTAAGGGTGGCGTTGGCCCTGCGCCCGCTTACCTGGCGAGCCTGCCGTCGGAGCGGCAGCTTGACCTCGAAAATGAAGTAAAAAATCGTCTCCCCATAAATTCGGATGGTTCTGTCCAGTTGGCCGCAAGAGCCTGGGCAATCAAAGGCATCAAGTAAGGTGGAGAAGCGTTACTCGGTGAAGGCGAGCAGGCCGAGGTAAATGAGGCCTCAGATGGCGAAGACGTAGCCTGCGAGCAGGGAGCGGATGGAAGTAGCGGTCTGAGATGGCGCCGGTGGTTTGGCCGTTGAAGGGCAGGATGTTGGCGAGGGCGTTGACAGTGATGACGGCGAGGGTGAAGAGGACGGTGGGGATGCGGTTGAACTTCATGTGTGTTACCCCCTAGTTCTTTAAGGTCCCGGCGAAAAATGAGTGTGGCTTGACGGGCGGTGGGGCGGGCACGGCAAAAGATATAGTATTTTTTTCCGGGGGGCTTAAGGGAATAATATAACTACATCTTGACATTGGGTGGTTGTCAATGCTGTTAGGTGAGTGTGGCTTGACAGGTGAAGTGTACATGGGCCCCCGAATTCCATTGGATTTTTAATTATCGGTCATAAGGGCGGTTTTGTGGGGGATTTGGGGCGGGTGTCAAGGGATTTCTTCCAAGAAGCCTATAACGTCTTCTATTTGTGAATTAAGGGGCCTATTTCCATCTATGACAAGATCTGCTTCAGTTGCCAATGTACTAACTGAACTTCAGTTGAATGAGCCTCAATTGATGGCAATTTCACTTTATCCCCCCGTTTTTTTATCCTTTTTTGGCGAACCGTTTCATCAACGGCGATGTGGACATGCAAGACCCTCATACTCCTGCCTATTGAGGCCATTGCAGTTTTGGTTTGCACATGTCGGAGACCATCAATTGTGATGCTCTCCCCTAAAGACCAGGTCGCTGATTGGAGTACTCTTTTGCAGAACGAAATTGAAATGGTTAGCGACGAGAATCTGCACCAATTTCCTGTAATACAGGTCTAGAGGTTGGGTCTTTACCAGTTTCTCTGGCAATCCTCGCGAACTGTTTGTCCGAAACTGGCATGTTTCCACTCTAGCTTAGATGTGACGCTTTCCGCGAGAGTGGTACTTCCCCACTCCTATAGCCCCCGAAAAAAGGACGATACAACTGTTAATCAAAAAGTGACTTCTCTCCCAAATGCTTCCTTCAATACCACCCATCCTCGGCGGTCTGATTTTCCAATAGGGAATGGGGTAATTCTTATTCGTTTTCCACTTTCATCAAAGTTGCATACTCTGCCTTTTTTCGGTCCTCCCAAAACTCGGGGTTGCTGGCACAAAGGGCTTCAGCGTAGTCTGATTTTATTTCGTCCACAAAGATCTCGTTATAGGTTGTAATACCAAACGTCCGTTACAAGGCATATACCGAGAATTGGCCCGCTTAATTCTTTCAGTAGCAGGACATCACCTTTATAAACTTTGTGATAAGGAGCGATCCTCCGGGTCCCGAAACGTAATTCAATAGTTTTCCGACCTTCGAAGATGTAGCTCAAGAACGGTTCCACAAAACCGCCAAATGGAGACCGTAAGGCGAATATTGGTCACTCAACTGGGCCAGTCGGATCTGCCAAAATGGATCAGCGGTCAAACTAGGTAACAGGTTGGTTTCAATGGTATCAATCCAGCTTTTCACAGACCTTCCTTTGTCTAGCCTAGTCTTACATCAGTTATTCGTTGAGGCTTCGTTCAATTCACTATATCTTGATTTTAAGGCCTCTTGCCATGCTTGCACAACAACATTTTGTATTTTAAGATTTCTCTCGCGGGTTGTCGAGGCGGGATTTTAACGGGCGAAAATGCCTTGATTTCGAGGGGAACAGTCCTTAGAGGTAAATTCCTGTGCAGATTTTGAAGACGGTCAACAAATTCTCCCATAGATTTATATAAATCCTTATCGCTGGAGAGTTGTAAATGTTACATAGCAATATAAATCGAGCTCCAATTCGAGCAGCTTGCCTACTATGTCGAACTGGCGTGAAAAGAAATGCTCGTCTACTTGTGTATTAATGAGAATGAATGTGAGTCGAATCCTTTAAAGCAACACACCTTTCCGTAGTTTTTGTACTCTCTTATATAAGCGATATCTTCCGGGGAAAGAAGATCCCAAAGATAGTAAGTACTCAAATTGTCGTCTGACCATAAATAAACATCCTCTGATAAGCCTCTGGTTGTTAGTGCTTTCATCATCCACGGGACCCACTCAGGGACTAGGTCGGGCTGACCCCCGGTTAAGTCTATAACTCGAGATCGGTTGGCCTCATGTTGGTACAAATTGAGCAATTCTTCGCACGAGAAAAATCCTCCCTTTTTAAATCACCTAATAAGCCCGAAGTCAACAAAGCAGTACCAGCAACGCCAGTTGCAGGCACTGTTTTGGAAAACTTGGGCGTCTATGAATCCGAGCGGGGAATACCTAGTGCTTTTTGGGCAGGATCAATTGGCAATGGGTTTGGCGGCCAACCATCACTTGTTTTTCAGGGAAAAATGCCTTACTCTCCCAAATCCTGAACAGTTTGGAGGAACTGAAAGATCAGTCTCTTGAAGAGAGCCTTCAAAGTTTGTAACTAAGTGCTGCTGCTTTAAGTCGTATTAAGGCCCCCTCATTACCTGGGCTAACTTATCGGAGATTGTGTTCTTAATGCCCGGGCATTGCTCACTTCCTTATTGGAGGGACATAATTCCGTTGTCCTCGAGATCGGGCAACCGCAATTCTATGTATCTCATGACGAGTTTAGTAAAGTAATCCACCTGCATATCTGTTAGGGCTTCCCCTCGTGGTATGCCATGCCAATATTCTATGCATTTTCTGCAACAGC
>CAWCOT010000005.1:0-610349 GCA_963797275.1 uncultured Chloroflexia bacterium | reverse complement strand
CTTTCCCATGGCATCCGCTTCGTACGCCGACCGCATTCGGGCGGCACGGCCCCATCTCTCCAAAAGTTTTCAACGGCTGGCTGATTATATACTGGATTCCTATGTGCAGACCGCATTAATGACCGCCTCTGAATTAGCGCATCAGGTGGATGTCGACTCGGCTACTGTGGTGCGTTTTGCCCAGGCCCTGGAGTACTCCGGCTTTCCCGAACTGCAGGATGAAATCAAGGCTCGCGTGATACAGGACCTGATGATCCGTCCCAAAGATAGCGCCGAGCCGGACAGCCTTCCAGCCCTGGCAGACGCGACGTTCAAGGAGCTTGGAGAAGCCATGGAGCGCCGTCGGCGCATGATGGATACCGCTCCCTTCGAGGCGTTGTTGAAGGCGGTTAGCAAGCCCGGCGCGTGCTAATAATTTCGGATGCGCAAGGCCAATTTGCCGTGGCGGAGTTGCGGCGCATGCTGCAATCGGTCGGCATTGAGGCTTTAGCTTTACCTTCAGATTGAGCGCGGCCTGGCCGGCAGCTTGGCGGGAGCCTCCGAAGGCGATTTCCTGCTGGCAATCGATATGCTGGATGAAACGCCAATCCTTACCATAGCTCTGGCGCAAGCCAAGACCGCCAACCTGGGCACCGCCGCCATCGTGGGTAGCGCCTCGTTCCGCGCCGCCCAGCGGGCCGCCATCGTGATTGAGGTGCAAACTCAGGATCAAAGTGACAATGCTCCAGTGGTTTTGGCGGCCGTGGTGCATGCCCTGGGGCGGGCCTTGCATTGGCGCTATGCCGAAGAATTCACCCAGTTGCAGGCCAAGACAGAAAAGACGCTGAAACGCCTGGCAACGGCTGGGGCTGGGAAACCCCGCTAACAATGAAAATAGTGCGCTATTCGGGAAAAGGCAAAGCACCTCGTTTTGGCTGGGTACTGGACGAAAAGGTCGGGAATATCAAGGGCGACCCCTTTGAGGCTTTCCAGCGCGGCCGCGCCGAAACCCCTTTGGAACAGGTGAAGCTGCTTTCCCCAGTCCTGCCCAGCAAGATTATTTGCGTGGGGCGTAACTATGTGGCCCACGCGCAGGAGCACGATGCCGAAGTACCCGAAGTGCCTCTGTTATTCCTAAAGCCCCCTTCATCCCTGATCGGCCCGGGTGATACGGTTTTACTGCCGCCCCAGTCCCAGCGCGTGGAACACGAGGGGGAACTTGCTGTAGTGATAGGCAAGCGCAGCCGCTGGCTGGACCTGGAAACGGCAAAAGAGGCCATATTCGGCTACACCATCGCCAACGACGTGACTGCCCGCGACCTGCAGCGTCGTGACGGGCAATGGACGCGTGGGAAAGGCTTCGATACGTTCTGCCCTATCGGGCCTTGGGTTGAAACTGAATTCGACCCGGCGGATGCGGTTATAACGTGTACGGTCAACGGTGAACTACGTCAAATGGCCTCGACGCGTGACATGGTTTTCCCCGTTAGGCAGCTGGTAGCTTACGCCTCTTCAGTGATGACCCTGGAGCCGGGCGACTTGCTGCTCACTGGCACTCCGGCTGGGGTAGGGCCGCTAAAAGATGGTGACGAATTGGTTACCAGTATCGAAGGCCTGGGGGAATTGCATAATCCGGTAAAGGCTGAGCAGCCTCACTAGTTATTGGCAACAAAAGACCGCCTCAAAGGCGGTCTTTTTCTTTACTAAAAATTGGTAACTAGAAGCCTTTCATGTAGTTACCCAGGACTAAAACGGCGCCGCCGATAAATGCGAACCAGAAAGCATAGTCCGAAACGAAGGGCACCGCCACCAGCTCGCCGAGGAGGCCTAGTACCAAAAGAAGGACGGAAATATAGAACGTATTTTTGGTTGGAGGAGTCAGTTTCATTGCAATTCTCCTTTCTCTAGGATTGGAACAATGATTGACTCTACTATGGAATCAAGGCGTGAACAAGCGGTTTAGCCCGCTTATTTGGCGTCGTCTTCGATCTTCGCACCGCGCGCCGAGGCCTTCACTGCCTTAATTCCGTTTTCCATCGATGCAACTGAAGAATATGTTTCGCTGGTACCGATGACTTTGTGGTTGGCGGCCCGCAGGTTGAAGAACGGCTGCCCGTTACGAGCCTGTTTGCGCTCGTAGTTGGCATCCTTTCCGGCATTCTTCTTTACCGAAGCAATCCCTCGCTTGGCGCCGGTTTTCGTGGTGTAGGTCTCGCTCCTCAGGATTGGTTCGCTGTTGGCGGCCAGGAGATTGAAACGATAACCGCCTTTGCCCTTCTGGATCTTGAACTTAGGATCTGCCATTTTTCACCTCTCAGTTTTGCAGGATTCTTATCATTGATATCCAGCACGAAAAAGAGGCGCTCAACAGCGCCTCCTTTTTTTTCTGTTTAGTTGGGATGGTTACTGGTTTTCGATCCTCGGCACGAACCAGAAAGCGTTGGCCTGGTTGTAGGAGCTGTTGCCGGTCTTGACCGTCAGCACGAATTTCACAGCTGTGTCCTTCAGCGATGACAGGTCAATATCCACGGTGGTGATTAGGTTATCGAATTTCTCGTCCCAGGTGCCTAGCGTAACCTCGTTCCCATTCGGTTTAATGTAGCTAAGCTGCAGGGTCACGCGGCAGTTGGGATTGTTATCCAAACAGCCCACCCAGGCCACGAAGTGGTCGTTGTTCTTCACGGTGTAGCTGGGGAAGACGCCGCGGATATAGCCCGAACCAGCGTGGTTGGGCTGCATCCAGATGGCAGGCTCATTCTCGTGGCGGTTTTCAAGTTCGGGGCTCTGCAATACCAGCACAAAACCATCCGAACCCTGGTTGGCGCCCGGGCAGGGCAGGTTGTTCTTGGTGTTGCTGGACCATTTGGCGTCGCAGTAATTGGCGGCGAAGTCGTATTTCACCTTGCCGGAAGTGCTGCTGGTGGTACCCACCTTGATAAGCGCAAAGAAGGGTACTCCGGCGCTATTTCCCGACCCGCCCACGCCAAACTTGTTTCCCGACCCATCTCGGAACAGCCAGTTGCTTTGGTAAGTGCCATTGCTATCGGGGGCTGCCATGGCGATGGAAATGTCCACGGTCTCCCCGGGGCTGACGGTTTCAGGCAGCGCGTACCTGCTCTTGCTGGCCAGGTTGGTTCCAGTGCTGAAAACCACGCTGTAGTTGCCATCCCAAGAACAGGTTCCAGTGTTTTCAATGCGCCAGGTCTTGGTGAAATTGTCCCCTTTGGCAAAGTGGGTGTTATCGGCTACGGTAACATCTTTTATGAAGGCGGCCTGGTTGCACGCCACGCTTGCTGTGTTGGTTGGAGTTAACCGGGGTGTTGCTGGGTGTGGCAGTAGGGCCTTCGGGGGTGGGCGAAGACGTTGCAGTCACCACCAAGGGAGTGTCGGTAGGCGCGGCGGCTTGTTGGCCCTCAGCGATGAGCGTTCCGGCCACCTGGGTATACAGGGCATTTATGTCCTGGGTGGGTGACTGGGCCTCGGTGGGGCTTGGTGCTCGGCAGGCGGTCAAAAGTATAGTGACGGCCAGCACCGCGCTGAACGGGATACGAAGGTGTTTCTTTTCAATTTGCATACATACTCTCCCAGCCATATCGTATGGCCTTGTGCATTAATTGTAGCATTCGCCGGCTTCCAAAGGAAGCAGCATTTTCCAGATGTTGCTATTTACCGTTGCAGGATGTGTTCCAGTTCCTGCATGGGCTCGACGGGATGGGCAATCTTTTCGTTTGTAAGGGTAAAAGGAAAACCAATATAATAGGTTGATTGCCTAAATACCAAAAAATTGAGGTAGATATGCCTAAAGCCAAGAGTTCAGACAACAAGGATAAGGAAGAAAAAGGGGAAAAGAAGGCTGCCGGAGGGGCGCGGGCGATTTGGTCCGGTGCCATTGCCTTTGGCTTGATTAATATCCCGGTCAAGCTTTTCTCAGCCACCCAGGAATACCAGATATCTTTTAATCAACTGCGTAAGAGTGACATGTCACGCATTAAGTATCTACGCGTGGCTGCCAACGATGGTCAGGAAGTCCCCTACGAGGATATCGTCAAGGGTTATGAAATCGAGGAGGGGGTATACGTCGTAATTGACGAGGATGACATTGCCAAGGCCAGCCCCAAGAAATCCCAGACCATCGAAATCCTGACTTTCACGAACGAAGATGAGATCGACAGTATTTATTTCGAGAAGCCATATTTCACGGCACCCGACAAGACTTCTGCCCGAGCCTATATCCTCTTGCGGGAGGCCCTGAAGAAATCCAAGAAAGTGGCGGTGTGCAAATTCATCCTGCGCACCAAAGAAAATCTTGCAATTCTCAAGCCGGAAGACGATGCTCTCATCCTCGATCAAATCCGCTTCCAATCCGAGATCCGGGAGCGCAGCCACCTGGACCTGCCCGGGGCAGATGCCATGAAGGACAAGGAATTGGACCTGGCCCTGAGCCTGGTAGACCAGCTTACCGAGCCCTTTAAGCCTGAACAATACCGCGACACTTTCACCGATGAGATCAAGCAGATCATTGAGCAGAAGGCCCAGGGTATCGACATCACTGCTGTTCAAGCCCAGCCCGAAACCACCGACGACAGCGATCTGCTTAAGATCTTGCAGGCCAGCATTGAAAAGAGTAAGGCTAAGGTAGATGCCTAGCCTGGTGGCTAAGAACTTTGCCAGCCAAGCCGGATAAATTACAAGAATATCGCCAGAAGCGCGATTTCCAGGCGACCAGCGAACCCGCCGGAGCCCTGGCCGCCGCAGAAGCCAGTGGCGTCTTGCGCTTTGTCGTGCAGCAGCACGATGCCACGCGCATGCACTATGACTTTAGGTTGGAAGTGGACGGGGTATTGAAATCCTGGGCAGTGCCCGAAGGCCCTTCTACGGATCCGCAGGTGAAGCGCTTGGCCGTCGAAACCGAAGACCATCCCATGGAGTATTTAGCCTATGAGGGGGTCATTCCAAAAGGGCAATACGGGGCTGGACCCGTCATTGTGTGGGACACCGGCACCTACGTGAATATCCGCGCGCAGAAGAAAAAACCATTCACCATGCAGGAGGCCTATGAGCAGGGCTTGATTGAAGTGCGGTTACAGGGGGAAAAACTGCGCGGAGCCTATGCCCTCATAAAGACCAAATTCAAGGATGCCCAAAACAGTTGGTTGCTGGTCAAAATGAAGGACGGCGAAGCCGACCCCGACCTTGACATTGTGGGCGAATATCCTCAATCGGCTAAAACTGGCAAGACCATAGAAGAGTTGAAGGCCGAAGGCGCTCAGCTGGAACTTCCCCCGGCCTTGCGGGGCCTGTCGCCCGAGTTGGTTGGCAGACTAAAGCCAGCCGCCTATCCGGGTTGGCTGGCGCCTATGCTGGCGACCGCCGCCAGCAAGCCAGCCACCGCAGGCAACTGGCTCTACGAACAGAAACTGGATGGGCAGCGTTGCTTGATTTATCGCAAAGGGGATCAGGTGCAGCTTATTTCTCGCAATCAGCTGCTCATTACTGACCAGTATCCAGAGCTGGTAGCGGCACTGAACAACCAACGGCCGAGCGATTTCGTGCTGGATGGCGAAATCGTATCGTTTGAGGATGGACAGCCGCGTTTTGAGCGTATGCAGAAACGCATGCATGTAAAAAACCCGAGCAAGCAATTGCTCAAGGAAGCACCAGCCATTTTGTACCTGTTCGACATACTTTACATTGACGGCTACGACTCGACCCGGCTCTCTCAATTGGAACGCAAAGAGTTGCTGCGTGCAGCGATTGACTACGCTGACCCGTTGCGTTACATGGAGCACGAAGTGGGTAATGGTCAGAAGTTGCTCGATAAAGCCTGCAAAGCCGGTTTGGAAGGCATCATTGCCAAAGACCCTACTATCACCTACCAGCATAAGCGCTCCAAAAGCTGGCTTAAATTCAAGTGTGTGCGCCAGCAGGAAGCCGTTATTGGTGGGTACACGGAAGGTACGGCTGGGATGCGGGGTTTCGGGTCGCTGCTGGTAGGTTATTTCCGACCCGGCGACGACCGGCTGCAATTTGCCGGCGGGGTGGGCACCGGCTTCAGCGACGAGGCCATCCGAGATATAGGCCGGCAATTGGAAGCCCTCACTAGCTCTGAAAATCCGTTCGCCCCCGATGATATGCTGCCCAAAACCGGCGTGCACTGGGTGAAACCTGAGTTGGTTGCCCAAGTGGGCTTTGGAGAGTGGACCAGCGCCAACAAGATGCGCCACCCTCGTTTCCTTGGCTTGCGCGTGGACAAAGACCCGCGTGAAGTAACCCGTGAGCAGCCCCTTGCCGAAGCACCCGAGCCTGAATGGGAACCCGAGGAAGCTCCAGCTCACAAAGGGGTGGTGACCTCTGACACCACGCGCATTGTGGATGGTCAAAAGATTAAGCTCACCAACTTAGATAAAGAGCTGTTTCCAGATGGCGTCACAAAAGGCCAAATCGTCGATTACTACGAACAGATCGCTGCGGTGATGCTGCTTCACATCAAGGAGCGTCCACTAAACTTGGAGCGTTTCCCGAGCGGGATCGGCCAAAAAGGCTTCTATCATAAAGAGAACTCCGGACTATTTCCCCAAATATATCGATCGCGTTGAGGTTGAAGTTTCGGATACTGAGACCCAAATGCAAAGTGTGGCTAATAATGCCGCCACTCTGGTGTACCTGGCCCAGATGGCTGCGCTCACCCTGCACCCCTGGCTGAGCCGGGTTCAGGCGCTGCATCGCCCCGACAAAATGGTTTTCGACCTTGACCCATCCACGGAGGACAGTTGGGACACGGTGGTCTCCGGCGCTCGGGACTTGCGCGATATATTGGGCGATCTGGGTTTGCCATCTTTCGTGATGGCCACAGGCTCGCGGGGTCTGCATGTTGCCGTGCCCTTGCGGCCCGACTACGAATACGAGGCCATCACGCTTTTTACCAAGGCCGTGTGCCGTAAGTTGGAGCGCACAGACAAGAAGTTCACCACTCAATTCCGCAAAGAAAAGCGCAAGGGGAGAGTGTTCCTGGATTATTTGCGCAATCGCTATGGGCACACCAGCGTTGCGCCTTACACCGTGCGCTCGCGTCCCGGCGCCCCGGTGGCCGCGCCGCTGGATTGGGAGGAGCTGGATGATTCAAGGCTCGGCCCGCAAAGTTGTAATATCCTCAACATCCAGGCTCGCCTCAAGCACTTGGGTGGCGATCCCTGGAAGAAATTCTTCAAATACAATGCGCCACTCCCGGATTTTGAAACCATCGAAAAAGTTCTTGGGAACTAAAAAAAGAGGCCGGAATTTCACCGGCCTCTTTTTTTGTAGTTTAGCTAACGTAATCCTTAAGGCGCACGCGGCACGCGTGGATCACGCAACTTGCGTAGGGCTTGCGCCTCAATCTGGCGCACTCGTTCGCGGGTCACACCCAATCGGCGGCCCACGTCGCTCAGGCTGTGCACCCGGCCATCGTCCAGGCCGAAGCGCAAGCGCAGAATACGGGCTTCACGCAGCGGCAGGGTATCGTCCATGGTGCGGGCCAAGTCCTCATGCAACAGGGCTTGCGCAGTGCTGTCTTCAGGGGAGGGGGAGCTCTCGTCTTCGATGAGTTCACCCAGCACCAAATCTTCGTCGCTGCCGATAGGTGTCTCCAGCGATTGCGGCTGGAAGGCTGCCGTGGTGATTAACTCAACTTCCTGCGGCGTGGTTTCTAAAGCCACAGCCATTTCCATTAAGCTCGGCTCACGCTTGAGTTCTTGCTTCATCATGTTCTTGGTGCGCATCATCTTGGCGATCTTGTCGCCCATGTGGGCAGGGATGCGGATCGTGCGACCTTTATTGGAGATGGAACGCGTTATAGCCTGGCGGATCCACCAGGTAGCGTAGGTGCTGAACTTGAAGCCGCGGCGGTAATCGAACTTTTTGGCGGCGCGCATCAGACCGATATTGCCTTCCTGGATCAGGTCGATAAGCGGCAAGCCGCGGTTCATATTCTTCTTGGCGATGCTGATCACCAGGCGGGAGTTGGCCACGATCAAGTGCTGGCGGGCTTCCCAGCCGTCTTGCACTTCCTTCATCAACTTTTCGCGCTTAGCGATGGGAAGGTTTTTCTGCGTTAGTTGGGCGCGAGCCTTGTTACCGCTCTCCATGGCCTTGGCCAATGAGACTTCCTCTTGACCGGTCAGCAGGGGCACGCTGGCGGCCTCGTTGAAATATAGGCGGACCAGGTCACTGGTCTCGGCTTCAGCTAGAGGGTCATCGCTGTTGTAATATACGACGCCTTCATTCTCGCTGTCGTCCTCGTCTTCGGGCTCCTCGATTTCGGCCTCAGCAGCTTCTCCAGCCTCTTCATCCTCAACCACCGGGATGCCAGTGCTCAGCAAGGTCTCAAAGATGTCTTCAAGCTTCTCCGATTTGCGCTGCTCTCCAGGAACCATTTGCAGGACATTATCAATGGTAACGAAACCCTGTTTGCGTCCCAATTCCGTCAAACGCTCCAGCGGGTCCTCGTCGCGAATATCTTCGTTCTCAAATGCCTCTATTGTCTTAACCGTCATTCTGATAACGCCTCCATATAACAGATTAGCCTCGTTCCCTTAAGCCTATATGATAAAGGGGAAGCTTGAATTGCATTGCTTTAAAGTTGCACAGCCCGCGCAACACGCTTTTTAAGCGCTTGTTTGTTGCAGCTCAGTTGTTGGCGTAAGGGCGTAACTGATTGAACGAACTGCCAGACCCTATTCTAGCGTCGCGCGCATTAGAACTTTATTTGCTGCAGATTAGATACAAATTAGAGGACTTTCCCCTTTGCTAGGGGATTACCTCTACCCCTCGCCAAAACGCCACATAATCCTTGATGATCTTGGCTGCGTCGGAAGGCTGGGGATAAAACCAGGCCGCGTCGTAATTTACCTGCCCATCTACCTGCACATTCAAATAGCTAGCTACACCCTTCCAAGGACAAACCGTATGCGATTCGCTGCCAGCAAAAAACTCGCGATTGATAGTCTCGGGTGGAAAATAATGATTCCCTTCCACCATAATGGTCCGGTCACTGTCTGCTAATACTTTGCCTTTCCAAATTGCCGTAGGCACGCTCGAACTACCTCTCGCGAGTGTTTCTTAGTTTACTGCTTCCAACCGCTGGGCGCCGTACGCTGCGGCTCCCAACAGTCCCGTTTCCGTATTAGTGATTACCTGGACCGGAAATGTCTTCAAATAAGCTTCGAAGCCGGTCTTGGCGACGAACTTATCTGCAAAATTATAGCGTTTAAGAGTTGCAAGGATACGCGGCGGGATGCCTCCACCCACATACACACCTCCAGTGGCTCCGTAAACCAGAGCCAGGCTACCCGTAACCGACGCCAGGATATCCACGAATAGACTTAACGCTTTTTGGCAGATCTCACTGCCAGGTTTTTCCGCCAGGGCATTGCCTACGATCACCGGTGTCTTGTCCTCGGCGCCGGCCATTTCATTTTCCAGCCATTCGGGTGCTTCAATCCCTTCACTCGCCTTAAAGAAATCGTACAGATTAGGCATTCCTATGCCCGAGCACACATATTCGACTTGCACTTGGGGGTGATTCTTACGTAAGAAAGCAAGCAATTTCTCCTGTTGGGCATTGGCTGGGGCAAAGTCTGCATGGCCGCCCTCCGTAGCGTAAGCTTGATAATGTCCCCCGGCCCAGGTCAGATAGCCCACGCCGAGCCCTGTGCCCGGGGCAATGACGAACTTGCTACCGTGTGCTTCGGTATTGCCGGAGTTCAGCGTATGCAGGTCTTCCGGTTCCAGATATGGAATGGCATTGGCAATGGCCTGCAGGTCATTGAGCAGCCAGGCGCCGCGCCACCCGAATGTGGACAGCAGTTCCTGCGTATCCACTACCCAGGGAAGATTGGTGAGTTGGACTTTACCTTCGATAATGGGACCGGCCGCCCCCATGCAGGCACCCACAATGGGTTGGGAAACATCGGCAAGGAATTCACGCAGGATTTCAACCAGGCCATGGTATTTGTCGCCCTTGAAATTATCTACACGTAGGGGGGTAAGCAGGTTATCCAGCCGGAACAGTGCCAGCCGCGTGTTGGTTGCGCCGATGTCCCCGGCAAGAAGAAGCTCGCTTTTTTTCATCGATTATTCAGGTACGGCGCATGGCAACAATCGGCTGCATTATAATGCGTCGATAATCCGATAACTGCTCATGCCTTTGGAAACATTCCAACACATCATTCTCGAGACCAACAAGAAATACAACCAGGACAGTTGCGCGACCTTAGCTGCCGCTCTGGCCTACCATAGCTTCTTTTCGATCTTCCCGTTCATGCTCTTCGTGATCTATTTTGGCAGTTTGACACTCTCCACCACGGGCGTCTACGACTTGCTCACCTCGGGTCTGATCCAGTTCTTGCCTACGGGGGTGGACACTATCTCGCAGGTTATTTATGCCACGATAAAGCTGCGCGGATCCATAGGATTGGTGGGCGCCGTCGGCTTAATATGGAGCGCTTCGTCAGTGTTTACCGTTCTTGAGACGGCCCTCAACCGCATCTGGAAGGCGCAAGCCAGAGGTTTCTGGCGCAAGCGCCTGGTGGCTACTGTTTCCATTCTGGCGTTGTGTATCGGCTTCCTGGGGAGTGTGACCCTGGGTCAATTTTTACCTCGCCTGCTCGGCCTAATTGACCGGCCGGGTTGGCAATGGGTTGGCAGCCTGGGCGTGTTCTTTGTCTTGGTTTTTGTTATCAGCGTGTTTTACACCACTTTTCCAAATCGCCGTATTTCGCGTCGGGCGGCTTGGGTTGGGGGGCTGGTGACCTCCGCGGCCTTGCTTTTGGCCCGCCTCATCTTCGATGTATTCATCAACTCGACGTTCGTTAACTATGGCTCTGTATACGGCTCGCTTGCCTGGTTCGTCTCCTTGGCGTTGTGGGCTTATGTGGTAGCCATATTATTCCTGGGAGGAGCCGAGCTGGGTTCGGTTTTGGAAGAAGAAAAGTTGCTGGGAAACGGGTGAATCCGGTCACACAGGGGCTGCTGAAACAAGTACGAGACGACGGCAGTTTGGAGGCCTTTGCCCAGGATTGGGAGGACCTTGAAAGCCTGATCATTGAAGTTTATCGCCAAAAGTCGGTTTCCTTTGAGCAGCAGGAGCAGTTCTTCGCTCTTAAGGAAAGATTGAGAAACGCCTACGCTGAGATTCAGAATGAGTTGTTTCGCTATTGGCCCCTGATTAGAGTAAAAGGCGAGTTGGTCGTGGGGGACCCTTATCTGGCTCTGCTGGACAAATCTTCCGCAAAGGAATTCGTCGAGAACTGGGATGCGATGCGCACACTGCCGGCGGCCCGCGAGGCGCTCAATCAGATGCTTATGGCCCGCATCGAGGCTACCTGACAGAAATCGAAAATCGGCTGGCTGGCCGATTTTATTTGGGGTGGATGACGGGACTTGAACCCGCAACCACCGCATCCACAGTGCGGTGCTCTACCGATTGAGCTACATCCACCAAGCCGGCGTATTTTATCATGCGGGCTGCAGGGACCGTTTTAGCTCAACGGCCAACCGGCTGCGCGCTACGCTACGCTGTTCGCCGCTGTGCAGGTCTTTCACACTGACTTCGTTTTTTCCAATTTCCTCCGGCCCCAGCACCAGTACGAAACGGGCGCCGACCCGGTCGGCCTGCTTGAACTGCTTCTGCAATTTGTCGGCGGCCAGGTGGCTGACCACGTTGAGGCCGGCGCCGCGTAGCTCGGCCGCCAGAGTAAGCGAAGCGGGAATGCGCTCGGCGTCGAAGGCGGTGACGTAAACGGGGGCAGCGGGCTTCAATTCTGGCAGGTGGCCCAGGGCGGCCAGCAGCAGGCTGATGACCACGTTGCCCACCGCGAAGCCTACTGCAGGCACCGCGTCGCCGCCCACGGCATTGACCAAATTGTCGTAGCGGCCTCCGCCGAAGATGGCGCGGAACTCTCCGGCGGTGTCCCAGGCTTCCAAAACGGTGCCAGTGTAATAGTCCAAGCCGCGGATGATGTGGGGAGCAAAGCGCACGTAGTCATGGACGCCAAACGCTTCGACCGCCTTGAAAAAGCGCCGCAAAAACTCGGATTTCTTCCACAGGTCCTGGTTTTGGAGCAGCTCCTGGATTCCCAGCAGTTGGGAGGCATCCAGGCCCAGGTCATTGCCATAGCTCTGCCAAGCCGTGGCGCTCAGCTTGTCGCGGCGATCAATTAGGCCGAAGACTTCTTTGTACTTCTTCTCAGCTATGCCCAGCGCAGCGATCTCGGCTTGCATTAGCTGGCGATTGTTCACCAATACCTGGGTCTCGCTGGAAGAAAGACCCAGGCTTTTGAGGAATGTGGCTGCAATGGCAGCCACCTCGGCGTCCGCCTCAGGGGATTCGTCACCGATCATGTCAATGTTCCATTGGAAGAACTCGCGGCTGCGGCCCTTCTGTGGCTTCTCGTAGCGCCAGAAGGGACCGAAGGACCACCAGCGCAGGGGGTAGGTGAGCTGGCGTTGGCGGCTAGCGACCATTCGGGCCAGGGTGGGGGTGAGTTCCGGCCGCAAGGTGATCTTTTCGCCGCCCCGGTCCTCGAAAACGTAAGATTGCTTCTCCACCAGCTCGGCCCCGGATTTGGCCGCGTACAGGTCGAAGCGCTCCAGCATGGGGCCTTCGTATTCTTGGTAGCCGAATGCCTCCGAAACTTCACGCATCTTCGAATAAAGCCAGGTGCGCAGGGCCATTTCGTCGGGGTAGTAGTCAGTGGTGCCTCGCACGGGAGGGATGATGTTGGACATGGCGCGCTGATTTTAGCATAGCGGCTCATTCGCTTGACCTTTAGGCTCTCCCAACTTAGCTACCAGTAAAAATGTTACTAGCAACTGTCGTTCCTGAGGGGCCAAGGGTGTTGGCGGTACAATGACCCGAACGGAGGCCAAATGAAACTGATCACCTGGAACGTCAATGGATTACGGGCGCTTTTGAAAAAAGGTGGATGGGATTGGATCGCCAAGCAGGGGGCCGACGTAGTATGCCACCAGGAGATCAAGGTAATGCCCGAGCAGTTATCCGATGAACAGAAGCAAGCCTTCAACGGCTATGATGTGGTGTGGAATTCCGCAGAAAAACCTGGCTACAGCGGTGTGGCAACCTTCACTAAGAAATCGCGTGAGGCCGCCATTGGTTTCGGCCAGTCCAAATTCGACAGCGAGGGCCGCGTCATCCAGACGCATTTCGATGATTTTGAACTCCTCAATATCTACTTCCCCAGCGGCACCAGCGGTATGCACCGCGTGGAATTCAAGTTGGAATTCTACGACGCCATGCTGGAACACATAGGGAAGCTGCGCAAATCCGGCAAGAGTGTGGTGATGTGCGGCGACTTCAACACGGCTCATAACGAGATCGACTTGGCGCGTCCCAAAGACAACCAAAAGACTTCCGGCTTTATGCCGGAGGAACGCGCCTCGCTGGGCAGCTATTTCGATAGCGGGCTGGTGGATTGCTTTCGTAAACTGAATCCAGACAAAGTGCAATACACCTGGTGGTCGCAGCGCTCGCCAACGGCGCGGGCCAACAATATCGGCTGGCGCATCGACTATTGGCTGGTCTCCGAAGACCTGATGCCACGCGTAAAATCTGTGACCGCCTTTGACCAGGTCACTGGATCGGACCATTGCCCATTAGTATTGGAATTGAAATAGGCATGCTCCAGACTGAAACAATTTCTGCTGCCAAGCCGCCCTTGCCCACACCTCCCGCCCTGAGGGGTGGACTGCCATGGGTGGGGCACATGTTCGAGTTCTACCGCGACCAGGAAGGCCTGATGCGCCGTGGCTACGAGGAATATGGCGAGCTGTTCACCATCAAACTGCTAGGCCAACCCATGGCTATTCTGGTGGGTGCCGAGCAGCACGAATTTTTCTTCAAACAGACCGACAAAGTGCTGGACATGGAAAAGCCATATGAGTTCCTGGCGGCCATGTTTGGCAAGATCGCTTTCCTGGGACCGCACGAGCAATATCTGCTGCACCGCCCGGTCTTGCACAGCCTGTTTGGCCGCGACCAAATGACGGCTTACTTGGAAGTAATGAGCCACACCGTGCAAAGTTGGCTAGACGGCCTGGGCGATGAAGGCGAGATGAATATCACCGCCGAGATGATCGGACTCGTGAAGGAAGTGGCTGGGCGCTGCTTCCTGGGTGAGGAGGTGCACGAGCGCCTGCAAGCTGCCGGGTTCTGGAAGCAGTATGATCTGCTCGAGCGCGTCGCTGGACCCGCTGCTGTATAACTGGCCGCTGCCCAAGTTTAAGCGCCGCGACATCGCCAAGCAGCGCATCCACGATATCTTGCAACCCATCATTGAGGAACGCCGCTTGCAGCCCATAGACGATGGCTTCCAGCGATTGCTGGAGCAGCCGGACGGCGCCGGGCAGCCACTGCCAGACGACGTAATTTCAAGCATCTTCTCCGCCTTGATGTTCGCCGGCCACGAAACCACCGCCGGCCAGGCCGCTTGGTCCGTGATCCAACTCGCACAACACGGTGAGGTGCAGAAGCGGGTGGTCAAGGAAGCCCAGCAAGCATTAGCAGGCAGCCGGGTGGTCGATCATGTCAAGATGCGCGAGCTCAAACTGGTAGAGGCTGCGGTGCGGGAGAGCGGACGCATGCACCCATCGGCGGAAACGCTATTCAGGGATGTCAAAGAGGATGTCGAGGTCAAGGGATACCGCATCCCCAAGGGTTGGTTCGTAATGACGTCTACCGCGGCGGCGCATTTCCTGCCCGCGGTGTACCCGGAGCCGTTTGCGTACAGACCCGCGCGCTTCCTGGAAGACGGGGAAGGCAAAGGTTTTGACTACATTTCCTTTGGGGGAGGGATCCACAAGTGCACCGGCATTAACTTTGCCAGCGCCGAAATGGCTATTATCGTGACGCTACTGTTCTCGCAATTCGAGGTCGAGCTGGTCACGCCGCCAGAAAGAATCGGCGTTCAACGTAGCGGCTCAAGCCGGCCCGGGACCGCCATCTTGCACTACAAGCGGAGGGACGGCTAAAGCAGGGATTTGAGCTCGTCGACCGTTGTGACAGGAAGCTTGCATACAAAGCCACGGCAAACATAGGCCGTGGCTTTTCCATCCTTTAGGTGACGGTCGACTAAAAGGGGAGGTTTAATCGCAGGGGCAGATTGATGCGAAACGGCCACCACATCGAAGGGTCGCCATTGGCTCCAGATGGTATTTACTAACCGCTGGGTCGCCTCACCATCGGGGCCTACGATGGCTATTTCGCGCCCTTCGGCCAAATCGAACTGCATTGCGTATAGCCATTGGCCGAATGCCGTCGGATAACGGCTGGCGGAGGCCTGGATGCTGCCCAGCATCTGCTCGGCCAGGCTGCGCCATTCGCCGTTGCCGCCGAAGGCGGCCAACTGCAGCAGGGCGGTGGCGGCCAGGGCGCTGCCGCTGGGCGTGGCGTTATCTTGCAGGTCCTTGGGGCGAGTGATAAGCTGCTCGGCGTCGTCGCGGGTGTCAAAGAAGCCGCCGGCTGGATCGGCAAAGTGAGCCAACATTTCGGAGGCCAGGCGCTCGGCTTCCGCGTACCAGCGGACGTCCGGATCGGTTTGATAAAGCGCCAGCAGGCCGAGGATCAGGGCTGCATAATCTTCAAGGTAGGCGTCGTGCTGAGCGCGGCCCACCCGCCAGGAGCGCAGCAAGCGGCCACCCTTTTGCAGTTGGCCGAGCAGGAATTCAGCATTCTGCCGCGCAACCTCGGTGTAATCCGGCCGCCGCAGGTAGCGGCCCGCCTCTGCGAAGGCGGCGAGCATTAGCGCGTTCCAGGAGGTGAGCACCTTGTCGTCGGTGCCTGGGCGAACGCGCTGGCCGCGGGCGGCCAGCAGGGCGGCCAGCCCAGCGTTCAGTTGGGCGCTGAGCTCGGAAGGCTTTAGTTTGAACTCGGCGATGAGGTCTTTGTCCGACTTGAGGCGTTGAAGGATGTTGCTGCCCTCGAAATTGCCGTCTTCGCTAAGACCATAGGCTGCAATAAGCAAATCTCGAGCAGGTTTATCGGATACGGCTGCATTTACCTCGGCGAGAGACCAGACGTAGAACTTGCCTTCTTGGCCCTCGGAGTCGGCGTCCAGGCTGCTGAAAAATCCGCCTTGGGGATGGCAGAGTTCGCGCAGGGAAAAATCCAGTGAGGCTTCGCATACCTGCCTGAAACTTTCCTTACCGGTAACTAAAAAACCGTGGAGATAGGCGCGAGCCAACTGGGCATTGTCGTAAAGCATCTTTTCGAAATGAGGCACCAGCCAATCATCGTCGGTGCTGTAGCGCGCAAACCCTCCGCCTACCAAATCGTACATGCCGCCGCGCGCCATGGCGAGCAGGGAATTGTCGGCCATGTCCAGTGCCAGCTTGTCGCCTTGGAGTGCACGGGCAAGCAGGAAATCGATGGTCATGGGCTGCGGGAACTTGGGCGCGTGGCCCCAGCCACCGCCGTTCCAGTCATAAGCCTGTGCCAACATCATCACCGCCTGGTTCAGGGATTCGGGATTGATCTCAGTGGTCTGGGTGGTGAGGGACGCGGGTTTGGCCAAATGCGTCTGAAGCTGTTCGCCCGCCTCTAAGACCTTGTCACGCTCCTCGGTCCAAAGCGTGACGACGTGCTCCAGCGCCTGGCGAAAAGAGGGCAATCCGTGCCGAGGCTCCGGCGGGAAATATGTGCCCCCCAAGAAAGGTCGGCCGTCCGGTGTGAGGAATGCGCTCAAAGGCCAGCCGCCTGAGCCGGTTAGCGCCACAACGGCCTGCATGTAGATGCCATCGATATCGGGGCGTTCTTCGCGGTCGACTTTGATGCAGACAAAATGCTGGTTCATATAGTCGGCGGTTTGAGGGTCCTCGAAGGATTCGTGGGCCATGACATGGCACCAGTGACAGGCTGCGTAGCCGATGCTTAGGAAGATGGGTTTATCTTCATTCCTGGCGCGGTTTAGCGCTTCGGGCCCCCAGGGATACCAATTCACGGGGTTGTTCTGATGCTGCAGTAGGTAGGGGGAATTGGAGACGGCGAGATGGTTGGGCATGCTGATTTTAACTTGCTTGGTCTATTAGCCAAGCATCTTCGGGCGACAATTCCCAATCAAGGGAACGAAAATTGGAATTGATGTGAGCCGAGCAGGAAGAGCGCGGAATAACGATCATGCCTTTCGTTAGCAGCCAGTTGATGAGCACTTCCTCGCGGGCGACGCCATATTTTTGGGCCAAATTTTCGAGCACGGATTTCCTGTGAGCGGGAGCCGTGTTCCAGCGGGCTATATGCGGTGACGGTCATCTTATGTTCGAGGCAATAATCCAGGATATCGCCTGGCTGGTGGTTTAGGTTGTACTCGATCTGGTTATTGACCAATGGGAAACCGGTATCCAGTGCCTCTTTGACCTCCCGAACGCTGAAGTTGGAAACGCCGATAGAGCGAACCTTCCCAACCTTGCGAGCCGCGTCCATGGCGGCCAGAGTTCTCGACGGCCGGTGTCCGTGCGGGCCAGTGGATAAGCAAGAGGTCGATGTATTCAGTACAGAGCTCTTTGAGAAAGCGGTCTACCGCTGGTCCCACGCGCTGTGCTGAGACTGAGTTGCTCCATAACTTTGTAGTAATGAAGACTTTATGCCGGTCGAGACCACTCTGAGCAATCGCCGCGGCTATGTTTTCGTGCGTAGCATAGATGTCAGCCGTGTCCAGATGGCGGTAGCCAGTCTGCAAGGCATGCAGGATCGCCTGCGTGGCGCCGCTTAATCCGTATGTGCCAAAACCCAATTGAGGGATAGGGATATCGTTCTTCAGAGTAATGAATGGATTTTCGGCCATGGGACTAGGGTTTGAAAAAAGTCATACCTAGGCCCATTTTATCCAGCCCTTCAGTTGCCCAATGTTCCATTATGGCGGAGTCGCTATCCAGCAATGTGAACAACGCGGAGATGGCGCGCGTGTCGCCTATCTTGGCTAAAGCGCGGGCGGCTTCAGTTTGGGCGCCTACTTTGGATTTCTCCAAAGCCTCCAATAGAACCGGTACGGCAGGAGCGCCAACCGCGATCAGGGCGTCGCCAGCCAGGCGAGCTAGCAGGCGATCGCTACTGCGGAGCAGCCGGGCCAGGGGTTGGATGGCGCCGTCGTAGGGTTGCCGCGCCAAGGCGAGCGCGGCGCAATAACGCACGGCATCATCTTTGTCCTTCAGGGCACCGGCCAGCAGCCGCCCGGCTTCCTGGGTGGGAAAGCCAGCCAGGACGCGGACAGCCCACCAACGGGCATCCGGGTCTGCGCCAACCAATAATTGGTTGATTTGTTTCAGTGCTTGTTCGTGGAAAGAAGGCAGTTGTTCGGCAGCGCGCTCGGCGCGCCGCTCATCCCCGCTGAGTAGATCGGCGAAGAGATCTCCCAGCTCAGCCATAAGCTAGTCGGCCGCGGACTTCGGCGGTGGAACATCTAACTTGTCCTTGGGGGTCTTGATGAATTTATCACCCACTTCGATCAGCATGACCGGGATATCGTCCATGACGGGGTACTTGCGGCCACATTCTTTGCAGATGAACCAGGCTTCTTTATAAAATTCCAGTTCACCCTCACTGTGCTGTACACAGTTGGGGCAGCGCAGGATCTCGATGAGTTCAGTGCTAACCATGCTTGCTCCTAGCCCTTAAGTTGGTCTTGGCCATCTTTATTCCCGGCTTCATCCTCTTTCCCCTCATCTTCTCCTGAAATCCCTTTTCGGAAAGCGCGGATGCCTTTGCCTAGATCTTCCCCTAGTTTGCTGATGCGGCCCACGCCGAATACGAGGATGACGATGAGCAGGATAATTATGAGTTCAGTAGGGCCAAGATCCATGGAAATCTCCTTTTGCGGTGTGGCTTATTCTACCGCTTCTATACGCGCCCCGAGATTCCTCAAGCTGTTTTCAAGATTCTCGTAGCCACGCGTTATGTGCTCGATGCCGCGCACGGTGGATTTACCCTGAGCCATAATGGCAGCGATCAGGTAAGTAAAGCCGGCACGCAGATCGGGAACATTGATCTCGGCCGCTTTGAGCTGGGTTGGGCCTTTGACCACAGCACTGTGCTGGTATTGGCTGGAGTGGAAGCGGCAGCGCTGCCCCAAACACGTGTCGTATAAGGCGATCTCGGCCCCCATCTGCTGCAAGGCGGCAACATAGCCGAAGCGATCCTCAAAGACAGTCTCGTGAACCACCGACATGCCATCTGCCTGGGTGAGCAGTAGGAGGAAGGGCGATTGCCAGTCGGTCATGAAGCCGGGGTGCACGCTGGTCTCCAGGTGGATGGCGCGTAACTTGCCATTGTGGAAGAAGCGGATACCGTCTTCCTGGACGTCGAAAAGGCCACCCACTCGGCGCAGGGTATTGAGGAAGGTGAGCAGGTCTTGCTGGCGAGCGTTCTTGACAAACACGTCGCCGCGGGTGGCCACAGCCGCGACACCCAGCGAAGCCGCCACGATGCGGTCAGGCATAAGGCGATGGTTGGCGCCATAAAGCTTGGGCACGCCTTCGATAACGAAGGTGCGATCGACCTTGTAGTCAATGATGGCACCCATTTTTTGCAGAAAGATCACCAGGTCCATCACTTCCGGCTCGATAGCCGCGTTGCGGATAGTAATGCGGCCTTTGGCCAAGGCGGCGGTCATAAGTAAGTTCTCGGTTGTGGTGACGCTGGGGTAGGGCAATTCGATCTCGGCGCCGTGTAACTCTTCTGCCTGAATGACGTAAACGCCATCCTTTATCTCGACGTCGGCACCCATCTTCCTAACCCCCTCAAGATGGAAGTTAACGGGGCGGGGGCCAATCTGGTCGCCGCCGGCCGCCGCGGGGATAACCGCGCGGCCCCTGCGATGCAGCAGCGGGCCGAGCATCATAATGGCCAACCGGTTGCGGCTACCAAGTTCGGCTCCAATGGCATCACTGGTGAGATCGGGAGTATGCACTTCCAAGCGATGGGCACTTTCGGACTTGAATTTGGCGCCCACGGATTCGCAAATTTCCTGGGTTATCAGGCGATCACCAATGTCGGGGACATTAGCAAAGTGGCTGGGCTGATCGCTGAGCATAGAAGCGACGAGCAGCTTGGTGATGGAATTCTTGGCGCCGCTTACGGGAATCTCTCCGCGCAAAGGCTCCCCGCCCTCTATGACCCAGGTCTTCATTTCAGTTGGTGCCCTTGACCTTCTTGGGGGGATACCCCTGCGTTCCCGGCCCATATTGATAAACATTGGGCCAGGCTTGATACTGGGTGGCGATGGTATCTTGATTAATGTTTACTCCATCCCGAGTTACTGTTCGATGGATAGTTACATCGCCTCCTTGCACCGCCCAATCTACCTGCTTTACCTGGCCTTTGGCAAGTTCAGAATTCTCTTCGTAAACATTATCGGGCGGGTCGGTAATGTTGTGGATCCCGCTGGTGTCCCAAGCCACCGTACGACCATCGGAAGTCGAATAGAAAGTCCACGTAAGCGAGCCGTTGGGGTCGAAATCCGTTTCCATCAATATCCAGGAGGGAGTGTCATTCTGGAACTTGAAATCAACAATGGGCGCGTAGACGGTGGCGTCCAGGCCAACCTTGTCAGTGCGATTGTTGCCTGAAGCATCCATCTCATAATAACCTACACGATAGGCATGCGGCCAACGTTCGACGATGGGGAAGCCTCCAAAGAAGACCGTGCGAAATAGGGTAGTGCTGACCTGGCATACTCCGCCGCCAACGCCCTTGATGGTGCGATCTCCAAAGATGATCAGGGCTTCGGCAAAACCGGATTCCAGGCTTATATCGCCAATATTGTCGACCATCGAGAACACCGCGCCGGGTGGCACCAGAAGACCGTTGAAGCGCTCTGCGGCGGTCTTGATGTTCTGGGCGCGCTCAGCGCTGGATCCATAAAAATACGTGGTCTGCTGTGAGACGATTTCGGTGATGCCCAGGTCTTGCGCCTTGATATCATTGACGATATCCGGGTTGGTGTAATCGTATTGCAATTCCACTTGGTGAGCGCCCTGGGAAATCTGCTGGTTGATGCTTTCAATACTGGATTGCAGGTTTAGCGTACGCCCTATTACTGCCGGTTTGTATATGTCCAGTTGCTTGGTTTCTTCGTTGAATGAAAAACGGGCATTGCGCGGTTGAGTGGATACATCCGGTGCAAAACCAGCCAGAATAGCTCCCAGTTGCTGACCATCCAACCCGATCTGGTAGTGAGCACCGTCGCCCGTTTCAACTCTTTCCACACCAAGCATCCCAGCTAACGTATCCGGATCGATAGTCCACTGGTCGGGGTTGTCCTCGTAATCACCCCCGGGTTTGACGATCAGCGGCTGGCTGAGAATTTGACGGGCAATGTCGGCCTGCTGGCTGGCATCCAAGATACGGGGTGGGGTTTCATCCACCGCGAGCGGAACTTCTACGTCCTGCATGGTAAGCAATTGCGCGCCCAGCCATCCTACGGTTTTCTCGGTGTCTAAAGACAGCCCGACTTGACCGGGCTGAAACTGTACATTCAAACCAGTGATGGTGAGTTGCGCTTCAATGGTGGGTTGATTGATGGCGGTGGCAACGGACTGCAGCACTTGATAGGCCACCTGACCGTCGAATACCATGCGCGGCGAGAGATCGGCTCCATCTTCCAGAGATTGCACCTTTTCGGTCACGTTCTGCCAGGGCCAAAGGCTGCGGCCGAAACCGTAGGCGGCGGCCGCGCTGGCTTGCGCGTCCAGGCTAAGTCCCAGTTGCGCAGGAGTGAAATCCCAGGTGCGCTCCCCGTAACGCAAAACGACATGCCCGCTGTCCGGAAAGTTGATTCGCTGGCCGACGAGTGCGGCGGCCTGGGAACGGCTCAGGCCACTCAGATCCAGTCCGCCCATATGAACGCCGGGTAAAACTCGCCCCAAATTGAGCAGGCTAACGCCGAGCGAGAATGCCAGGGCTGCAACAATGGTGAGCGCGAGGGCAGCAGCGAAGGCGGCCGCGGCTCGGGCTAGAAAGGGCGGGGGCGCAGGGCTGATAGGTTCTCTGGAAAGGGGCTGGGCCACCATCGCGGATGATTTTACCCGGCGGAAACAGTTAGGTCGCTTTTTTGCATGCAAACATCATCATGTGTCCCATATGATTTTCGGCCCACTTGGACTTCATCAAAGCTTTATTTTAAGCGCCAACCGATCTGGGGAATTGAAAATAGTTTCGAAACGGAGGATAGTCATCCTTAGCCCCCTTGTAACCGCCATAGTGGTAATGTGCTATGTATAATCCGATATTGAACTAGAATGGATTCCAGACACCGTGAACATAAGCCACTCTTGCAACGTTGACGCTTAAGATTCATGAATTAGCTCTGAGGTGCTGTACTCGGTGACTGGGCGCTGGGACACTGATTTCGACCCCATATTCATTTGTGGGGCTGCTGGGAGCGGTACATCCCTGGTTACTGGACTATTTGACCAGAATTTTCAGGTGGCCGCTTCACTCAGGGAAAGTGGCCGCGCTGTAGACAGGCGGTCAAGTCTATTTGTTGATGCCACATACGCATTTAAGACTATAGATGTATATCTTGCCAATCTGAGTTTTCGGCCAGGGGTCACCGTAGAACAGGTCAGGGAAGACTGCTTTAGCCTATTTCGGGCCGTGATTTCCGACCCCCTAAAATGAGCCCAGTGATTATATAGGCAGCAAATTCCACTTACTAAGAGCAAGGGAACTTGCAAGCATTCCCGCGGGCAAAATTTGTGTTCGTTTTACGCAATCCCGTGACTACGATAGATAGGCCTCCGTAGGAAATGGGATCTGTTCAAGGCCGCTGATCTAGGCAAACTTTGCGATTTTTGGTCCCAAATCCATCAGGCCTTTATTGATCTGGTTCGAATTCGAGGGATCGGATTGTCAGCTTAACTTTGAAGACCTTACTAATGCGCCGATAAATGTGTCGAGTAGAACCGCAGCATGGGCTAGTTTAATAGTTGGGACCAGAGATTCTTATCTATCAAGACGAAAATAATAAGCCGCGGTAGAGGATTACGCAATGTTGTAAAAGGAGAGTAGTGGTAGACGCCAGTGCGGAAACAGCGTCCCTGTCGAGGATTTCAAATCGAGATCAATAATACATTATAAGCAAAACATCAGGTCTGTATCGAGACCTGCTGGACCATTGCAAAAAATGGGGACTGGAATAGGGCTCTGTACGCTATGGCATCAGCATCTCTGGCCCACTGCGATTATCAAAAATATGAAAAAGGCGGGGGCGGAGGGCTGATAGGTTCTCTGGAAACGCAGCTAAGATCCGTATTGTTTGTGGATAAAACTGGTTACCCGGCCCAGGGATGACTGCAATTAAGCGGAACGCTACCTTGAGCCCAGGCGTCCCACCGGGTTATGAGTTCAAAAGAACTGGATGAACTGCGCAGATGATCGGGCATTAGAGCAAGTATTTGGTCCAGGTTATCGTTTGAAGAGGCGGTCTGGATCCATTGGCAAAGAGAATTGATGATTTGCACCTGCCCGAAGAGCGCACGTTGCGGCTCCGCCCAGGTATCCGCTAGTGGAATTGGATCGCCACCCGAAAACCTTTGTAAAGAGTTCAGGGCTGCGTCGTCAACCCAAAAGGCTTCATCCCACCAAACGAGGTCATCGCGGAGTGGCGGCAAAGAGCCCACATCTTGGATGTTCTGTTTGGGCAAATAGAAAGCGGCATGCGGTTTGGAATATAGGGACCCCGGGTCGCTCAAAGGGGTTGGGTAAATTGGCGTCCAGGCCCAATTGGTGCTCGCATTCGGGAGGGAAGCCAACCATATGCCCTGGAGAATAGGATGCTCGGCTTTTAGATCGTCGACCAGGACAAAAAGCACGTGACGCTGGCCGTCGCGCTCTGGGGCGGCAACGGCTTTCCCAAGGGTACCCAGGAATAGCCCTGTTATAAGGCCTAGCCCCATGAAAACAAGAAATAATGTTCGCCGAGACATGGACCTAGAACAGCCGGACTGCCAGCAAAACACCAATTGCCAAACCCAGAATCCAACCTGACACTGCGATTACCCACCCGTGAGGAAGGAACGCGGTTGCCGGAGCAGCTTCTAGTGCTTGGCTGCCTTGCTCAAGGCCGCGCCTGAATGGACGCACCCGGGTGAGGACGCCCACTGCGATATGCCAAAAGCTAAGCTCGATCCATTCTCCGACGCGGGCTGCCATGTTTATCTTGAGGTGGTGATCTTCAGAATGCGTCCGGCGTCATTGGCCACTACGCGCACGGCGCGATTGATAGCGAATCCCCCGGGTTGAGTTACGCGACCTTTGAAGGTTAACAAAAATGTGGCGCTGCCTCCTGGCCCCTTAGCCGCCGCCTGAGGCCTTACACTGGGGGCAGAGCCGGCGACCTCAGGAAATCGGTTGGCAACCTGTTGCCGGATAGAGTTGACTGTCTTTGCGTCCATATTACTCCTAGTCTGCAACGTGGGCGCTTACACGCGCCCTCTTGCGCAGGAATGCAGGCACGTCCAGGTCGTTGAGAATATCGACCGGAACAGCCTGATAGCTTTCTTCTTCTTGGGCCATCGGGATTGGTTCTGATTCGGCCACGACTTCCGCTTCAACCATATCTTCGGAAAGGGAAGGTCGGCTGTGAATAGCTTCGGCGCCTGGTAGCACTTCTGCAAGAGACTTGGCGCCCAATCCCGTGACTACCAAGATCACCTGGGCGCGTTGGCGCATGCGGTCATCCTGGGATAGACCCATGATGACGTCGACATCATCACCGGTGAGTTTATGGATGTGGCCGATGGCTTCGCCAACTTCGTACAGGCTTAGATCGTCCCCGCCACTGAAGTTGGCGATGATGCCCTGCGCGTCCGCCAGAGAAATGCTTTCCAACAATGGATGCTCCAATGCCTGGTTGATGGCTTCAATAACTTTGTTTTCACCGGTGCCGTGCCCGATGGCCATCAGCGCACCTCCACCGCGCTTCATCATGCTGCGCACGTGTGAGAAATCCACGTTGATGAGTCCGGGTTGGGTGATTAGCTCGGCGATGCCCTGAACCGCCTGGCGCAGAACATCGTCGGCCAATCGGAAGGCAGTTTCAAGTGGAAGATCCTGTGGCGCCACGAACAATAGGCGGTCATTTGGGATGGCAATCAACGTGTCGGTATGCGGCCGCAGACGGGTCATTCCCTCCTGGGCGCTCTTTTGGCGGCGACCCATTTCAAAGCTGAACGGGGTGGTTACCACAGCAATGGTGACAGCACCCAGGGAACGGGCCACCTCGCCTGCTACGGCGATGGCGCCGGTTCCGGTGCCGCCGCCCATGCCAGCGGTAAGAAAGACCATATCAGCCCCGCGTAGGGCCTCCTCGATGGCTGCCCGACTTTCTTGTGCTGCTTGAAAACCGACATTCTGGTCGCCGCCGGCGCCCAAACCGCGGGTCAACTGCGGCCCAAGCTGAATCTTCACCGGGGCCTGGCTGGTCTGCAGAACTTGGTAGTCGGTGTTGGCGGCAATGAATTGGACGCCAGGAATGCCCAACTCGATCATACGATCTACTGCGTTGCTACCCCCGCCGCCAAGGCCCATTACTTTTATGATTGGCCCGTGCAGTTGCTGTTCTAAAGTGGTCTGGCTGGGACGTGTTTCTTCCATGAGTAGCTCCTAACCTAAATCCATTTTCATGTAGTCAACTGTGCAGCCTGCTTGGATGAGGGTCCGTAGGACGTCATCTGCGAAGGCATCGAGGCCGCCGGCCAGCGTCACGCGCGCAGCCTGGGCCGCCTGTGTTTGCGAGGTGCCCACGGTTGCGCCGTGTTCTTGCATGAAGGTTCGAACGGCTTCCATGGGCCATTGGATGTCATCTGGTAGCAAGAGGTAGTGACTCACTGATTGCACGGTTTTGTGAGCAGGCACCTATAGGTGGGGCAGTTGTTCCAACCTGATCAAAAATGGTTTTCGTCCCGGTTGCTCCTATATGCCAATTCAGCCATTCTTCGCCCGCCTTGGTGGGTTTCCCGTTTTGGGATTTGAACCAGGCCAACTCATATATTGAACTGCCGCTGGCCGCGCTGAGCAGCCAAAAGTTGCAGGCCAATACATTGGCCGGAACAGCGTTGTTCTTGTCGGGGTCTGCGGGGCGAGCCAGCGTCTGCGCCATTTTGATAGCGCGGGTGCCGACCCTGGCGTCCAAGGCTTTGCCACTTTCACGTTGCACGCCGGCGGCAACGATGATAATGGGTAACTGTTTGCCCAAGGCTGCTTCTGAAATTGCGTTGTACCAATCGAAGATACGGAAGCCGCGCTGGTCTTCGCTTCCCTGAGGGGTGTGATAGGGCATGGTGGCAGGCCAACTCTCCGGGCCGCCGGCGCCCCAAGTCATGGAGCGATCTTCGGTCCACACGTAGGCGCCCAACGCCAGGCTATCTAACAATTGGCCTTCTCCGCGGTTATTCAGGCTTTCCAAAGCAGCGCGCAGAAAGGCCGTATCCCAGTAGTCACCCCCTGGTTCCAAGGCAGGAAAGACAGGGCTAAGCCCCGCTTCTACAGCCGCTTTGGCCAGCGGTAAGAACTTGTCCAGGAACCGATCTACCAAGCCGCGTTGGGTCCAAGCAATGCCGGGCCACTGATCGCGCAGGTTCGGTCGGTCGAAAAGGACTACGTAGCGCACTCCAGAATTTGCATATGAGCGCAGCATGGCACTGAAATCATCCAGAATGTAATCGTCGGTTAAAGGAATATTGAGCTGCACCACCGGTTGAATGTCTACAGAAACAAGAGCATCCAAGAAACCGTGCGGGATGGCTCTATCTAAAGGTGCCGGAAGGGTGATCCAATTGATTCCAAGCGTTTGCAACACTGGCAGCCATTGATCGAGATCAGCCTGGTTATAGTGTTGGTCGTCGGCGAAGTAGTGAATACCCAAGCGCTTGTCAGGGCTAGGTTCCAAGGTCGGGACAGAGTCTTCAGAAATGGTTTCTGTGCTGGCATTCTCGGGGATAATCGGTGGAGCAATCTCGGGAGCAGTCACTTCTTGGAAGGGGGCGCCATCCTGGGCGGCCTCCGGCTCGGTAGCAGGGGCGACGGGCGCGCCATCAGCTTCAGAATCAGGAACTCTGTTTTCGAAAGGATTGCGTTCGCTGTTCTTGTAAATGCGAAAACCTAGAATATCCATCTTGGCTCCTTGTACTGAGCCATAAGATGCAAGAGGCGTGCCAACCTGGCCATGGCCTCAGGCTGGCACGACTCAGGAAGGGTTTTGCAGCCGTTCCAGCCAGCTAAGTTATCCGGTTGGCAGCCGCTTTTTCGGTGACAAAAGCAATTCGCATCGGACTAGCTTGCCCGGTTAGCTGCCCAAGGGGGAGAAGGGCGGCTTGAGAATTAATTGAAATGCCCTTCGCCAACCACCACTGGGCAGACACTGCGTCGGTGGCTTGTTCCTGTGACGAAGGGGCCGAACCTAGAACTTGCGTGGTTTCCTTTTGATTTCGTGATTAGTCTATCGGTGGCCGTATCAAGAGCCATTTATGGCTGCACAAAGGAATTGTTAACGTTTGGGCAAGGTTTAGAAGACATTTTGGCGCCTTTTCGGAAGGTGCCTGTGGTAAAACCGAGGTAGTGATCCTGGTTACAGGCGGCGCAGGCTTCATTGGGCAGCGGCTTATCGCCCGGCTATCGGACGAGGGCCACGACCTTCGTACACTGCTGCATCCCTCATTGCAAACTCCTAGGCTGCCGCAGGGAGTTTCGGTGCAGGCTGCTATCAGCAGCTTGGCAGATTTGCGTGGGCTACGCGCGGCGTTGGTGGGTGTGGATACGGTTTTCCACCTGGCCGGAGTGGATTGGGCTGACCCCCGCGCAGACTTCCGCGGGGCTGAAACCGAAGGAACACGCAACCTGCTCGAAGTAGCTGCGGACTCAGGCGTGAAGCGACTGATATTCCTCAGCCACCTGGGGGCGGATAGGGCAGCTGCGTTTGCGGCTCTGAAAGCCAAGGCCATTGCCGAAGAGTTCATTCGCCAGAGCGCTTTGGACTTCACCATCTTGCGTTCCAGCCTTGTGTTCGGCCCCGAGGATAATTTCACCACCCAGTTGGCCAAACTATTGGCCTGGTCGCCGCGTTTCTTCCTGCTACCGGGGAACGGGGAGACACTCCTGCAACCCTTGTGGGTTGAGGATCTGGTTTCTTGTATGACCTGGTGCCTGGAAGATCAAGAGACAATCGGGCAAACCTTTGAGGTGGGCGGGCCTGAACATTTAACCCTTCGACATATCGCCGAATCCGTTTTGCAGAGAACCGGCCTGGAATGCAGCCTGCTTTCTGGCCGGCCCTCTTATTTGCGCATCCTGATCCGGCTGCTGCGCACATTTTGGCCGCGGTTGCCGGTTTCTACTTATTGGCTGGACTACGTCGCAGCGGATCGCATATGTGCTTTGGACAGCGTACCGCGGGTTTTTCATCTGCTGCCAGCCCGGTTCTCACAAAAAAATGAATACCTGGCTGGTGTCGATTGGAATAGCGCCCTGCGTACTGAGATGGCAGCCAGCAGAGTCAGCGGGCAGTCAAACTCATCGGATTCCCAAGTGGCGGGGGTTTAATCGGTCATCTATACTCACGCCAGGGTTCGCTGGCTGAGAATGAAAACCTACGATGTCTCTCTGGATATCACCCCGGATATGCCTGTTTGGCCGGGAGATGGAGGTATCCAGTTCGAGCGGATCGAGGAGATCGAGACAGGAGCGGAAGCCAACGTTTCCCGCATCTCCATGGGGGTGCACACTGGGACACATGTAGATGCTCCTTATCACTTTTTGAAAGATGGCAATTCGGTCGAGAAGCTCCCTTTAAAGCTGCTGGTAGGTCGTGCTTACGTGGTTCATCTGTCTGACGACGTGGACATAATCACGCCAGAGGTGCTTGAGGCGGCGGATATCCCGCCCCGAACTCGGCGCGTGCTGATTCGCACGCGCAACTCCAAGCAGTGGGCCAAGGGTTATAAGCCATTTCAGGCGGATTTTGTGGGCGTTGATAAGGAAGCCGCAAAGGCCCTGGTGAAGCGCGGAGTGAAACTTGTAGGCGTCGATTATTTATCAGTCGCTCCATTCCAAAATGGCACTCCAACCCATCAGATTTTGTTGAAGGCGGGAGTGATCATTGTAGAGGGCCTCAACCTCTCCCAGGTCTCTCAGGGGCGCTACAACTTCTTCTGTCTGCCACTCAAGCTTGCGGGCAGCGACGGCGCCCCTGCGCGCGCCATCCTCGTCGGCGTCTAATTCAAAAGCGGAAGGGTTAATACCCTGAATGCCTCATCGGAAAACGATGATGAACAGCAGGAGCTTGTAGCTAAACTCGCTGAATCTTCTTGAACAAACTGCGGTCGAAACTCTCCAGATTCCCGGGACCCAAGGCCCCTGCGGCGGCCACAGTGGCCGCCACGTCAGCGCGCAGTTGGGCCACATCAATCCCGCGGCACACATCCGGCCAGGGGCGCAGCCATTTTTTACAGCGTTCGAACATTTTGGCCATGCCGATAAAGTTATTGCGTTCGATCTGCAGGTAGCAGACACCCACCTGGAGGATGCCCTGGTACAGATAACGGGCTGGGCCGCTTTCATCTCGCCATGCGGCTTCCAGGGCCTCGTGGGCTTCCCAGTAGTGCCCGTTGTCGAAGAGCTCAATACCTTTGATGGCCATAGGATGCAGGTCGCCTTGGCAGGCGGAGGGGATTTGTTCGGCGGTGACGAAGATCTCGTCGGGGTTGCGGACAGCCATGGCTAACGGACTAGACTGGAGGTCAAGCTGTTGCACAAAACGGAAGTTGGGGCAGACATAATCGCGATTTTGTGCCGAAAATATTGTCAGTATTCAAAAGGGCCTAAACAGAAATTATAACGTCGGCGTTTATTACTTGCTAAATATAGCAGACTAGCCGGGATCTTGATTGTCCAATTCCGTGACTGAGCGAAGCAGGGATGGCTTTTTTTCAGGAGATCGCGCTCGGGGAGGAGCTGGAACCAAGGAAGCGCTCAGAATGGAAAAAGAAAGGGCCGGGAGTCCCGACCCTTTCGTTTATTCGATAAATATCTCGACGTGGTCACCGTCCTCTTCGTCCAGGACGTCAAGGACCTTGCCGGTCAACCCGCTGTTAATTGCCTCCATTAGGTCGGCTTCTTCCACGCCAGGGACATATTTCGAGGCGATCCCTATACCGGCGTGAACCAGGGTCAGCGGCAAATTGACGCTGACCCGGTTGCGCCCGGTAAACGAATCGGTGACGCGGACGCGGAGGTAGCGGCCATCCTCAGCAGCAGCGTTGCCCGGTCCAGAAACAGGGCGGGTACCGTGGGTAAGGGCTTCCAGGAGTTTGGCGCCGTCGCCGGCGCTGATCTTGCCATCCTGGATCATTTGTAGAATCTTGAATCGTTCTTCACTGGTAGCCATTTGTCCTCCATGCGATAAGTGCTAGCTAATGCTGATGTCGATGATGTCCTCACCGTCGTCGCTGTTGGCCTGGATATTGATTGGCTGGCCGCGCTGCCCGGCTTGCTGCAGGGCGTCCATCAGCTTGTCGACATCCTCCTGCGCCAATCCGGGGACCCGGTCGCCGACGAAACGAAGGGCCCTTCCCGCCATGCCGACTGGAACAGGCGCATCCATGAAGAATTTGACGTGGCCATTGGCTTTGTGGGATTTCACTTTGACATCCGCCCAGGGTCCGCGGCGGGCGAACCAACCCAAGAGGATGAGCAACACACCGATGGCCAAGGGAAACCAGGCGCATAAGAAGCCAAAGCCCAGACTGCCGTCGCGCACGTCGGCGGCCATCCACAGCCCTGCCAGTACAGCAAATATCGTGCCCAGCGCGATGGGAATGGCAACCCAACCCCAGGTACGGGACGGGTCAAAGGTGCGTTTGGTGTGGATGACCTTGACTTTTTGAACCGGCTCCTCAGATTCCTCCTGGCGGGATTTCGTTTGAGAAGAAATGCGCACTGCGGCCTGCTCGGGGTCTATTTCACCGCGCTCAAGCTGCTCCAGTACGCCCATAGGCGTTTCTGAAGCAGGTGTGGCCGCCTGGCTATCTTCCGATAGCAGGCGAGCAGCATCCTCGGTAGTGATCTCGCCTTTTTCGAGGCGATCTAAAATTTCCAATCGTTCAGACGGGCTAGGCATTTTCCTCTTCCTTCCCCTCGGCCTGGTCGGATTTTTCAGTGGTTTCTTGCGGCGTTTCTTCAGCGGCACGCTCCAGGTGGGAGACAGGGCGGCCTTCCAACGTGTTCAAGAGCATCTCGGCTTCTTCAACACTTACTTTCTTATCTTGCAACATTTGAAGGATAAGAGAGCGTTCTTTGGAGGAAACAGGTTCAGATTTGGGGTGAGGGGTTACGGTGACAACCCGCGAGCGCCGGCGGTCACGCAGGTTGCTGGCCAGCTTGCGCTGTGCCTTCTCAACGTGGCGCTGGGCCTCGGCGGCAGCGCGCGATCCGCTGTGCCTGAGGCGTTCGCCCAGGCTGGTAAGCTGCTCGTTAAGCGCCTCCAACTGGCCTTCCATTTGGGTGCCAATCTGTGCAGTGATGTCATCGGCCAGGTCGGAGAACTCCTCGGCCAGATCTGGATCCAGCTCAAGGTTGAAGTTGAAATCGCCGGAGGCACCCTTGGAGCGAAAATCGATATGGCCACCGGCGCTTAGGTCCATATCCATACCGCCATCCCCCATGGTGAATTTATGGGACTTGGCGTTGATGATTTGCCGGCCGGTCTCCGTGTAAAGCTGTATGTGTTGGGCTCCGCTTTTGAAGGACACGTCTACGTCGGCGCCATCATCCACGTGACAATACAGATTGCCGTCCGCTTTTACTTGCACGTCGCCTTCCGGTTCCACTGCCAATTCGGCATTGCCGTGGCAGTGGGCGTCTACTTCACCCTCTATATCCCGCACGCTTACGTTGCCGCCTACATCCTGCGCGGAAAGATCGCCTTCAATGGAGCGAAAGGTGGCGCTGCCGCCAACGGATTTGACGCTAAGATCGCCCTCCACGTTGCGGGCATTGAGATTTCCTCCTACTCTCTCCACAGTGGTGGCGCCCACATTTTTCAAGGTAAGGGAGCCGTTCACTTCCTCAATCCCAATTTCGTTTTCGATATTATTGATGACAGCGTTTCCGCGGACGGCTTTGACTGCAATTTTGCCGCCTTCGGGGACGCGAACAATGCAATCGCCCTGGGAACTCAACTCCAGGCTGTCGTCCTCGAATGTGTACCCCAGATCCTCTTCCCTCTGGACGTCGATTCGAATGTTCTCCTCATCCCAACCTTTGAGCTGCAGGCTGCCGGCAACGGTGGTGATGAGGATTTCGGGGATGTCGCCGGATTGAAGATTAATGCGTGCCATATTTAGTTTCCTTCTTTCTCTTGAATGAGGCGTAGCGCCTCATCGTAATTGATCTTGCCAGCATCCAGGTCGTCCAGGATCTGTTTGCGCTCTTCATCGTTGAGGCCAGCAAACTCATCCTCGTCGGGTTCGTAACCCATGGCGCGGATGACTTCCATTAGCCGATTGCGGATAGTGGGGTAGGAGAGGCTCATGTCGGCTTCCATGCGGGTGATCTTGCCTTCGTTGCGGATGAACAACTCAACGAAGGCGAGCTGCTCTTCGTTGAGTTGGGCAAATGTGCTGTTCTCGAAGCGACCTTCAATGCGGGTGTCACATTCGCGGCAAACCAGGCTGGAAACCAGCAACTCTCCACCACAAACCGGGCAGGCGTGCGGTACGCTGTGCATCAGCGGCCTCCCCAGGCAGTGGCCATTCCACTCTGCTGGCTGGGGCGCGGTTTGATGCGGGCGCCCAGGCTGATCAGGGCATTGCCGGTCAGACGTCGCATTTGATGCCCCAGGCCGGGCTGTGTGGGCAAGCCATAGCGGGTGGCCGAGTAGCGATATTCACGCTGGAAGTCCTGGATACGATTGTCGATATATTCAAAATTATTCGGGTACATGCTGCCTCCTGATAATACCTTTGAAAATCCTTATTCGCTCTCGTTCAATCATGCAGTATTATATAGATAAAATTGAAAATGTCAAGTAACAGATTGCAAATATTAATATTTGGATCGGTTTCTAATAAAAAAGCACCCTTACGGGTGCATTTTATGCATATTGGGCACGGGGAATTTAGATAACGATTGCTGAAATTGCTTGATCCCCCACAAAGGCATCTAGGGAGGTTCCAGCTTGATCGTAGGGCTTGCGCAGCACGGAGAGGGCAATGGGTCCGAGCCTGGGCGAAATGGCAGTGGAGGTGACCTCTCCGGCATGTTTTCCCTGGCTTTGGAGGACGCTGCCGGCCACCAGGAGTTGAGATGTGGAGAGGCGCACCAGGCGGCGAACGACCTTATCGTAGGTGACCTGGCGAGCAAGGACTTCCTGCCCGGTATAGCAGCCCTTTTCAGAAGACACCAAGGCGTCCAAGCCCAGCTCGAAGGGAGTGTATCGATGTGTGAACTCGGGATCGCCAGCCAGACTTGCTTCTATACGCAGCGCGCTTAGCGAGGCGGCATCCAGCAGAGTAATCCCACGGGCTTCTAACAGTTTGGCAAAATGGTCAAGCTCGGAATAAGGGAATAGCAGGAGGTAGCTCGACAGTCCAACAAGACCCGGCTGGCCGAGGACACGAAAGGGATACGTGCCGATTTCAGCCGTTTCCACTTCGTTCAAATGGGGGGGCTCGGCGACGCCAAGCGTATTTAGCTGCCGCGTGGCCTGGGGCCCATGCAGCTCGATCTGGGCCCAACTGGAACTGTGGTCCTGTATGCTGGCTTTATCGTTGAAAAACACTTTCTTGCGAAAATACTCTGCGACCCCAGGGCCGTGGCCCGGCTGAGTGAGCATGAGAATACGATCTCCGTCGCCAAGCAAAGTAAAGGCTTCCAAAACGCGCCCGCTGGCTGAGGTAAGCAGGCTGGGCAGAGCGTGTTGCGGGTCGAGCAGATCCAAGTCGTTGGTGGTTTGGCGCTGCAGGTAGTCGCGTCGTGTCTCCCCCGCGACCAGAACGGTGCCAGGTGAAGGCCTAGGGTAATAGACTGAAGACAGGAGAGCCGCTTCGTAAGCGGATTGAGTCCCAGGCGGGGCTATCGAAGGCATTTAGGCATTCTAGCATGGGGGCCTAGACGCTTGCTCTCGAATATAATCGTTCAGGTAATCTTTTAACACCCAGATACGTCTATGGACTAAGACCAGAGTTTTGAAGGATAAATTAAATGGAAGCTAAGAAGTCAAAAGAAAAAGCGACCCCCGAGGCTGAGCACGTCAAGACCCTAGTGTTGGGGTCAGGCCCGGCGGGATTGTCTGCGGCGTTGTACACAGCGCGGGCGGAGTTGCAGCCCGTGGTGCTGGCTGGCGATGAATTCGGCGGGCAGGTTTCGCTGACTTACATTGTGGAGAACTACCCTGGTTTCCCGGATGGATTGGGAGGCCCTGAACTGACTGAGCTGTTCAAGAAGCAGGCCGAACGCTTCGGGGCGCGGGTTTTATTCGATACGGCCACCGAAGTGGACCTAAGCAACCGTCCGTTCCGCGTGAAATCGTACGAGAAAGAATATCTGGCCGATACCTTGATTATCGCCACCGGAGCCACGCCGCGACACTTGCAGGTGCCGGGCGAGACTGAGTTCACCGGGAAGGGTGTTTCGTATTGCGGCACCTGCGACGGCTTCTTTTTCAAGAATAAGGAAGTTGTGGTGGTGGGCGGCGGGGACAGCGCCTTGGAAGAAGGTCTTTTCCTAACCCGCTTCGCCAATAAAGTGACCGTGGTGCACAGGCGCGATGCTTTACGCGGCAGTCCAATCTTGCAGGAGCGGGCCAAGGGCAACCCGAAGATGGGCTTCGTTTGGGACACAGTGGTAAAGACCATTGACGGCAACGGCTCCGTGCAAAAAGTACTACTGGAGAATACCAAGACCGGTAAGGCCGAGAATTTCGAGACGGACGGTGTTTTCATTTTCATCGGACACACCCCGAATACGCAGTTATTCAAGAACCAGTTGGAAATGGACGAAGCCGGTTACTTGCAGGCCAACCAATATATGGAGACCAGCGTACCAGGCGTGTTCGCGGCCGGCGAGGTGGCTGACCCTCATTTCAGGCAAGTGATCACCTCGGCGGGTATGGGGGCTGCCGCAGGTATCCAGGCGACGCGTTTCTTGGAAAATGAGGAATAGCCACGCCCTTCCGTAAGGAAGGGCTTTGCTTTAAGGTAAAGCCCGAAATGTCAGACAAATCTTCCCAGGCTGATATAATAGAAATTAGTCGGAGAAAAGGCCATGATAAGGCCATTTGTCCCTATGTTCAGCCTAAGATAGACTTAAAATCGCGCTAAGTATGTCCATCCAACTTTCCAATCGGAGAAATCAATGACCAAAATATCCATCATTGGTGCCGGGATGACCGGCGCTACTGCCGCGCACTGGCTGGCAGAACGTGAACTGGCTGACATCACCCTTGTTGATGTTGTTGAGGGCATGCCGCAGGGCAAGGCCCTGGATTTGATGGAAGCCATGCCCGTAATTGGCAAAGATGTGCGCGTAGAAGGTAGCAATGATTACAAGGCTACCGAAGGATCCGACATCATTGTTATTACCGCCGGGATTCCCCGCAAACCCGGGATGAGCCGAGAGGACTTACAGAGTACTAACACAAGCATCGTGGGCAAGGCAACTGAAGAGACCTTGAAGCATTCTCCCAACGCGATCTATATTGTGCTGACCAATCCTCTGGACAGCATGTGCTATGTAACCATGAAGGTGGGCGGGTTGCCGCGCGAACGTGTGATCGGGCAAGCTGGCATTCTGGATTCGGCGCGTATGCGCGCCTTCGTCGCCATGGAGACAGGCGTCAGCGTCGAAAATGTAAATTGCTACGTGCTGGGCGGGCATGGCGATAGTATGGTGCCGCTCACGCGCCACTCGAATGTGGCCGGTGTTCCCCTCACTGAGATGCTGTCTAAGGAAAAACTGCAGGCCATAGTGGATCGCACCCGCAAGGGCGGAGGGGAAATCGTGGCGCTGCTTAAGCAAGGCAGCGCTTTTTACGCCCCTTCAGCCGCCATCGCCCAAATGGCCGAATCGATCGTTAAGGACAAAAACCTTGTGGTGCCTTGCTCGATTTATATGCAAGGTGAATACGGCTTGAAAGACATCTTCTTCGGTGTGCCGGTCCAATTGGGGCGCGGCGGCCTGGTCAAGGTGATTGAATACAAGCTGAATGACGAAGAAAAAGCTTTGGTAAAGAAATCGGCCGAAGCGGTACAAGCAAGCACCGCCGAGATCAAGCTTTAATCTGCCAAGCTTAGAAAGAAGAGAAAGATGGCAAAAGAGACACTATCTGTTATCGACAATCGCACAGGAAAGCAATATGAGTTGCCTATCTGGGAAGGCACCGTAAAGGCTATGGATCTACGCCAGATCAAGACCGACGACAAAGATTTCGGTTTGATGAGCTATGACCCATCCTTTACCAATACGGCCAACACCAAGAGCACCATTACACTGGTAGATGGAGGCAATGGGATTTTGCGCTACCGCGGCTATCCCATTGAGCAACTGGCTGAAAAGGCCACCTTCTTGGAAGTTGCCTATATGCTTCTGTATGGGGAGTTGCCGAACAAGACCGAGTTGGGCTCCTTTGTATACAACATAACCCATCACACCATCCTGCACGAAAACATCAAGAGCTTCATGGAGAATTTCCGCTACGATGCTCATCCTATGGGTATGTTCATAGCAACGGTAGCGGCCCTTTCCACGTTCTATCCCGAGGCTAACCAGATCGGCGATGAACGCATTCGCACCATCCAGATCCAGCGCTTGATCGCTAAGGTGCCCACGATCGGCGCCTTCGTTTATCGGCATAGCCAGGGCTTGCCATACAACTACCCGGACAATGACCTAAGTTATCCCGGTAATTTCCTCAATATGATGTTCAAAATGACCGAGACCAAATATGAGCCCAACCCGGTGTTGGAGCACGCCTTGGATGTCCTATTCATCCTGCATGCAGACCACGAACAGAATTGCAGCACCAATGCCATGCGTGGCATCGGGTCCAGTAAAGTGGACCCCTACTCAGCCATGGCCGGAGCGGCGGCGGCGCTATACGGGCCGCTGCACGGTGGCGCTAACGAAGCGGTGCTGCGCATGCTGACACAGCTCGGCGATGCGAAGAATATACCTGCGTTCGTCGAGAAGGTGAAGAAGGGCGAAGGCAAGCTGATGGGCTTTGGGCATCGGGTATATAAGAATTATGACCCGCACGCGCATCATCAAAAAGGTCGCCGAGGATGTGTTCAAAGTGACCGGCCGTAACTCGCTTCTAGATATGGCCTTGGAACTTGAGCGAATTGCCTTGGAAGACGAATACTTTATTTCCCGCAAGCTGTACCCGAACGTCGATTTTTATTCGGGCATCATCTATCAGGCTATGGGGCTGCCCACCAGTTTCTTCCCGGTGATGTTTGCCATCCCACGAACGGTGGGTTGGCTGGCGCAGTGGCAGGAGATGCTGGGTGACGAAGAGCAAAAAATCGCCCGCCCGCGCCAGATCTACCTGGGTGAAGGCGAACGCGATTTTGTGCCCATGTCGAAGAGAAAGTAGCCCTAACAAAAGAAAATATAGGGACCTCCGTGCGGAGGTCCTTTTTTTTACCGATTCGAAGACTAGGGGACAGCAGTGGCATTTGCACCGCTGCCAGACCAGGTAAATACGCGCAGCTGGCTGGCAGGGCCCCCGTTCACATAGACAGGCAAGCCGTCGGCATCCACGCCGATCTGGGCCACGGGTACTACGCTCCAGTTGAAGACGTGAGGCTGGCCGTCGGCGGGGCGAAAGGACACCGGCACGATGTAGCTGGTGTCCTTGACCTCATCCACGATGTGGCGGTTCTGGCCGCCGGTTATGTCAGTCACGGTCACCTGGTAATACTCGTTGCCGCGCAGCGTACCCACAGATGACCACTGCAGGGTGATGGTGTCGTTCGAGGAGTCAAAGGGGGCGCCATTTGCCGGAAGCAGCGGATCGGCGGCCGGGTAAGGCGGGGCAATGGTGGGAGTCACCGTAGCGGCGCCCACGAAAGTGCGGTCGCAGAGCGGGATGGATAAATGTTGACCTACGAAGGCAACGTCGCTGGTGAGACCGTTCCATTGCAGGATGGCTTCCATGGGGATGCCGAATGTAACGGCGATCAGGCTCATAGTCTCACCTTCTTGCACCACGTAATCTTCAGTGTCGCAGGCGGCGATGGTGGCTTCCAACTCACTCAGGGTAGGGCTGGCCGCCGGGGTCGGCGTGAAAGTGGGTTGGGGAATACTGAGCACCTGGCCGATGCTAAGGGCGCAACTAGCGTTTAGTGAATTGGCCAGGATGATGTCTTGGGGTTGGATGTCGAAGGCAAAGGCAATGCCGCCGCAGGTATCATTGGATTGCACCGTATAGGTCAACGGGGTGGGCGTGGCTTGCGGTGTGGCGGTGGCAGTCGGCGTCTCGGGGGTGGGAGAGAGGGTGGGAGTCGGGGACGTCGAAGGGGTCACGGCGGCCTGAGCCCCCCCGGGGCCTCCGGTGGCGGCCATGACCGCATAGGTCAGTCCGGCGCCCACGATGAGGAACAAGGCTAACAAGCCAACCGCGATAGGGACGCTGAGGTGCAGCTCGGGAAGGCCGGCGCCGCCCACCAGGGGGGCATTGGCGAAGCTTGACTTGGTGGGGGCGTCAGTGAATTGATGGCCGCAAACCAAGCAGCGCGGGGCGCGCTCGCTCACTCGGGTTCCGCAGGATGGGCAGACTTTAGTTGGGGTCGAACGGGGTTTGTTAGATGTCATTTCTAAAAGCCGCAGGATTATACCAAAGCGGTTTGGGGCGCACGTCAAGCATGGACGCAAGGGTATACTGATTTTGATGCAGACTATTAGCCTATATTTGCACATCCCGTTCTGCACGCATCGCTGTGGCTATTGTGATTTCAACACCTACGCGGGGTTGGAAGCCCTGATGCCCGCCTATATGGAAGCCTTGAATACCGAGGTGCGCCTGTTGGCCGAAGAAGCCGGAGAAAAACTGCCCGTTCAAACAGTCTTCTTCGGCGGAGGCACCCCTTCGCTTGTGCCTCCAAAGCAGGTCGGGGAGATTCTGGACACTGTGGGTAAGCTGTTCGACCTTGACGAAGCGGCGGAGATCAGTTTGGAAGCCAACCCAGGGACATTGGATGCTCAGAAACTGCGAGAACTTAGGGCGGCCGGGGTCAGCCGCTTGAGTTTCGGAGTTCAATCTGCCAGCCCCGAGGAGCTACGTATGCTGGAGCGGCAGCACGACTTTCAGGATGTGATCCAAGCGGTCAAATGGGCCCGCCAAGCCGGATTCGATAATTTGAATTTGGACTGGATCTTCGGCCTGCCGGGACAATCATTGGCTAGCTGGAAACGCAATATGCAATTGGCCGTCAGCCTTTCCCCAGAGCACCTCTCATTGTACGCATTAAGCATCGAGCATGGCACGCCGTTTAAGGAGTTGGCTGGCCGCGGACTCCTGCCAGATCTGGACATTGACCTGGCGGCGGATATGTACGAATACGCGTCAGCGGCCTTGGACGCAGCAGGCTACCAGCAATATGAGATCTCCAACTGGGCGAAGCCTGATAAAGAAGGGTGCCTGTTGGCTTGTAAGCACAACCTGCAATACTGGCGCAACCTGCCCTATGCGGGCTTGGGTGCAGGCGCTCATGGGTTTATCGGTGGATATCGCACCGCCAATGTTCTAGCGCCAGCCGCTTATATTAAGCGCGTTAAAGAAGGCAAGCCCGGGGCATTCCCGCGCACACCAGCTACAGCCAGCCTGGAGCGTATCGGCAAAACTCGCGAGATGAGTGATACGATGATGATGGGGTTGCGCCTTGTGGAAGAAGGAGTAGCATGGCATGAATTTCATACTCGTTTTGACGCTCGGTTAGAAGAGATATATGGCGAGCCTATCCGCAGATTAACGAAGCTAGGATTGCTTGAAAGCACCAACGGCAGCCGTAACGCCATCCGCCTGACGGAACATGGGCGCTTGCTGGGAAACCAGGTCTTTTTGGAATTTGTTTAGCCGGCTAAACCTTGCGGCGGCCCAACTCATCGGCCAATTCCGCTAAGGCCTCCCCGGCGCTCGCTGCGGGCTTGGCGGCGGCCAGGGCATCCAATGCCGCCGCGGTCAGAGCTTTAGCCTGGCCACTAGCGAACTCGCGGCCGCCTTCGCCTTCCAGCAGCGTCGCCAGCCGTTCGACTTTATCCTCGGGATTGCCCCGTGGATTCCAAGCAGAGGCAAAACCGGCTTCTTTTTCCAAACCATAAAGAACGGGCAGCGATTTCTTTCCGCTGATCAAATCACTGTGGGCGGACTTGCCCATTTCTTCACTGTCTCCCCAAATACCCAGCAGGTCATCGTGGACCTGGTAGGCCAGGCCTAATTTCTCACCGAAGACCATGTATGCCTTTAGAGTTGCCCCCTTGGCCCCGGCCACGCGTGCCCCTAGCTGGGCGCACGCACGAATGAGCATGGCGGTTTTGCCCCATGCCATGGGCCAGTAGGCGTCTATTCCCAACCCGTGCATGTCCTCATAGGCCAAGTCGAGATATTGACCCTGGGTGAGTTGCAAGCTGGTGCGGGCCAGCAGTTGCGCCGCCGCTGCGTACGTCGCAGGCGAAGCAGTTTTTTCCAGACCTTCCAGGCTGATGTGGGCCAGGGCGAACAAGGCATCCCCTGCATTGATTGCCTGCGCGGTCCCGTGGAGCGCCCAAAGGGTAGGCCGCCCGCGGCGGGTTTCACTTTGGTCCTGTATGTCATCGTGGATTAACGAGAAGTTGTGCAGGAGTTCAACGGCGGCCGCCGCGGGCAGGGCCTGTTGCCAGTCGCCGCCCCCGGCCGCGCAAACCAGCAACAAGAGAGTAGGACGCACCCGCTTGCCGGTTGCCTTGGGACCGGCTTCCTGCCCGTCCCAACCCAGATGATAGGTGAGCATGCCGTACAGAACTTCCTGGCCAGGTGTATTGGCGGGTTGGACGGATTCTTTTAGAGCTTGCTCAACAGCAGGCAGGAGTTCGGTTCTGAATTGTTCGAGAGACATGCCGCTGGGATTATAGGAGAATTAGGACATTCGGATGGATCAACTTCTGAGCACGAGCGGCACGCTTTGCAAAGCGGCGATGTTACCGGCGCCTGCCGCAAACATGCTTACGCGCAATTCGCGAGCAACTTCCTCGATAGTTTGAACTGCCGCATGTGTGGACTGATTGGCTGCTTTCAAGAAGGGGCCGGCCATGCCGCCCAGTTCAGCGCCAAGGGCAATACATTTGGAGATGTCCACCCCAGAACGCAAGCCGCCCGACGCAAAGATGCGCATATTGCGCAATGCATTGCGCACCTGGATTATGGATTCACTGGTGGTAATACCCCAGTCCGAGAATGCCGCCGCCAGCCGCGCCTGACCATCCGATTTAGCTCGGTGCATCTCAACCTGAGTCCAGGAAGTCCCACCGGCGCCGGCCACATCGATCGCTTTTACCCCGGCATGCGCTAATTGTTGCGCCACTTCGGCCGAAATTCCCCAGCCGACCTCTTTCACGACTACCGGGACAGGAAGCTGTTTGCACATGATCTCAATCTTTTTGAGCAGGCCGCTGAAGTTGGTGTCGCCTTCTGGCTGCACCGCCTCTTGCAACGCGTTGAGGTGCAGCACTAGCGCGTCCGCTTCGGCCATGTCCACCGCGCGCTGCAGGTGGGCCAGGCCATAACCGTAGTTAAGCTGCACGGCGCCCAGGTTGGCGAACAGCAAAATATCGGGGGCAACGTTGCGCACCCGGAAAGAGGGGGCCAGCTTATCGTCCTCGAGGGCGGCTCGCTGGGACCCTAGTCCCATGGCGATGCCGGTTTCCTGGGCGGCCTCGGCAAGTCGCTGGTTGAGCTGCTTAGCTTCAGCGCTGCCGCCGGTCATTGAGGAAATCAGCAAAGGGGCTTTCAGAGTTTTCCCAAAGATCTCTACGCTTAGATCTACATCTTCCAAGTTTAGTTCGGGGAGGGCGTTATGTAGGAAAAAATAGCGCTCCAATCCGGTTGTGAGACCGGAACGCACATCCTCTTCAAGGTTTATGCGGATATGGTCTGATTTACGAGAACTCGTCGTGGATTTTGGCATGTGGATTGGCCCGGCAAAGTGTACCAGTGCGCCCTTGCACTGTCAATTAAGCGCCCTTTTTAGGGCGCGAGTGATGTTATTATGAAATCCAATTCCCATATCGGAGAAATTCATGGCTGAAAAGTTCTATTTGGGTCGTCTGCACGATATAAAAACCCGCAGGACGGGTAAGGAAAGCTTACTTTACGATCCAGATGATCTGGTTACGCATGGCGTAGTGTTCGGCATGACCGGATCAGGAAAAACCGGGTTGTGCATCGACGTGTTGGAGGAGGCAGCGTTGCAGGGCATCCCCGCCTTGATGATCGACCCCAAGGGCGATATTACCAACGCGTTATTGCATTTTCCCAATTTGCTGCCCAAAGATTTCGAGCCTTGGGTGAACCCCGATGAAGCCCGCCGCGAAGGAAAAACTGTTGAATCGCTGGCCGAGGAAACGGCCAAGACCTGGAAGGCCGGTCTGGCTATGTGGAATATCACCCCCGAACGCATCCAGGCTCTGAGTGACTCAGTCGAATTTGCGGTGTATACGCCTGGCTCAGACGCGGGGCTGCCGGTCAGCATCCTGGCCTCCCTGTCGTCGCCTGCCATCGAATGGGACAGCAACAAGGAGATCATTCGGGAGCGCATCGCCTCCACCGCCACTGCCATCCTGGGATTAGTGGGTTACGAGAACATCGACCCAGTCAAATCACGTGAACACATTCTGTTGGCCAATCTATTTGAGGCTGCCTGGTCGACCGGCACTGACCTGGACCTGAGCACATTGATTCACCAGGTCCAGAACCCGCCCATGAAACAACTGGGTGTGTTTGACATGGAGGAATTCTTCCCCTCGAAAGAGCGCGGAGAAATGGCCATGCGCCTTAATAACATACTGGCCGCTCCCAGCTTCCAAGCTTGGCTGGAGGGTCAGCCGCTGGATATCCAAACCTTGCTGTTTACAAAAGCAGGCAAGCCGCGCCACAGCGTGTTCACTTTGGGACATCTCTCCGAAGAGGAGCGCATGTTCTTCGTAACTCTTTTGTATTCCGCGGTAGAAACCTGGATGCACAGCCAGCCAGGTACAAGCTCGTTACGCGCCATCGTGTACTTTGACGAGATCCACGGCTACCTGCCGCCGGTAGCCGAGCCGCCTTCCAAGGCGCCCATGCTGCGGTTGCTTAAACAGGCGCGGGCATTTGGGGTGGGGCAACTGCTGGTCACACAAAACCCAGTCGACGTGGATTACAAGGCGCTATCCAATGCGGGTACCTGGTTCATAGGCAAACTGCAGACCGAGCGCGACAAAGATCGGCTGCTAGACGGGTTGGAAGGGGCTGCACCGGATGGTTTCAAGCGCGCCGATTACAGCAAAATTATTTCGGGACTGGATAAGCGCATCTTCCTGCTGCACAACGTGCACGACAATAGCCCGACAGTGTTCGAGACGCGCTGGGTGATGAATTATCTGGCCGGCCCGCTAACCCGCAACCAGATCCCCTTGCTCAACAAATTGGCTGGCGCCCGAGCGCCGGCGCCGGCATCTAAAGGTGTAGATACCGTCGGGGACCAGTCAGAGACCTCGGCGCAGAAGCCCACCGTACCCTCCGGTGTGCAGGAGATATTCTTCCCTTCCTCTCTCAGCCTGGAAGCCGCAGCGGAGGCAAGCCATGTAGGCTTGCCAACAGCGGCTCGTCGCATTGGGCTGCTGTATCGACCCGCTCTGGTGGCGCAGGCGCAACTGCGCTTCAACCTAACCAAATACAAGCTGGATAGCCAGGCGCAGAAAACCGCTTTGGTACAGGAGGTCTCATCTGCCTCATCCGTTCGCTGGGATGACTTTGAACACCCGCCGGTGGAAGAACGCGCTCTGGAGGCTAGGCCGGCGGCGCAGGCCAGCTTCACGCCATTGCCGGGCGGTCTGGATGATGCAGGATCCTTGAAAAAACTTGAAGACGAATTTAAGGATTGGGTATATCGCAGCGGCGAGGCCAAGATCTGGGCCAATGATGAACTGAAAGTTTATGCTGGACCAGAAACTACTCGCGAGAAATTCGTGGAGCTGTGCCAGAGAGAAGCCGATCAACACCGCGATGATGAAATTGAAAAATCCAAGGACAGATACGAAAGCAAGCTTAAGTCCTTGGAAAAGAAATTGGCCAAGGAAAAAAGAGATCTGGACAAAGATGAACAACGCTCCTCCCAAAAGCGGATGGAAGAGTACACCACGCATGCTGAGAACATCCTGAGCCTATTCATTGGACGCCGACGCACGCTGACCACCTCGCTGACCAAGCATCGCCTCGCTTCTGAGGCCGCGGCTAACGTTAAGGAAAGCCAGGCTGAGATTGAAGAAATTCAATCTCAGATGAACGAGATGAGCCAGGAGATTCAAGACACGGTCAAAGAAGTCGACGCCCGTTGGGATGAAGTGGCGCAGAAGATCGCTCAGATTCCCGTATCGCCAACTCGCGGTGATGTCTTTGTCACCTTGTTTGGGATCGCCTGGCTGCCTTACCATCGAGTGGACCTGGGCGGCCGAGAGGAGCAACTCCCGGCTTTTGAGTGAAAGTGCGCTTAGGCGTAACTCCGCACATGGGAGGGTGTTCCTGTGTGAGAGAGCACTAAACCTGGAAGATTGGCTGTTTTAGCGAACTTGACAAGCCGGTTCGGATAGGTACAATTGTTCCGTTTGGTACAAATAGAGGAGGCAGCAGTGGCAGATACTTTTGAACAGGTGAAAGGCACCATCATCGAGCTACTCGGGGTGGATGATGGCAAGGTTACCCGCGAAGCTCGTTTCCGTGAAGACTTGGAAGCTGATTCGCTGGATATTGTGGAATTGATCATGGCCCTCGAAGACAAGATGAACATTGAGATCTCGGATGAGGATGCGCAGAGCATCACCACCGTGGGCCAGGCTGTCGATTACATCGACGCGCAGAAGAAGTAAACACCGAACTCATAGAATCAAGGCGCGGCACACGCCGCGCTTTTGGTTTTAAGTTGGCAGCGTTGGTATCATCGCATAATGACTAGCGAACATCTTATCGACACAACCATGGGGGATTGGAAGCTCAAGCTGCGGCCACCTGTGGGCAAGCCTGATCGCGTGATTTTCCTTGTACACGGCTGGACCGGGGACGAAAACTCCATGTGGGTGTTTGCGCCGCGTATGCCCAAGGACGCCTTGCTGATTGCCCCGCGGGCACCATTTACGTCTAGGAACGCCGAGTTCGGCGGTTATAGCTGGGTGCCCCAGCGCGGGAATGATTTCAGCCCACTGGAAGCCTTTCAGCAGGCGGTGGATGAATTCGGTGGACTTATTGCCGCTTTATCAAAGGAATATGATTTGTTCGATTTCAGTCGCTGTTCTTTTGTTGGGTTCAGCCAAGGCGCAGCTTTTTGTTTTGCTTTCGCATTGACCTATCCAGCCAGAGTAGCTGTCCTGGCAGCGCTGGCAGGTTTCCTGCCCGCTGGTGGCGACGGGTTGTTGGCAAAATTGGCTGACGTGCCTATCTTTATGGCGCACGGCGGGCAAGATGAAACCGTGCCAGTCTCCAGGGCGCGGAAATGCTCGCGCCGCGTTGGATGCGGCAGGCGCCCGAGTGCGGTACTGCGAGGCGGATACGGGGCATAAGCTGGGGGCTGCCTGCGCCCGGGAGTTGGCTGAGTTCTTTATAGACTAATCAACCTGCCGTTAAATCCTTTAGAATTTACCTATGGCAACTTCAAAGATCAATTCCAAAGATTTTGTGGCCAAACCTGGCCGAAAAATAAATTTGGCAGAATGGCCTACTCGTGTTGGGCCTTGTTACGATTCCAAGCATAGCTACGAAAAGATGATTGAAAAAAACGGGGAGAAAATAGGATCCTTGCAGGAAGTTCTTTATGCCTCCAACCAATACGCCTTGCTGCTTATCCTACAGGGTATGGATACCGCTGGCAAAGACGGCGCTATTAGCCACGTTCTTTCCGGTGTGAACCCTCAAGGTTTTGAGGTGTCCAGCTTTAAGACGCCCAGTGCAGAGGAACTGGACCATGATTTCCTGTGGCGCACCAGCAAGCGGCTGCCGGAGCGCGGCCGCATTGGGATTTTCAATCGCTCCTATTACGAAGAAGTCCTCGTGGTGCGAGTGCATCCGGAATATCTCACCCCGCAGAACCTGCCCAAGAAACTGAGGGGCGGGGATGATTTCTGGGAGAAGCGCTATCAATCCATAAAAGACCACGAACGCCATTTGCTGCGCAACGGCACGCAGGTCATTAAGATATTCTTGCATCTCTCAAAGGAGGAGCAGCGCCAGCGGCTGCTGGCCCGCATTGACCAGCCAGAGAAGAACTGGAAATTCAGCCTGGGGGATGTGGAAGAACGCAAGCTGTGGGATAAGTACATGCAGGCTTACCAAGAATGTATTTCCGGCACCAGCACCGCGGAGGCGCCGTGGTACATCATTCCTGCGGATGACAAGAAGAACGCCCGGCTGCTCGTCGGTGACCTTATTGCGTCCAGCCTGAAAGACTTGAACTTGAAATATCCCAAGCCGGACGAAGTCAAGCGCGCCGAATTGGTGGAAGTGGCAAGGCAGCTAAAAGCCCAAGCCAAGCGCGAAAGCTAATTCTCGCCCGCCTGCCAGATTTTCCGCAGTTGTATAATCTTCGGGCCATGAGCGACAACTCTCTCAAAAAGCATCTCGAAGAGCTGCGCACCGCCATCCACGAGCACAATTACCGTTATCACGTGCTGGACGACCCCATTATCAGCGACGCGGAATACGACCAATTGCTGGCCGAACTGCGCAGCATCGAAGCCGAGCATCCCGAATGGATTATGCCGGATTCCCCCACCCAGCGGGCCGGGGATCAGCCCTCACCCCAATTCGTCAAGGTAAACCATCCCGCTCCTATCCTCAGCTTGGGCAATGCTTTTAGCGATGATGACATGCGCGCCTGGTTTGAGCGCATCAGCCGCTTGGACGAGCGCGTTCTTGCTACAGAGTTTGTGATCGAACCTAAGCTAGATGGACTTTCCGTAGTTCTGCATTATGAGAACGGTCTGTTCGTGCAGGGTGCCACTCGCGGGAATGGCGAGGTTGGCGAGGATGTAACCGCCAACTTGCGCACGTTGCGAGCTTTGCCCCTGCGAATTCCGGTTCAAGCTGGCGGTCCCCGGTCACCCGCCGACCTCTACGTGCGCGGCGAGGTCTTCTTCAACAAGGCGGATTTCGAGGCGCTCAATAAGCGCCAGGCGGAGGCGGGCGGCCAGATCTACCAGACGGCGCGCAACACCGCCGCCGGCACCCTGCGCCAACTGGACCCATCCATCACCGCGTCACGCCCACTGACCTTATATGCTTACAACGTGGTCGCCGCCGAAGGGCAGGTGCCCGCCACCCAATGGGAGACCCTGCAATGGATGAGGTCGCTGGGATTCCCTGTTTCGCCCGAATCGCGCTTGTGCAAGAATCTCGATGAAGTCTTGGCTGTCTTTCAGGAATGGAAAGAGCTGCGCGAAAAACTCCCCTACGAAATCGACGGCATGGTCATAAAGATCAATGACTTGAGGTTAGCCGCCGACCTGGGGTTTGTAGGCAAGGATCCCCGCGGCGCGATTGCCTACAAGTTCCCGGCCATCGAGGTGACCACCCAGTTGCGGGACATTGGCGTAAACGTGGGCCGCACAGGCGTGCTGACGCCATTTGCCATGCTGGAGCCGGTGGAGATCGGAGGAGTGATCGTAAAGCAAGCCACACTGCACAATTTTGATTTCATCGCAGAGAAGGACATACGGGTGGGAGACCGCGTGCTGGTCAAGCGGGCGGGGGATGTGATCCCTTACGTCATGGGCCCGGTGGTGGCAGCCCGTAAAGGCAGCGAGAAGAAATACGTCCCCCCCAAGAAATGCCCAGTCTGCGGCCAGCCCGTGGAGCACATCGCCAATGAAGTAGCCTGGTATTGCGTTAACAGCGCCTGCCCTGAGCAATTGTTACGCAACGTCGAACATTTCGTGGCCGTCATGGATGTGGTTGGCATGGGCGAGAAGATCGTCCAGCAGCTTATCGAGAGTGGTCTGATCAATGATGCTGCCGATATCTATTCCGTCAAACGGGAGGACCTGCTTGCTTTGGAAGGCTTTGCCGAAAAGAAGGCCGACAACCTACTGGCGTCTGTTGAGGCCACCCGCGGACGCTCCCTTGGGCGTGTGATTTCCGCGCTGGGCATTCGCGGTGCAGGCGAGGTGGCTTCCCAAGCCCTGGCCAATCGCTACCGCGATCTGGACGACCTGGCTCACGCCAAGATGGATGAAATCGAGGAGATCGGAGGCATGGGCCCTAGTATCGCTGAAGCCATTATCGACTGGTTTAGCAAACCTACCAACTTGGGATTGCTGAAGAAGCTAAAAGGGGCCGGTGTATGGCCGGTATCAGAACCTTCGAAGGCACCCAGCGGGCCACAGCCATTCGCCGGGATGACTTTTGTTATCACCGGCACACTGTTCAATTTCAGCCGCAAAGAGGCTGAGACTTTTATTGCTGAACGAGGCGGTAAAGTGACCGGCTCGGTGAGCGCCAAGACGTCGTATCTGCTCCTTGGGGAGGATGCGGGTTCCAAGCTTGACAGAGCCAAAGAGCTAGGTGTGCCAACCTTAGACGAAGCCGCATTGCGGGAATTAGCTGGAAAGAGCTAATGCTTTCTGAACAAGAACTTTACGACCAACTGGCGTTTTATACGTTATCCCGACCCGATCCAACCTTCATTCATCAATACATCGTAGACGCTTTCCGCTTGCAGACCGCTGACGAAAACACCAAGCCTATTGGCATGGCCTTCGCGCTGATAAGTCTTTATCTCTATGTGGAAAAGGGATATACAGGCAGGCAGGCTCAGTTGGCTCACATGCAAATGGCCAAGCGGCGCAGGCTTTGGCCCAAATTTATTTTGCCGAAGGATCGGGGAAATGTGCGCGTTGCAGATGTGCTGGCAGCAGAGCCGGGCCGGCGGCGCGACGAAATGATCCGTGTATGGTGTGCATCGGTGTGGAGTTCTTACGAGCATGTTCACCACGAGGTGACCGAACTGGCCCATCGCGAATTGCGCATCCCTGATTAGAAACTTGGGGTTTGGTGGCCAACAAGCCAGGGCGTTTGACAGGCTAGGCGCCCTAAGCTAAACTCACCTCAGTTTTCCAGGAGAGTGAATGGATTTTCCCCGAGTTGATGATGCCATATCCAAGCGGATCGCCATCATGGTGGACCGCGTTCGCGAGGCGCAAGAGGCCCAACTCTACTATTACAACCAACCCATTACTGAATTGCGTGGCGGCGCCAAAGTGTTGGTGCGCGGGCGTGAGATGGGTATGTTCGCTTCCTACAGTTATTTGGGCTTGATTGGGCATCCCAAGATAAACAAAGCGGCCAAAGAGGCCATCGACAAGTACGGCACCGGTACGCATGGAGTGCGCAGCCTGGCGGGCACGCTGGACCTGCATGTGCAACTGGAAGAGACTATCTCAGAATTCAAACATGCCGAGGCCACAATTACCTACACCTCGGGCTACGTTACCAATCTTACTGTCGTGTCGACTATGGTGGGTCGTCACGATTACGTGTTTTCCGACAAGCTTAACCATGCCAGCATCGTGGATGGTTGCATGATGTCTGGCGCCCGTTTCGTTCGTTTCAAGCACAATGATCTGGACGACCTGCAGCGTCGCCTGGAAGAGGCGCCCGCCAGCTCTGCCAAATTGGTGGTGGCTGACGCCGTGTTCAGCATGGACGGCGATATCATCGATTTGCCGCGCCTCTCCGAACTATGCCGCAAGAATGGCGCCTGGCTAATGGTAGACGAGGCGCACTCGGTCGGAGTCTTGGGAGAAACCGGCAGCGGCATCGAGGAACACTTTGGCACCGGCGATGTCATTGATCTAAAAATGGGCACACTCAGCAAGACCATCCCTTCGGTGGGGGGCTATATCGCCGGCAAGAAGGATCTAATTACTTATCTGCGCCATGCCAGCCGGGCTTATATCTTTTCGGCAGCCCTGCCGCCGGCTCAGGCTGGAGCGGCAGATGCTGCCTTCAAAGTGATTCTTGAGGAGCCTGAGCGGGTAGTCAAGCTGCGCGCCAACGCCGAACAGTTCATCACTGGTATCAAGAGTCGTGGCTTCAACACGCTGTATACGCAGACTGCCATTGTGCCAGTCATCTGCGGCGATGATGAAACTGCCTATGCCATGACCCGTGAAGTGCAGAAAAACGATGTGTTCGTGCTGCCGGTAGTGTCCCCTGCGGTGCCCCCGGACCTGGCCCGTCTACGGGCGACGGTTACCGCAGCGCACGAGCCGGCTGAAATTGAGCATGCCATGGATGAGATCGAAAAAGCGGGCAAGAAATTAGGCGTAATCCATTAGGACGTCGACTAAAACAGCGACTACAACAACACAAAGTTTTATTGGCCTCAGGGATAATAGTGAAGTGACCCTTGAGGCCCGTATTTAAAAAATGAGCAGTCAGAATCCCAAACTCTTTCTTAAGCCAGGGCGCGAAAAATCCTTGCTAAGGAAGCACCCATGGGTTTTTTCCGGAGCAATCGCCGAACTGCGCGGCGAACCTGATGCCACTGCGACCGTCGACGTCATGGCGGCAGACGGCCGATTTCTGGCCAAAGCTGCGTATAGCCAACAATCTCAAATACGAGCCAGAGTGTGGACTTGGGATCAAGAAGAACCCGTTGATGCTGAATTCTTCCATCGTCGACTGAGCCGCGCGGTCAAAGCAAGGACCGGTATAGAAAAGCAGAGTGATGCCTATCGGTTGGTGCATGCCGAATCAGATGGATTGCCGGGGTTAATAGTTGACAAATACGCGGACCTGCTGGTGGCACAATTCCTAAGCTGGGGAGCCGAGGTGTGGCGGGACACGATTGCGGATGTTGTGATGGACATATGCCATCCGGCTGGTATTTACGAACGTTCGGATGCCGAGGTGCGCAGTCTGGAGGGCCTATCCGCAAGAGCGGGGAACCTGAGGGGATCTATGCCATCAGGAGGGACGCAGATTACTGAAAATGAGTTGCGCTATTTGGTCGAGGTTGAAAAGGGACACAAGACCGGTTTTTACCTGGATCAGCGGGAAAATCGGCTGTCGGTGCGAGATCTCGCAGAGGGTAGGGAGGTACTGGATTGTTTCTCTTATACTGGCGGGTTTAGCGCTAACGCCTTAAAGGGTAATGCTCAAAGCGTTACTCTGGTGGAAGACTCCCATGACGCTCTTAGCTTGGCTGGTGAAAATTTCCAGCTAAATGGTCTGAACCAGGACAAATGCGAATTTATTCAGGGGGATGCCTTCCAGGTGCTGCGGCGCTTTCGAGATGCACGGCGGCAATTCGATCTGATTATTTTGGATCCACCCAAGTTTGCCCCCACAAAAGCTCAGGCGGAGCAAGCGGCACGCGGATATAAGGACATCAATCTTTTAGCTTTCAAATTACTGCGGCCTCATGGCATTTTGGTAACCTTTTCATGCTCAGGTGGCGTGGATGCGGCCTTGTTCCACAAGATCGTTGCCGGGGCCGCGCTGGATGCCGGGGTTGACGCTCGCATCCTGCGACGGCTTAGCCAGGGGCCGGATCATCCAGTGGCGCTCAATTTTCCCGAGGGGGAGTACTTAAAGGGCCTCGTGATCGAAGTCAGCTGAATCTCAATTTGGAAAATGTGTTAAGAAACAAACGCGCCGGGCGGAAGGCGGGTTTGTTCTCGATGCCTACGCAGTATCAACTTCGCCATTCCGCATCCGGGTCGCCGTGATCCACCGCCGCCAAATGAGTGCGACCACAAGAAGCACGATCAACACAGAAGGCAACTCTATAAGAATATGGGCTGTTATCATCCTTTCTCCTTTCCAACTGGACATGCACGGGTCGTCGCCCTGCTGGTTGTTTAGCGGCCTACTCAGGCCGTGGCTCTGTGTTTATGGGCATGGACGCGATTTAAGGGAACACATAATTTGCGTTAACCTCAAACCCGTTACCTATTAATCAACATTTTGAGCGGTTGTGTTTTGTTCCACGAACAAGGTTTGCGTCGGGAAAGCAAACTCGATACCCTCTTGCTCGAACTTTTGGTACAGGGCCAGGTTGATGCACTGCTGGATATCCATATACAAATTGAAGTCGGCATCTTCAACGTAAAAGACCACTTCAAAGTTCAAAGCGTAGTCCCCGAATGCTTTGAAATGGGCACGGTCGTAGGTGGCTTTCTCTTGGGCGTCAATAATGGCGTGAATCATCTGGGGAATCGCTGCCACCTTCTCGTAGGGAGTGTCATAAGTGACGCCAATACTGAAGTCGATACGGCGACGGGTTAGAGTCTTGTAATTGCGTATGCGGCTATTGAGCAGGTCCGAATTGGAAAAGATCAGCTCCTCACCACTGAGGCTGCGGATGCGGGTGCTTTTCAGGCCTATCTTTTCAACGTTACCCAAAAAATCTTGGACAACGATTGAGTCGCCAATAACAAAAGGCTTGTCTATCACGATAGACAATGCCGCGAATAAATCGCTCAGGATATTTTGCAGGGCCAAGGCTACGGCGATACCACCGATACCAAGGCTGGCTACTAGCGTGTTAATCTCCACCCCGGCGTTATCCAAAGCCAATAGGAGTAGTACAGCCCACAATACCATTTGGCCGATAAAGCCCAAGGCATTGAGAGCCGTGGCGCTACCAGCATCCTGTTGGTTTAAGCGGACATTGACTTCCCGCTGGATTAAATAACGGATAGAAGAACTACCCCAGAAGCCCACCTGGAGGAGGGTCGCGAAAATGGTTAGGATGCCAAGGGCGCCGGTCAGGTTGCTGGGCAGCTCCAGTGCCAGTGAGCCGACGTAAATCGAAAGCATCAAAGTAAAAAACGTGCGTGTGCTTTGCAGCAGGCTGACCACTAGATCATCTACGTCATTAGCGGTACGAGCCGATAGAGCTGAGATTCTTCTGGCGGCCACTCGCTTCAGGATGGCCAAAATAACGAGGGATAGTACAGAGATGCCAAAGGCGGTGGCCCAGGCTGAAACCGAATTGCCTAGAAACGTCTGATTTAGGAGAGACAAGACTTCTCTACCATACCAAAAAGTTGCGACGGGGTCTAGCTCGTAGAGAAGGAGACGCTGATTAGCGGCTCCTTCTCATATTACTAGGGAACTGGATTTGCTGGAAAGGCATCCGGTGGGGCGTACCAGTCTTGCGGGTCAATGCCGCTGGTGACCTGGTTGGCGATGACCGTTACCGGAAGCAGGCTGTGGTCGGTGCAATCGACGCTGAGCCCACAGGGCACAGCCGCCGTGTATCCGCCGCCGAAATTATCTCCTGTAACGTAGGCCACCACATAGTAGGTGCCCACAGATAAACCGTCGAATTGGTACGTGCCCTGGTTTTGCTGGGTCTGGATCATCTGCCAACTGGAACTATTGGTATTGAATGCGACAATGGTAAGCGGCGGGATGAAGCTACTCGGATAGCTGAGCTTGCCGCCGATGGAACCGAATTGGGCGTCCACACCGGGCGGCAGCGGAACGTCGTCGGGTTCGCCATACCAATCGCACACATCTACGTCGGTTGTGGTTTGGCCAGCAGAAACCTGGAATTGGAGCAAAGAGTGGTCGCTGCAGTCGGCGCTTAGGCCGCAAGCGACAGCCTGTGAGTAACTTCCCCCGAGGCTGAAATCGGGCATCCAGGCGAAAGCGGTGTATGTCCCAGCGGGAACTTCTTGTGAGTAGCTGCTTTGGTTCTGGGCAATAGGTACGATGGCTGGTTCTTGGGCGGCCTGTTCTTGCAGGTACACGTTCATGGGTGGAATGCCTTCGCTTGGGAAGCAAATCGCGCCTTCAACGGTGCCCGTAGAGGGTGGCACTTCCTCCGTTACTGGCCCGGCCGTTGGTCCGGTCGTCTGCTGGGCCACTTGCAGCGTAGCAGCCACAATAGTGGCGATGGAGTCCGCGTCTGCCTGGCCGCCGGTGCAGGAAGTCAGCAGAACGGCGGAAAATAGGAATATTGGGAGAATTTTGCTGATCATCACTTCCTCTGGTGCGAAAAATAAATGCTGAGAGCCAACGGTTTGCTAGCTCTCAGCATTGTAACTCAGGTGGAGATGGCGGGAATCGAACCCGCGTCCGATCGATTAGGTGCGCACACGTCTACGAGCGTAGTCGAATGTGTTTGTCGCCACCTGGCCCACAAACGACGAGGGGGTCCACGCGGCCATCCGTTAGGTCTTTCGCGGACATAACGGAGTTGTGCGCGGCACTCCGGCATTGTCTCGCCCGTTCCCACCCAGCCGGAGGGAGGGTGAGGCGGACGCGGCTCACTAGGAGCCGGGCAGATCTGCGCTAGCCGGTATTACGCGGCGAGCGGGAGAGCTGCGTAGTTAGTGCTTTTGGCACTTGTGTTTTTGCGCTGAGTTTACGAGGTCGGCGCCTCTCGGCTCGCAATGTGCGACCAGCTTCAACCGTCGAAGCCAGTCATCCCCATGCACGCAAATTATAGCATCGCCGCGTAAGCGTTGTATAAGACCGGGACGGCTAAACATCCATGATTTCTGACCTCGCCTCCCATAATTTCTCCACATTGGCCTGCTAAGGTAATCCTATGAATTCATATGGTTGGAGGAAGATGATGAAAGCAATTGTTTGCGAAAAGTACGGCTCACCCGATGTTCTGAAAATGCGGGAAGTAAAAAAGCCCCAGCCTGGGGCGGAAGAGGTGCTGGTTCGTGTGCGAGCGGCCTCTGTAAACCCAGTGGATTGGTATGGGATGACAGGCTTATATTTTGCGCGCCCTTTGTCGGGCTTGCTGAAGCCTAAAGACAGTAGTGTTGGCACGGACTATGCCGGCGTGGTTGAGGCAGTGGGAGCGAACGTTAAGGAATTCAATCCCGGCGACGAAGTCTATGGTGGATCTGCCGGAACCTTTGCTGAATACGCGAGCGTCCGCAGGGGCATTGCTCCTAAACCTACCAATCTGACCTTTGAGCAGGCTGCCGCGGTTCCAACCGCGGCAATCACGGCCTTACAAGCCCTACGCCAATATGGGGAAATGAAGCCAGGGGACAGGGTCCTGATTAATGGCGCTTCTGGAGGGGTGGGAACATTCGCAATCCAGATCGCCAAGGCCCTGGGCGGCGAGGTGACCGCGGTGTGCAGTACGGCGAACGTGGCCCAAGCGCGCTCGTTGGGTGCAGATGACGTCGTGGATTACACCAAGGAGGACTTCACCCACTCCGAAAAGCAATACGACCTCCTCCTGGAAATCGACGGCAACCGCTCGTGGTTCACGTATCGACGGGTGCTTAAACCGGGGGCTACCTTCGTTATTATAGGGGGCTCCAAGCACAACATATTCATCGGCCCCCTGGGACACATACTCGGCTTGCGCCTCTCTGCGATTCGTGCCAGTCAGAAAGTGCGCTTCTTAATGGCCAACTTCAATCCTCAGGATATGGCTTTCCTTACGGAATTGATCGAGGCTAAGAAGATAAAACCTGTGATTGACCGCACCTACACGTTGAACGAAGTTCCTGAGGCGATGCGCCAATTGGGAAAGGGTCACGCCAAGGGGAAAATTGTCATCCGCGTCAATTAGGGGGGCGATTCGCTCGTATACTATTCATGATGAATGATCTTATCCTGGTCGTTGACGATGAACCCAAGATAGTCGCTCAGGCGCGCGAGTACCTGATTAAGCATGGGTTTCGAGTATCCACGGCAAGCGATGGCCTGGCGGCGCTGGCCGCAGCACGGCGGGAAAAACCTGACCTCATCATCCTGGACCTAATGCTGCCTCAAATGGATGGCCGGGAGGTTTGCAGGATGCTGCGGCAGGAAAGCGATGTGCCAATCATTATGCTTACTGCGTTGGGTGAGGAGGTTGATCAGGTCACCGGCCTTGAAATTGGGGCTGACGATTACATCATTAAGCCTTTTTCACCGCGCGGCTGGTCGCTCGAGTTAGGTCGTTGCTGCGCCGGACGCAAGGTCGCCTGAGCGTTCCCAGCCTAATTCGGGCTGGCGGGCTGTTGATCGATTTAATTAAGCATGAAGTGTCATTCAACACGCAACCCGTAAAACTAACCCGAAACGAATTCAGCCTATTGCAAGTGCTGGCAAGCAGGCCTGGACAAGCATTCCAGCGTTCCCAGTTGCTGGATGGCTTGTATGGGGCTGCATCCGGATTTGACCGGAGTGTCAACTCGCATATCAAGAATCTGCGCCGGAAATTGCAGGCCGTTTCTGGTTCGCCCATGATAGAGACCGTGTATGGGATCGGATATAAATTCAATGGACCCGAATAAGCCGGAACCATTGGACTTAGTAGCCCAGTGCTTTAACAATGCGGAGCAGATTAGGCTATGACGTTTAGTTCTGACACCGATACAGGATCACCCGGCGAATCACAGGAGCGCAGCCGTATGCGGTTTTTGCCATTTGCGCTGTTCTTTTTTATAGTCATCCTATTATTCATTAGCGGGTCTGCTGCGGGTCTCTATGTGATTTTTACCAAATATTCTGGGATCAGCAATATTTGGCTTTTGATTTGTGGGATTCCATTTGGGTTGATCATCTTCGCTTTCTTCGTAATGTTTAACTTGTATTCCCGCTTTGGCAGGCCCCTGCGGCAAATGTTCGCTGCCATCGATTCGGTCGCCGAAGGGAATCTCACAGTCAGAGTTCCGGAAGATTCGTCGCCGCAGTTTGGCGAGTTGATCAAGCGCTTCAATCAAATGGTCGGGGAATTGGAGCGCGCCGATCAGCAACGCCGCAACTTAACGGCAGATATCGCTCATGAGTTGCGTACTCCCTTGCATATCATTCAAGGCAGGTTGGAAGGCATCCAGGATGGTGTATTCGAGGCGAATTCCAAAAGCATCGACGAAGCTTTGGAAGAAACCAGGTTGTTGGGGCGGCTGGTGGACGATTTGCAAACGTTATCCCTGGCAGAAGCAGATCAACTCCCACTGCATAAAAGCCGTTTCGCCCTGGCCGATTTATTTCGCGAGGCAGAATCAACTTTTTCTCCACAGGCAAGCCGGGCAGGAGTTGCCCTGGTCGCCAAGCTGCCTTCATCAAGGCAGCAGATCACTGCCGATTATGGAAGACTGTTTCAGGTACTCTCTAATTTGATTACCAATGCCCTTCGGTATACGCCGGAGGATGGGACCATTACTCTTGAGTCTAAGATGGATAAAGAGAAGGGAAATGTACTTTTGACGATTAGCGATACAGGCGAAGGTATTCCCCCGGAAGACCTTCCGTTTATCTTCGATCGATTTTGGCGGGGAGAAAGGTCCCGTACCCGCAAAGGGCAGGTTAATAGCGGCTTGGGTTTGGCAATTGCAAAGGGACTCTGTCCGCGCCCACGGCGGAAAAATCGAAGCTAAAAGTGAAATGGGGAAAGGTACAACATTCTTGATTGACCTGCCGGTTGCCCCCCAATAATTGCGACTAGTTGAGATTGGGTGACTTTAATGGCGACAGTGCCTGACTAACAGGTTCTGTTGCCGGCGTTAACAGCTCCACGCGGATGCCATCCTGGTCCTCCAGGGAGACGCCGAGGCGGCGGTCGCGTTCGACGGATTGCAGCCCTTTCCCAGTAGATGCGAGCCGCGTTAACAAAGCCATCCAGTTGGACTGGTCAGGAATGAGTAGGGCAAAAGATTGCAGGCCAGTAAGGTCCTTTTCTCGCCGAGGGGCATTCAGACTGTGCCAGGTATTCAAGCCGAGGTGATGGTGGTAGCCACCAGCAGAGATGAACAGAGCGGTGGGCATAGACATCATCACGTCAAGGCCCAACAGCTCATGATAGAAGGCATGGGCTGTAGCCAGGTTGGAAACCTGAAGGTGCATGTGGCCAATATCTGTACCTGGGTCAATGGCCCCCGATTCGGCAGCCGCCTCGTCCGCTTCTTCGATCAGCCTATCGAGATCCAGCGGAGCGTTGCCCATTTGGATACCGTCCTGCAACTTGGGCCAATCCACGCGTGGACGATCGCGATAAATCTCGATGCCGTTGCCTTCCGGGTCGGCGAAATAGATGGCTTCACTCACGTGGTGATCGGCAGCGCCTTGCAATGGCCAGTTGCCCGCTAAGACACGAAGCAATGTGGTGGCCAAGGTCATGCGGCTAGGGAACCTCAAGGCCGTGTGATAAAGGCCGACACCGCTGGTTGAAGACGGCTGCGAGCGGGCATCTTTGCGCTCAGATAAGGTAAGCAGGGAAGGTAGTTTGCCGTTGGCAGAGAGGCTAGCCTGCTGGCCATCATTTGACAGTAGTTGGAAACCCAGCAGGCCCCTATAAAAAGCTAGCATGTTGTCCAAGTCAACCACTTGGAGGGCAACGTGAGCAACGGCTGGTGCTGGGTGTAACTTGAAGTTGCTGTTAGTGGTATCATGCGTTGACATATCGACGGCTATCTATTATTATTTCTTACATAGATGGCATCTATGTAATCACTCTTGGAAAGGAGCCCTCATGTTCACGCAAGATCCTGAGTTGACCGTTTGTTGTGACGACGGTTGCTGCGGCGGCGGAGGCTGCTGCTAATCGCCAAAGATGGCACGGCATGCGCCGGGCCATCTTTTTTTATCGAATAGAACTCAATTTGACTAATTGGCTGGCTGCTTTGCTTTCCGGCGCGAAGGTGGAAATAAGTTGGCCGCAGCATGAAGCGACTCGCTCTTGATTCAGCGTGTAATAAGTGAACTTGCCCTTTTGCTTGGCCTGCACCAGGTCTGCTTCACGCAGAACTGCCAAGTGGTGTGAAACTGTGGGTTGGCTTACTTTTACAACGTTCACGATCTCGTTCACTGATTTCCATTGGCAGCAGCAACAATCCATAATCTGCTGGCGAGTGGGGTCGGCCAATACTTTGGCGAATGCCACAGGGTCAAGAGTCACTATGCCAGATTTCATATCGATATCCTTCTATGGATAGTGTACACATCCATGCGTGGGGCGTCAACTTGAAGCTGCCGTAAACCCCACATGATATAGTCGACTTGATGAAGGCGCTATCACTCAGCGATGTTGTTTTGGACGCCGTCTATGCTCCGTCGGTTGTGGAGCGATTTGGCGACGTGGATCTGGTCATTAGTTGTGGCGACCTTCCTTATTATTACGTTGAATATTTGGTCGATATCATGGCCAAGCCGGTTTTTTTTGTTCGCGGGAATCATGCCCCCTTAGTCGAGTATTCGATTTCAGGCGAGGCTCGTCTGTCCCCGTGGGGAGCGATCGATTTGCACCGGCGGGTAGTAAGCTTTCGTGGTCTTTTGATGGCAGGATTTGAGGGTTCTCCACGATATCGGGTAGGGCCGTTTATGTACACACAGGGAGAAATGTGGGGAATGGTACTGGCTATGGCGCCGCGATTGATTTGGAATTGCATCCGCTATGGACGAGCCTTGGACGTATTAGTCACCCACGCCCCGCCCTGGGATGTTCAAGATGCGATGGACCCAGCCCACCGGGGATTCAAGGCTTTTCGCTGGCTGTTAAAAGTCTTCAAGCCCCGCTATCATTTTCACGGCCACATCCACATATATAACAAAAAGATCTCCGGTCACTACCCAATTTCACCGTACGTTAGTAATGAACACCTTCGGATATCGCGAAACTGACCTGGAAGTTGAAAATTGATAAGGGACCAACTCAAAACATGAATGATATTGGTCGCTACAGCACAGCCGTGCAAGACTTTCGGCGCGCGCGCCGCAGGGCGTCTTTGCAAGAAACCTTGTCCGGGATTGGGGGAAACCGCCAAAATCGCCTCCTGTCGTTTGACGAGGTGCGCAAGCAGATCGGTAAGGGCAGCCTGTTGCCGCGCGGCCTGAAGGATATCCCGCTGGATGCCATCATAGGTACGGTAGGAAGATACGAGGACTTCAACCGCCAGTTCTTGCCTCGGCAGGAAACTCAGCAGGGCCGCTGGGCACGAGTGCGCATGGCTTTCGAATATTCGGGTCTGCCGCCTATCGAGGTTTACCAAATCGGGGATGTGTATTTTGTGCTGGACGGCCATCACCGTGTATCGGTGGCGCGGCAAATGGGCGCAAAGAATATAGAGGCCTACGTTACTGAAATCCCCACGTCGTGTGAAGTTAACTGCGGACATGCAGCCCAATGACTTGATACTGAAAGCGGAAGAGGTCCGCTTTTTGGAAGAGACACATTTGGATGAATTGCACCCTGATTTGGATATGCGCGTGACCCTGCCGGGCAGATACAACGAACTCTTAGACCATATTTCAGTGCACAGATATTTTATGGGGTTGGACCAGAAACGAAAGGATGTTTCCTATGAGGGGGCGGTTGAACATTGGCTGGAAACGGTTTATTTGCCAGCCGTACAAACTATTCGGCGATTGGAACTGCTGCGTGATTTCCCTAATCGTACAGAAGCAGATATGTATTTGTGGTTAATGAAGCACCGAGCTGAGCTCGCCAAGCAAGTGGGTTGGGATCTCGGCTCTGAAGAAGCTGCCGCGTATATGTGGAACCGCTTATATAGCAAACCGGGACGGATGTGGGAACGTTTTCGCCGCCGGCTGGCTCAATGGATTCCTATCCCCGCGCTGCGTATGTTGCCAGTTCCCACGGAATGGCGTCTGGATCGGGGCGAAATCAGGCCGGGGCAGGTGCTATTCCCGCGTATCCTTGTGCCTATAAGCGGAGAAGATGCCAGTTGGAAAGCGGTTGAACTGGCGATTACGGTGGCTCACAAAGAAAAGGCAGAACTGCGCGGAGTGCATGTATTAACCTCTGGGGAGGTCAAGGAAAGCAAAAAAGTTGAAGAGATACGTAAAGAATTTGACCGACGGCTGAAAAAGGCAGGCTTACGGGGCAGGCTGGTGCTGGAGGAAGGCAACATTTCTCGCCGGGTGGAGACGCGCAGTCATTGGAGCGACCTGGTGGTGCTGCATCTAAAACACCCACCAGGCGACCAGCCGATGCAGCGATTGTTGTCTGGCTTACGAGCGTTTCTGGTGCGCAGTCCGCGCCCAGTCCTTGTGATGAGCCAGCCTACAAAGCTGAAGCATGCCTTGCTGGCCTACGACGGGAGCCGCAAGGCCAAGGAGGCCCTTTACCTGGGTGCATATCTGGCCTTGGCATGGGGAACCAGGCTTACTGTTTTCACGTCTCGGGAGCGTAGCACCGATAGATTAAAACTGGAGCAATCCAAGGCCTATTTGATTTCCCAGAAGGTAGATGCAACCTATATTTCGCACCATGGCTTGGCTGGCCCACTAATAGTTAAGACTGCAAGAGAAGCGAAATGCGACTTTGTGCTAATGGGTGGATACGGTGAGATACCCTTGTTGGAAATGATGTGGGGCAGCACAGTTGACTACGTGTTGAGGGAATACAAGGGGCCGGTTTGGGTGTGCAGCTAAGCCAAAATAGTTGCTGCGGCTTCTTCTAACTGTCGTATTTCTTCTTCTGTTAAACTCCAACCCAGAGCCCCAGCGTTTTCTGCAGCCTGGTGGGCGTTTTTGGCTCCAGGAATGGGCAGTGTGCCTTTATATACACACCAGTTTAGTGCCACCTGGACGGGGGATTTATCCCCATGGGTGGCACCCATCCTACGCATCTCATCCAATAAACCTTGAAGCTGCTGCAGCCGTCCAGCGCCAGTCCGGCGGCGTTTGGGAGGTGGATGTTGCGGCGTATATTTGCCTGTCAACAAGCCCTGAGCGATAGGGCTGTAGGCGATGACAGTTACGCCTAGGTCCTTGCACAAGCCCAGCAAGCCGCTTTGTTCCACCTTGCGGTCTAGCAGGCTAAAGCGCACCTGGTTGCTGGACAGGTGCAAGCCACGTTTTTGGAGGGCTTTATATGCAATCTCGGTTTGCGTGAGGTTGTAGTTTGAGACCCCCACTTGCTTGATCAACCCGGCTTCAACTGCGTCGGCCATGGCGTTCATCCAACGCTCAATACTCACGGGGGGAAGCGGCCAATGCATCTGGTAGAGCTGGATATGTGGAAGCCCTAACCGACGCAAGCTGGCCCGCAGAGCCCCGGGTAGCTGACCGGCGCTCAGCCGCCACGGGTAGGGGAAGCATTTGCTAGCCACCACAACCTCGCCTCTCGAGGCAGCAATAAACTCTCCCAGTAACTTTTCGGAATTGCCGAGGCCGTAAATTTCGGCCGTGTCAAAGAAGGAGAGCCCAGCTCCCAAACTGGCTTGAAAAGCCTGGTGCAGGTCCGCCTTCGTATAGCCATGCCCGTAGTTCCAATAGATACGATCCCCCCAAGCCCAGCAGCCGGTTCCTATGGCAGCGACCTTAGGCCCATGAAGTCCGAGCTGCGCCAACATAATGGGTATGTTTTATCAGGTGGTGAGGCCGTTGTCTATGAGCAGAAGAGCAAAGACCAGCATCAAGAGTAGGCTGCCAACTTGCAAAACGCGGCGACTGCGTTCACTAAGTAGACCGAGGCGCCCGATGACATAGGCTATTAGCAGTAACCCGCCTATGCTGCAGCAATAAAATCCTGCCAAAAATAGAACTCCGTGGAATATGGACAAACTAAGGGCATCCAGTAGGAGAGGGCCGAGCACCAAACCCCAAAAAAGATAGGGCCCCGGGCTGAGAAAGAGCATCAATGCCCCCTGTCCAACGCCACCTAAGAAAGAACGCCTATCGGGTTTTGACGAAACCCCTTTACCCGTTTTTGACCCTCTGCGCATTTGTCGAAAGAGCCCCCACGCCAAAAACAGAAGTAGGGCGGCTCCGCCAAGCCTCACAAGGCGGAGAAATGCGGCAGGCACCTGGCTCATAACAAATACCAATACAAAGGCGATTGGAGGGTCGGAAACAAGCACTCCAAGGATAACTGGCGCGGCACGCCGCCAGCCGCCCACCACGCTTTTGGCTATAACCAGGGATTGGTAGGGGCCGGGGCTAAGGGCTGCATAAATGCCAATACCTGCGCCTTGAAGCAGAAAGGGCAGCATCGTTAAGGCAAACCCACCGTAGTTTCGACCGGCAGGTGATCTGAGGCTGTGGTGCGCGGGATTTCAAAATCCGAATAACTCAAGTCAGGGGTCACAAAGATATAGTCGATCTGGTGGTCGGGTTTTGCCGAATAATAGGTGAAGGTTGGCTTTTTACCAATTTCCCGGGATATATCCGTGAAACCTGCTTCAAGGATCAGGCGTACGGCATCCGAATCAGGCAGGGAGTTGAGATCGCCCATAAGGACTGTGGCGGTAGCATGGTTCCATGTGCTGAGAATCGCCGAGGATTGAACCGTCCGAATTTCATCCTGATCGTCCTTTTCACTATAGTGCGTGTTAATAATATTGACTATTTTGCCATCGACATCGATCTGCGCCACGACAAAACCACGCAGGAGCTGGATGTCTTCGGGAGGGAGGTCATAGTTTTCCACGTTGAGTATCGGGTAGCGGCTGAATATAGCAATGCCCCACTGAGAGTCCGCCGTAGCCTGCCATATATAAGGCAGGTCCAGGCGTTGGGAGAGCCATTCGAGCATGTCCAAGCCGCCCCAAGTAAGCCAGCCACGTGATATCTCTTGCACACCAATGATGTCGGCCCGACTGGCCTGCATGGCCTGCGCCAGCCCCTCGGGATCTAGGCCGCCATCCGTATTCACCCCATCATGCAAGTTGTAATCCATGATGCGCAAGCTTGAAGTTCCTTCTGGAGCAGGTCGGGTTTTTGGAGTCTTCCAGGTTGTCAGGAGAACAAGCGGAACTACAAGGAAACATATAGACAAGTAAGCTGGGGAATAATTTCTTCTAGGAGTTTGCTTTTCTTCATGTTTTGCCAAATAGGCTAAGGCTATTAGCACCGTGGACAGGACTAAGGCAATGGGTGGAAGGATTCCGGACCGAAAGCCAAAGGCTATGTCGTACGAGGCGTAATAAACAAAGACGAAAAGCACCAGGACGATATGTCCCATACCATTGAGAATGGTCGTGCGGAGCAAGCCTCTTTTGCCGTTGAACCTGGTGGCTCCCAAGAAGATAAACATTCCCAGAGTCATACTGAAGACTTGACCAAGCAGCAGCCATAAAGGACTCAATGTAAATTCATTGAAGAGCATGTAAAGCGAAATGAAGGCAATTGCGCCTACTAAGACTATATTGATCCAGCTTCGCCTTGGTGATTCAGCCTGCGCACTCAAGTACAGTGCGAGGACATCGCCTGCCAATAGAAGTAAACCGGCATAAGGCGTGCTCCAGCCAGTTACTGAAGAAGACCAGGCCGTGTTCTGGAAAATTAACAATTGGAGGAATATCCAGGGCCCTATGGCAAAGACGGCCAGGTTGCTTAACCAATTGCCATCTGCGGCCTGCTTTACATCCGGTAATGTGAGCCTGAGGGTTTGCACCAAGGACAGGGCCAGAACAATGACAATCAGCGGGGCTATCAGCCCAGTCTGCCAGGATAAATCCAGAGTCCGTCCGCCTATTTGAATGGTAGTGTCAAGGGCAATGCCCAGGAGAAAGGCCAAGCCCAGCTCGCCTCCTGAGGCTCCACCTTTGGCTCGAGCGGCGCCAATAGCTATGGGGATGTAAATGAGGAAAAGTACCGTGGCCGCCATGGAAAGGTAAAGATCAAGGGGAGTATTGTGGGAAATCTGTTCCACCACGCGGCACAATAGCCAGCCCGCCGGCGCTGACAAACAGAGCGTTTCGGGTTCCCGCGAAGCGAGTGAGCACGCCAGCCAATAAACTTAGAGCAAAGACGCCAATCGCCAAAGGAGCCAGGCTAAGCGATGACATGCCGACAGAGTCGCGCGAGATAGCCAACGAAGCCGACAAATAGCACGCGGAGTTCCTGCATACCGAAAACGGCGACCAGAGTGGGCACGAGCCAACTGGGATAGGTGTGAAGATACTTCCTCACTGAAGTAAGCATGTTATTTTCCTTTCGAAAAGGCGAATTTAGTGTTGCTTACGCGCTTCCGCTTCCTTGCGATAAACATTATCCGGTTCGCGGAGATAACTTGCCAAGGCACCCGAAGTGGTTAGCGTTTTGACGATATCCGGGATGCTGGCCGCCAAAATTACCACCCAGACCCCGCAAATGAACAAGATGATATCCAGCGGCCGGTGCTGCAGAAAGGCGACGGCCAGCATGCTGGAAAAGCCAGCCGCGCCCACATACAGGATGTTACGTGTGGGCAGCAGGATAGCCACGCCCAACACGAAGCTCCAGAAGCCCTCTGGGAACGCCACATAGGAAATGGCACCCAGTGCTGCCAGCAATCCTTTACCGCCCTTGAAGCGCAGCCAGATTGGCCAGTTATGGCCCGCCACCACGGCCATCCCGTTTAGCAATCCCAGCGGGTAGGAAACGCCCAAGGTTTCAGCCAGCCACATGGCAGCAGCGCCTTTGGCCACGTCCAGTGCACCACCAATCAGGCCCCACATCACACCCAGTTGGCGGCTAAGGTTGCGGCCGCCAACGTTGTGGCTGCCCACCTTGCGAAGGTCGACACCCTTGACCCACTTAGCGACGATCTGGGTAAAGGGAATCGAACCGATCAGATAACTGGAGAATAAGGAGATGACGAGCTTGGCTTCCATATTTTCCTTGCGTGAGGTTACTTCCTGCGGAACGCCTCTACCAGGAAATATACGCCAAAAAGGATGATCAGGGCAGGCCAAACATAGTTCCAGGAGGATGCCGTTCCAAAACCAATCAATATGCCGAGTAACAGCAGGGGGACAGCCGGGAAAATAGCCCAGGATAGGTTTTCTCCCTTAACCTGAATTCGACTCAGCACGAGGAATGTTATGCCAATCCCGAGAAAGAGCAGGGCACCTGATTCAAACGGCATCTCAAAGGGCAAAGCATCCACGATGGCAATTATGGCTAAGGTGAACATCACACCCGCGGGAATAAGGGCCCACCAATTTCCGTGGAAGCGCCAATAAACCAGCAGAAAGCCCAGCCCAATCGCGCCCAGGAAGATAGCCCCGCCGATGGCATCCCCAATGCCGGGCAGCACTAGGTCCAGGCCGCTACCTAAGGCCATGCTCCCAAAAATAAGGGTGAGCAGGCCGAACCACCACTGGTTTTCGTTCTTGCGGTACATGTCGTAAAAGTAAAGTGCCGCCAAAGCCCACAGGCCAACAAAGACGGCGTCTCCCCAGGATCCCTGCAGCAAGTTGAATTGCTGCAATCCAACCAAAACGCCTGCCAGGATGAGCAGTAAACCAAAAATCGTGCGGTAATCGCGTTTCATAAATCTCGCTCCGGTATTGGGAGGCTAGCGGACCTTGATAGAGCTAACACCAACTTCAAAGCGCAAATCCAGGGTATTGGCGGCCTTCTTGTAATTCTTGGACTCGTAGCGCTTTCCAGAGCGCGGGAAGCGATCTTCGTCCACGTTAACGGAACCCAAGCCAGATTCCACGCGAATGCTGGCGGCTACGCCTTCAGGTATCTTGATCTCAAAGGAAGCTGCGCCACCAGAAATCTCGGCGCGGGTATGCCCAGCCTTTGCAGGCATGGTAACCAATGTGGAACTAGCGCCTGTATCGATATCCAGGTCAGTAAGCTGCACCTTGCTGAAATCCAGGCGGTTATCGGATGCGCCCGTTTCGATCTTGATGGATAGGGGGATATCCGGGTTGAGACTGAAGTCCCATTCGCGCCGATTGCCCCAATTCCAGGGAAAAACCCAAAAAAAGGTTTCTTCAACTGCTGTGCTGAGTTTGACGCGAAGATTGCTGCCTTCTTTGCGGCTGGTCAAACGCATGGCGTCAAATTTTCCGGCCAGAAGCTGGCCTTTGGGAGCTGTACCTGAGATACGCACGCGGCCGGCGCCATGCTCGAGCTTTATCGTAGCTGTTTTGGAGCCTTCGAGAGGTAGGGAAACCGCTTCTTGATTGCCAGAACTACCCGCCCAGGATCGGCCAATAAGGATGTAAACGCCAAATAGGATGATTAGTAGCGGCCATAGGAGGCGTAAATCGATGAAATCGAAACCCATATTGCGAGCCAAAAAAAAAGCTCCGACCACCAATAAGATAGTTCCCCAAAAAAGGTTGTTTCTAGACATGCCTACTCCTTACGGGGTTGCTTCTTTTGGGAGACATTATATATGGCTTCGCTTAAGGGACTTAGGGTCAAATGACAGATGTGGCTATTCCACCCTGGCCCAAGCGTAAAAAACAGGAATATTAAGCACTCGTTCACCAGCCGACCTGGCACGCTGGTCTTCTGCGGCAAAGATATTCCAGTCGGCATCAGATAATTTTCCCTGCAGATCAGAACGTAAAACCTCCCATTCAAGTGGATCGGATTCTTGGATTGGGGCGATACTAAGCTGGCCGGACTCGGCGGGACTTAGGCCAGCCGCCTGAATTAATTGAGGTAGGTGCGATCCTATTAGGGGATCTGCGCCTTGAGAATGGAGTGCTTCGGTTTGCAGGCGGCCCAGCGGGGCGAGTGAGGCGGGTTGGTCGACCCGCTGGGAATAATCCGGCTCGGCAAAAGCGATAACGGCGCCGCCACGGCGAGTTATCCGCGTGGCTTCTTTGAGCGCAGCTACCGGGTCGGATAGCCACATCAGTACAAAGTGGAAGTAGGCAATATCGAAGAAACCTCTGGGGTACGGCAAACGATGTGCATCGCCGGCCGCTAGACGGGCCCGGGGCTGGGCTGTGCGAGCAATTTGCAGCGCGGAGATGTCGAAATCCAAACCGTGAAGCTGGCATTCGTCCGGGGAATTGAGGCTTTCGAGGACTGCCCCGGTTCCGCAACCGACTTCAAGGACGCGGCGAGCGTTGGGCAATCCCGCTCGCGTGAAAATATGAGAGCGCAGCGACTGGGTCCATCCAGCCTGCTGCCGGTACCTGCGGCGAGCCAATTCCCGGGAAAGGGGCACCAGGGAATTATAAGAGAACGAGTTGTTGGACGCGCTGCTCGTAAAGATATATACTGAAGGCATGACGCTCACTCTTCGCCCTAAGACAGTGAGTAATTTGTGGCAGGGTGCGGCAGACTTCTTAGCCGCGCTTCAAGCGCCAGAAGTTCCTCAAGTTGGTTTGCATTTTTATGATGTTGAGTTACCCGATGGCCGCAATATGCGTATGCACCTGCGTGTGGAACCCAGCGGAAATGGAGTGTTGTTCGTAGATGTCACCGACGTGGTGCATCTCAACCAGACGGCAACTCTGATGGCCAAAATGGCATTGGACAATGTGCCTTTAACTACGGCGCGCGCTCAACTAAGAGCGTGGCACCCGGATGTGCAGGCGCAGCAGTTGGAAAATGAATTACATCAAGTCTACGACATGGTGGAAGGCTTTCGCAATCCAAACGATGAATGCCCCACCTGCCAGCTATCGGACACGGTTGAAATGTCACCGATGTTCAGTATTGAAGTGAATGCACCCTACAAGGTGGATGTTGCCTTGACCTATGGGTGCAACAACGAATGCCCTCACTGCTACAACGAAAACGACCGACTGCAGATGCCGTCGCTGCCTCTAGATGAATGGTACGCCGTGCTGGATAAGCTGGCGGAATTGGGTGTCCCTCATCTGATTTTGACTGGCGGCGAAGCCACATTGCATCCGGATTTGCCTAGGGTCATCCACTACGCCGACCAACTGGGCATGATCGTAGGTTTAAACACCAACGGGCGCCACATTGCGCATCAAGCCTATATGGAAGAGTTAGCTGAGGCCGGACTGAACCATGTGCAGGTGACCCTGGGCTCGAGTCACCCGGATGTGCATGATGCCATGATGGGTGCTCGTTCGTTCGAGCAGACAGTGCGCGGTATCGAGAATGCAGTAACCACCAAGGTGCACGTAATTACCAACACCACTTTGATGCGTGCCAACATGGACCACGCAGAGGAGATTATCGAATTTATTTATTCACTAGGTATTCGCACATTTGCGATGAACGGGATGATCTATTCGGGCGGCGGTTTCGCTCATCCGGCGGCCATCTCCGAACAGGAGATGCCGGCACTGCTGGTGCGGGTGCGAGACAAGGCCCAGGAACTGGGCATGCGCTTCCTCTGGTACACACCCACAGAATATTGCCGTATGTCCCCGGTGGAATTGGAGATCGGAGCCAAGCGCTGCAACGCGGGCGAATATTCGCTGTGCATCGAGCCGAACGGCGATGTTCTTCCGTGCCAGTCCTACTACGTGTCTGCGGGCAACATCTTGCGTGACCCATGGGAGCAAATATGGGACGGCGAGCTGTTCCGTTCCTTCCGCTATCGCGAAGAAGACCCCAAAGGCTACGGGCTGCCCGAAAAGTGTTGGACCTGCCCGGACTTGCCGTTATGCGGCGGCGGTTGCCGCATCGAGCGTGAGGCGCGCGATGGTGTACGTGTGTCCTCCTCTGGCGGAGGCGGCTGCTCGGGCTGCAGTGGCAGCTGCGGCACAGGCGCTTCGGCTGACCATGTAAAGAGCCATGTACATACTGCGGGTTATATTGCGACTGGTGGTTTCATCCCATCGCCGAGCACCACCAAAACGGATGTACGCTCCAGTGGAAATATGAGCTTGATTGGACTGGACGAGATTCGGTAAACGGTCCTTAAGCACACGTGGTCTGACGCAAAATTCCCTAACAATCCAATAGTTGGCCCAAACCGCAGGATTTCTTATTCTGTATATCCCATCATGGCACGGCGGGTAAGGTTATTATTGTCCGGTGTTCACTAAATTGGCTGGTCTTCTTGCTCGCCTGCGAGGTAGAGTTACACCTTATTTGCCTGCCTCAGTACGCATAGAGGGCGGCGGCATCAAGCGCGGCCTCACCCCGCCAGAGGGTGCGGTGCTGCTGGGCAAGCCGTTGAACGTAACTCTCACCCTTATTATCTTTGAAATGTTGCGTAAAGGCTTCTTGCTGCAGAAGAAAGCAAGGCCGCTGACCGTTGAAATTGCAGAGGCATTTCAAACAAAGGGGTCGGGTTTGAGTGTCCAAGGCAGAGGTGAGAAGCGGCGCAAGGCTGCTCAGACCATCAATGCCACGCTGCATATCTATGAAGAACCTTTCCTGGAAATCATCGAGGCAAACGCGGGCGTGCCGGTAAGTAAGATGGATCTGGGGGTGGCGGTGCGGCCCTTAGTCCGTTACATATCGGGTAGGGTGGGTGGCTACAGCCTGGAGGAAACACGGGCCTATTACCGCTTGATCATCGAGCGCGCTCCCAAGGAAGCGCGCAGCGACGGGAAGCTGACCTTTGAGCGGCAAAAGATTTTTGATAGGAATTTCGGGTGGGTGCTGCTTGGAGAGGATTTCCGGCAGGTACTGGATCAGGCGGATTACAGTTACGTGCCTGTGTGGCAAAGGCGGTCCAATGTGCAAGATCCTGCACCAGAAGGTCGAAGGACCTCGGAAGCAGGCTCTAGGACGTCTTTCGCCGCTTGGGCCGCAGAGGTTATCGCGTCTATGGAAGGCGTGGTGGATGAAAAAGACGTGAAGATCCAGTTGGGGAGTGAAGCGGATGCGACCACGGCCACATTACTCAGCGATATTGGGCAGGCTACTTTTTACGGGTAATTTACAACCGCTTTTTATCAGCCTAATAGCGCCATTGTATACAGGGGGAATTCGCTGTGAAAAAATCAATGTTCTTTAAACCCATTCTGGTTTTCCTTGTATTTCTATGTGCTGCCTGCGGAACCGAGGCAGCAATTTCAACTGTGCAAGTTGAAGCCGCAACAGCCTTTCCTACTGAATCTGGTCCCTTCGGAATGGAGCTTAATCAAGATTGGGCCATCTTCTCGATAAACGTTCAGGATTTTAGCCATCCGGCGGAATCGGCGGACATACTCGATACGCCCTATCCGAGACATGCGGCGAGAAAGGTGTAAGCCCCCAACGGGCTTTTTAGATCTATAAAAATATCCAAGAAAACTGGTATTAGCAAAAGAGGCGCACGATTATGCGCCTCTTTTTGCATTTTATAGAACAGGGCTTATACCTTCCAAATCTTTTCCCACTTATCCTTCAACATGTTGCCCAGCACCTTGTTGATGCCCTGCCCTGGCAGCACGTCGCCGTCTGGTTCCACATAGAGCCAGGCCTTGCCGGCGCCTACAGGAGTCTTGCGCTTGTGTTGGTTTAATTCGAGACTGACCGGGTTTAGCGCCGAGTAAGGAACTGGCATATCCCACACCAGCGGAAGGCCCGCATGGTTTGCGTGCTGACCAGCCGCCTGGAGTTGATCATTTAGAGCAGCATCGTTAGCGCTGAGGGAAATGGCCTTGACGCCGCTTTCGGCGATGCGGTCAATCAGGGCGGTTATTTGCTTGGCGTTTTGCTTGGTGAGCGTCAGATGAGCCGCAATAAAAATATCGTCATTGAGCACCTTGCGCCAGTAAGCAAAGCTGGCCAAAGAATCCCAGGTTTCCTTCTTGTTGGGTTGCAGGACGATCAAGGCATGGTCCAGCCCCGCATCCAGTAAGGTCTTGAGATAGCGGGTATCACCCAGCTTGCGACCATCGGTAATGATCCCGGTGACCAAGCCGAGGTCCTCGCCGTGCTGCAGGATCTCGGGAAGATCGGGGCGCAGAGTTGGTTCGCCGCCGGTGAACAGAAGATGGGGGATGCCTACATCAAAAGCCTTATCGACGATTTCTACCCACTGCGCAGTGGTCAGCTCTTTGGTGACCCGTTTGGTGGGCGCGGCGGTGCTTGGGGCGCCCTTGGGCAGCTTGTAGGTCAGGGCGCAATCCAGGCGATAGGGCGCGCTGATCTTTTCGGTGAACGGCGCCGTGCGCTCGAAATCCAAATAGGTCACGGGATCGAGATCCGGAGTCTCTACCAGAGCCTGGATTTTCTTGGCGAAACCTGCATAGTCCTCGGCGACGCGCTTGCGGCTGACACGGTAGCGCTTGCTAATGGTGGCGGCAACCTGGTCGGGTGGGGTGAGGTGCACGAAATGATAGGCATACTCTGTGGCGGTCTGGTTGAGGTGGAGAACGGTAGAAGCGTTCACAACCAGCAGCCCGGTCGCATCCGGTTCAATCCGCAGGTGCAAGCGATAATTGAAAGGGTGGCTGGGCGGGGCAGTATAGGTATAAAAGCCAGTCCCCAGGGGCTTGGATTTCTCGCGACGCCAACCAATTCGTTCAAGGAAGGCAGCCATTTATCGTCCACCTCCAGCGCAAGCACAGGCGCAGCCTGCGCAGGCACAGGCACATGAAGAGCCACCGCCGCTGAAACCTCCGCCACTTGTATGCGTTGGAGGGGGCGGCGGGTTTGTTACTTTGGTGACGCCGCCCGTGAAGCTGGAAACGCCTCCCATCACCCCACCGGCAAAGTTTTGTACACCTTGGACCATGGAAGCAGCAAAGTCCGACCCGGGCAGATTAGGCAGGGAAACGTGCCCGCCAGTGGAACGAGAAGGTGCACCAATAACGCTGCGGCCAACACCCCCGCCACCGTAGCTGGGATCATAACGTCCCCACCACAGGGGCGTGTATACCGGCCCGACAAACACATTGCGCGTTCGACGGTCATAGTTGGGATCCATCATGGTCCATTCGAGATTATCGGCGAACAGCTTGCTCTGCACCTTGGGAGTATCCGCATCTTCGACCTGCTTCCAGGCGTCATCGGTAATCTTCTTGTAATACTCAACCGTTTCCCGTTTGCTAAAACCGCGGATCTTGTTCGCAACGCTTTTAACCAGAGTAACCATCATGTCTTGCAATGCGTGCCGGCGGCGAACAGTGTTGCCCTCGTCGAAGGCTTTGAGGAATTCGATCTCATAGTCACGCAAATCCTCAGGTAAGGGCGAAGTAACAGAGATGTCCAGGGGGTCCTTGTTGGCTACTTGGGCAGCATCCTTTTTGATGGTGGAAAACAGGATCATAGTCATGATCTTGTCCATGGGCTGTTCGAGCAAGACTGCAGCTTCGGGAGCGGTAAGGCCGCGCTTGATACCATGGCCTTCAATGGAAATCTTGGGGGGCAAATATTGCATGCGCCGGCGCCGATCGGCGACAACGCTGATCCAAATAATGCCGCCCAAGAACAGCGCAAAACAACAGCAGACAAGGAACGGCAGGAAGGTATCGGGATCGATGCCCAGGCGCTGCCAGAAATTGGGCTCCTGGATAACGGCCGCAGGAACGTAGGTCTTTGGAAAAGAAGCGCCGAAGAGATATTCGCGGTCGGGATTGGCATCTGTATTGCGCCAGGTATATGTAATGCGACCTGCGGAGTCAGTTCCCGTCTCGGGCGTATCCGGGAAGCCCGGGTGGTCGGCCGTATGCCAGCGCGGCTCATTTGGCCTGACGCCTGGGGGCAGGTGATACACCATGGTGATGTCGCTGTTGCCGAAGGTGAAGTCGCTGCCAAAGTAGTTGGGAATGAAGACGGCGCTGGCGTAGGTGTCATCTTGATTGTCGCTATAGAGCACGCCTTGGATGTTGGTGATATGAGCGGTGAAGGTGCCGGAACCGCCAGCGGGGATGGCATTGTCGAAATAGATGGCAGGCCCGATGTCTATGTAATCGGATTGCCACTGGATGTAGGAAGCTGGCCGGCCGTTGAGACTGGCGGTGATGTTGGAAGGGTTGTAATTCTCATTGGGGAGGCCGAGGTCGACTACGTCAATGGGGTGAGCGGAGTCTCCGTTTTGGAAGACGATCTCATAGTCGAGCGTAAGCGTGCCATCGGATTCCCAGGAGGCGTCCACACGTTCGCGCGGCACGGAAAAATAATAGTCCGATTGGGCCAGCACGGCGCTGGCGGGCAGCAGGAAGGCTGCCGCCAGGGCGAATAGGGTAAATAGGCGAAGTTTGATTTTGGGGTGCGGTTGCCGGGCGGCTACCATTTGGGCTTCTCTTCGATTTGGTAGATGGCGCCGCAATAAGGGCATTCCACCTGGAGCGCGCCGCCCACAAGGCTAACATTCTTCTTGCTGAGGGCGCCGCCACATTTCTTGCATTGGAAACTCTCCAGGCTGACGTCACCGGTGAGTTCAACGTCGTAGGTAACCTTCTGCTCCCCGGGTGGCTTGCGATTCACGTACCAGATGATGCCCAGGCCGATGGCGACACTGATGGCGCCGACTACGATCCATCCGATGCCCCCACCTTCGGGGCTGAAAGCTCCCCAAATAAAAAGCACGCCAAAAAAGACCAGGATTGCGGCTGCTATGTTCCCAACTGTTTTCATGGTTGCTCCTCAGTATTTAGTTTAGCCGATTTTTTGCTTTTGGGAATTGAGACATCCATTTCCAAATGCCTAAAAAGATGCCTCCCTTATAATTTGACGGCCGACAAACCGGCTAATTCAATGCGTCGACTTACCAACAATATCAGGGCAGTTGCCGAGGAATTTGCAAGGCAAGAATTGGTTCCAACAATCCTTCGAGGTGCTGGAGCAGCTTTCTTGATCCAAGGATGCGGAGCTGTGCTTGCTTATGCTCTGCAGGTTCTTTTTGCAAGGTGGATGGGAGCAGCCCAGTATGGTACCTATACGTACGCATATAACTGGGCTCAGCTGCTCTCAGTTTTCGGCGCGGCTTGGGTTTACCTTGAGTGTATTGAAGTTCATTCCAAACTATGTTGATCAAGAAAAGTGGCCATTAGTGCGGGGCCTCCTTATTACTTACAGAGGCATTCTGATAATAGCGAGTTTTTCTTTGTCCTTTCTTGCCATCGGCGTTTTCTCTCTTTTGCCGCCAGGCGACATTGATAGGGGCGCGATTTATTTCGGACTGCTCCTGACGGCTTTGATAGCCTCAAAAGATATAAATTCCGAGATCAATTCGGGCAGTTAATCGAATTGTCATGGCCTATGCTCCACCTTATATTCTTCAGCCAATGATTTTATTGTTGACGGGATTTATTTTTTAATTTTGACAAAAGGCTTGACGGCCTCTCAGGGCATTTTCTGCTTGGGGCTTTCGCTGGTTGTGGTGATCTTTTCGCAACTTGTTTATTTACGAAGAATATTGCACAAGGCCTTTGTGACGGCGCCTCAATTTCTCCTCAGGGAATGGATAAGTGTATCTGGCGCCATGCTATTTATTCAAGCCGCGTCGGCGGTTTGGAACCGAGCGGACATACTTAGCGTGGGCTGGCTGCTGGGTGCTACTGAAGTGGGTGCCTATGGTGCCGCCGCTAGAACGGCTTTTTTGTTGACCTTTATATCTACTGGTGTCAATGCGGTCGTTGCACCTTAAAATCTCGCCATTGTATGAAAATGGGGACCTTACAGCATTGCAGAGGTTAAGCATTCGCGGGCAACGGCCATATCCGCGTTGTTTGCTTTAGTCTTTGCCTTTGGGCTCGTTGTGTTTTCAACACAATTACTTTGATCTTTGGTGAGGAATTTATCATTGCCAGAAGTGCACTAATCATCCTTGTGGCAGCCCAAGCCCGTTGGCGCGGCAGGGGGGCCTTTAGGCTATTTACTGCATTTGACAGGGTACCAAAGGATGAGCGTAAAGGTTTATGGAGCGCTAGCTGTTTTAAGCGTTATTTTCATTATCTTTGGTTCCTGTTTTTGGAATAACCGGCGCCGCTATTGCTACCGCAATAGTGTTGATTTCGCAAAACGTGGTGATGTATTTCCTCGTGCTGCGCCTCGTAGGAATAAATATACTTTCGCCGGGGATAATGAAGAAAGTTGGCTAATCACATGAACGAGAAACCCGGTGATTCAACCTCTGGTTTCGTTCCTGATTCCGATTCTAACGCAGGTCAGGGGGTGGAGGAAACGCTTTTGTCTATTCAGCGACAAACCTATGAACATTATGAAGTGATCATTGTTGATGACGGGTCCACCGACGGCAGTCCGGAAATTGCGGCAAAAATTTTGCGGCAAGCAATAATCATTTCAAAGAAAAATGGAGGGATAGTATCCGCCCTAAACCTCGGATTAAGGAGTTGTCAAGGGAAATATGTCGCCCGCTTGGATTGTTATGATCAGGCCCTCCCCGAACGTCTGGAGGAACAAGTAGCCATCCTCGAAAGAGATGAGGAGATCGGGCTGGTTGAAGGACAGATTATTTTGTTTGACGAGCGGGGCGATATCGGCGTTTCCCGTTATCCAACGGACCCGGAAGAGATTAAGCACGAGCTACTGCGCGGCCACTCGGCCATTGTCCATTCTGCAGCAACAATGCGACGAGATTTGCTTATTAAGGTTGGGGGCTATGATTCGTTTTACGAAGGCATGGAGGACTTTGATTTTTTTACGAAGTTTTCATTGGTTGGAAAGCTGGGTAATGCCGAGAAAGTGGTTTCAAAGGTGCAAAGTATTAGAGTGGGCTTACTTTCAATGGAGCTTTACCTTGCCCCGTTGTTTGAGCTTGCTTTATATGAGCGGGAAGAAAGGAAAAAGAACGGATTGGATTGGCGGGCAGATAGTTTACGCAAGGAGCGCCTAGAAAAAGTGCATGAACTGAAAAAATCCCTTAGAACCCCCGGCGGTTCTGTGCTACTGTCGGCAAATTTTTACGCCATCCGCGGCGGACTAATGCTTCGATCGGGCGAAAGGTTAGCAGCTATGAGGGATTATTGGCGAAGCCTATCTTTCACATGGGCTAATTGGCGAAGCCTAATCGGGCTAGCTCTATGTTTTCTTATGCCACTTTCCGTCTATAAATGGGGGCTGCCATCTATTTAAACAATGGGACTATCAGCGTATGCAAAGTTCGGTTAGAGCGCTTCAAGCCAATGCCAAAAGTTGACGCGGTAATTCTCGTTTTGGATCGGTTGAAATAGACTCTCGAGACGCTGGAGAACATATTGGACCAAAAGGGAGTTGAAGCTGCTGTATGGCTTGTGGATCAAGGCAGCCGGCCGGAGAACGTTGCCAAGTTGCGCAATAAAAGCTCCCCGGGATAAGAGAATTACCCTTGAAGAATTGGGAAGGAATATAGGCGTGGCGGCGGGACGCAACTTAGGCATGCGAAAGGGAGAAGCCAGGACCATTATCTCAATTGATAACGACGCAATCTTTTCTAGCGAGCACGCCCTTTTAGAGGCGGCGGATTTATTTGCTGAGAAGCCTGAACTTGGGGCTGTAAGTTTCCGAATTGATAATTACGGTACTGGCGAATTGGATGTAAATTCCTGGGTATTCCCCAAGAATTTGCTTGAGAGACGGAATTCAAATTTTCTTTACCACGCGATTTACGGGTGGCGGCAACGCAATCAGAAGAGAAGCCTTTCAAGCTACCAAGGGATATGATGAGCGTCTGTTTTTTTATTGGGAGGAACTTGATCTGGCCTACCAGATGATTCAGGAAGGCTACACGATACTTTACGAGCCGAGGATTGTCGTTCGTCACAAGACGGTGGCTGAGGGGGGCGTAAATTGGAAGTAGGAGCGTTTTTATTTTTTAGTTCGCAATGCGCTGTATCTCGACTGGAAGTATTTTTAATTGATATGGTCGCCTGCTGGCCTTGGCGACTGGGTATCTGGCGAAGGGTCTGTACAACGGGGTGGTCTTCCAGGTTTATCGAGGAATTCGGGATTCCCTGGGTATGATGAAATCCCTTGGCTCAGACGAAAAATCCAAGCTGACCGCAAGGGCTCTGGAATACATTCAGTTAAATGACTTGCGTTACCGCGGGAATCTTTGGGAGAGGGTAAATCATGAGGTATTCATTCCGCTTCCCGGAAGTAGACGCAATGGCTGATTTCCAGGAGAAGGTACGCCGTAGGTCAGACAAGAAATCTGTAATCATATTGGGGGTTCCTGTTTGGCGAGGCAGCCTCAAGGAGTTGGTAGCCGATATTAATTCGGCGGCACAGTCGAACGGAAAATCTATTTTCGATTACACGAATATCCACGCATTGAATTTGGCCTATGCGGATTCGAGGCTGCGCGAATTTTACAAAGAATGCGAGAGTGTTTTTTGCGATGGCGTAGGCGTGAAATGGGCAGCAGATTTTCTTGGGAGATCAATAAACGAACGATTTACACCTCCGGACTGGATTGACCTGCTAGCGGACCAGTGTGTAGCCAAGGAGCGTTCCCTTTTTTTCTTCGGCGGGAAACCGGGTGTAGCCGATAAGGCACGTTCAAACCTGGCGGATAGGCATTCGGGCTTGAGAATTGCGGGAACTCATCATGGATATTTTGATAAGAATCCAGAAAGCTTGGGAAACCAGCAAGTGGTTAATTTGATCAACCGCTGCAACCCCGACATTCTATTGATTCAATTCGGGATCCCGATGCAGGAGCTATGGTTAAGTGAAAACACTGATCGCCTGAGTGCACCGGTGTTTCTCGCTGTTGGGGCTATGTTTGACTATTTAGCAGGAGACGTACCGCGCGGGCCTCGTTGGATGACCGACAGTGGACTTGAATGGTTGAGTCGGCTGATAATTGAGCCGCGGCGCCTGTGGCGCCGATACATAATTGGTATTCCCCAATTCTGCATTCGGATATTGAGGCAAAAACTTGGAATGCTAGGTTTTTAATGTTACGCCGTTTCTCGGTCAATTTTGCTTTGTTTTCCATGGCGCTGGACACGGTGCTGGTGGCTTCGTCCCTTTGGCTCGCCCAAGTTTTGCGTCCAGGGCTCAGCCAGCTCTCCTTTGCCCAAACTCTGGGCCAGAGCGAAGCTGTGGCCCCTGCACCACTTTACGTCCTCTTTCCTGCCGTCTGGCTGGCCGTAATGCTTCTCTTCAATTTGTATGATGGTCGGCGAAACTTGCACGTTGTGAATGAACTGAGCAATCTCACACTGGCAGCCGGCCTAGCCACCATTGCCAGCGCGGGCTTACTGTATTTATCGTTTAGGGACGTATCACGATTGTTGTTCGCCACGTTTGTCATCAGCTCATTCTTGTTCATGGCAACGTGGCGACTGCTCCTGAGGGCGTTGCAGCGTTGGCGCGGCTTTAGGGTAAGCACGCGTAAGGTCCTGATAATAGGAACCGGCCAACTGGGCAAACAGGTGAGGGCCCAGGTTGAAGAGTACGCTTCGCTAGGGCTTAACTTCACCGGTTTTCTGGATGATGAGGGCGGTGGAAAACAGGTATTGGGTTATTTGAAGGATGCCCGAAAGGTTGTACGCAAACGCCACCCTGACGACGTGATTATTGCCTTGCCAAGTTCGGCCTACCGGCGGATCAATGCGCTATTGGCCGATCTGCACGACCTGCCTGTACGTACCTGGGTTATCCCGGATTATTTTTCTCTGGCCCTGCATAAAGCGCAGGTAGAGGATTTTGCTGGACTGCCCATGCTGGACCTTAGGGCGCCGGCATTGTCAGATTCTCAGCGTCTTTTCAAGCGGGCCTTTGATGTTGCGGTTGTGATTATTGCCTTGCCGTTCGCCTTACCCATCATGTTGGCTTGCGCTGCTGCGATTTGGCTGCAGGATCGTCGCCCCATTCTTCTAAACCAACAGCGGGTCGGGGAAAATGGGCGCTTGTTTACCATGTACAAATTTCGGACCATGCAGGTCAACGCTGGGAAGCTCCGTCTCGAGAAAGACGGATTTCTGCAGAAGCGCGCAGATGATCCGCGAATAACAAGGGTAGGCCGCCTTTTGAGGCGCGCCAGCTTGGACGAATTGCCCCAAATCTGGAACGTTTTCAAAGGGGATATGAGCCTGGTTGGCCCACGCCCGGAACTGCCAGAATTAGTGGAACGCTATCAGCCCTGGCAGCGTAAGCGCTTCGCCATCCCGCAAGGCATGACTGGTTGGTGGCAGGTGAATGGACGCAGCGACAAACCTATGCACCTGCATACGGAAGATGATCTGTATTACGTGCAAAATTACTCGATTGGCTTGGACTTGCTTATCTTATTTAAGACGTTTTGGGCCGTGCTAGGTGGACGCGGAGCATTTTGATTTGAACAGGATCAATTGGTCCTTCCTTGGACGCGAGTCGTTCTTGGTTTTTGTGTTTATGTACGCGTTAATTTTGGGTGGAGGTTTTCCGGCGCTGGTGGATGTGCGCTTGCAGACTGCCTCCACGCTGCTGTGCGCCATTGTGCTGGGGGGGTGGCTGATTGGAAAAATTGGTACAGGTGTACGAATTTCAAGAGCGGGTATCGAGCTCCCCATTTTTCTTTTCCTCGCCACCCAGTTTGTAGCCGTTGCTTTTTCGCAAGACCCGAGGCGCAGCCTGCCCTTTGCCATCACATGGCTAACTTACGTGATTGTTTTTTATTTTGCCTTGGATTTGCTGCGCCGGGGTTGGCGAGCCGATTATTTCGAACAGGCTGTTTTACTGGACGGGGCGCTCGTAATCCTGTTCGGCCTGGTGGAACTATTCAATTTGGTGGCGGCATATCAAGGGTTTGCCGACCTCGAATTTGTGCCTAGCTTCCAACAGAGAATTTCCAGCATATTGGGTGACCCTAACCTGCTGGCAGCGTTTGTGAACCTTCTCATCCCCCTGACCATCGCCAGGTCCCTGCTCTCTAAGGGGTGGAATAAAGTTCTCCCGGCCATGTTTGTTTTAGCCGGGGTTGTGGTTCTTTATTTCACTGATTCACGGGGCGGTCTGCTAGGTTTCGGGACCTCGATTGGTTTGCTGTCTGTGCTATGGATCGCGGTCGTGTCTCCGAAGGCCAGGAAGGCCGCGGGCAGGGTCTGGCGGTTTTTCTGGAAGCATAAGTTGATTTTAGCCGCAGGAGCAACTCTAGTTGTAGCTGCCATGGTTGGTTTTGCATGGAAGATGCTCAGTTTTCAGGGAAACACCACCCACGGGGCTGTGCTTACAGCCCGCAATAGTTTCTGGCAAGCTGCAGTTTCTACGGTGGAAGAAAACCCCTTGACTGGTGCTGGCCCCGGGATGTTCCCTGTCTACTTAATGCAAGTTTGGTCCACGCCGCCGGCCCGGCCTTATTTACACGCCCACAGCCTACCTTTTCAGATTGCCGCCGAAAGCGGGTTGGCAGGGCTACTGGCCCTGGCATTTTTGGCGGCAATGATCGGGAGGCGGCTTTGGGGCTCTTGGACGAGGTTGGACAAGGTGGGGCGCGCTCTTTGGGCCGCTGCCGTGTCGGCCCTGGCGGGTTTGGCCGTCCATTCCCTGGTAGACGATTTCTTTCCCTTCCCCGCAGTAGGTGTAACCGCCATGCTGCTGCTTGCCTTCGCGTTTGCTGGAGTAAAAGTGGACTCCAAGACCGACGGCATAAGGCCACTGTGGCTACTGGTGCCAGCCCTAGGGGCGCTGGTTTTTGGTGGATTATCCTTGCCTGCCGCATGGAAAGGGTACGAGGCCGTCGCGTTAGGTAATTCCGGAGATTGGCAAGAGGCCGCCAATCGAATGGAAGAAGCAGCCAAAATGGACCCGGGGGAGGCTTTTTATCGGCTTGAAGCTGGATATGCCTTTGGCAGAGTAGGCGATCAAAACCCTGAAAACTATAAAGTTGCCATAGAAGATTACCGGCGCGGGATAGAGATGGAGCCGGTCTACGGTTTGAATTACGCCAATTTGGGAGCGCTTTATTGGGTTACCGGGCAAAAAGCCAAGGCTTTGGATGAGATGCGTATAGCCACCAGGCAATCCCCAGATGCGTGGCTAATCTGGTTGAACCTGGGTGCCTATGAAGAGGATACGAAGCAGGCTGAGCAGGCTGGGGTTGCGTACGGCAAAGCTCTGATGCTCGAGCCCAGGATTGCCGGATCTTATTTCTGGAGCATAAGCCAAATCCGGATGGATGCCTTGTCAGATTTTGAGCAAAAGCGGCAAGTGGATGCTGATGAAAATCTGGATGGCGTGTATGCGTTCATCAATGGAAATGATCTTGAATCTGCCACGAAAACCCTTGCGGATATTTATAAGCTGAATGACCAGAACGTGGGGGTCTATACGGCCTTGGGGCGGATTGCTCTTGAGCACGGCGATCTGCTGACAGCAGAAAAATATGTTCAGGCAGCGCTCTGGGTGGAAGCCACCAGTACACGGCCGAAGGTTGAGGCACTATTGCTGGGCGCAAGGATTGCCGAGCAAGGTGGCGACCTGGAGGCGGCATCCCTTCGCTACCGGTTGGCTTTCGATGCGGTTCGGTCAAATACAAGCTATGGCTGGGGGTCGGGGGGTTGGTCACCTTATGCTTGGTTTGTATTTCAGAAACCCGCATTCGATGAGGATACGCTCCCTCAGCTGGAAAGGGCAGATATCACTACCGAAGTGGCCACACAGCTACTTAGATTGGGCGATTTGTACGAGAAGGCGGGGCAGCTGGATGAGGCCGAGTTCGTTCGCTCGGTTTTGGCCGATTATTTGCCTTAGGTATCCAGGGATAGTCTAGTTTCAAGGCGGGCGGAGGAATTCGAGGCGCTTGTTTCAGAATTTGGAATATAGCCATACCGATCTTCACGGAGCGCGGCCATAGCTATTCTTACTGGGTGTCCAATTGCCCGACTTTCCTGAAGTAGTTGGGGGAAAGCAGGCGAGGGAAAGCAAAAACCCCGGCATGGCCGGGGTTTTGTTTTATAGCGACCTGCGGTCCCGACGGGATTTGAACCCGCGATCTCTGCCTTGACAGGGCAGCGTGTTAAGCCGCTACACTACGGGACCTGGAGGCGAGTAGTCTACCATACGCATATAGGGTGGGTCAAGCGGACTGCTTAATTCGGCTATATGGCGTGGTTATACTTGCCCCAAAGATGGAAATTAGCAATTTGATGGAGGTTCTGCCCAAGCGATACTCTCCTGCGGATCAGGATTTGTTGCAGCGCGCCTACCGGTTTGCCGCCAAGGCGCACAAGGGACAAAAACGGGTTTCAGGTGAGCCCTACATCAACCACTGTCTGGCTGTAGCAATCATCCTGGCGGAACTGCACGTGCCACCTGTCGTAGTTGCAGCTGGTTTGCTCCATGATACGGTAGAGGACACGGATGTAACTCTAGCAGATATCCGCAAGGAGTTTGGGGATGAAGTTGCCAAGCTGGTGGACGGCGTCACCAAACTGAGCCAGCTTCCACGAGTTTCCCGCATGGGCGGACCAGCCAAAAATGGTCGCGGCAAGACGACAGCTGTAGATGAGGTGGATCGCAGCCGGGGAGCCGACCTGGCTTCTGAGACGCTGCGTAAGACATTTTTGGCCATGGGGGAAGTGTACGCGTGGTGCTGATAAAGCTAGCCGACCGTTTACATAACATGCGCACACTTGGATATTTGCCCGAGGAAAAGCGCAAACGTATTGCACGCCAAACGCTGGATATCTTTGCACCCCTGGCTAACCGTTTAGGTATTTGGCAATTGAAGTGGGAACTGGAAGATCTTGCCTTTCGGCACTCCGAACCCGACACCTATAAGCAAATTGCTTCCAGCCTAGCCAACCGGCGCTCAGAACGCGAGAAGCAACTGGACGAAATCATCGCTCACCTCCAGGAGCTAGTTGCCCAAGAGGGAATAAAGGCTGAGATCACCGGGCGGCCAAAACACATTTATTCGATCTATTCCAAAATGAAACGCAAAGGTGTGGGTTTCGACAATGTCATGGACTTCCGCGCCGTGCGGTTTATTGTTGACGACATTCCCAGTTGTTATCAGATCCTGGGGATAATTCATACGCATTGGCGGCCTGTTCCTGGGGAATTTGACGATTACATAGCAGCTCCAAAGGACAACTTTTATCAATCGCTGCACACGGCTGTGATCTATGACGATGGCAAGCCCCTTGAAGTGCAAATTCGTACTAAAGAAATGCACGAGAATGCCGAATACGGCATCGCGGCTCACTGGCGTTACAAAGAGGGACGGCCACAAGACGAAGATTATGAGCGCCGCGTGGTGTGGCTGCGCCAACTGATGGAGTGGATGCAGGACGTGGATGACACGGTCAATTCGTGGACACAATGAAAACCGACGTGTTCAGCGATAGGGTGTACGCCTTTACCCCGCGGGGCGACATCATCGACCTGCCCACGGGGGCGACCCCCATTGACTTTGCCTACCATGTGCACACGGATGTAGGACACCGCTGTCGAGGGGCTAAAGTAAACGGGAAACTGGTGGGGCTGGATTATCCGCTCAAGACCGGGGACCAGGTGGAAATACTCACTACCAAACGCGGCGGGCCCAGCCGTGATTGGCTCAACCCCAATTTGCGCCTGCTGAATACGGAGCGCGCCCGCGGAAAAGTGCGCCAATGGTTCAAGCGCCAGGATCAGGAACAGAATATTTCTAATGGGCGTACGCACTTCGAGCGCGAAATACGCCGTCTTGGGATCTGGTCCCAGATATTGAAAAGATGGCCAAAGAAGTTGGCTTGCCGCACGCTGCCGACATATACGAGGCATTGGGTAACGGCGACATATCCATGGGCAAACTCATTGCCAAGCTGAATTTGGAAAAGGAGGAGACCCCTCAACAAATTGTTGAAGTTCGCCGGCAGGTTCCCACGGTCAGGGGCGACTCCATCAATGTGGTAGGTCTAAAGGGACTGTTGACCCACTTTGGAAAATGCTGCAATCCTGTTCCCGGTGATGATATCGTGGGCTATATCACGCGAGGAAGAGGGGCCACTATTCATCGCAAGGATTGCCCCAATATGCTGCGGGCTAAAGACCGCGAGCGCCTGGTACAGGTTTCTTGGGGAGAACCCAAGACCACGTACCCTGTGGCTGTTCGAATTTTGGCTTATGATCGCGATGGCCTTATGCGAGATGTATCGACGGTCATTGCAGACGAGGGCATTAGTATGAGCCAGGTAAAGGTGGATGTCGATCGAAATGAAGCCACTTTTGACCTGATGCTTAATGTCGACAATATTGGACAGCTAAGTCGAGTGCTGACCCGAGTAGAAAACCTGCCGAATGTTTTGGAAGCCCGCCGCGTGCGTCCTGGATAATACCCAAGAAATCTCCCAATGCTGAGCGTCACACAAGCCCGCCAAAGATTGCTTGCCGCCTTGCCAGTGTGTGGGATTGAAAAGATCCCACTTCGGCAGGCGGCTGGCCATGTTTTGGCCGAAGATGTAGCCGCGCCTTTCGACATGCCGCGATTTGACAATTCAAGCATGGATGGGTACGCCGTAAGAGCTGAAGATGTGAAAGCAGCCGGAAAAGACACCCCGGTCAGGCTTGGCGTGATAGGGGATATCCCAGCTGGCATTGATTTCAACGGGGAGGTGGGCAAAGGTCAGGCTGCCCGCATCATGACAGGCGCCGCCATGCCCGCCGGCGCTAATGCTGTGGCTCCCGTGGAGGACACAGATGCTTCGGGTGAGGCGGGAGCAGCGCTGCCGAAATCAGTGCAAATAAATCAGTCATTGGACCGTGGCGATTATGTCCGGCCAGCCGGCAAGGATTTTCGGAAAGGCGACGATTTGTTGAAAGCAGGTATTCGCCTGCGCCCTCAAGAGGTTGCTTTGATTGCCTTGTTGGGCGGCGCAGGTGTGAGTGTCTGTCGCAAACCTAGAGTCGCTATTTTTTCATCAGGAGACGAGTTAGTAATGGCAGGGGACCAGTTGACTACGGGGAAAATTTATGAGACCAATTCGTTTTCATTGTCTGCGTTGATAAGCGACTCTGGCGCGGAACCAATTTTGTTGGGTATAGCTGGCGACAACCCCCAAGATGTAAAGAAGCACTTGGATCTTGCCGTCGAATCCAAGGCGGATTTGATACTTACATCAGCTGGAGTTAGCGTTGGGGCCTATGACTTCCTCAGAGAGGCGATTGCCACCAGTGGCAAGCTGGATTTCTGGAAGGTCAATATGCGTCCCGGAAAACCCTTCACGACTGGCCGCTATGCTGAGGTCCCATATGTTGGATTGCCAGGCAATCCGGTTTCGGCTTTCGTAGGCTTTGAGGTTTTCGTGCGTTCTGCTCTGCAAAAAATGGGAGGTGTGGTGGACTGGAAGCGCAAGGTATTGCAAGCACAAACAACCGAGGACATTAGCTCTGATGGCCGCGAATCCTTTTCCGCGTTCAAATTGATTACGGTGAAGATATCCCTGGAATATTATTGACAGGCCATCAGGGTTCAGGTAATCTTTACTCGCTCGTGCGGGCAGATGGTCTGATGGTAGTGCCCGCGGGCGTAATGAATTTGCCTGCAGGTTCTCAAGTGGAAGTCTGGCCTTTTTGATTTTGGAGCTGGTTTGCTTAGAAAAGCACTGATCGGTTTGGGTGTATTGGGTTTGTGCGATGCCTTGTATTTGACTTACGTCAAATTATTAGCCGGAGGCGTTTGCGTGGCCGGAGACCAATGCGAGATAGTGAATACCAGCGTCTATTCAACGATTGGTGGCATTCCGATTTCATTGTTTGGAGCGGGGACTTATGCAGTCATGCTGGTAGTTTTGTTTCTGGAAACTCGCCAGGAATTCTTAGGCGAAAACGGCCCTTTGATCATCCTGGGACTTTCCTTTTTTGGCTTGCTTTATTCTATTTATCTGAGCTATCTGGAACTCTTCGTCATTCATGCTATTTGCCCCTTCTGTGCGCTCTCGGCGCTTATACTCTTGGCCATGTTCATTATTTCTGTTCTGCGTTTTCAAAAGACGATGGAAACCGTTTAGGATAGGGTCATGCCTAGGATACGCTGCCATTACGCTGACTGCGTTTTTCTCGACGAGGGGTACTGCGCTGCAGCAGCTACCGAATTGGACCCCGAAGAAGGTTGTTTGACCTATTCGCCAACCGGGGAGGTTGAGGCCGAAGACGCCTGGGAGGGGAATGAGTTTTTGGAGGAGGATTGGGAGGAGGCGGGATTTATCCCGGAAGGCGAAGAGGAGGAAGATTGGGGAGATGACGATGTGGAAGATGAGGAGCCTGAAGAAGATGATGATGGATAATGAGGAGCGTATCAACCCCTGAGCGGGCTGTAGTTTCTACAGTCCGCTTTTTTGTTTTTCAACCTCAATTGCCTAAATCAGTATAATCATGCCGATGGACAGCAATACCAGCGGTACCTTACGAAAAGCGTTGGAACTTGTCAAAGCAGGGCGGACGGCAAAAGCCCGTCCCCTTCTGGTTGAGTTGCTGCGGGCTGAACCGGAGAATGCGACTGCCTGGTTCCTGCTGAGTTACACGCTGGATGATCCGGCGCGCCAACAGTATGCCCTAGTGCAAGCATTAAAGTCGATCCGGAATTTGCAAAAGCACGTATGCGCTTGCAGAAATTGCGCGGCGAAAAGTTCGAGGCCGGGACACAGGATAAGCCGCCATCCCCTGCTGAGGCCGGCGGGAAAGAAGGCACACCTTCCCGCAAGTCTTCGGAACCGCCTGTAACTCCTGCTTCCCCGATCCCCTCGGCAAAGGTAAATCCTAGGGACGCTGAAGGTGAATCGCTTGCTGAGCAAACTCTTCGCGAAGAGGTTGCTCAGCCCCCTTCCGCTGAGTACTTAACGGGGGGTGAAATGGAAGCCGAGAAAAAGGGTGGGGGCCCCCTGAGAATATTGGCTCAGGTCATGCTTCTTTTGGTAGTACTGGGCGCCGCTTATGTTGGTTTCCTGCTTTTTTCAAACCGGCCCTTGAACACGCCGGGTTCACCAGTGGCAATCGCCTCGCGCACTCTGGCGCCCACTTGGACCCCCGCCGGCGAAAACGCTGCTGAGCCTCAGACCACCCCATCGGCGGAGATTTCGTCGCTGTCCGCTCCTGATACGCAGACACAGGCCCAGATGGAGGCCATTGCCCAGGCCGTTAGCGGACTGCGGGGGATGGAGCAGGTAGGGGTAGAGAATGCGCTCATTCCAACGGAGTCCGCTGCAGCACTTTTGGCGAATACTTATTTGGACCAAACTAAGGCTCAACAATTGGGAGACGCCGAAGGCGTGCTTAAAGCGTTTGGGCTGCTCGGAGCCAATGACCATCTGCTCGATTATGAATTGAACAGTCACGCAGATCCCCTGGGTGGTTTCTACCTGCCCAGCGAAAACAGAATTTATGTTGCTGGAGATTCGCTTACCGGACTTCCCAGCTACCTCTATGCAAGGTTATTTGACAGGGCACTGGAAAGGTCGAATTCGCCAACTCTCGAAGAGAACCTTGCTAACTGCTCCCTTCTTTCCGACGCCTGTCGGGCGTTAAAAGCGCTTGCGTTTGGTGACAGCGCCTTTATGGGAGAGCAGTGGCTGCAGGCCAACGGGGGTAATGATTTGGCTCAGCAAGTAAGCGGCCTCTCTGATGGAGCCCTTTTTATTCAGGCCCAACAGCCTCCGGATTTCGTGAAGTTGGATTTGGGATTCCCGTACCAGCAAGGCCTCAGTTTCGTAAAGAGCATTTTTGACTTGGGCGGCTGGGACGGAGTAAATGGCCTGTATGCAAATCCACCTGCCAGCAGCGAACAGATCTTGCATCCTGAGAAATATGCGGCGGGAGAAGGCCCCCAGGTATTGTCCGATAACTCAGCAGGATCAGCACTGGGTTCAGGATGGACTCCGCTTGGCACAGGTACGCTGGGGGAATGGTCAACCTATCTACTGCTTTCCCATGGCGCCCAGGCGACCGCGCACATCCCAGAGGAGCAGGCGGCCTCAGCCGCTGCCGGGTGGGGCGGCGACTTTTTCCAGGCGTACGTGCGGCAGGCGGATGGGGCCACGGTCTTGGCGGAACATTGGATTATGGACAATCAACTCGAAGCGAGTGAACTCAGTTCAGCCATGCAGGATTACCTGTCCTTGCGGTTTTCGGACCAAGGCAGCCCCATAGGAAGCGGGCTGTGCCGATTGGGTAGCGGGCAGCGGGCATGCTTATATGCGCACGGGTCCGAAGTGCTGTGGCTGCTTGGCCCGGATGAGATTGTTGTGCTTCAGGTTGTGCTGGCGCAGTATCCGCAATTTCAATAATTCGCGCCCCCTTGTTGACAAGCCTTTACCCGCATAGTAAACTCGCGCCGCTCTGCAATCGGCGAGGTAGCTCAGTGGTAGAGCAGGGGACTCATAAGCCCTTGGTCGTGAGTTCAAATCTCACCCTCGCCACTGATTTTTGCCAGTATAAAAAGGGCCCATGGGTTTTGCCACAGTTGTTCTAAGACGGGAGTAATGTGACTGAAAGAAAAGTCGCAACTGGCATTGTGCATAACGTGCCATCAGATCTCCGAAAGGCGCTGTCTTCCGATCCGGAGGCGATTGCAATATGGAACGGCCTGACACCCCTTGCACGTAACGAATGGATATGCTGGGTGATCTCGGTTAAGAAGCCGGCAACCAGAGCGGAGCACGTCGAAAGGGTGCGGACGGAACTCAAAGAGGGAATGCGGCGACCCTGCTGTTGGTACGGATGTATTCATCGTACAGATAAGCCAATTAGCCCCTCCGTGCAAAGTGTGTTGGCTGCCAAACAACCAAAGGCCAAATAGACGCGTTTCTCATTTTCCCTTGGTCGTGAGTTCAAATCTCACCCCGGCTACAAACCCCCCTTGGTTTATATATTCCTCGTTTCTTAACTTTGAAAGTGGGCTTGACATTTTTTCGCCTATAGTTTACTATTTAGCTAATTGGATAATAAAGAAATTGGTGCGATACAAATTGTGAACGATACCCTTAGTCTGACCTTTTCCGCCTTGGCCGACCCAACTCGCCGGGCAATGTTGGCTAGGCTTGCACGGGGCCCGGCCACGGTGAAGGAGCTTGCCGAGCCCTTTAAGATCAGTATGCCGGCTATCTCCAAGCACTTGAAGGTGCTGGAACATGCCGGATTGATCGAGCGTGGGCGAGAAGCTCAATGGCGGCCAGCGCAGTTGAAGGCCGAGCCGCTGAAGGATGTTTCCGTATGGCTGGAACGCTACCGGGAAAATTGGGAAGAAAGCTTCGATCGTTTGGAGGACTATTTACGCAAAATACAAGAAGATAGACACAGCTAGCTTGAAGTATAAGAAGCCAATAAGGTTACCTAAGTCAGGTGTTGGGCAGGATGGATGCTTCATTTCGCTCAGCAGGAAGACGTTGAAAAGGAGAAAAAATCATGAACTCAGCACAAGAAATCAAGTTGTTCGTTTACACCGTAAAAGATCTGTCTCAGGCCAAGACCCTGTTCGGGGCTTTTCTTGGCACGGAGCCTTATGTGGACGAGCCCTACTATGTGGGCTACAGGGTCGGAGGTCAGGAGGTGGGCCTCGTTCCTACCTCGACGCAGCCGGAAGCGGCGAAGCCAGTCGCATACATCGATGTCGTCGATATCGAGGTCAGTCTGGCGGCTCTGGTGAAAGCCGGAGGCAAAGTGCATCAAGAAATAAAGAACGTAGGCGGAAGCAGACGAGTGGCCAGCGTTGTGGATGCGTCCGGTAATGAACTCGGGCTGCGTCAAGACTAACTGGAACCCAATGGAGACACCAGAAGGATGTGAGAATGGCAGATAAAACGGCAGACCGAGAGATCGTGACCAGCCGCGTGATCGATGCGCCCCGCGAAACGGTCTTTGCGGCCTTTACGGAACCCGAGCATATTGAGAAATGGTGGCTTCCGAAAGATGGCAAGACGCAGGAAATGGACGTGAGGCCCGGCGGCAGATGGCTCTATAGCCAGCCCAGCCGCGGGAATGTTATGTTTCGATACATTGTCCAGTTCGTTGAAATCGACAAACCAGGCAGATTGGTCTATGAATTTCGCCCTGACCTCGAGAACGCGAATTCAGTGCGCAGCAATGTGACCTTTGACGAAGAGGGTGGAAAGACCAAAGTCACCCTGCAGTTGGTTTTTGTATCCGCCAAGGAACGCGAGGCCGCTATGAAATACGGCGCCATCGTGGGTGCTATGCAGGCCCTTGAAGCGCTGGCGGACCACGTCGCATCGATGTAAAGGAGATTTGAATGGGTACAAATAAAAATCAAGGCTTCACTGCCGAAGAAAAAGCCGCAGTGAAGGAACGCGCCAAAGAACGCAAAGCGGCCGCCACCAGGGAAGAGGAAAAACAGGCGTGCTTAGACGCCATTGCCGCTATGCCGCAACCGGATCGCAATTTGGCCAAGCGCGTGCACGAGATCATCACTACCAACGCGCCCGTGCTTTCGCCCAAAACATGGTACGGTATGCCCGCTTACGCCAAAGATGATAAAGTGGTGTGCTCCTTCAAGCCTGCCACTAAGTTTAAAACTAGATACGCAACACTTGAGTTCCAAGACGCTGCCAATCTTGACGAAGGCGACATATGGCCGGTGGGTTTTGCCTTGAGGAGCATGGGCAAATTTGAGGAAGAAAAGGTCATCAAGCTGGTGAAAAAGGCTGTGAGCTAGAAAAGGCCACAACGAAGGAAATTCAGAAGCCTCATGCCACAGGAATATATCCAGATCCACGGCGCCCGCGAAAATAACCTGAAAGACGTGACCTTGCGCATTCCCAAGCGCAAGATCACCATCTTCACTGGCGTGTCAGGCTCGGGCAAGTCTTCCATCGTGTTCGACACCATCGCCACAGAGGCGCAAAGGCAACTGTACGAGACCTTCAGCATGTTTGTGCGCAATTTCCTGCCACGCTACTCCCAGCCGGATGCCGATAGCATCGATAACCTCGGTATGGCGATCGTGGTGGACCAGAAGCGCCTGGGAGGCGGCTCGCATTCCACCGTGGGCACGATCACAGATATTTACACCGTGCTGCGCCAGTTGTTCTCGCGGGTCGGCAAACCCTTCCTTGGCTACCCGAATGTCTTTTCGTTCAACGAACCGATAGGCTGGTGCCCCGAATGCAACGGGCTGGGCCGCAAGCTGCAGCCAGCGATGGACAAAATCCTGGATATGAGGAAATCGCTGAATGAAAACCCCATTCAACTTCCCGGTGCAGAGTGGGAGAATAACCTATATAAGACCAGCGGCTTTTTTGACAACAATAAGCAGCTCTCCAAATACGACAAGAAAGAATTGGACCTGTTGTTGTATGGTAAAGACCGCAAGGTCAAGGTTGATATGGGTGGCAAAACCATCAATCTGACTTATGAAGGCGTCCTTGAGAAATTCACCAAGAAGTACATAAGGAAAGACCTGAAGACCTATTCCGAACGGACTCAAAAGATTATGGCACCCTTTATGGTAGAGGGCCCGTGTCCTGCGTGCCACGGGGCAAGGCTCAACAAATCCGTTTTGAGCTGCAAGATCAACGGCTATAACATTGCAGACTTCTCGGCCATGGAGGTGGGGGACCTGATCGGCTTGATCAAGGGCATAAGGGATGCTGAGGCCAAGCCTATGGTGGATGTCCTAATGGAGCGCTTACAAAACGTCATCGACATCGGCCTGGGATACATAGCCCTGGATCGCGAAACCTCCACCCTCTCTGGCGGTGAGGCCCAGCGTATCAAGATCGTCAAGCATCTGAGCAGCAGCTTGAACGACGTAATCTACATCTTTGACGAGCCCAGCGTGGGTATGCATCCGCGGGATGTGCACCGCCTAAACGAGCTGCTGCAGAAGCTTCGCGATAAAGGAAACACGGTACTGGTGGTTGAGCATGACCCCGACGTAATCAAGGTGGCCGACCACATCGTGGACGTCGGTCCCCGGGCCGGAAGCCTGGGCGGAGAGATCGTGTTCGAGGGGACTTATGCGCAGCTACTGGAGGCGGATACGTTGACCGGCAAGTTCATGAAAGAGGCCACGCCGCTCAAAAACGAATTGCGCCAGAGCAAAGAAACACTTAAAATCAAAAACGCAAAGCGCAATAACCTTAAGGATTTAAACGTAGAAATCCCTGTGGGCGTATTGACGCTGGTCACCGGGGTGGCTGGCTCGGGCAAGAGTTCGCTGATCGATGAGGTGTTCTTACGCCAGCACCCGGATGCCATTTTAGTCGACCAATCCCCGGTAGGGGCCTCCTCGCGGTCCAACCCGGCAACGTATACCGGCATCATGGATGAGGTGCGCAAGGCTTTCGCCAACGCTAATAACGTAAACGCGGGACTTTTCAGTTTCAACTCCAAAGGCGCGTGTGAGAACTGCGGAGGACTGGGCGTGGTGTATACAGAACTGTCCTTCTTCGATGTAATCAAGTCGCCCTGCGAAGTATGCCGTGGCCGGCGCTTCAAGGACGAGGTATTGGCTTACAAGCTGGATGGCAAATCCATTGCCGACGTGCTGGAAATGACCGTTAGGGAAGCGCTGGAATTTTTCAGCATCCCGAAGGTGACCCAGATATTGCAGACGATGAGCGAAGTGGGACTGGATTATTTGACCCTGGGCCAGCCACTCAACACACTCTCGGGCGGCGAATGCCAGCGTATAAAGCTGGCCAGCGAGCTGCACAAGCAAGGCAGCGTCTACGTGCTGGATGAACCTACTACCGGATTGCATAAGTCCGACACGGCCTTGCTGTTGGGGATCATCAACAAACTGGTAGATGGCGGGAATACTGTGATCGTCATCGAACACAATATGGATTTGGTGCGCAACGCGGATTGGGTCATCGACCTGGGCCCTGAGGGCGGCAGCCACGGGGGAGAGGTGGTATTCGAAGGGACGCCTGCGGAGTTAAAGAAATCCAAACAATCGATCACCGCCCAATACGTGTGAGTAAAGGACAGGTGCCGGAATGAGCCCTTTTTCAAAAGAACCGTCTGCCGCTGAGCAGATAGACGGGATCATCAAGATGGCAGGGGACTGGCGCGGCAAGAAATTGGCGCAATTGCGGAAGGTGATCAATCAAGCCAACCCTGACATGGTTGAGGAAGTGAAATGGAAAAAACCCTCCAAACCGCAGGGGGTGCCTGTTTGGGCTCGTGACGGGAACTTGTGCTTGGCGGATACACTCAAAAAGGCTGTGCGGCTGACGTTCCCCAAGGGCGCCCAGATCCGTGATCCAAAGGGGCTCATTTAATGCCGCGCTTGGACAGCAAAGGCGTACGGGCCATAGATTTCCACGAAGATAGCGATGTAAATGAAGCGGGATTGTCGGAAATCATCCGGGAAGCCGTGAAACTGAATACGTCGAAAACGCGCAAATAAGACGTGTTTGCCGATATTGGGCAAAATCAAAATGAAAAACCGCCTTTGGCATTCTTTTGGTTTGCTATACCGTTATCCTGCTTTCGGCCGACTTTGGGCAGGCAGGCTGATATCGCTATGCGGTGATGCCTTCACCCTTATCGCATTACCCTGGTTCATGCTCCAAATCACCGGCTCAGCTACGGCTACGGCCGGAATTCTACTTACATTGCAACTGCCTGCGATCTTGACAAGCACAGTGATTGGGTCGCTGATCGATCGATTCCAACCCAAAACTATCATGGCCATAGATAATGCTCTTAGAGCCGCCCTTTTTGGTCTAATTCCACTCCTGTATTGGTGGGGCAGCCTGGGGTTATGGGTGCTTTTCCTGCTGACTTTCCTGGCTGGCATGTTAGCGCCTGCTACGGAAGTCGGGTCGCGGCAGCATTCTGCCTGAGCTGGTCGACGAAAGAGACCTGGATGCGGCAAATATGCTGACGTCCTTTAGCATTAACCTTTCTTTGGTAGTCGGACCCGCCATCGCCGGGATTCTGGTTGCGTTGTTTGGCGGTCCCTCAGTGCTTCTAATCGACGCTGGAACATTTGTGGTGATGGCAGTTGTTGCGGTCACGCTTCCCGAGTTTGGGAGGGTTCAACCGACCAGCCTGGTACGGCTCTCCGAACGCCTTGGGATGCGGCAGCTTTGGGATATGAAGGTTGTGCGCTATACCACCATGCTAAGCATGGTTTTCTTTTTCTCTTACGGTCCGCTAGAAGCTGCGCTGCCAATTTATAGCGACGCGGTCTTGCAGACGGATGCGCGCTGGCTACGGGTTGCTTTGGTCCGCCTTAGCAATTGGCGCAATCATGGGTACATTGAGCAGCGCGGCGCTCAGCAGGCGAATGCGCTTGGGGCTAGCCTTGCCATTGATTGCGCTGCTATGGGGCTTGAGCCTATTACCAATGGTATTTATCAATGAGCTTTGGCTTGCCTGCAGCTTTCTTTTATTGGGTGGTTTGATGTGGGGGCCGTATACGCCGATGGAAACGACGCTGTTGCAGCGCAGTGTGCCGAAGAACCAATTGGGCAGGGTTTTTGGTGCTGGTTCCACGCTGCTGACAGGTGGTTCCCCGCTTGGATTGGCCTTAGGTGGGATCTTGTTGGCTTTTACATCCTCAACCTACGTGATTGGATTTTCCGCGGCTGCATGCATTCTGGTTGGCATATTTGGGCTGGTCTCCCCCGCATTCCGGGACTTATCACTCCCGTCTGCAGACATGGCGGGTTAACCTTGTAAATCAACAGCCACTGGCAGGGCATGACCGGCCCAGTCGTTTAGAGGTTGGCCCTCGCGCCATTTGTAATATTTAGCGGCTAGCAGGCGACGAGCAGTGGCATCCTCCTGGCGGTTGGATACCAGGTGGGCTATTCCATCGAACGTCTGCTTGGCGATGCGGAGTGTTATATGAGGATTGGCCTTCAAGTTCTTGACCCAGTCGGAAGAGGCTCCAGCTCCGGACAGAAGATACAGGGTGGTCCCCTCGAGCCCGAACCAGATTTCGACCTGATGGGGATTGCCGCTGAGGCGACCTTTGGTGGTCAGGTAGCAGTATTGCTCGTTGGTGAACCTGTCTAGTTCCATGACTAAATCGGTTTGCTGATTTTAAGCAAATACTAATATAGGGGCCAGTCCAAAGGCTTGACAGTGCATAACACGTAGATATACTTGCTTCAGATAAACGCTTGGGTGCCCCCCTCACCTAGGCGTTTGTCACTTTAAAGGGGCAAATCAATGAGCGGAACGTGGTTGGTTGCTGTGATAAACTAGCCAAGTCTCGCCTTTCTCTCGCCAGGAAATCCAGATGGCCCCAAAATCCAAGAAGGTCGCCTCCCCAAAATACCAACGCGCTGAAGTGCTGCAGGACTTTCGCCTGGCTGCGCGCAGCCGCCACGCCAGCCTGATAGGGCGTCGCGAGGTGCTGAGCGGCAAAGCCAAGTTCGGCATCTTCGGGGACGGCAAGGAAGTGGCGCAGATCGCCATGTCCAAGGCGTTCCGGAAGGGCGATTGGCGCTCGGGCTATTACCGCGATCAGACTTTCATGTTTGCAATCCAACAAACCAATATCGCTGAATTTTTTGCACAACTGTACGCGCACACGGATCTGGGGGCGGAGCCGGCCACCGGCGGCCGGGCCATGAACGCGCATTTTGCTACACGGCTGCTCAACGCAGATGGAACATGGAAGAACCTTGCAGATATTTACAACGTAAGTTCGGATATATCTCCCACAGGGGCGCAAATGCCGCGGTTGGTTGGGCTGGCCTATGCCTCCAACTTGTATCGGAACCTCAAAGCGCTTAAGGACTATACCCAGTTTTCACACAAGGGCAACGAAGTTGCTTTTGGAACTATAGGCAACGCCAGCTGCGCTGAGGGCATGTTTTGGGAGACGGTTAACGCCGTGGGCGTGCTGCAGGCGCCGATGGTGCTTTCTATTTGGGATGACGGTTATGGCATCTCGGTACCAAATGAATTTCAATTGACTGCGGACCTGTCGCGGATACTGAGCGGATTCCAGCGCAGCCAGGATGGCCACGATGGCTACGATGTGTACAGCGTAGCTGGTTGGGATTACCCCGCCCTGGTTGAGATCTATGCCAAGGCTACTGCAACGGCGCGCAAAGAGCACGTCCCGGCCCTTATCCATGTCACCGACTTGACGCAGCCGCAGGGGCATTCCACTTCGGGCAGCCACGAGCGTTACAAGTCGGCTGAGCGGCTCAAATGGGAGGAGCAATTCGACTGCTTGCGTAAATTCCGCCAGTGGATCGTTAAGCAGAAACTGGCCACCAACGCCGAGTTGGACAAGTTGGATGAAGATGAACGGGTGAGGGTGGAGACTATTCGTGAGAAGGCATGGGAAGCTTACAAAGAGCCTATTCACAAAGAGATCGCCGACTTCGGCGATATGCTCGAGGAAGTTGTCGGCAATTCCGTTCACGCCGGAGAAGTGGCGAACCTGGTTAATGAATTAAACGCCATAGAAAACCCTTTACGACAGGACCTCATGATCGCCTATCGCAAGGCAATGGTGATGACGAAGGACGAGGTGCTGCCAGGCAAGACCCTGTTGGTGCAGTGGAAAAGCCAACAAGATAGGGTGGCTGAAGACCGCTACGATTCAGACTTGTACAGCGGCAGCGTTCAGCGAGTGCCGGAAGTTAAGCCAATCTATTCGGACAAATCACCCATGCTGAGCGGCTTCGAAGTGGTCAACAGGGGGTTTGACGCCATGCTCAAGCGAGACCCGCGCGTGGTGGCGTTTGGAGAGGACCTGGGATATTTGGGTGACGTCAATCAGGGCTTTGCCGGGATGCAGGAGAAATACGGCGTATTGCGCGTATCCGATACGGGGATCCGCGAGACCACGATTATTGGCCAGGCAATAGGCCTGGCAATGCGCGGACTGCGACCCATCGCTGAAATCCAGTACCTGGATTATTTGCTCTACGGTTTGCAAACCATGTCAGATGACCTCGCGACCATGACCTGGCGCACTAAGGGTGGGCAAAAGGCGCCTGTAATTGTGCGCACGCGCGGACACAGGCTGGAAGGCATCTGGCATTCGGGATCGTTGATTGCGGGGGCGCTTAACTTGTTGCGGGGGATGCTGTTGCTGGTACCGCGCAATATGACCCAGGCAGTGGGTTTTTACAATACTTTATTGGCGGCGGACGAGCCTGCCTTGATCATTGAAGTATTGAACGGCTATCGCCTGAAGGAAAAGCTGCCAGACAACGTTGGCGAATTCACTGTTCCTGTGGGAATTCCCGAGGTGCTACGTCCGGGTAACGACATCACCATTGCCACCTATGGGCCGCTGTGCCGGATTGCAGGGCAGGCGGCGGAAGTACTGGCTACGCTGGGAGTCGAGGTAGAACTCATAGATGTGCAATCATTGCTCCCCTTCGACCTTCCAGGAGTAATTGTCAATTCCGTGAAAAAAACCAATCGGGTCTTATTCCTGGATGAGGATGTTCCCGGTGGGACTACGGCCTACATGATGCAGGAAGTGCTGGATAGGCAGGGCGGATACAAGTGGCTGGATTCGGCGCCGCAAACGCTTTCGGCAAAGGCCCACAGGCCTGCCTATGGAACGGACGGCAATTATTGGTCAAAGCCCAACGAGGAAGACATTATCTATAAAACTTACGCGATGATGCGGGAAGCCGACCCCGGGAAGTATCCCAAATTGTTCGACTAGACTCGCCATTTATTTAGTTTTTGATTTCTTAGGCACCGTTAATTCGGCCGGCAGGTGGGCTACATCAATCACGGCGTCGTCGCAGAAAAGCATGGCGCGCTCGATGACGTTGCGCAGTTCACGGATATTTCCAGGCCAATCGTGATTGGTTAGTACGTCCATGGCCTTGGGGGAAACATCCTGGATGTTGAGACCCATGCGCGGGTTGTTCTGTTGAACGAAGAAACCAACCAGTTCGGGAATATCCATTTTGCGATCCCGCAGCGCGGGGACCTTCAAAGGAACCACACCCAAACGGTAATAAAGGTCATCCCGAAATTCGCCGTCCCTCATCATGGTAGGCAGGTCGCGGTTAGAGGCAGCCAACACCTGCACGTCCACCTTCACCAGACTGGTTCCACCCATACGGCGGAAGGAGCGTTCCTCCAAGGCGCGCAGCAGCTTGCTCTGCATGTCAGCGGGCATGGAGGCGATTTCATCCAGGAAGAGTATGCCGTCGTTGGCAATCTCCATGAGGCCAGGCTTGCGCTTGTCCGCGCCGGTAAATGCACCGGCCTCGTGCCCGAAAAGTTCCGACTCGATGGTCATGGCGGGCACTGCGGCGCAGTTGATGTCAATGAAAGGCTTATCGGCGCGCGGCCCCAGGCGATGAATGGCTTTGGCTAAGACCTCTTTGCCGGTACCAGTCTCGCCAGTTATCAGGACGGAGACAGCCGTTTGAGCGGCGCGCTCCGCCTGGGTCATCAGGGATTTCATGGCCTCACTTTGGCCAAGTACGAAATCCATGTGGGTCTGCGCCTGGCGTAAGTGATTGAGTTCACGGCGCATCGCCACGGTTTGCCCGGCACGTTGGATGGATTGTTCCAGGCGGTCGAACTTGATTGGCTTCTGCAAAAAATCGTGGGCCCCGTTCTTCATGGCTTCCACGGCCATATCGATGTCACCATGGGCAGTGATAATGATGATGGGAGGGCGGTTGAGATTGGAGGCGGTTTCCTCCAGCAGGGAGGTGCCAAGCCCATCCGGTAACTCAACGTCGAGCAATACCACGTCGGCGCTACCTTCCTCGAGGGCTTTTCGGGCGGATTTTATATTTTCAGCTTGAGAGACTTCGTAATCTTTTTTGGTTAAGAACGCGGCGATGTTCTCGCGAGCATTTTTCTCGTCGTCGACGATCAATACACTTAAGCTCATTCGGCCGAGGTTCCTTCCTTGGTTGTTTCAGGGGAACTTGGGAGGCTTATCTTGAATAATGTACCGCCAGGGAAGCTTTCCACCAACTGAATCTCTCCTTTGTGCATCAACAAAATGCGTCGGGAGATGGGCAGCCCGAGGCCGGTGCCTTCGTTTTGTTTGGTGGTGAAGAAAGGTTCGAAGATGCGCTCTTGCAGTTCTTCGGGAATCCCGGGACCGTTGTCAGAAACAAAAACATCCACCATGTTGGGATCTTCGGCGTTGGGACCGATTTTGACAGCCAGCATGCCGTCTGGCTGGCCTTCAAGCGCTTGAATGGCGTTGGTGATCAAGTTGGTGAATACCTGATCCAGGGCGCGCCGATCTCCCAATACGGGAGGCGTGTCCGGGGAAACTTGCAAATGGTCCTTGATGTTTTTGCGAACCATGCGCGGGCGCCAGCGGTCCAACTGGGCTTGAGAGAACTCCGCGATGTCCATGGGCTGGGGGTTATGTTCAATATTGCGTGAGAAATTCAGCACGGATTTCATGCGATGGTCCAGCCGGTCACAATCGTCCAGAAGACGGGTTATCTGCTCCTGCATGGGGTCTTGCTCTGGCAGGCTGATCTGCATGAGCTGCAATCCGGTGCTGATGTTGTTGATGGGGTTGCGCACTTCGTGGGCAAAATATGCGGTTATCTCGCCAAGCCAAGCACGCTGCTGGAGCTGCTGGGCTTGCAAGTGGAAGGCCTCGTGCTCGCTTAAGTCGGTGAATATAACTGCCACAGAGTGAGTGTCTTCTCCGGAGGCGACGGCGGCCACGCGCAAAGAGGCCAGAAATTCGGAGCCGTCCCGGCGGTGTAACTTGCGTTCGCCGATGGCGATCGAACTCTGCTGCGCAAGTGCCAGTTCCATCGCAGGCATCAGTGATTGGCTGCTTACTAGCACATCGTTGGCTGCGCGCCCGTGCACCTCGGCGGAAGTGTAGCCAAGCATGTTTTCAGCCGCCGGGTTGATCTCCAACACCATTAGATCCTGGTCCACGAATAGAACCCCATCTTGAACCTGGGTTTGGAGGACTTCTCCAATTGCTTCACTCTGGGTCAAACGCCGGATGTCGGCTTGCATGGCCATGGTGACTTGGGCATGCAGGCGGGCTGTCTCGATGGTAGCGGCCAGGATCTGCAGCATGGTGAGCAGATCAGCGGGTGGCAATCCATCGGGGTGCGCCGCCACCAGCAGTCCGGAGCTAGGGTTGGTCACGTCCAGGGGTGTGCTAGCCGTGTAGCTTAGTTTGGCAGCGTGGGCCAGTTTATATAATGAGGTCTCCAATTGCCGCCCAGGCTGCCAGATGCGGGGAGTGCGCAGGGGCCCCAGGTCGGCGGAGGATAGCAATTGCGAGAATTCGAATCCCGTACCCAGCTCGGCCTCGCGTTGTAAGGTGGAGCCGGGAGCAGGCAAATAGAGGGCTAGATAAGCCGCCCCGGTAAGCAGGGTTCCCGCCTGCAGTACCTGGCGATAACAGGCGGGCAGGTGTTGCTGTTGGGCGGCCAAAGAAAGCATGTGCAAGGCTTCCCAACGTTGCTGTTCAATTACCTGGGGACTCTGTTCATTGATCTTTGGGGGCAGCAGGCTGATGGCCAGCCAGTTTTCAGCACCACCCAACTCATCTACCTTTACCGCAACATGGGTCTGGCGGCTGCTGCGCATGACTAATTTTTGGACGCGGGGATGGGCGGGACTCTTGCGGATGCAGGTCCTCCGAATTCAAATCGGGGAGCAGGGTGGGTAGGTCGAGTTCCCCGAGCTCGTGGCGAGTATAGGCGCTTAGCTGAGTCGCTTGAGCGTTCGCAAAAAGGATGCGGCGAGTATGTGCATCGGCGATCAGTGTAGGCTGGGGAAGCAAATCCAGCAGGGCTTCCAGCTCTTGAGTGCCTGAGCTGCGCCGCTTGAACAGCGGAAGTTCACCGATGCCGGAAATGGTCATAGTTAGATGGCTTGCGCCTTGCGCATATGTGCGGGCAAGATGCCTTCCATCATACGATATTTGGCCACGGTACGCCGCGCAACCGAGAAGCCTTGTTTTTCCAATATGGTAGCCAGCTTCGTGTCGCTCAGCGGCTTGGGTTCATCTTTGATGATCTTCTTCAAGGCCGTGCGGATGTGCAGGCTGCGGTCGAAAAACTGCGCCAGAGGGACGATCTTGCCGGATGGCAACTCAACGGATTTACCTGCTACGGCTCGAGAAATGGTGGATTCATGTACACCCAGTTCATCGGCGATGCTGGCGCGGGTTACAGGCTTTAAGAAGGCATCGCCGCGCAAGATGAATTTGCGTTGCAGGACAGCCAAGATCTGCATGAGGCGCACAATAGTGTGATTGCGCTGGGCCAGGCACTTGATCAGCAGGCTGGCCTGCTCCAGGTCGATCTTCCATTGCTCGGCCTTGTCTTCGGGGGCCTCGCGCAGAGCTTCTTGGAATAGCGGGTTCACCCGCAGCAAGCCGCGCAGCGGCCACATCACCTCGACCATGAAGCGCCCATCTTCTTGAGAATGGACAATGATGTCGGGGCGGGAATAGGTGCTGGGGTTATCGGTGTTGGGAGTGCGCAGGCTGCCCCAGTGGGCGCGGGCAGGGTAGGGGCTAAGGTTGCTTGTGATGAATTCAGCGATCTGCTGGGCCTTGGCTTTGCTGACGCCCAGCAGGTGGCCTAACTCGGCATATTGGTGCTTGCCCAACATGCCCATGCCCTCACGAACAGCTTTGGCGCACAACTCGGCGTTGGGGGCTTGATTGCCTAACATTTCCAGTTGAACCAATAGGGCTTCGCTAGGGCTGCTCGCTCCAACACCCAGGGGGTCGGCGGTTTGGATGCGTTTGGCTACCTCTTCGACGGTTACAAGAGGCACATGATGAAAGCGGGCAATCTCGAGCAAGGGCACGGTGACCAGCCCATCATCATCCAAGCTGGTGAGAATATGGGCGGCAATCTCCTGTTCGGAAGCATCCAATTCCGTGGCTATCTGGCGCAGCACGTAGCTGGCCAGAGTCTCCGGGTTGAGCCCCGCTGTAGTCCTCAGGTAATTCTTCGCCGCTGCGTCCTTCGCGGCCGAAACCGCTTTCGGGTGGGGCCACAAACACCACGGGTTCGTTGCCTTGGCTGGTCATGGACTTTGCGCCCACACAATGTGGGCAATATGGCTCGGTGCGCAGAAGGCGTCCGCAGGTAGGGCAGTGGCGGCCCTCCAGCAGCTCCAGGGCGGGGTTGGCCGCCAGGGTGGCCTCGATCTTTTGGCTGAGTTCCTGGGAATTCAAACCGAGAAGGCTCATTGTCTGTGCCAGGTGGGCCGTAGCCTGAGGCCGCTGGCGGGCGCCCTGGTAGAGGATTTGAGATGCGGATGTCAGTGCCATATTGCTGCTCCTGAGGATTGGGATTATAGAGATTTGCTTATATAGATGCAAGTTCTATGCCAAACCAATTTGATAGAATCGGCGAAATGCCCGATAAGCGTGTTGACTTAACTGTTGTAGGGGGAGGCCTAGCTGGCAGTGAAGCTGCATGGCAAGCTGCTGAACGCGGCTTGCAGGTGGCTTTATACGAGATGCGCCCAGCCATGCCCACCGGTGCGCACGTTGGGGATTCTCTGGCGGAGCTGGTTTGTTCCAATTCGCTGGGCTCGGATCTACCTGACCGGGCATCAGGCGTATTGAAGAATGAGTTGCGACTGCTGGGGTCTTTATTATTGCGTATAGCTGAGGCGCATGCTCTGCCTGCGGGCGGGGCGCTGGCAGTGGATCGGGACGGTTTCGCCCAAGCTGTGACCCAGGCTGTTGAAAGTCACCCAAATATCCAGTTGATTCGTGAAGAGATGTCTGAAATCCCAAATGGCCTTTGTGTAATCGCTTCAGGGCCGCTAACTTCCTTGAGGCTGTCACAAGCCATTGCGGCACTAAGCGGGGAGCAACATCTGTATTTCTACGATGCTATTTCTCCGATTGTCAGCCTTGACTTGATTGATGGACATATTGCTTTCCGGGCTTCGCGCTATGACCGGGGACACGAGGAAGAAGGGGATTACCTCAATTGCCCGTTTACTCGAGATGAATACGACCGCTTCGTAGCCGAATTGAAAGCGGCGGAACGCATTGAGTTACGCGGTTTCGAGCAGGCTGTGAAAGAGGGTGTGCGTGCCGGGGCGCACGAATTTTTCGAGGGCTGCTTACCCGTCGAGGTAATCGCCGAGCGCGGGGAACGGGCGCTTGCGTTTGGCCCCATGCGCCCGGTAGGCTTGGAGGACCCGCGCACGGGCAGGCGACCTTACGCGGTTCTGCAGTTGCGTCAAGACAACCTGGCAGGTACTTTGTACAACCTGGTTGGCTTTCAAACCAACTTGAAATTCGGTGAGCAAAAGCGTGTATTCCGGCTGATCCCAGGTTTGGAGAATGCGCACTTTGAGCGCTACGGACAAATGCACCGGAACACTTTCATCAACTCCCCAGCGTTGTTGGACGCCACCCTGCAATTCAGGGCAAGACAGGACCTATACTTTGCTGGACAGATCACCGGTGTAGAAGGCTATGTAGGAAATATTGCCACCGGGTGGTTGGCAGGTACGAATGCCGCCCGTCAGCATCAGGGGCTGGCGTCCGTCGAACTGCCGCCGACCACCATGTTGGGGGCGTTGTGTCACTACGTCACCCATGCCGAAGCAGCGGATTTCCAACCCATGAAAGCAAATTTCGGCATCCTGCCTCCGTTGCAGTTGACCGGGAAGTCAGGTCGGCGGCAGAGAGCCCAGGCTTACGCAGAACGAGCCTTGAAGGATTTGGAAGTGTGGATTAGCGAAAATGAAGCTATGTCCGTTCCGGCACGTAACTTCGCATAGCCAATAGCGTAAAAAATGACTAAAAAGAAGGCCCTATTTATTGGGATTGTTTCTGTGGCTCTTGTTTGCCTGGGCTTAACGCTCACGGTCGCGGCCAGCAGAAATCGGCCCGCGGAATTTGATGCGTCAAAGGCCTTAGAGGATGTGGCATATCAAATGTCATTGGGTCCCCGCGTCCCTGATACTGAGGCGCACGACGCTGTCATCCGGTGGATGGTGAAAGGGCTGCAAGCATTCGGGTGGAACGTTACGGTTCAGGAAAGCCAGAGCCTGGGGCACACGGTCCGCAATGTAGTGGCTAAGCGCGGTTCAGGCAGCCCTTGGTACGTTGTAGGGGCGCACTACGACAGCCGTTTGTTGGCGGACCAGGACAGCGATGCGGACGGGCGCTTGCAGCCGGTGCCAGGAGCAGACGATGGGGCTTCGGGGGTGGCAGTTTTGATGGAATTGGCACGTATTCTTCCCGAGCGGCTTAACGGGCAGGTTTGGCTGGTTATGTTCGATGCCGAGGATAGCGGGGACATTGCTGGTTGGGATTGGCTGCTGGGCTCACGCGCTTTTGCCAGTTCTCTGATTGCAGAACCTGACGGGGTAATCGTGCTGGATATGATCGGGGACGCGGACCTACAGATCTACCAGGAAGCCAATTCTGACCCGGTTTTACGAGCTAGTATTTGGGAACAAGCGGCAGAGTTGGGTTATGGGAAAGTCTTTATAGATTCGGTCAAATACAGCATGTATGATGACCACTCACCTTTCCTGGAAAAGGGCATCCCGGCAGTCGATGTCATCGATTTTGATTACCCTTATTGGCATACTCAGGAAGATACCTTGAATAAGATTTCGGCGGGCAGCCTGAAGGCAGTTGGGGATACCATGCTTGCCTGGTTGCTTTCGCGCTAATTTTCACAGTTGGCAAAAAGGAAAACCTGCCTTACACTAGTTCAATGTTCAAGCCAGCCGAGCGCATTGCTCAAATCAAACCGTACTTTTTTGCCGATTTGGGCAAACGCATCGCTTCAATGAAGGCGAGTGGGACCGATGTCGTCCGCCTTGATATCGGCAGTCCGGATCTCCCGCCTCCTGGTTTTATTATCGAGACCATGTTCGAAGTCAGCCAGCAAGCCTGATACGCATGGCTACACTCTCGGCCAGACGGCGCCATTCCGCAAAGCGGTGGCTGAGTATTACAAAAAGCGCTTTGAAGTGGACTTGGACCCCAAATCTGAAGTGATCGACCTGATCGGTTCAAAAGAGGGGCTTTTCGGGCTAAATCAGGCTTTCCTAAACCCCGGAGATGTGGCCTTGGTGCCTGACCCTGGCTACTCTGTCTATGCTATAAGCGCGGAAATTGCTGGCGCTGAGCCGTATTTCATGCCCTTGCTGGAAGAAAATGCATTTTTGCCTGATTTTGATACCATCCCGGCGGGTGTACTTAAACGGGCCAAAATCCTGTGGATGAATTACCCTAACAATCCGACGGGGGCTATCGCCGATTTGGCTTTCTTTGACCGCGCCGTGGCGTTTGCCAAAGCAAACAACATCCTGCTGGCTCACGACAACCCGTATTGCGATGTGGGTTACGATGGCTATCGGGCGCCCAGCTTAATGCAGGCAGCTGGGGCCAAAGAGGTGGCGGTAGAGTTCAATTCGCTGTCCAAGACCTATAACATGGCTGGCTGGCGGGTGGGAATGGTTGTGGGGCAACCCGACGTGGTGAGGTTCATAGAAACGTACAAGAGCCAGAAAGATTCAGCCATCTTCGCACCCCTGATGGCCGCTGGCGAAGCGGCCATGTTGGGGGACCAATCCTGGTTGGCCGAAAGAAACCGCACCTATCAGGAACGGCGGGACGCCGTTATTGATGCGCTGCACCGTTCGGGCGTGCGCGTGGCACCTCCACAGGCTTCGCTGTACGTATGGGCGCCAGTTCCCGGAGGGGAACCCAGCATGGATTTCTGCGCTCGGATGTTGGAGGATATCGCTGTGAGCACCACCCCCGGCGTAGTATTTGGTGAAGCCGGCGAAGGGTATTTCCGCATTTCGCTGGTCACGGATATTGCCCGCATCCGAGAAGGATCCGAACGCATCGCCGGCTGGCTACAGAAGTAGACTCTGAGGATATGGCTAAACCCCGTAGGCTAAAACTTCAAGGAGCGTTTGAACGCACCCTTATCGTGGGAGTCCAGATTGAGGGTTGGCATTCTTTGCTATCCCTGGAGGATTCGCTGGAAGAGTTGTCGGTTTTGGCGCGCACGGCCGGTCTCGAAGTCGTGGGCCAGACTTCGCAGCATCTGGCCAGCCCTAATCCCAAGACAATGATAGGCAAAGGTAAGGTCGAAGAGGTCAAAGCTTTGGCGGAGGAGTTGAACGCCAGTGTTATTCTCTTTGATGATGAATTATCACCACGGCACCAAAGGGAATTGGAGGAGATTTTCGGCGAAGGCCGCCGCGTAGTGGACCGTACGGCGCTTATCCTTGACATCTTTGCCCAACATGCCAGTACACACGAAGGCGCCCTTCAAGTAGAACTTGCGCAGTATGAATACCGTCTACCGCGCCTGACGCGCGCGTGGACGCACTTGGCCCGCCAAGCCGGCGGGGGCGGAGGTCGCTCCGGCGGGGTAGGAGGCGTGGGTCTGCGAGGCCCGGGCGAGACGCAGCTGGAATTCGGACCGGCGCGAAATCGGCCGGCGTATTTCCAAGCTAAAGGACGAATTGGAAAAGGTGCGCGCACATCGTGGGCGCTACCGTGCGCAACGCAAACGGGCGCGTGTTCCAGTAATTGCGTTGGTGGGTTACACCAATGCGGGCAAATCCACATTGCTTAATGCCTTGGCTGAGTCGGATGTGTATGTTGCCAATAAGCTTTTTGCGACGTTGGACCCAACCACGCGTAAAGTAGACCTACCCGGCGGGCGTGAAGCTCTATTCACTGACACAGTAGGTTTTATCCAAAAGTTGCCGACGACCTTGGTGGAAGCTTTCCAAGCAACATTGGAAGAAATCAGAGAGGCTGACCTCTTGCTCCATGTGGTTGATGTTACGCATCCAAACGTACACGCACAGGCTGAGGCTGTGATAGAGACTCTAAAAGAGATTGGTGCGGATCATATTCCTATGTTGACGGTATTGAACAAGATCGATCGCTTCGAAAATCCAGGTGTCGCGCAGGTAGCGCTTGAGAAATTCGAGGACGCGGTTGCTGTTTCGGCATTGCGCCGGCAAGGCATGGAAGAGTTGCTGGTTGCAGTAAATCGTAAACTTTATGAAACCCTCTCGCCCATCGATGTATTGCTGCCTCATGAACAGGGTGCCCTGATCGCTCTTTTCCATGAGCAAGGGCGTGTGGATCGCATCGAATACACCCGCAAGGGCGTGCACATCAGCGGGCGGGTTCCGGGAAGATTGTTAGCACGCTATGCTGCTTACGTTCAGAGTGTTAAGAAACAGCCAGCCGGAGTCGAATAGTGGCATCCGAGTTCCTGGCACAGTTCGCCAGCGAAGTGAGCAAGCAAGGGTTGGGGGATATTCGCCTGGATGCGACTTCCCGAAGGCTTTACAGTACAGATGCATCCATTTATCAGATAGAGCCACTTGGGGTAGTCATTCCTAAAAATGAGGACAACTTGGAGGGGCTCGTTTCGCTGGCATCCGCCTATGGGATTCCGATTTTGCCCAGGGGTTCTGGGTCCAGCTTAGCGGGACAGACCGTGGCAGCGGCGGTTGTAATTGATTTTTCCCGGCATCTCAACCAGATCTTGGAGATTAATCAAGAAGAGAGGTTCGCCTGGATACAACCCGGCCTGGTGTTGAATACCTTTAACCGAGCGGCGATTGCACACGGTCTTATGTATGGTCCTGACCCAGCCTCATCGGACCGGGCCACATTCGGCGGCATGACGGGCAATAATTCCACCGGGGCGCATTCCATCAGTTATGGGATGACTTCCGACAATGTGCTGGCCATAGATGCTTTGCTGTCAGACGCCAGCCCGGTTCGCTTTGAAAGTGTAAAGATGCAAGAGGCCATGAGCCGAGGTGAAGCGGATACCTTGGAAGGCGCCTTTTATCGCCAAGCTCTTACTATTAGAGAGCGCAGCGCAGAGGCAATCAGGCAGAGCTGGCCGCGCACCTGGCGCCGCGCCTCTGGCTATAGCCTCAATTATTTGTTGCCCTGGGCTGCCAGCCAACCGCCCATGTGGGCGCGGGCACAGGCAGGCGAACACTACCCGCCGATTGAGCCCAACACACTGAATTTGGCTCCAGCCCTGGTTGGCTCGGAAGGCACGCTAGCAGTCTTCAAGCGCATAAAGGTGCGCCTGGTACCCAAGCCGGCTTTCACCGCGTTGGGCGTCTTATCCTTCGCTGGAATTGCCGAAGCCTGCGATGCGGCTCCGGGTTTGCTTAAGCTGGAACCTTCTGCCATCGAACTTATCCCGCAGGCGATGATACGCCTGGCGCGCTCTGTGCCCGCTTACGCAAGGCGCCTGGGATTTGTGAAAGGCGATCCCGAAGCCATTTTGATTGTGGAATTTTCTGGCGAGACGCAGACCGAGGCGCAAACCAAGTTGGATCAGCTGGGGCCTGAAGCCGTAAGGGCGATAACCCCCGAAGAGCAAGACCAGGTTTGGTCGGTGCGCAAGGTCGGTTTGGGTCTGCTTATGTCCAGGCCAGGGGATGCAAAGCCCCTGCCATTTATTGAGGATGTGGCTGTCCCCGTTGAGCGGCTGGGTGAATTCGTACGCGAATTCCAAGCAGTGCTGGACGCCAGCGGAACCGGCGGCGATTTCTATGCCCATGCCTCCGCGGGTTGCCTGCACGTGCGTCCACTAATCAATCTCAAAACCTTACGCGGCGTCGAACAAATGCGTGCCATCACGCAGGCCGTGATGGCAGTGGCCAGGCGGTTGGGCGGAGCCATGAGCGGGGAGCACGGCGATGGGCTTTCCCACGGCGAGTGGCTGGAGCAAACTTTTGGTCCGGAGATCAATCAAGTCTTTGACGACCTAAAGCAGGCGGCCGATCCCGGAGGCTTGCTTAACCCTGGCAAGGTTTTGGACCCGCAACCCATGCACCTCAATTTGCGCTACGGTCCGGCATATCGTTCCGACCCATGGCTGCCAGTTCTGGATTTCAGCAGCCAAGGTGGTTTAGGGGGCGCCATCGAGATGTGCAATGGGGCTGGTGTATGCCGGAAAGAAGGCGGCGTCATGTGCCCTTCGTTCCAAGCCACGCGCGAGGAGATGCACAGCACGCGTGGCCGCGGCAACCTTCTGCGGGCCATGATTAGCACAGGCCTCCCTAATAACGGCAATGCTGAGGCAGCTGCCCACGCAGCACTTGACCTGTGCCTGGAGTGCAAAGGGTGCAAGTCAGAATGCCCGTCTGGCGTGGACATGGCAAAGCTGAAATATGACTTTTTGCACAACTACTATCAGCACCATCGTCGTCCTTTACGTGACTATTTGTTTGGTTACATTGGAAGTCTGGGCATGCTGGTGCGCCCGCTTGCCCCAATCGTAAATGCCGTGTTATATAGCGGGGTGGGAAAGCATGCGGGAGAAGCCCTGGTCGGGCTTTCTGCTAAGCGCAGCTTGCCACCGTTTAGGTGGGTACGAAACCCTTATCCTGCTGTTGCTTCCAAGGAAGCAAGTGTCTTCTTCCTGCGCGATGCCTTTACAGAGCTGTTCTATCCAGAGCTATCGCGAGCCGCAATAAAGGTTTTGACGGCGGCTGGTTTTAAGCCTTACATTCTGCCGGTTGTGGGAGGAGGCCGGACGCTTATTTCCAAAGGCTTCCTGCCGCAGGCAAAGGCGCACGCCAGACGCGTGGTGAGAGCCATCAAAAAACTGGACCCAGAGCAGCGCATCCCTGTGGTTGGCATCGAACCCTCTGAGATCTATACATTGCGGGACGAATACTTGGATCTGCTACCTGGCGACAAAGTCGTGAACGCACTGGCAAAGCGGTCATTTATGCTGGACGAATTCTTGATGAAGAAGCCGGACTATGGGCCTTCCCCAATAGAGAAGTTGCAGGCGGCTCTGGCTGGTATCCAAGGCGAGCGTGTGCTCTTGCATGGTCATTGCTATCAGAAGACGCAGCCGCCGGCGGATGATGGCAGCCCGACGGGCCAACAGGCAACCGCAGAACTCCTATCTGGGTTGGGATTCGATGTGCAGGTGGTGGACTCGGGATGTTGCGGTATGGCAGGCTCTTTTGGGTACGAGGCCGAGCATTATGACGTATCTATGCAAATCGGGGAATTGGCTCTATTCCCGGCAGTGCGACAGGCAGAAGACCGCAAGGTACTGGCCTCGGGCGTTTCCTGCCGCGCTCAAATCGCCAGTGGAACAGGCCGGGTGGCCCAACATCCAATTGCGTTAATCGCTGGGAGTTTGGGGCTTTAGTTTCTGCGCAGCGGCGCGGTCCAGGAACCAATCAACATTCCCTGAAGGCGGCTGGACGCCTGTGGCGGGCAGGCGCGGATTCCTATCTTCGATCACCTCTTTGACCATCTGAGCCTTCTTCTCGCCCGTTGCCAGGAAAGTAACTTGTTTGGCGACATTTAGGAGCGGGAATGAAAATGTAAGTCGCCAGGCGTCCAGTTTGCCAATGTAGTTGGCCGTAACTAATTCATTACCAGCGTCTAGTGCACTGCTGCTGGGGAAAAGAGAGGCAGTATGCCCGTCCTCCCCCAGACCGAGCAGAATCAAGTCGAAGGAGGGCAATCGGCCAGAGAAGTGTTTGACAATATCTTGGCTGGCCAGGTCGGCGGCTGCCGAAGGGTCCAGTTCGCCACGCAGCCGGTGAATGTTTTCGGCCGGCAACGGGACGCGTTGCAGTAAGGTTTCATTAGCCAGGCGGTAGTTGCTTTCTGGATCATTGGCTGGGAAACAACGCTCATCTGACCAGAAGATATGTACCCGATCCCAAGCAATTTGTTCACGAAGAGGGGGGGTAGCCAAATGCCTGTAGGTGGAAGCTGGCGTGCTTCCTCCGGACAATGCCACCGAAAAAGAGTTCTGCTCGGCTAGGGTTAGGGTTACGTAATCTACAATAAAAGCGGCGGACGCCACGGCCATTTCTTCGGCCGTGGGGGATATATGCAGCTCAAGTTTCATGTGTGCGGCGCTTGGATGTGACGAACCCCATCAGGGCCGGCTACGATGGCTTGGGAGGCCAGACCCAGAAAGAGCCCGTGTTCCACAATTCCGGCTCTGGAGGCCAGTTCACTTGCCAATGAGGTCAGGTCAGAAATTGGACCAAACTGGCAGTCGAGCAAATAGTTGCCCTGGTCGCTGAGCATAGGTTTGCCTGAAGGATCTAAACGTAATTGCGGATTTCCGCCTAGGCTGGCTATATATTTAGCCTGGCTTTGCCAGCCGAAGGGAGCCACTTCGACCGGCAACGCATGGTTCTCTCCCAATTGTTTTGAAAGCTTGCTTTCGTCCACTATGATCAATTCGCGGCGGCTGGCCTGCGCAACGATCTTCTCACGCAGCAGGGCCCCGCCACCCCCTTTGATCAGGTTGAGCTGCGCATCTACTTCGTCGGCCCCATCGATGGTCAGATCGATTTGGGGGTAATCGCCCAAGTCGCCTAAGAGGATGCCCAGGCTGAGTGCTTCCTTTTCGGTAGCGACGGAACAGGGGACGCCCACAATGCGGGATAATTCCCCGTCCCATATCCTGGAGGCCAACGCCCTAAGTGCCAGGCTTGCTGTGCTGCCAGAACCCAGGCCCACCACCATGCCTGGCTCTATTAGGGCTACGGCTGCGTCGGCGGCCTGCTGCTTGTAAACAATCGTGTCATTCATGCCAGGAGACCTGGGATGATATCCGCCAGGTTTTCCCCAACTTCAAAACTTATAATCCTGCGGCCCGCTTCAAGGAGGGCATGAGCGTCGCCCAATGCCTGTGCCGTTTTGAGCACCCCGAAAGATAAGTCGCTTTCCTGACCGCCAGGCTCGTTTGGAATAGGAACATCATCTTTTGGTGCGGGGGAAACAAACTGGATAAACAACCCATTCCCACCGTCGCCCTTGTGCAACTGGCCAGTTGAGTGCAGGAACCTTGGTCCGTACCCCAGGGTTGTCGCCATGTTCGTTTGGCTGGCCAACCGCCCACGAAAATGCTGCAGCGCATCTGTCAGACGATCGTCTTGCGCCAGGTAAGCTTGGAGCGCAACGTAATCCCCCGGCTTTGCCAGAGAGAGGAAATTATCTAAAGCCGCCCCGGTTAATTCGTGCGTGTCCCCTTTGGGTAGCTTGCCAGTTTTTTGGTATTCGGACACGAAGCTGCGAGCCTGGATTTTGGCCGCCTCGACATTAGGTTGGTCGAACGAATTGATACCCAGCACATTGCCGGCCACGGCAATGGCAAATTCCCACAAAAAGCATTGGGCTCCCACCTCAAAGTCACGGTTCCATTCTACGGCAATGTCGGGTTCCTTTTGGCTGGTCGTGCCTCCGATGTCGATGAAGGCCCGGTCTGGCCCATAATCTGTTTTCTCAAGAGAAGGCTCCCTGGCTACCGGCAGAATGCCAGTTCCGTTCTTCCCGGTGCTTTCGGCAATAAGTTGTTCAACCCAGTCGGCGAAGCTGGCGCGATCTTCCGGGATCCGCAGAGTGGCCTTATCGCGACCTGCGCGTGCCAAGCTGCCGAGGACAAGGCCTAATAAGGCCCCGGGATTCTCCTCGATGTTTTCATTCCGGCAACGGACGGCCATATTCCTGGCACTAGTCAAAACCTTGGCCAGATCCACGCCGACCAGAGCCGCGGGTACCAGCCCAAAAAGGGATAGGGCTGAATAACGGCCTCCGATGTTGGGGTCGGCCAGGAAAACGTGGCGAAATCCCAGTTTGGCGCCCAGGTCAGCCAACTGGCTGCCAGGATCGGTGATGGCTACAAAATGCTTGCCGGCTTGGATTGCATCCATGCTTTCGAGAGCCTGGTTATAGAAATACTTAAAGAAAGATAGAGTTCTCAGTCGTGCCGCCAGATTTGCTGGAGACTATGAATAGTGTTTTTCCAATTGGATGTGTTTCGGCTTTGGCTAGAACTGCCTTGGGATCTGTGCTATCCAGCACCTGCAAGGCTAGACCATCAGAGTGTGTGAATATCTTGCTAAACATATCCGGGGCCAAGCTGGATCCGCCCATACCCAGCAGCAGCACGCGATCAATACCGTCGCGCTTAACGTTTTTGCAAAAGGTTACTAGTTCGGGAACGTGCGGTTGATTCCGCTCGGCGATATCCAGCCAGCCCAGCCGGTTCGTAATTTCATCAGGCTGGGGCTTCCACAGTGTGTAATCGTGATCCCATATTCGGCGAACCACGTTATCAGGCTTAGCTTTTTTGATAGCCTGTTCTACAACCTGGTTGGAATCCCCCATGGAGAAATCTAAGCCCTCAGTGCCTATTTTTGCCATTTGAAGCTGATTGTATCGCGCTGCCCAGCGGGCTTAGTAAAAACTCGCGGCCTTTTTTACCCATAACTTCCAATAGCCCCATTTTTCGCAAACAATAACCCATGCGCGTGCTAAGCCAAATGGGTAGGCCAAGCGCCAGAGCCAACTGCTTGTGGGTGAACGGCACGGGAAGGTCCGCAGGAAGCAGCTTCAGGAAATCAAAATGGGATTTGAATTCGAACTCGTCGAGGACATCAAGTAAGGACCGGTCGGCAATGCTCCAGTGCTTTCGCCTCCAGGAACCCAGGCCGTCGTCACGCCAAATCTCTTCCTGCTGGGTAAGCAGCACCACGAAGGTGAAGTTAGGGTGCTGGGCTATTTTTGGGATGTAGAGCAATTCTTCGAAGAGGTTTTCCACGCGACCGCGTTTGGGTGATCTGCGACGACTTATCTCGCGGCCACGTTTAGTGGTGCGCACAATCCACTTGGTTTGAGCTACCGGATAGATCAACAGCATTGGGTGGTGTTCCAGAAGCCGGGGGAGCTTGGTGCGTAAGGCCGAAAAATTGCCTGTTTGTATTTCAATGAGCAAATCACCGCGCACGATGTCAATGTGATAGTTATCCACCTTTTGTTCTAATAAATCTCCGGGCTTGGACAGATAATCTTTGAGCGCAGCATGCAGGTGCTGCTCGTGCAGGATGCCAATGGTTGTCATCGTTCCTTGGCCTTGAGCTCAGCACCGCTGCCAATAGCTGCCTCACCGAACTGTGACTGCAATTGCTTGATGGCCGCCTGCAGACGTTCCTGTTTGGCCGCTCCTATCGGGTCCCAATCCCAAAGGCTGAGTTGGCGGCCTGGCGGAGTCAGATTGGTTACGCCCACGCCCAGAAGGCGAACGTTTCTTCCCGGGCGCCAGTTCTGGGCAAAAATACCCAGTGCGGCAAGCTCAATCGTCCGTAAGTCATCGCTGGGCTGTGGCAGACTAATCTGCCGGGTAATAGTAGTGAAGTCGGGCCAACGTAACTTAATCTTTACCGTACCACCCAGTAATCCAAGTTCGCGAAGCCTGCGGCTTATGCTTTTGCACTGCTGGTTTACGATACCCTTGAGGAATTTCTCATCATGGGTGTCATTGGCAAACGTGGTTTCCTGGCTAACTGATTTGGTTTCGTGAGAGATATGCACCGGACTCTCGTCTATACCCAGGGCTCGGCGACGCAAGTCCGCCGCCAATTGTTGGCCAAAATGACGTTTCAGCTCATTTGAGGGGTAAACAGACAGATCCCCCAAGGTATATATACCTAAATCAGCTAACTTTTCGGCTGTCTTGGGACCAATCCCCCACATGGCTTCGCACGGAAGGGGAGACAGGAAAGCCGCCTCATGCCCCGGCGGGACAACTTGGATAGCGTTGGGGTAGGTCCCGGTGCGGTTGGCCGCCTTGCCCACGTCTGTAGCCACCTTGGCCACCAGCTTGTTAGTGGCTACACCCAGCGAACAGGGGAGATGCACCCGGTTACGGATCTCAGCTTGCAAGCGTCGGGCGTGCTCAACAGGCTTTTCAGGCATGTGACTGATATCAATAAAAGCCTCATCGATGGAGATCGGCTGCACAAGGGGCGAGTAGTGGCTCAACAAATCCATGACCTTTGCGGAAATGTCCACGTAATCTTTGAAATGATGGCGGATGCTGAGCAATTGGGGGCACAGGCGCAGAGCCTTTGACATGGGCATGGCTGAGCGAACGCCGTATTGGCGGGCGGCGTAGGAACAGGAGGCCACTACACCACGTCCCTCAGGGCTGCCACCGACAGCGAAGGCCTTACCCCTCAATGCAGGATCACGCAGTTCCTCTACCGCGCAGAAGAAAGCGTCCAAGTCCAGATGTAGTATTTTACGAGGCTCCGCCATTATTGCGTCGATTGCGTATAGCCAATAAGGATAGTTAGCCCAATGAATATTTATCTAAATAACATGGTTGGTGTGTAATTCGGTGATTTTACTTTCGGAGTAACCAAGCATCTGAGTTAGGATTTCGGCGGTATGCTGGCCAAGGAAAGGCGGTGGTAATCTCAGCTGTGAGGGTTGGGACGGTATTTTCAGCGGGGAAGCAAGAATTTGCACGATTTCTCCGTCGGGCATACTTATTTGCTCAACCGCATGTCGGGCTTGCGCCTGTGGGCTGGCCAATGCCTGTTCTATGTTGTTGATGGAGGAGGCTGGGACCCCAGCTTGTGCGCAGACGGCGATCCAATCCGATATTGATTTTTTGGAAAATAACTCTTGAAGCATGGGAATAAGCTCGTCTCGGTTGGAAACGCGTTGAGGGTTGGTAGAAAATCGTGCATCTGTGGCCCAATCTGCGTGTCCAACCTGATTGCAGAAGCGACCCCACTGTAGGTCATTGCCGGCTGCAAAAGCAAAATAGCCGTCGTCGGCTTTGAAGGCCTGGTAAGGGACAATGTTGGGGTGGGCGTTTCCGTATCGTTTGGGCTGCTCGCCGGAGACCAGGTAATTGCTAGCGACGTAGCTCATTGTGGCTAATTCTGAATCTAACAGCGAAATATCGATGCGCTGCCCAACTTTTTGGCGCTCGCGTGCGAAAAGAGCCGCTGTAATAGCGTTGCATGCATGTTGGCCAGCCAACAGGTCCACAATCGCTACACCCACACGCATGGGCTCACCATTTACTTCACCGGTCACGCTCATTAGCCCTCCCAGAGCCTGGCTGATAAAATCGTAACCTGGAAGGTCCTTCAAAGGGCCCGTGTATCCAAAACCTGTAATGGTGCAGTAGATAATGTCGTGTTTTAGGGATTTTAGTTCTCCGTAGCTTAGCCCCATCCGTTCTAAAGAGCCGGTTTTAAAGTTCTCGACCAATACATCGCTTTTTGCAACAAGCTCGCGAAGGATGTTTTGGCCCTGCTTGGTGCGCAAATTAAGCGTCAGACTGCGCTTGTTACGGTTTGCCGATACAAAATAGGCGGAAACGCCGCTTTTCAGGAAGGGCGGGCCCCAATGGCGGGTGTCGTCTCCCCTTTCCGGTTCCTCAATCTTGATCACATCCGCGCCCAGGTCGCCCAGCAGCATGGTGCAGTAGGGGCCGGCTAGCACCCTGGTTAAGTCAAGAACGCTAACGCCATCCAGCAGGCCGGGTTTTTGCTCGTTAGTATCCATGAGAAACTCGATTATAGTTCAAATATTCTAATATCCGCTCATACTCCGCTCAATGAACTCCAGGAACGTGGTAGGTTTGCGGCCAAGCAAGCGCTTTAGATCGTCACCATGGCTTGAGAGGCCATGTTTGTCATAATACTGAAACATGGCGGTCAGGGCGTCCAATGCATAGCCAGGCAATGCGGATTTCTGCGCATTTTCCCGCCACTGGGCGAGGGGCTCAGCTCTGGCGACAACCTGACGGCCTAGAGCGGCACCCATGGACTCGGCCATTTGATGAGAGCTAAGGGTCTCGGGACCGGCTAGCACATAGCTGCCGGATTTGTGTTCCAGTAAAATTTTGGTGGCCGCCTCGGCAACATCCTGAAGATCGACAGGGCTGAACGTAACCTCCTCAGAATAGGGAACTGAATAGATCCCCTTTCGTATGGATTCCCAATAGGGCAGGACATTTTGCATATAGGTGGCTGGCTCAAGGACGGCGTAAATAAACCCACTTTCGATCAACATTTGCTCCACACGGAATTTCTGCCAGTGATGCGGCATGGCTTCGATATCGGGGCGAAGAACCGAGTGATAAACAATGCGCTTCACACCGGCGTGGTTGGCCGCTTTAATAATATTGCCGCCCATGCGGGCCTCATCAGGATGAACGTTGGGGCAAATTAGGTAGATGGCATTTATGCCCCGCAATGCGTATAGCAAGGATTTTTCATCGAGGAGGTCTGCGACCCGGGCTTCAACGGCTCCTGATTGAATGGCAAGATCGGCCTGCTCAGGCCGGTGCACCAAGGCGACTGACTTCCCCTGTGCTTGGCGAAGGGCGCACAGGATGGCGCGGCCGGTCTTTCCAGAGGCGCCAGTGACTAGGATCGTGTCGTCCATGCTGTTATTTTATTCTGCTTGCAGAATAGCCTTCACCAATTGAGGTCCCTGGAAGATCAACCCGGTATAGATTTGCACCAGAGAGGCGCCGGCATTTATGGCGGCTTGTGCATCATCGGGACTCATGATGCCTCCCGCGGCGATGACGGGCAGTTTGCCTTGGGTACATGTATAGATACGCCCCACCATGCGTCGGGAGCGAACCGCTAATGGCGCACCGCTCAGGCCTCCACTTTGCAGGGACATCTTAGAAGTCAATGTGTCTGGACGGGACAAGGTTGTATTGGTGGCAATTACGCCATCCACTTTGTTCGCCAGAATAGCCTCCAGTGCATCGTCAAGGTCAGCATCCGAAAGATCAGGAGCCAGTTTTACCATCAGGGGCTTGCTCCTAAAGGCAGATAGTTGTTGCAGGAGATTTTTGAGTTGGTCCTTAGCCTGCAAACTGCGTAAACCAGAGGTGTTTGGCGAGCTAACGTTAATGGTTAGATAGTCAGCCAATGGATTGAAAACAGCCATCAGTGTCTGGAAGTCACCGACTGCCTGCTCAATCGGGGTGTCCTTGTTTACACCCAAATTGACCCCCAGAACGACTCCGGGAGGTCGCGAGGCCCAGCAAGCGTTGCGCAACAAATTGTGCCCCGCGCCCAGGAAAGCCCATCCGATTGATCAGGGCTTCGTCCTCGGGCAGGCGGAAAAGGCGGGGGAGGGGATTGCCTGGCTGTGGGCGGGGCGTGACCGTCCCAATCTCAATGTGGCCAAAGCCCAGCGCGGCCAATCCACGCCAGGCCAGACCATCTTTATCGTATCCAGCCGCAAGACCGACCTGGTTGGGGAAGTGCAAACCGAAGAGGTCAACTGGTGTGGAACCGCTGACCGCGTAGGCTGTCCGCACGGCGGCTGCCAGCGGAGGGAGTGCGCCCACCAATTGCAGCATGCGCAAGGCGGCTTTGTGAGTCCATTCAGGATGGAGATGGAAAAGGATAGGACGCAGGAATGAATACATTAGCCCTTGTGAAGGAAGTTAATAACGGCTTGATGCTGGTCGCTTGTGATCGCGCCTACGCTCTTCCAATAATCTAGCAGTTGGCTCAACTCCAATACCGCGTGGAGTTTTAGTCCTTGTTCGCCGAAGATATCATTCTCGCCGGACTGGCGATCAATGAGGACAACCACATCGTTTACCTTCAAGCCGGCCGTGGTAAGTTTAGCGATGGCTTCAAACTTGCTTTCCCCCGTGGTTACCAAGTCGTCAACCACCACTGCAACATCCCCCATCTTGAACGGACCCTCGATGGCTGACCTGGTCCCATAATCCTTATTGTCTTTCCGGGGATAGATCAACGGCCAGCCGGTCTGCAAAGAAATGGCTGCCCCAATTGGCAAGGCGGCATAAGGTAGGGCTGCCAGGCGGTCAAATTTCAGTGAATTCAATTTCGTTGCATAGGCCGAAGCAGCACGGGCCAGGGCGGCGGGGTCTCCAACCAAGCGGCGCAGGTCCAAGTAGATGGGTGAAAGCTTTCCTGATTTGAGCTTGAATTCTCCAAATTGCACACAGCCCAGCCGCAACAGGTCAGCTGCGATAGCCGCATGACGAAAAGTTTTTCTGGCAATCGTTCTGGTTTGACTGGCTTTATTAAAGGATCGCGGAATCTCCTGGCTGCTGTGTCCGGTTGGTCTGCTTGACTGATGCCCCGCGAAACAGAAGCCAGCATGCCAAGGCCGTCGGGCCGCAGTCCCGCGGTTATCGCTGCCTGCGCGTCCGCGCCCTGGGAACCAATGCCGGGAGACAGGAACCACAGATCCGGCGCCGTTTGCCGCACGGCGGCAAGTTCATGTGGATATGTAGCGCCTACCACCAACCCGACGTTTCTCTTCTTATTCCACTGTGCAGCGAGTTGGGCCACTTGAAGGTACAAGGGCTGAGTTCCAATGATTAAATCCTGCAAATCGCCAGCACCGGGGTTAGACGTCTTGCAAAGTAAAAAGACTCCTTTGGCCGGGTCGGTGAGAAACGGCTCTACCGCGTCTCGCCCAAGATAAGGATTCACGGTGAGGGCGCCAGCTTTCAGCGTGCCAAAGGCTGCTTGGGCATAGGCGTGAGCGGTTGATCCGATATCGCCGCGTTTGGCGTCCAGGATGACAGGAATATCCTTGGGTATTGCGGCAATCACTTCCTGGAGGGCTTGTATCCCAGCTGCACCAAACACTTCGAAGAAAGCGCTATTGGGCTTGAAGGCAGCCGCGAAGTCCTGAGTGGCTTCGATGATTTGGAGGCAGAAGTCGCGCATCCCGTCAGCTGTGGGTTGAGCCAAATCGCTGATGCGCGGATCCAGACCCACGCACAAAAATGTATAGGCCTGGAGGCAACGGGCTTCAAGAGATTTCGAAGAAGGTATTGCCCACTAAGCCTTACCGAGGACCATAGCGAGAAGTGCCATGCGGGTGTACAGGCCGTATTCCATCTGGCGGAAATATGCCGCCCGCGGATCATCGTCCAAATCCATGCTGATCTCGCCAACACGAGGCAGCGGGTGCATGACGATCATTTTTTTCTTGGCTTGCTTTAGCGTCTCAGGCGTAATGACGTAGAGGCCCTTCATCTCCTCGTATTCTTCGGCACTGGCAAAGCGCTCTTTCTGCACCCGCGTTACGTATAGGACATCCGTCTCTGCGATCGCGGGCTCAAGGTCTTTGTAAGCTCTTTTGATGGATACCGGCCTTATCCAATTCCGACACGATTTCCTTGGGCATCTTAAGTGCATCCGGCGAGACGTAGTTAAGCTTCACGCTGAACAACGAAAGCAGCCGAGAGAGGGAGTGCACGGTGCGGCCGTTCTTGAGATCGCCTAACATCGTGACCGTCAATCCTTGCGGACTTCCGAGTTCTTCGAAGATGGTGAATAGATCGAGCAAGGCCTGGGTGGGATGTTCTCCCACTCCGTCCCCGGCGTTGATGATGGGTTTGCGGGCATACTTGGCGGCAGTGGCTGAGGCGCCCACCTCAGGATGCCGCAGCACAATTACGTCGGCATAGCATTCCAAAGTGCGCACCGTGTCAGGAAGCGATTCGCCCTTGGATACGGAGGAATACTGCACGTTGTTGATAGGGATAACCGAGCCGCCTAGTCGTTCCATGGCGGCTGTGAATGAGGACGAAGTACGCGTGGATGGCTCGTAAAAAAGGATGGCGAGGATCTTCCCCTTGAGCAGGTCAAAGGTGCCTACGCGGGCTACCATTTCACGCATCTCGTGGGCCACTTCGTAGATATAAGTCAGATCATCCCGGCTGAATTGTTTTACTGACAAGATGTCTTTGCCATAAAAGCGGGCTGTGCGTTGATCGCCGAAAGGGAGATGCACACTGCCGTTTGCAATTGGTGGACTTGCACTGGTCATTTCTGTCTCCTTAATCATGAGCGAATGTTCGTTCCAAAACCTGGAGCGGCAAGGACGCGACCGTCCTGGTACGCGACCTGGCCTCTGAGAACTACTTTAGTTATACGCCCCTTTACTTTCCTGCCTTCAAATGGTGTCCAGCCGCAACGGGTGAATTGGTCCACAGCATGGATTTCGAATTGGCTATCGAGGTCAACTTCTGTATAAGTTTCCTGCTTATCTGGAATACTGAAGATCCGCTGAGGATTGGTATGTAGCCGAATAATAATGTCCTCCAAGCTTAGGCGTCCTTCCGAAACTGAAGAGAGGAGGAGCGGAAGGATGGTTTCCAACCCTGGAAACCCCGGGGGCGGGTTTTGGCTATCCTTCTCCTCGAGAGTGTGAGGTGCATGGTCAGTAGCGAAGCAGTCAACAACGTCCAAATTTGCCCACAAGGCTTCCTGATCCTTCTTGGTGGCCAGGCGTGGGCGCACCTCAGAGCGGCCGGGTCCAAGAGCAGGAATATCGACCTCGCTTAGGTAAAGATGATGAGGACACACCTCGCAAGTTACCTTGAGGCCCTTTTCTTTGGCGGCCCGAATAAGCAGAATCTCTTCCCGTCGGGATACGTGGCAAATGTGGACAGGGCGATCGTACAACGCCGCCATTAAAATAGCGGCCGCCAGTGTCTTCCCTTCGGCATGCGCACACAAGGGTTTATCCTTGGGCCAATGCTGAAAGTGAGGCATCCAGGCGGTCATGTCGTCCATTTTTAGATCGCCAAAGGTTTGATCCAAATAGAGCTTAAGCCCAGCGGCTTTATCAGCTACCCCGGCGGCTATCTGTGCTGTTCCGTTAGAAGCTCCAAGATATTGCGCATAGTCACATCGAGACTTATCCTTAGCTACGCTAAGCGATGCCCCTAAAGTCTCAGGGTCTACTATGGCTGGGTCTGTATTGGGCATGGCCAGCACCGTGGTAATCCCGCCCGCGATGGCGGCTGCGGTGCCTGTCTCCCAATCTTCTTTGTGGGTCGCGCCTGGTTCGCGCAGATGTACGTGTACATCCGTAAGAGCTGGGAGCCTGGTCAGCATGGAATTCCTGACATAAAAAAAGCGCCCAAGAGAGTTGTTTCTCTTAGGCGCTGATAGGCATTAGCTTTTCTAGGAGGCCGCTGCATTTGTTTGATATTTTATGTAGATTGGATGGGATGTCAAGCTGTCTAGACACTAGATGATTTCAAGGCACTAGCGAACCCTGCCAGCGCATCGGCACCAGAAGTATGTCCAGTGGGCAGGATGGCTAGGGATGCGGCGTGGAGGCGATCCTCGTTATGCTCAGCAAGGGCATTAATCAAAGTGTGCCAGGGTTCCGCTGCCATCCCCTGGGCGGATGCAAAAAGCCAGGCAGCCGAAAGCAAGGTTGTGCGCGGAGCAGCTGCATCTGATATGGTGGCGCTAAAGCGACTTGCCTCTTCTTCTACGAGTTTTGCCCAAAGCGCGTGCATTGTGCCAACCAAAAAATCGTCTCCGGCTGGGGTTAACCCAGGACCTAAACCGGCCAGGCCCTTGGCCGCAATCCGCAAGTCGCTTTTATTCCTGGCTAGGACGGCTGAATGCAGAAGGGGAATGTATTGTTCGGCAGCTTGAAGAATGCGCGCGGGTAACGGGGAGTTGCCGAGGGGATCGATCACCAGACGAGCCAGGCTGTCCTCAGCGGAGTCAGTTGTAAGCAGTTCCGTGATTGCTGTTGCCGCCCAGAGAAGGTCGGGGTTGGCTGAACGAACCGCTTTCCAATCAGCTTTGGGTTGCCAAACCTCTGCGCCTTCCGTGTCCACCAACCAGTCGTCGAGCCATAGCCCATTTTCAAAGACCAGGAGTTTCGATTCGATCTTAACGCCGCTGGGAAAAGCCCCTCTTTCTAGTACAAGTGAAAATGGGCCGTTGCCGACTTCGTGGGCCGCCAGGGATAGGACATCTCCATCCTGGTTTAACAGGTTTACCACGCGATCAAATGCATACAGAACATAAGCCTGGGTGGTCATCGCCAACCAGGCTTGGGCCCGCGGGGCAATGGAAACCGCGCGGCAGGCGTGCAGTTCCGGAATTCATTCGGAATGGTGGCTGTTTACCAATTCCCAAAGCCGATTGGGGCTAAGCGGGATTTCGCGGATCTCAAACCCATCAATTCCCAAAGCGTCCTCGATGGCCTGGGCGAAGAGTGGGCCGACGGGGATGGCGCCAGCTTCTCCAGCGCCTTTGACGCCTAATGGATTCAACGGAGATGCGGTGACGTGGTGACCAATTTCGATGCGGGGCACGTCGCCGGCGCCTGGCAATAGGTAATCCATGAAGGAGGCGTTGAGTATCTGTCCCATGTCGTCGTAAACGAGTTGCTCGTAGAAGGCGTTGCCAATGCCTTGAGCCACGCCACCCTGGATCTGGCCCTCCAGGATCAAGGGGTTGATGACATTGCCGCAATCGTGAACGGTTATGTATTTCTTGATTTCCAGCAGCATCGTCTCAGGGTCGATCTCAACAATCATGGCATGCACCCCGGAAGCCGTGGCGCCCATTTCGGGGCCAAAGTAGTCTGTAGCCTCCAGCCCTGGCTCAGTTCCTGGTTTGACCGCCCCGCGCATGGGGTTGGCTCTCTGGGCCAAGTCGCCCAACCTGATGGCGGATTTGGGTGCGCCGATAATCTGCACACTGCCATTAACCAGCTCCAACTGCCGGGGGGTTACTTCGCCCTCGAACTCCTCAGCAGCTTTGGCCAGTATTTTTTCGCGCACGCGAATAGCGGCGGCGTTGATGGCATTGCCGGCTACTACAGCACCCCGGCTGGCAAAGGTGCCTACACCCCAGTGAAACTGGTCGGTATCGCCGGTGACCATATCAATCTGGTCCACGGGCACGCCGAGCTGCTCGGCAACGATCTGGGCATAACTGGTGAAGTGGCCCTGGCCCTGGGTGCCTATGCCCGTGGCGACGCTCACGCGGCCATTAGCCTGCACCTGGATGCGGGCGCCCTCGTAAGGGCCAATTCCAGTGCCTTCCACGTAACACACAAACCCCAGACCTAATTTTTTACCTGCCGCTTCAGCTTTAGGCTTTAACTCCTTGTAGAACTTGTTGTAATCGACCATCTGCAGAGCTTTATCTAGCAAAACCTCGTAGTTGCCGCTGTCATAGGTCAACTCGGAAAAGTCTTGGTAGATGATGCCGTGCTTATGGGGGAACTGATCTGGTGGAATGAGGTTCTTACGGCGCAGCTCGACTTTGTCGATGCCCAACTCTTTGGCTGCGGCGTCCAGTAGGCGCTCCATCACGAAAATGCCATGTTGGCGGCCGGCTCCGCGGTAAGGGCTGACCATGGGTTTGTTGGTAAAAACTGCAGTAAATTCACTGTAGTAGTTTGGCACCAGATACATATTGAGCAGTGTGCACTGCGTATTGATGGGCACGGTGAGTCCGTATGGGTCGTAGGCGCCATTGTCGTGCCAAAAAACGTCCTTTACCCCTAGGATGGTGCCATCCTTTTTGAGGGCCAATTCGGACTGGTGGAATTGACCGCGCTCCTGAGTGGTGGCGTAAAAATTCTCTGACCGGTCCTCGATCCATTTAACGGGGCGATCCAATTGCATCGCAATCCAGGGGAGTAGCATCTCCTCGGGATAGAACATGAGAAATCTTGGGGCCGAACCCCCCGCCAATAAAGGGCGCCACCACGCGCACCTGGTGCTCGGATAGGCCCAACATTCCGGCAATGCCGTTGCGGATGATTACTGGGGCCTGAGTGGTATCCCACATGGTCAGTTTTCCGGCCTTGGCATCCCATTGGGCTACGATGCCCCGGTTCTCCATTGCCGCCGCTGTTCCGCGGTCATAGAAGAACTCGCGTTTGATCACCAGATCTGCCTGAGCCTTGGCCTTATCAAAGTCGCCTTTGGTTTGGGTGACATGAGCGGCGATGTTATTGGTCAGGTCATCGTGGACGAGCGCGGCGCCTTCTTCAAGTGCCTTGCGCACATCCACATTGACAGGCAGAGAACCGTAATCCACGAGGACCAGGTTGGCGGCGTCCTCAGCAATGTAGCGGCTTTCGGCCACGATGCACACAACGGGTTCGCCTACATGGCGTACTTTGTCCTTCGCCAAGATGGGGTGCAGACGTTCGTTGAAGGTAGTCCCCTTGATGGGAGGCACACCCACGTTGAGTACGCCCGTGCGCCAGTAGTCTCCAAGGTCAGCGGCAGCATAGACAGCCACAACACCGGGCAAGGCCTTGGCCTGTGAGGTATCGATAGATTTGATGCGGGCGTGCGCATAGGGACTGCGCACGAACGCGATGTGAGCCATTTCGGGCAGGTTGATATCGTCTACGAAGAGCGCTCGCCCGGTAAGCAAGCGCGGATCCTCGTTACGTTTGATGCGTTCGCCGAAATAGCGTGTAGCCATGTCTAGTCCTCGGTGAATGCGACCGCTCGGCAAAAGGCCGCTTCGCCACCGCGGAACTTCCAGGGGAAGGCACCTAGAGTAATGCGCTTGTTGTGTAACTCGGGATTGCTCATTTCCCCACCCATGTTCTCTACATGCACGCAGTCGTGCGGGAACAAGGCGTTATGCGTCAGTTGGTAAGCTTCTGGCGGAAACATCTCGTCCACCTTCTTGGAGCCACCAAATTTCTTCTCGACGATGGAGCGCACCTTTTGCCACTGCTCCAAGCCGCCTTTGCCAAGAAAACGCCCAATGGGCAGGTTCATGGGGTGGTCCGTGGAAATCATGTCCACGCCCCAAAGATGGATTTTCTTATCCAGCAGCCACTCACAAATGCTGTGGTGTGGCCCGGGATGGCGCAAAATGTACCTCTCTTCGTCGGCATCTTCGCTAAAGAATGAATATTTGTGCCAACCGGTATTGATGAACAGGATGTCGCCATTTTTGATCTTGGCCTTGGCTTCAATCATCTGCGGTGTGAAGACGTCCAAATCGTCAAGCTGGTCACTAAGGTCAACGATAACGCCTTCGCCATAGAGCCAGTCCAATGGAAGCTGGTCGATGGTCTTCCCTTTTGTGACGAAGTGGCGCGGCGCATCCAAGTGCGTCCCCATATGGTTGGAGGTCTGAATGTATTGTGCGTTGACGCCATGTTCGGATTTACGTTTGATGTACTTGACCTCGAACGGCGGGTAGAACGGCCAAAACGAAGCGTCTTGATTTAGCGGCTGAGAAAGATCGTGGATTTTCATGGGACTCCTTTAAAGTTTGTACTTGTTTGCATATGCGCGGATGGCATCTTCGAATATCTTCATAGGCGGCCGCACCAATCCAGCGCCGATCTGTCCCACGCCGGCGTTCTTGTGGGCGATGCCTGTATTGATGCGGGGTGTGATGCCCAGCTCGACCACCTTGCGGATATCGATGCCTGTGGGAGTGCCGCGGAAGCCAAGCTGAGGGATGGTGAAATGTTTGTGTTCAGCGACAGTAATTTCGTACATCTCCATAGTGGTGTTGAGTGCATCTTGTGGCGTGCCGCTAACGAAGGTCACAATGGCAGGGGCCGCGGCCATGGCAAATCCGCCGATGCCTGCTGTTTCGGTGATGGTGCTGTCGCCGATGTCGGGATTGGCATCTTTGCTGCTGAAGCTTGGGAAATACAGCCCATCGGGAACTTGGGCTGGGGCGGTGAACCAGTCGTCGCCCAGGCCGCTGACGCGCAACCCGAAGTCTGTGCCATTACGGGCCATAGCCGTGACTACGGTGCTGTTATCGATGCCGTGGGCCGCGTCGGCCATGGCCTTGCAGGAAGCCATTACAGGGTTCAGCACGCTCAGTGCGTTCTCGCCAAGGAACTTAAGGATCTCGGACTCCAGGGCATTGTCGTCTACAACTCGGGCGATCCAGGGCGCCAGCTTGGCAGTGTACATAATCGAACCAGCCTTATTGCGGTTGTGACCCTCATCGCCCATGTGCAGAGCCTCGGCTAGCAGGGCGCGTATATCCAGTCCTCCGCTGGCTTCAATGGCTTTCGCCAGCACGGGGCCCATCTTGTCGTTCATCCACTTCAATTTGGCAATGACTTCTTCGCTAAAGGCCCCGTAGCGCAAGACCTTACCGTAGCCCTCGTTGAGGTTCGAATAGGCCCTATTTCCATGGGTTTCGTTTTCCACGATGTAAACCATCATGGAAGGGGATGTGACTCCGGCCATGGGGCCAACTGTGGCGTAGTGGTGGCAAGGAGCAAAATCCACTTCGCCTTTTATTACCAGGGCCTCGGCCGCTTTTTGATCCTTGGCCATTCCCTCGAAAATAAGTGCCCCGATCACAGACCCGCGCAGAGGGCCGGACATGCGCTCCCATTCGATTGGAGGTCCGGCGTGCAAAAACAGATTGTCGCGGCAAGCCAGGGATAACTTCGTGTGCCGGAGCAACGCCTTTCAAAATGGGGCGGGCCTCCATCATGCGATCCACGGCGGTTTGGTTGGCTTTGTCAATATTTGCCATTAGGTTCTCATCCTTTCCAAGATGCCCATCAGGTCTTCGTTTCCGGAGGCCGGAGGCCGCCAGTCGACCTGGACAGCTTGAGCACCCTGGGACTTAATGCTATCGAAAAAGCTCTCCACGCCGACATTGATTGCCGCCAGCGGATCCGTGAAAGTAGCTATCGGGTGGGCCGATTTGTCTGCGGTCCCGCCGAGGCGGCAGGCGATGTAATCGATAGTCGCTGAGACCTCGCGGAAAACAATGGCATCCGCTTTTTTTAATTCGTTTATCTGTTTATCGATATTTTGGGGGTCTTGGTCGGTTCCAATCACGAGTGCCACGAAATCCAGATTCTTACGGGCTTTGCGGTGGGCTTGGATGGCGGGCGCAAACTCGCTGGCCGGGTCGGGATGACTTCCTTCACCGAGGACCACATCAAGCAAAACAATTCCAGTCTCCGGGTCCTCGGCCTCCTGTTTCATGCGCCGCAAACGCAAATCATTATCCATCATAGGATGCAGGCGACCAACCGTGAATTCATCCTCCCCCAAGTCCAGAATGGTATGGCCCTGGCTTTCCAATGAATTCTTGAGCCCCTGCTCTGGGCGAATTGGGATGTTGGAATAAATGGGGGATAGAAACAACTGCAGCCCGTTAAGCATTTCATAGGCTAGAGTGCCACCGGATAGCAGACCGCGGAAAAATCCTTTGGATTGGGTCGGCCTTGTCTCTTTTACCGCGGAGGCTTGGCTGAGTTGGACCGCCAATGACGCGGCCTGGTCCAGCCCGGACGCAAAATGCAAATTGCCAATTTTGGCAGCGGGGGCAGCAAAGCCAATGAAATCTATGACCACAGGCTTATCTAGCTGACGCGCTGCGGCCAGTAAGTGTGCGGCCACCTGCCCATCGGGCGGCTTGGAGATCAGCACGATGACCTGGGTGGCATCTTCTTTCGCCAGATAGTGCAACCCTTGCCGCATGGTTATGGCTCCAACAGCAGCCTTAAGATCACGGCCGCCGGTACCGATGGCCTGGGAGATGCCGCCCCCCAGATTGTGTATAGCCGAACTTACAGATTGCAGGCCGGTGCCAGAAGCGGCAACGAGGCCGATGTTGCCGCGCCGCACGCGGTTGGCAAAGCCAAGGCCTATGCCATTGATGATTGCGGTGCCGCAATCCGGGCCCATCACAAGTAAGTCTTTGGCATGCGCTTTTTGCTTAAGTGCAGTTTCGTCTTCGAGCGAAACATTGTCGCTGTATAGGAAAACATGCTTCCCTAAATCAAGCGCTTCGGCGGCCACTTTGGCTGCGTAGCGGCCGGGCACAGATACCAGTACCCATGCAGCCTGGGGTAAGTTCTTAACTGCGGCGGCCAAACTGCGTGGACGGAAGTCATTCGACGCGCTGGGGTTGCGCTGCTTGAGCAGTTCGTCTACCTCAACGATGGCCGCCGTCGCCAAGCTGGCGTTGGCGGCGCGCACGACGATAAGCAAGTCGTCAGGTTTAGCTGCTTTTCCTTCACCCTCCAGCAGGTGGCTGTCCGCCAGGAGCTCAAGATTGGCGGGAGTTGCCATCACGACGCCGGCATCCTCAACGCCGGGGAGCTTTAGTAAATTGCGCTGAAGCTGCATCAATACCACCGAGTTGTAATAGGCGCCGCGGCGCACCTCGCTCTTGGTGGCGCTCATTTAATGTCTCCCAGCGCGCGCTCAATTCCTATCGCCCAAGCAAGCAGGTCCTCGTCCCGTCCAAAATCTGCACTTAACTGAAGGCCCAGAGGGAGGCCGTTCGAATCGATTCCAGCAGGCAGGTTGAGAGTAGGCAATCCCGCCTGCGTCCAAGGCAGATTCATGACAGGGTCTCCAGTGCTTGCCAGCCCGAGCGGGGCGGGACCCACAGCCGAAGGGGAAAGCCATACGTCAATGCCATGCATGTCCATCAAAGACGATAAATCTAATCGCAACTCCCTGGACCCTCGCTGCGCGTCTTCGAGCCTGGATTGCGGTATGGCAAAACCTTCTTCGATGAGTGAGGCCATTCTGTGATGATATAGAGGCCCGTAGGCCTCATACCAACTGGCGTGCACCTGGGAGGCCTCGGCTGCCAGTATCATATGGTGTCTTTCTGCGATTTCTGTGAAATCAGGGAACGGATCCAGTAGCTTGACCCAGTAGCCCGTCTTCTCGAGGAGCTTAATCACCCCGTTGAAATGGCGACGCATCTGGCCGCTGGCCTTGGCATGATATTCGCCAGCTGGGATTGCCAATGTGGGTTTGGTGGCGTTTTCCTCAGATGCGTTCCAGTCGTTGCAGAGCAATTTGGCTGCTTCCTTAATAGTGGCGACGTTTTTGGCAAACAAGCCCACGTGATCTAGTGAAGGGGCAAGCGGGATGACTCCGTCAGCAGAGATGCGAGCGTAGCTGGGTTTGAAACCGATCACTCCACAGAAGGAAGCGGGGCGAATGATTGAACCAATAGTCTGCGTACCCAGCGCGAGGTCCACGAGACCGGCCGCTACTGCCGCGGCCGAGCCACTACTGGAGCCACCAGGTGTGTGCTCTGGGCTATGTGGGTTGCGTGTCGGACCTGGCGCAAAATAGGCGAATTCGGTGGTGACGGTTTTGCCTGCTACCAGCATGCCGGCTTGTCGCAGCTTAGTGACACTGCTAGCTTCCTTACCCCTAAACTCTGCGGCTGGAATCCGGCTGCCCGCCTTGGTGGGCAAACCATCCACGCGGAATATATCCTTGGCGGCAAACAGTTTTCCGAACAGAGGAGAGAGAGGAAGAGGGTTTTGTTTTAGGGCGTCTGCCTGCTTGCGCAGGCGAGCAAACCGTCCAGTTTCCGCAATAAAGGCGTGGATGCGCGGCTCTTTTTCCTTGAACGCGATTTCAAACTCGTCCAAACGTTGCTCGATGACCGCTTGCTTAGTTGTTGGAGCGATCATGTCTTGGCGTGCATCTTCTTTGCGGCCAGTGTGGCGGCATCCACGATGTGCTGGTAACCAGTGCAGCGACACAGGTTTCCGGAAATCGCGATGCGGATTTCTTCTTCGCTGGGCTTCGGATTCGCCTCCAGATAGGGCAACAGCGTCATAAGAAAACCTGGTGTACAGAAGCCACATTGCAAGCCATGCGCTTCCCAGAAGGCTTGCTGCAGTGGATGCAAGTGCTTCTCGTCGTCCGTTAATCCTTCGACGGTCATTAGCTCGTGGCCGTTGGCTTGTACGGCCAGCATGATGCAGGAGCGCACCGGCTTCCCATCGAACAATATGGTGCAGGCTCCACAGACGCCCTGCTCGCAGCCGACATGCGTGCCGCTGAGCTTGGCAACCTGACGAATGTAATCCACCAGCAACAAGCGCGGCTCGACGTCATGCTGATAAGCCTTGCCATTGATAGTTACTGAAATTGGAAAAGTTTGTGTCATTTAGGATTGCTGGCTTTCTTAGCGTGTGCCAGGGCCTTTACCAGGGCGCGCTCCAGTCAGGACCGCGGAGAGATGGCGCTGGTATTCTGCAGAAGCGTGAAGATTGCCAAAAGGGGCCATGTCTTTTTGGCTGGCGATGCGGCCTGCTTCGATAATGGCTTTGGCGGTTGGCTTGTGGCCCTTAAGGCTGGCTTCTGCATTTGCAGCCTCCAGCGGGCCGTCGCCAACGTTCAGATACACCAAACGCACGTCCCTACACTTCCCGTCGGGCGCCAGGGTTAGCACAACCGCCACGCCGGCCATAGCATAGTCGCCGTGCCGGCGAGCAAGCTCCATGAACGCATATCCGCTGTGTGGAGGCATTTTGGGAAACTCGATTTCCGTTAGTAACTCGATGGGATTAAGGGCTGTTTCGAACAAACCGGAGAAGAAATCCTTGGCCTCTATCCAACGTTCACCGTCTTTGCTCTGGGTGCGCATGCGCGCCTTAAGGGCTAGGCACACCACCGGCAGCTCGGCAGCCGGATCTGCATGGGCGATGCTTCCCCCAATCGTCCCGCGGTTGCGAATTTGGGCGTGGGCGATATTTGGGATGGCCTCATGGAGTAGGGGGGCTAGCTTGGCAATCGCTGGATCGGCCTCCGCTTTTGATTGGACGGTCATGGCGCCGATGCTCAAGGTCCCATTTTTACGGATGTAGCGAAGATCATCGATGCGGTTAAGATCTATGAGAATGCTTGGCTGAGCCACGCGGAAGTTCATTGCGGGGATAAGGCTCTGGCCACCAGCCAAAGGCTTGGCTTCATCCCCGTGCTCCGCTTTCAAGGCTACAGCAGCTTCCAGTGTGTCTGGAACGAAGTATTCAAATGGCGCGGGTTTCATGCTTGAGAATCTATTGTATGCCGCTGCAAAGCCAGGGGCAAGCTATTTGTGCAGACATCAGCTGCGGAAGGCTTGTACGATCTGAGCCAGAATAGCCAAGGCGATCTCCTCAGGTGTTTCGGCGCCGATATCCAGGCCGATGGGGGCGTGCAGTTTGTCCAATTTCCCTTTTGGAAGCCCGGCAGCCAGCAATCTCTGCCGCCGCTTTGCTTGCGTCTTCTTGCTGCCCAGTGCTCCCACATAGAAGGCATCGCTGCGAAGGGCTGTGAGAAGCGCGGGATCATCGATCTTGGGATCATGGCTCAAGGACGAGACCGCGCAGGATGCTGACAGGGATATCTGCTCGAAGGCTTTCTGCGGCCAGGCCTGAATGAGCTGGTCCACATCTGCAAAGCGCTGCTGTGAGCCGAAAGCCCTACGCGGGTCAATTACTACGGTTTGAAATTCCAGTTCTTTTGCCAGCCTGGACAAAGCCACTGCGATATGCACTCCGCCAACCATGATCAAGCTAGGTGGCGGGAGCAATGGATTGATAAAGAAACTTTCGTCGCTGCGCGTTACTATTTGGGGTTTACGCATTAGGGAAGCAGAAATGTGGAAGTCCTCACCTGTAATGGCGGCGCCGTTCTGGTCAACTAGTTGGCTGGCCGCTTGGCTGGAACTTGGTCCCTGAATTTCGCTTATTAGGTAGCTAGTTTGGTTGGCCTTTAGTCGAGGGAGCAGTTTGGCAAAAATATCTGCCGAAAAAGGCTGCACAAAAATATCAATTTCGCCCCCACAGGCCAATCCCACATCCCAAGCGGTCTCATCTGCAACACCAAAGTTTAAACGGTGCGATTTGCCACTCTTTAAAACCTCCTGGGCTGCCTGGATCACGGCGCCTTCCACGCAGCCGCCGCTGACGGAACCCACCATGCCTCCGTGTTCGTTGACAGCCATCAGCGAGCCTGGACCCCTGGGCGCGGAGCCCCAGGTGGATATAACGGTGGCCAGGGCAACGCTTTCGCCGGCCTTCATCCAATTTTCAAGGTCGGGCAACAACTCGCGCATGATTTAGCTTTCTATCTGCTGTTTGACGCAGTCGAAGAATTGACCGCTCAATTTCTGGGCCATACTATTCATCATTCGGGAAGCCAGGCTGGCAATGGTGCCCATAACGTTTACGTCCGCAACCCAGTTCATGATGGTTGATCCATCATCGCCGTCGCTTAGGTTCATCTCGATTGTTCCCTCGACCGCGCTGCCAGGTGCGCTTCCGCGTCCCTTCATAACCGCCCGGTTGGGCTCTTCCATAGTCACGATCTCGATATCTCCGTTGAAACGCACCTTGAGGTTGCCCAATCCGACTGAGCCTATGGCGCGGTACTTCTTATCCGGTTCCACGACCTGCATGCTCTCCAAGCCAGGGGCGCAGGTAGCCACAAATTCCGGGTTGGTTAAGTAATCCCAAACCTTGGTTCTAGATGCATGGATAGTGGTGGAGCCAGTTACTTGCATTATGTCCTCCAAAGCAAAAAAGACTGCGCATAGCCATTAAGCCCTTGAAATCTAATAACACCCAACCCTTTAAGCAACAAAATCAGCCACCCGGGGGTCGTTGGCGTACACGCCTCGATATTTCTTCGGCAGGAGTGCGGCGATACGAGCCATTATTTCCCCGGTATATTTTTCGAGGAATTCGTCTCTGCCAACCCGGGGAAGTGGGGGAATGGTAAAAGCCTTCCCAATTGAAATGTGTATGTGCGGCCTATGAAAATGACTTAGACTCTCCCAAACCAAACGGTCCTCCGTCCCGGTGACCCCGGCAGGGATTATTGTGGCGCCGGTTTTGGCGGCCATGAATGCTGCGCCACGTTTTCCTTCTTGCAAGGCTTCAGTTTGGCTACGCGTCCCCTTCCGGAGCGATTATCAGGATGCCGCCACGTCCTAGCCGGCGCAACACCTCCTTCAGCGTGCCCAAATCACCCTCAAAGCGCTCTAAGAAGAGTAGGTCCAGGGCCTTCACCACCCAGCGCACAAAGCCATACTTACGGTACTTCTCGGCCACCACCACAATCAGATCATCCCGATTGACCAGCCCCAGGGTTAGCGCGGCATCCAGGCGCCCCAAGTGATTGCATACCACTACCGTCGCCCCAGCCGTGGTATGCAACTTATCAAGGTTATCGACCTCAATATGCGCCAATATCCTGACAAGCGAGTTGGTAATGAGGCGAAACACACGTCGCTTAATCGAAGCCAGGTACTCATTATTCCGGTTTCTTTGAGTAAGGTTCGTGTAGCCGTATGGGAGCTATTTTGGCGCGTAGACGCAAATTAAGTACTTCAACAAACACCGAGAAACCCATGGCGAAATAGATATATCCCTTGGGGATTTCTTGATGGAAAGCGTCAACTACCAAAGAGAAACCAATCAGTAGCAGGAATGACAGAGCCAATATCTTGATTGTAGGGTGTTCCTCAACAAACTGGCTAATGCTCTTTACGGCAAACATCATAATGATGACGGCAATTACAATGGCGGTAATCATTATGATTACATTGTTGACCATACCCACTGCAGTAATCACTGAATCCAGCGAAAAGACCACATCCAATAGCATGATCTGGACCACCACGCGGGTGAAGGCTGAATACACCTTGGCGTCCGATCCCCCTTCGTTGCCCTCCAGCCTGTCGTGAATCTCGAACGTGCTCTTGCCAATCAGGAAAAGCCCACCGACAAACATGATCAGGTCTTTCCCCGAGACTGCTTCCTGCAAGCCTGGAATTGTGAAAAGCGGGTTCGTTAGGCGAGCCAACCAGGCGATCGAAAGCAGCAGGGCGATGCGGCTGAACATGGCCAAACCCAGGCCGACCTGGCCAGCACGCCCTTGCTGGTCCTTGGGCAATTTACCCGCCAAAATGGAAATGAATACCAGGTTATCTATACCCAGCACAATCTCCAGCGCCGTCAGCGTAAACAAGGCAACCCACGTTTGGGGGTCAGTCAACCATTGCATAAGACGGAATTATAACTAAGCCTGCACACCCGCCAGGCGTGCCAAGGCATCAAAAGCCCCAAAGAGATATAAGGCGGCCAGAGCCACTGTAGCCATCAGAACCCAGCGAACCCAGGCTGTGCCACGCTTTACGGCCACCCGGGCTGCCAGCCAGGCTCCCAGCATGCTTCCCAGGCCCAGCAAAAGGCCCGCCGTCCAATCCACCTGGTTGTTGTTGGCAAAAATCAACAGGGAAGAAACAGTAAATACCAGCACAATGAAATACCTTAACTGCGTTGGCCCGTACCAGGTCATATCCCACAGAAAGCACCAAGGTTGCAAGCAGGAAAATGCCCACGCCCGCCTGAATAAAGCCACCATAAACGCCGATGGCAAATAGGGCCAGGCCTTGCTGCCAGTTGAAGGCACCCTGCAGGTTAATCAAGGTGCCTTCCAACCAGCGCTGGGGTTTCAGCCAGATAACAAAAAGCATGACCACCATAACTCCGGCAATGACCCGCTGCATCAATTCCTCATTGAGGTTGACAGCAATGGATGCCCCCAATAATGAACCCAACAAAGCCGGCGCACTCAACAGGAGGGCGCCGCGCAGGTCCAGCACTTGTCTGCGGCTATACGTAAGAGACCCGGAAATGTTTTGAAGTAAGATGCCTATTCTATTGGTCCCATTGGCTACCGTGGGCGGGAGCCCCAGGAAAATCAGCACTGGAAGAGTGATCAACGAGCCGCTGCCCGCAAGAGTATTGATGGCGCCGCATAAGAAGCCGGCGCCGATCAACAGGACATAAAAGTACCAGGCCATGTAGTTTTATTGGGCCGAGAGGGCTCTTTGAAGCTGGGTCAGGATGTTGATATATACCTCGAGGTCATTGTCCGCTGCGTCTTTCTTCTTGCTGATTACATCCTTTTTGACCAGGTCCAGTCGCGAACGCAGGTCAGTGATCGTGTCTGTGTAATCTTCCCCCAGTTCCTCGCTGAGGGTGGCAAGCGTACTGGGCGAGCTTAGCAGAGCCGCAGAGGCGCCCGCGAATTCGTTCGTGGCTATCTCGTAACGCGCTGCGAAGGCGTCAGCCAGCAGATTAGCCACTTCCCGCTCGGGTTTGACTGTTTCTAAACTTGCGACCTCCGCTACCTGGGTTGCCAGTTGGTCCTGGGCTTCCGTAGCCTGCACACTCAGCTGGGAGATCTGGTTGCTTTGAGGAAATATCACCAGGAACCATAAGAGCAAGGCCGCGATGGCCACCAACAGCAATCCAATCAGCGTTCTTCGGAACCAGCCTCCGCCGCGCTTTTCTTCAGCCTCGTCGGCATCCCCAAACATCTCTTTCTTCTTCTTTATAGGGTCGTTATCTTCCATGTTTTAGTCCTCCGATGAATAAACGCAGTTTGATTGTACAACAGGGAAAGACTAGAGTGAGTCAGCTTCCAGTAGCCGTTCCACATCATCCAGGGCCTCCACATGCCCCAGCATAGTTAGTCGATCCCCAAGTTTCAGTCGCGTACTGCCGTGAGGAACCCGTACCTCGTTCTCGCGATAAACCGTCAACACCAAAGAATCACCGGGGAAGACCATCGAACTTAAGGTGCGATTAGCAAAAGCTTTGTTTCGTAAGCGAATTTCACGTATATCACGATCGTCCGTTGCCGCGGTAAGCAGCGAAAACAGGTCTGGATTTCGTGCCATTCCGGCTAGTATCATGGGTCGCAGCATGGCGGCTGTGATCGCCCAGACACCCAGTTGTTGAAACTCGGCCATTCGAGTAGGGTTATTGACGTGCACAATAATCGAGCTCACGCCAAGCTCATGCACCTTTTTGCAGATGGAGTAGTTCAAGTCATCGTCGCCTGTCAGCACCAGGAAGGCTTCCGCCTGAGTAGCTAGCAGGAGGTTCACCGAATTCGGGTCGCCAACAATAACTTCAAATCCCTCGTTGCGCACCAGCTCGGCCAATTTGGCATCCGCTTCCAGAAATAGCACGCTCTCCCCATGCTTGCGCAATTCCTGTCCAACCTGCAACCCCAAGTTGGCCGCTCCATAGATGAAAAAGCGCCCGGCGTTCGACTTGGACGCGTCTGGAAGGAAGCGATTTGAAATCAGTGGAGCCAGCATAGAGGTTAGCGCGGCTACGACAATAATCGCCGCATTGGTAGCTTCGCTGATGACGCCAATTCGAAGGCCAATCGCAGCGGCAGCAATTATCAGCGAGAGGCGGGCCGACAGCAGCCACCCGGCGGCCCAGGTCTCCTTCCATGAAAACGACCAACGGAATGCCAGGCCAGCAATGAGCTTAATGACCACGGCCACCGCCAATAGAAGGGGTGCCAGCACCATGGCGGTAGGGTTTGAAAATAACAGGGGTAGGTTAAAACCCAGCCCGACGCTGATGAAGAAGAACGGGATGAAAAATCCAAAACCAATCGCATCTAACTTTTCCCGCAGGTCCTCATCATCCCGTGTGCTCAACAAGGAAAGCTGGGCGCCGGCCAAGAAAGCGCCCAAGATCAATTCGACATCTACACTTTCCGCCAGTACAACGAATGCGAGCATCAGAGCGATCGAGCCACGGACCTTAAATTGCGATGTGGCTACCTCCAGGCTTTCGATCAAGCGGCGCACCGCCGGTCGGCGCAGCTGGCGCGCACCCAAACGATAGGTGAACAAGAAGGCTAGCACAAGCAGCCCCATCAATAGGATTTCGATAGATAACCCACTGGAGAATAGGGAAACATAGACAGTAATCAGCAGCATGGTGATGAAATCGGCCAATAGGGCCGACATAACAACAGACTGCCCGAAACGCCCTGAGCTCAATCCACGCTGCTTCAATACAGGCATCACGACGCCGAGGGAAGTCGTTGAGAGGATCAAGGCCATCATCCAGGGGTCATTCGCCAGGCCCAAACGGACCAATCCGAACCCCACGGGGATGGATAAGACTGTGGTAATGCCAAAGTTGGCCATTGCGAGCCACAGCGGGCTAGTCTGGTTACCAGTTGCCGCACCTCCGGCCCTGGATATTAGCGAGAAATCAATCTCTAGGCCAGACAGGAACATCAAAAAAGCAAAGCCGAGCTCTGAAAGAATGAGTACAGAGGGTTCATCGTATTGAACCCAATTGAGGGCTGAGCGTCCAATAAGAATGCCCACTACGATTTCTCCTACCACAGTAGGAATTGCTTTGAATTGGGACAATACCAGGGGAACCAGAAACGCTAATACGGAGATGATTAGCACGGGGACAAAGTTAAAACCTGCAGGCAATGATTTCTCCTTGTCGAGGTCGAACTAAGATGCGAAGCATTTATTGTACATTGTAGGGGCATCACGTTTCGGTGGGGCAGTAACAAAACCGTCGCGGAATAATTAGCGCCACTTTTCTAGCTTGTTAGAGATTTGGAACAGATTGCTTATTGGCAACAAGCAACGTAGCCGAATGGGGAAGTGGGCTTTCGGAAATCCTCGATATGATTTCGATAAGTATTATTATCGCAAGTATAGAATGCCGTATGTGGTGGTCTCTTTTTTACTGCCCTGAGGTCAGGTCTGGCCAAAACCGCAAAATGCGCACATTGTATTACTGACAAGTTCGCCGTTCATGACGCGCGTACAGCACGATTATTTGAACAATCGGCCAATGCGCACTAGCAGCGAGCGAAGCTCGTCAAGCTTCTGCTGGAGATCCAGTCTGTGGGCTCCTGGTGGATGGCTCAGCGGAAGCAAGGTTTTAGGACTCAATGGGCATGTTCTTGAAAGACTATGGCTCTTGTATTGTGGAAATAAAGCTAGAAGTCGCTTAGAAAGCCTCCTGTGGGCTTCTGCGGTCGGCGGACGTGAGGAGCACGACCGCAAGGGCTTCCCTCTTGTAGATGCTAAATTTCATGGGGCTTGTCTACCTTTTACAACGTCAGATTATTATTAACTAGATTTCTCATAACGTACTTAATTTCAAGCGCCAATCTATATGCTAAAATAATTTCAGCATCTAAAATTGGTGCGCCTTTAAGGGGACTATCAAGACGAGAAGATTAGCGCGGACCGGGTTATGTTGGTCGCCCCCCAAGGTCCGAAGCTCCGATTACAGACCTCCGCTTTTTTGCATTTGCAGTCTTGCGAGGTTTGTAATGGCAGGTCGTCAGCTCAAATTACATGATGAAGTTAGAGTACGCGTTAGCACGCCGCTTAAAACTCAGCTGCTAAAGTGGTCAGCCCGCGCCGCCCTATCAGAGACGGATTTCCAACGCATGGCATTGGTCATGGGCGCTCGGCTTATGGCGCTGAATTTAGGTCTTTATCGCCCTGGTGATGATCTAGAAGTTGAAGATATACAAGCGTTCAGATTTCGAGGTGCTGAGCTACCTGCAGAGCTCGATAAGCACCAGCAAAAGTTCTTTATCAACCCCACTGGTAGCATTCCTTCCGATGAGGAATTTGAGGCTTCTTGGGCTACTAGAAAAGGCAAAGAGGAGAGATGAATGAATTAGAGCGGATATTCAATCGTTTTTGGTGAAATTTACCGTCATATAATTGCGATTATGGCTCTATATCAAAATACGTAACTCAAATTTCAGGTCAGACGCCTTTAATTACGTATTGTCTACACGCTTACCCTAGCAATCCTGGTTTGCGTTGAGGAAAGCGGATATAGTCTATACGCATTTGGATAAAGGTCTAATTGATTTTTATTATGTTGACCATTTGCCAAAATCCGTCATGCAAGGGTATTTCATTTGGACAGCGGAGAACGGCGATACGAGCAGCGAGAAAATGCTTTCCCCATAACCACGGCATGCTCCCCCACCAATAGCGGAGATGCCCGCAGACGTAAAATCAATCTATGAGGAAGCGAGCAATATTTTCGAGATAGTCCCCCCGTGCCGCATGTGGATTAGCTTAGGCTCGGCTTACAAATCCTAATACCGGTCAGGTTAAATAGCGGCAATTTAAATAAAGATATAGGTAATTTAGTAAGCAAGGACTTCATCCATATACAAAACAAGTATAGCCAACGGTAAACATCTGCCCCTAAAAGGAGCGCTGGTAAAAAAACACCTTATGCCGGTTCCCGGCATGGAACCTGCAAGCCATATAAAATGATTGCACAAAGAATGATCGGGAAGGGAAACTAATACATGCAAACCGTCGTAAGAGTTGCGCTTGGTGTTTTCATTGGAATGTGGGGTTTTCTGCTCTCCCTAGTAATCATAGGCCGGATTTTTGGCGCCGCCGTATTGGGTTTGGTTTTCTGAGGGCTCACAGCCAGTATCAATAAAATTAAAGCCCCACGCTTGGCCGAGGCCTTCGCATAAAACTATACGCAACGCAAGAAGACACGGCGACTTTCGAGAACCCCCGGCCCCTATTTGGCCAATTGACCGTCCTCTTTGCTTGCGATAACTATTGCGCCTCCCATATAATGCGCGCTATGGACAGCTTATCAGGAATTACTGTCGACCAGGCGATTGCGCGATACATTGACAGTGTGACCCTGGCGCGTTCTGAAAACACCGCCCTCACCTACCGGAAGGCCTTGGACGCCTTTCGCGCAGCCCTTTTGAAAGACGGACTGGACCCAGCCCAGACCAGCTTGGCCTCGCTCACTGAGGATGCAGTAGCTTTGTTTGCCACGGACCAAAAGAACCTTTCGCCAGCCACGGAGCGCCTACGGTTAACCGCCGTGTCCGGCTTTTACGAATTCCTAGCAGCTGAAAAACTCGCCGAGCCCAACCTTCCACGTGTGCGGCTTCTGATTCGCCAGCGCGGCCGTCGGCCCGGGCCGCGCTTGCCACAATTCCCGCGTGATGCTATCGAGCAAATGATGGGGTTTGCTCAAGGTCTTGTCTCCGCCCCAACAGAGGATGACCAAGAACATTTGCGCAATCTGCGAGACCGAGCCTTCATTATCACGTTGGGAGATACGGGCTTGCGCGTGCACGAGGCTTGCAACTTGCGGCGCGGCGACCTGGATTGGAACGAGGGTAAAGCCATCATCATCGGAAAGGGTAACCGACAAGCGGTCGTGCGGTTCTCCAAACGCTCGCTGACCGCGCTAAAAGATTATCTGAACGCTCGCGCCTCTATTGATGGTGGCTCAGGCAAAGCATTGACCTCCTTGCCCATCTTCGCTCGCCACGACAAAGGTGGTGGCAACCAAGTGAAGCCAATCACGCCCACCACCGGCCGCAACATCATAGCCCAACGCGTGCGTCAGGCTCTTGGCGATCAGGCCGCTGGCACAATCACACCGCACTCCTTCCGTCATTTTTTTGTAACCACAGTGCTGCGCGCTTCGGGAGGCAACCTTAAACTGGCCCAAGAACTTGCCCGCCACCGCAATATCCAAGTCACCCAACGCTACGCCCACTTAAGTGATGATGAGTTGGATCGCGGCTACTACGAAGTATTTAAGTAACTCCGCCTAAACCTCAATTTTTTAAGCTTAAGTAAACGGTTACACGGCCAAAAGCCCTGGTTTTTCTTGACATTGATTTTTTCGCGTAGTAGCATGGCTTCGCGCCTAGTAAAACTTTATTGTTTACTTTACTAATTTAAGTGTGTCAGATTTTTTGTTTCACGTATATATTTACCTGTTTTTTTGGCGAAGTTGCCACTAGTCGGTCGCATTTATCGGTAACTACAACTCTGAGGTTTTAACGTCCGTATTTTCATTTGGCGGACCGCACCACTCCCGAAAGGAGGTGAACGAAGACTCGTTATCCTCTAGAAAACAATCTAGAATTACCAACTATTCTAAGGAGAAAAACAGAATGAAGACCTTTAAAAAAGCATGGCTCTTAGTGAGCCTGCTCAGTGTGTCGGCGCTGGTTTTGGCCGCTTGCGGTGCCGCCGCAACGACCGCCCCCGCCGCTCCCGCCTCCCCCACCGAAGCCCCCGCTCCCACAGAGGCAATGGCCGAACCCATGGATATGTGCATGGGCGCCGCCTCTGGCGACGACAGTCAGCGATCGTTTACCAGCGGTCCGGCGATGAGGAAGATCTGTTTCAAGGCTGCCGTGCAGCCCCTCGCTCGACCAATGCGGTATCGATCCTGCAAACCGAGTCCACTCGCGACCAGGCTCTGCTGCGATACCCGTGTCCAGGCTGGAACCCCCTACGACATCGTAATCTGGCCGAGCACAGCTCCGGTCGTAGCTTATGGCAGACAACTGAAAGCCCTCGACTCCCTCGGCGGTGCATGCTGACAACTACTCCTGATGCCTGGAAGGCTTACTCCAACGGCAACTGGGTGGCAGTCGGTGTCAAAGCTGACCCCAAGACAATCGTGTGGTACAGCCCCGTAAATTTTGATGCAACTGGCTACTCCGTTCCCACCACCTGGGACGACTTCACTGCTCTGGCTGACCAAATGGTCGCCGATGGCAACGTGCCATTCTCCATGGGTTTCGAGAGCGGTGATGCCACTGGTTGGACCGCTTCTGACTTCATTCAGGACATCCTGCTGACCACGCAGGGCCCGGACTTCGTCAATGGCATCATTGACGGCACCGTTTCCTACGATGATCCTGGCGTGGCCGAGGCTTACCAGATCTACTCTAACTGGGCTACCGATCCTGCTTACTCCTGGGTGGCGCGGACGGCGCTTTGAGCACATCTTTCTCGGATGCTTTGCTCAAGCCCTTCTCGGATCCCCCGGAAGCCATGATGGTTAAGCAGTCTGGTTTCGCTGGCGGCAACGTCAAGGCTCAGTTCCCTGAGCTGGAATATGGGCACTGACTTTGCCTTCTTTCCCTTCCCAGGCGCCCAGGGCGTTCAGAGTGGTGCTGACTGGCATGATGGCCTTCAATGACACCCCCGCTGTACATGCTCTGGTCAGCTTCATCACCAGCGCGGATGGCGGTGCTGCCTGGGCGCGAGGCCGGCTTTGGTCTTTCCCCGAACAATGGCTCCACTGGCCACTACATGGATCCCACCAATGCCGATCTGGCTGCCGTTCTGGCGAACGCCACGGCTGCCACTCCTGACCTTGGTGACTCCATCCAACCAACCTTCCCGACTGCAGAATGGAAGGCGATTGTAGACGTCGTTAGCGGTGCTTCCAGCATCCAGGATGCACTCGCCAATGCCGCGGCTGCTCAACACGCGGACCAGATGGGTCAATAGTCAACTTTGATTTAGAAAAATCTGGGGCGTCGAAAGGCGCCCCAGATTTTTACTAAATCGCCCAGTTTGGAGGAGAGAGATGGCATCGCGTTCACCCAATATAATGAGACAGGGGCCGTTGATACCTTGGCTTTACATATTGCCCGCCCTGTTGATCGTCATCATTTTCATTATCTACCCAATGTTCAATACGATTTACCTGAGTCTGTTGAGTGGTAACTCAACTACCTGGGCTTCGTCCACCTGCGTGCAAGGGCAACCTTGTTGGGGAATCTTTGAAAATTACCGGCATGCAATTTTCGATGAACTAAACACAGCCAATGCAGGCACACTTTGGTCTAGTTTTTGGATCTCGTCCTTTGGAGACAATATTAAGTGGCTGCTATTTATGGTTACGGGTTCGGTGGGCTTTGGCCTCCTTTTGGCCGTTATCGCTGACCGCGTTAGCTACGAGTCAGTCGCCAAGTCAATTATTTTCCTGCCCATGGCAATTTCATTTGTGGGCGCAGGTGTTATTTGGAAATTCATGTATGCATTTGGAACGAAGAATACGCAGATCGGACTACTGAATGCAATCGTGCGGCTGTTTGGCGGAGAGCCTGTATCCTTCTTGACCCGAATACCCATTAACACTTTCATGCTCATCATCGTGGGGATTTGGATTTGGGCAGGCTTTTGCATGGTCATTTTATCAGCCGCTATCAAAGGCGTGCCAACTGAACTCCTTGAGGCCGCCCGCCTGGACGGCGCCTCAGAATGGCGGGCTTTCTGGCGCATTACCATTCCCATTATCCTGCCAACCATCACGGTGGTAATTACCACCATGGTCATCAACACACTGAAAATATTCGATATTGTCTTCGTAATGACCGGTGGGAATTACAGCACCGACGTGATTGCTAATCGCATGTACCAGACCATGTATATTAGCCATAATACTGGCGCTCGGCACCGCTGTCGCTACCATCCTGGTGATGGCGGTAATTCCCATTTATGTACCTGAACATCAAACGCTTCAGAGAACAAGAGGCGATCCGATGAATATCCAACGGTTTCGAAATTGGCTGGGGGCTCTTCCGGTTCACATTCTCATCATTCTTCTGACCGTGATCTGGATAGTGCCCACGCTTGGATTACTGGTAACTTCTTTCCGGCCCGTTCAGGATGCCAACGAGACCGGTTGGTGGACGGTTTTCAGCGCCCTCCCTGGAAACGACGAATATCAACAATTCTGCGCATCCTGCCATGGTCCGACCGGGAGACGCTATAGCTGCCGCCAACCTGAGTGATCCAGCTTACATTGGCAGCATCAAACGATCGGTTTCAATCAAAGCCACCTTTAATAATGAATATGACGGAGTTGTACACATCCCGCAGGACGCAAGGCCAGACGACCAAACCCTGGCGGATATCCTTTCCTATCTGCGGCGAAACGCTGGCGTGGATACCCGGCCCAGGGTTTCCCTTAGCAATTATGTAGACTCTCTGGTGGGCTATCGCGGCACCAGCAGCTATGCAGACGAATGCGCTGCCGGAACGCAAAGCTCAGACCTAACCTGCAACTTTGTAACGGACCTGAGTAATCCACGCGGAATGGGCCAAGCTTTTGTAAACACATTGATCGTAAGTATCCCGGCAACTTTTCTGCCATTGATCTTTGGCGCTCTGGCCGCTTACGCCTTTTCCTGGCTGGAATTCCGCGGCCGCATGTGGATATTTGCGCTACTGGTTGGCTTACAAATCGTACCGCTTCAAATGACCCTGGTACCCATTTCTCGCCTCTATGCTCAACTCGGTCTAAACGCCACCTTTCTGGGAGTATGGCTGTTCCATACGGGCTTCGGATTGCCTTATGCCATCTACCTGATGCGCAACTTCATCGGGGCCTTGCCAAAGGATCTGTTCGAATCTGCCTATCTGGATGGAGCCTCCCATTGGACGGCCTTTTACAGATTGGCACTGCCGCTTTCCATGCCAGCCTTAGCCTCCCTGGCCATCTTCCAGTTCCTGTGGGTGTGGAATGACCTACTGGTCGCTTTGGTCTTCTTAACCGGGGCCAAGCCGGTGCTCACCTACCAGATCAATAATCTGGTGCAATCGCTGGGTGGCGGATGGCAGTTGCTAACGTCTTCTGCCTTCCTGTCGATGATCCTGCCCATGATCGTGTTCTTCGCTTTTCAGCGCTACTTTGTACGCGGTTTGCTGGCTGGCTCTGTGAAAGGATAACTCAGCGGACAAAACCACTTGACCAAAAGGCCTGACCCGTCTACACTGCGCCCTCGTATACGGTCAGGCCTTTTATTTTTTGAACTTATGGACGGCATTCCTCTCTGGTACAAAGACGCAATTTTTTACGAACTCTACGTGCGCGCCTTTCGCGATAGCAACGGCGATGGTCATGGGGATCTGCGCGGCGTAATAGAGAAACTGGATTACCTCCAAGATTTGGGCGTCAATTGTGTGTGGTTGCTGCCCATCTTCCCTTCCCCACTTCTGGACGATGGCTACGACGTGGCTGATTTCCGCGGCATTCATCCGGACTACGGAACACTACAAGATTTCAAAGATTTGGTCCGCGAAGCTCACATGCGCAATATTCGCCTCATCAGCGACCTGGTGCTTAACCACACATCCAGCGCCCACCCCTGGTTTCAGGCCGCCCGCAAAAACAAAGCCTCCAAATATCGAGATTATTATGTCTGGAGCGACACCAACGAGAAATATCCCGGAGCTCGTATTGTTTTTCTAGATACCGAGACCAGCAATTGGACTTGGGATGAAGAAGCCGGCCAATATTACTGGCACCGCTTCTACTCCTTCCAGCCTGATCTGAACTATGACAATCCCGCCGTCCAGCAAGAGATGCTGGACACCATGGCTTTTTGGCTGGATCTGGGCATAGACGGCTTTCGTGTGGACGCCATCCCCTACCTGTTCGAACGCCCCCGCACCAACTGTGAAAACCTGCCTGAAACACACGCCTACCTCAAACGCGTCCGCAAATCCTTTGATCAGCACGACAGCGCCGGCGTGCTGCTCTCCGAAGCCAACCAGTGGCCTAAGCAAGTCCGCGAATATTTTGGCGCTGGCGACGAAATGCACATGGCCTTCCACTTTCCCTTGATGCCGCGCATTTTCATGTCATTGCGCCGTCAATCCAGCAATCCAATCCGCAGCATCCTCAAGCGTACGCCGCCTATACCCGAGAATGCCCAGTGGTGCACTTTCCTGCGCAATCACGACGAGCTCACTCTCGAAATGGTGACGGAAACCGAGCGTCAATGGATGTGGCGAGAATACGCACCTGAGCCGCGCATGCGCCTCAACCTTGGTATTCGCCGGCGCCTGGCGCCGCTGTTGGACAACAAATTTGACAAGATTGTGCTGGCCAACTCCTTGCTGTTTACACTTCCTGGTTCGCCAATCATCTATTATGGAGACGAAATTGGCATGGGCGATAACATCTGGCTCAATGACCGCGACGGGGTGCGCACGCCCATGCAGTGGGACAATACCAAGAACGCCGGTTTCTCAAATGCCGCCAGCCTGTATTCTCCTGTGATTGAGGATGCGCCCTACTCGCCCCTGCAGGTAAATGTGGCCGACCAGAAGCAGGATTTGGCTTCCATGTATTACAAAGTCAAAAATATGATCGCGGTACGCAAGGTTCATCGTGCGTTTGGCTGGGGAGATTTCGCCTGGGCGGAGGTAAATAAGCGACGATATATCGCCGCTTATTATCGCAGTTACCAAGGCGAAAAACTGCTCATCCTGAATAATCTGACTTCAAAAGCCCAAGACGCCGAGGTGAAATTAGCCGGTGAAGACATTTACTTCCCACCACCGGATTTGCTCACAGGACGTGCAACAGGAAAAATTGTCGAAAAAACCCTGCAGTTAACCCTTCCGCCCCACGGTTTTTCCTGGCTCAAAATTACATAACCAAACTATTAACGCGTTGCTAGCAACGCCGGGACGCGTTCGGCGATATCCGCCATCACTTCCCGGAAAACGATCATCACTTGCTCCTCGTTCCCAGTTGCCTCACCCGGGTCGGGAAAGCCTAGATGTTCTCGCTTCCCCTTGCCCAACCAAACCGGGCAGTTCTCGGCAGCATCGTCACATACGGTTACCACCAGGTCGAAATCCTCGTGGATATACCGCTCAACGCCCTTGGACTCGCCGTGGTGTTGGATGCCCAATTCCGCCAGCGCTTTAATCGCATGAGGGTTCACTTTTCCCGTTGGCACCACCCCTGCGCTGAAAGCCTGCCAGCGGTCACCCAGCCGTGCATTGACCCATGCCTCAGCCATCTGCGACCGGCAAGAGTTGCCTGTGCATAGGAAAAGTACCTTCTTAAGCGCTGCGGTCACTGTCATCTTACCCAAAACGACCAGTTATATAATCTTCAGTGACTTTTTCCTTCGGATTTGTAAACATGGACTTGGTATCTCCGTATTCCATAAGCATCCCTGTGCGCTTGCCATCATCCGAAAGGGAGAAGAACGCCGTGTAATCGGACACGCGCGCGGCCTGCTGCATATTGTGGGTAACAATGATGATGGTGTATTGCTTGGCCAACTCGCGCATCAACTCTTCAATGCGTAAGGTTGCGATGGGGTCCAGAGCCGAGCATGGCTCATCCATCAACACGATATCGGGTTCAACGGCAATAGTTCGCGCAATACACAAACGTTGTTGCTGCCCACCAGAAAGGGAGAGCCCACTCTGGTTCAGCTTGTTGTGCACCTCGTCCCACAACGCCGCACTCTTCAACGTTCTTTCGACTAATTCGTCCATGTCCCCAATAATTCCGTTGATGCGCGCACCCCAGGCAATATTTTCGTAAATGGATCTCGGAAATGGATTCGGTTTTTGAAACACCATTCCGATGCGCCGTCTCACTTCAACGGGATCCACGCCACTTTCGTAGATATTCTGGCCGTGAAATAACACTTTGCCAACCGCTCGCGTGCCAGGCACTAGTTCATTCATCCGATTGAAGGATCTCAGCACGGTGCTTTTTCCGCATCCGGAAGGACCAATTATGGCGGTTATCTTACGCGGCTCGATTTTTAGTTCCACATCGCGGACTGCTTGAAAAGACGCGTAGTAAACACTTAATTTCTCAGTCTCGATTGCGTAGTGGCCGGTCGAGGTGGTCTGGGATGCCGCTTCAGGCATGTAATTTGCTCCTGCTCACAAGAATGTCTAAACGGCGTCTCATCTGTTTTTGCCCTGGGTTCTTCCACTGATGGTGCGTGCAATGATGGTTAGCAGCAAAACCAACAACATAAGTTCCAAGGCACCTGCCCATGCCCTTACATGCGCAGGTGCAAATGGGCCACGCGCCTCGTTATAAATAATCAGAGGCAATGCCGCCTGCGGGTGTCCAAGCAACTCGGGAACAATGGTAAACGCCCCAAGCGCGGTCAGGAGTAAGGGCGCCGTTTCCCCGGCCGCGCGCGAAACCGATAGCATGCCCGCCGTGACAAGTCCATTGGCTGCCGCCGGCAGTACAACTTGAAGTACAACCTGCCAACGGCGAGCACCCAGCGCGTAAGCAGCCACACGCAGGTCATCCGGTACTAATCGGATGACTTCCTCGGAGGCACGGGTCATAATAGGAATCATTAATAGGCTGATCGCAAGACCGCCTGCCAGCGTGGAATATCCTGCGCCCTGTTGAACCAAGATCGTGTAGATAAATAGTCCAACGAAGATGGACGGCACGCCTGTCATCACATCCGTGAAAAACTGAATAAACGGCACCAGTTTGCTGTCGGAATATTCCACCACGAATGTGGCTGCGGCTACACCAAACGGAACGGCAATAAGAATACCGATGGTCACCATATAAGCCGTACCAAACAACCCGTTCAGGTAGCCCCCACCTTCACGCACCAGGGAAATTGTCTGTACCGAGCTGAGAAATTCCCATGTCATCGCGCCGGCACCTTGTTGAATTACCTCATATAGGATCAACACCAGCGGAATGAGCGAAAAAACCACAGAGGCCAGAAAGATACTCCGCATAAGCGCGTCACTCCGCCTTCGAGACGCTGCGCCAGGAGCTCTATCCTGTAACAGGATTTCAGGTAACCCTTGCAACTGCTTGTCGACTTGGGCGGTGCTCATACGCTGGCATCTCCAATTACTCTACCACCGGTGATCCATACAATTAAACGCGCCCCCATATTAATAATGACAGTGATAAAAAACAATACAACACCTACGCCTAGCAGGGCTTTAATGTTTTCAGGAGCAGCCTCTTGGAAGGTTGTGGCAATAATCCCAGCCATCGATTCGCCGCCTCTGAATACTGTGTTTGGCAAAATCTGGGACCCTCCAATTAGCATGGCAACCGCAATGGTCTCACCTAACGCCCGGCCCAATCCAAGCATTGTGGCACCGATGATTCCCGGTCTGGCCCTGTGCAGGACAACATGACGGATCATTTCCCACCGAGTGGCCCCCAGGGCAAAGGCTGCAAAGATTTCCGCATCAGGCGTGTTTGCCATTACTTCTCTAATAACCGCCGTAATGATCGGCAAGACCATAATTGAGAGCACCACCCCGGCAGCAAGGTAATTGTAAGTAACCACGGGGCCGCTCAAAAAAGGGATGTAGTTTCCTAAAGTTTTAGCCGTAAAATCCATCACCGGACGAATGAAAAACGGTACAAAGAAAAGTAATCCCCATAATCCGTACACAACGCTGGGTACGGCAGCCAGCAATTCCACCCCGTATGTAAGCGGCTTACGTAGCATAGATGGCGCCAGCTGTGTCAGATAGACGGCGGTTCCAATAGAAAGTGGGACGGCGATAATCAAAGCGATGCCTGAGGTCACTAAAGTTCCTACGATAAATGCCAAGGCCCCATAAGAGCCGGTAATCTCGCTGCGAGAAATTCCTGGGTCCCAATCTTGGCTGGTAACAAAACCCCAACCCATATGTTGAAAAACAGGCCAAGCATCAAGTGCGGTTGTGATTATCATGGCGGCCAGGATCACCAGCACACCAGCCCCCAGCAAAGTCAATCCCCATCGGAACCAGCTATCCGCGAAGGACTTTCTTGTTACTTGTTTCAATGGGGTCGCGGTGGTCATATTTTTGAATTGTTCCTTCTAATCCCTGCAACTAACAGTGTGGGGCTGATCAGCCCCACACTGTTAGTATAAACTTTCTTGGAAAGCAAGAAGATTCTTATTGCTCCGAATTGATCAGGCTGACCTTTTCCAGGGCTCGAGCCTGCAGTGAGTCTGGAAGTGGAGAATACAACAATTCGCGAGCCAGATCATCACCTTGGGTCAAATCCCAGGTTATGAAATCCTTGAGCGCGGCAGCTGTGGCGTCGTCATAACCACACTTCCAAACCAACAGCCAGGTTGCGCCGGCAATCGGATACCCTTCGCCGCCCACGTTAAGGATATTGAAGCGTAGGTCATCAGGGATTGTGATCCCATCCGCTGCGGCCGCGGTGGTTTCCAACGAAGGTGTAATCGCGTTGCCATCGTCATTCATCATGTCGGCCATTGGGATATTGTTGGTCATCGCATAGGAAAGCTCGATGTAGCCAATGGCGCCGGGGTTCTGCTGGATTTGGGCGGCCACGCCGTCATTCTTGTCTCCGCCAACGGAGTTAGGAGCAGGCCATTCAACTTCCTTCCCCGAACCGACTTTGCTTGCCCACTCATCAGAGACGCTGCTTAGATAGGTGGTGAAAATGCTGGTCGTGCCGGAACCGTCCGAGCGGTGGGCAACGACGATGGGTTCAGAAGGCAGCCTCATGCCTTCATTCAGGGCAGCAATCGCAGGATCATCCCAATTTGTTATGTTGCCCAGGAAGATATTGGCCAGGGTCTCGCCATCCAGCACCAAATGGTCAACGCCTTCAAGGTTGTAACCCAAGGAAACCGCGCCGAATACAGTGGGAATATGAACCGGGTCGCAACCACGAGCTTCTGTAGCAGCGGCGATATCTTCGTCGCTGAGAAAGGCATCCGAGGCACCGAAGGTTGTCTGCTGCCCAATGAATTGCTCTACGCCGCCACCGGAACCGATAGACTGGTAGTTAATGCTCACGCCGGGTTGGACGTTGGAACTGTATTCATTGATCCATTCCAGGTAAATTGGAGCAGGAAATGAAGCTCCTGCACCGAGCAAGTCAGCCGACAACGGCTCAGCCATCTCTGCATTCGGCTGCTCTGCGGACGGAGCTGATGTGGCCGCCGCGGTGGCCGGCGTGCCACAGGCTGCCAGCACAAAGCTCGCAATCCCGAACACAGCCAGCAGGGTTTGAATCTTGCGATTCATGGTTTTTTCCTCCTTAGGAAAAAGAAAGTAGGGTTGGATTAGTTTCTTGCATCGATGCTAGCACTCTGTGTTTAAGCGCCTAGGAAAAGCGGTTTAACAAAATGCTAAGAACGGGTTAACAGAACTTCGCCGGTTTTCTCGTGAAACCCCCCAAACAACGAAAAAAATGACTTATTACAGGATTGAATTAAACAAGTATCCCATCAACATAATGCCGGAAATAGTGATTCCAAAGAACAGCCCCAACAGAGGCCAGCCCATTACCTTCTTGAGGATAAGTCCCTCTGGGATAGAGATGGTCACAATGCCCGTCATGAAGGCTAAAGCCGTTCCCAAAGGAACTCCTTTCCCAACCAGAGCCTCCATGATCGGGATAACGCTGACCGAATTGGCATATAACGGTGCACCCAGAATTGTAGCCACCGGGATGGACCACCAAGTCTTAGCAGCTAGGGTGCCCTCCACCAGACTGGACGGGACAAACCCATGGATGAATCCCCCAACAGCTACTCCCAGAACTACATATGGAAATACTTGCTTTGTTATTACCATTCCGTCTTCCCAAAAGAATCCGATCAGTTGGCGAAAGGCGGGTTTGGCGTCATTCTGCGCTGCTCCAAACTGCTTACGTCGTTTCGAGTTCAAGAACTCGGGGGCTATGTATTTTTCCATTCCTAGCCCATTTATCAGCATCCCACCCACGACGGCCACTGCAATCCCCAATACGTTGTAAAGCAAGGTAACCCGCATCCCAAACATGGCTGGGAATAGGTAAAGGGAGGCTTCGTTGACAAGAGGAGAACTAATCAGAAATGCGAAGGTTACACCTAGCGGGATCCCTGCCCCGACAAAACCAATAAATAGCGGAATTGATGAGCAGGAACAAAATGGCGTGATCACTCCTAGTGCAGCGGCGAGCAAGTAATCCAAACCATACCAACGCCTTCTGGTCAAGATATCGCGGCACTTTTTCCATTGGGAAATAAAAGCGTGTGATTGCCATAATGTAGTTAATAAGAACTAGCAGCACCCCGATTTTCAGCGTGTCGTATACAAAGAAGTTGACCGCGCTGCCCAGAAAGGAGCTTTCCCCCAAGCCAAGCCAACTATGGCTCACTAAGTCTGCAATTATTTGCAACAACCGGAAAGGGTCCATTTGTGCCTCGGTTAGGCCGTCTTCACAGCCTCGTTCAGCCAGGTGGATATTTCCGCCACGCTAGGAATACGCCCATAACTATATACTTTCTCATTCACTACCAGGCCCGGTGTCGACAGAATGTCATAACTCATGATCTGGACCATATCAGTAACCTTTACAACATCAGCTTCCAAACCATTTGTCTCAAGCGCTTGCCTAGCTGCCGCTTCCAGTTTCTTGCAATTCGGGCATCCGGACCCTAGAATTTTTATTCGCAACATGTTCTCTCCTTTGGACTCATTGGACGGATATCAATTTGGAATTGCCGCATTTCGGGCATTCGCAATGTTGAAGGCGCTCAGCGATGGAGGGCGCCACCTCTTTCTGGACTCCGATCACCCTTGCCGCTTCTTGGATGACATTTAGCAATTGTGGGTCCTTCAGCCGGTAGAAAATATATTTTCCGCGCCGCCGTGTAGCCACCAGCCCCACTTTCTTCAATTTCATAAGGTGTTGTGAAATGTAAGCTTGCCTTTTTTCCATCAAACACTCGAGGTGGCAAACGCACGCCTCCTCCTGCGATAAGGCCAACAGCAAACCCAACCGAAAGGGATCTCCCAAGAATTTAAACAGACTGCTGATTTTGTGACTTGGCTTGGCGGCTAACATATTCGGGAACATGAATATGTTAGCTCCGGTCTGTCCCCCGCCTTAGTGTCATCTGTCTGCTAATAAGCGGACAGATGACCGGGTTATACGTTTGCAACAGGGACGGTGAAGTAAAACCGGCTGCCTTTTCCTTCTTTGCTCTCCACCCCAAGTTTGCCGTGATGGGCCTCTACCAAATGCTTGACGATGGCCAACCCAAGGCCGGTGCCACTCTTATTGCGCGCCGGGTCGGTTTTATAGAAGCGTTCAAAAATGCGTTTCTGGTTTTCTGCCGAAATGCCCTCACCTGTGTCCGTCACTGAAAATTCAACTTCGGCACCTTGCCTCCGGGCTGTCGTCACAATGCTGCCTCCGGGAGGGGTAAATTTGACGGCATTGTGGATTAAATTCACAAGCACTTGTTCCAACCGTGGCGGGTCCGCCAATACCATAGGCAAATTCTCTTCGTGCTCCACCCTAAGCTCCAGCCCGGCCCTTTCGGCTTGCAGGCGCAGGCGCTCGGCCCCTCGTTCCAGTAATTGGCCCGGGTCATTTGGCGAGAGCTGCAACGGTACCTGCTGCGATTCGATGCGAGCCAGCTCAAGCAACTCAGACACTAATTCAGAGAGAGCGTCGACTTCCGTTTCAATGTGCCCCAAAAAGCGCCGGGCCATTTCGGGGTCCTCTAATGCTCCGGCTCGCAGGCTTTCTGTCAACGCTTTCAATGAGGTCAGCGGGGTTCGCAGTTCGTGGGATACATTGCTCACAAAATCTCTTCGAATGGTTTCAAGGCGCCGCATCTCACTGACGTCCTCGAACATTAGCAATGCCTGGCCGCCCATCGACTCCTTCAATGGAAAAACGGTGGCCCTCAAGTAACGCCGGTTTTGAGGCACCTCCGCCGTCAAGGATTTTGGGATGCCCACCTGCATGGCCCTCTTCCACAGGTCAACAAACTGATAATGGCGTAATAGATGAGGCAATGTATCTGCCTGAGCCTCCAGCTTGCTCAGGGCAAACAGATTTTGCATAGCTCGATTGGAAAACTGCACGTCCCCGTCTTCACTAGCCAGCACAAGCCCCACATCTAAGTGCCCAACCAGGATCTCCAACTGGGCAGCTTGCAATCTGAGTTGATCCTGGTTTGTCTCCAGCTCTTCCTCCAGAGCTTCCACTTGCAGGATTTGCTCCTCCGCAGGTTTATGCGCGTAGGCGGCCGCCACGGTCACAACAGAAACCAAAAGCAGGCCCATACCCCAATTAAGGGCCGTGCCTAATGGCCCAATGTTCTGACGCAAGATGGTATAGATTACAGCCAGTAGGATGCCCTGAAGAAATAAAACTGCCAAGAAGCGCCGTAGACTAAAGCCAGGACCGGCGCCATGACCCACCTTACCCCTCAAACCGATAGCCCACCCCCCGCACCGTTATAATGCGAGTGGGTTGTTCTGCATCCTCTTCGATCTTCGAACGCAACCATCGCACGTGGACATCTACGGTGCGGCTCCCTCCCGAAAACTCCCATCCCCATACTTGCTCCAAAAGTTGCTCCCTTGAAAACACCTGACCTCGGTTCTGCATAAAAAATAAAAGCAGGTCAAATTCCTTGGGCTTAAGGTCAATAACTTCTCCGTTAAGGCTGGTCTCATGCCTTCCCAAGTCAATATGTATATTCCCTGAATTGACAAGCTTCTCAGGCAAACCCTTTGCCGGTTCGGCTTCTTCTCTGCCGATTTGCACCCGCCGCAGCATGGCTTTGACCCGCGCCAGCAGTTCCCGCATGGAAAAGGGCTTGGTCAAATAATCGTCGGCTCCTAGCTCAAGCCCCAGTACCCGGTCGATCTCGTCGTCCCGCGGGTAAGCATCAAAATGGGTACCGAGCTCTCTTTGCGCAACGCGCGCGTCACGTCGAAGCCATCCAATTCCGGCAGCATTAGGTCAAGCACTATCAGGTCTGGTGCACAACTGCGCGCCACTTTCAGCGCTTCCAGGCCGTCCCCCGCGGTAAGCACTTCATACCCCTCTTTTCCGAGGTTATAGCCCAATGCTTCCTGTATCGCAGGGTCATCTTCGACGACTAGAACTTTTTCGCGGATTCAGCCTCACATCCATCATACTGCGTTTATTTAAGGTTGATGATTTTTATGATTGAAGGATAATGGCTATGCGCATTATTTGTTGGTTCTCATGCGCAACTGGTCCCAGGCCCCGTGCCACGGAGTACCCAAACGATGCCGCTCCGATACTTTCACGTCTTTCAGCTTCTCTCCTAAAGATCCCATGCATAGCGCAACCTCGGCCGGGTCCTCTGCCTCGACTGCCGTCCGTAATTGCCTCCTCAACGGCTCCACCCATGCCCAGTCCATGCGAAATCGATCCGCCTTAAGCCAGTAACCGCGCTTTTCCCAGGGTTGCACACTATGCTCGATGGTTTCCGCCACACCATCCAAAGCCAGCACGAGGAAAGCCGCCAAGTCGCGCGCTTGCGTATTGAAGGCAGCAAGCTTGGTTAACTCGCGGAAAGCCAAAGCCATGCCTTTCATCAGCCGGTTGCGTTCAGCCGCCAGGTTTTCAGTGTGTATAACACGCGTCATTCTTGCCTCTCAGCCGCGGCATTATACACACAAGCTTTCCTTGTGTCGGAGTCCTCCTGCTATAATCCACGCTCCGGGGAAGTGTTGGAATTGGCAGACAAGCATGACTTAGGATCATGTGCCGCAAGGCGTGAGGGTTCGACTCCCCTCCTTCCCCACTATGATATTTTCCCGAAATTTCCTGTTCACAATAATCTAACGAAGCTCTGATACTGCCCAAAATCTTGCTATGCTATAATCCGCGGGTTTGCGATTTAATTCTTTAAGGAACTCAACTTTTGAAAATCGACCAAAAAAACCTAGACGACCATCAAGTGCAATTCTCAGTTGAGGTCGAAAAACAAACCTTGGAAAGCGCTCGTCAAAAGGCCGCTCGCAAAATCGCGCAGCGCGTAAAGATCCCCGGCTTCCGTCCTGGTAAAGCGCCATTCAACGTCATTGAAAAGCAGGTTGGACTTGAGGCGATCAAGGACGAAGCCATCGACATCGTGCTAGAGGAAATGTATCCCAAAGTAATTGAAGAAGCCGGTATCAAGCCCTATGGCCCCGGAACATTGGAAAAGGTGCATGAAGACAAGGACCCGCAGATCTTCGAATTCAAGGTGCCTCTTTCTCCCGAGGTCGAACTCGGCGATTACAAAAAAATTCGCCTGACTTTCGAGGACAAGAAGGTCACGCAGGCCGACGTCGACAAAGTGATTAAAGACCTTCGCGAGCAAAACGCTATGCTCGTTCCAGTGCAGCGATCCGTCGAGGAAGGCGATATGGTCTACATCCTCATGAGCGCAGAGCGCGGCAAACCTAAGGATGGAAAGACCTCCTTGCTGCCCGAACGCCGTTATCCTGTCGTCGTCGAAAAAGAGGATGTAGACACCAAGAATGAGTGGCCCTTCCCCGGTTTCTCACGCCTGCTCATCGGCATGAAGCCCGAGGAGGAAAAGACTTTCCCCCACACCTTCGCCAAGGATGCCGATTTCGAGGACCTGCGTGGTGAGGCCGCTAGCTTCAAACTCAAGGTCGAGGAAATCAAAGACCGCCAAATGCCCGAACTGGACGACGCCTTCGCCCAAACGCTTGGCAGCTACAAAACTATGGCGGAACTTCGTGCCGAGATTGAGAAGCAGCTCACCGAAAATTTCGCCAACCAGGCCAAGGATGAATACGACAATCGCATCGTCGAACAGATCATAGAAAAGAGCGAGGTTAAGTTCCCGCCTCAAATGTTGCACCACGAGATTCATCATTACATCGAAGACTTGGGACCGGAATTAGCCGCACGCGGTCTGGACCTGGAAACCTACTTAAAGAGTTGCGACATGACCCTGGATCAACTCGAGGAAGAGGTCAGCCCCCGTGTTCAAGAAAGGCTCAAAAAGTCGCTGGTGATTATGGAAGTATCCAAACAGGAAAACATTGAGGTTCCCGAGGAGGATGTCGAGGGTTTGGTCCAGCAGAAGATTACTCGTCTGTCTCAATCTTATTCTGCAGATGATATGAAGAAGATTTTGGCCAAGGAAAACCTTCAGGGGTTGGTCAGCCGCACACTTACCGAAGAAGTGATCAATCGCACCCTCGACCGATTGCGCCTCATTGCTGAAGGTAAGGGTGAAGTACCCAAAGCCAAGCCTAAGAAGGCCCAGGCTGAAACAGAAGAACCCGCTGCTGAAAAACCTGTTAAAGAAAAATCTGAGAAGAAGACGGAATAGTCATTATGAAAATGAGAAAGGATAATTCAATGTTCGACCCCAAGTCTGTTATCCCTATGGTAATTGAGACCACAGGCCGCGGCGAGCGCGCCTTTCGATATTTACTCCCTGCTGCTCAAGCGCCGCATCATCTTGCTGAGCACACCCATCGAAGACCAGACCGCTAACCTGATCGTTGCCCAACTTATCTACTTGAGCAACGAAGATCAGGACGCTCCCATCCAGATGTATATCTCATCCCCGGGCGGCTCTGTTTATGCCGGCATGGCCATCTACGACACTATGCAAATGATCCCTAACCAGGTCAGCACGGTAGCGGTTGGCTTTGCAGCCTCGTACGCTACCGTACTTCTGACCGCCGGTTCCAAGGGGCATCGCTATGCGCTGCCCAACGCCACGATCCACATGCACCAACCCTGGGCCAGCGGCGGTGGCGGCGGCCAGGCCACCGACATCGAAATACACGCCAAGGAGATCCTGCGCCTCAAGCAGCGCATGAACGAGATTTTGGCCGAGGCCACTGGCAAGACGCCGGAAGAAATCGAGAAGGACACTGACCGCGACTTCTACATGACTTCCCAACAGGCTGTCGAGTACGGCCTGGTGGACCAGGTCTTGGTAAAGCCAACATTGGCTGTCAGCAGCAACTAAGGGTTCGCTTAACTTAAAAAGGAGCCGAGGTTTCTCGGCTCCTTTTTTTTCGCAGGTGTCACCCCCTGATCCGAAAGCCACTAACAACTGGCTGTCTCTCTTTCATTCGTCCCCCTTATAATTGCTTATCATGCCCGATATCAAAGCCCTGCTCCTCGACATGGACGGCGTTCTCTGGAGGGATTCAGAGGCTATCGGCGACGTGCCTGCCAATTTGGCTGCCATCCCTGCAAAGGGCCTAAAGCTGGCTTTCGTCACCAATAACGCAACCCGCACCGTAAAGCAGTACCTGGAAATGTTTCGCGGCTTCGGTGCCGAAGTGACGGCCCAAAGCGTGTTCACCTCTGCCACAGTTACCGCCCAGGTCCTTAGCGAAAAATATCCTCAAGGCGGCAATATTTTCGTAGTTGGCGAGACCGGGCTAAAAGAAGCCTTGAAGGAAAAAGGTTTCCGCCTTGCAGACCACGATTGCGTTGCCGTAGTTGCCGCCCTGGATCGGCAGGTCACCTATGACAAGCTGACTAGGGCGACTTTGCTCATTCGAGCCGGAGCTGCCTTCTACGGCACCAACCCGGACAAAACCCTCCCCTCCCCACTGGGTGAAGTGCCCGGTGCCGGCAGCATTCTGGCCGCTCTAGAGGCGGCCAGCGGGGTTCCCCCCACAATTATCGGTAAACCGCAGCCAACTCTGCTATTGACTGCGCTCAATGCCCTGGGCCTGAAGCCTGGGGAAGCTCTTATGGTGGGTGATCGCATCGAGACCGACTTGGTTGCGGGGCAGCAAGCCGGCTGCCAGACAGCGCTGGTACTCAGCGGTGTGACCAGCTGGGAAACCGCTCGGCAGTGGCGGCCTGCCCCGGACTTTATCGAGGCCGATCTCGCCGCCTTGCTCACTAAGCTCTGATTCGCTCAGCTCATGTCCCTTCCACTCATCTACGATTTCGAATACAAGGACCTGGCCGCCTTACTCAGCCAATGGGGTCAGCCTGCTTATCGCGCCAAGCAGCTTTGGGAAGGGCTGTATCTACAATTCTGGGCCTCTGCGGATAAGTTCACCACTTTTCCCAAGGACTTGCGCAAGCAACTCCAGGAGCATTTCAGTTTTACCCATCTCCAGGAAGACCAACACCTTTATTCATCGGACGGCCAGACAACCAAAGTGTTGTTACGCCTACCGGACGGTCAGGCCATTGAGACCGTGCTCATGCGCTACTCTGACCGCCGCACCCTGTGCATCTCCACACAGGCTGGCTGTGCCATGGGGTGCGTTTTTTGCGCCACGGGTCAGATGGGCTTTCGTCGAAATCTCAGCAGCGGCGAGATACTCGAACAGGTTTTGTTCTTCTCCCGCCAGCTACATGCTGAAGGAGAGCGCCCTACCAATGTTGTGCTAATGGGTATGGGCGAGCCATTTAACAATTATGATGCTTCGCTGGCGGCAATCGACCGGCTAGGAAATCCGGATGGCTTCAATATGGGTGCCCGTCGCTTCACCATCTCTACTGTTGGGCTCATTCCCGCCATCAAGCGCTTCACCGCCGAGAGACGTCAGGTGGGTCTGGCCATTTCTCTGCACGCCACTGAGGATTTATTGCGTTCCTCCATGTTGCCCATCAATCAACGCTATCCTATCCGCGATCTGATCCAAGCTTGTCGTGAATACGTACAGGTTACCGGCCGCCGAGTTACCTTTGAGTGGGCCCTTATCCGCGATGTGAATGATTCTCCCCAGGAGGCACAGAAACTCGCCGGCCTCCTTGCTGGTTTGAACTGCCACGTAAACGTGATCCCGCTCAATCCCACCCAGGGCTATAGCGGGCAACGCTCCACCCGCGACCGTGTGGCCGCATTTCAGCAGGTGCTGGAATCCAACGGTATCCCCTGCACCGTTCGCGTGCGCCGCGGGATAGACATACAAGCCGGTTGCGGACAGCTGGCGGAAAGAGCTGATTCCGCCGCAGCATCCCGTTGATGTTTCCATGCTAAAATGCGGAAAACATCGACCCCTGCTTGATTCCAGGAGCCACCTATGACCGAACAACTTGTGCGCTTGATTTATCCGCCTTCGGTTGTAAATATTCCCATCGTTAATCAGCTCATTCGCAATTTTCGCGATTTGGCCATTAATATCTTGCGCGCCGAAGTGAACCCCACCGAAGGCTGGCTGGAAGTACAACTCATCGGCAGTGCTGCCATTATCGAATCCTCCATCGACTGGCTGCGTAAACAAGGCGTCGAGGTTCAAGTACTCGGCTCTTAGCCCTCGGCCACCTCTTGCGGCCTCCCATGCAAGCAAAAGTCGTTCTCAATCCATATGCCTCCCGCTGGGAGGCGGGCAGGCGTCAATCAGACGTGGAAGCTGCCTTGAGTGCGGTTGGCGTCGAATTCGAAACTGCGCTCAGTTCCCAACGCGGCCACTGCACTGAGTTGGCCGCCCAGGCAGTTCGCCAAGGTTACAGCCCCATCATCGCCGCCGGTGGAGATGGCACCATTGGCGAAGTCGTGAACGGAATTGTCCAGGCTACCGGAACCAATAATCCACCTCCCATGGGAATTCTTCCCCTTGGCACCGCCAATGACACTGTGGTCAATCTGGGTCTGCCCACTGATCTGGATGGCGCCGCCAGGGTCCTCGCGGCGGGAAAAACGCGACCCATCGACATCCTGCAGGTCAACGATCGCTATTTCATCAACAACTCCGGCATCGGCTTGGAACCCTATGTCACCGTCATCCAGCAAGATATGACCCGCGTTAAAGGTATCTTCCGCTACTTGCTGGCCACCCTGGTAGCCATTGCTCGCAATCCGCAATGGAACATGCGCTTACAGTGGGATGGTGGTTCCTATGATGGACCCTGCACCCTGGTTTCCGTCGGCAATTCTCCCCTCACCGGTGGCGTATTCTACACGGTTCCCCATGCCGATCCGTATGACGGCCAGCTTACCTTTGTCCACGGCTATCTCTCCAGCCGCCTGAAGATCCTTGCCGTATTGCCCAAGACCATGAAGGCTAGCGAAGGCAATTACGTGGAGCATCCCGCCGTGCACGAATTTCACACCACCCGCTTGAAAGTACATGTCGAACCCGCAAGCCCTGCCCACGCGGACGGCGAACTGTTCTCCTACGCAATCCAGGACCTAGAATACATCGTCCACCCCGGCAAGCTACCCTTGCTCATCTAATCCTGCTAAAACAAGCCAGGGTGTCGCCAGCAACACCGGCATTCCTCAGTTATTCCGAGCGGTGCACAATATCCTCGTCAATCCACGGCCTCCTTCAGCGAGCAATCCGCATTGTCTCTTTTCTTGAGGATCTTTGTGTCTATTAGGAACACTTAGGAACACTATCGCCCTCCGGCGATAAAATCTTTCCACCCAAATGGAAACCAAGCCCCACGGCCCGCTCATAGCCTTCCTGCGCGCTTTCTTCTTCCTGCTCTACCAACCCATGGCCTGGAGCTATGACCTCGTTGCCTGGGCCGTTTCCCTGGGCCGCTGGAAGGACTGGGTCTATACGACCTTGCCATACCTCTCCGGCCCACGTGTCCTCGAACTTGGTCATGGCCCCGGCCACCTTCAAGTTGCCCTCGACCAAAAAGGGGCCGATGCCTTCGGCCTGGACCTCAGCCCCCAAATGGGCCGTCAGGCGGCCCGCCGCTTGTTCTCCGCCGGAACGCCTGCCCACCTCGTCCGAGGGCGCGCCCAGCGCATGCCGTTTAAGTCCGCCAGTTTCAATCAGCTCGTTTCGACCTTCCCTAGTGAATACATCTTCGATCCCCAAACCCTTGCCGAGTCTTACCGGGTTCTTACCCCCGGAGGGCGCTTTGTCGTCCTTCCAGTCGCCTGGCTGCGGGGAACCGGTTTACTAGAGCGCCTGATGGCCTGCCTCTTTCGCGCCACAGGGCAGGCCAATGATTGGACCGGCCTGTTTAGCAGCCAGCTGAAAGCGTTGGGGTACACAGTGCAGCAAAAACACATCCAGGCAGCCGGGGGGGATTTAATCCAGGTAATTGCCGAAAAGCCTTGAACCGCTCTGTCCATTGCTTGCCAAAATCGCTGGTCTTCCCGCAGCACAGCGATTTGCCTGTACTCTGAGCCCCAGAGTTTGCCCAGCAAACTCTTAAAAAACCTGCTTCACATAATTTTTGTCAAGATACTTGCGCGTCTTCGACTCAACCAGCAGGTAAACTTGACAACTGATATAGAATTCTGACTATGGAAATTCAAATCGGCGTCGCCAAAATCAATAAATACGCTTCCTCAGAGAGTGGAGATACGTTTGAGCTGGTCGAACGCCCCAACGGGGGCCTTTCGTTAGTCCTGGCCGATGGCCAACGCTCCGGCAAGAGCGCCAAGCTTATCTCCAATATGGTGGTTCGCAAGGTCATCAGTCTATTGGCTGAAGGCGTCCGCGACGGGGCCTCCGCCCGCGCTGCCTCCGATTACCTCTACACCCATCGCAATGGCCAGGTTCAGTCCACGTTAAACATCCTCTCCATCGATTTGGAGTCCCGCAGCGTGGTCATCACGCGGAATAATCCCAACCCGGTGCTGGTGCACGTGGACGGACATACAAAATCCCTGGACGGAGACAGCCAACCCGTTGGCCTGCGTCGCGGCACACGCCCCGTTATCACTGAAATGGACCTACAGGATGGTTTGACCATAGCCATGTTTAGCGATGGGCTTCCTTTTGCTGGGGAGCGTCAAAGCAAGCCCATGGATATACCCGCTCTCTTCGATAAATTGCTCGCCGGTGGCGCCCAGCCCCAAGGCATCGCTGACGGACTTATGGCGGAAGCGCTTCAACTGGAACAAACCCGCCCTGGCGACGATATCAGCGTGGTTATTATCGGCGTGTTGCCGCGCGGCAGCGACGATGTGCGCCGCATGTGGGTAAGATTGCCTTTGTCATGACAGAGGACGGCAGCCCTCAAAGTACCTGGCCGCGCGTAGGCGTGGTTGGCCCGTGCAAATCGGGCAAATCCACGCTGGTGCGCGGCTTACAAGTCTCGGGGATCGAAGCCATCCAGATCGCCCAAGAGCATTCTTTCGCTCCAAGGATGTGGGAAATCATCGGCAAGCCCGATTTCCTCATTTTCTTGCATTGCCAATACGAAACCACGCTGCAGCGCGGCATAAGTTGGACTAAACAGGAATACGAAGATCAGCAACCTCGCCTGGAGGATGCCAGCCAGCGCGCCGATCTGACCATCGAAACAGATCAACTCCCACCAGAGGAGGTCTTGGAAAAAGTCTTACAGTTTCTAGGGGAAAAGAGAGCTTGACTTACGTAAAATACAGCCCTACCAAAATCATCACCACTGTACCTAACGACAGGAAGGGGGCATAAGCGAAAGAAGAAAACACCGAATATTTACGCCGCACCATCATCCACACCAAATACAGGGCACTGAAAATCCCAGCCGCAAACACGCCTGCAAATAAAGCCGCGATTACACCGGGCCAACCCATCAATAGCCCAATCACTCCCGAAAGGTTTACATCCCCAAATCCCAGTGCCGTTTCCTCCCAGGGCTCTCCCCGCGACCTGGCCATCATACGGCCTAGCCAATCGCCCAGGAAATACAGCACCAGCATCAAGCCAAATCCCACCGCACCCCCCAGCAAGGTGTTGGCTAAGCCATGCCGCATCAAGCCAATCCCACCCATAAGCAACACCCCCAAGATGCTTATCGGGTGCAGCACCAGTCTATGTTCATAGTCAATCACCGTGATCAGGGTGAAATAGGCGATGATGCTAAATAGCAAATATCCTGAAAATCCATCAGCGGGAAACTGATAAACGGCAATGCCTACCCCCAGTAGAAAGGCGAAAACCAAGATTGCTCTGGTCGTCAAGTACGCCGCCACCTTTGCGGCACGCAAGGGCCACCACAGGGGTACTGCCAGCCTGCGCTGGGTCGGGAGCACATCCGCCAGATAATTAACCAGCAATCCGCTTAGGAGACCAATGACTACCCATAGGGTCAGCATGTCGGCATTATACGTGAACATAAAAGGGCCGAGATTTCTCCCGGCCCTTCAAATTCCAAAATCAATCTATTTATTTGGCAGTAGCCTCAGATTTCGGTTTTGCAACCTCAACGAATTGATCGAACAATTCGCGCAGCATAGGTTCAGGCAGGGCCCCAACCTGTCGATGCACCAGCTTGCCGTCCGAAACGAACAACATGGTGGGAATTCCCTGCACACCGAATTGCTGAGCCCACAGAGGGTTCTCGTCGGTGTTCACTTTCGCCACCACTACCTTGCCTTCATACTCCTTGGCAAGCTTTTCCAACGTGGGAGCCACCCGTAGGCACGGGCCGCACCAAGGCGCCCAGAAATCTACTACTACCGGCATATCGGACTTCATGACCGTCTTTTCAAACGCATCATCAGTTACATGAATAGGTTCACTTTGCATTTATATTCTCCAGTTTTCCTAAATTCTACCTATTTGACGCCTGCTTCGCAGTCTATCTTACTCCCCCGAGTATAATTAACCAGTGACATCTATCCTGCATTACGACGCCCCCCAACCATATACAGTCGAAACCGATGTTTACCAGGGCCCCCTGGATTTGCTCTTGCAGCTCATTGAGCGCGCCGAACTGGATATCACTAAGCTCTCCCTGGCCAAAGTGACCGATCAGTTCCTGGCTTACATGCGTAGCCTGGAAGTCCTGCGGGCTGAAAGAGTATCAGAGTTCCTTGTGGTTGCCTCCCGTTTGATGCAGATCAAATCCGAAGCCCTCCTTCCGCGCCCCGTCGTGCGCTTGCCGGACGAAGAAGATCCCGGCGAAGCACTTGTCCAGCAGCTCATTCTTTACAAGCAATTCAAGGATATTGCCAACCGCCTGGCTGGCCGGCAGGAAGATAACCTGCGCTCCTATTTACGTTTGGCGCCCCCACCTAAAGTAGAAGGTCGCCTAGACCTGACTGGATTGACCGCCAAGGACCTGTACGATGCGGCGGTCAATGTCTTTGCCAGACAGGATGGGCGCGCTCCGCTTGCCACCGTGGTAAGGGCCCCCAGGATAACCATCCGCGAAAAGATCCGTCTCATCGCCGACGCGCTTAAGGAAAAGGCCGTGGTGCAATTCCGGGAATTGCTGGGCAAAAAACCGGAGCGTTTGCAGGTGGTAGTGACATTCCTGGCCATGTTGGAATTGGTTCGCCGATATCGCATTGCCGCTCATCAAGATAGCCTGTTTGGCGACATCCAAATGCAGCGCGATGATGCCTGGGACGAAGACCTGGAATTCGAGTTGGAATTTAGCGAATAGCCGTGCCCGAAAAAAAACAGACAGCGCCTAATTCCAAACCCACTCAAACCACAAATTGGCAGCAAGTCGCCCGCTTGGTGCTCACCTCTCGCGCCATCGACGAGGCTGAAGAAACCACGCTTGCGCCTCAAGGCAAAGTAACCTACCAATTTTCCTCCAAAGGCCACGAATTGGCCCAGGTTCTTCTCGGTTTGCAACTAACCCACACCCATGACGCTGCGGGCGTGTATTATCGCTCACGCCCCTTTTTGCTTGCTGCCGGCCTCACCCCGCAGGAAGCCTTTGCCGCTGATCTGGCCCTGACCGGCTCTCCGTCAGAAGGGCGTGACGTAGGCGTGGTGTATTCCATGCCACCGCGCCATGGCGTAACCGTATTGCCCTCTTCCGGAGATGTAGGTGCCCAATACACACCGGTTGTGGGCTGGGCACAATCTATTACCTATTACAACCAGCAGCTTAGGCACCAGGAGTGGAAAGGAGCCATTGCAGTGGCTCTGGGAGGGGATGGCTCGGTTGCCACGAACGGCTTTTGGGCTGCTCTGAATATTGCCACCACGCTAAAACTCCCTATGCTGTTCTTCATCGAAGACAACGGCTATGGGATTTCCGTGCCGCGCCGTTTCCAAACCCCTGGAGAGAACATCAGCACGAACCTGGCCTCCTATTCAAATCTTCAAATCTTCACTGGCCCGGGTACCGAACCGAAACTAACCATGAACCTTGTCGGTAAAGCGGTGGCGTACGTACGGGCAGGAAAAGGTCCAGCCCTGTTGCGCGTGGAAGTACCACGCCTTACAGGACACACCTTTGGCGAGGACCAGACTGCCTATAAGAGCATGAGGCTATTGGAAAAAGAACGTGGACAAGATCCCTTTTTGGCTATGCGCAATTTAATTGGAGCGAAGCCTTGGGAACAATTGGAGGATGAGACCGGGGTAGCGGTCCAGGGGCATATGCTTGACGCCTTGAAAAACGCCGCGCCGGCTCTCGGTTCGGGGAAGCAGCACTTATTCTCGGACGGGAAATACTCGGCTCAAGTGCCTCCGAAGCTGAACAAGCCACCCTTAGACTTTACCGTTCAGCCGGAGACGGAAGGTCCCCGCGTCAACATGTCTGAAGCCATCCGCCGCGCGATGGAAGTTGAGCTTGAAGCCAACCCGAGCCTTCTCATCTTTGGTGAAGATGTTGGCCCCCGCGGAGGCGTGCACCGTGTAACTGTGGACCTTCAAGCCAAATTTGGCGAGGCCCGCGTGTTCGACACTTCGCTTTCCGAAGAAGGCATCATTGGTCGCGCTGGCGGCATGGCCCTGGCGGGCCTAACCCCGTTGCCAGAATTACAATTTCGCAAATATGCCGATCCCGCCACCGAACAGATCAATGATATCGGCTGGGTCCGCTGGCGCACGGCGGGCAAGTTTGCTGCCCCCGTTGTAATTCGCATCCCAGTGGGGCACAGCAAGAAAACAGGCGATCCCTGGCATTCCGTCTCGGGCGAAGCCATTTACGCCCATAGCCTGGGTTGGCAACTAGCGATGCCTTCCAATGCGGCCGATGCCGTGGGCCTGCTGCGCAGCGCCCTGCGTGGCCAGGATCCAACCATAATTTTGGAGCATCGGGCACTTTACGACAGCCCGCCCTCCCGTCGCCCCTATCCAGGCGATGGCTATGCGCTTCCATTCGGAAAGGCAGCCATTCTTCAAGAGGGCGGCAACCTAACCGTAGTCAGTTGGGGGGAAATGTTACATCGCTGTTTGGAAGCTTCTGAACCATTTGGTAGCCAGGTAGAGATCATTGACTTGCGTACCATTTCCCCTTGGGACAAAGCCACGATTTCGGCTTCAGTTAAAAAAACCGGGAAATGCCTGATAGCCCATGAAGATGGCCTGACCGGCGGCTTTGGCGCCGAGATAGCCGCCACCTTGGCTCAGGAATGTTTTACCTTCCTCGACGCTCCCATCCAGCGTGCAGCCGTCCCGGATACTCCCATTCCGTTCAATATTCCCTTGATGAACTCGCTAATTCCAACCGTTGAGCTATTACGGGCAAAGATTGATGAGCTCCTAAGATGGTAAAGGCCCGTTGCATCCCGGCGCTATTAATATTGGGTGCAGTTGTCTTAGGCGCTTGTGCCGAGGACCCAGCAGACGAAAACCTGACGCCAAGAGAAAAAGAGGGCAAATACTTATTCGCCCAGCATTGCACCGCCTGCCATTCAACCCAACCGAACACCGTCGTCTCTGGCCCCTCACTTGCCGGCTTAGCTACTCGTGCCGAAACGCGGGTGACCGGATTACCCGCATACGAATACATCCAGCAATCAATTGAGCGCCCTAGCGCTTACATTGTTGACGGATTTTCGGATTTGATGCCGTCCTCACTGAGCCAAATCCTAACTCCCGAAGAGATCCAGCAGCTGGTCGCTTATCTACTCACCATAAAATAGCGCTCCTATCCAAATCAACATGCCCATGCTAAAATGGCTGGCTGAGTTTCCGCCCGCCGGGTTGCGCACACCCGGTCAGACACCCTAGGCAATTTTGCCAGGTTCACCGCAGAAAGCGGCCAGGGCAATCCCGTGGAAAAGGAGCCACACCCTATGCGCAATTACGAAGTAACTTATATAGCTCACCCCGATCTGGACGCGGATGCGTTCAAACAGTTGAACGACCTGGTCAAGGGATGGATCAAGGACGGCGGCGGGAAGGTTGAAAAAGCCGATGTCTGGGGAAAACGCAAGATGGCGTATCGCATCAGGAAGCAAAGTGAAGGCCAATACGTCTTATTACACACCCAAATGGAGCCTGCAGCTTGCGCTCAATTGGAGCAGCAGTTCCGCTTGCAGGAATCCGTCATGCGTTTTCTGATCGTCTCTGCCGACGAAGAAGCTGCCGAACCCGCCTGAACCAGGCCGGGCCTTCTGTGGGATAGGAGGATTGATGAGCAGAGGGCTGAACAAGGTCATGCTTATCGGCCATTTAGGGCGGGACCCGGAGATGCGCTTTACCCCCTCTGGCCGGCCAGTAACCAGTTTCAGCGTGGCCACCAGCCGCAATTGGACCACTGCCGAGGGTGAACGACGCACCGAGACCGAATGGTTCAACATTGTTGCTTGGGGCAGCTTGGCCGAGATTTGCAATCAATACCTCAAAAAGGGGCAGCAAGTGTACATTGAGGGTCGACTGCAAACTCGCCGCTGGGAAGACGAGGAAGGCAACAAGCGGTCAGCTACAGAGGTGGTGGCCCGCGAGATGATTATGCTTTCCGAAAAACGTGACAAACCAGAAGGCGAAACTGATAACGGGGCTGAGAGCCCTGAAGGCTTCCCTGAAGGGGACGAAGAAGATTTTCCTTTTTAGCTAAGTCAAATCAGAAAGTGATAGCATAGCGATCCCATGGCAAACAAACAAAATAAACCCCGTATCGTTTCGCGGAAACAACTTGTGGGTCTGGAGCGAGAGCGCTGATTTTAATCGCCTGATTTTGATCGGCACCAGTATATTGGTTGCCGTCGTGCTGCTCTTGGTGAGTTGGTCATGGATCCAGTCAGCCTTCATTTTTCCCAACCAGGCTGTGGCAGTGGTGGAGGGAACCAATATCAAAGGGGCTGATTTTCAAAGTTGGGTAAAGTTTAGCCGTCAACAATTGGTCAATAACTACATCCAAACCTATGGCGAATATCAAACATTGCAACAGATCTTTGGCTCTGACCAAAACTTCCAGCAACAATATAACAACGCCTTGGCCCGGATCCAAGCTCAACTGGACCCGCAAACCATCGGCCAAAGCGTAATCGACGAGATGGTGGATTACGAGTTACTTAAACTCGAGGCCCAGAATATGGGAATCGAGATAAGCCAAACCGAATTGGATCAGCGTCTCCAGCAATATTTTGGATATTATCCAAATGGCACACCGTCGCCTACCGCGACCTTTGCCATTCCCGCCGCATCGACGCTTTCGGCGACTCAGTTTGCGATAATCTCTCCCACGCCCACCTGGACAGTATCGCCTACCATTGACTTGTCTGCCACAAGTACTCCTTCGGAGACACCTACCATTACTGCTACTCCGGCAGCCACGCTGATCCCAGCGCTGGCTACCGCTGCAGCCGCCAGCCCCACCCCACAACCAACCGCCACGGAGTACACCTTCGAGGGTTATCAGCAGGCACTATCGGATTACTTCTCCAGCTACAAGGGCCAGTTGCAAATAAGCGAAGGCGTCATCCGCGATATCTTCTCATTTACCATGCTGCGCCAAAAATTCGAAGATGAGATCACATCCGATCTGCCACGCACCCAAGAGGAAGTTTGGGCGCGTCACATTCTTGTAAGCAATGAAGCTGACGCCCAGACAGTATTGGATGATCTGGCGGCGGGGCAGGACTGGTCCGCCTTGGCGGCGCAGTTCTCCATCGACAGCGCCAGCGCCTCCACCGGAGGCGACCTGGGTTGGTTCCCGCGTGGCAAGATGGTCGAACCTTTTGAGAATGCAGCTTTCGATATGAAGATTGGCGAGATCAGTCAGCCCATTCAATCTCAATTTGGCTATCACATCATTCAGGTACTGGGCCACGAAGATCGCCCTGTAAATGATGCTGATTACGAGCAGTTGCGGGCTCAGAAACTGGCCGATTTTATCCAGAGCCTGCGCGACAAATACACCTGGCAGGAGAACGATAGCTGGAAAGCGATGCTTCCAACCGAGCCAGTTATCCCCGCCAACTATTTACAGCAATAAGGGCTTCAACAACTCCAACAACAAGGAGGCCGGCGAAATCGCCGGTCTCTTTGTTTCTGGATCTACTCAATGGGGATGATGATCCAACACAGGAGATATGAAAAGATCCCCGGAACCCCTCCAGGCAGCAAAGCAATAATAAACGCTGCCCGAAACCAGATCGCATCGATACCGAAGAATTCCTCCAGGCCACCGCATACGCCGGCGACCACACGCTTTTTCCTTGAGCGTCTTAGCTTTCCTCCAGAATTTCCAGCCACGTTACACCTCTAATCTATATTTATTAGCTCGTAAATCGCTCACTGACCTCATCCAGCTTGAGGCTGATTACTTGACTGGCCGTATCGCGACCCATTGTAATTCCGTAGATCACGTCTGCTATCTGCACAGTATTACGGTTGTGTGTAATAACGACGAACTGCGTGGTCTTGCTAAGCTCCCTCAGCAATTCGGTAAACCGGCCCACGTTGGCCTCGTCCAGCATGGCATCCACTTCATCCATCACGCAGAATGGCGTGGGCGAAGCCTTTAGGAGAGCAAATACCAACGCCGTAGCCGTGAGGCTGCGTTCGCCCCCGGAGAGCAGCGCCAGCCGCTGTGAACGCTTGCCCGGCAGGCGCGCTTCTATATCGATACCTGTGGCAGCCAGGTCTCCTTCTTCGGTAAGCACCAACTTGGCTGCCCCACCGCTGAACAGACGCCCGAAAATATCCTTGAATTCCTCAGCAACTCGGTCGAATGTTGCCCGAAATTCGCTCTCCATCAAGCCATCCAATTCTGAGATGACCTTTTTTAAGTCCACTTCAGCAGCGCGCAGGTCGCGAACCTGTTCTTCCATGCTCTCCACTCGCGACCTGACCTGTACGTATTCTTGTTCCGCTTCTGGGTTTACTGACCCCAGGCGGCAAATCTGCGCCCGCTGCTGCTTGAGCGTTTCTTCTAGATCAGCGCTGATCGATTCCACAACCGGGAGTTGCTCCACAAGTTCACCAAGCGGCAGAGGGGTTGGGCCGGAAACTCCAGCTTCGTATTGGAAGGCTACCAACCCAAAGTCGTCCTCGATCCGGCCGCGCAGGCTTTCCAATGCTTCCTGTTGGCGGCCCAGGGCGATCTGCGCTTGAGTGTGAGTTCGTTCTGCCGCGCTCAGGGCCTGCATAGCCTGGCTTTCTGCGGTTTGTTGCTCGTTCAGTTGACGATCGGCTTCCGCCAATTCCTGCTCTGCCGGGCCAATTTTGGCTTGGATGCCGGTGATTTCTTCACCCACATCGCTGCCCTGGCTTCCCAATTGTTCGATTTCAGCCGCGATGGACTTGACCTGCCCCTCCACTTCTCGGCTGCGTTCCTGTTGGGAACCCAGCTGTTGCTCCGCCCTCTCCGAAGCCTGCTGGCGTTCTTGAAGCCGGCGTTGGGCTTCCTGCAGGGCCCTTTGAGCAACTGCCTGACGCATTTCCCAATGGGCAACTTGAGCATGCTGCTCATCCATGGGGACCTCAATGGACGAACCAATCTGAGTTTCGAGCGCGGCTTTGGCGGCTACTGACTTGTTGGCCAAATCAGCTTCGTTGGCCTCTATCTCTTCCATCTGAGCCCGAGCTTTTTCTTGGTCGGCTGCCAAGGTGCGTTCTTGAGTGCGGAACCATTCGATCTGCCGTTCCAACTGGTCAACTTCCATCGATTTGGCCTGTGCCTCCCGCCGGGCGGCGTCTACGACGGTTTTTTGATTCTCAACATCGACCTTAGCGCTGGCAGCCTGAGTCCGCAAATCGGCGACGCGGCTGTTTGCTTTGCCAAGATCCGTCCCATTGGCTTGCACCGCCTTCTGGGTTTCCTCTAATCGGGAAAGCAGTTGGCGTTCCTCCCGGGGCGGGCCAAACCAGCGGATGATTTCGCGGACCGAACCTCGATCTGGCCCGAGCGATGGAATAGTTCCCCAAGTAAGGTTACAACCTGGGTTGCGCCCGGGTTCTCCTCCAGCAGTTTTTTGGCCGACTTTCGGTCCTTGCTTACCAATACACTGCCCAATAACAAATCCACCGCGTGCTGCAACTCATCTGGGGCTTCCACCAAATCAGCCGCCACCCCCAGGAGGCCGTTTCCCTTGGGCCCCTGCAAACGCCCCTTGGCGCCGGAATGCCTCGTATCAATCAAAGCCCCTGATGCCTCACGTCCTTCCAGAAGGCTCAAAGCCGTTTCCGTATCCTTACTCTCAGCCAGAACGATGGCATCCACGTAGCTCCCCAGAGCGGCAGCAATAGCCGGTTCCAGTTCCGCGGACACTTTCAATTCCCGACCCAAAGTTCCGCGTTTGACTCCCAGGCGCTTTTCTTCGGCGGCCTTTAAGAGCAGTTGAGCCCCAAGAGCAAATCCGGCGGCAGACTTTTCGGCGTCTTCTAGTCCCCTTAATTGGGCTTGAATGAGTGCTTGGAGCGCCTCGAGGTCCGACGCTTTTTCCTTCAGGTCATCTAGGTTCTTGAGTTCTTCCTCTGTCTGAGCGACGAGTTCGGATTGCCTTTTTTGATAATCTTGTGAGGATTTCTCTGCCCGGTTAGCCTGCTCTTCTGCTTGACTGGATTGTTCTTTGAGGGCGGCCAGGTCACTATTGAGGTTTAGGAGGTTGTGCTCCAATTCGGCCGCTTCTGATTGGCCGCGAGCGAGTTTGGCCTCAAGCTGCTCCCGCTGCGCAGCCAAATTCCCCTGTTGACGCTCCAGCAAAGACACCTGGTCGCGTGCATTTTGCAATTGTTGTGCAGTTTCATCCTGAGTTGCCTGCCGCTCAGCCAAAACCCGTTGAGCTTCCTGAAGTTGTAACCGCGCCTCCTCTACCTCTGTTTGGTACCGGCCAGCGTCTTGTTGAGATTCCTGCAATCGGGCGGTCAGGTTCTCCAATTCTTTCTCAATGCGCTGTTTCTCTTCCTTCAGTGCTTGGCTTCGCTCCATTAACGCCCTTTGACGTTCATCAGCCACGGCCAGGCTCTTGGTGGCCCCCTCCCGACTTGCATGCAGTTCAGCCAGTCGGCGGTTCCATTCGTTGAGCTGCACGCGCAATTCCTGCGTTCGGGAGCGTAATTCGTTCAATTCCCGGCTTAATTCCAATTGTTTCTGGCGCGCTACACCCAAATTCACCTCGCGGTCGTCCGCTTCCTGACGCAAATCCAGTAGCTCAGCCTGGGCGCGGTTCCAGTGGTACCCGTACCACTGGCGCAACGTGGCGCGCAGATCGGCCCGCAACCGCGAATGTTCCTCTGCACGGGCCGCCTGCCGCTCCAAACTGCGCACTCGCGGCCGCAACTCCGTCAACAGGTCCTCCACGCGCTCTAAATTGTGTAAGGTGGCTTCCAGTCGCCGCAAAGATTGATCTTTGCGCGTCCGGTAAAGGCCAATGCCGGCTGCCTCCTCAAATAACCGCCGCCGTTCATCCGACTTTAAGGTCAATGCCGTATCTACCAGCCCCTGCCCGATTATCGTATAGGTTCGTTCTGCCAGGGATGAATGGGAAAGAAGCTCGCTCACATCCTTTAAGCGCACTTTTTGCTGGTTGATCAGGTACTCATTTTGTCCGTCCCGATAAGCCCGGCGAGTGATGGAAACTTCGGAGAAATCAATAGGCAGCCAAGCTTCGGTGTTATCGAAAGTGATGCTGACCGAAGCCATTCCTGAACGCGCCCTCTTTATCAGAACCTGAAAAGATCATGTCCTCGGTTTTTCGGCCGCGTAATACGCCATAGGACTGCTCTCCGAGCACCCAGCGCAAGGCATCCGCGATATTTGACTTGCCCGAGCCATTAGGGCCGACAACCGCAGTTACCGGCCCGGCAAACTCAAACAGCGTGCGGCTCGCGAACGTTTTGTAGCCATTAAGCTCGAGGGATTTAAGTCGCAAGGCGTTCATCAATGTCTTTCCCTTGTGGCTATGCGCAATTGAACTATATAACCGCTTTTGCCTGTCAAGTGACTTCCATTCCCTTCAGTGCGTCGCGGGCCGCCATCTTGCTAGCCGCCTGCTTGCTACGACCTTCTCCCCGTCCAAGAGGCTTACCACCTACAAATACCTCCACCTCGAAATATTTATCATGATCAGGCCCCGATTCAGCCACGATCCGGTACATGGGGGCGGACATTCCCTGCGCCTGAACTGCTTCCTGGAGCAAGCTCTTCGGGTCTCGGTCACCATGCCCCGAGCGGATTTCCTCAACCGCAGTGTGCAGCAAGGGGTCTAGGAATTGGTCCACCTTATCTATCCCGGCGTCCAGAAACAATGCACCCACTACGGCCTCAAATGCGTTGCACAACATTGCCAGGCGTGTGCGCCCGCCCCCTTCTTCCTCTCCGTTTCCCATGCGTAGCGCCTGGCCGATCTCGATTTGCACTCCCAAACGTCCAAGGTGCTCGGTGCTCACCAGTGCAGCCCTTAATCGCGTCATTTCACCTTCAGACATCTCCGGGAAATGGTTATATAGCCACGCTCCCACCACAAAGTCCAAAACCGCATCCCCCAGGAACTCCAGCCGCTCATTGTCTTCTAACGCCTCTGAATGCTCATTGAGATAAGAACGGTGAGTCAAAGCGCGACCCAGCAGCCGCATATCTTCAATGGGTAAATGAATACGCTGAGCAAAGCTCTGGGGGGTCTCCAGGCCCGGGACGTCATTAACAGACAAACAATGTCTCCCGGAACTCAAGGAACGTCAACCACCCCTCGCCGAGGAGTGGCTAGCGGTCCGTCAGTTCCTGCTCCTATTGTAATATGCTTACGAATATTTACGCACGACCAACACCGCATTGTGCCCACCAAAACCAAACGCATTGGTAATGGCCACCTTGATCTTGGCTTCCCGGGCTTTATTCGGCACGTAATCCAGGTCGCATTCTGGGTCAGGGTCCACGTAATTGATCGTGGGCGGTATGAGCCCATTGCGTATCGCCAAAACGCAGAATATGGTTTCCAGGGCGCCAGTAGCACCCATCATGTGGCCCGTCATGGATTTCGTTGAAGAAATAGCCACGTTATAAGCCTTTTCACCGAACGAGGCTTTTATAGCTCGCGTTTCGGAAAGCGTCATTTAACACCGTTCCCGTTCCGTGGGCATTGATGTAATCCACATCCTCCGCGTTCACGCCGGCAATTTCTAGTGCATTGTGGATAGCCTGGGAGCCGCCTGCCCCAGATTCGATCGGAGCGGTGATGTGATGCGCGTCCGCCGAGGCGGAATAACCGGCCAGCTCGGCCAGAATATTTGCGCCGCGTGCTTTCGCGTGGCTCTCGGACTCCATGATCAATACCGCCGCACCTTCGCCAATAACCAGGCCATCTCGGTTCTTATCGAACGGGCTCGGTGTCCCCTCTGTACGCCTGGACATGGCTTGCATGCGGTCAAAAGCCGCTACACCCGTCCTGGTAATGGCCGCCTCCGCTGCGCCGGCCACAGCCACATCGATCATTCCAGCCCGCAGCATCATCCACGCCATCCCAATTCCGTCCTCGCCGGAAGCGCAAGCCGAGGCAACCGAAAACGCAGGACCCTTGGCGCCGTGGTCAATCCCTACCAAGCCGGCAGCCCCATTGGGCATTAGCATGGGAATCATGAAAGGACTGACCCTGCGCGGCCCTTCGGTAAACGTCGCTCTGACACCTTCCTCCATGGCGGTCAGGCCGCCAATGGCCGAGGAAATAACAACGCCCACCCGCGCCGCGTTCTTCTCAGTGATCTGCAACCCCGAATCCTTAATGGCTTGGTCTGCGGCCGCGGCCGAGTAAAGCTCATACCGGTCGCGGCGGCGCACTTCCCGCTGCTCCATATACAAAGTCGGATCGAAGTTCTTGGGTTCGCAAGCTACATGCACCAAATGGTCGCTGCTGTCAAATAAGGTTATGGGACCCAAACCAGAAACGCCGTGCGTGACCTGTTCCCATGTATCGGGAACGTTGTTCCCTAAAGCATTTACGGTTCCCAATCCTGTTATTACAATTTTTTCGACCATCTCACTCCTCAAAGAGCCTTCAAGCCTGAACCCGTCAAAATCAACACGATAGGCTCGGGCAATTCGGCGGCTATTTCTCCTAACGCTGCCCACACAATGGCAGAGGTCGGCTCTACAAATAACCCTGTTAATGCCAGCGCGTCGCGGGCCGGCAAGATCGCTTCTTCCTCCACCGCCACAAAGCGCCCGTGGGAAGCCTCCACTGCGGCCAGCAAGGCATCCCCACGCATGGGTTGCCGCACACGCACACCCTCGGCAGCGGTTTCTCCTTCAGTTACCCAAGCCAGCCCGGCAACCCCCTGGGTCGCTAACGCCCAAAGTGGGGCGCAGGCTCTGGCCTGCACGCCCACCAAAACCGGCTGCGCCGGAATTATACCGGCGCTTGCCAATGCCTCAAAACCTTTTGCTATTCCCAGGAGCAAACCTCCGTGCCCTACCGGTGCCACGACGGAACCTGGCATCTGGCCCAATTGCTCCACCAGCTCGTAGGCGATGGTGGCAATTCCAGGCAAACCAAAAGGGAGATAAGCATGGCTGGCATAGACTGCTCCGGCCTCCGCAACCTCGCCCACCGCCCTGGCCGCGTTGGAACGCGGACCCTCAACGGCTACCAACTCTGCACCGTAAGTGGTGATCTGCTGCCGCTTGGGGCCCGAAGCATAGCTGGGTACATACACTCGGGCATGAATTCCCGCCCGGGCTGCATAGCCCGCAAATGAGGACCCAGCATTGCCAGAGGAGTCCTCCACAGCTTCGCGCACGCCGCGCGCCAGCATCAGGCTGGCCAGCGGGGCCGTTCCGCGGTCCTTGTATGATCCCGTTGGATTAACAGATACTCCAATTTGAAGGCCAGGCGCTTCCCGAAACCCTTTGCTTCGACTAGCGGCGTATCGCCTTCACCCAGGAAGACGGCTTGAGCCTTTTCGGGCAATCCAAAGGTATGCCGATATCGCCAAAGGCCAGGCAAGGTAGCATTAACTTCGTCGGAGCGAAAATCAATAACCCCTGCCAGCCCATAAATGCCTCCGCAATGCGGGCATTTATAAGGCAAGCCACGCCGAGGATAAGCACGGTGACAGTTATTACACTCAAAGATAGCCAAAGCGCCTAATCTCCTCGGCCGGGTAGATATTCACCCTCCACCCATTCCTGTCCTTCAGGGTTGACTTCTTTCTTCCAAATGGGCACGATCTCCTTAAGGCGGTCAATGCCGTAGCGGGCAGCATCGAAGACGCCCGTATCCCTATGGGCAGCGCTGCAGGCGATCAGCACTGTTGGTGTGCCTGGCATCAGCTTGCCGATGCGTTGGACGATGGCAAGGCCTTCCACTTTCGGCCAGCGCTGGCGGATTTCGTCCGCCACTTGTTGCATTTTGGCTTCCGCCATGGGCACATACGCTTCGTATTCCAGATGTGAGGTTTCGTGGACCTCGCCGCGTTCGGTAACCGCGCGCACCATGCCACTGAATATGCACGCCGCCCCCGTGCTGGGCAGCGTAATTTGCGAAAGCAAAGCGTTTAGGTCTAACTCGTTTTCTGTTACGGAGAAAATAGTGGGCCATTCAGTTCCGCCGCTTACGGGTGGGAACAGCGCCACTTCAGCCCCGGCGGGGATTGTGTCTTTGTCAAAGGCGTATTCTTTATTGACGGCTACCAGAAGGGCCGCAGAGCTCCGCGGCAAATTCGGGAACGCACCGAACAGCACTTGTTTGAAAGAAGCCACGGTCGAGCCTGCGGGAATCTCCAACTCAGTTCGCGCCACCCCGGCTTTATCCCTTAAGGATGCGAAGAAAAGCACACTGACTTTATTCACTCTTGGTCTTTCGCCTGGCTTCTCTTTCCCTATTGGCTTCCTCTCCTTTGTGCCGGATAATCTCCTGCAAGGTAAAAACGCTGCGTCCACTCACCTGCATGCCCTCCTTTTTTTTGCGCAGTTTTTCCTCGCGTCGCTTCCAAGTTTCCTTGCCTGTCATTCTGCCTCGTAAATACCGCTTTTGCCCCCGCTCTTCTTTACCAGGCGGATACCCTCAATGCGCATTCCCCTTTCAGCCGATTTGGCCATGTCGTAGATGGTCAGGGCCGCCACAGAAACGGCCGTCAAGGCTTCCATTTCAACGCCGGTCCTACCCGTGCTGCGTGCCGTCGCAAGAATACGCACACCTGGCAATTTATCATCCAGCTCAAATTCCACAGCCAGGAAATCCAAAGGGAGCGGGTGGCAGAACGGGATCAATTCCGACGTGCGCTTACCTGCCTGAATGCCAGCCACTTGGGCCACGCCCAGCGCATCGCCCTTTTTTAGCGAATTGGAGCGGATCAGATCTAGGGTTTCCGGCTGCATGCGCACAGCCCCCTCGGCGACGGCTTGGCGCTGTGTAACCGCCTTGTCGCCCACATCCACCATGCGCTGCGCTGCCGTGCTCGTCCACATGACTTAGTTTTGGCTTGGCCATGCGGTGATTATAGCAACGACTCGATTCTGCATTCGCGCAGTTTTATGCTTGCCCCTTGCTATAATTACCTCAACGAGGACCTCATGCAAGAACTCATTGACCGCCTGACCCTGGCCCAGGAACGCATCCAAGCTTTGCTGGAGCGTCTTTGACTTAGGCCAACAAGAAGCCGAACTCGCCGATCTGGAGCAGCAAGCCGCTGCCCCTGGCCTGTGGGATAACTCCCAGAACGCCCAACAACTGATGAAGCGCCTTGCCGGCCTGCGCGATGAAATCGAAGGCTGGCGCAGCCTGGAAGCGCGCATCGCCGACGCCCTGGAATTAGCCCAGTTAGAAGACGAGAGCCTGCAGGTCGAACTGGAAACGGAGGCTGCCGCCATCAAGCATGAAGTCGAGCAGCGCGAACTGCGAACCCTGCTTTCCAACGAGTACGATGCCGGGGACGCCCTGCTTTCCATCAACGCCGGCGCCGGCGGCACCGAAGCCCAGGATTGGGCCTCCATGCTGCTGCGCATGTACCTGCGCTGGGCTGAAGCCTCCGGCTACAAAACCGAGATGCTGGACCAAACCCCCGGGGAAGAAGCCGGCATCAAGAGCGTCACCATCTCGGTAGAAGGGCCTTACGCTTACGGATACCTACGACCCGAAAAGGGCGTACACCGGCTGGTCCGCCTGTCACCCTACGACTCGGCTCACCGCCGTCACACTTCCTTCGCACAGGTGGAAGTGCTCCCCCAGGTGGAAGACGCCGACGTTGAGATTGAGCCCAATGATCTGCGCATAGATGCCTTCCTTTCCGGAGGCGCCGGCGGCCAAAACGTGCAGAAGAACCACACCGCCATTCGCATCACCCACCTACCCACTGGCCTGGTTGCTACATCACAAAACGAACGCTCCCAGACCCAGAACCGCCAGAACGCTATGAAGGTGCTGCGCGCTCGCCTGGCCGATGTGCGACGCAAGGAGGCTGAAAAGGAATTGGCCGCCCTGCGCGGGGAGTACCAGAAAGCTGAGTGGGGCAGCCAGATACGCTCCTACGTACTGCATCCCTACCAGATGGTCAAGGACCACCGCACTGAACATGAAACCGGCAATACCCAGGCAGTCTTGGATGGTGACATAGACGATTTCATCGAGGCCTACCTTCGATCGCAGATAGGGCAGAATAGCTAGAACAAGGATGAAACCTGCAAACCGCAGCATCGTTGGCCTTTGATCTACCAGCCAGCCAGATAAAGCCCGGACTTTCGCCGCCGAACTAGCAGGCCTCAAGCTGATTGCCTGATTTCCTTGACGCTAATGGCATTTGTTTCGCCCACAAGATTTATCCATTGATTACCCGACTAACTGCCTAATCGATTAGCCGATCGACAATCTATAATTAAGCCAATGAACCGCGCCTTCCTTACACGCTATGCGTGGCTGTCCATTGCCGCGGCCGTGGCTACTATCGGGCTCAAAGCCGCCGCCTATCTTCTCACCGGCTCCGTCGGTTTGCTGTCCGACGCCATCGAGTCGCTGGTTAACCTGGCCGGCGCGATCATGGCCCTGGTGGTGCTGACCATCGCCGCCCAACCTCCCGATGAGGAGCATGCTTACGGCCATAGTAAAGCCGAATATTTCTCCAGCGGCGTCGAAGGCGGACTAATCCTGCTGGCGGCCGCCAGTATTGGCTTGGCTTCCATCCGCCGCTTGCTCACCCCGCAGCCCTTGGAGGCTATCGGCCTGGGTCTCTCCGTCTCGGTGCTAGCCTCACTGGTAAACCTCGGCGCGGCCTTGGTGATTCTGCGAGCCGGGCGCAAATACGACTCCCCCGCTTTGCAAGCCGACGGCCGCCACCTGCTCACCGACGTGTGGACCTCGGCGGGCGTTTTGCTGGGCGTAAGCCTGGTGGCCATCAGCGGCTGGGGTTGGCTGGACCCCGTGATCGCCCTACTGGTTGCGATGAACATCACCTGGGCAGGCTACCGCATTCTGCGCAGCTCGGCGCTGGGGCTGATGGATACCGCCCTGCCACCTGAGGAACTTGCCAAGGTCAATGCCATCCTGAATGCGTACACGCGAGAATCGGTGCGCTTCCATGCGCTGCGCACGCGTCAATCCGGCGCCCGGCGCTTCGTTTCAGTGCACGTGCTGGTGCCTGGTACCTGGAGCGTGCATCAAGGCCACCGGCTGCTGGAGCGCCTGGAAGCCGAACTGCGCGCCAGCCTGGAGAACCTTACTGTGACCACTCACCTGGAGGCCATGGAGGACGCGGCTAGCTGGGAAGACCAAACGCTGGACCGGGGTTAGCCATCAAGTTTGCATTTATCGCCAGTGGGCGTGGAAGAAACCTGAACAAACCGCCTATCACCCCTTAGCGGGATATTAGGAAAATTTCAAGGCCGTTGTCATGTTGAGGTTTCACACTCACATGATAGTTGTGGGGAAAGCTGGCTTTCAAGTAAACTTCGATTTGAACAGGTTGGCAGGTAGGAAAACTTCTGCCAAGGATCATTGGAACCATAGAAGTTTTTCACAGTTTCTCAGGTATAATATTGCGCTTGACCAACACAAGATAAGGTACTGAAAAGATATGACACCCCTTCCAAAACGTAAGACGTCCAAAGGCCGCCGCGACCGCCGCCGCGCCCATGACGCGCTCGAAGCCCGCAACACCGTCGCTTGCCCCAACTGTGGCGAGCAGCGCCTTCCGCACACCGTATGCCCAAGCTGCGGCTACTATAAAGGCCGCGAAGTCGTGCACATCGAACGCGAATAGACGTCGCGTGTCCTTCGCAAAGAACAAAGAGCCCCGCGCAAGCGAGGCTTTTTTGTTTATCAAACTTATCATTCCGCCGAAGCCTGTCTTGACGCAGGCAAAGGTTAGTCGCCGAGAAATTCCTCGGCCTCTGCCTAATCCTCAAGCAGGGCTGGAATAGTAAGAAGGGCTCAGGAATTCCTCGTCGCATATAAACATAAAGGGCGCTCACTGTTTAAGCGCCCTTTGGATAAGCTCCCTCAGAATGACAATCTGCTTAGTTCAAGTATCTGAAGGTTCCCATGATTTCATCCAGCAGCGTCTGGTCGCCCTCGCCGCTGAGCTCCAAGTAATCATTGCCCAGCGTGAGTAACACCACCGGGGATAGGCTGCCGTCCGCGTTCTGCAACAGTAAGCGCACCCCGCTGGGGCCACCGGGGACATCAAACCGGGACTCCTCCAATATCGTATTGCCCGAATCGATAAAGCTTGTGCGGCGCATTTCCAGTCGAGCCGCTAGGTCGCCCTTAGGATCCCATTGGTAAATGGTGACTTGCATCACGGTGCCGCCTTCCGGGACCTCGTTGAAGCCGCCGGGCTCGTGCTGCCACGATGTGAACTGCACATAGCTGCCGCGCGAGCCTGCCACGGCAGCCTCCACCGTCCAGCTCGCAGGGTAGCTGATCTGGTAGCGGCCCTGATCGTCCTGGTACACCGCAGGCTGGAACGACAAGCCGGCCGCCGCCTCGGGAGGAGTGGCGGGTGTAGCAGTGACGACCTTCACCGGAGCGGGCGGCGGTGTGGCGGTAGGCGCCGTCGGCGGAGCGCAGGCGGCCAACGCCAGGGTGAAAACTAAAATCAGAGAATGTTTCATTATTTCCTCTCGAGCTATCTGTTGTTTAATTATGCCACTCACTTGAAGTCGGGTTTACTTCGGATCTAATGCGCCGGAGGCGGGTTGCCGCGTTAATACACACCTGCTGGCCTCGACGCCGTCGGGTTCCACATTCAGATGGAAATGCAGGATCCTGGCGGTGTCCCTACGCAGATGCCGCTATCCATCACGTTGACGATGGAAGCCGTGGCCCGTTTGCCCTTTGCTCTCAATTCGTTCTTCTGCTCTTCTTTTCTCCAGCATGGAGGCTTCGAACTGGGATTGCAATTCGCCAAGGAAATCGCTGTTGGTCATAGATACCTATATTGCCGGGATTCTAAACTTCTTGCCCTGTAGAATGTACCTGTTTTCTCGTTTACAATTTCTATATGGAATTGACTCCCGCCACTACCGCATTCGTATTTCCCGGCCAAGGCTCCCAGAAAGCGGGCATGGGCAAGGAACTGGCCACCGCCTACCCAGAGGCCGCCCAGATCTTCCGGCAGGCCGACGAACTGCTGGGCTTTTCGCTTTCCGGCATCTGCTGGGAAGGTCCTGAGGCCGAGCTCAACGACACCATAAACACCCAGCCCGCCCTGTTCGTGCACTCGCTGGCCGCGCTGAGGGTTTTCCACAAGCTACGGCCCGAATTCCAACCGACCTTTGTGGCCGGCCACAGCATGGGCGAATTGAGCGCTGCTGTAGCCGCCGGCGCCCTGGATTTCGACGCCGGACTAAGCCTCGTGCGTCGCCGCGGTGAACTGATGAAGCAGGCTGGCGAACAAAACCCCGGCGGCATGGCCGCCATCCTGGGGCTGGATATCCCCACTCTGAATAAAATCTGCAGCGAGGCCAGCACTGGCGGCGAAGTAGCCCAGGTGGCCAACGACAATTGTCCCGGCCAAGTGGTTATTTCCGGCCACAAGGCTGCCGTCGAACGCGCCGTGGAAGGGGCCAAGGCGGCCGGCGCCAAACGCGCCCTGCCGCTGGCGGTCAGCATTGCCGCCCATTCGCCCCTGATGGCTTCCGCCCAGAAAGCCTTCATCCAAGCCATCGAATCCGCCGCCTTGGTGGACCCCTCTATACCCATGATCGGCAATGTAAGCGCCGCTCCCATGCGGGATGCGGCCGCCCTGCATGTTGACCTTCAGGCGCAGCTCACCAGCCGCGTGCGCTGGACCGAAAGCATCCAGGCTATGCGCGAAGCAGGCCTCACCACCTTTGTTGAGCTGGGCACCGGCTCCGTGCTTACCGGGTTGCTCAAGCGTATAGACGCCGATGCAATTGGTATAAATCTTGGCGAACCCGCAGATTTCGAAAAGCTCACGGCGTAAGTCGCATACTTTTTCCGAGCAGAACGAAGCATACGTCCGAATCCCACCTTCGTAATCATTCGGCCCTTGCTGAGAAAGATCGCAAAATTAGAATGTGCGTCGAAATTTAAGCAACTCTTCTCCGTTGGTATAATCCCAACCTAAGGACCTTACCATGCATGCGAACGCTACCCCACTCGCTAATAAAGTCGCCGTCGTCACGGGGGCCTCACGCGGCATCGGCCGCGCCATCGCCATCGAACTGGCCGCCCGCGGGGCCAGTGTCATCGTCAATTACAACAGCAACGGCAAAGCGGCCGAAGACGTAGTGATGGAGATAGTCAAAGCGGGCGGCAAGGCCGCCGCCATTATGGGGGACGTGTCCAAAGTGGAGGATGCCCAGGCACTCATCAAAGCCGGCATCGAAAAATTCGGGGGGCTGGATATCCTGGTCAATAACGCTGGCATCACCAAAGATATGCTCATCATGATGATGTCAGAAGAATCCTGGGACGCGGTCATCGACACCAACCTCAAAGGCACCTTCAACTGCGCTAAGGCTGCTGTGCGCCATATGATGAAGGCGCGCAGCGGGCGCATCATCAACATCACCTCCGTTTCCGGGCAAATAGGCAACGCTGGCCAGACCAACTACTCGGCTTCCAAGGCCGGGCAGATCGGTTTCACGAAAGCCCTGGCACGGGAGGTTGCCTCCCGCAACGTCACGGTCAACGCCATTGCCGCCGGTTATGTGGACACCGAGATCTGGGCCGACGTACCCGAAGAGATGCGCGCATCGTTCGTGAAGATGATTCCCCTTGGACGCAAAGGCACCCCAGAGGACATCGCGTTTGCCGTCGCTTTCCTCGCCTCCGATGAGGCCAGCTACATCACCGGCCAGGTCTTGGCCGTAGATGGTGGCATGGCGATGTTTTAGTGGAATTTCCTTACAGCCATGCGTAACGCCAACTCCACCACTGTAGCCCCCGACGTTTTGCACGCCATTGCGCGCCTGAGCGCATTAAGGGTGCCTGGCGTGCACGGCACTGCGGCCCGCAACACCGGCCGCAGCTCCGACGAAGGCGTTCACGTGGACGTAAGCGGCGATCTGGTGGATGTGGACTTATTCCTCATCCTTGAGAAAGACGTAAACCTGCGCCAGGTTAGCCGGGAAGTGCAAGCCGACGTGGCGCGGGCCATTTCCGACATGGTGGGCATGAAGGCCGGCCGTATTAACATCCACATAGAGGATATCTACTTCCCCTCGGAAGTCTAGGCATGAAACCGCGCACCCGGGCCCGCAGCCTGGCCCTCCAGGCGCTTTACGAAATCGACCTTACCGGGCACCCCGCCGAAGAAGTCCTGGATTTGCGCTTCAAGGAAATCCAACTGGACGACGAACTGGTCGAATTTGCCCGCAAACTTGTAAGGGGCATCTTACCTTTGCGCACAGAGCTGGACGCTTATACATCCGAGCACGCCCCCGAATGGCCCATCGAACAGGTATCGGTTATCGACCGGAATCTCATCCGTATGGCAGTTTGGGAGTTCGCCGTGGACGGTGAAACCCCGGTGAAAGTCGCAATCAATGAAGCCGTTGAGCTGGCCAAGCGCTTCGGATCGGAAAGCTCTTCCCGCTTCGTCAACGGCGTACTGGGTAGCCTGGCGGACCGCCGTCAGGAAATTGGCCGGGCACTAGCGCCTCACCCTGCAGCCAGCCCCAAAGAGTGACGCATGGAATTCCTTGGCATTGGACCAACTGAGCTTATTGCTATCCTGCTCATCGTCTTCCTGGTGATGGGCCCGCAAGATATGGCTAAGATGGGGGCTACGCTGGGACGCACTTTGCGCTCCTTGCGCCAATCCGAGATATGGCGCGCTATTCAAGACGCCGGTCGCCAATTGCGCAACCTACCGGATACGCTGGCGAAAGAAACCGGCATGGATGAACTCAAGCAAACGGGCCAGGAATTGAAGAACGAGATGCAAAACCAGACTTCCGGGTTGAAGAACCTGGATAGCCAGATCACCGCCTGGACGCGCTCACCGGAGCCGCTATCGCAAAAAGACAAGCCAATCGAAGAGCTCAAGCCACCCGAAGACAAGCCGGAGGGAGAACAAAGCTAGTGCGCGCCTTGTTGAGCAGGATTTGGCGCGGGCTCACCGCGCCGTTTCGCTTCGTGGGGCGGATATTTTCACGGTTGGTGGATAGGCCCAAACGCTTCTTTAGCGAGGAGCCGGAAAACACGCCGCTGGGCGATACGATCGAAAAGGCGGTCTCTCATCCCGGCGAGGTACTGGAGCACCTGGCCGCGCTGCGCGGCCACCTGGTGCGCTCGACGCTGGCGCTCATCGTGGTCTTCCTGGTGATGTTCAGTTTTGCCGGCACCATGCTGGATTGGCTGGCTCAACCGGTGGGCGGCCTGGCTGACCTACAGGCCATCGATGTGACCGAACCAGTAGGCGTGGTAATGCGAGTCACTCTGCTGGCCAGCTTCGCCATCACGCTTCCTTATATTGCATTTGAATTAATGCTATTCGTGGCACCGGGCTTATCCCGCCGATCACGAATGATAGGCTTCCTATCCATCCCGCTGGTGCTGCTTTTGTTCGTCGCGGGGATGGCATTCACATACTTTGTTTTATTACCTCCAGCCGTCGCTTTCCTGGTCAATTTCATGGGTATCCACACCATCGTAAGGCCTTCGTCATACGTCAGTTTTTCTACGGGATTGATGTTCTGGGTTGGGCTGTGCTTCGAGTTTCCGCTGGTCTCTTACGTTCTGGCCGCTATGGGTTTGATACAGGCGCGTTGGTTGGGGAAAAATTGGCGCATCGCCGTGGTTATACTGGCCGTGGTGGCTGCTGCTATCACTCCCACGGTAGACCCGGTTAATATGACGCTGGTGTGGATCCCTTTGTCGCTGATCTATTTCCTCAGCGTGGGCACCGCGGCGCTGGCGCAGCGCCAGCGCGCCCGCCGGAGTAGCGAATGAGAAGGCTCTCCTCTCTGGCTATTTTGGGCGCCCTTTATGGCAGCCTGTACTGCAACCGGACCGGCCAACCTGAGTTCTTACCAATTGCCTGGCATGGTCAACGTTACCTTTATCGCCTTGCTCCCAGAAGGCACACCAGTAGGAGACCCCGTGGTATTCGCTGTGGTGGATGACGTTACTGGATTGGGATTAAACGACAAACACGAGTCCATGCAGTCGACCGGCGAAAACAGCGTGGCTATAACCATCTCCGTACCCACCGGAACCCTGCTCAAATACCGATACGTGCGTCAAAGTTCAAACGGGGACGTGAATGAGACCGCCGCCAACCGGGAAGAAATCGTCTATCGGGCCTATCTAGTGGACGGTCCCGGCCACCTGGCGCACGATATGGTGGCCGCCTGGGCAGACCTGCCTTCTGACCAGCCCACGGGCCAGGTAAGCGGCACGGTGACCGACGCGGCCACCGGCAAGCCACTCTCCAATCTTGCTGTGACGGCGGCTGGGCTGCGAGCTCAGACTGATGCCGACGGGCACTTCGTCATTGCCGGGTTGCCCCAGGGTTTGCACAACGTATTGGTCAATTCAACAGACGGCAGCTATAAACCCTTCCAGCAGGGCGCACTGGTGGCGGCCAACAGCGAGACGCCGGCGAGCATAGCTCTCTCTCCTTCACAGATGGCCACTGTGACCTTTAAGGTCACACCGCCCGAGGACCACACCGCCGGCACGCCTGTATTCCTTTCTGGTAACCTGGATGAACTGGCTTCCCGGCCGCTACTGGTCACGCAAGCAGATGGAAGCTACTCGATAACTATGCAAATACCGGCCGCTGCTGACATCCGCTACAAGTACACCTTAGGGGATGGCCTATGGAACGCAGAACATGTGGCCGAAGGCGATTTCTCGGTGCGCCAACTGATCCTCCCGGAAGGCACTACGGATCTGGAAATCGATGATCGGGTCGCGTCGTGGGCAGCTGGTTCCAGCGCACCTATCTGGTTCGAGCTAACCGCGCCCGCTGACAGCTTGCTGGCTTACATCCAATTCAAACTGGGTGAATGGTCTAAGCCGCTGCCCATGTGGCCCCTGGGCGACGGCCATTGGGCTTATAAACTAAACAGCCCCACTAACTTCGCCGAGCCCCTGGAATACCGGTATTGCCTGGATGCGGCATGCAGCGTTTTGGAGGCTACCCCTGGCAATACGCGAACGGTGGTGGCAAACCAGCAATCATTGCAGCAAATACAGGACGAAATAAAGTCCTGGCAGTCCCAGTAAGGCTGAAAATATCTCTCTAAACCAATCGCGATTCCATAAACTATCCAACAATTCGATAAAAAAAGGGTAAGGGGGCATTTGGTATAATAGGTGCGAAAGGCGGATTTTTGAACGAAGAACAACCTATCGACCGCGCCGCCAGCACCAAAGGTATTGAGGGAATTAGCAAATCATCTTCTCGCAACCTGATTGTTGGCTTAATCGTTTTGGGAGTGCTGTTGTTGGCAGGGCTGGTGGCCGCAGTCTTCTACCTGATGCAACCAGGTGCGCCCACTGACTCGTTGCGGGACCTGTTCATAATCCTGGTCGCCTTTGAGTTCATGGTCATCGGCTTGGCGCTGATCCTGCTGATCATCCAGTTGACCCGGCTGGTAAACCTGATTAACAATGAAGTACGCCCCATCCTGAATTCGGCCAGCGAAGCTGCCGAGACCATGCGAGGAACGACGCGCTTCTTGAGTGATAAATTGGTCCAACCGGTCGTTAAGGTTAATGCCGGCGTGGCGGCCTTCCGTCGCGCACTGGAGCTGTTTGGTTTTTGGATCCGTAGATAAGAGTAACCGACTATACAGAAAAGGAGTTTAGATATGTCTGACAGAAATGGTAGCGATTTCGCTTCTTTCTTTTCCGGTCTTCTCATGGGTGGCATTATCGGTGCGGCTACGGCCCTGCTGATGGCGCCACAATCCGGCGAGGAAACCCGCAGGCTGCTGCGCGAGCGCGGCATCGAACTACGCGATATGAGCACCGAGGCGCTGGAAAAAGCTGCCGCCGAGGCACGCTCACGGGCAGAGGAACTGACCCGCATGGCTCGCCAGCAGGCCGACGAAATGCGCGGCCAGGCCCAGCAAATGCGCTCCAAAGGGGAGGCCGCAGTTGAAGGCCTGCGCAATCGCGGCGAAGCCGCGGTCGAGGACCTGCGCGCCCGTGGCGAAGCTGCAATTGATGCGGCGATGACGCCGCCGAAGAGTGGACGGAAGTCTTCGAACGACGCCAAGAAGAAGAGCTAAATAAATAAAAAAGGACTGGCAATGCCAGTCCTTTTGATTATTGGATTACGCCGCGGGAGATAGCACCCACGCCGCGAATCTGCTCCCGGAGGTGGGGCCTTTCCTGACTTCAGGGCCTCCAAAATGGCCATGTTGTTTTCCTCATAACCCTGCACTAAAATCGGATAATCGTAACCCAGGGCGGTAATGGCATCAATATCTTGCTGTGTGAACCCATGTTCGCCGATGACGTGCAAGGAAATTTGCTCCCCGGGTTGCAATTGCTTTACGACCAGTCCAACTTTCTCCGTGTTCCCGGCTTTCCAGTCAAAAATATAACCAGGCAATAAGTCGTATTCTATTATCGTATCGTCGTATCCCAAAACTATGGTCACCACATACCCGGGATGTTCCACCGAATTTCCCCGCGCTTCCCAAACATTAACGCGCCAAAGCCCATCCTCTGCTGAGCGTTGCGGCTTATCCAAAATAATTGGAAGCAAATCGAAAGAGTGTACAGTTCCCAAGGAGGTGTCATCGGTAATGCGGGTGGATACTGGATTACCCTGCTCGTCTGAGAGTAAGACGGCTTGATCGATATTTAGCGTGTAAGCAGAATCATTAGAATGTATGAGCAATCCTCCAAAGGTGTCATCGACGGGTTGCCGGACACCACAGGCCACCAGCAGAAAGGTGACAAGGATAACCCTGCTAGGATTCTTAGCCATGTTGGGTAGCGAACAAGGACGGTAATTCGCGGATCAGGTCACCCGCCAGGATGCCCGCCGAGCTCCCGAGGCGCGCTTCCGCGGCCAATCCCGCCTGGCCGTGCAACCACACCCCAGCGCAGGCCGCCTCGAAAGCCGAAACGCCCTGGGCACGCAAGCCGGTGATAATGCCCGCCAGCACGTCCCCGGTGCCGGCGCGGGCCAAGGCCGCGGTAGCCAATGGTAGGACAGCACTCTGCCCGTCCGGAGCGGCCACAACCGAAAAAGCTCCTTTCAGCACCACGACCTGCGTCCAAGCAGCCGCGAATTTTTCGGCGACCTCAATGCGGTCAGCCTGGATTTCCTTTATCGGTACGCCTGTAAGAACGGACATCTCCCCAGGATGGGGAGTAAGTACGGTTTCGGCTGGCAGCTTTTTAGGCCAATCAGGTATCTGGGCGAGCAATTTTAAGCCGTCGGCGTCCACCACCAAAGGCCTCAATTTCCCAGACAGCAAACGCTCCAGAAACTTGCCTGTCTGAGGCTGCTGTCCAAAACCAGGCCCCAGCAGCATAGCGGTGACACGCTCCAAATTTGCCAAGGCCATATCGGCTGCGGCCTCGGCGATCCAGCCATCCTGATCTGGCAGAGGCAGCCAAACCACCTCGCGGAGGTGTCCAGCCAGTGCGGGTTGCATACTTTGCACGGTGCCAATGGTGACCAAGCCGGCGCCGCTGCGATAAGCTGCCTCGCCTGCCAACAAGGCGGCGCCAGGAAAATGTCGCGATCCGGCGATAACGAGCGCGGTGCCAAAAGTACCTTTGTGAGAATCCGGAGGACGGTGAGGAAGGGCCGCTCGCGCCATCGGCTCATCAATCACATAGCGTTGAACAGCACCCCATTCCGGTAAGTCGGCTGTCAAGCCAATATCACCAACTTCGATTTTTCCAAGATGAGCAAAAGCGGGTAGGGTTAGCATGCCCTGTTTTACAGCCGCCATGCTGACGGTAAGGTCCGCAAACAATGCTTCAGGCGCTATCTGGCCGCTGTCACAATCCAACCCCGAAGGGCAATCCACAGCGATAACATAAGCAGGATGAGGCCGGCCGGATAGAGTAATACCGGCGAGGTGGAGGACTTCATCGAAAGGGCTGCGCAGGGGAAGATGGATGCCAGTGCCCAGCAAACCGTCCAGAACCACTTGGCTGGATGCCAACAAGCGCCGAGCGGCCGATGGAGTATAGGCAGCAACCTTGACGCCCGCTTGTTCCGCGGACTTGGATTGTTTATCCTTGTGGCGGTTACCCACCAATAAAGCCCTGGCAGTCCAACCCTGTTTAGCCAAATGCCCCAGGGCCACCAAAGTATCCCCCCCATTATTACCGGGTCCAACAAGCCCAACTACACTCCGTTTACTCAGTTGGCTATGCGCAAGAGCGCTCCTGGCAAGTGCTCCCCCGGCATTTAGCATCATCCGGCCATAGGAAAGGCCTGAGACATCGGCGGCCTTTTCAATAGCCTTCATCTCAGCAATGGACACAAGCTTTGCCACGCGACAAGTATACATTCTGTTGGCGGGGCTTTGAAGCAATAAAAATCCTGCAAATGACCCTTTGCAGGATTTTTGGTGCGCTGGGTGGGGAATCGAACCCACACGCCTTGCGGCACATGGCCCTCAACCATGCCTGTCTACCAGTTCCAGCACCAGCGCGGGCAGAGGCATTATAATGCCCGCATTCCGAGTGTCAAGCTAAGCCGTTTTCCCATCCCATTAACCCACTGCGGAGGAATTTAGTGCGCATCGTTTTGGACGCAATGGGCAGCGACAAGCACCCAAACCCTGAAGTTGAGGCAGCCATCCAACTTTCCTTATCTTACGGGAAAGAACTGCTCTTAGTGGGGGATGAGACCAAGCTAAAAAAAATGTTGGGGAATCGGGCTCCGGGTGTAGAAGTCGTCAATGCCCCCGAAGTCTTTGAGATGACCGACCACGTGGCGCCTTCGGCACTCCGACGAGCCCAGAATTCCATGGGGGTTGGCCTGGATTTGGTGAAAAATGGAGAGGCGCAGGCGTTTGTGTCCGCCGGGAATACCGGGGGAGTAATGGCTATCGCGCTCACCCGGCTAGGGAGGATGAAAGGCGTTCTGCGTCCCGGGCTAACCGTAATGTATCCGGTTCAAGGGGGGCGCTGTGTGGCGTTGGATATCGGCGCCAACGCAGAGTGTAAGCCGGAATATCTATTGCAGTTCGCCCTGATGGGCTCAGCTTATGCTGAAAAAATCCTGGGTGTGAAAAGCCCAAGGGTAGGATTGATCTCTAACGGAGAAGAGGCCGGTAAGGGCAACGAGTTGGTAAAAGCCACCTACCCCCTCCTGGAAGCCAGCGGACTGAATTTTATCGGCAACCTGGAGGGCAAAGAACTCTTCGGCGGCGCGGCAGATGTAGCTATCTCGGACGGCTTCACCGGAAATGTGATCATGAAAAGCGCCGAGGCCGTAGCCAAGCTCATCACCGACCGGCTGAAGGAAGAATTGATGGCTTCCTGGCGGACCAAAATCGGCGCGGTGTTGGCTCAGCCAGCTTTCAAGGAATTGCGCAAAGATCTGGACCCACGCGAAGTAGGGGCGGCAACGCTGCTGGGAATCGACGGTTTGGTATTCGTGGCGCATGGCCGCTCGGACGCGGCCGCCATGGTCGCAGCCTTTAAACTGGCTCGCCGCTCAGTTGAAGTAGGCTTGCTCAATTCGCTGCGCGCCTCTATTGAGCAGGGCTTGGCGCAGCTCAGCCCGGTGACTGGCGGGTAGCATGCGCATTCTGACCAACGAGAAGCTCTACAAGCGCAACACCAATTTGTCATTTGGGACCAATCTATTGGGGATGTTTTTCCTGGTTGGTTCTGTTTACGTGCTATTCAATAACGGGCAATTTGGCCTTTACCTTATATTCCTGGTGTTGGGGGTCGTGTTCGTGCAGTTGGGTACCTACTTTGGACGTTGGAACAAGCGTCCGGACGCGGCCATAGACCGGGCCTTAAAATCTCTGGACAATAATTACACGCTCTATCATTACGAAACGCCGGTGTCCCACATGCTGCTGGGGCCAACCGGGATCTGGATCTTGCTGCCCCGCTATACGCGCGGCTTGGTCACATACGATGCGGAGCGAAAACGCTGGCGGGTAAAGGCGCCGGGTTTCCTGGCGCGCTTTGGCAACGAGAAGGTCGGCAAGCCAATCGTGGATGCATCCATGGAAGCCGAGGCGCTGGATCGGTACCTTGCCAAGCATTGGGATGGCGGCCAGCTTCACGTCCAGGCCGCTCTCGCCTTTGTGGACGAAAACGCGGAGGTGCAAGCTGGCAATGCCCCCATCCCCACGGCTTCGATCAAAAAACTAAAGCAGATTTTGCTCAAGGCGGATGAAAAAAGCCGCCTGAACCGAGCGCAGATCACCCGGCTGAATGAATTGTTCGAAAGTAAGAAGAAGTAAGTTAATTTTTTGCGGTGTGAGAAGCTACCCAAGTCCATGAGACCGCGGCGATAAATGCCCACGGGAAGGTGCCGATCAAGGTATCGCTGACTGAATGAGAATTGCGATCCACGGCCACGAAAGCCCAAACCACAAACAAAGCTGCCAGCGCAGTGACCAACCATCCTAAAATATTGGAAGGGCGATAGCTCCATCCCCAGGGCTGAAACCAATTACCTTGCATATCAGGTTCCTTTCTGGTCTATAGAATATTCTTAGGCGGCTCTCAATTCCTCTCAAATTGATGCTGGCGGCGTGAGCGATAGTCTAGTATAGTCAACCCTGTTCCCGCCCTTTTTCAAGGATCGGATAAAAACAAATCTAGGAGGCAAAAAATGCCGGCAAGCAAGACCGCAAAGAATAGCAATACCGTCGATGTTCTCGTTGTGGGTCGTTGGATCTTTCTCGTAGGATTGGTTCTCTCGGTCGTTTATGGCCTGGCCTCAGGAGCGGTCACAGACACTAACGTGCAACAGTGGGCCGGCTATATTTTGATGGCCCTCGGCTTTGTAGGGGGGCTGCTGTACATCATGGAAGGCAGCGAGCAAAAGTTCATCATCCTAACTGTCGGGTTAGCTCTCTTTTACAATTCATTCGGCAATTTACCCATCGTAGGGGATTACCTGGGCGGCATGTTCGGGACCTTGTTGTATTTCCTGGGTTTCGCCGTGGTGGCCGTGGTGGTTCGCAACATAGTCAGCTGGTTTGCCAGCTAGATTATCGACAGAGATCAAACAAAAAAGGCGCCCTTTATAAGGGCGCTTTTTTCTGTGTGGACGATCCCAAACAGCTGCAGCCCAACGCAAGGCCAACCCCAGGTCCCTGCGTTTCGTTTTACAGGCAATGAATTACAATCGAATACGATCCGAACTAAAATGGCGCAGAAAACAAAACCCCAGCAACCCAAGAACCGGCAACAAACCCGGTTCAAACGCCTCCAGGAGATCAGCGCCAAGCTGCTTGGTCAACTGGAGCTGAATCCGTTGCTCGAATCATTAGCCAACGGCGTCGTGCAATTCTTAGACGCTGACTCGGGCGGAATTTATCGCTACAACACCGAGCGCGGTGAATTGGACCCGACCATTCACATACGCCAACCCAAAGAGGCCCTATACAAGGTTCGGCCCGGGGAAGGCATGGCGGGCCGCGTGATGCAGAGCGGCAAATCCATGAAGGTAGATAAATACGACGAGTGGGCCGGCCGGGACCCAAGGCAGCCAAGGGGGAGCGTGGGTGCAGTGGCCCAGGCTCCGGTGAAAAAGCGGAGGCAAATTCTCGGTGTGCTGTTCGCCGAGCGGGCGCCCGGCAGGCCCGTGTTCACAAATGAGGACCTGGCAGACTTGGAATTATTCGCCAGCCAGGCAGCTATTGCAATCTCCAACGCAGAACTTTATGAATCTGCCCGACAGTCGGCAGAGGAACTCGCAAGCCTATACGAAACCTCCCTGGAAATTACCCGGCAGCTGGACGTTGCGAAAGTGCTGGAGCGCATTATCCAGCGCGCCAGCAAATTGGTGAACGGCAAGTACGGCCAGTTCTACCAATTCGACGAGGAGCGCAAGCTGTTGGTGCCGGCTGTTCCGGACTTCTTTCCTCAATCGCTGAGGTCGGTCACGATGAAACCCGGGGAGGGATTATCCGGCAAAGTCTTTCTAACCCGCCAACCGCTGATTATTACTGACTACGATGATTGGGATGGGCGCGCCGAGGGGACGCCGCCGGGCTTGTTCCGGCGCGCCATTGGCATCCCAGTGAAACACGGCGAGCAGATTTTGGGAGTGCTCAGCTTGGCGCGCAATGCAAATGAGCCTCCCTTCAACCAGAACGATCTGCGTATCCTCAGCTTGTTTGCCAATCAGGCGGCAGTAGCCTTGGCCAACGCACAGCAGTATCAAGAATTGCAACAACTGTATGCGCAAGTCCAGGGCAAGGAACAGCTGGAGAGTGAACTGCGCCTCGCCTACACGATCCAGTCCAGTCTGCTGCCGAAGCATTTGCCGAAAGTACCTGGCTGGGAACTAGCGGCTCAATGGAATTCCGCCAAAGAGGTTAGTGGAGATTTCTATGATTGCTTCCCTGTCCCTGATAAGCGCTGGGGGTTCATCGTCGCGGATGTGGCCGGGAAGGGCGTGCCCGCAGCGCTGTTCATGGCGTTTTGCCGTACTCTCACGCGAACATTCTGTATGGATGGACGCGCTCCACTAGACGCTTTACGACGGGTGAACGACCTCATCATCGCAAATTCCTCAAGCGAGCTTTTCGTCACCATGGTTTACGGCTTGCTGGACCCCAGACAAGGCACGCTAACTTACGTCAACGCTGGCCATCCGCGTTTGCTGTGGTTTCGACAGACCAAGAACGCAATTACCAAGCTGGAAGCAGACGGTATGGCTTTGGGGGTGCTGCCCGGTGTCGAATTGGAGCAGAAAACCGTAGAACTGGCGCCCGGAGACGTGGTTTTGTTCTATACCGATGGGATGAGCGAAGCCACCAGCCGCTCGGGGCAGCTCTTTGGCGACCGGCGAATTCAGGCTGCTCTGCGCGAGTTGGCAATGCAGAAACCAGCTCAAATTCTGAATGGCCTTGGGAAGAAGGTCGCCGACTTCACGCGCGGGCGATCACCCAATGACGATTTGACTGCAATTGCCTTGAAGCGGAAGAAACCGAATTAAAAAATCAGCCCAGGCGCTTGCGCATGGTAACCGCGTTGCCGTTTTTGGTGATGGAGAATTCGACCTCGTCCATTGCCCGGCGAATCATCAACATTCCCAACCCTTCCAGGTCCACGTTCTTCAGCTCAGGAACAATGTTAGGTTCAGGGACTTCGTCCATGTTTGGGCTGGATTTTCCCCAATCGATTATCTTGACCTTGATCTCCCCGTTTTCCATCTCGATCTCCAACCGAAGTTTGCCCTTCTTGCCTCCATAGGAATGTTCCTGGGCATTGGCTGCGGCTTCTTCGACCGCCATCTGGATATCCCAGAGCGTTTTTTCAGCAACTTTCAGGTTGGCGCCCACCTGCTCGATGAAATCCTCCAGAGATTCCAAAAAACCTGACTTAGTCAGGCCTTCCCAAACATAGGTATTTTCTTTTTTCGGCGAAACCACAGAAATTACCTGGCTAGAGCTAGAAGCTCCCAACAGCATCTTCGGGCTCTTCGAAAATCTGAAACAGCTTATGAAACCCGACTAACTGAAAAGCCTCCTCCAAGCGGGGAGAAAGACTGGCCAGGCGGACATCGCCACGGTTATAGCGACGGGCCTGCTTAAGCGCAGAAACCAGCACTCGCAGCCCCGCGCTGGATATGTAATCGACGGCAGACAGGTCCACAGCCAGGTGATATTGGCCTGTTTTGAACAGTTTGTTAAGATACTTTTCCAACTCGGGGGACGTCTCGGCGTCCACTCGACCCTCTGGCTTAACAAGTGTCGACCGCTTGTAACTCTTTTCAGTAATCCGCATGCCTCTCTCCATAACATTCAATCCTTCGAATAACCCATTTTACCAGTGAACCTCCGCGACGGATGAAAGGGCATTAGAATGAAGGCAAATCCACTCGAGGAATTAATCATGGAAAAGAAGCTTGAAGAACTAAAGACACATTTGCGGGAAGTCTACGATCTCAGCTCTGCAGCCGCGGTTTTGGAGTGGGATCAGGCGACGTTCATGCCGTCGGGCGGCGCGGAAGCCCGCGGCCGCCAGATGGCCGTGTTGAGCAGCCTGGCCCAGGAGAAATTTACTAACCCCACTATTGGTAAGTTGCTGGATGAATTGCAAAAATATGGTGAGGGTCTGCCCTATGATTCAGATGACGCCGCCCTGCTGCGCAAGACGCGGCGGGACTACGAGAAGCAAATCAAGGTCCCCACAGATTGGGTGGCGCGCTTCAATGTCCATTCAGCCAGAAGCTATCAAGACTGGTCAACGGCCCGCCCGGCCAATGATTTCAAAGCCGTAGCGGATGATCTGAAGAAAACTCTGGATTTCAGCCGCGAATACGCCAATTTCTTCCCGGGCTACGAACATGTTGCCGATCCGCTCATTGACCGCGCCGACCCTGGCATGAAGGCATCTGATATCCGCGGCGTCTTTAGCGATTTGAGGGAGCAGTTGGTCCCTATCGTGAAGGCCATTACCGAGCAGGCGCCCGCGGATGATGCACCCCTACATGCAGGTTATTCCGCAGAGGAGCAGCTAGCCTTTGGCCAGGTGGTCGCCCGGGATTATGGATTTGATTTCGACCGCGGCCGCCAGGATAAAAGCCCCCACCCTTTCACCACCAGCTTTTCGGTGGGCGATGTGCGCATCACGACCCGGGTAAGGGAAGATGACCTGGGTGACGCGCTCTTCAGTACCCTGCACGAGACCGGACACGCCCTCTATGAGCAAGGCGTGGACCCTGCGCTGGAGGGAACGCCGCTGGCCGGCGGAACCTCTTCCGGGGTGCACGAGAGCCAATCCCGCACCTGGGAGAACCTGGTGGGACGCAGCCGCGGCTTCTGGGAGTTTTACTACCCCAAACTGCAAAACCGCTTTCCCGAACAACTTGGCAAGGTAGAACTGGAGGCCTTCTATAGGGCGATTAACAAAGTGGCGCGCTCGTTGATCCGCACTGATGCCGACGAAGTGACCTACAACCTGCATGTGATGATCCGTTTCGACCTGGAATTGCAACTGCTGGAGGGCAAGTTGGAGATCAAGGATCTGCCTGAAGCCTGGGGAGCACGCTACCAGGAGGACCTGGGAAACCGCGCCCCAAGCGATGTGGATGGTGTCCTCCAGGATGTGCATTGGTATGGGGGTTTGATCGGAGGCGCCTTCCAAGGATACACGCTGGGTAACATCATCAGCGCATTGTTCTACGACGCGGCCCTCAATGCCCACCCTGAGATATTGGGTGACATCACCTTGGGCAAGTTCGGCAGCTTGCATAGCTGGTTAAAGGAAAACCTTTACCGCCACGGCTCGAAGTTCACTCCCAATGAAATAATTGAGCGCATCACTGGTGGCCCTCTGCGCATCGCGCCTTACATTAAATATCTGAAGACCAAATACAGCGAACTCTACACGTTGTAAGAGAAAAGAAGAGCGAGACTCTCCGCACTCTTCTTCCTCCGCACCGTATCAAGTCGTCTTTTTTAAGCGTTAGATTAACAAGAAGCGCTTACCGTGCCTTCAGAATGTCGCTGGGTACAATCCCGAAAGTGAGGAGCCTGTGATGAAACGGATTTATATCTTCCTATTGGCAATTTCTGCTCTACTACTTAGCGCCTGTGGCCTTTCCGAAGCAGATGTGCAAGCCACAGTCACTGCGGCTCAGGGCCAGGCGGTCAACACGATTCTGGCGCAGTTCACTCAGATTGCCCTGCTCACTCCCAGCGCCACCAATACCCTGGTGGCCACCAGCACACCGGCGGCAACCAACACACCCGCCGTCACGGCAACCACCGACCCGGTCGCGCTAACGCCCGCCAACAACACTTGTAATGTGATGACCTTTCTGTCAGATGTCACCGTTTCTGATGGCGAAGAGGTGACTGCGGGAACACCCTTTACAAAAACCTGGCAGGTACGCAATGACGGCACCTGCACCTGGGGTACAGATTATTTAATCGTTTACAGCAGCGGAGACCAAATGAGTGGGGACGCCAGTCATCCATTAACATCCTCGGTCGCCCCTGGTGAGGTTGCGAATATCTCTGTGGACCTGGTGGCCCCAGCCGCCGCCGGAGACTACACCGGTTATTGGGCTATCGCCAATTCCAGCACAGCCGGCTTCGGCTACCTTTCGGTGCTCATAAAAGTGCCTTAGTCTTCGGGGAGGGGCGTCTCGTCGACGGCGGCCTGCACCAGCGCCGCAATCTCTGGGGCGTCTACCTGGGCCAACTCTATGATCTTTACATGGCGTGCTTTTTGCCCCGTGCCTTGCAGCAAGCCCTCGGGATCCGGCAGGTCCACACCGCGCGGAAAACCCAGATTCACATAATCACCGTATAAGATGATCACGCAAATAATGTGGGCGTACGTCTCAGCGTAACCGTAGCCCAGCAGGTGGGCAGGTGCATCGATCTGCTCCTGGGCTTTGGGCTCGATCTCTAGAATCAGATCACGCAGCGCAAGGGCCAGGTTGCGTACTTCAGGCGAGAAAGCGGATATGAAATCCTCTAACTCGATAGAGATTGTTTTGCCTGCATTCATATTTTCAAAGCGGTAAGATTACCCTAAGTATAATCGTCCGTACGTGGAGGCCCTCAATATGACAAAAACAAATCATAAGGTTCGCGTTGCTATTATCGGCGTGGGCAATTGCGCCAGCGCCCTTATCCAGGGGGTTGAATATTACAAAAACGCCTCTGAAACTGAGGAGGTCCCAGGCCTAATGCATGTCGACTTGGGAGGGTATCACATTCACGATATTGAATTTTCAGCCGCATTCGACGTGGTTTCCACCAAGGTTGGCAAGGATCTTAGCGAAGCCATTTGGGCCTACCCCAATAACACCATCAAATTCGCGGATGTGCCCAACCTGAGTGTGCCTGTGCAACGCGGCATGACCCATGACGGATTGGGAAAATATCTGCGGGAGGTAGTGGAAAAAGCGCCTGGCCCCACCGCAGATATTTCACGCATCCTACAGGAAACCAACACGGATGTTGTGGTGAACTATTTGCCTGTTGGATCTGAAATGGCCACCAAATGGTATGTGGAGCAAGTGCTTGATGCAGGTGCGGCTTTCGTCAATTGTATGCCGGTCTTCATTGCCAGCCAGGAATATTGGGGTAAGCGCTTTGCCGAACGCGGCCTGCCCGTAATCGGAGACGATATCAAGAGCCAGGTAGGCGCCACCATCACCCACCGTGAGTTGACCCGTATGTTTGTGGAGCGCGGCGTGCATCTCGACCGTACCTACCAACTCAATTTCGGTGGGAACATGGACTTCTATAACATGCTGGAGCGAGAGCGTCTGGAGTCCAAGAAGATTTCCAAGACCGGCGCGGTCACCAGCATGCTCCCATACGAACTGGACAAAGGCGATATTCACATTGGCCCCAGCGACTACGTCCCCTGGCTGACCGATCGGAAATGGGCTCACATTCGCATGGAAGGCCGCGCCTTCGGTGACGTGCCGCTGCAGATGGAAGTTAAGCTGGAAGTGTGGGACTCACCCAATTCCGCCGGCGTCGTCATCGATGCAGTGCGCTGCGCCAAGCTGGCCTTGGACCGCGGTCTTAGTGGCCCCCTGATCGGTCCTTCGTCATATCTGATGAAGACGCCGCCCCAGCAATTTCCTGATGATGAAGCTCGCAAGCGCATCGAAGAATTTATTCATGGCGAGCCTGTCCGCGTAAGTGAACAGTCATAAACCCCCTAAATCAGACCTCCCAGCTTGGGAGGTTTTTTTACCCGAAAAGTCAGGCGATTTCTGGCTACTGGTAACGAGGTGCGGGCTGTGCTATCATTGCGAAAAGAATTAATTACATGGTTCACATATAACCTAAAGGAGAATAAATGAGCACCCAAAGCGCAACTGGGGCCGCTGCCGTTCATCCCATTCCCTTACTTGCCCGTTGGAAAATGGTTTTGGATGGCTGCAACATTCCCCAAATTGAGTTGGCCGATGGAGTAACCCGCTGGCTGGTGATTTCAAGAGCTTGCGTATTTTCCATGTCGCTCACTTCGGGTCTTTTAGGCCTGTTGATCGCGGCAGAACAAGCTGCTAACGGCGGCCCAGCCGTTAATTGGCTGTACGGGCTCTTGGCCGTTGTAGGAGTTGTCTTCGCTCACGCCTCCAACAACGTACTCAACGATTATTTCGACGTTCGCAACGGTGTAGATACCGAGGATTACCCACGGGCACAATACAGCCCCCATCCCATCCTTGGCGGATTAACCACGGCCAATGGCCTGCTGACTGCGGCGCTGCTCTTCAACCTTATAGATTTCGTCATAATGGCCTACCTGTATACCCAGCGTGGCTTCCCCATTCTTATCTTTGCAGTTATCGGCCTGCTGCTCAGCTTGTCATACACAAGCTTCCTCAAACGCGCTGGATTCGGCGAACTCACCGCTCTGGTCGTGTGGGGCCCCCTCATGATTGGCGGCACCGCTTTTGCCGCGTCCGGCGCAGTTTCCACTGCCACCTGGATACTGACCCTGCCATATGGCCTGATCGTGGCCTCGGTGCTGGTAGGCAAGCACATCGACAAGATTGACGCTGACGTAAAAGTGGGCGTTCACTCAATCCCAGTGATGCTTGGCCAAGAGCGCGCCTTGATATTGAACAAGATTAACTTTGTGATTTTCTATGTCCTGGTCGTCGCCATGGTACTGCTGGGTTATACAGGATTCTGGGTGCTGCTGACCTTCCTGGCAATTCCGCGACTACAACAATCCTGGAAAGCCTACTCTGAACCCAAGCCGAAATCCCCTCCCAAGGGCTGGACAGTGTGGCCGTTATGGTACGTGAGCTGGGCCATGTTCTTCAACCGTAAGGCCGGGGAATATTTCACCATTGGGTTGGTCTTGAATATTGCCATGATTTATGCCCTTAGGCTATTTGCATAAGGCCACGTAACAGCAAAAAATGTCCTGACATTAAACTGTCAGGACATTTTTGAATTGGGCTGTGGGAATCGCAATCTACTCGCAGCTCTGAGACCGAGATTTGGCCTAGGGGTCGTTGGTTCAAAAAGGCGTTAGGACTGGCTGGCAACAAGGGATCGCCTCGGACGCGCATTCATGCCGTGGGAGCGCTAGGAACCCTATTCGAGCATACGCCAATCCTTCGTGAATTTTCCGGCTCCCTTTTGCTATCCTACCGCAAACCAAGGAATCGAGTTGACCATGAGTGACCTTGAAGATTTCCGCAAAGCCAAGGACGAGTTTTTTGCTACCGACCAAAATAGCCCACTTACCAGTGAGCAGAAGCTTATTTTTACGTCGCTGAATTACTTCCCGGAGGACACAGGCTTGCGCCTGGAGGTGGAAGTTGCGCCCTTCCCGGAACAGAAACAGGTGCAAATGACCACCTCCACGGGGGATATCAATACGTACACTCGCTACGGCCGCTTCTCCTTTCAGGTGGATGGTAAAGAAGCGCAGCTCACCTTGTTCAATAGCCCTCACGGCTTCTTCCTGCCCTTCGTCAACTCGCTGGCGAACAAGGAAACCTACGGCGCCGGCCGCTATCTGGATCCTGAGCAACTGCCGAACGGCGAGTTTGTGATCGATTTCAATTTGGCCTACAACCCCTATTGCGCGTACAACGAGATGTGGAGTTGCCCAATCCCACCGGCTGAAAACCGTCTTGAGGTTCCCATTCGGGCAGGCGAAAAAATCTTTGGTGGCCACTAAGTCTGACCGAATCCTGATCATTGGGGGAGGTACCTTCGGCTTAAACACTGCCCTGGAGCTCAAAGTGCGCGGCTACACCGTGACTCTTCTTGAACCCGGACCCCTGCCCCATCCGGACGCATCCTCCACCGACATTAGCAAAGTCATTCGCATGGATTATGGCAAAGACGAACTCTATCTGGGCATGATGGAAGAGGCGCTAATTGAGTGGCGAGCTTGGAACCAGGAATTTGGCGAGACCCTATTTCACGAAACCGGGGTGCTGTACCTGACCCTGGACGGCATGCAACCAGGCGATTTCGAATATGAAAGCTATCAGCGACTAAAGGCGCGCGGCCATATCCTGGAGCGGCTGACCCAGGACGACATTCGCAGGCGTTTCCGGGTCTGGAACGCCGACCTCTATTCGGATGGCTACTACAACCCACAAGGTGGCTGGGCGGCTAGCGGCAGGGTTGTCACCTTGCTGGCGCAAAAAGCGAGGGGTGCTGGCGTCGAAATCCTAGAAGGCACAACGTTTAACTCGATAATCGAACGAGGTGGACGCGTGGTTGGTGTAGAGACCACGGGCGGCAAGGAATTTCGCGCAGATTGGGTGATCTTTTGCGCCGGGGCCTGGACACCCACGCTGCTTCCTTGGCTTACTGAGGTTATGTGGCCAACCGCCCAGGCCGTCTTCCACTTTAAAACTGGAGATATATCTGACTATCAGCCGCCCACCTTTCCAACCTGGACGGCGGACGTTGGCAAGACTGGCTGGTACGGCTTCCCAGCCCAAAATAATGGCACCTTGAAGCTCGCCAACCACGGCGAGGGCTGGCGCCGCGACCCACAACTCCCCCGGACCGTTCCCGCAGAGGCAGAAGCTCGGTTTCGCCAATTCCTAACCGAATCACTGCCAGGCTTGGGTTACGCGCCTAAGATATTTGAGCGGTTATGTTTCTATTGCGATACATTTGACGGGGATTTCTGGGTGGATAAGGATCCCGATCGGCCCGGTCTCCTGGTTAGCGCTGGAGGCAGTGGGCATGCCTTTAAGTTCTCCCCACTGATCGGGCGCATCACTGCAGACGTTCTGGAGGGTAAACCCAACCCATACGCAGCCCGTTTCGCCTGGCGCCAGCGCGGCGAGCTCAAAGCTGAGGAAGCCCGCAACTCCGGCGAGGGTGTGCGCAAGTAACCAAGGCCCTATTTCACAACCAAAGTGCAGCCCTATTAGTTAACCAGGCCTTTCTTCCCTGAGACCGTTAACAGTTCCACTCGAGCTCCTCCGACCGTGACAAGGCTACCGGCAACAAAGAAGAGCGCTCGCGCGTTTCGAAAATATCGCTCAGGAACTCAGCCGACGCATAAATTATCTGCTCATGATGATTAGACGCTCGGTGTTGCCCGCCTAAAACAAAAAGGCCGCAGCTCTCGCTGCGGCCTTTTTGTGTCTGTTTCAGCTAGCTACCCAGATATTTCTCCAGGTTTTCCTTGGTGATGCGGTAATCGCTGCCCACCTTCTTGGCCTTGAGATCCTTGGCTTTGATGGCAGCCAGCACTTCCTTTTCAGCGACCTTCAGGAAACCGGCCGCCTCTGCAGGGGTCATGATATCCGGCATATCAGCAGTGCCTTTGCCCGCCATGGCACCCTTTAGCGCATCGCCCATCACGTTGCCAATGCCCATGCCGGCGCCAATGCCTGCGGTGAGCCCAGCCCCGCCGCCAGGGTTAGAGGCAGCTTCACGCATGGCGTCTGCAGCCTGCAATTGCGTGTAGGTTGCCGTGTCAAGCAAGCCCATGCTGCGCAGGTCCTCGGCAGTCGTGCGCGCAGGAGTCAGGTTGGCAATCACGAACGCCTTCAAAGACAGGCCACGCGCTTCGAAATCGGCAGCGGCCTTGGCGCGCACGCCAGCGCTGATCTCTTCCTGGTTGCCCACGATATCTTGCACGGTGCTGTATTTGCCCTTCATCTCGCCCAGTAGATCTGAGAAGCTACGCAGCAAACGGGAGCGCAGATCATTCTCGATTTCGGCGGTGTCATATTGACCCTGGGTACCTACTACCTGAGTAACGAATTGCTGAGGGTCTTCCACCTGGTAGGCATAAGTGCCAAAGCCCTGCAGCAGCAACCAGCCCAGGCCGACGCCCGGGGTCTGCATTACGATGGGCTGCGGGGTGCCCCATTTGCGGTCCAAAAATTCCCGCATGGAAACGAAGTACACCTCTGCAGTGAAGGGACTGCGGCCATTGAAGGCCATTCCCAGCAAATTCACCAGCAGGGGTACGTTGGCGGTTGCAATGGTGTGGCGGCCAGGGCCAAACACATCCAGAGCCTTACCATCGCGATAGAAGAGGGCATTCTGGGATTCGCGCACGATCACCTGCGAGCCCAAGCGGAAATCGCCTGCGCCGTTTTCAGGGAAGCGATGCACGATCTCTTCCTTCATTTCATTTGGATATTCAACTACGTCAAAAATGCGAGCCATTTTGTTCCTCCTAAAGTCAATAATTGCTTATTGGGCTGTTATGACCTCACTGCGCTGGTCAAAAGTCGTGACCAAGTCGCGGCTGAGGGTGACCAACTGATCCACTGGAGCGGCCATTTCTTCGCCGCCCATGGCGGCTTTTACATTGTCCACGGCTTTGGAGAGATCATCGGCCTTGTTCACCAGGGCCAAGTCAAATTCATAAAGCCGCTGCAATTCCGGCGACTTTATCTTGACAGCATCAAAGAAACCCGTTTCACCATAACTGGCTGTGCGGACTTTATCCACAAAGGTACGCAGTTTGGTCGCAGCACCATCCAGGTCATCGAGGTACTCAAAATCCTGTTTGTCTGCCAAGTCCTTCTGCATCTCGCCAACTTTCTTCCAAATTTCCATGTATTTATCCGCGATGGATTCACGCAGCAATTTATCCGCAGCGCGCCGGTTTTCGCGTTCTACATACCCACTGAAACCGGGGATTTTCCCTGCCAATTTGCGAAAAACGTCTTGATCGTCGCTAACTTGTTGATATAGGTCGGACATTTCTACTCCTGATTTGAGGAAGCGCGTCACTTGCGCGCTTTCCGAATCATTATAACTTGATTCGTATATACGAAATGTAAACGTTGTTGCGACCTGCCCCGATGGTAAAATCAGTCTTGTTAATCTTTTCACCCTCAGAGGATCGTCCCTGATGAATAACGAAGCATTAGACAAAGTGCTCTCCCAACTGGAAAACAGCATTCAATATAAGGATGGCAGCGTTAAAGTAACCAATGAGGGAACTCTGCGTGCCAACATTGGCAAGCTGGCAGGCCTTTCCGCACTGGGCAGTGGTGATGAACAAGCCTGGACCCGCTACCTAGTCCGCTTGCTGGCCTTGGAACTGGGGGTTGGCCCAGCCAGTGTGTTCGACCTGTATATGGCGCGAGGCCGGGGCGAAGTGCCGCCTACCTACAGCGTGCCGGCCATGAACTTCCGCGTTCTCTCTTTTGAAGCAGCCCGTTGTGTATTTCGGGTGGCTAAAAAGATCGACGCGGGAGCGTTCATTTTCGAGATCGCTCGTTCCGAGATCGGCTATACCGAGCAGCGGCCAGCCGAGTACGCCACTAATATCCTGGCGGCGGCAATCGCCGAAAGCTATCAAGGCCCGGTATTCATCCAGGGAGACCACTTCCAGGTGTCTGCCAAGCGTTACAAGGACGACCCGGATAAAGAGGTTGCTGCAGTGGAGGATTTAACCGCTGAAGCGCTGAAAGCCGGATTCTTCAATATCGATATCGACACCTCCACTCTGGTGGACATCAACCAGGTGGGCGAAGCAGCCCAGCAAAAGCTGAATAGTGAACTTTCCGCCCATTTCACCAAATTCATTCGTGACCGAGAACCGAACGACGTGACTGTTTCAGTCGGCGGAGAGATCGGCGAAGTGGGCAAACGCAACTCCAACGAAGCCGAGTTGCGCGCCTATGTGGATGGCTTCCAGGAAAAGTTGGATGAAATCGCTCCCGGCGTAGCCGGACTGGCGAAAATCAGCATCCAGACAGGCACATCGCACGGAGGTGTTGTGCTTCCAGATGGCACTGTTGCAAGAGTGAAGGTAGATTTCGATACCCTGCTGAACCTGGGCCGCGTAGCCCGCAATGAATACGGGTTTGCCGGTGCCGTGCAACACGGCGCATCTACCCTTCCAGAGGAAGCATTTGGCAAGTTTGTGGAATCAGAAGCTTGCGAAGTGCATCTGGCGACCAACTTCCAGAACATGCTCTTTGACCGCTTGCCCAAGGCCATGCTTGAGGAGGCGTATGCCTATGTGGACCAGAATTACGGAAATGACCGAAAACCTGAACAGACGGACGAACAGTTCCATTACGAAAACCGCAAACGCGCTATAGGCCATTTCAAGGCCAAGCTGTCGAATATGCCCGAAAATGACAAGCAGCCCATCATTGACGCATGGGAAAAACAATTTTCCATGCTGTTCGACCACCTGGCAATCGCCGGGACCAGTAAGTATGTGAAGCAATTCATTACGCCGCCGCAGATTGCTCCTCATAAAGATTTCTACTTTGGCGCCGAGCGCCAGCAGGAAGAAGTTAAAGACCTGGCCGATTAAACCAATCGGTCAATTAATGAGCAGCCCACAGAGACCTGATAATACACGTTATAAACTCATTCCCCGCGTGTTGGTGTTTTTGACCCGCCGGCACGAGCTTTTAATGATCAAACGCAGTCCTTTAAAGGGATTATTCCCAAACAAATACAACGGCCTGGGCGGCCATGTTGAAAAAGGTGAAAGCATCCTAGAGGCCGCTATCCGGGAGGTTAAAGAAGAGAGTGGCCTTGAACCTTCAGGCTTGTGGCTATGCGCAGTCGTGGCCATAGATACCGGCAATAAAGATACAGGCATCGCCATGTGGGTTTTCCGTGGCGAAGCCGATGGCGAACCGCAATCCTCCCTTGAGGGGGAAATCAGGTGGGTGCCAATCGCAGACGCAGTCAAGCTTCCCATGGTTGAGGATATTCCCACCCTGCTTCCGAAAGTGCTAGGAATGAGCCCCGGCGACCAGCCGCTGTGGGGGCTGTATACGTACGATGCAGCGGGAAGCTTGGCCATGCGCTTTGATCCCCCTGAGGCAACGACCTAAGGCGCTTTCCTCTCATAAAACACCAGCAATGTTTTGCCGTATTTGCGCTGATCGAATTCGTCCAAGTTTTGCAAGTCCAGCTTTTCGTACTCTTTGGGGTCGATCTGAACAATGGCCCAGCCGTCTTCCACCAGCCAGACCGGCTGCTGGTCCACGGCAATGAGAGCGCGCTTCCACAACTCGTGATATTGCGGCGGGGCAATGTAGATGTAATCGAAGGCGTGGTCGGGCTTTCTAGCAAGATGGGCAAAGGCATCCCCTTGCACTACCTGAGCTCCCTGGTCCAGGCCGGTGGTTTCCAAATTGACACGGACGGTTTGGATGGCAGCGCGCTGGTTATCCACAAAGCGGACAAACGCGGCCCCGCGGCTGAGCGCTTCGATACCGACGGCGCCTGTGCCAGCAAACAGGTCCAGCAGTGCGGCACCCTCCAGGCTTGGCCGCAGGATATTGAACAGCGCCTCTTTGGCACGATCCATAATTGGGCGGGTTTTGTCGCCCGGGACGGAAAGCAACCGAAAGCCCCGGGCGGTGCCGGCGATGACACGGGGAGAACTCATCGGCGATTCCTGCTTGCTAATGGACGATTTTCCAAGATACTCCCCCTGATCATTCCCTTATTGAAGATTCCAGTTGGGCTTGGCTGAGGCGGTATTTCTGCCGCTCGGCACCCGCAGCCATCCGCTTACGCTGGAAATCATTCTCCGTCTCCAGGGGCGGCACAGCGGCAGGCTTCCCATTCTCGTCCAGGGCCACGTACACCAGATAAGCGGTGTTGGTGTGCCACCTCTCACCGGTAATGGGATTCTCGGCTTCCACCGAGACCTCGGCCTCCAGTGAGGTGCGGCCCACATAGCTAACCTCGGCATTGAGGGTGACCAGATCACCGATCTTGATAGGATGCTTGAATGTCATCCGATCTATAGCCACCGTGACGACGCGTTGGTGAGAATGACGCATGCACGACAGAGCACCGGCCTCATCAACCAGTTTCATGATATGGCCGCCATGCACGTTGCCAAGTGGATTGGCATCTTCGGGTTGCATGAGCTGCGAGATAGTAACGCGTGAGGCGGAAACAGGGCTGGGAGCAAGCTGCCTGGTCGTCATAATTTAATTAGACGGTAAAAGCGAAACAAACCGCGATATAAGCGCAAGGAGCTCCTCATCACCAGCCACTCCGCATGCAGGCTCTTCCCGCGCAGCGCGCCACAAGAAATGGAACGCAATCGTGCGCCGCCGCGGCCACAAAACAGGCAATTTGGGCTGAGGTAGATGCCATGAGCTAACAAGATCACCAGGAAGAGCAAAACCACTCCTCCATGCGGCTTGAGTGCGAAGAGCAACCCAGTCCCGACGCTCCCGGAAAGTAGGTGCGGGTGGAAAGACCGCATTCGAGAGCGACATGGGAGCGACTCTCCGGGGGGCTTGCCTGCCAAAGGAAACGGCAGCAGACAACTTATGAGTCAACCTTCTAAATCGAGAGGCGGAATCGGGATTGAGGGGAAGCTTGGATACAACCACGCTACAATTATACGGGGATGTAAAAGCTTTTGGTGGCAGATTCCCAATCTCCACATGCGGCTAGCCAGGGTCAGGCTACATCTCCAAAGGTCCACCTGCGATTGACAAAATAATTCCATAGCAGCACGACGCCAATAGCCCCCGCTAACGCCAAGTTGTGGGCCAGCCAGCTGGGGTCAGCGCCAAATGGGAGCTGCCAACCCGCCAGCAGCCCGTCGAAAAAAGTGGCCAGACCAGCGAAGATAGGGGTGCGAATGAGCAGGCCAACCACGTTGACCAGCACGTATTGAGTAACCTGAATATGCAGGCGCTTGCTGCGAGAGTCCTTGAAAGTCCACAGATAGTTGAGAACGAAGTTGCTGAAGACGGCGACGGTAAAGGAGATGGCCTGGGCAACGGCGGGCAGCAACCCGATGATGGCGAAGCCCAGGTTGAAGACGGAGAAATCAACGACGGTACCGATGGCACCGACTATTGCGAATTTGACGAAGCGCTTCTGCTCGCGGCGGTTATTCAGGAGAGTCATTAACAATTACTTGGGAGATTGCTTCGTCGGCCTCATTCATCGGGCCTCTTCGCAATGACCAAGCTACATGCCCAGTTGTTCTTTGAAATATGGGATGGTCTTTTGGAGGCCATCCTTGAGGTTTACCTTGGGCTCCCAGTTGAGCCATTCACGCGCGCGAGTGATATCCGGTTGGCGGCGCAGAGGATCGCCCTTGAGCATCTTATCTTTCTGGAGAATGATGCCCGCTTTGGATCCAACCAGTGCGTCGATCTCCTTGGCAAAGACTTCGATGGTTATCTCGTCGGGATTGCCGATGTTGACCGGCTCGTGGATGTCTGAGAGAAGCAGGCGCAGGATCCCATCGACGAGGTCGTCGACATAGCAGAAGCTGCGCGTTTGCTGGCCGTCGCCGTAGACGGTAAGTTTCTCGCCGCGCAGCGCCTGCTGAATGAAGTTCGGGAGAGCCCGGCCATCGTCCACATGCATGCGAGGTCCGTAGGTGTTGAAGATGCGAATAATGGCGGTGTTTACGCCGTGGAAGCGGTGGTATGCCATGGTAAGTGCCTCTGCGAAACGCTTGGCTTCGTCGTAGACCGAACGCTCGCCAATGGGGTCCACGTGGCCCCAGTAGGATTCCTTCTGAGGATGTTCCAGCGGGTCCCCATAAATCTCGCTGGTGGAAGCGAGCATGAAACGGGCTTTATTAGCCAAGGCCACGCCGAGGGAGTTGTGGGTACCTAATGCGCCCGCCTTCATGGTCTGGATGGGCAAATTGGGATAGCCGATGGGTGAGGCCGGGTTGGGGCTTGCCGGCGAGGCAAAGTGCATCACCGCATCCAGGCGACCGGGAACGTGGATGTAGTTGGACACGTCGTGGCGGATGAAGGTGAATTTCTCCTGCCCCGCCAGATGAGCAAGGTTCTCCGGTTTGCCGGTTATAAAATTATCCATGCCAACCACTTCATGGCCCTCAGCCAGAAGGCGGTCACAGAGATGGGAACCAAGGAATCCGGCCGCGCCGGTAATCAGGATGCGCATAACAAACCGAAGGATTTTAGCATGGTAAAGAAGATTATCGCCATGAAAGCGCAGAGACCAAGCCGTCGCCAGTAAGTTGTTGGGCTTCACCGCTGAGCACGTTGACCACCCAAAGGTCGCCTTGATAGATGAAGGCAATCATGGGGCCGTTCTCAGCGGACGGCGACCAGGCGACATGCTGGGGTTGCAAGCCAGCGGCGCCCTCCGGCGGGAAGAGCGCCGTGCTGATGCCCTGCGGTGTGGCAACCATTAATTGGTAATCGCTGATGTCGCTCTGGGAAGGAATGTACGCACGCAGGAATGCAACCTGCCCGCCATCCGGATCGGCCACGGGGTTGGAGAATAGACCGACGTCCGGGGCAATCTGGCTGGCACTGTTGGGGCCGGCCAACTGCAGCGACGTGCTGGGCGGGTTGAGCACATAGCGCACGTAATAGAAGCTGCCGTCGTCCAGCCAGGTAATGCCGGGGATCCAGGCCCAGTCACTGCCGGTTTGATAGGCTGGCAGCGTGTACCAGACATCCAGAGAATCTTCCTGCAAATTCACGGTGCCCACTCCATCCGGACGGGAGAAGGCAAGCTGACCGCCGGAAGGTGACCAGGCATAGCTGGTGCCCCACCAGGCATAGAAGCCATCCTGTCGCGCCGAAAGAAGGGTCTTGGCTTGACCAACTGACCCCGAATCGGTGAAGGTGATGGTTTGCAAATCGTTGTTGGCTTCCCAGCCGGGAGGATTGGGCGCGGGTTCCACAGTGGAGAAGGAGACTTCATTGCCCGCGCCCGGAACCCATCCGGCGTAGTTGACCACATTGTGCACACCCAGGTCAATGAGGTCCAGCGGACCCGGCTGAAGGTTGGCGATCCACAGTTCGTTGATATCGCCGCCGGTGCTACTGCGGCTGAAGAGAAGCCAATTGCCGTCCGGAGAAGCTTCAAAGATGCGTCCGTCCAGATCGCCGGTGATAGCCACGGCGCGGCGGGTACCGCTGGTGCCTTCCAGTACCCAGGCGTTGCCTGCGGAGAGGAAAGCCAGATGCCCGCTGATGGCCACAGAGCTGAAGGGCGACTGCCGCGCCGATCATGATGATTTCTTCCACAGGCCGGGTAAGTACCATTGTGCTTACCTGGGTGCGGGAAACCAGTTCGCCGTCCTCATATAACAGTCGGTAAGTGACCTCTTGCAAGCCGTTAGCGCCATTCTGGATGAGGCGCTGTTCCCCCACGGGCAGCGCTTCATTAGGTAAGGTGCGCGAAACGAAGGGGAGGACATTCTGCTCGGTCTCGAAATCTTCGCTGACGCGCACCACGCGGACCGAGTCACCAGCCGCGAGGGTGGTGTAGGAAGGCGGTTCGGTGCGATCCAATTCAGCCAGCTGCACCCCCGCAATGTCCAACGCCTCGGCAACGCTGCTGCCGTCGGCCACGGATAACTGCATGGTGCGCCCATCCACGCGAACAGAAATCGAAATGTCTCGGGCAGCGATTTGGCTCGGAGTACAGGCAGCCAGAAGGAGCAAGCCGAGTAACAGGTATAATCGCGCTTTGCGCATAAAATCGGACGAATTATAGTTCATGGGATCTGACAGCAAATCAACCAACGCCGAGCAGCAAATGAGCCTGGAAGCCAAGCTTGAGGCGCTATTGTTTGTGGCACCCGCTACGGTTAGCGTACGGCAATTGGCCGAGGCTCTGGAAGCCAAGCCCAAAGAGGTAGAAGTGGCCTTGGAAACGCTGGAAGCAGGATACGCCGAACGTGGTATCCGCCTGCAGCGCCACAAGGGCGAGTTGCGCCTGACCAGCGCCCCACAGACGGCGGAGCTGGTGGAACGCTTCCTGGATCTGGAAGCCACCACGCGACTGAGCCATGCGGCGCTGGAGTGCCTGGCCATTGTGGCCTACCAGCAGCCTATCACGCGCCCGCAGATCGACAGCGTGCGCGGCGTGAACAGCGACAGCGCCATGCGTTCGCTGCTCACGCACGGGCTGATCGAGGAGGCCGGGCGGGCAGATACGCCGGGACGGCCGATCCTGTATGACACTACCTCTGAGTTCCTGCAACATTTTGGCTTAAATGGCCTGGAGGCGCTGCCGCCGCTAAACTTGGATCACCTGGCCAAGCAAGCCGACATGCCACTCGAGGCAGAGCAGGTAGTTAAAGAATAATTGATAAGAACCCTATCGCTGCCTGCAAAGTATCACAAAGTGTAACTACCCACAAGAAATCAGCAAACATGGCCGAAGAGAGACTGCAAAAGATCCTGGCCCGTGCCGGATACGGCTCACGGCGCGCCAGCGAGGAGATCATCCGCGCGGGTCGCGTAAGCGTTAACGGGCAACTCGCTCAGTTGGGCGATAAAGCTGACGCTCAACGGGACGCAGTTTCCGTGGATGGTCGGCGCATCCACGCGGCGGCAGAATTTATATATTATGCGGTGTACAAGCCGCGCAATGTACTCTCCACCACGGCAGGCTCCGATCCGAGGCCCAAGGTCACTGATCTGGTGCCCGCCGGCGAGCAGTTGCACCTGGTGGGACGACTAGACCTGGAGAGCGAGGGGCTGATGCTGCTCACCAATGATGGCGCGCTGACCCAGCGCATCACCCACCCCCGGTACGAAGAAGAGAAGGAATACCGTGTGCTGGTAGCAAAACATCCGGACCCCAAGCAATTGCAAGCCTGGCGGCGAGGCGTGGTGTTGCCTGAAGGCGGGCGCAGCGCCCCGGCCGAGGTGCACATCGAGCGAGCTCAAGGTAAGGGCATCTGGTTGCGGGTAGTAATGCATGAAGGCCGTAAACACGAAATCCGCGAGGTCGCTCGGTTGCTGGGGCTGCCCGTAGCGAAACTGATACGCATTCGCATTGGCAGTTTACGTGTCGGAGCTCTGAAACCGGGACAATGGCGCCCCTTAGAACCTGCCGAGATCGAAGCATTGAAGGCTGGAACCCGGGCCACAGAGACCGATCCGCCCCACCCCGGCAGGAAAATGAGAAAAGCCTAAACCTTCACAATATGGAACACTTGTGCGATATTCCCGCGTGGCCAGAGGTGTGTAATGTTCAAAGGATTACAGAAAACCTATAACGAATTCCCCCAACGTTTTTGGATGGTAGTGGGGGTTTCTTTCATTGACCGGGTAGGCGGGACGATGTTGTTCCCGTTCTTCGCCCTATATATCACCCAGAAGTTCAACGTGGGCATGACCGAGGCCGGGATCGTTCTGGGTATCTTCTCCATTTTTGGGTTGGTCGGGGAAGTGATTGGCGGAGCCCTTACCGACCGTTTTGGCAGGCGATCGTTAAATCTTGTTCGGTCTGATTTTTAGCGCGATCAGCACGCTTTCCCTAGGACTGGTAAACAAATTCAGTTTGCTTATCCCGGTGGCTGTGGTCATTGGCTTACTTTCCGACATTGCCGGGCCTGCCAACCAGGCTATGATCGCAGACCTGTTGCCAGAAGATCAGCGCCAGGAGGGATTCGGGATTTTGCGCGTGGTGGGTAATATGGCCTGGATCATCGGCCCTACTGTGGCGGGCTTTGTGGCCAACCGGTCGTTTTTTGCGCTGTTTGTTATTGATGCCATTACCAGTTGTGTTGTGGCAGTCCTGTTCTACAAACTGATCCCAGAAACCAAGCCCGAACCCGTGGAAGGCGCCAAACCCGAAGGGTTGGCCAAAACCTTCGGCGGTTATGTTCGCACGCTTAAGGATTTTGCATTTGTGGGTTTCTTGGGCGCCTCTATCCTAATGATGTTGGTCTATATCCAAATGTACAACTCGTTATCCGTGTACTTACGCGACCAGCATGGCATCAACCCACAAGGATATGCTTTCCTGTTAACCTCCAGCGCCATCACGGTGATTCTTTTCCAATTCTGGACGACACGGACTATTAAGAAACAACCGCCCTTTGTGATGATGGCGCTGGGCAGCTTGTTTTACATGCTCGGATCGGCATGTTCGCCTTTGTGGACGCCTATTGGTTGTTCGTGGCGGCCATCGTGATAGTAACAATTGGCGAAATGATCGCTATGCCGGTCAGCTCGGCATTAGCCGCCAACTTTGCTCCGGCAGACATGCGCGGACGCTACATGGCCGTCTACAGCTTCACTTTCGCGCTTCCCGCAGCCATCGGGCCCACGGCGGCAGGGTTGGTACTGGATAATTACGACCCCAATCTGGTATGGTTGATCGGCGGGGGGCTGTGCGGCGTGGCGGCTTTCGCGTTCTATCTTCTGCACTGGCGCCTGGGCGCCAGCAAACGCTTCCTGGCTGGGGCGCCTGAGGAATTGCCTATACCGGAAGCACCAGCCTAATAAACCAGATGCATTCAAATCTAAACTTGGCGAAAGGCCTCTCACTAACGTAAAATACACCATCTGAACAGAGACCACCACATGCCTAAAGAAGCCCCCACTCCGCAAACCTGGTTAGATAGGCCCTTCCTTCCCAATTTCAAATTCACCTGGGAGATTGCCCTGGTGGCGTTGCTGCTGGTGGCAGCGGTTTTCTCCCGGCTGTACGGCCTGGGCGACCGCACTATCAGCCACGACGAGACCACCCACGTGGTGTTCGCCTGGGACCTGGAGCAGGGCCTGGGCTATGCCCACGACCCGCTCAGTCATGGCCCACTGCAATTCCATCTGCTGGCGCTGAGCTATTTTATTTTTGGAGACAGCGACTTTACCGCGCGGCTGCCACAGGCCTTGTTTAGCATTGCTACGGTTTTATTCGCGTGGTGGGCCTTTAGGAGGTACCTGGGGCGCATAGGGGCGTTGATAGCCGGATTCCTTTTTCTAATATCCCCATATATGCTGTATTACGGGCGTTACGCCCGCAACGAGGCCTTTGTGGCTTTGTTCGGCGTTGTGATGATATGGGGAATTTTACGCTATCTGGACCGCGGTGAAAACAAGTACCTATACCTGATCACGGCCTCGCTGGCCTTGCACTTTGCCAGTAAGGAGACCGTATTTATTTATGCGGCCCAGGCGCTGTTGTTCCTGGGATTGCTTTTCCTATCACGCGTGAATGCCCGCAAGTGGATTCAAGGCAACATCAAGCAACCCTTCTTTGTCACGCTGCTGCTGGGAGCGGTCCTGCTGGTATTGGCTGTATTCGCCCAGGCGGTAGGCGGTAGCAGCGGCCCGGGGACGCTAAGCGGCTCAGAGGTAGCTGAGCCCGTGGTGGCCACCGGAGCCCAGGCCGCGGCGGCGGGCGGAGGTTTGAATTTAGCGGCCGTCATCCTGGTGATGGTGGGAATATTAGCTCTGGGGGTAAGCATTTACTTCTTGCTGAGAGGTTACGGCTGGAAGAACCTAAAGCAGGAACGCAGCTTCGGGCTGATGGCGCTGATTTTCGCGCTGGTGCTTCCCAACCTGGCGGCTTTCCCGCTCAAGATCCTGGCCCCTACCCTTTCCTATTCAACTTTACGGAACATGGTCTCAGCGACCAATGTTGGGACTATCCTAAGTTCTCCCGACTTCCCCAGCTTGCTGCTCCTATTCGGCGTAATCATGGCCATGTTTCTGCTCTCGGCCGCTATCGGTTTTGCATGGAATCCCAGGCAATACCTGATCAACATGGGGATATTCTTCGCCATCTTCATTCCCCTGTTCACCACCTTCTTTACTAACTCTCTGGGTTTTTTCACCGGCCTGGTAGGAGCACTGGGTTACTGGATCGAGCAGCAAGCTGTGCAACGCGGCAGCCAGCCCTGGTATTACTACTGGGCGGTGCAACTTCCCATGTACGAGTTCCTGCCTGCCTTAGGCAGCTTGATGGCAGCCGCCATAGGCTTCCGCCTGTGGGGAATAAGGAAGCCAGAGAAAAGCGGGCCCGCCCTCGCCGACCACAACTTGCTTCCCGCTGAAAGCCGGCGGCTGGCGTTGGTCTTCATGGTCTTTTGGGCGGCGACCGCATTGGTGGCCTACAGCATTGCGGGCGAGAAGATGCCCTGGCTGACGGTGCACATCACCCTGCCGCTTTTGCTCCTGACCGGCTGGGCGCTGGGTTGGGTGATCAAGCATGTGGATTGGGCCCAGGTACTCAACCCGCGCGGTCAGGCGATCATTGCCTCGATGGCGATCGCCCTGCTGTCAGCTATTGCTCTTTTTAGTATTCTGCTGGGAATCCATCTACCCTTCCAGGGCATGGAGCAGGTTCAGCTGCAGGATACGATGCGCTTTGTATTAACTACCATTCTGTTCCTGGGCGCCTTATACGTCCTGGTAGCGCTGACCACGAACCAGGAATGGCGCCGGGAACAAACACGGCGCGTGTTCGCGGTAATGGTGTTTATCGGGTTGGCGCTGCTGACGGCGCGGACTGCCTTCCGGGCGGCCTACATCAACTATGACTTGGCCACTGAATATTTGGTATACGCCCACATGGCGGCTGGTCCGAAAGAAATGATGAACCAATTGAAAGACCTCTCTGAGCGGTTGACCGACGGACTGGGCATCACGGTCGCATATGATAATGAGACCAATTACCCGCTGTGGTGGTACCTGCGCAATTACCCCAATAAGGTGTATTACGACGTGAACCCATCGATGAGCTTGCGCGAAGACCCGGTAATCATTGTCGGAGACGCCAATTACAGCAAGATCGAACCCATCGTGCGCGATGATTATTACAAGTTCGAATTCGTACGCATCTGGTGGCCTAACCAGGATTATTTCGATTTCACCCGTTCAAGCATCGGGTATGGCTTCACAACTGAGACCGGGCTAGACGCCTCGCAAATGTCCACACTCGATTATCTGGGCCGGCTGATCCAGCGGCTGGCAGGTTATGTGGATACCGGGGCGGAACGTGAAGCATTAATGGATATCTGGCTCAACCGCGACTTCACCCATTACCTTGACTTGCGCGGACAAGACCCCAGCTTGGCAGCCTGGAACCCCTCGCGCAGCATGCGCATGTATGTGCGCAAAGACATCGCAGCGCAGATCTGGGACTATGGCGTATCGCCCGTGGCCATTCAGGCCGATCCGTACGCTGGGAAGGGCCTTGATCTGCCAGCCGACATAATAATTGGTGGGCCGGGCAACCAAAACGGGCAATTCAACAGCCCGCGCGGCCTCGCCGCGGCGCCGGATGGCACGCTATATGTGGCCGATTCCCTGAATAACCGCATCCAGCACTTTGATGAGGGTGGCGGCGTGCTTCAAACCTGGGGCACGCAGACCGACCCGAATTCCACCGACAAACCGGAGGGTACCTTCTCGGAGCCATGGGGCGTGGCTGTGGCGCCCGATGGCAGCGTGTATGTGGCCGACACCTGGAACCACCGCATTCAGAAGTTCGACGCCAACGGCCTCATTTCCTGACGATGTGGGGCCAGTTCGGCCAGGCCGAAACCCCCGACGCCTTGTGGGTTGGCCGCGCGCCATCGCCGTTGATAAGGATGGCCATGTGTTTGTGGCCGATACCGGCAACAAGCGCATCGTCATCTTCGACGCCAACGGCGCCAGCTTGAGCCAATTCGGCATCGGCGGCTTCAGATCCCGGCGAGCTTCGACGAGCCGGTTGGCGTGGCTGTGGCGGCTGAAGGCACTGTCTTTACGTGGCCGATACCTGGAACCAGCGCATCCAGGTAATGGACTATTCGGATGGGTTTTTGACACCTGAGAATAGCTGGACGGTGAGTGCTTGGTACGGGCAAAGTCTAAATAACAAGCCCTATCTGGCTGTGGACATGGAAGGGCACGTTTACGCCAGCGATCCGGAAACCGGACGTGTACTGGTGTTCAACCCCGATGGTACTTTGAACCACTTTATTGGAGGTTACGACCAAAGCAGCGTGCAAATCGGATTGGCACAAGGCGTATCCCTGGATGCCAACGGTGGTTTGTGGCTAAGTGATAGCCAGAACCACAAGGTCCTGCATTTCAATCTGCAACAATAAGAAATGCAGACTTACATGGGGAGATCGAACTTGTGTTGCGTATCCACCTTGACGATGCGAGCAAGGATATTGCGAGCATCAGCGCGCACCAGCTGGTCCGGGTGGTGCAGCAGGTCACGAAGAGAATTGAAATACGGGTAAAGCTTTCCAGGGCTTGCCAGGCTCACCAGCCCTAACAAACCGCAGCATTCATATTGCACGCGCACATCTTTGGCAAAAAGGCCCTCCACCAGTGTGCTGATTACCCGCGGCCGCCCGAGCGCTTGGTCGATCAAGTCGCGGCCTGTCATTTCTTTGGATTCTAAGTTGATAACCAGTTCACCAATAGTCATCTCAAGCGCCAAACCTATCTTCAGAGTCTAATATTCGATATCGCATCCCTATAGGGACAAAGTTCCTGTATTTTGCGGGATAGCCCTAGGACTATCTCGGTGTTAAGCAATAACATACCTAAGTCAAGGTTGTTTATAGCCTATGGGATATGACGGAAGCTATTACCAAAAATGCCGCTTTGGCTGCCCCAAAAATCCAGAACGGACGTTCTGCCGGATGCAGGCCTATTTCCGTTTAAAATGCAGGCTGTGCATCACGCGGTGCAAAATGGGAGCGATGATGATGCCAGTGGCCACGGCGAATACCACTCCTGACAAGACCGCATACAAAGATGCAAAAATCTTGCCCGACTGGGTGGTGATTGGGTCCACGGGACCCATACCGGAAAGGATCATGGAAGCATTGAGGATGGAATCTAACCAGGGCAGTGACAGAAAATAGTGATAGCCGAGCATGCCCACAACCAAGAAGGTAAGCACCAAAGCCAGCGCATAGCCTATATAGGTGAACTGACGCAACACAAACTTGCTGGTGGGAAGAATAGGCTGGGAGCGATGTTCGAATGGCATATTTGTCTCAATTGGCGAGGGATCAGCTAACTAAGTCTTGGGTAAGGGCACTGCATACTTTTCCGATATTCCTGCGAACCTAGGTATTGGGTGCGGGTGCGCTTTTTGGAATTTCGCCATACGCCATATTTTTGTTGACTGATCGCCTTATCTGCGGCAATTCTAGCGGAAAAATTGCGGGTGGTATAATCGCCGCGGTTCCTTCACAGCGCCCTTTTACCAGGAGCTCACTCCCTAAATGAAGTTACACGAATATATATCGAAACAGATTTTCGCCGAATATGGCGTGCCCATACCACAGGGCAAAGTAGCGGCTACCCCGAAAGAAGCTGGCAAGATCGCAAAGAAACTGGGTGGCCGCGTAGTTGTCAAAGCGCAGGTTTTGGTGGGCGGTCGCGGCAAAGCCGGTGGAGTGAAGCTGGCCAAAGATGTGAAGGGGGCCGAGAAAGCCGCCACAGAAATCCTGGGCATGCAGATCAAGGGTTTGCCGGTCAAAAAGGTATTGATCGACCCGGCGGTGGAGATCGCCAGCGAGATATATCTGGGTATCACGAATGACCGGTCGGCGCGCCAGCCGGTGATCATCGCGTCGGCGGCGGGCGGCGTGGAAATCGAAGAGGTGGCTCGCACGACCCCCGAAAAGATTATTCGCGTGCATATCAATCCGCTGCTGGGTGTGCAAGACTACAACATACGTGACCTGGCCATCGGCATCGAGCTGGACCGCCAATATTGGTCGGAGTTCCACACCATCACCAAAGGCCTCTGGGAGGCCTATCACAATAGCGATGCCACCCTGGCCGAGATCAACCCCTTAGTTATTACCGCCGACGGGAAATTGATGGCTCTGGATGGCAAGATGCTGATCGATGACAATGCGCTCTACCGGCACGAAGATCTGGCCGAGTTGCGCGATCTCTCGGCTGAAGAACCCGCAGAGATCGAAGCCCGCAAGAACGGGCTAACTTACATCAAATTGGATGGCGAAATTGGCTGCATGGTTAACGGCGCCGGGCTGGCCATGGCGACAATGGACATCATCAAACTGTTTGGCGGCGAGCCCGCCAACTTCCTGGATATCGGCGGAGGCGCCGGCGCCGAAAAAGTGGCCGCAGCCCTGCGCATTATTCTTTCCGACAAAAATGTGAGGGCTGTATTATTCAACATTTTCGGCGGAATTACCCGCGGCGATGAAGTGGCCCGCGGCATCCTGGAAGCCATGGGACAGGTCAAGACCAAGGTACCTATGGTCATCCGCCTGGTAGGCACCAACGCCGCAGAGGGCCGCGCCTTGCTGGCCGAAGCCAAAATGATTACCGCAGAAACATTGGCCGACGCGGCCCAAAAGGCAGTGAAAGCCGCCAAAGGAAGCAAATAATATGGGAATTCTGGCAGACAAATCCACCCGCGTAGTGGTGCAAGGCATCACCGGGCGCGAAGGTCTTTTCCATTCCGAGCGTATGCTGGAATACGGCACCCAGGTGGTGGGCGGCGTGCGCCCTGGCAAGGGGGGCGAATGGGTTTTGGATGGCAAAGTGCCGGTGTTCGAACTCGGTCAAGGTTGCGGTGGATGCCACTGGCGCGGATTGCAGCATGATCATCGTGCCGGAATCAGCAGCGCCGGACGCCATGCTGGAGGCCGCCGACTCAGGCATCCCGCTAATTATCTGTTTGACCGAAGGCATCCCTATCCAGGACATGATGCGCGTGCGCGCTTATTTGGATTTCAAGCGCGTGAAGTTAATCGGCCCCAATTGCCCCGGCCTGCTGACGCCGGGTGAGACCAAGATCGGCTTCATCCCCGGCGATAACGCCATCCCCGGCAGCATCGGGGTGGTATCCCGCTCTGGAACGCTTACCTACGAAGTGTTGCACGCACTGAAGCAGGTAGGGCTAGGCGCCAGCACTTGTGTGGGTATCGGTGGCGACCCGGTGAAAGGGATCAATTTCATCGAGGTGTTGCAGATGTTCGAGGAAGACCCGCTGACCGATAAGATCGTGATGATCGGCGAGATCGGGGGTAGCGACGAAGAGAAGGCCGCCGATTACATCAATAAGCACATGACCAAGCCGGTGGTTAGTTTCATTGCTGGGCGCAGCGCCCCACCGGGCAAACGCATGGGGCACGCCGGTGCCATCGTGGAAGGCGGCGAAGGCAGCGCCGAGGACAAGATCAAGGCTTTGCAACAGGCCGGAGTACAGATGGCTGATCATCCGGAACAAATCCCGGAGATGCTGCAGAAATAATTCGAACGGGAGATCGCCAATCAAAAAGAGCACAGCTTTGGCTGTGCTCTTTTTTCTCTATGTGGCCGCCTGAGGCTTGGGTTTGCGACGGAACCAGGTGGTCCATTCGCGGTTTTCCCATACGACCAAGATGGGGGAAGCGTTGAAGATGGATGAATATGTACCGCTCAGGACACCGATCATCAAGATCAAGATGAAGTGCTTCACTGTGTCGCCACCGAAAAGCACCAAAGATAGCAAGGTTAAGAATACAGTCAGCTGCGTGTTGATAGAGCGGGTAAGCGTCTGGACAATTGAGGTATTGACCACGCTCTCGAAAGGCTCACGCCGGTTATAGCGGCTCTGGGCATTCTCACGGATGCGGTCAAACACCACGATGGTGTCGTGCACTGAGAATGCCGCCACGGTCAGAACCGCGGTTAGGAACAGCGAGTTGATCTCCCAGCCAAGGAAATGGCTAAGGAATGCCTGCACCCCGAAAATGACGGCCAGGTCGTGCAGCATAGCGATGATGGCTGCAACGCCGTACCGATAGGCATTACGCACGCCGCGGAAAGCGTACCAGATATACAACATGATACCTATGGAGGCCAAACCGATAGCGCCAGCTGCACGGGAAGCCACTTCGCGCCCCACGCTAGGGCCAACCGACTCGAAACGCAGCACCGTGACGTCGCTGCCGAAAGTCTGCTCCATATCGGCGATGATCTTGTCGTTGGTGGCGTTGTCGATTAGTTCGCTGCGCACGATCAACTGATCCTCGCCGCTGGTACGCGGCAAGGCATCCTGCACGCCGTTGTCGGCATAGAGAGCGCGCACCTGATCGAGGTCCGGGGCATGTCCGGAAGCAAATTGCAGCTCGGCATAGCTGCCGCCGGTGAAATCAATCGAGAGAGGAAGACCCCAGATAATGACGCCAACCAGACCAGGGATGATGAGCGCCAAGGAAATGAAAAAGTAGAGGTAACGTCTGCCGACAATGTTCATTGTGCGTTCCTAACTTCAGCCTTTACTCCAAACCAGCGTCGATGATTGGTAACTTTGATATTATCCAGAACCAGATGCAGCAATGAACGCGTGATGACGATGGCGGTGAACAAGCTGACAAAAATACCCAAAGCCAGCGTTGTGGCAAAACCGGTCACGACACTGGCTCCATAGAAATTTCCGAACCAGAACAAAATCGCGCAGGTCAGCAGCGTCGACATGTTTGAATCCCGGATGGATGGCCAGGCCCGGTTCCAACCCAGGTCAATGGCATCGTGCAAAACCCGGCCAGCGCGCAATTCCTCGCGCATGCGTTCGAAAATAAGCACATTGGCATCCACGGCCACACCGATGCTCAAGATGAAACCGGCTATACCTGGCAGTGTAAGCGTCACCGGGACGATCTTGAATAGTGCTACGGTCAGCACAACATATATAAGCAAAGCCGCATCTGCCAGGAAACCGGGCAGACGATAGTAGCCGGCCATGAAGATCAGCACTAGGCACAGGCCAATGACGCCGGCCAACAAGCTTTTTTCGAGGTCAGCCAAACCCAGCGATGGGCCAACCGTGCGGCTCTGGGTGACCTTAAAAGGAATAGGCAATGAGCCGTAGCGAAGCGTGGTCGCCAGGGCTTGGGCGCTGTCGGTCGTGAAGTTGCCCGAGATCTGTCCGCTGCCGCTGGGAATTGCGCCCTGAACGCGCGGTGCAGAAATCACTTTCTTGTCCAGCACAATAGCTAGATAACTCCCAATGTGTTTGGTGGTGTAATCCGCGAAGACCCGCGTGCCAGTCGCGTCCAGGGTGAACGCCACAACGGGTTCGCCCATCTGCGTAATTTGGACCCCGACCGAAGAAATGGAGGAACCAGTCATTACGGTGTGATAAACGGTCTCTCCTTCAGGCACGTCGATAGGCTGCGCCGGACTATCTGTGATTAAGGTCTGGCCGACCAACGAAACCGCACTAGTCGGGTCCAGCACACCCATGTCTACAAATTCAAGCTGTCCAGTCTCGCCGATGACATCGATAGCCGCCTGCGGGTCGTTCTCACCAGGCAGTTCTACGGAGATGCGCCGGTCACCAACTTGCTGGACAACAGCCTCCCCCACTCCGAGCAGGCCGTTCGAACGGCTCTCGACAATCTCACGCGCGGTGGACATCGAATTCGGCGGGAATGGTGGTGGCGGGATCCAAATCCGCCTCTAACAGGACCTGAACTCCCCCCACCAGGTCAAGACCCAAGTGAGTGGTGTAGTGTGTGCCTAATATATTTGCCGGGTCAGTTGGCCAGGCTACCCAAGCGGCCAGTGCCAGCAAAGGCAGCAACAACAAAAGGAAGGGACGGTAATTCCTCATAAAAGAAAACCCTCGGTGTTTTCAGGTTCCAAGAAACAAAGTGAAGACTCCAAGCCAGTTTGGTTCAGCCTGGGGTTGGCGTCCTTCGAACAGCGTGTGATTATACACCGATGAACCCCTAAACAAGCTTAATGTCTGGAAAAAAGCCCTTGCAGGGCCTGCAGGGGTCTTCGGCGAACCAGGCGGCGCAACTGAGGCAAGGCCGCCTCAGTAGCCAACTCGCCGCGGCGGGCCAAATCGTGCACGTCGGCATCCTCCAGCACACCAATGTGTTCGACGGCGGGACGGAGGATGAGGTCGGGTTTCTCGGCTGCCAGGCGCATTTCCCCTTGGATATGCCCACTGACATTGACTGCATGTGTAAAAGCCATGAAGGCGCGCCCAATCTTTAACCGCTTTACCGGCCCAGGAATGGGCAGAGAATCCAGATCGTGCCCGCTGGATGGATTAACATTTCCTTCATCTTGCAGCGGCGCCCCTAAGGCAACCGCTACAACCGGAACGTTCGGTGCCAATCCGCGCGCCACGTCTACCGGAACCGGGTTGCTAAGCCCGCCATCCACCAATTCGTAATTTGCTATCTTGCGGCTGGGAAACACGCCAGGGATGGCGATTGTGGCCAAAACCGCATCGACCACCGGTCCCGTATTCAGCACAACCTCCTGGCCCGTGACCACGTCCAATGCAGTGAGTGCCAGGGGGATGTCGAGGTCCTCAAAATGCTTATCGCCAATGACCTCATGCAGGATAGCTTCCACCCCTTCCAAACCTATGAGGGCGTTGGGCGCGCGAGTAGGGTAATGCAGCAGGCGGCCGTGTTCTAAGGCACCCATGCGTTCTTCGATGGCGGCGGGGCTATTGCCGGCAGCATAGACGGCGGCGATCAGGCCGCCGATGCTGCTGCCCGCCAGGGCAGCCACACGGATGCCTTCCCGTTCCAAAACACGCAGCACGCCAATGTGGGCGCTGCCGCGCGAACCTCCACCACCCAGCGCCAGCGAAACGGGTCCACCCAAGCGCAAATTTTTATCCTTTTTCGCTTCTTTAATCCTCAAAGGGTACCTTCACCACTTTCTCTTTTATTTCGGCCAGCAATTGTTCCTTGGCCTGTTTCACTTCTGCGACCGCATCCGCCATTTTTACGATGCGGTTCTCCGATTCGCGGCGCAGCTTAAGCTCCGCGCCGCCAGCTTTCAGCGAGCGCTCACTCACTGTCAAGCGGATGGGCAGCCCAATCAGGTCAGCGTCGTTGAACTTGATCCCGGAGAACTCATCGCGCTCGTCAAACAAGACATCCAGCCCGGAGGCCTGCAATTGGTCGTACAGCCTGGCGGCATCTTCCTCGCCACCGCGTAAGGCCACCAGATGGGTATCAAAGGGGGCAACACTCATCGGCCAAAGCAGGCCGCGCTCATCATGGTTCTCCTCAGCCACGCAGGCTAAAAGGCGCCCGCTGCCGATGCCGTAGGAGCCCATGATGATGGCATGCTCTTTGCCTGACTCGTCCAGGAAATTGGCTCCCATAGCCGCGCTGTAGCGCGTACCCAGCTTGAAGATGTTGCCAATCTCCACCCCCCGCGAAGTGTGCATGGCATTGCCGCACTGTGGGCAGGGCATACCTTCTTCGGCGCTGACGATATCTGCCACGATGTCGGCCTTGTAATCGCGACCATAGTTCGTATTAACGTAGTGATACCCGGTTTCGTTCGCCCCTGCGACCAAATTGGGTGAGAGTGGGATTAAATCATCCACTACCACCAAGGCACCCCTAATGCCAATGGGGGACGCGTAACCGGGTACTGCGCCGATGGCAGCGATCTCTTCGGGTTGCGCAGGACGCAGCTCTTTGGCCTTGACCGCGTTAGCCAATTTGGTTTCGTTGACATCCATGTCGCCGCGCACTACGGCAAACACCAGCCTTTGAGTATCCTGCTCGCCTTCACTGAATGTAGCCGTCATGAATACAGCTTTGGCGGTCTTGGCCTTGGGCACATTCAAGAACTTTGCCAACGCCTCAATCGTGGCTATGTTGGGCGTTTCCACCTTCTCCAGTTTGCCGGGCTTCTCGCCATTCGGCTTGGGTTTTTGGAATCGGGCTACTTGGCGATTAGAGCGATACCCGCAGTTGTCGCATAACAGTAAGGTATCTTCCCCGGCAGGAGTTAGGTACATATATTCATGCGCCATGCTGCCTCCCATCATGCCCACGTCTGAACTCACAGAGACGGCAGGAATACCGGCGCGGTGGAAGATGTTGAAATAAGCCTGGTAATGGGCACGGTATTGTTTGTCCAGGCCGGCTTCATCTGCATCCAGGCTGTAGCTGTCCTTCATGGTGAACTCGCGTACACGGATCAGGCCGGCGCGTGGTCGGGGATCGTCGCGCCATTTGGTTTGGATGTGATAGACCAGCATAGGCAACTGCTTGTAGGATTGCACCTCACGGCGAGCCAGGTCGGTAACTATTTCCTCATGCGTCATTGCCAGGACCATGTCGTGACCTTTGCGATCCTTGAAGCGGCTCATCTCATCGCCTATCTGGTACCAGCGGCCAGTCTCCTGCCAGACCTCGGCGGGGTGCATCACCGGCATATAAATTTCCTGGCCGCCGATGGCGTTGATTTCGTCCCGCATGATGTCTTCGATCTTGTCGACAGAACGCCAGCCCATAGGCAACAGCGAATAGATACCGGCGCCCAACTGGCGGATGAATCCGGCGCGCACGAGTAACTGGTGGCTGACAGTCTCGGCGTCGGCGGGCGCCTGACGCAGAGTAATCCCAAACATGTGCGACATTTTCATGGCGAAGCTCTCCTTCAAAACAAAGCGCCCCAGGTTAGGGGCGCAGATCAGAACATTCGAACGCAGGCCGCGTGAAGCTAGCCTTGCCCCAGAGGGTAAGCGAATTGGCTCGTGGCCGAGCTAGGGACCGGGTAGAAGACCCGGGCTTCTGCGTATTTCATTGCTTTAGAGGATATATGCAGGCGCAGGCTTTGTCAAGCGGAATGCCGAGAAGAAGCATGATATGCTGGCAAATCATGGATGGATTCAGGACATTGGTCGACGGCCTGGGTTTTCCCGAAGCACCACGTTGGAAAGACGGCAAATTGTGGTTTTCAGACATGGAAACCTGCCAGGTAATGACCGTTGACCTTGATGGACATGCTGAGGCGATTCTCCAGGTTCCCAGGCGACCTGCCGGCCTGGGTTGGCTGCCGGATGGCCGCCTTCTTATAGTTTCCAAGGAAGACAGGCAAGTGCTGGTGTTCGACGGCGTGGAGCTGAAACCCTATGCCGACCTTAGCCAGCTGGCTTCATTCTTTTGCAACGACATGGTCGTAGATGCCGACGGCCGCGCCTTCGTGGGCAATTTTGGTTACGACGCTTTTCTTGAGGGCGATGGCAGTTCAAGGGAGCCGCACGGCGGGGAGGTCGTGCGCATCGACCTAAACGGTAAGGCCGCCATTGTGGCTAACGAGCTGGCCTTTCCCAATGGTTCAGTGATCACACCGGATGGCCGCATCCTGATCGTAGCCGAGACCTTAGCAGCCAGGCTGAGCGCCTTTGCCATCCACACAGACGGCAGCCTGGGTGAGCGCCGCAGCTGGGCAGCTTTTGACGAGAGGGGGATGGAGGCCAAGGTTGATCACTTACGAGTGGAACCGGACGGCATCGCCCTGGACGCTAAAGGCGGCGTCTGGGTCGCGGCCCCCAAGCCAGACGGCAAGCTCTTGCGCGTTGTCGAAGGTGGACACATAAGCAACGAAATCGAGACTGACATAACGGCCTACGCTTGCATGCTGGGAGGAGCGCAGGGTACCACTTTGTTTATCCTAGGCAAGCAAGACGGGCAGCCCGGGTTTACCGGGAAAGTCCTTTGCGGCGAAGTCGATATCCCTAAAGCGGGATGGCCCTAGTGGAAACTGGCTGGCAAATGCGGGTCTCGGAGGCGCTGAGGCAGGCCGAGGCGGCCAAGGCTAAAGGCAATGAAGGCATGGCACGTGTGTGCGCACGCCGGGCCAGCGGCTGGACAGCCGAGGCCTACTTGGCGACCCGGGGTATACACCTGGATACCACCAGCGTCCTTGAGCAATTACGGGGTCTGGCTGCTCAACCCGAGGTCGAGGCAAGGGTTAAGGAGATCTGCGCCCACTTGCTTACGCCAAAACAGAAGGATGCCCTGGAGAGCGACTCATATTTCCCCCTAGATGCAGATTTGGCGCAGGAAGCCGCAGAGCTGATCGCGGCCCTTTTTCCAAGTTTCGATTTTTAGTGACATGCAAACAAAAAGCGGGCTGTCATGCGGCCCGCTTTTTTGGTTTCGCAGCTGGGATTGGTTCAACCTTTACCGCCCTTGGGGGTTTACGCCCCCAGAACTTGAGCCGTCCAAAAAGGCTGCCAAAGCGGCCTAAGATAGTTAGGATCAGCACCACCACGCCGACAACGGCCCCGCCGATAACCAATATCAACTCAAGGGTGGACAGCCCGGCCCTGGCTAATGGGTTGCGAGTACCCACTAGGCGCTTGCGTAAATCGGTCACAAAAGCTGGACGGGCTGTGACGGGTTTAAAGGAATTGGCCAGCAGCTCTTCGACTGACTCCAATTCGCGCTGCACCCTTTTTCGGTTCCAAGGCCATACGATCTTCATTTCAATCTAGTCCACATCTTCAGGCAATCCGCCGAACATTTCCAGAGAAAAATGCCCGGATTTATCGCTCTCTATTTCTTCCCGCAGTGAAAGCAGAGTCCGATGATACAAACTCTTGATGGCGCCTTCGGTGCGGTCCATGATTTCGCCGATCTCGGCGTTGGACATGTGCTCCACAAATTTCAAGATCAGCAATTGCTGGCGCTCCTCCGGTAACTTTCGGATGATGGACAGCAGGGCATTTTGTTCTTCGCTTTCCATCAAGGCGACTTCGGGATGCTCGTCGCCCTTGCTGGCTCGGTATCCGTCTTCCAACTCCACTTCCTGGCGGCGGCTGCTATCCCGATGCCAGTTGGCGACTAAATTGTGAGCAATGCGATACAGCCAGGCGGTGAAGGGAACGCCGCGGTCGTGATAGTTGGTAATGTGCCGCATGGCCCGAAAAAACACCCGAGACGTAAGGTCTTCGGCGTCTTGAGGGCTGCCAGTGCGATAGTAGATATAGTTGTAAATGCGCCCGGCATATTTATCGTACAGATAGCCGAATGCCTGCTTATCCCCCTGGGTGGCCTTAGCCAACGCTTGTTCTTCAGTTAGCTCGGGCACAAATCACCTGGGGATGGATTTATTAAAAATAACCCGCTGGGGGTCGATTGGTTACAACGGCAGACCATTAAATCCATGGCTGCGCGAGTATATCATGCAGGCTATTCGCACAAAAAAAGGCCCCGAAGCCGGGGCATTGAGCTTGTCAGACTATTTTGAGCGCGGACTGCGCCTGGAAACCTGCTTCTTGGCTGCATCGTCTGTGTTTCCCAGCATGCGATAGCACAAGTTGCAGACCGGCCTGGTGTACATTTCCACAAGCTGTGAAAAGGATTGGGAGTCGCCCTGTTGGGCAGCAACCAGCCAGTTGCGTTCGTCTTCTCGCAATAGATCAAGACTACTATGCACAAAGCTTACAAAAAAGGCATGTTATGGTTACATGCCACTAGGATAGAGGCATTCATCCCGTGGTAAACGGGACATTCTAAACATGAAGCTTTTCTGAGTTTGGCGTATCTTTTTGCCGCTAGGGTCGTATATAGAATCATACAGCTTCAAAAAAGGAGACAAGTCTATGGATCAGAACAGTCGTAGTATTGGGCCGCTAATCGGCGGGTTGCTGCTAGTCGCCTTTGGCGTCCTGGCTTTATTGGCGCAAATGGTTCCCGGCCTCAACTTCTGGAGTGATTTCTGGCCCTTCATAATCGTTGCCTTTGGTGCCATGTTCTTTGCGATCATGTTCGCTTCGGGCAAGTCGGCGGGCGGGCTGGCCATCCCTGGCAGCATTTTTGTTGGCATCGGGTTGATGATGGTCATTCAAAACCTCACCAACCACTGGGAAAGCTGGGCTTATGGCTGGACGGTAATCATCTTCTCCGTAGGTGTTGGCATTTACATTATGGGCTTTTGGTCTGAGGTGGAAAGGCAACGCCAGGCCGGCAAACGTCTGATGGGCCTGGGGCTGGTTTTGTTCGTCGTCTTCGGTGCATTCTTCGAGATGATCTTTAACTCGACGCCGATCGCTCAGTTTGTCTTCCCCGTGGCGCTAATCGTTCTGGGCGGCTATTTGGTTGTCGCGCGTGCGGGTGTATTTGGCAGCTCGCGTCCCGCTAAAATCGTCGAGCAGACCCCGAAGAAGAGAGGCTCTAATGCGAAGACATCGTAGTTTCTTTTTCCCTTTGGCGCTCATTGCAGCCGGCGTTCTCTGGCTGCTGGTGAACTTCGGGACTATCCCGGCGGCCAATCTCTGGGCACTGACCCACGTTTGGCCAATCGTGCTCATTGGTTTGGGCTTAAGCCTTATCTTGCGGCAATACTGGGAAGATGCCGGCCTGGTTGCGGCTGCGTTGATTGTTTTTGGCGCAGTTGCCTGCGTGCTGTATGCCCCGCAGCTGGGTTGGAATTCTCCAGTAGACTGGAGCGTGGATTTGCACATCAGTGGTGCCGTGCCCGGATCGGGAAGCATCACAACCAAATCACGGGAGGCCAGTGGTTTCTCGGCAATCAATATCCGCTACCCTGGCGAGATTATTATCCGTCAGGGTAGCGAGGAATCCGTGCGCATCACTGCGGACGATAACCTGCAACCCCAGCTGGAAGCTGTGGTTCACTCTGGCAGCCTAACCATCCAGAACCGCGAACCGGATTGGGGCCGACGCGTGAACCCCAGCAACACCGTGATCGTCGAGATTACCGTGACCGACTTAGGCGAGCTGAACTTTGATACGGCCGGCTCGGTCTCCGTCGAAGGGGTTTCTACGGACCAGCTGGACGTGCAGCTCAGCGGTGCAGGCAACGTGAACCTATCCGATATCCAGGTGGGGACTTTAAGCCTGCGTCTGGATGGCGCCGGCAACCTGGATGCAAACGGTAGCGCCGACACGGTATCTGTGGATATCGAGGGTCTGGGCAGCTTCAACGCTCGTGATCTGGCCGCACATTCGGCCACCGTGACAGTGAACGGCGTGGGTTCTGCCACCCTGCGCGTGGAGCAATCCCTGAATGTGACCATCAACGGCCTCGGATCGGTGAATTATTATGGTTCACCCGCAATTCGCGAGACCCGCAACGGGCTGGGCTCGATCACCAAAGCCGGGGATTAGCGCTGCTTTTCCCAAACTATCTGAGAGGGCTGACCAATAGGTCAGTCCTCTTTTTTCCCGGAATCAGTCTAGAATTGGGGTAACTTTGCTGTCGGGATAGGAGACGATGAAGACCGTGATTGTTCGATCATTCCTTTTCGCCCTGGTGGTTGCTGCTATTGGCTATTTCGCGGCCAGTTTCCTTCACACAGCGGATTTCCTGGTGGACATTGGGGGTATTAGCGCCTTTCTCACCGTGTTCGGCACCCTTTACGGCATTCTGGCCGCCTTCATCGTGTTCGAGGTCTGGAGCCAGTACAACCACGTCTCCGAACTGGTGGACAAGGAAGCCCAAGGGATAGAACGCCTCTATAAACTCACCACTTACTTTCGAGACGACGCCCTGACCAAACGCATGGAAGACGCCATTCGCGATTACGCCGGGTTGGTCATCCAGGGAAAATTCCAAACTATTGCCAAGGGCGGCCGCAACCAGATTACCGGGGCTTCATTCCGGAAGATATCCGAGATTATCCGTGACATCGTATTCGACGATGACCACGATTCGCTCGTTTTTGCGCAGATCCTGGAACATTATGGAGGCCTGAGCCAAATTCGCACCGAAAGGTTAAACAAAAGTCTTACCCGATTGCCCAGCCTGCTCAAGTCATTTATTTACATTTCATCGGCCTTTGCGTTGGTAACTTTCCTGTTTATGCCTTTTGCCAATCCTTATTATGGTTTTCTTTCGGTGCTGATCATCGCCTTCCTTCAAGCCATGATCTTCTTCATTATTGAGGACTTGGATAATCCCTTTATTGGGCATTGGAACCTAACCCCCGAGCCTTTCGAACGCGCTCTAAAACACATCGAGGAAGACTACCACCAATAGCCTTCAAGGGAAAACCAAGGGCTGTCAGATCGTTTCCAAACACGCTCAGAGCTATCGCGGCTTTGTCGAACGCGGCGGGGCCGGTGGGTAGATGGCGACGAGCTTGGTTATGGCGACTCTCTTTACGTCTACGGTTTTAGTTTCAATGTGGGGACTAAACCTGTGCTCTGCAATATGATGGTAATGCTGGCACAAAGAATGAAGAATAGGACGACGAAGAGGGTCATGCGCTTCAGGTTATTGGCAGCCGCGGCCTGTTGCACGACCACCGCTCCAATCCCCAGCTCCAACGTCTGTCCAATGAACCAGCCCACTCCCAGCAGAATATCAAAGCGCACAATAGACACAAGGCCCAGGACGAAGGAACCCCATAGCAACGCTCCCGTCTTTAGTCCGAAACCGAAGGCAGCGCGCCAACCTTTCAGTTCGAAGCGCGGCATAAGCCACACAAGCAGAATAGCCAGAAGAAGAAAACTAGCGTAACCCAAGGGGATACGCCGAAAAGCTTCCAATGGAGATAGCAACACCGGATTGTCGGCGAGGTAGAACCGTGCCAGCAGCCCGCCGTGCAAAAGGAAATCCCAAGCGAGCATAGCAAACCAAGCCAATAAGGTAAAAAGAATAGGTCGTCTTATCCTAGGCATCGGTCTCCTAAAGCGGCTTGAATTGCTCGAAGGGTTCTTTACAGTCGTTGCAGGTGAATATCATGCGGCAAGGCGTGGTGCCAAAGCTGTTGCGCATTGACGTATTATTCGAGCCGCAATGTGGACAGGGCACGGGGTCCATCAGCACCTGCACCAGGTTGCCGTGATGGTGTGGAGGAGCAGCCAACCCGTGCTCTTCCAGCTTCTGGCGCGCCCCTTCGCTGATCCATTCCGAAGTCCAGGTTGGCCGATGGCGCACCTTCACCTCAACTTGTTCAATTCCAAGGCGTTGCAGTCGCTTCGATATATCTGCCCCCATTACCTCATAGGCGGGACAAGCGGCAAACGTAGGCGTGATGGTTACCTGCATCGTGTCACCCACCCAGGCTATTTCACGAATAATACCCATTTCCACCAGGTTCACAAAAGGCATTTCCGGGTCGGCCACTTCGGATAGCGCCAGCCAGATTCGATCTTCCGCCACGCCGGGGGATGGAACCTCCCCCCCTCCCGCTCCTTTGGTCACCATTGTGCCTCGGGATCCTGCTGCGCGACCTCTTGCAGGTCGGAAATTAAGGCTGGGAAATATTCAGAGTGCACTGAGCGGTCCGCCTCCACGTTAAATCCTTCCCGCGAAACACCCAGGCCAGCATCCCTTAGAAAAGCTCGCACCTCCGGCTCCCACAAATCGCGGAGAGAGCCAGACCCGGGTACGAAAGCGCCCTGGATCAGTTCCAATTCCCCGGGCAGCGGGGCGCCTAGCGCTCGCGCATAGGGCCACAGTTCATCCAGCGCAAACTGCATGCGCTGATAGCTTTCAGCGGTGCCCAGCCCCAGCCGCGGCACCCAGGCGCGCGTGTGCCGCACGTGATACAGCTCCTCATTAAGCACGCGGGCGGCCACATCTGCGACAGGCTTGTATTTGCTTTGCGTCAATCCATTCAGCCGGTGTTGTTCGAAAGCGTCGAACAAGTATTGGCGCAGCATGCTGAAAGCCCAGTCACCTTTGGGCAATTCGACCAGCCGCAGGCAGCGAAAATCTGCCGCCGGACGGAAGAACACCTGCTGGTCCGGGTAACGTTCCGTGTCGGCCCCGACCAGATCCGCGGCCACCTGGTACCACAGTCTGGCGTGGCCGATCTCGTCCAAGGCAATATTGGCAAAGGCAATGTCCTCTTCAAGGATGGGCGCATGTCCGGTCCACTCCGAATCGCGGTGCCCCAGGATAAGTTCATCGTCAGCCAGGGCAACCAGAAATTCTGCCATGGACGCCTTTTGTTCCTTATTCATTGCGGCCTAGCCTTCCTTTGGAACGAAGTTGGCGCATCATGGTCACTACCGGGTATTCAGCTTGATCCTTGAAGGTCTTCTCCTTGCCCGGCTTGAACATGGGGTCCACATCTCCCGGCAAACTCTTGACCGCCGCGCCCTCGGGAAATATCCACCAGCGCAACACGTTTCGGTCGGCATACTTTCGCACAGCTAAAGCCAGCGCGTCTTCAGGAGAAGTCGCCTTCAGAGTTCCCAGTAATTCAGCCTGGGCTTGCTCAATCAGCTTCCCGAACACACAGAATTCAGTTTTTGTTCCCACTGATTTTTTGTTTTCGCTGAGGGGTTGGGCTGCCAGCTCTTCCCGCGTGCGGCTGGTGATCTGATCGGCAGGCACCACCCATATGGCTACCGCCTCGGGCCGCCGGGCGAAGACGTCCCGGGCGTTCAGCAGCGCCATCTCAATGTCCGGCGCGTGTACGCTGCCGTTATGTACAAATGGATCGTTCGGTTGGGCCTGCTGGAACACTATAAAGCGAGGCCACTGCGTGTCAGCCATTGGAATCTGAGTTTACGAGTCCGGCTTTGTGTTTTTGGGCATAAGCCGCCAGCGCATTCCGCACCCAGGCCCCATCGGCATGCGCCTGGCGTCGGGCTGCCAGGCGCTCGGCATTGGCGGGTCCATTACCCTTGATGACGTTCCAGAACTCATCCCAATCGATCTCGCCGTGCCGCCAGTTGCCGCTGGCCTGGTCAAGGTGCAGATCGGGGTCTGGGATGATGATGCCACAAGCCTGTAGATCCGGAGCCAGCTGGTTGATGAAATCCTGGCGCAGCTCGTCGTTGGTGCGCGTTTTGATACCCCAGCGAATGAGCAGCGCCGAGTTGGGGCTGTCGGCATCGTGTGGGCCGAACATCATCAGTGTCGGCCACCACCAACGTGTGATGGCGTCTTGCACCATGGCGCGCTGCTTAGGTGTGCCCTGCGAATACAGGATGATCATTTCCTGGCCCTGCTTGCGATGGAAGTTCTCTTCCATACAAATACGCACCATAGCGCGTGAATACGGGCCATAAGAGCAGCGCGCCAGCATAGTCTGGTTGAGGATGGCGGCACCGTCTACCAGCCAGCCAATGGCGCCGTTGTCGGCCCAGGTCAGGGTGTAATAGTTGAATATGCTGGAATATTTGGCCTTGCCGCTCAACAAAGCCTCAAGCATCTCTTCGCGGGTGGCGCCGAGGGTCTCAGCGGCATGGTAAAGATATTGCCCATGTCCAGCCTCGTCTTGCACCTTGGCTAACAGGATCAGCTTGCGCCGTAGTGATGGCGCGCGAGTGATCCATGCGCCCTCAGGCAGCATGCCCACCACTTCACTGTGGGCGTGCTGGCTGATCATGCGAATCAGCTGGCGCCGGTATTCTGACGGCATCCAATCGCCCGGCTCGATCTTCTCGCCTCGGGCAATGCGCGCTTCAAACGCCGCCAACTTCTCAGGATCTTCGTTGATCTGAACCGCAATCTGCTCTACATCAGCGCCGTACACGTGACTCCTATTGAGTGTTGACCCATATTGTTTTGACCTGCGTATAAAGGTCTATGGCCTCTTTGCCCATCTCGCGCCCAAAGCCGGACATCTTGTAGCCACCAAAGGGCGCGGCCGGGTCGATCATGCCGTAACCATTGATCCACACCGTACCCGCCTGAACGGCGTGAGCATAACGATGGGCCTTGCCGATGTCACGCGTCCACACCCCCGCAGCCAGGCCGTATTGAGTATCGTTGACGCGCCGGATAAGTTCCTCTTCGCTGTCGAAGGCGGTTACTGCCGCCACCGGCCCGAAGATCTCTTCCTGCACCAATTTTAATGTATCGTCCTGGTAAGCAAAAATGGCTGGCTTCAGGAAATAGCCGCCCTCCCCGATGCGCTCTCCGCCGGTGATAATCTCCGCCCCAGCCTTTTTGCCTTCATCAATATAGCTGGCGACGCGCTCGAGTTGCTGCTCAGTGATGAGCGGACCGACGTGCACTTTTTCCGCAAAGCCCTGGTCCACCACCATCTTTTCGACATTTTCCTTAAGTCCTGCCAGCACTTGGTCGTACACAGGGCGTTCCACGAACAGCCGCGAGCCGGCCACGCATTCCTGACCGGAAGTGCTGAACACCGCCCACTGCGCTCCGCGCAGCGCCGCCTTGAGGTCCGCATCGGCAAAAATCACGTTGGGCGATTTGCCGCCCAACTCCAGGCTCACGCGTTTGAGGTTGCTTTTGGCGGCGGCCTCCATAATCTTAGCGCCTACCATGGTGGAACCCGTGAAGGCGATCTTAGCAATGTCTACGTGCGCTGCCATGGCCGCACCGGTCGGGTCACCTGGACCGGTTAGCACATTTACCACGCCAGCCGGGAAACCAGCCTCGCGCACCAGGCCAGCCAGATACAGCGCCGTCAGCGGGGTTTGCTCGGCGGGTTTTAGGATGAGCGTGTTGCCAGCCGCCAGCGCCGGCCCCAATTTCCAGATGGCCATTAGTAGGGGAAAGTTCCACGGAATGATGGCGCCCACTACGCCCAGGGGCTCGCGTCGCGTATACACAAATTGATTCGGAAAGGTCACCGGGACGGTGCTGCCTTCGATCTTGTCAGCCCAGCCGGCCTGGTAGCGCAGGTGCCTACTGACGTAGGGCAGATCGCCTTTGCGTGAAACCCGAATTGGCTTGCCGTTGTCCAGCGTTTCCAATTCGGCCAAGGCGTCGGCATGCTGATCGATCAGGTCGGCTAATCTGTAAAGCAACAAGCCGCGGTCGGCAGCGATGGCATCGCGCCAGCCGGGAAATGCAGCGCTTGCCGCAGCCACCGCGGCATCCACATCTGCCGCGCCGGCCAGGGCCACCTCGGCCAGCGGCATGCCGGTGGCTGGGTTCAGCGTCTCAAAGGTCTGTCCGGACTGCGGCTTGACCCATTCGTTATTGATGAAAAGTTGCTTGGGGGAATCTTTCAGGAACTCTAAGGTTGAGGTTTGAAAGTTGTATTCAGGCAAATTGAACTTCGCCATGCACTACTCCTTAACGTCGGGGACTTCGCCATCCAGCCACTCGGGGGCAGCATCTTGCGCCCAGCGGCGGCGGATGCTTTCGTAATCCGGCGGGCGTTTCTCGTTGAAGGATTGCACGCCCTCCCAGGTCTCGGGGCTGGTGTTGTGGATCGCCAGCCAATCGCGGCCGTGGCCAATAGTGCTGTGCCAGCTCAGGTCGCGCCAGAAGTTGAGCTGCTGTTTGGTGTAACGGGTCTTTTCGGGGAACTTGGCCTTGAGTTTTTCGACCACCTCGTCTACCTTGGTGTCCAAACCGAGCGCGCGGCACGGCCCAGTTCACAAGACCCCAGGCTTCCGCCTTGGCAGCCGGGATTTCTTCGTTGAGGAAAAGGATCTCCCGCGCTCGCCGATCACCTACGACGAGGGGAAGGAACTGCGTGGCGCCGGCCAGAGCCACGCTGCCATGGCTGGTGCCTATCTGGCGGATATAGATGTCATCGGCGGCCACGGCCAGGTCGCAACTCAGGTTGAATTCATTGCCGCCGCCCACCACAATGCCGTTCAAGCGAGCGATGGTGGGCTTGCCAATGTTGCGCAGCCGCTCGTGCACCTCAATGAAATCACCCATCCATTTCCAATAATCGCGCGGGCGTTTAAGGAACTGTTTCTGCTCTTTGAGGTCCGCTCCTGTGCAAAAGGCTCGCTCGCCAGCCCCAGTAAGCACCAAAACAGCAACCTCGTCATCCCAACTGGCATCCTTGAAGGCGATGCTTAATTCGGCGAGTACCTCGTGGTTGACGCAATTCAAGACATCTGGGCGGTTGAAGGTGACCGTGGCCCGGCCATCCTTCTTCTCATATAGAATGGCCCTAAATTCGAATTCCTTAGTTGGCTTTCCCGTGAATTTTCGTTTAGGCAAAGGAAAACTCCTCAGTGGCAAATACCCTCGTTATTGTACACGTTCCCAAAACGGAGTTATTTGACTACCGTACGCAGCAGCGGCTGCTGTACGATCCAAACTGTGATCTATCCAACTCATTTGAGAGGACTTGTTTTTGGCCATTTTTCCTCCAGAGAAATCAGGGAATTGTGATGCGACCCTAAGCAAAGCCACGCGCCCATCTGCGCAGCAGCAGGCAAGCGCGATAGCGTTCCTCATGGTACTCGGCGAACAGGTAGTCGATGACGCCCAGCACTTTTTCCCAGCCAACGGCCTCGCCCCATTCCAGCGGCCCCTTCGGGTAATTCACGCCCAGCCGCATTGCCAGGTCGATCGTGGCGCCATCGGCAACGCCCTCCAGCTCGGCAAACGCAGCCTCGTTTGCCAGCTGGCATATGATGCGCGGCAGCACCAGAGCAGGCGTCTCCTGGACCCATTCCACCTGTTTGCCCAGCGAATCCAATACCATTTCGGCTCTTTGGCGCAGATCCGCCGAGACCCGCGTTGCCGCAGTCAAGGTTGCAATATCGGCCTGAGCGAAAAATAACCCATCCAGGCCAATCAGCCGTTCGGGATGCACCAACGGGCTTGCCACTTCGGACAAAGCGATATCCGCGCACTGTACGAACAAAGGCACCTCTGGCGGCAAACTCTGGTCATACCAGGCCGCCAGTCGTTCAGCCTCCTCGCCGCGGCCGGCCACCACGAAGCAGGCCGCATGCGGTTGCCCCGGGTCCGGAACCGAATCAACTTGGTAACCAGCCTGTGAGCACAAATCGGCCAAACCCGGAGCCCAACTGCCCTCGGAGACCAAAATACGCCCAGCAGCTTTCTCCTTCTTTTCCCTGCTCTTGCCCTTTTCTTCCTTGGCATCCTTCGTATATTCGTAGAAACCGCGCCCGCTTTTGCGACCCAGGGCCCCCTCAGCCACCTTCTGCATCTGGATCCGATGTGGCTGGTAGCGCGGCTCCCCAAAGGTCTGCTCATACATGGAACGCATAGCCCCGGCATTGATGTCGATGCCTATCAGGTCCATCAACCGAAACGGTCCCATACGGAACCCGCTTCCTTCCACGATGCGGTCTATCGTTTTGACGTCAGCGGCTCCTTCGCCCAATATACGCAACGCCTCCCCATAAAAGGGCCGCGCCACACGGTTAACTATGAATCCGGGTGTATCCTCGGTCACCACTGGCGTTTTGCCCAGCGCCAACGCGAAAGCTACCAAAGCCTCCACGGTTTCCGGGCTGCTTTGGGCAGCTCGGACAACTTCCACCAAAGGTAACACCGGGGCCGGGTTGAAGAAGTGCATACCCGCCACCCGTTCAGGATGCCGGGTAACCGCGGCGATGGCTGTCACCGACAGCGTGCTGGTATTCGAAGCCAGGATGGCGCCCGGCGCGCAGATGGCGTCCAGATGACGAAAGATCTCCTGCTTCAGTTCCAGTTTTTCAGGAGCCGCCTCGATTACGATTCCAACCGACTTTAGCGCCTCCAAATTCTCGACTAAATGCAATTTATTGAAACTCTCCCCCTGCCCTTTCTTCTCCAAATATTTTTGGATATAGCCTGAAGCGTTTTCCAACATCTCGGGATAAGCGTCCTGTACAAACACTTCGCATCCGGCGTACAAGGCTGCCAGGGCGATGCCTGAGCCCATGGTACCGGCGCCAATCACTCCTATAAAGTGGAGGGGTTTGACTGTCATCTAGGGATTAGCGTCCCTTGAATTTTGGTGGCCGCTTTTCAATGAAGGCTTGCATGCCTTCTTTTTGGTCGTAGGTATCGTAAAGCAAACGATAGTTTCGCCGCTCAAATTCCAGACCCTCCCGCAGGCTGCGTTCGAAGCCGAAACGCAGCGCTTGCCGCGCCAGGCGCACGGCTATTGCTGGACGCTCAGCAATAACTTGTCCCAGCCTCAACGCCTCCTCAAGCACTGTGCCATCCGCCACCACACGGTTAACCAGTCCAGCCTGGAACGCCTCCGCTGCGCTGATTGGCTCGCCGGTCAGCACCATCTCCATAGCGCGGTAAGGCCCCACAGCGCGCGCCAGCCGCTGTGTGCCGCCGGCCCCGGGCATAATGCCCAGCTTGATCTCGGGCTGGCCGAAGCGCGCCGACTGGCCCGCAATGATCAGGTCGCAGCCCAGCGCCAGTTCGCAGCCGCCGCCAAAGGCCACGCCATTAACCGCTGCGATTAGCGGCTTATTTAGCCCCCACAGGCGCAGCCAGAAAGCCCGGGTCTTGCCCAGATAAACATCCACCGCGGATGCCCTGGCCATAGCTTTGATATCCGCCCCGGCGGCAAACACCTTGGGGCCGCCCGTGAGCACTACGGCTCGAACCGCCTCGTCCTGGTCGAAACCTTCCAGGGTTTCGGCCAATTTTTCCAATAGTTCCGGGCTGAGCGCGTTGAGCGCCTTGGGTCGGTTCAAAGTGATTAGCGCCAACACCCCGTGGCGTTCCTGTAATACCAGGTCGTCGCTCATGCAGAAATTATAGTTCACCAGTCGATAGTCAACCCAGCTTGATTTTTCTTCCTTCAATGATTCCTTTTTTTATTAACATCCCTTGACAAGCCTTGCAGTAATAGAATTTATGTTCTAGTATGCAGTATGGATAAATTCGCCCGCTTAGGAATCCTTTCCAAGGATATGGCGCTGGAAGCCGAAAGTGAGAATGACTGCCAGCCAGTCGTTCAGGGTAAGCAACTGCCAACCATCCCCATCACCCAGGTCGCCATGCCTGGTGGTCGCACGATGAATATCCTCAAGACCATGCTAACCACGGCTTGCGAGCGCAACTGCAATTACTGTCCTTTCCGCGCTGGGCGTCATATGCGTCGGGAAATTTCCAGGCCTGAGGAAATGGCCCGGACCTTTATCAGTGTTTATAGGGCGGGCGCTGTTGAGGGGCTCTTCCTAAGCTCCGGCATTCTCAATGGCGGCGTCACTACGCAAGATAAGTTGCTGGACACGGCCGACATTCTGCGCAACAAGCTAGGCTACCGCGGCTACATGCACTTGAAGATCATGCCCGGCGCCGAGAAGGACCAGCTGCGGCGCGCTATGCAGTTGGCGGATCGCGTTTCCGCCAACTTGGAAGCGGCGAACCCCGGCCGCATGCCAACTCTGGCGCCCATGAAGAATTTCGCTGACGAGTTGTTGGCCCCTCTAAAGTGGGCCGAAGAAATTCGCCAGAACGAGGAGCCGCGCACCTGGAACGGGCGTTGGGCCAGCACCATTACCCAGTTCGTGGTTGGACCCTCCGGCGAAAGCGACCTGGAACTAATCTCCACCTCCGAATATCTATACAAGCAGCTCAAGATCAAGCGTACCTACTTTTCGGCCTTCATTCCCATTCAGGATACGCCTTTAGAAAATCATCCTCCCGAGAATCCCTGGCGGCAGCACCGTCTCTACCAAGCTTCCTTCCTGCTCGCGCGACTATGGCTTCAGCGTGGAAGACTTGCCCTTCACCCAGCAGGGCCGCCTGCCCCTCAACAAGGACCCCAAGACCGCCTGGGCCGAGCAGTCTCTGCTGCACAAGCCTATTGAGCTCAACCAGGCCACTCGCGAGCAGTTGCTCATGGTGCCCGGCATCGGCCCCAGGGGAGCTGACAGCATCTTGCGCTCGCGGCGGCTGCACAAAATCTCGTCACTGGCTGACCTGGCTAAATTAGGAATTGTAGCCAGAAAGGCTGCTCCCTATGTGCTTCTGGATGGTCATTTGCCGGTCCATCAGATGCGCCTTATGGATATCCCCGCGCCCTCCATTCCACTGCGGCCGCACTTTCCGGGCTGAAGCCTGTCAATGTGCGTCCAGGCTGCCCGATTTTCCTGTTACTATTACGCCCTATCGCCCAATAATGACTTTCGCCAAACCCAAACCTGCCTTCGTTCAGAACATCTATTTGATTTTGACTCTGCTCAATACCCTGGCGGCTTCATTCATCTGGGGTATCAATACCCTTTTCCTATTGGACGCGGGTCTCAGTAACGCAGGGGCTTTTCTCGCCAATGCCTTTTTCACAGTAGGTGAAGTGGTCTTTGAGATCCCCACCGGGATTGTGGCGGATATGCGTGGCCGACGACTTTCCTACCTCTTAGGCACCATCACTCTATCCATCTCCACCTTGTTGTATTTTGCCGCTTGGATGGTGCATGCCAGCCTGTGGGCCTGGCTGGCTTCATCTGTCCTGTTGGGGCTGGGCTTCACCTTCTTTTCAGGAGCCACGGAAGCCTGGCTGGTGGATGCCATGAATGACGCTGGCTATCAGGGCGAAATGGATGCCGTATTTGCCAAGGGCCAAGCAGTGGGCGGGGCCGCCATGCTGGCCGGCTCCGTGGCCGGCGGTTACATTGCCCAAGTCACTGATTTGGGAGTCCCCTACCTGCTGCGTGCGTTCTTTCTCGCGCTCACATTTGGTGTGGCCTTTTTCTTTATGAAAGATTGGGGCTGGAAGCCAGACAAAAGTGCCGGTGTCATGAAAGATATGCGCCGTCTGCTGGTCACGTCTCTCGACGTCGGGCTGCGTAAGCCCGCCATCCGCTGGGTGATGCTGGCTGCGCCCTTCGCCTCCGGCGTTGGCTTTTACGTCTTCTATGCCATGCAGCCGCACCTGCTCAACCTTTACGGTGACCCCACCGCCTATGGTGTCGCCGGCCTGGCCGCCGCCATCGTAGCCTGCTCCCAGATCGTAGGCGGTCTCTCCGCCCCGCTGTTGCGGCGCCTGTTTGCCATTCGCACCAGCGCCTTGTTGGCCGGGGAAGTGCTCAGCGCGGCTATCCTCATCCTGCTCGGCTTCGCCGGCAATTTCTGGATCGCTATCGTCATCCTCAGCGCCTGGGGATTGCTCTTCTCGGCCACCATGCCTATCCGCCAGACCTATTTGAATTCGCTCATTCCTTCCAAACAGCGCGCCACAGTACTCTCCTTCAATTCATTGCTAGGCTCCACGGGAGGCGTCGTTTTCCAACCCATCCTGGGGCGCGCTGCCGACCTGTGGGGCTACGCCCAGTCATTCATGGTCGGTGCAGCTATCCATGCGATCGGCATTCCCCTTGCCATCCTGGCACGCCGCGAGCAGATCAGGGCCAAAGAAAAATCTCAATAGAGGGAGCGCGAGACAAACCGGGCCCTATTTACTCCTCGCCACTGGATAGCTTTTACGCATTCCGCGAGTTAAAATCCGGCGGATGATCCCGCTGCTACGTGACAACCCGCTTTTGTTGCTCTTTGCCATCGCCGCCTTAGGCTGGGCGCTTGGCCGTGTGCAGATCGGTGGCGTGCGCCTTGGCGTGGCGGCTGTGCTCTTCGTCGGCCTGGGCTTCGGGGCCCTCAGCCCCGAACTGCGCCTCCCAGAGTTCGTGTACGTCCTCGGGTTGGTTATTTTCGTCTATACCATAGGCTTGAACAGCGGGGCCAGCTTCTTCTCCTCGTTGCGCCGGAAAGGTTTGCCGCGACAACCTCTTCGTGATTGCCGTCTTGGTGGCCGCCGGCGGGATGACCGTAGCGGCTTTTTTTTGCTCCACCTGCGTCCTGCGGAAGCGGCCGGCTTGTTTGCCGGCAGCCTCACTAACACGCCGGCCCTGGCTGGCGCCCTCGAATTCATCAAGGCAAATTCCCCGGGCGCATCGCCGGACTCGTTTCTGGCGGACCCCGTGGTGGCTTACTCTATCGCCTATCCCATGGGAGTACTGGGAATGATCCTGGCCATCAACGCTGCTCAGCGGCTGTGGAACATCGATTACCGGGCCGAATCCAAGCGAGTAAGCGATCTCGGCAACCTCGACCTGAAACTGGACAACCGTACGTTGCGCGTGACCAATCCCGAGGCTACCCGGGTGGATATTTCTGCACTGGTTCACGACCACGATTGGAAGATTGTATTTGGCCGCATCCGCCACCAGGGGCAGTTGGTTCTGGCGGATAAAAACTCACACTTGCACATTGATGATTTGGTGACCGTGGTCGGCCCACTGGATCAACTGGAAGCTGTCACTGAGTTCCTTGGCAAGATCAGTCCTGATCGCCTTGACTTGGACGCGAGTGAGATTGACTTCCGCAGGGTTTTCGTTTCCAACCCCCAGCTGGCTGGACGCAGCCTGAACAGCCTGCAGCTCCCGCGCCGCTACGGCGCGGTAATCACCCGCCTTCGCCGCGGGGACGCCTACCTGATCCCCAATGGGGAGACGGTGCTGGAACTCGGCGACCGCGTCCGCGTGCTGGCCCAGCGAGACCAGCTTGGAGCAATTAGCGAGCTGTTCGGCGATTCCTACCGCGCGGTCAGCGAGTTCGATGTCCTCCCGCTTGCCCTGGGGCTGGCGCTCGGCATTTTGCTCGGCTTGGTTCCCATTCCGTTACCTGGCGGCCTTACGCTGCGCCTGGGTATGGCGGGCGGCCCGCTAATCGTTGCCCTGACGGTCGGCGCGATAGGCCGCACCGGTTCCTTCCTATGGAATATCCCCTACAGCACCAATCTGACCTTGCGGCAGTTCGGCCTGGTGCTGTTCCTGGCCGGGGTAGGCTCGCGTGCGGGCTATAGTTTCGTCACCACGCTTACCCAGGGCAACGGGGTTGGCCTCTTCGTTGCCGGGGCGCTCATCACCATGGCAACCGCCCTGGCTGTGATTTGGTGTGGCTATCGGCTGCTCAAGATCCCCATGGGGCTGTTGACCGGTATGCTGGCTGGCCTGCAGACCCAGCCGGCACTACTCAGCTTCGCCGCCGAACAGAGCGGCGACGACCTGCCCAACATCGGCTATGCTGCGGTCTACCCGGTCGCCACCATTACCAAGATCGTTCTGGCGCAAATGATCCTGGCTTGGCTATCCTAAAGGCAGAACCTCTTCCCAAGGGCGCTAATAAGCCTTTCTTGTTAGAATTGTTCCGATTCTCACTATAGGAGTCACTATTGCTACATAAAAAAGGTACGGGGTTCTGGGTACTTGCCGCCACCATCCTGGGCTCCTGCATGTCCTACATTGACGCTACGGTGATCTATATCGCCTTGCCCGTCGTGCAGAGAGACTTGCACGCTACTGTCGTGCAAGCGCAGTGGATCGTTGAGGCCTACGTCCTGTTCCAGGCCGCCCTGATCCTGGTGGGTGGCTCGCTGGGAGACCGCTTTGGCCGCCGCCGAGTCTTCGGATTTGGTGTTGTTATCTTTTCGTTCGCTTCTGCCTTATGCGGATTTGCCACTAGTGCCAACTTCTTAATTCTGGCGCGAATCCTCCAAGCCTTCGGCGGCGCCATGCTGGGACCCGCCAGCCTGGCCATCATCACCGCCTTCTTCGACGACGAGCATCGCGGCGCCGCTTTTGGCGCCTGGTCGGGGGCTTCGGCTATTACGGTGGCGCTGGGGCCGGTGGTGGGCGCCTTAGTGGTGGAATACGCCACCTGGCACTGGTTATTCTTCATCAACGTTCCCCTAGGCCTGCTTACCCTAGCGGTGCTTTTCTGGAAAGTCCCCGAAAGTCGCAACGAGAAGGCGCCGGACAGCTTGGATTGGCGCGGCGCCGCCTTAGCCACGATTGGCTTGGGGTCCTTTGTTTTCGGCTTTATAGAATCCTCTAATTACGGCTTTCAGAGCCCCATTGTGATTGGCGCTATCGTTCTGGGTCTGGTTGTATTTGGCTTGTTCATCTACAGCCAGGGCAAAACTCAGCACCCTCTTCTGCCGCTTTCCCTTTTCCATTCTTCTACATTCAGCGGGGCCAACCTGATTACGCTGTTGCTGTATGGCGCCGTATCTGGCGTCATCTTTTTCCTGCCATTCAACTTAATACAAATCCAGGGATACGACATCGTCAGCGCGGGTTTGGGATTTCTGCCATTCCCTTTGATCGTAGGCGCTCTTTCCGGCTGGTCTGGCAAGCTTGTTTCCCGATACGGATCTAAATTGCCGCTTATCGTGGGCCCCTTTAATCCTGGCTCTCGGCTTGGTTTTCTTTGCCGAGGCCGGCCTGGGCGGCTCCTTCTGGACCACGTTCTTTCCCGCTGTGTTGGTGCTGGCGATCGGCATGACCCTGGTAATTGCGCCGCTCACCACCACCGTGATGGGGTCGGCGCCTAAACGACTGTCTGGTACAGCCTCAGGGATCAATACTGCCATAAACAGCACTGCCAACGTTCTGGCCGTCGCCATATTGGGCGTGGTGGCCTTGAACATGTTCAGTGCAGCCGTCGATAGACGCATGCAGGATCTGAATCTTCCGCCCCAGGCAGTCGCCCAAGTTGAGGCCGAAACCGTAAACCTGGCCAACGCAGAGGCTCCGCCGGATCTGAGCCCTACCCAACGCCAGCAAGTTAATCACCTTTTCGACGTGTCTTTCGTCGATGCATTCCGAGTGGTCATGTATGTTTGCGCCGGACTAGTGGGCGCGGCGGCAGTGGTGTCCTACGTGATGGTGGAAGGCAAACCGTCTGATCCTAAACGGCGGAGAACCGTTAAACGGACGGCCAGCTAAATGCCGGGACGCATAACACTAACCACGGACGCGGCCGCGCTTCGGGCCGCCTTTCCCTGGCTTGAGGTCCCGCCCGAGTTGCTCCCACGCTATAACATTGCCCCCACCCAACCCATCGCAGTGGTGCTTAACGACGGCGAAAACAAAGTCGATTTCCTGAATTGGGGTCTAATCCCATCCTTCACCAAGGTCAAAATGACTAACTATCTGCTCAACGCCCGCTCCGAAGGCATTGAGCGCAAGCCTTCCTTTCGCTCGCCCTTAAAACGCCGCCGGTGCCTGGTGCTTGCGGATGGCTACTACGAATGGGTCAAGCAGCCACGCAAGAAGGAAAAGATCCCCTATTGGGTGCATCTAAAGACCAAAAAGCCATTTGCCTTTGCGGGTCTGTGGGACACCTGGACCACCATGGACGGCTCCGAAGTGAGGACATGCTGCTTCATTACTTGCGAGCCTAATGAGCTAGTCGCCCAGATCCACCACCGCATGGGAGTGATTTTAGACGGAGACCAATTTGCGACCTGGCTGCAGCCCGGCGAAGTCGACCCCAAGGAACTGCTACACCTACTGAAACCATACCCGCCTAAGAAGATGACCTATTTTCAGGTCGGCACCACAGTCAGCAATGCCCGCAACGATGTCCCGGAATGTATCCAGTCAGTTGAAACTACATAATTAAGTAGAACCACACCAACGTGGCTCTCTTGTATTTCAAAAGTTATTCTACGCTATCCCTTTGAGTTGCTCTTCCAAGCTTTTAGCTGTGGTCTGAAAGCTCGCCAGGCGTTCCTGTTCTTTAGCTATCACGGCTTTGGGAGCCTTTTTACCAAAATCGCTGGAAAGCAGTTTCTCAAGGCGGGCGATCTGTTCGTTGGTTTGGGCTAATTCCTTTTCAAGACGGGAGCGGTCTTCACCCGCGTCTACGATGCCAGTCATGGAAAGATAAATCTCTACCGAACCAGCCACCAAAGGCACATAACCTTCCGGGTTCTGCCCCATTTCCGAGATAAACGCAAGTTCGGCTTCATCCAGGTGGGCAAGGGCCGCCAAGGCGGCCTTCTGTTCTTTCAACACCTCAAGGTTCTCCTGGGATGCCAGTATGGCTGCCAGCTTTTGACCCGGCTTCACGCCCTTTTCGGCGCGGAAGTTACGGATGCTGCGCACCACATCTTGCACAACTGCGAACCGTCTCAAGGCAGAGGTCTCCCAGCCCTCGTCACCCTCCGGCCCCGGCCAAGGTGCCACAATCAGCGCTTCCGGCCAGGCGCCACCCCTGCCAGGTTCGAGCTTGGCCGAGTGCTGTGTAGCCGCGGTCTTCAGGTGCGTCCACAATTCTTCAGTTACGAAGGGTGTAAAGGGGTGTAGCAGGCGCAGACAGATATCCAGAACTTCGACCAGTGCATCGGCCGTATAGAAAGCCCGGTCGCCGGCTTCTGCCAGTTGCAACTTGGCGATCTCGATATACCAGTCGGCAAAGTCTGACCAGAAGAAATCGTAAATTTGCCGCCCCGCCTCGCCGTATTGATAGCTTTCAAACAAGCGCTCAACATTGGAGGTAAGCTGACGTAGGCGTGCCCAGATCCAACTGTCGGCCAGGGTCCACATCGGTTCGCCTTGGGCCTGTTTAGGGGAAACCGAGATCGCGCCCACTACGAACCGCCCGGCGTTCCACAGCTTGTTGGCAAAATTTCGATTGGCGCCCACTTTATCTAGGCTCAGGTTTATGTCCTGTCCAGGCGTCGAACCTACCAAAAGGGTAAACCGCAGCGCATCTGTGCCAAATTGATCCATCACCTCCAATGGGTCCACCACATTGCCGAGAGTCTCTGCTCATCTTACGACCCTGGTCATCTCGCACCAGCCCATGCAAATAGATGGTTTCGAAAGGCACCTCGCCGGTGAATTCCAACGCCATCATGATCATGCGCGCTACCCAAAAGAACAAGATATCGTAACCAGTCTCCATCATCGAGGTTGGATAAAAGTACTCCAGATCTTTTGTTTCTTCGGGCCAACCCAGCGTTGAAAATGGCCACAGGCCGGAAGAAAACCAAGTGTCCAACACGTCACTATCCTGTTCTAATTCGACATCTTGCCCGTATTTCTCCCGGGCCTGGGATTGAGCGTCCTCTGCATTGCGGGCGCAGAACATGCTGCCATCCGGCGCGTACCAAACCGGGATGCGGTGGCCCCACCATAACTGGCGACTAATGCACCAATCCTGGATGTTCTCCATCCAGTTCCGATAGACCTTTAAAAAGTGTTCGGGGACTATCTGGATGCGCCCATCTTCCACGGCCTTGAGGGCTGGGCCGGCCAGCTTTTTGATGCTTACGAACCACTGCGTAGAAATCATGGGTTCAATGATCTCTCCGCCGTGTTGTGAGCGTGGCACACGTTGCAGATGCCGCTCGGTCTTGATGGTCAGCTTGGCTGCCTGCATGTCTGCCCATAATTTCTCGCGCGCTTCGAATCGATCCAAACCAGCGTAGGGGCCACCCTCTTTGGTGATACGGGCGGCTTCGTCCAGCACTGAGATAACCGGCAGGTCGTGGCGCACCCCGATCTCGTAATCATTGGGGTCGTGTCCGGGGGTTATCTTCAGCGCTCCGGTGCCGAACCCGCGGTCTACATATTCATCTGAAATTACCGGCACCTCGCGGTCCAGTAACGGCACCAGCGCGGTTTTACCTACGAGTTTCTTGAAACGTTCATCCTCTGGATGCACTGCCACGGCGGTGTCACCCAAGATGGTTTCGGGTCGTGTAGTGGCCACGGGAATAAATTCATCGCTATCCTTGATGCGGTATTTGAAATAATACAGCGTTCCCTCTTCCTCGCTGTATTCCACTTCCAGGTCTGAGACGGCGGTGCGCAAGCCCGGCGACCAATTGATCAAGCGCGGCCCACGATAGATCAAGCCCTTTTCATACAGCTTCACAAATGCTTCACGGACTGCCACCGACAAGCCCTCGTCCAAAGTAAAGCGTTCGCGTGACCAGTCACACGAAGCGCCCAACCGGCGGATCTGCTTAGATATGATGCCGTGGTATTTTTCCTTCCAAGCCCAGGTCCGTTTTAGGAACTCATCGCGGCCCAATTCTTCGCGCGTAACTTCTTCAGTACGTAATAAATCCTGCTCCACCTTTAGTTGTGTGGCAATTCCTGCATGGTCTGTTCCGGGGACCCAAAGGGTAGGTACACCCTTCATGCGCTGATAACGGATCATCAGGTCTTCCATGGACACGAACATGGCATGGCCCAAGTGCAGCTCGCCGGTTACATTGGGTGGGGGAATAGAAATCACAAAGGGTTTTTTTGTTGGGTCGAAACCCTTTTTATTAGGATCGTTGCTGGGCTGGAAAAACCCACTTCTCTCCCACCAATCATAAATTCTGATCTCGGTAGACTTGAAATCGTAAGTTTTTGGTAATGTATGTTCGCTCACATAACCTCCAGTTAAACAAAAACACCCTTCGTTGTGAGGACGGAAGGGTGCTCCGCGGTACCACCTCGCTTCAGCCTTGTAGGCCTGCGCTCAATAGCTATATCGGGCTGACCCGCACCGGTCTACTCATTCACCTCAGATAACCGGCTGCATTTTTCTGAGAGTGAATATTCTTCGGTGTCTTTCCAGGCGACTTTCAGCGGTTGGCAGCTGGGGGGCTTTCAGCCTTTGGCCACTCCCTCTCTTAAGAGGCGCCGTTCCACTTACTCCTCCTGGAACCAAATATAAAGTTATAGTGATTATACAGACCCTCGAAATGCGTGTCAACCAAGGGGCTTTCCCCATTTTCCGACCTTATTGGTGATATTTTTCACATTTCTTGACTATGTTAAGACCCTGTGCTATTCTTCACGACCATGCAGCACGAGCGCATCGCCGACAACGTCTATTTCTTCCAAAGTAGCCTGTACGCCCAAGTAACCGCTGGCGTGGTTACCGCTCCCGATATGGCCGTTCTTATTGATACGTTGGCCCTACCGGAAGAAACCGAGCAATTGCGCCATTTCATCGACCGCGAACTGCGCGTCCCCGTCCGCTATATCATCAACACGCATTACCATGCAGACCATAGTTGGGGCAATTGTTTCTTCCCGGAAGCCGAGGTTATCGCTCACCGGGGTTGTTACGATCTGCTCAAGTCCCGCGGGGTTGCCGCGCTGGAAGCTGAAAAGAAGGAAAACCCTTCACTGCGCGAGATCGAGCTGGTCCTGCCCACTTTCACGTTCAGTGCAGGCGAGCTCACCTTGCAAGTTGGTAAGAAAGCCCTGACCATTTTCCCCCTTCCCGGCCACAGTTCCGACAACGTGGCTGTACTCATCGAGGAGGACCGCATTCTTTTCAGCGGCGACACCTTCATGGCCGTCCCTGCCCTGGTGGATGGGGACATAGACGACATGATCACCTCCCTTAACCAATCCCGAAGATGAGTTTGGAGAATTTGGTGCCCGGTCACGGCGAAATCGTCTTGCGCGGTGAGATCGAAGGCGCGGTCAAATCCAACTTGAATTATTTGGCGGAGATTCGCAAAGCCGTGCGTCAAGCGGCCCGCCGCCGCTACCCGTTGGACATACTCGAAACCGTCCACGTTCAGGATTGTGGCAAAAGCCGCGTGCTTATCGCCGGCTTAGCTGAGCAATTGCACCACAGCAACCTGTTGGCCCTGTACCGCAAAGAATATGGAAAAGCACCCGAGGGCTCAGAAATGATCTATGAAGGGCGTTAGCTTTGATGCGCGCTTGCGCCCATCAGGTGCTTAACTTTTTCCTTTATCTGCACTCTCAGCGCTTTCCTGTTTTTCCCCCCATGCGTCGCCCGATATCCTTGTAGGCGTTCATTGCCTTCCAGCAAACGCTTGATATTTGGACGCAGCGACCAAGCCACCAGCCCCAGCGACAACAATCCATACGCCACGTATTCCCAGGGCCCCAGCCCCAGCGCGGCACGCCCGGCGAAAATAATGGTAGCCAATATAGCAATACTCAGGGTTGTGACCGAGGCATAGCCGACAAAATAATAAATAAGCAAGGCTATGGGCAGGATGATATACAAACAAGGGAACCATAACCCCATGGCTCCTCCCCCGGATGTTGCGCCACCAGCCCCACCGCTAAATTGCAAGCGCCCTTCCCCGTCAAGCTTGATCATAAATATCGAATAATTGTGGCCCAGCACAGCTGCCAGTGGCGCCAGGACGGCTACCCAAGGTTGACCGGGGGCCAACCAGGCCGCGATCACCACAGCTGTGTATCCTTTTAGAACATCCAGCATTCCAGTTGCGACCCCCACACGCACGCCGGCGGCCCGCATCACATTCGTGCCACCCGTGCGACCACTCTGCACATCGCGCACATCCTTTCCGGTGCGCGCTTTCACGAAAATGTAGCCAAATGGAATGGACCCAAGAATGTAGCCGAGGGCAATCGCGGCAAAGCTATAAAGCATTTGCATGCTTGAAGCCTCCTGATTTAGCGAAGAATTTAGGGAACGATGATAAAAACACAGGTTTGGCTGTGTAGTTACTCGGCCAAGCTGTATGCTACCGGGGTTGTCTGCCTTTTTTCCACCAGAAAGGCATTGCAATCCCAACCATTTTGGTCCGGACTCCAGATCAACTGCAGCACACCAGGATATAAGGACTCAGCCACATCCGTCTTGGACGGATATGGCGGCCCCGCTGGATGAGAATGATAAATTGCGAGTAGTTTCCAGCTATTTTCCTCTATCTCCTTAAAGGCTTGCACCTGTTGGGCGGCTTGCATTAGGAAACGGGTCGGACTGTGCAACTCATTCTCGATGAGGAAAACAGCTTGGCTTACCGCGTCCTTTCCCGCCAGCAGACCGCAGGCCTCCTCGGGTGCTCGTGTTGCCACGTCCGCTCGCATCTGCTCCAAGTGCTCGCGGCGGATGACCTGGCCTGTTTTTGTGTTCACCGAACCAATACGGCTAGAAACCAAAACATTGCCAAAGAAAGCACCGCTTCCCTGATAGGCTGGCGCAGTTCCTCTCCTGCATTGACTGCACTCACGTAATGGTTCAAGGCATAGACCAGCCCCAGCAATGCCAGGCCATATCCAATCGCCGACAGGGGCAAATAGTGCAGGGCCGCGGCTACTTCGACGCAAACAAAGGTGATACCCACAATTTGAAGGGGTTGCCAATCATAGGTTGGGTGCAGTAGCTGCAACCTGGAGGCAGCGGTTGCCACTCCAATTCCAATGCTGGGCAGCGCAAGGAATAATCGCAGCGCCGTCCCCCGCACGGTAATCGCCAGCACCAGGAATAGCCCGAAGATCAAGATAGTCAGGGCCTGCGTAGCCAGCGTGTGATATCGGTGCCCACTGTTGGAACTGGCAAATTCCGCCAGGATCACCACCAGCAGCACCAGGGCAGAGGCAACCAATGCCAGCCACCAGCTTGCCGTTAGCGGCAGATTGGTCAGGACCAGGCTGACCACCCAAGCCGTCATGGCTGGCAGCAGCCAGTGACGGTAGCGCGGGCGGTCCCCTTGCCCCTCTTCGGATTGCAGCAGCCAATCGGTCCCTGTTGCCGTCAACCCCGCCACTACTAAGGCGATGGCCGTGTCCAGATTTAACTGCAAGGGCAGGTAAATCCCTGCCAGCTCCAACGCCAGGGTCTGCCCGGGCACTTGTACCAGTCGAGCAGCCACATACGCCAGCAAGATTACTGCCATGACCGCACTGAGGCGTTCTCTATCTGGCAACAGCGGTTTGGCGTCCATGGCGTGATTGTACTCTAGGGGTTCAAACGGTATACTCGCCCTGAAATGGTCGGCCAAATGATCGATTTCCCGTCCAATGCGCATACAACTCCAGGCTATCTTAGTTATCCCGAAGGTGGGGGCCCCTTCCCAGCCGTAGTAGCCATCCAGGAGTGGTGGGGCTTGGTGGGTCACATTAAGGACGTGACCGATCGCCTTGCCTCCGAAGGCTTTGTGACTCTGGCCCCGGACCTGTACCACGGCCAGTTAGCCGTAGAGCCTGACGAGGCGCGCAAACTGGGCATGGCCCTGGACCGCCAGCGTGCCATTGTTGAGATCCAGGCTGCAGCCAAATATCTCCGTTCGCTGGAAAACGTGGCGCCCAGGAAGATCGGCATCATCGGCTGGTGCATGGGCGGCGGCTTAGCCCTTTCCACTGCGGCCGCTGGCGATCAGATTGACGCCGTGGTGTGTTTCTATGGCCGACCGCTAGATGCCCGCGACACAGCCCACATTCACGCGCCAGTGCTGGGCCTCTACGGCGAGCTAGACGGCGGCATTCCTCTAAGTATCGTGCAGGACTTTGAAAAGCAGCTAAAAAAGCAAAGTACTGAGCACGACTTCCAAATCTACGCCGGCGCCCAGCACGCCTTCTTCAACGACGAGCGCCCTGCCTACAACCCTGAGGCGGCTGCAGATGCCTGGAAGCGTGCTTTAGCCTGGTTCCGCTCCCACCTTATTTAGCCACATGCCAACCCACAAACAGGCATTGGGCCATTGGGGCGAGCAGTTGGCCACAGATTTCCTGCAGAACAAAGGCTATACCATCCTCGGACGCAACCTGCACAACGAACATGGGGAGATTGACTTGCTCGCCCAACATGGCGATACCCTGGTCTTCGTAGAGGTCAAAGCACGTAGCTCGAGCCTCTTCGGCCTGCCCGAAGAGGCTATTACCGCTGTTAAGCGGCGGCATTTGTTGGATAGCGCCCTGGGTTGGTTGGAAGCGAATCCTGATTTCAAAGGGGATTGGCGCATCGACGTAATTTCCATACGGCGCCTACCCAAAACGCAGCCCGAGATCGTCCATTTTGAGAATGCCGTCAACGACTAAACACCCGTTCGTCGTGGCCATAGTCGGCCCAACCGCGGTGGGAAAGACAACCATCGCCATTCAGGTGGCGGAAGACCTCAGCGCCGAAATTGTGTCCGCGGACTTGCGCCTGCTCTATCGAGGCATGGACATTGGGACCGCCAAGCCCAATCCAGGTGATCAGGCGCGTGTCGCTCGATCACTTAATCGACGTGGCCAACCCCGACGAAACCTGGAGTCTGGCCGTTTTCCAGCAAGCTGCCGCTCAGGCCATCGCTGATATACATGGGCGCCAAAAGCTGCCCATCCTGGTCGGCGGCACGGGGCAATACCTGCGCGCCATTGTGGAGGGCTGGTCGCCACCCAACCTGCCACCCCAGCCGCGGCTGCGCGCCGCCTTGGAAGCCTGGGCTGCCGAGCTGGGACCGCAGGCCTTGCACGACCGGTTAGCCGTGCTAGACCCCACCGCGGCGGCCGCCATTGAGCCCCGCAACGTACGCCGCACCCAGCGTGCCCTGGAAGTGACCTTTACCAGCGGGCGGCGCTTCTCGGAGCAGCGCCAAAAAAGGACATCACCCTACCGCGTGCTGCAGATCGGCCTGTCTTGTCCACGTCCTGTACTATATGAGCGTATCGATGCCCGCATCCAATCCATGCTAGACGCTGGCTGGGTGGATGAAGTGAAAGCCCTGCTCGCCAAGGGCTACGAGCCGGGTTTGCCCTCCCTTTCGGCCATTGGCTATGCGCAAATCATCAAATTCGTGCGCGGAGAGCTGCCTATGGCAGAAGCCATCACTGACATAAAACGTAAGACACGCACATTCGTGCGGCGACAAGCCGCCTGGTTCCGCTCCAGCGACCCAAATATCCACTGGTTTGAGGCAGGCGATCCCCTGGTTGCTGATAAGATTGAAATGCTGATAAGGACTTCGCTAAGCTGAAGAAGATGCCTACCAAAGCCGCTTTCTTCGACGTAGATGGAACGCTCACCACGCAACGTGTGTGGCGCGGCTTGCTGGAGTATTTTCAGCGCAATGGCCTGCGGCGTTGGACCCACCGTATTTTCTGGCTGTACCACACTCCCCTCTTCCTGCTGCACAAAGCTCACATCATCTCGCAGACGGCGTTTCGCAAGCCCTGGGCTGCCCATTTGTCCTGGTATATCCGTGGCTACACTGTAGAGCAAGCCCAAGCCATTTGGGATTGGGTTGCCAAGGATTACCTTCAGCCATTCTGGCGCCAGGACGCAATGACCTTGATCCAGAAGCATAAGGCGGCCGGCGATCTGGTGGTGCTGGTTTCTGCCGGGCTTTCCCCGCTTCAAGAAGCAATCGCCGCCGAAGTGGGCGCCGACCTGGCGATTGGCACTCTCCCGCAGCAGCGTGATGGCCGCTATACCGGCTGTTTGGGTGGACCAGTTTGCATCGACGAACAAAAGGCAACTTTACCAAAGGATATGCTCAAGGCAGCCGGCTACGATATTGATTATGCTGCCAGTTCAGCCTACGCTGATGCGGCGACGGATCTGGATATGCTCGCCATGGTGGGCCACCCCACAGCTTTCCATCCAGACGAAACCTTGCGGCCACTGGCCACCCAGCGCGGTTGGCCGGTGGTGGAGTAAGTTCAACTGGACGACCTACTCCGCCAGAATTTGCAGCAGGCCTACAGCCAGAAGGTTGCCGAACGAGAGGCTAACGGGGTTCCTACCTGGAAAGTTAAGCAGCGCGACCGTTTTCTTTCCCTGCTAAAAAAGAGGCGAGCCAAGAACATCCTGGAGATCGGCGCGGGCACGGGTCTGGATGCCTCATTCTTTGCCGCCCGGGGCTTCGACGTTCTGGCCACCGACCTCACCCCCGCCAATGTAGACGCCTGCCGCCTGAAGGGGCTGCACGCAACGGTCATGGATGCTTGCAGTTTGCCGATACCCGATAGCAGCTACGATGCCGTGTTTTCGATGAACTGTCTTTTACACGTCCCCAAGTCCGAATTCGCCCTGGCTATCAATGAGATATCAAGGGTGCTGAAGCCAGCTGGGCTATTCTATTTGGGAATTTACGGGGGAAATGATATTGAGGAAATTTACCAGCAAGATACCTATGAACCCCCGCGTTTCTTTTCTTTTTGGAGCGATGCAGCCTTACAGGATTTCCTGGCCCCCGTCTTCAAGATGCTACGATTTGAATCTATTGAATTGGACGAAACCGACCTGCATTTCCAATCCCTGATTTTGCAAAACAGCTAAACTGGAATTCCCACCTCGACCTGGCCATCCACCACGCGTGTCGGGTAGGCAGGAATGTCGATCACCGCAGGCAGGCTCAGCACGCTTCCGCTGCGCACGTCGAAGCGCGCTCCATGCCGCGGGCAGATGATCTCGTAACCCTCAAGCTCACCTTCGCCCACCGGGCCGTTGTCGTGCGAGCAGACGTCCCCAATGGCAAAGTATGCGCCGGCGATGTTGAAAACTACGATGGAATACGCGTCGATCTCGACGAAGATTTGCTTGCCATTGGGCAACTCATCTTCAGTTGCTACAGCCACGAAATCGACTTCTTTGGGTCCTAAGGAGGTGTAAACGAAGGTCACAATACATCTTGGCAGGATTAGGATTTAGCCAGCTCGTCGAGCGAAACCACCTCATCCAACCCATATACGCCACCCTTGAGCACTTTCAATGAAAGCAGCGCACATTTCAAGCGCACCGGTCCCAGTTCAATTCCCAGCAGGTCCAAGATGTCTTGCTTGCCCAGTTTGCGCACTTCTTCCAGCTTCATGCCGGTGATCTTTTCCATCAAGAGGTCTGCTGAAGCTTGGGAAATGGAGCATCCTTCCCCGCTAAAAACCGCCTCACTAACCGTATCCTTGTCGTCCACACGTAGATCAATGCGGATGTGATCTCCGCACACAGGGTTGTCATCCTCATACGAAAAATCGTGCGGATCCAATGCACCGCGAAAACGCGGGTTCTGATAGCGATCAATGATTACTTCACGATAAAGGTCGTCCATTATCCGAATATTTCCTTCACTTTATAAAGGGCTTCAATGAGCTGGTCCACCTCTTCTTTGGTATTGTACAAATAAAAACTGGCCCGCGTGGTAGCCGGGATGCCGAATTTCTCGTGTATAGGCATGGCACAGTGGTGCCCGGCGCGCGTGGCGACCCCGTAGCGATTGAGGATCTCCGCCACGTCATGCGGATGGGCACCTTCAAAGGTGAACGAGGCGTTCGAACTCTTGTATTCCGCTGAGGGGCCAAAGATCCACACACCCGGCACCTCTTCCAGCCGCTCAAGTGCATATGCGGTTATCTCATGGTCATGGGCGCTAATGGCGTCCATGCCCACCTGGTTCAAATAGTCCACGGCTGCGCCCAAGCCGATTGCCTCGGCAATCGCCGGAGTGCCCGCCTCAAACTTCTGCGGCACGTCGTTGGGAACGAAAGAGCGCAGCTTGACACGCTTGATCATATCGCCGCCCCCCATAAAGGGAGGCATGCCTTCCAGCAAAGCCTCCTTGGCGTACAGTACGCCGATACCCGTTGGCCCCAGCATCTTATGGCTGGAGAAAGCTAAGAAGTCCACATCCAGGGCCTGCACGTCTGTCGCCAGGTGCGGCACTGACTGCGCCCCATCGATGAGGGTCAGCGCTCCGGCTGCATGCGCCTGGCGGATGATGTCTGCCGCCGGGGTGATGGTGCCCAATACGTTGGACATAGCCGTGAAGCCCACCAGCTTTGGCTTGGTTTCCAGCAAGCCTGGAAGCGCATCCATATCCAGCAAACCTGCGTCGGTGACGGGGATGAATTCCAAGCGGATGCCCTTTTCTTCGGCCAGCATTTGCCACGGAACCAGGTTGGCGTGGTGCTCCATCTCGGTGAGCAAGACTACATCGCCCGCCTTCAGATTGGCGCGACCCCAACTATAAGCCACCAAGTTTATCGATTCCGTGGCGTTTCGCGTAAAGATGATTTCACGCGGCTTTTTGGCATGGATAAATGCCGCCACGCGTGCCCGTGCCGACTTGTAGGCTGCAGTAGCCTCTTCGGCCAGTGCGTGCACGCCGCGGTGAATATTGGAGTTCTGCTGGCGATAGAACGTGTTCATCGCCTCGATTACCTGCTCCGGCTTCTGGCTGGTGGCCCCCGAATTCAGATACACCAGTTTGACGCCGGGCCGCACCTCGACATCCAATATGGGGAAATCTCCCCGTATCTTGTTTACATCGAGTGCTTGTACCTTCGGCGAACTAGCCATACGTTAGCTCCTGGGTCGACGCTTGCGTTTGTGAACGTGGCGGATCTGTGAAGAGTTGGGAGGGCACCACAGCACATGGTCCGGCACCATCCAGCCATCCGTCAGATAGACAGGCTCATTGAATTGAACCGCGACAATCTTAGGATCCACCTGTACCACGACACCTTCCATCCAACCCCTCACGCGGTCGCCGTCTTTGTCCTCGTGGTCGCAGTACACCTCTACGCGGTCCCCAACTTGATATACGTCCTCCCTCTCGGGAGCAGCTGTAAAGCGAAGATCAGCCAATCTGGCCTCCTGCAAAATTTATAAGGGTCAAAATCACTATACCCTTATTTCAACTTGTGAACAATAGCCTGTTGGAACCGCTCACGAACTCCCTCAAATGGAATGCGCTGCATGATCGGGTCGAAGAAGCCTTCCACGATTAGCCGGCGCGCCTCCTGGGGAGGGATGCCGCGGCTCAGCAAATAGAATAATTCCGCATCGTCGATCTTGCCCACGGTGGCGCCATGGGTGCAGCGCACATCATCAGCCAGGATCTCCAGCCCGGGGATCGAATCCGCCCGGGCGTGCTTACTCAGTACCAGGTTACGGTTGGCCTGGTAGCCATCCGTTCGTTGTGCGCCGGGAGCTACATAGATCATGCCTTGCCACACGGAGCGGCTGTGGTCCTCCAGCGCCCCCTTGAACAGCAGGTCGCTGGTGGTGTGCGGCGCCAGGTGGTTTTGCTGTGTATCGTGATCCAGATGTTGCTCGCCGTCCGTGAAATAGAATCCTGACATACGCGCCGTGCTGCCCTCGCCCTGCAAGTTGATCTCGGAGAAGTTCTTGGTCAGCTTGCTTCCCAAGGCCCCGAAGATCCAATCCATATTGGCATCCTTTTCCAGCAGCGCCCGTTCGTGGCTGAAGTTCCATACATGCTCGCCCCAGGATTGCAACTCCACGAAGCGTAGGCTGGCGCCGACGCCCACGTGCAGTTCCACAATACCGGCGTGTAATGTCTGCGCTTTCTCCGTGGGCGAGGAGGCCTCGTGCACATAGGTCACCGAAGCGCCATCATCCACCCACACCAGCAAGTGAGACATGTAGGCAAGCCCGCCCCCGGGGCCCCATAGCACAGAGTGCAGTGGCTCCACGACCACTACGCCTTTAGGAACGTACAACAATACCCCGCGCCCGGCTAGCGCCGCCGCCATGGCAGCAAACTTTCCCTCGCTGGGCTTGACCACTTTACCCAAAACTTTCTTCAGTAGTTCGGGATGTTTTTTGGCAGCGGTGGCAATGTCTGTGAACACCACACCTTGCTTGGCAATCTCTTTACTCAGTTCAACGCTGGTTCCCTGCGGCCCCATGACGATCTGTCCGCCATGACCCTTCCCCACCAGAGGCCTAAGCACACGTTTGGGCACCATCGGCAGTTTGGCCGCTGCTTTCTTATCCGGCAGGGAAAAGCTGCCGGTTTGCAGGTTACCAATATCCGTGCGCCGCCAGGCTTCTTCAGTTGTCTGCGGCAGCCCTTGTTTCTCATACAGCTTCCAAGCCTTCTGGCGATATCGTGTCAGGAAAGTAGCCTCCTTGGCCCCGTTGGAGTAGTTGGGGATCATTTCCTTAGTGAAGGCGAAGCTGCCTGCCGGCTGGGATGGTTCCGGTGCAGCGGAAATGCTGCGTCTGATTACGCGTTTTTTGTGGTCTGCCATGTTCTCTTTGTTCTCGAGCTTTTAGCCGATCGAGCCTTCCATCTGCAATTGGATCAAGCGGTTCATCTCGATGGCGTATTCCATGGGCAGCTCTTTAACCAGCGGCTCGATGAAGCCTGAGACCACCATGGTGGCGGCCTGCTCTTCGGTCATGCCGCGACTCATCAGGTAGAAAAGTTGTTCTTCGCCGACCTTGGAGACCGAGGCTTCGTGGCCAACGGTCACATCTTCGGCGTCAATTTCAATGTACGGATAGGTGTCCGAACGCGAGGTCTCATCCAAAAGCAATGCGTCGCACACGACGTTGGACTTGGAGCCGTCGGCGGCCGGATGTACTTTCAGCAGACCACGATACGAGGCGCGCCCGCCGCTCTTGCTTATGGATTTCGATGTGATCTTGCTGGTGGTGTTCGGCGCAAAATGGATGACCTTCCCACCTGTGTCCTGGTGCTGGTCGTGAGAAGCAAATGCCATGGAGAGGATCTCGCCATGTGCGCCTGGCTCTAGCAGATAACAGGACGGGTATTTCATGGTCAGTTTGCTGCCCAAGTTGGCGTCCACCCATTCCATAGTGCCGTTCTCGTACACGTACGCCCTTTGGGTCACCAGGTTGTACATGTTTTTGGACCAATTCTGGATGGTCGAATAGCGGAAGCGGGCACCTTTTTTGACAATGATCTCGATTACACCGCTGTGGAACGAGTTGGTGGTGTAGATAGGCGCCGTGCAGCCCTCAACATAGTGAGCCTCCGAGCCCTCGTCGGCGATGATCAGCGTGCGCTCGAACTGGCCTTGGTCGGCTTGGTTCACACGGAAGTAAGCCTGCAACGGCATCTCAACCTTGACACCTTTGGGGATATACACGAACGACCCACCCGACCAGACTGCCGAGTTCAAGGCTGCGAATTTGTTGTCCTCAATGGGGATGATCTTGCTGAAATATTCTCGGAACAGGTCTGGGTGGTCGCGCAAACCATGTTCGATACTTTTGAAGATTACACCCTGGTCGGCCAGGTGCTTTTGGATGTTGTGGTACACCATCTCCGATTCGTATTGGGCCCCCACCCCAGCCAGGAATTTCTGTTCAGCTTCGGGAATGCCCAAGCGCTCGAAGGTGCGCTTGATGTCTGCCGGCACCTCATCCCAGTTTTTGCCTTCACCCTGAGACGGCTTGCTGTAAAAATAAATCTCGTCCAAGTTAAGCTTGGAGAGATCACCACCCCAGGTGGGCATGGGGCGCGACTGGAAATGCTTAAAGGCCCTTAGGCGGAATTCCAGCATCCATTCCGGCTCTTCTTTTTTAGCGCTGATTTGGCGCACGATATCTTCGTCAAGGCCCTTACGGGTGCGGAATACCGGCTTTCCCTCATCCACGAAGTTATATTTGTAATCATCCATGCCGGCCAAAAGCTCGGCATCGTCCTTATGTCGTTCGATGGTCTTTTCGTTCAGTGCCATAATCTCACCTCGAAACTATTGATACTTACGCCGTCACCGTTTCACTGTATTTCTCACGGACCCAATCGTAGCCCTTCTCTTCGAGCTTGAGGGCCAGGTCCGGCCCGCCGGTCTCGGCTATGCGCCCTTTCAGCATAATATGCACCACGTCCGGTTTGATGTAATTAAGGATACGCTGGTAGTGCGTAATGATGAGTACACCCATCTCCGGGGTGCGCAGCGCTTGCACGCCTTCGGCCACATTGCGTAGGGCGTCGATATCCAGACCGGAGTTGGTCTCATCCATAATGGCGATTTCGGGTTCCAGGGTGGCCATTTGCAGGATCTCGGCGCGCTTCTTTTCGCCGCCTGAGAAGCCGTCGTTTAAATAACGGCCTGCGAACTTCTCATCCATATTCAACAGGGCCATCTTTCCCTTGAGCAGCGTGCGAAACTCGGGGACGGGGATGCCTTTATATTCGGGGTCTTTGGATTTACGCTGCGAGTTAACTGCCGTGCGCAGAAAGTTGGCCACGCTAACCCCGGGAATGGTCACCGGGTATTGGAAAGCCAGGAATAGCCCCAAGTGGGAGCGTTCATCCGGGCGCAGCTCCAAAATATTCTGATCCTTGAAACTGATCTCCCCCTTGGTAACCGTGTAACCGGGGTGTCCCATAAGGGTGTACGCCAGGGTAGATTTGCCACTACCGTTGGGGCCCATCATGGCATGCACTCTGCCTTGTTCGACGGTCAGGTTCAAGCCCTTGAGAATTTCATTATCGCCAACACTAACGTGTAAATCACGGATGATTAATTCGGACATGAAACAGAGAATCTCCTATTTTCTGTGGCTCTCCAATGCTAATGGGCGCAAGTTGCGCCCATGTATTCAACCTGGTTGTTCTTTAACGCTCGTCGTGCAAATTATAGCAGGTTATATAGCCGTGTCAATATTTATGAGGAAATTCTAAAATATTGACGTACAAAACGGCGGATGATATACTTTTTTCCAGCTATGGGCAGCACGCACAATCTCGTTTTAGAAGAACTGCTAAGCTGTCAGCGTTGCACCATCAATGATCTGGCCAAGGCAGTCAAGATCAACCCAATCTCCGTAAGGCATCACATCGGCAAATTGGAGGCGGAGGGTCTGGTCGATTCCGCCGAAGAGCGCCACGGCGTCGGGCGACCGCGCCGGGTGTATTATCTGACCGAAGCTGGGCGCGAGCGCTTTCCCGCCCGCACCATTCGCTTTACCAACGCCTTACTTAATCAGCTTAAAGAGCAGTTGGCCCCCGAGTTATACGACCAACTGTTTATCAGCATGGCGGATACCATCTCTGAGAAGTATGCCAGCCCGGATTTGCGTCACTTAGATCTCACCGAGCGCCTTGCCCTGATCGAAGATTGGCTGACCAAGGAAGGCTTCAGTGTGCAAGTGGAGCGCGACGAAAAGCAAATCCTCATAAAAGAGACTGGCTGCCCATATTTCTACGTGGGCCAGTCCCACAGCGAGGTTTGCGCCATTGACAAGGCCCTCATATCGAAAGTATTATCAGCCGACCCGCAACGCACCACTTGCCTGCTGAGCGGAGACAGCCACTGCACCTACGTGGTGCCCATGGAAGCAATCAAAGAAACCATTTCCAGTTAACGGAGCGAAGCTCAATGAGCCCAGTTGTTTCTCAAGACCCAACCAAGCAAGCCATTTGGGAGATCGAAAGTACTAACCCTGATATGGTCGAATCCATAGAAAAGTCTTTGCGCCAGGTAGTAGACCCCGAGATCGGTTTGAACGTCCTTGAGTTGGGTTTAGTGCGTAACGTGCAGCTAGACAAAAAGGACGACAAAGTTATGGTCACCATGATCATGACCACGCCCTTCTGTCCCTATGCCCCTGCCTTGCTGGAAATGACTTGCCAGAAGGCCGCCGAGGCCATGGGCCGCACCACAGAAATTCAGATGGGCACCGAAATGTGGGACCTGTCCTACATGGAAGAAGGGGCTGGCGCCGACTGGGGCATTTTCTAGGGTTAAAAGCCGCCCTCAATGGCTGATTTTGTAATCCACACCGAACATCTCAGTCGTTCTTTCGGAACAATCAAAGCTGTCGATGACCTATGCATGGATGTTCCCGCAGGAATAGTTTTTGGATTCCTCGGTCCCAACGGCGCTGGTAAAACCACAACCATCCATCTACTCCTAGGCTTATTGGAACCAACCCAAGGCCAGGCGCGAGTGTTAGGCTTCGACTCGCGTTCACAGGCCGATGAAATTCGCGCCAAAAGTGGAGCCCTGCTTGAATCTTCGGGTCTTTATGAACGCTTGAGTGCAGTAGATAATTTGGATCTATATGGGCGCATCTACCGCATACCTGGAGCGGAAAGGAAAGCGCGAAGCAGAGAACTGCTCACCCACCTGGAGCTTTGGGATCGTCGCAAGGAGAAGGTGGCAAACTGGAGTTGGGGGATGAAACAAAAACTAGCCATCGCTCGAGCACTCTTCCACCACCCGGCTTTGGTTTTTCTGGATGAGCCGACCGCTGGTTTGGACCCTTTAGCGGCCGCGGCCTTACATGCAGACCTGATTAGCCTGGTCGCCCGCGAAGGCGTAACCGTTTTTCTCAATACCCATAACCTGGCTGAAGCTGAAAAATTATGCGCCCAAGTCGGGGTCATACGTAATGGGAAACTCATTGCTTCGGGAAACCCGGACGAATTACGGTTAAGCAATGGCAGCCATACCGTTGAGATCATTGGTAAGGGTTTCAATCAAAGAACCCTAAGCTTACTTCAGGCCCGTCCAGAAGTAAAAAAGGGTGAAATACAAAATGGCCGCCTGACGATTGAGCTTAACGCCGGGAACAAAATAGGACCCCTGGTAACCCTGATTGTCCAAGCTGGGGCGGAAATAGAAGATATCTCCAGAGGGCGAGAGAGTTCTGGAAGATCTATTTTTGACATTGATGCAGGAGGAAAATCAATGACCGATTTGCGGACCATGATCTGGAAAGAATGGAAGGATTTCCTCTTTTCGGGGGGACGCTCTGATTTTTTCCGGCCTTTGCTAAACATCGCCGTATTGGGCATTGTTTTCCCATTGACCTTTAATCAGGACTGGATCAACCTTAACTCGGCGCCTATTCTAGTTATCTTGCTTACTCCCTTTATGTTTGTTATCCTCATCATTAGTGATGCCATAGCCGGAGAGCGCGAACGTCACACGTTGGAGACCCTGCTTGCCAGCCGCATCTCCGACCAGGCGATTCTATTGGGCAAGGTGTTTGTGGCAGTCGCTTATAGCTGGGGGATGACCTTCTTTTCCCTCTTGCTTGGAGCTGTTGTTGTAAATTTGTCACAAAGGCAATGGGTATTTTATAAACCCGTCAACCTCTTCGTAGTAGTGCTTGTTTTGTGCTTTTTGACCATTCTCCTGGCCGCCAGCGGTGGGGTATTAATCTCATTGAAATCTGCCACCGTTCGCCAAGCATCGCAAACTATGCTTCTGGGCATGATATTTCTTGGCCTGGCTATCTCCGCGGTCATCAAGTTGTTACCAGCCAGTGTGACTGCATCATTGACAACTTCACAAGTGATCACGATTATCCTGCTGGTTCTTGTTGTCCTCGACACGATTCTGTTGGCCACTTCGCTGGTTAGTTTTAAACGTTCGCGCCTGATTGCTGGTTAACCCATCCAAGCTGGCCCCACCCTCTGGTCCAACTGGGCGCCGGGATGTAGGCCTTCTCCGGCTTGGAAGAAGGCGCCGCCGTCAAGTGAGCATTTCTAACTCAACTTCTTGTCATCCCGAACTGTGCCTTACACGTTCACCAGCTGTGAGAACCCGGACAATGAAATTTCTTATAATCCTGTCTCTCTGAATCGCCCCAGTTTCGCAGCCATTCCCCCCGAAGAAGCGTTACTTCTTCGGATGCGCCAAAAAGAATTCCAGCATCATCTGATTGGCCGAAATATCTTGTGTAGGTACATCTCCCACCAGGCTGCCCCGCCCTCCCGGCCAGGCATGTCCGCCGTCCACAATGGTCACCAGCACCACCTGCGTGTCCCCCTTGCAGCCGCTATATGTGTCGATAATGATATTTCCGTTGGCCTGCTTTATCGTTTCAGGCAGCGCATCACAACCATCCGCCTCCACCCAATAACTGATCGACGCATCCACCGAGAGGTCCACCCGCCCCTCATTGATTGCTGCCGGCCCGATGCCGCCCTCGTAGGGAACGTGCTGGTCTTGTTTTCCATTGAAAGCCATCACCGAAACCGGCTGGGTGGGTGAAGGAGGGATGATCTCGAACCCGCTTTCTGTGACACGCCCGCCAATGGAGCCTGAAACCGGCCCAATTCCCGCGACCTTATCCGCCAGTTCCGCTCCGGCGCGGTAGGCCATCATGGCTCCGTTGGACATGCCTGCTAGATACACGCGGTTTGGGTCTATCGAATAGTGCTCGATAAGGCGGTCAATAAGTAGGCTCAAGAAGCCCACATCGTCCACTTGATTCTGCAAAGCGTAACCACAGCAATGCCCCGAATTCCAGGTCAGCAGCGTGTCACCTAGACGCCCGCTGCCGTTGGGGTAGGCCACCACAAAGCCGTATTGGTCCGCGTCTACATCCATTTGCGTCGAACGCTGCACCTGCGCCGCGCTGCCGCCTCCGCCGTGCATCAGGATCAGCAGCGGCATCTTCAGGTCGCCGTCGTAGCCGGTCGGGATGTGTACGATCACATCTCGCACATCCTCCTGGCTTCCCAATTGCAACGTGTAAGTGCCAGGGGAAATGGTTTCGGTCACGAACGCGGGGTTAGAGATAGCCGCTGATGCTGTGGGCTGGAACCCGGCGGCGAAGCGGCAGGCAACTAAAGCCAACCCCAAAACCAGCGTCGGGAATAATCTCTTCATGGCCAAGATTTTAGCTTATCGGATTAACCAAAAAGAACTGGCTGAGCCAGTTCTTTTCTAGTCGGGGCGAGAGGATTCGAACCTCCGACCCCTTGCACCCCATGCAAGTGCGCTACCGGACTGCGCCACGCCCCGAAATCTTGCCTGCGAAGGTCTCGCCTTGGCAACGGACGCAGATTATAGCGCGGTTTTCGGATGATATAGCGCTTTACTAAATTCATTACTCCAGGACCAAATAAATATTTCCCTTGTGCCTTTGTCGTGAAGTTGGCAAAAAACCGCCTCATACCATCTTGACATAGCACGCCTGTTCTATTATCATGTCTCCATGCGGCACGAAGACATCCTCCACTACCAACACCAGGTCGGCGACGAACACTTGGCTAAATTCGGCACTCCGCCACAGACCGACGCCGAAAAAATCACCGAACTGCGCCGTGAGGTGGACAGCCTGGCCGGCCGCATCAAAGCCGAGCTGCTGGAGGAGCTGCGCCTCGAGATCGAGCGTGTCATTTCCATGGAGGTTTCACATGTCAACCATTAGCTCTCCCGCCCCAGCATCCCCTGCCCTGGACAATTTACAAGCCGCTATCCTGCGCCTGGCGGCCAAACCGCCGCTGCGCCCGGGCGGCTCCGGCCGCCAGGAACTCAACCTCCTGGTGGGCCAGGCCCTGCAGGCTTACCGGGAATATATGCGTACCGTTCAGAACAGCCAGGTCCACTAGCATTTTTGCCAAATAAGGCATCATCCTTACATGCACCGGGCGAGCTTCAGCGCCCTGCCTCACTTGCCCCACCTCCTCCCTCTTTTGGGGAATACTAGTTGGGGCGAGCCATACGTCGCCCCTAACTCTCACCCGAACTTAATTCCCTGCGCCAGCGGTAGCTCCTTGCTCCAGTTGATCGTGTTGGTCTGGCGGCGCATGTAAGCTTTCCAGGCGTCGCTGCCGCTCTCGCGGCCGCCGCCGGTCTCCTTCTCGCCGCCGAACGCTCCGCCGATCTCGGCGCCCGAAGTGCCGATGTTCACGTTGGCAATGCCGCAGTCGCTTCCGCCCGCCGAAAGAAAGCGCTCTGTTGTGCGCATGCTGTTGGTGAAGATGGCGCTGGACAATCCCTGGGGTACGTCGTTATGGATCCGGATAGCTTCTTCGATGTCCTTGTAATCCAGAATGTACAGAATTGGAGCAAAGGTTTCCTGCTTCACGATGTCCGTCTGGGCCGGCATTTTCACAATGGTCGGCTCCACGAAATTAGGCCCCAGATCAGGGCGCATTTTCCCACCAGTCAGGATTTCGCCGCCGTCCGTCTTGACCTGCTCCAGCGCCTCAAACATCTCCTCAACGGAGTTTTGGTACACCAGCGGCCCCATCAAGGTTTTCTCGTCCAGGGGATCTCCGATAGCCACCTGCTTATAGGCATCCACCAACTTCTTGCTCAGCTTCTCGCTAATGTCCTTGTGAGCGATGATGCGTCGTGTGCTGGTGCAGCGCTGCCCAGCGGTGCCCACCGCGCCGAACAAAATGGCGCGTGCAGCCAGGTCTAGGTCGGCGTCTTCCGCCACGATGATGGCGTTATTGCCGCCCAGTTCCAGGATGGTGCGCCCAAAGCGCTTGGCTACCGTCTCGGAAACATTGCGACCAATCTGCGTCGAGCCGGTGAAAGATATCAAGGGCACGCGCTTATCTTCCAGCAGCATCTGGCCCACATCGCGGCCGCTGCCAATCACCAGGTTGAAGATGCCCTGGAGGCCGTAATCGGCCATAACCCGGTTGCAGATGTGCTGCACAGCAATTGCCGCCAGGGGCACCAGCGAGGATGGCTTCCACAGCACAGGGTCGCCGCAGACTGCGGCCAACGTAGCATTCCAGGACCACACCGCCACCGGGAAGTTGAAGGCCGAGATCACCCCGACGATGCCCAGTGGGTGCCACTGCTCGTACATGCGGTGTTGTGGCCGCTCGGATTGCATGCTGAGACCGTACAACTGCCGGGACAACCCCGTGGCGAAATCGCAGATGTCAATCATCTCCTGCACTTCGCCCAGCCCTTCGGAGCGGATCTTGCCCATCTCCAGCGAGACCAGCTCGCCCAGCGGCTCTTTAAGTTCCCGTAGCGCATTACCCAGGTCGCGCACTACTTGACCTCGCCGGGGCGCCGGGGTGGCGGCCCAATCGGCGAAGGCGGTCTGGGCCGCACCCGCCACGGCTTCATACGAAGCCGGTGTGGCCTGCATAATTTTGGCGATGGCTTCGCCCGTGGTTGGGTTGTATGAGACCAGCTCATTACCTTTTGGGTCACTGATCCAGTTGTCCGGGCCGAAGCAGGCTCCGGGATTTACATCTTGAATGTTCAACTTTTTGAGCAGGGATTTCATCTAACACACCTCACTGGATATTACTGGGATTACGAGTATACGCCTAGCGAATACGATGCTCCTGCAGAGAGTATTCCACCACTGGTCCCATCTTCTCATCCGAACAGGAAAGACGCACCTGCCTACCAGTCTCTTTCATCTGGACTGTGACTTCATGCATCTCGGATGACCCTTCGAATTCCACTTGCCACCTGCCTTCTCCCAAATCCTGACTGCCGCGCAGGTGCAACCTATTAACTCCCGTGTCCTTGATTTCGCGCCGCAGTAGAATCTCGGCCGCCTGTACCGGTTCCTCATAAATGGTGCGGCCACGCAGGCTATCTATAACAATCTTTCCATCCAAGCCCGCCTGCAGTACATCGGGGCCGGTTTCAGGCCGCAGCCTGCCATAGGATAGGCCATAGGGCAAATGCAGAAAATTCGTTGCAAAACGATGTCCGCCATGATGCGTGCTTTGCCAGATGCGACCTGGATATTTTTCAGCCAAGGCCTGATATGTGACCACACCGTGCAAAGCACAACATTGATCACGCAGCCCGTTGGTGCAATTTACGAATACTGGTTCCTCTGAAAGCGCGGCGTTATAACGCGTGTCCTGTGCTACCAGGGCCGGCAAGTCGAACTCGAGCAGCTCATCGTAGTTCGCCAGTTGGAATCGATATAGAACCGGTGGATTTGAGGTTGGGAGAGCGGCGAAAAAAGCAAACCCTTCGTGCTTTGCTTCAGGCTGCTTAATTAGCAATAAGCGCGATTCTGAAATTTGATCCATCTGGGAATCCAAGTGTTCTTTGACCAATTCGGGGATATCGCTCTCCTTAAACGCTTTATTGCCCCAGCGACCGCTGTATTCCAGCAGGAACCACACGTTGGCGCGGGGAGCAGTAGCCATAAGCGCTTCCCCTTTATCCAAAGAATCTTGTGAACAAAAAACAGCCAGATTAGTATTCTTAACATTAGGTAGTGACATGCCAAGATTATAATCAACTGGTCAAGAGGTTTGAGACCCAGGGATTTGAAGGATGGGCTCGAGGACAACAATCGACATACTACTGGGGATAGAAACCGGAGACGCACCGCCGGAAGCGGAGGGCGTCCCGCCGGATCGGCGCGTTTTTGGTGCGCTGCTCGGGCTGCTGGCTGGTGTATCTTTTGCACTGAGCATATGGGGTTACGACGCTTATGAACTAAGTAAAGTTCATGCCTTTTTGCCTTGGCTGAAACTGGGACTGGGGTTGCTGTTATGGGGATTGGTAGGGATGGCGGCTGGATGGTCAGCTTCTTTCCAAGACAAAATAGCCATCAAACTTGTTATTTGGCTGGCTGCCTGTGGCCTGTTGTCGTGGGCTACGATCGGTGTTCCGCTGCAACTAGCACCGGCCATAGCCAAATGGGCAAATCCCACGCTTGGGTCCTATATGAACTATGAACTGGGGGGCGGACTTATTCCCAAACTGTTTATTGCGCTGACTGGGATTGTTATCTTTCTCGCTATCCCTTCTATCCTGCAGACATCGCAGACGGATTCTTCCGTTTTCACATCTTCCATTTTTAGCCGTGTCGACCCAATCTTGTTGTGCGTCCTTCTGGCAGCATTGGGCGGTCTTATGCTTGATAACTTGATTAATGCACCCCTTCGAAGGGCGCTGGAGGCCGTCAACTCGCCCGTGCAATTCGTGTTGGATCATTCAGGCCAGAGCATCGAACCAAAAGTTGCGAGCAAGTACCATTTAGGTGCTCTGAAAAATATAACGGGGGAAATCTCAGAATCCCGCAACACCATCGTCACCAGTTTTAGCGAAAACTTTGTTCAAGTTTACGTACTGGTCCAATTCCAAGATGTCTGGGTTTCGTGCTTGACGGTGAACGGTCAAGCAAGCGTCTGCAAACTCGCCGAACCGGTTCCTCTGCCGGGCTGCTGTGTGCTGGCCTCCGACCAGGAAATCCCCGGCATCTTACGGGCTTGGAGCCCACCGCCTTTTTCTACTCCAAAAAGCCATGGGGCCATGCGCGACACGTCTATGACCGGCGTTCCAAGCGGGTAAAGGCTTTCGCGCTTCGCCTGAATTCAAATGCTCTTTAATTGGCCGGGGGAAAGCCCTTTTTCCAGACCCTGGGCAATTCGTGTTTATACAGAGATTCCTTTGAACAAAATTCGAGCGGGATGGTATTGTTAACGGCGATTGAATGAATAACCAAGATTTATAACCAATGGGATTATTGGACCAAATTATCCATGACTGCACACGTTCAAGATAGCAACAAACTGGCAAGTGCACTAGAAGATCCAGAAAGCGGTTCGCCCACAATAACCCGAGAACAACACGTATTTGGCTCAGCCTATGGTCTTGTGGCCGGAGTGGCTTTCGCCATTGCTTTGTGGGGCTGGGACGGGTTTCAGCTTAGCCAGGCCCATGCTTTGTTCCCTTGGCTGAAATTGCTAATCGGAATTTTGCTGTCAGGAATTGTTGGTGCTATAGCAGGCGGTATCGTAGCACGGCAGGAGCGCTGGATCTACCAGTTTTTGACCTGGATAGCCACTGGCGGGATATTAGCCTGGATAAGCGTTTACCTCCCTCTGGAGATAGCGCCTTTTGTATCCAGACTCCTTGAACCAGAATTGAACGGAATGCTAAATTACCATACCGGCGGCGGATACGTTGCCAGGTTCTGGTTGTCCGCCATTTGGATCGTGATCTTCTTATCACTGGCCGGGATTTTCCAAAGCACGCTTGTGGATTCAGTCGTTTTTTCCGCCTCCATCTTTGGCAGAACCTTCCCCTTTTTGGTTTGCGCCATCCTGGCGGCGGTCGGCGGGGTTATGCCAGATGACCTGATCAACTCCCATTTCCGCAAGGGAGTTTTAGCGGCGGACACACCCATCCAATTCATACTCGACAACCAAGGGAAAGATGTCGACCCTGCGCTGGCGCGCCAATTCCACGCGGGCGCCTTCCGTGGAGTTAAAGATGAAATCACTCCGTCGCGCTCATTGATCGTCAGCGACTATGACGAAACCTACATACAAATCGACGTGCTAGTGCATTTCGAAAATGCCTGGGTGTTTTGTTACACGGTGAACAACCAGGCAAGTTATTGCAAACCAGCTGATTCGAATCCGTAGCCGTCCCAATCCCGTTTCTACTCCGTCTTTCCCCTATAATCTGAGCATGCACCCGATTGCCTTCTTCTATCCCGAAGGGCATGAGGCTCATGCCCAGCCCGGACACGCCGAGAGCCCCGAGCGCGTGGAGACCATCCGTCGAGCCCTGCTGGAGACTGGCTACTGGGAACGGGGTCTGCAAATCCAACCTAACCATCTACCCGACTCGGTGCTATTCGCAGTACACAAAACCGAGATGCTTGCTGATGTTAAACGCCATTGCGATAAAGCAGAAGCTATCGATCTGGATACTTACGCAACTCAAGCCAGTTGGCAGTTGGCGCTAAATGCGGCAGCCGGTGCAGCCGCATTGGCAGCCGCCGTGTGGCGCCGGGAAGCCGATGTGGGTTTTGCGCTCTCCCGGCCGCCGGGGCACCACGCCACGCGCAGCCATGCCATGGGCTTCTGCCTGCTTAACAACGTGGCTCTGGCCGCCGAAAACCTGCTGCAAAATGAGAGTGCAAAGCGCTTAGCCATCATCGACATGGACGTGCACCATGGCAACGGCACACAGGACATTTTTTACGAACGGGCCGATGTGATTTATTTCTCTACCCACCAGGTGCCGCTGTACCCTGGTACGGGGCAACTCAATGAGCGCGGCTTCGGACCAGGGAAAGACGCCACAGTGAACATCCCGCTGCCGCCTTCGTCGGGAGATGAAGCCTTCCAGGTGGCTTACAGCGAGATTGTGCCCGCACTGCTGGACCGCTTCCGACCCGAGATGCTGCTGGTCAGTTTTGGGTTTGACTCCCACTGGAAAGACCCGCTGGCTAATCTGCTGGTTAGCGCCCGCGGATACGGCGAGGCCATAGCCTCCCTGGGGAATTGGGCGCAGAAGAACTGCAACGGGCGAATAGCCCTCATCCTGGAAGGCGGCTACGATCTGGAAGCCGCAGGCGCCTGCACCGTAGCCGCAACCCAAGCCTTGCTGGGTGAACGCATCCAGGACCCAATTGGGCCTTCCCGCCAAAAAGAGCGCATGGATTGGGAGCTCATTATGGCAACGGTGAAAGAAATTTGGAAGCTGGAAAATCAACCTGAGCAAAGAATGTAGCTAATGGAACTCGCCGTAATGATCGAGGGGCAGCAAGGCTTAACCTGGCCGCGCTGGAAACGCCTGGCTTCCGCCGCCGAAGACCTGGGTTTCGCCGGCCTCTATCGCTCGGACCACTTCACGAATTCCCAGCCCCCCGATGAGGATTCATTGGAATTGTGGGTCTCGCTAACCTACCTGGCAACGCATACAAGTCGGATTGAATTCGGGCCGCTGGTTTCACCTTTCTCCTTCCGCCACCCCAGCATAACGGCGCGCATGGCTGCGGCCGTCGACGATCTATCCGGGGGTCGGCTGCAGCTGGGATTGGGCGCCGGTTGGCAACAACGCGAGCACGAAATGTTCGGGTTGGACTTGTTGGATGTCCAATCCCGGATGCAACGCTTCGAAGAAGGGCTAGAGGTGGTAAGCAATCTGCTCAAGAGCAATAAGCCGGTAAGCTATTCAGGAGTCTTCTACCAACTCAGGCAGGCCATTCTCCTGCCCCGGCCTCAAAAGCCAGGCGGCCCTTCTATTGTGGTGGGCGGCAATGGAGTGCATCGAACTCTGAAGCTGGCGGCTCAATACGCCGACGAGTGGAATGGCACAGCCCAGCCACCTGCGGAATACCGTATGCGTAAGCAGCGCCTGGATGAATATTTGGAAGCCAGGGGGCGGCAGCCGTCGGCCGTCCGGCGCAGCTACATGACTTCTATTCATTTGGGTAAGGAAAAAGCCAAAGAGGTGGTAAGTTCACCCAGGAACCGGAGGCAACATATCGCAGCGGGGCGCCTGGTGGGTGAAGCCAATGCGATTGTCGATCAGTTGGGCGCTTTTGCCGAGGCTGGCTGCCAGCGCGTGATGCTGCAATGGCTGGACCAGGACGACATTGCCGGCCTGGAAAGCGTAGCCAGCAAAGTAATGCCACAGATACAGTAACGGAGGAAATATGAACGTTTCCGAAGCCATTCGAACTAAACGCGCCGTGCGTAAATTTCGCAAGCAAGCCCTATCTAATAAAGAAATACATGCCATCCTGAACGCGGGCCGGCGGGCTCAGTCTTCCAAGAATCGGCAGGCGTGGCAATTCATCGTGGTTCAGGATAGAGAAACCCTGGCCACGCTTTCGCATATGGGTACTTTCGCGGGACACCTGGGTGGAGCAGCCCTGGGCGTACTTATCCTTACCCCGCCACCGGAGAAATTTTATGGCGCCTTATTCGACGCTGGGCAGGCGGCAGCTTACATGCAGTTATCCGCCTGGGATCAAGGGGTTGCTTCTTGCCTGGCGACCCTATACAACGGCAAGGGAGCCGCCGAGTTGCTGGGTGTTCCCAAAGAATGGCAAGTTCTCATGGCCATATCCTTCGGCTATCCTACTGGACGGAGGAGCCTGCGTATCCGCCTTACTCCAGGCGGCCGTAAGAAATTCGCCGATGTTGTCCATTGGGAGAAATGGTAGCGGGAAACAAAAAGAGCGCCTTTGCGCTCTTTTTTAAATCTTTGGGAGCTAAACGTGTGCCTGGGCTCTAGGCACCCCAGTTTCAGCCAGACGAACATAAGCTCTGAAAATATCCGATTCAGTTATTACGCCTACGAGCTCTCCACCATCCGTCACCGGCAATCCGCCTATTTTGTGATGCAACATTAGTTTGGCCGCTTCAGTGAGATCGGTATCAGGTGTTATGGTTAGCGGATCGCGAGTCATGATCTGCCCAATCTTCAATCGCGCCAGCAAATAATTCAACTCGAAGATACTAAGCGAGGTGGCACCCGAGGGGCTGGCTTCGCGGAGGTCCCCCAGTGTGACTATACCAACCAGGTCGCCATCCTTCACCACCGGCAGACGGCAAATCTTGTGCTGCATCATTAACGCATGCGCCTCCGGGAGCGTTTGCTCGGCCTGGATAGCTACAACGTCTTTTGACATCCAATCACGCACTTGTTCGTTCAGCACGGTTCCTCCATGTCGCAATTGCATTTTCGCTTAGAAGGAAGCATAAAAGGAGTGGCAAATGTCCATAAAAGGCTTAAGGCTGATGGGACTTGCAGAACAAAAGGCCGCGAAATGCGCGGCCACTGCTTCTGGGAATTATTGCTCAGTTTAAGCGATCCACGACGTATTGAGCCAAGTCCCCCAAAGCCACACGCTCGGGAGTATCTGGTAATTCATCCAACCCGTCGACGGCGTTGTCCGCCTGTCGCCGGGCTTCAGCGTTGGCAAGTGAAATGGCATCACCGGCGCGGATGTCCTCTATCAAGGCCTGCAATTCTTCCTCCGGCAGGTTTCCACCCTCTTGTAAGGTAGCCAGGCGCTTTTCACCCGGATGGGCTTCCAGGTAATAGAGGGCTGGCAAAGTAATAAGACCCAGGCGCAAGTCGTTGGCCACGGGTTTCCCCATGCTGGCTGAGTCCGATGAGAAATCCAGAATATCATCCACCATCTGGAAAGCCATGCCAATTCCGTAACCATAGGTGCCCAGAATTTCGCCATAGATTGGCTCACCCCCCCCAAGAAAGGCTGGCGCTTTTGCCGATAGCTCGAACATTGACGCCGTTTTGGCATAGATGCGCTGTAGATAGATCTCCCGGTCGGTAAGGGCATTGCGCTCGAAGATCTGGGTGATCTCGCCATTGACAATCGTGGAAAGCGTGCTGGCGAACATGCGCATTACTTCCGGTGATTTCGACCTGGGCGCCCAGCCAGGCGGCCTGAGAAAAGAGGAAATCGCCAGTAAGAATAGTTGCCGATGTGCTCAGGGTCGCGTTTAGTGTGGGCTTACCGCGCCGCAGCTTGGCATCGTCGATTAAGTCATCATGAACCAGGGTTGCCGTGTGGAGCAGTTCCACGGCGGCAGCCAGACTAATGCTCAGATCACGCGCCACGCCCAGCATACTGCTGACCAGCAGCACTACGGTTGGGCGCACGCGCTTGCCACCTGAATCCAAAAGCTGGTCCAAGGCATCTTTCAAGATGGGGTGATAACCCGCGGTCTGGGAGCGCATGCGGGCTTCCACGTCGGGAAGCAGATCTTGCACCTGGGTCTGGAAAGCCAACATGGTCATTGGCGGTCTCCAAAGTGGAATAGCCGCTTGGCGTTAGCGGTAGTAGTGATTGCCACTTCCTCAAAAAGTAAACCTTTCAGTTCGGCCAACTTTTCTGCAACCAACTTCACTTTGGCGGGTTCGTTGCGCTGCCCGCGTTCGGGATGCGGGGAAAGAAAAGGGCTGTCTGTTTCCACCAAAATACGATCCAGCGGCAAGTCCTTAGCGATTGCCTGCAAGTCTTTTGCATTCTTGAAGGTAATCGGCCCTGTGAAACCAATATAGAAGTTTGCCGCGATGGCTTGCTCCGCTATTTCGCGCCCGGCAGAAAACGAATGCAGCACCCCAGGCTGCTCTGCCAAGGGGAAGCCAGACTGAACCAAGCCTGCCTGCCAATCCAACAACAGGCCCAGCACGTCGGGCCCCGCTTCCCGGTTGTGGATAATCACCGGCAACTCCATTTCAGCTGCCAATTCCAATTGCTCAGTCAGGACGCGATGTTGTAACTTTTTAGGCGTCTTGTCCCAATAATAATCCAACCCGATTTCGCCAATAGCGACCACTTTTGTTCGCCGGGTCAGCTCTTTTAGGCGGGATTTGCTTTCCTGTTCCCAACTGCTGGCTTCATTGGGGTGGACACCGACGGCGGCATAAACTGGGCCATTCCCTTCAGCTAGGCTTGCAACCCTGGCGCTGTTTTCCACGTCCATACTGGGATTGAGTATCAGTTCCACTCCAGCTTGTTCGGCTCTAGCCAGAACCATTGGGCGGTCTTTGTCAAAAGATTCGAAATCCAGGTGGCAATGGCTGTCGATAAGCACGGATTGTTATTTTAATCCTGCGATTCTCAGACCATCTTGTAGGATAGCTTGCACTTTATCTTGATGGGTGGTCTCGGTGTACACCCTGATCTTGGGCTCGGTCCCGGAAAAGCGGATCAGCATCCAGCCGCCATCTTCCAGCTCGAACTTAAATCCATCCTTAGTGACCAGATTACTTACTTTCAGGCCGCCAATGGATTGCGGCTTGGCATCCAATATTCTTTGCTCGCGCGTCTTGCGGTCACCTTCAAAGATACTGTCGATGCGGTCGTAATAATGAGCGCCGACCTTGGCGAACAGCCACTCGATCAATTGGGTAGGCTTTTTTCCGGTCTTAACCATCAGGTCTAGGATATACAAGCCCGCCAAAATGCCATCACGTTCGGGTACATTGCCGCGGAAGGCGTAGCCGCCCGACTCCTCCCCGCCTATCATCGCGTCTGTTTCCAGCATCTTAGGTGCCACATACTTGAAACCCACACCCGTCTCATAGACGGGCACATCGTAGAGCTTACCCAACTTATTGAGCATGGTGGTTGTAGAAAGCGTCTTGACGATAGCGCCACGCTGGCCGCGAACCTCCAGCAGGTAATAGGCCAACAGGCCGAACGCGCGCAGCTGGTCAATGAAACCACCCTGCTCATCACCCAGGCCCATGCGATCCGCGTCCCCATCGGTGATCAGCAACACATCCGCCTTGTTTTCTACGGTGGCCTTGAGGCCGACGTCCACATTCGGCCGGATAGGCTCGGGACGCAGCATCTCGGGGAAAATGGGATTACGATAATTGTGTATCTCCAGCACCTTGGTCTTGCCACCGTCCAAAAGCCGAGGAAACCAGCCGGCGCCGTTGCCCCACATGGCATCCACCATCACGATCAGGCCGGCATCCTTCAGGGGCTGCACGTCGATAAGGTCGTGAAGGTGCTCAATATAAGCTGGGGCGGCGTCGAAAACCTTTACTAGCCCTTTTTCTTTAGCCTCGGCAATGGGAACCAGTTTAATTTTCTCCGCCGAATCCGGAATGGCCGCCTCAATTTCCTTCAATCCTTCCGGGTCAATGGCACCGCCATGCTGGTCACGCACCTTGAAGCCGTTATCGGTTGGTGGGTTGTGCGAAGCGGTGATGTTCACCGCTCCCGAAGCCTGCAGAGCCACCACGCCATAAGAAATGACGGGGGTCGGGGTGGCCCCCTCAGTCAAATAAACATGGATACCGTTTCCAGCTAAAACTTCAGCCACGGTGGCTCCAAAATTTTCGGAATGGAAACGCTTGTCATAGCCAACCACAATGCCCCCATCCTGCATTTTCTTTTCCTTTATATATGTGGCAAATCCCTGGGAAGCGTGTTGCACGGCCTCAAAGGTGTAATCCCGGGCAATTTCTCCCCGCCATCCATCCGTTCCAAAATGTATTATTGGAGTAGCCATGCGCTCCTGTCCTGGCGATGAGCCTCACGTTGTGATAATTTGTACAAAGGCGATTATAGTACACCTTCCGAACGCTAAACGAGCTGCTTAACCATCATCGCTATAACCATTCTAACGAAAAGAATCCCGAAACCAGAGGCTATAATCTTCCGGTGCCTACCCGGATGCCTGTTTACCTCGATTACGCCGCCACCACGCCCCTGGACCCCCGCGTCCTGGAGGCCATGCAGCCCTATTTTAGTGAAGGTTTTGGTAATCCCTCTTCGGTGCACAGCTACGGCCAGCGGGCCGAAGCTGCCTTGGAGGGTGCTCGCCACCGCATGGCCGAGCTTCTGAATGCAGAACCAGCTGAAATCATTTTCACTTCCGGCGGCTCCGAGAGTGATAACCTGGCACTGCGTGGTGCCGCCCTGGCCGCAAGGGAAGACCGCGGCGCCAATCAGCTCCTGATCAGCCCTGTCGAACACGATGCTGTGGTCGAAACCGCTCGGCAACTTGCCGAGCAATTCGGGTTCACTCTGGAATTTCTATCAGTTGACGATTATGGAATGCTGCATCCCGATGAAGTCGCCCGGCGGCTGCATCCAGAGACAGCCTTGGTTTCTGCCATTCTGGGAAACAACGAGATTGGCACGGTCAACCCGATTGGCGAGATAGCCGGCGTGTGCCGTGAAGCCGGGGTGTCCCTACACACGGACGCAGTGCAATCGGGGGCGCACATCCCTATGGATATAAAAAAAATGGGGGTGGATCTACTCTCCCTGGGCGCACATAAATTTTACGGACCTAAGGGCGTCGGTGTCTTGTACGTACGACAGGGAACTCCGCTGCTGCCCACGCAAACGGGCGGCGGCCACGAATCAGGCCGCCGCGCTGGCACCTCGAACATACCCTATATTGTGGGCATGGTTAAGGCCTTTGAGCTGGCCCAATCCGAAATCAACCCGCGCTCCGCCCAATTGCGCAAGCTCCGCGACCAGGTGATTTCCGGCATACTAGCTGCCATTCCTGATTCCCAATTGACCGGCCATCCGGAATTCCGGCTTGCCAACCACGCCAGCTTTGTATTCAAGGGCATGGACGGGAACGCGCTGCTCATGCTGCTGGACGATGCCGGCTTTGCCTGTTCCTCCGGTTCAGCATGCAAGACAGGTGACCCCGAACCCAGCGAAGTATTGCTGGCCTTGGGGTTGACCCCTGAGTGGGCCCTGGGGTCCCTCCGCGTTACGCTAGGCTTACAGACCACCCAAGAGGACATCGAAACCTTTTTATACGCCCTGCCCCACCTGGTTGAGCGCGCTCGCCGCCTGGAAACGGCATGAGCAAGGGAAAAGTCGTGGTGGCCATGAGCGGTGGCGTGGACAGCTCGGTGGCGGCCGCCCTGCTGCAGCAGCAAGGCTACGACGTCACGGGCATGATGCTGCGACTGTGGTCTGAGCCCGGCCGAGAATCCAGTAACCGCTGCTGCACCCCCGAAGCCATGGGCATCGCCCGCCGCGTGGCGGGGCAGCTGGGCGTCCCCTTTTACGCCGTGAACGCACAGGAGAGCTTCCGCAACGTTGTGGTGCAATATTTCCTGGACGGCTACGCCAGTGGTGGTACACCCAACCCCTGCCTAGCCTGCAATCGCCAGATCCGCTGGGAATTCCTGTTGGAGCGCGCCTTGGCGCTGGGTGCGGATTACATGGCGACTGGACACTATGTGCGCCTGCTGCGCGAAGAGGGGAAACCGGTTCGGCTTTTTGAGGCTGTGGACAGCCATAAAGACCAATCCTACGTGCTGCATGTACTCAACCAGCATAAGCTTCAGCATGCTTTGTTCCCGTTGGGTGACCTAACCAAGCCCGAGGTGCGGCTGATCGCTTCTAACCTCAAGCTTCCAGCGGCTAGCTCGAAAGAAAGCCAGGACTTGTGCTTCCTGGCTGGGCAGGATTATCGTGACTTCCTGCGCCGCCACCAGGCAATTTTGGACCAGCCGGGGCCTATCCTGGACCGCGGGGGGCGCAAGCTCGGCGAGCACACCGGCCTGGTCAACTACACCATTGGCCAGCGCAAAGGCCTGGGTATTGCCGCCGCCGAACCCCTATACGTAGTCGCCAAAGACCAAGCGCGCAATGCTGTCATCGTTGGCTTCAAGCATGAGTTGGGTAGCCAAACACTGACCACAAATAACGTTCATTGGCTTTCAGGCGTAGCTCCTAAGGGGACTTTCGAGGCTGAGGTGAAGATCCGCTACAGCGCACGCAAGGCGGCCGCCCGGGTCAGCCTGCTCCCGGAAGGTGGCGCCCAAGTTGAATTCACCCAACCCTTGCGGGACATCACTCCCGGACAAGCCGCGGTCTTCTATGTAGGCGGCGAGGTGTTGGGCGGCGGCATCATAGCACCAACGCAGGTCCCTACTATAAAAACGCCAACTGCCTCGGAAGTTCTCTTGCAGGTTATATAATCCCAATACGGTGCAGGCTGGCACCAACCTAAATGACCCTGCCATCATTTCTCCTTGGTGCCGTTGTGGCCACTCTGCTGGGCGCCGCCTTCCATTTATGGAAGGGCGGAGGCCTGGGCCGCCTACTGCTATATTTGGTTTTAGCCTGGTTGGGCTTTTGGGTGGGTCATTGGCTGGCCGCCCAAATTGACCTGGATCTGTTCCGGGTAGGTCCCTTGTTCCTAGGCGTTGGGGTGCTGGGTGCCTTGGGCTTATTATTCCTGGGGCACTGGCTGTTCGTGGTCCAACCGGGGTATTAGTGGCTCCAAGTGCCGCACACACTCAAGCTGGGGACCTCGCAAACTTAATGGGCCCACGAGGCCAAAGTACCACTGTTCAGCTTAGCCCGGGCTTACGAGTCGAAACCATGCACGGCGTGTTGCAGCACAATGACCTGATCGGGCTGGAATGGGGCAGCCAGGTGAAGAGCCATATCGGCAAGACCTTCACCATCCTGCAACCCGCCTTGGATGACATCCTGCGCGACCTTGAACGGGTCACCCAGGTGATGTACCCCAAAGACATCGGCTACATCCTTCTAAACCTGGGGGTTGGTCCGGGCAGCCGGGTGCTGGAGGCCGGCACAGGTTCGGGAGCGTTTACCGTTGCGTTGGCCCATTCGGTGGGGCCGCAGGGCCGTGTGATTAGTTACGAGCGGCATTCCGATGCGCAGGCGGTGGCACGCTCCAACCTGGAAAGGCTTGGCTTGGCAGACCGTGTGGACCTGAAACTGGCTGACATCGCTGATGGCTTAGATGAACGCGATTTGCAGGCCATCTTCCTCGACCTTCCTAATCCAGAGGCATACCTTTCCCAGGTTCGGGAGGCGCTGCGACCTGGAGGGTTCTTCGGCAGTCTGTTGCCTACCACCAACCAGGTCAGTGCGCTGATCGCGGGCCTCAAGCGCCATAATTTTGGTTTTCTGGAGGTCTCTGAGATTTTGCACAGATATTACCGGCCGATAGCCACCCATTTACGTCCCGCGGATACAATGAATGCCCATACCGGCTTTTTGATATTCGCCCGCAAATTAGTGGAAGGCGGCCCCTCCGAGCCAGAGGAAGAAGAGGAAAAATAGATGCGAGGACCCTTTGGGAATTTCCCTTACCGGCGGCGTGGTCCATTCGGGCGGCCCATCCGTCCGCGTGGCCCGTTGCTGGCCGGGCGGGCGCTAAACCCGCGCATCCAACGCGAACTGCACCGTGCAAATCATCTCGATGCAATCGGAGACCACACGAACGCGGCTCAGATCTTCACGTCAATTGCCGAACGCGCCCTTGACCGCGGGATTGTCTACCCGGCGCCAATGTTGTACATGCAAGCCGCGCATGCCTATCTATTGGGAGAGGTTTTCGAGCAATCTCTGGAGCAAGCCCGCCGCGGTTTGGATTTGCTTGCAGCCCAGGAACGCTGGCCCGCCTTGCGCCATGAAGGCCAAGGCTACGTAGATTGGTTAAACGAAGCTGGTCGAAAAGAAGAAGCACGTAAGATGCAAGACTGGCTGGATCAGCAGCTTCAAGGCAAACCGATGGGACCACTAAGTTCAAAGCGTAATTTGCCTGAAAAGTGTCCTTACTGCGGGGCTTCCATGAGTTTGGAACAAATCAGTACCGCCGGAGGTCAAGCCGCGGAATGTCATTACTGCGGCAGTGTGGTCCAGCCGCGCCCCGCAGAATAATCGTGCGATCATCCACTGCGGCCCTCACCGAAACAGACATAAGCCAGTTGCTGGCAGCCCGGGCGGCAGACCCTTACATCAGCCCGGTACGAGAAACCAGTACCAACACAACGCCCCGCTCCGCAGCGGTGCTTATCCCGTTGCTGCGAAACCAGGGCAATTGGCATTTACTCTATATTTTGCGCGCCCAGGTGGAGGGCGATATGCACAGCGCCCAAGTGGCCTTTCCCGGCGGACGTCTGGAGCTAGCCGAGTCCAGCGCTCAGGCCGCTTTGCGTGAGGCGCAGGAAGAAGTTGGCATTAAGCCTGCCAGTGTGCGACTTCTCGGCCACCTGGAAAACTTCATAACTATCAGCAACTACAATGTCACACCAGAAGTCGGGGCAATTCCTTGGCCCTTTGAGTTGAATATCGATCCTAAAGAAGTGCAACGTGCCTTTACCATCCCTTTGGACTGGTTGGCTGATCCAGCCAATCGGGAGGAGCGCGGACGCGTGGCTCCAGACGGCCAGACCGTCAAAGTGGTGTATTTCACCAAATATGACAAAGAGCTGCTTTGGGGCCTTACTGCTCGCATAACACTAAATTTTCTTCAAGCGTTGAAATTGGTCTGACATTAGCATACGGCCTGGGTTTCGGCAGGTCTTATGATTCCAGCCTGCCAGGTTTATCGATCTTCCATGATCGAACCCAATTGGTCCCGGTATGTGGCCAGGGCTTTTTGGCCCTTGGCGCTTAGCTTGCATATCGTCAGCGGATACTTTCCCTTAAATGACTTCTTGATGGATATATAACCCGCTTCCTCAAGCTTGGCTAAATGGGCAGACAAGTTCCCCTTGGTCAAGCCGGTCTCACGCTGTAAAAACAGGAAGTCCGCACTCTCCACAGTAGATAAGATCATGGTGACCATCAGACGCGCCGGCTCATGGATGATGCGGTCCAGGTCACCAAGAGAGCGCAGGTCATTTTTCATTGATCAGCTCCTGGCTAATCGGGTATTGCCTGAGGAAATGCCAGAAGATCCACGCCCCCGAAACCATAAAAGCCGAGCCCATGCCAGCGTAATACAACCCCAGTGCGAACCCATTCGCCCAACTGACCATGGATGCCAAAACGCCCAGAAGCAGAGAAAGGAAGCCAAGATACAAGAAGCGTTCAATTCCAGCGTTGCGTGCCTGCCCAAAAATCAAAACGCCTCCCACCAACAAGCCAGTTAGCCCTGCGACCCAATTGATGGGACCTTCCAGCGGAAGCAACACAACAATGATCACCGCAACCACCGCGGCCACCACGGCCGCCCCAATACGGCGCTGATTCACTTGCTGTTGGTCGACACGATATTTGACAAAGCCGGTACGAGGATATACAAACTCGTTTTTTATTTTGGCAATCAGCCTGCGGCCTCCCCAAAGTAATCCCAAAAGGATCAGTATGAACCCCACCTGCAAGATCCCGCCCCACAAAGAGGAACTGCCCAGCATCTCCGTGGCCGCAAAGTAAATGCCAAGCATCACAAAAACCGCGCCACCAATCAGTTCGGCAACCCCGTCATTGAACCAGTAACCCTTTACCCGCTTTTCCACATCCTTCATTTGCGCCTGCATCGAGGTATTCTCCTTTTAAGTTTGTTATGCAAACTAGTTTGCCTAAATATTATCACGACCTGTCTTTTTTGTCAAAGCGAATAGGTCGGCGTTAAAAAAACAACAGCCCGCTTTTGGCGGGCTGTTGTGCGTTGCACCGTGTGGGGTTACTCTTCGGCTGCGTCTTCTTTCGAAGTTTCCTCCCCAGCTTCTCCTTCGGCGGCAGCTTCGCCTTCGGCCGGTAGCGCGCCCTCTTCCACGACTTCCTCCACAGCGACTTCTTCGGCCGCCGGAGCAGAAGCCACCACGATCAATTCCTCGGGGTCACTAAGCATCCTGACATTGTCTGGAATGACCAGGTCGCGAACAAAAATAGCGTCACCAAATTCAAGTAGATTGGAGACGTCCACCACAAAATTTTCCGGCAGATCCTGTGGCAAACTCTCCACTTCCACGTATTCCAGGCCGGGTACCAGCAGGCCGCCGGAATTGACCACCACGGGGGCCTTGCCCTCAAGAAGGACGCGCACTTCAGTACGCACCGTCTCTGTGAGCGACACCACCAGGAAGTCCACGTGGGTAAGGTCACCCAGGAGGATATCCATTTGAAAATCGCGCACCAGCGTGTTGTGTTCTTCGCCATCAACATTTACCGTGATCAGGCTCGAATAACTGGCCTTGCGCAGCACCTTGGATAATTCTTTGTGATCCATGGTCACCGGCAAAGGCGCTTTCAACGAACGTCCGTAGAGGATGGCCGGTGTTTTCCCCTGTGCGCGCAGTTGTTTCACCTTCTTGCCGGTCAGGGTTCGGTGTGAGGCTTGTAATGTATAACGTTCCATCAATACCTTCCTTGGGAGCGCCTCTCACCCTAGCGGGTTACCTTCGCTCCGATTGGATTAACAAAATCAATTTTACCGCCGACGAAGCATGTGCAAAATGGAGAGGATCAGTCCCAGGCCCAAACTGGCAGCTAAGCCGGCGACGATCGCGCCTTCAGTATTAAGCACCGTTTCCACGTTGCCTTCCACCTTGCCAGCCAACAAAACCCCGGTACGGATGCTGGTCCCGTGCACTTCCCGGGAGACCAGCACCCCCGCTGTAGCGTTTTCGAGAGACGCGGCGTCACTCAATACCACACCGGCGACCCCATCGCGCAGGGTCGTTTGCGCGCCGGAGGAGGCGCCCACAACGCTAAGCCGCATCTCCACTTGCTCGGCTTGCACTTGGCCCAGAGCGCTCAGGTGAGCATCCACGCTCGCGGACTCCACGTTGGCGGCCGCGCTCATTTCCATCGAGGTTTGGTCGGCGTCCAAAAACTGCGCCGCACTTTGATACAGGTGCAGCGTCTCTGCTTCGGCGTTATCGGCGCTTTCGCGCTCCATTCTGGTTTCTTCTACCATACTCGCATCTCGTCAAAAACGTCTCCCGTAGGGAGACGTTAGCAGCAAATTTTAGCCGCAAGCACCACTTTAGTCAACATTCAAGTCTTTGGGGAACAGAAGGCCATCTATCAGAAAAACAGGCACGCATCTTGCACCTAAAGGTTTGCTTGCACTGGCAAGCAAACTAAACCACAAAGAGGAGTTAGACATGTACCAGATTAATCAATCCGACACCTTACTGATCATGGCCGCCGCCCTGTTTTTCCTGGGCATGTGCACACTCACCATCGGGCTGTTCGTCCTGGTGACCCGCACCATGAACAAGGACATCAAGAACCTAAGCGCCACCGCATCCAAGATGGTGCAAAAAGGCATCACCGAGGAAATGGCCGGGCTAGTAGGCAACGCCAATGCCCTGCTGGACTCGATCTCCACCCTGGTGAAGACCGCAGCCGGCATAGGCATTTTCATGACCGCCTTGGGGTTGGGCATGATGGGCGCCGCTTACTGGATCGTCTTCCAAGTCAATTGGGTAATCTAAAAAACCAACAGCACATCCGTCGAGGCATGCATGACATCCTTCATCGCCGCAATCAAGCAGCGCTTGCCTGAAGCCGACTGGCCCGTGGTGGTATCCGCCTTGCGCAACAACGCGCAGGTCTGGGCGGAGCTGCAGGACCCGGAATTTGGAAGCCTGGCTTTGAATGCCGCCGACGCGCAGCGCATCCTCTGGTCGCCGGGTTACCTGGGTTTATTGCGCCTGGGTCATGCAGAACAATTCGACACCTTGCGGGAAACACCCATGCAGTCAGTCAGCGAGAAGCTTCGCTATGACGCCGCCGCGGCCTACGAGCAACTGGCCGCAGAACCCTCAGCGGCTCATTCCACCCCGGACCTGACCGAGGCGACCCTGCTTGCCCTGGCCCTGCGCGAGCGTCGCCGGTTGCTGAATGGTTGGGAGCAGCTCCCCAACGATGTCAGCATCGCCTCTCCTGAATTTTGGCAATTGCCGATAGCCTGCCTGCTAAGTCTGGTCCCCAACCAACATGAGCTATTGCAGGTTTTGCTCGACCGTGAACAAGGCGAAACTTTGCATTTGTTGGGTTTGCACGCCCTGATTGCCAACCCGATGACACTGGACGTTCAATCCTCACATCTACTGGAGATTATTCAAACCTACGACCTTCCTCAAACCATGCAATTACTGCGTCGCCTGGCGCAGGTGAACACCGCTCTGGCCAGACAGGCTGCGATGCAAACTCTTGAGGGCTTAGACGATGAAGTCCAGCAGGCTGGAGAATTGACCGAAATTCAGCGGCTCTTGCTGGAAGCCGAGGTGCATCAGATCGGCGGGCAGGGCGAACAAGCTGCCCCATTGCTCCAGGCTGCTTGGGAGGCCTCCCAACAGCTTCAGGTTGACTTAGCCGCCAAGGTAGCCGAAGCCAATGGGCAGGAATCAGACACCCTGGCCTTGGTGCAAATGAGCGCTGACCTGGCAGACCCAAAAAGCATTCGTAAGATTTCCACGCGCCGCCCCGCGGCCTTACTCTCGGCAGCCAAAGTGGCGCTGGCCTCCGACGCGAGTGAAGCCAAAGAAATGGCCCGCGCCGCGCTGCAAGCAGCATCTGGTGAACAGCGCGTTGAAGAGACCATCGAAAAGGCCAAGCTGCTTCACGAGTTGGGCGAACTGTTCGTTGAAATGAAACTGCCCCAGGAAGCGCAAATGGCCGCCAAAGCCGCCGTGGAATTGCAGGCCAACGACGCCGATAGTGCCGCCATGTTGGCCAGGTTGCTCATTGAGAACGGCAGCATGGAAGAAGCCCTTGTTTATGCCCATCTGGCCTCCGCCCTGGCACCTGAAAAGAGCGATGTGCGCCGTTTACTAGCCCAGGTATTGCAAAGCAATCAACAGCCGCAGGAGGCGCTGCTTGAATGGAAAGCAGTGGTCAAGCACGCGGACAATCCACTGGCCGCTGATTGGCTGGCGCTGGCTGAAACTGCGCTGGCCAGCGGCAAGAGCGATGAAACTATTGCTGCTTGCCAGTGCACGTTGGCCGGCGACCCTGCCAATGCCAGCGCCCATGTCCTAATGGGCAAGGCGCTAGCCGCTCAGGGCGACGAAGAAAGCGCCATCGAGTATTTACAGCGCGCCACCCAACTGGCGCCTGCCCAATTAGAAGGCTGGCTGGCTCTGGCCGGCCTGCTGCGCTCGCAGGGCCACCAGGAAGCGGCCCTGGCCAGCCTGCAAACCGCCCAACGGCACACTACCCCTTCCGCGACATTGCAAGCTCTTTTGGCCGAACTGCTCGCCTCCCAAGATCATAAGGAGCAGGCTATTTCGGCTTTCCAGGTAGCTGCTCAGTTGGCCGCCGAACAGGCCGATGGAGAAGTGGCCCAAAGCGTAGCAGTGCGGCTGAGCCGTCTCCAGACTGAATCTGGGCAATCGGGCGCTGCCATCCAGACCTTGCAGGCTGCTCAGCAGTCTTTTCCGGGCAATGCAGACATCGCTCGCCAACTAGGCCGGCTGCTGCTGGCGGCGGGAGAAGTTGAACCGGCATTAGCCTCATTGAACATTGCCTTAAAAACAAAACCCAACGACGTCGAACTGCTACTGGATGTAGCCCGCTCCCAACTGGCTATTGGTCTAGCCGCTGGAGCCGAGGAAACCTTACAGACGACCCTGGCACACAAGATCGCACCTCCCGAGGCAAGGGCCCTGATGGCCGAGGCATTGGCAGCCCAAGGCCGGCATCCCGATGCTATTCAATACTTTGATCAGGCCCTGAAATCTGACCTAGGCAAGCACAATGCCTGGCGCAAACGCTTGTTGCTTGGCAAAGCCGCCTCCCAGGCCGGCGGCGGGAAACCCGTGGCCGCCATTGGGACGCTGGAAACGCTGGATAAGCACCAGCCCGGCGACCTGGAGATCTTGCGCGCCCTTTGCGACGCCCACCAACAGGCGGGCCACGCCGACCAAGCGGCCTTGCTGGCCCAGAAAGTATATTTGGGTGAACCCGATAGAGAAGAAACCTTGCTATGGTATGCCGAGCGCATGGGGGCCCTGGGCAAGAGTGTTGAAGCCTGCCGTGCACTTAACAAGCGCGCCAAGGGCGTCAACCTCAACCCTCGCGTTGCTCTGAGTCTGGGCAAACTGCAATGGGAAGGGGAAAGCAAGCAAGCCGCCTTAGCTACCTTCGCAGGCCTGTTGGCTGGCGAGGATACCGATGGCCTGACCCAAGCCGGCAATTTCCTGTTAAGCCACGACGCGGCTGCGGAAAGCATCCCGTATTATCAGCACGCCGCTGAACTATCCCCATCCGATGGAAGCCTTTGGCTCAACCTGGCCCATGGCTTTTCCCATTCCGAACAATTAGAGAAAGCCTTGTCATCCGTTGACCAGAGTGTGAAGCTTGCACCCAACCAGCCAATAGCGCTAGCCCTGAAGGTCGACCTATTGCGCAGGCTAGGCAAGCCCCAGGCCGCCCTGCAGACGCTGGAAAGAGCTCTTGAAATGCAGCCCAACGATGCCGGGCTGCTGGCTGCCAAAGCCGACTTTCTGCGTGAGAACGGCGACTGGGCTGGCGCCTTCGCGGCCGGGGCCGCTGCCTTCGAGCGCCAACCAAATTCCATTGAAAACTTGCAGACGGCAGCGGAATTGGCTGTGCTGTGCTTGCAGCCAAAAGAAGCAACCCAGTATTTGAAACAGGCTGGGGCACAAAAGTTTCCTTCGGACCTTGCTCTCCTGCAGGCCGAGTTGCAGTTATCCGCTGGTGAAGAGATCGCGGCGGCCAAGGCTGCTGCCGAGCTAGCCAACCAAATACCGGACCACCCGCGGCTGCTAGCGCTGCAGTCCCAGCTGGCCGCCGCTCGCGGCCAAAACGATGAAGCCGCCAGCACTTTGAAAGCTGGGCTGGAAACCAAGAATGGGGACCCGTTCGTCGGCCTGGCTCTGGCTGCGGCTGCGGAGCGCATCCACAATTGGAACGCGGCCATCGCCCTCTATCAATCCTTGTCCCAGAACTCGCCCGGCTTACCAGCCGCACAGTTCGGTCTGGGATGTGCCTTTACGCTGCGCACTGAATGGCAGCAACTCTGTGAAGCCGGCCGGGCCTCCCACGATATCCCTGGGCCGGACGCCATTTCCAAGCGAGCTCGCGCGGCTGCCAAGCAGGCTTTTGATGCCACACAAGCAGTTATCCGTGACTTCTGCGGTTCTTGCCCGTGTCACCGGCTGGGCTCAGCGCGCCGAATTGCGCTTTGGCGCCGCCGTCGATGTGGACTCCCTACCCCAGGGTTACCCCTCCAACGGCGCCGAAGCAGCCGCCTTGCTTTATGCCGTCCGCGCTACAGGCCGCTCCAAAGCCTTGGATCAACTGCTGGCGCCTCATTCGGCGTCCCCCGAAGTACAAATACAGCGCAGCACCAGCGCCGATCCCGATGTGGCTTTTGAATTGGCCGCCAATGCTGCTAAACATCTACCTCAATCTGCACCCGTACAAGCTCTGGCAGCACACAAAGCCCAGGCTATTGGGCAAACCGATCAGGCCTTGCAGTTCATCCAGGCCGCGCTGGCTTTGTGGCCTTCGCAGCCGGCCTGGCAAGCACTGGCCGGCGAATTGCAGCAATCTCTGGGTCGTTTGGCCGAAGCCAGCCAGCACTTCAAGCTGGCCACTGACCTGGAACCCAAACACCCCGCTTACTCCTTCGCCCTGGGCCGGGTGCAGGCGCAGGCTGGTCTCGCAACGGCCGCCGTAGAAAGTCTGCAGCGAGCCGTGAACTTAAACCCCAAGCAAGTCGATTACTTATTGGCTCTGGCCAGGGTCCATCGCCAGGCCGGCGACAAACAACGCGCCATGAGCGTCATTCAGCAAGCCCGCAAGGCCGCCCCGGATAACGTAGCGGCGCTTACTCTGCAAGCCGAGTTCGCTTTGGAAGACTCCGACGCCCTGCGCGCCAAAGACCTGATCCAGCAGGCGCTCACTGCCGCTCCCAAAGACGCCGACGCCCTGCGCATCTTCGCTGAAAGCTTATACGCGCTAGGCCAGAGTTCGGACGCGATAGCTGTGCTGGAGCGCGCTCGCCTTTCCGCCGAAGACGAGGTACCCCTGCTCTTACGCAAAGCGCAGATGCAAACTACCGAAAAGGGACTGGACACCATGGTGAAGCTAAGCCAGAAATATTCCCAACGCCCTGAGGTTTTCTATTCCCTCTCCCAGATGCTGGCTCTCACCGGCAACCTCGGGGAAGCCATCCAGGCCGGCCAGCAAGCTGTCAAGGTGGCTGCGGGCGCTTCTGCCAATCTGGCCGCCAGCATTCATTTGCATCTTGGAGAGCTGCTCAAGCACAACGGAAACTTGGACCAATCCTTGCATCATCTGGAACAAGCCATCCAGTTGGCTCCCAGCCTGCTGGAGGCCCACCTGGAGCGCGGCCGGGTCTTCTTAGCCCGCCGTCAGTATCAACCCGCCCTGGCTGCCTTCCAGCAGGCGGCTTCAGCAGATCCACATTCCCCTGGCCCGCATTTGGAGGCCGGCCTGGCTTTGAAAGACGCAAAGGATTACGCCGCCGCCGAGTCCGAGTTGCGTCAGGCCGCCAGGCTGGCCCCTAAGGATCGTCAAATACACAAGCAGTTGGCCGCTGTGATCGCACTGAACCTTGTGCATCACCGGCAGGAAGCAGGAGTCGCACTATGAAAGACGAGCTGAAAAAGACCATCAACTCAGGTAGAGCTGTTGACCGGGCCGACATGCTCATGCTCCTCCAGGCCGCTTTGGAAGCCGGCGAACCCCGCTTCGTGCGCCAACTGGCTGAAGAGTGGCTCAATGCCTATCCCTATGATCTGCCCATTGAATTCCTGCGTGCCGAGGCTTACCGCAAAGATTCTCAGCCTGGAAAGGCTGTCAAGATACTCAGCCGACTGGTGGAACTGGACCCGGAATACACGGAGGCTCAGCAGTTGCTGAACACGGTGGCTCGCCGCGTCAAGCCGGATCTTGCCGAGCAAGCCCGTTCGGCTGCAGCCGCCCTGGCTCACCCATCCCAGGCCCCCGAGGACATTCAGGATTGGGCCAAGGGCTTGGTCCGCGCTCAAATTGCCCTGCAGGCAAAGGACAATCAGAAGGCCGAGAGCGAAGTGCAAACTGTGCTGGCTCAGCAACCGCCATCCCCCCTGCCGGCTTTGCTGCACATTCAGATTTCGCAGGCCGAGGAGCTCTCCTGGCAGGCACTGTTCAACCTTGTTGAACTTTATCGCCAACAATGGCCGCAATGTTTGCAGTTCCGTCTGATGGAAGCTGCCCAGCGCATGGAAAGCGGCCAGGAAGACCAGGCCATCGACCTGTTGCACAATTGTGTGGCCGAGGATGTAAGCGGCCAGGCCGCTCGCCGTTTGTGGGGCGAGGGCCATCGTTTTTCGGCCATTTGGCCCAGCCAACTCACCTATGTGGTCAACCTGCCTATTCCGGCTGGTGTGGCTGCCGCCTTGAATTGGAACCACCTGTCGGCCGGGGAAAGTGTGGCCTCCGGAGAACCAGCGACTGCGGCGGTAATGCCTGCAGCGCCTAAATCTGCCCAGCCTGAACCCCAAGAGCCAGTTTCTGTGGGACCTTTAGCGTCGCTTGAGGCCAGCGCAGAGAATTCCAAATTGCCCAAGTTGAAACGGCCCAAAATACAGCGTGTGCCTCCCAAGAAAAAGGGCGAGACCTATTTCGATGAGTTGGGCGTGGAATACATCGCCGGCGAGGGCAGCAAGGACCGCAAGAAAAAGGCGCTCGAGCCCGAAACGCCCCTCGAGATCGAAGATTTGGACACCAAGACAGAGGACCTGCGCTTACGTGCCGACGGGCGCTTCCCGGCCTACGTTGTCATTACCTCACAAGCCGCGCTGCGTTCTCAATATGGCCCGGATGGATCAGCCGCCATCGACGTCGCAATGCAATCTGTGGTGACAGCCACTTCCGCCAACCCATATTGGGATGCTCACCTGGTGTACGTCGACGACCAGCAATCCCTGGAGAAATTTGGTTTGCAGCCGGTAAAAGCCGACGATCCTTGGGATGTAAAGCACCTGCTGGCCGACCTGGATGCCGCCTTGCGCAAGAAGGGCGAAATGATTGGAGCCGTGCTGATTGTCGGCGGCCCGCAGGTCATTCCCTTCCACCATTTACCCAACCCAGTGGATGACGAGGACCAAGATGTCCCTTCGGACAATCCCTACGCTTGCATAGACGAGAACTACTTCGTACCTGCCTGGCCCCTCGGGCGCTTGCCTAACGGCGAAGGCAGCGACCCTGCCATGCTGGTCAAAGTACTGAACAAGATCGCCGCCGGTCGAAGCAAGGGTGCCACTCCTATTGAGACCATGCGGGGATTCTTTGCCCGTATCCTTGCCTTTTTCGGATTGTATCGGCCCAAGCGCAGCAGCTTTGGCTACAGCGCCGAAGTCTGGCAACGTGCCTCTCTGTCGGTGTATCGCACGATCAGCGAGCCCAGCCGGCTTTCCGTTTGCCCACCTGCCGGGACGGGAGACTTGCCCAAAGAGGCCGGCAAACCCTTGCAGTTGGCCTATTACAACCTGCACGGCATGGCTGAAACTGCCGAGTGGTACGGCCAACGTGACCCCCAAACCACGCCTGACGGCCCCGATTATCCCGTGGCGCTGCGACCCAGTGACGTGATCAACAGCGGACGCGCTCCCCAGGTGGTGTTTACCGAAGCCTGCTACGGTGCTTACATATTCGATAAGACCGTGGAGAATGCCCTGTCGCTCAAATTCCTGGACTCAGGTAGCAAGGCAGTCATTGGATCCACCGTAACTTCATATGGTTCTGTCACCACACCGCTAATAGCCGCTGACCTGTTGGGACAGGCTTTCTGGAAACTGCTTAATGAAGGCCATCCGGTTGGCGAGGCGCTGCGCCGCGCCAAGATCGCCATGGCGCAAGCCATGCACAGCCGCCAGGGGTATCTGGATGGTGAAGACCAGAAGACCTTGATCTCGTTCGTGCTCTATGGGGATCCCCTGGCCCAAGTCGCGGCGGAGGGACAAACCCCAAAGCGCATCCTGCGTGTGTCCGGAAATTCGCGCGAGGTCCAGGTCGTCTGCGATCACGGCAATGGTCAGCACGGCACTGTGGATAGCTTGCCTGCTGAGACGATAGCCACTGTCAAGTCGGTCGTGGCGGAATACCTCCCCGGAATGCTTGACTCGCAGGCCACCTACAGCCATGAGCACACCGAATGCCAGGGCCACAATTGCACGCTGCCCCACGTGCACAGCAAAGCCCATGGTTTGGTCCCGACGCGCAGCCTGGTGACCCTGAGCAAGAAGATCTCAGATGGCGACCTGACCCACTCGCAATACGCCCGCATCACTATGGATGCCCGCGGCAAAGTGGTAAAGATGGCCGTCTCCAGGTAGCATCGCTAAAAACCCATCAGCCGTTTTTGAATTTCAATATCTATTGCATATCATATACAATATGCAATAGATATTGCCTATCAAATAATCTTCCCCCTCGCCAGCAAAGCAGATTCGTGCAATCCATCTTGCAGTTTTACTCCCTTCTGCATATGTTATTGCATGACCTGCTTCGTTTCAATGCTAAAATCGCCGCATGAGTGAAAAAGTTCTGGCTCGCAATCGCAAGGCCAGCCACGATTACTTCCTGCTGGATAAATATGAGGCCGGCCTTGTGCTGCAGGGGAGCGAGATCAAGTCCATCCGTGCCGGGCAGGTCAGCCTCAAAGAAGCTTATGTGCGCACAGATGGCCGTCAGGCTTGGCTGGTAAACGCTCATATCGCGCCCTACAACCCGGCCAGTGCCGAGAATCATGAACCACTCCGAGAGCGCAAACTCTTGCTGCACCGTAAACAGATCGATGAGCTTTGGGATGAGACCCAGCGTAAGGGCAACACCATCGTCCCCCTGCAGGTCTATCTAAAAGATGGCCGCGCCAAGCTGGAGATCGCCGTAGCGCGTGGCAAAAAGCAATGGGACAAACGCCGTGACATTGCCAGGCATGATGCCGAACGCGAGATGGCGCGTGCCCTGAAAAACAAGGGATAACTCACCTCCGCAGGAGATCAACTCGATGAACAAAGTAATAATTGACGGGGAACATCTAACTCTCGCCGCTGTGCAAAGTGTGGCCTCAAGCCAAGCGCAGGTGGAGTTTGCCGCCCCCGCTCGGAAGCGTGTGATTGCCTCCCACGCCTGGGTTGACGAGATCGTGGAGGCGGGCAAACCTGTTTATGGCATCAATACCGGTTTCGGCATCTTTGCTGACAAGCAAATTTCCCCGGCGGATACTGCCAAGCTCAACCGCAACCTGATCCTCAGTCACGCTGTGGCCACCGGTTCAGAGCTGCCCGGAGACGTTGTCCGTGCTGCTATGCTTGTTCGCGCCAACACCCTGGCTGCCGGCTTTTCTGGCGCCCGCCCGGAACTGGTCGACACCCTGGTCGAGATGCTCAACAAGGGCGTTACAGCCTGCATTCCTTCTCAGGGCTCTCTGGGGTCCTCCGGGGACCTGGCTCCCCTGGCCCACCTGGCCTTGGTACTAAGCACTGACTCTGCAGACCTGGAGGAACACTCCGGCTGGGCTATCTACGCTGGCAAACGCCTGCGCGGCAAAGCCGCCATGGCCGCGGCCGGAATCCCTCGCCTGGTATTGAGAGCCAAAGAGGGCCTGGCCATCACCAACGGCGCCACCTTCTCGGCTGCTTTGGCCGCCCTCACAATCTCGCTTGCCTCCACACTTCTGGACGCCGCCGAGCTTAGCACCGCCATGTCGCTCGAAGCCCTGCTGGGTGCTTCAGCCGCCTTCGACGAACGCCTGCATAAGGCGCGTCGCCACCCCGGCCAGATCGAAGTGGCCGCCCATATCCGGCAGCTCACTAAAGGCAGCACTCTGCTGGATGCGGCTGGCCGCGTGCAGGATGTCTACTCGCTGCGGGCTGCGCCGCAAGTGCAAGGGCCGGCCCGCGAAACCCTGGCCACGGTGCAGGCTAGCATTGAAAAGGAAATCAATGCCGCTACGGACAATCCACTCCTTTTCGGCTCAGGCCAGAGCATTTCTGGAGGCAACTTCCACGGCGAACCGGTGGGCATGGCCATGGACTTCCTCAAGATTGCCCTCAGCGAAGTAGCTGCAATTTCGGAGCGGCGCAGCTACCACCTGCTGGATGGCCATATGAACGCTGGTCTGCCACCTATGCTGGTTGCCGATGGGGATTCAGCCGGGGTCAATTCCGGGGTCATGCTGTTGCAGTACACCGCGGCATCTTTGGTACTGGAAAACCAGGGTCTGGCTGCGCCCGATTCAGTGCGCTCGCTGCCTACCTCAGCCGGCAAAGAAGACCACAACGCGAACGCAATGACCGCGGCCCGCCATGCCTGGCAGGTGGCCTACAACACCGCCCATGTGTTGGCCTTGGAGTTATTCTGCGCAGCCCGGGCCCTCGATCTGCGCCTGGGCCAAATGCCCGGGGCACATCCGGGTCGGGGTGTGGCTGAAGCCCACAAGCGCATCCGAGCCGCCCTTCCCTTCCAGGCCGAAGATTCGCTTTGGGGTCCAGATATCGAGAAACTAAAGCAGATGCTGCTCAACGGGGAATTAAGTGTGGGGTGACCTTTGTCTCGAACGAGGTTAGCTGACCTGGGACAAAAGGAAGTTGACATCCCAGGTTTGTTTGATAGAATGCTTAAGTATTCGCAACCGAAAGGAAGACGTTAATGGCCCTTGCCGACATTCAGACAGTTGAAATCAAGACCGACGAAATTACCTTGACCCCAGCCGCCGCCGAGGCGATCCAAGGTTTGCTTAAAGAGCGCCAGATGGAAGGCCAGGCCCTGCGCGTGTTCGTATCCAGTGGCGGTTGCTCAGGCTACCAGTATGGTATGGCCTTGGAACCTAATCCGCGTGAAACCGATCTGGTCGTGGAGCAGCACGGAGTGCGCGTGGTGGTCGACGAGGTTTCCATCAATTACCTGCGCGGCGCCAACATCGACTACGTCAACGACGTGATGGCCAGCGGTTTCAAGATCGACAACCCCAATGCCAGTTCGTCCTGTGGTTGTGGAAATTCCTTCCGCACCGACGGGGAAGACGCTCCTCACCACGAGCATGGGGAATCCTGCAACTGCTAGCGCAATAAGCTCAAAGGCCCGCATCAGCGGGCCTTTTTTGTTTTAGAGTTCATGTTGCAGCAGCGATGGCTAACGCTCCCGCAGGTAGGCCACTACGGCACCAAATAAGCCCATGAGCCCAACCGCGGTGATGAACATGCCAATGGGGATACCGCCTACCCGCCCCGTGCCTGCCTGTTCAAATTGAGGAATCTCCAATGGGTCGACGGCGGTAAAGGTCGGCAGGCGTGTGGCCGGAATTTCCAGCACGAATTGGGCGGCCAGCGTCGGGTCTATGGTGGGCGTCACTTGCGGCGTGGGCGTTGGCGGGGGTTCCACAATGGGAAGGTCAGCGGCATCAAACAAGGTCACCAACGGCGCATACACCCAGGCCAAGCCGTTTTCCACACCCGGATAAGCTACCTGGATCCACAGCCCGGCCACGGATTTACCTTTAGCAGCCGCCTTCTCTCCCGTCACCAGGATGCCCACCGTGGGGTAATCAGTGCCCGGCCCGCTGCGCACATTGATCTGCACCTGGTCAGCATTGACCACGATGTAGGCGCCAATTGGGGTGCCGGTCACGGTGGGCACATCGACCGTAGGCTGCTGCGCGTAAACTCGGCCAACCCCGCCAAAGGGCAGCAAGCTCAGTCCAAGGATGACCAGAACCGAGCTAATCAGGAACCGAAGAAATAGGCGTGACATAGTCTGAAGGCGCACTGATTATAATCAGTGGCAAATTAAAGTGGCGATGAAAGGCGATGTGCATGAAGAAGATTTTCTGGCTGGCAATTTTTTGTTTGCTGGTGCCCGCGTGCAGCAGCCCGGCGCAACCCTCGCCAGCTTCCATGGTGGCGCAAGCGACGGAGCCTCCCCCAACGGCCAGACCAACAGTTGAGGCAACTGCCCAGCCCTCGGAGACACCTATGCCATTTGAACTGACCAGCCCTGCCTTTGAATCCGAGGGCAGCATCCCGAAACACTTTGCCTGCAATGGCGACGACACATCTCCGGAATTGACCTGGGGCGACGCGCCAGCCGGGACGCAGAGCCTGGCCTTGATCTTCAACGATCCGGATGCGGGCGCCAGCGGCTGGGTACACTGGGTGTTGTTCAATATCCCCCCTAACACCACTGGGCTTCCGGAGGGCGTCGGCGTAGATGCCATCCCGGCGGGTAGCCTAAATGGGGACAACAGCTGGGGAACGCCAGGTTTTCGTGGACCCTGCCCGCCAGAGGGAAGCACGCATCGCTATGTGTTCAGCCTCTATGCCCTGGACATCAGCCTGGAAGGACCGCAGGGAGCCACCCGAAAGGAACTGCTGGCTGCCATGGATGGACACATCCTAGCGCAAAGTGATCTGGCGGCAAATTTCTCGCGCTAAGTGCGTTGTATTCAAAACCAAAGCGCCCGCGCTTAAGCGGGCGCTTTTTGTTGAGCCGGTTCATCCATCCTTCGCCAGGCAAAGCCCTGGGATTTCATGAATTGGTCGATCTCGGGAGGCCCCCAGGTGCCGGGTTCATATTGGGGGAGCTTCATGCGAGGGTGAGCTGCCCAACCGTTGAGCATGCTATCTACGTAGGCCCACGCAGCCAGCACTTCGTCGCTGCGGGTGAAGAGTGTGGCGTCCCCATGGATGCAATCCATCAAGAGGCGTTCATAGGCTTCGGGAGTGCCGTGCCCAAAGGTATCTTCATAAGAAAAATTCATCTGCACAGATTTGATGCGGTTCTCGGCTCCTGGCACCTTGGCGCCGAAAGTAAGCGTGATGCCCTCTTCCGGTTGGAGGTGAAGCACCAGGTGATTAGGTGCATCGCCAGCCACATCGCGTGCGCCGAAGAGAGACAGGGGCGGCTGTTTGTAGTGAACGGCTATTTCGGTAACGCGCTTGGCCATGTGCTTTCCAGAACGGATAAAGAAGGGCACGCCGGCCCAGCGCCAGTTGTCAATGCACACCCGGGCCGCCAGCAGAGTCTCAGTTTGTGAATTCTTAGCCACACCTTCGTGATCCTTATATGCCACGACGGGGCTGCCATCGTGGGCGGTGCCGTCCCCATATTGGGCACGGAAGGTATTCTGCATGGCTTCGTCGCCACTCAAAAGGTGAAGGGAGTGCAGCACCTTCACTTTTTCGTCGCGGACGGCGTCGGCGCTAAAGGTGACCGGGGCTTCCATAGCAGTCAAGGTGAGCAACTGTAAGATGTGATTCTGGAACATATCCCGAACCACACCAGCCTGGTCGTAATAATTGGCGCGATTGTCCACACCGATAGTCTCGGAGACGGTGATCTGCACCGAATCTACATAGCGCCGGTTCCACAGTGGTTCAAAAATGCCGTTGGCGAAGCGGAAGACGAGGATATTTTGCACGGTCTCTTTACCCAGGTAGTGGTCAATGCGATACACCTGGTCTTCTTCAAAGACAGAATGAATGGCCAGGTCGAGTTCGCGCGCCGATTCCAGATCGCGGCCGTAGGGCTTTTCGACGACAATGCGCGTCCAGCCATCGGGGCAGTTGCCCAATTCTGCAATGCCAATCCTTTCCGCGATGGTGGCATACGCGGAAGGAGGAGTGGCCAGGTAGAAGAGGCGGTTCGTGGCACCCAGGTCATCCAGCATTTTGCCCAGGCGCCGGTAACCATCTTCATCGTCGAAATCGCTGCGCAGGTAGTGCATACGGCCAAGGATGTCATCCAAGGCATGTTTGTCCAAGGGCTGGGAGCGGGCGTGGTCTTGCAAGGCAGCCTGCATTTCCTGGCGGAGTTTCTCGTCGCTCCAATCACGGCGGGCGAAGCCAATGATGTGAAACTCTTCGGGAAGATGATGATCAAGGCCGAGCTGGTACAGGGCAGGCACCAGCTTGCGGTGCGCCAAATCGCCGGTAACGCCAAAAATTACCAGGGCAATCGGGCCTTGCGAGTGAGTGTTGCTTGAAGGTTTCTCGCTCATTGGCCCTCCTTCTTGATAGCATGGCCTCCAAACTGATTGCGCAGGGCCGCCAGCAGTTTATCGGCAAAGCTCTCTTCCTGGCGGCTAGCCAGACGCTGAAGCAAAGACAGGGTAATAACCGGAGCAGGCACATCCTGATTAATCGCTTCGACAACGGTCCAACGGCCTTCTCCTGAATCCGCTACCCAGGGGGCAATATCGGCCAGATCGGGGTCATCTTTAAGGGCGCGTTCGGCCAGGTCCAGAAGCCAGGAGCGCACCACGGAACCGTATTGCCAAACCTGGGCCACGTGATGGAGGTCCAGCGCAAAATCCTTGCGGGCCTGCATGATGGCGAAGCCCTCAGCAATGGATTCCATCATGCCGTATTCGATGCCATTGTGCACCATCTTGGTGAAGTGCCCCGCCCCGCTGGGGCCAACCCGACCCCAGCCCTGGTGGGCGCCAGGCGCCAGTGACTCGAAGATGGGACTCAGACTGTCGACGATCTTTTCGTCGCCACCAATCATCATGGAATAGCCCTCGGCCAAACCCCACACACCGCCGCTGACGCCGGCGTCAACATAATGAATGGCATGCTCCGCCATCATTTTGGCCCGGCGCATCGAATTGTTGAAGTTGGAGTTGCCGCCCTCAATGATGATGTCACCCTTGGCTAAGAGGCCCTTCAAGTCCTTCCAGGGCATGTTCGGTTACGTCGCCGGCCGGGAGCATGAGCCAAACTATGCGCGGCGAGGGCAAATCTTTCACGGCTGCTTCAATAGTGGCGGCGGGAATAAGCTCGGTCCTCTTTTTGGATCTGCTCAGCTACGGAAAAAGTGCGATTGTAACCAACCACTTCGTGGCCGGCGCGCAGCAAGCGGCGGGCCATGTTGCCCCCCATGCGACCCAAGCCAATCATTGCAAGCTTCATAGAATTCTCCTTCTTGGGGTAAGACTGAAATATTGGTAATTATCTTACCGCGGGGAAGGCTTTTTGGCGCTGGTCCCCGCGGAGCCTGAATTCACCCGTATCCAACCGTGCTTAAATAAAACCACAAAGCCCACAAAGGGGATGGATTCGGGATTTTCTTTAACTTTGGTGGGGAAGAATGGCCGGTCTGCGGCCGCTAAGACTGAGGTTTGCGGTTGAGGAAGCGGTCGACGGCCTGGCGCCGGTATTCGCTATCCCAGAGCCCGGCAAAGAGGCGCCGTTCGGCATGGCGGGCAGCCAGGGGGTTGACCATGGCCGAGCGCAGTAGACGCTTGGCGGCACGCACGGCTTCCACAGGATGCTGGGCCATTTGCTGCGCCAGGTCGCGAGCGGACTGCAGCGCGGTGCCGGCGGCCACGATATGGTCTACCAGGCCGATCTCCTTGGCTTCCTGGGCCCCCAGGACGCGGCCAGTAGCCAGGAGTTCCAGGGCCATGGGATAACCTACAAGTTGGAGCAGAAAGCGCGCCCCACCCCAGGCAGTCGTGATACCCAATTTGGAATGCACGAAACCGATATTGGCAGTCTCGTCCATCACACGCTGGTCACAGGCGGCAGCGATCTCGGCGCCGCCGCCGATGGCGGGGCCATTAATGGCCGCGATGGTGGGGCAGGACAGCGCCCGCAGGTGCTGGAGGGCTTTTCCCATGATGACGGCCAGGCGCATGCCATCGCGGCGCTTGGTGTAAGGAGCCAGAGCTTTCAGGTCACCCCCGGAAACAAAGGTTGGGCCTCCCCCGGTGAGGATGAGGGCTTTGAGGTCGAGTATTTTGGCGGCCCGGTCGATGGCGTCGGAGAAGACGCGCATGGCATCCCAATCCAGCGCATTGCGCACTTCGGGCCGGTCAATGGTCAGGGTACCGATTCCGTTTGCATCTAAAACAAGTTCAACACCGGGCATAACTATTTCCTCGCAACGATATCAGGGGCTTAAACACAACGAGGCGCAAGAAGATGCGCCTCGTTGGAACTGATAACTATGCACCTTTTGCTAATCGCATGACAAGTAGCAAAGGCCGAGCAATCCGTTCGGGTTGGTTGCTACTGCACTAACCTGTCGGCCCGAACGCCGCCGTGTTGGTTCTCTCATTGATGTTTGGCTCACAGCGACCAGTCTCATTATTGAAGCGCTCTCCCTTATCGCAACGCGGATCTGGGGTGGCTGTTGTGATTGGGCATTCAGGAACAGAAACTGTGTAGGTCCAGCAGCCGTTTTGGCCGGTCTCCCCTCCATAAGGGATGCAGGTCTGAGTTTGCTCGTCGTAGTAGGTGCCTAGTTGGCAACCGCAGCTGGTCTGGACGCAGTAGCCCAGCCCCTCGTCGTAGTAGGTGCCATCCGGGCAAGCCCCGACAGTTGTGCCATCGGTATTGCTGGGTACACAGGTTTGCAGTTCACCGTCGTAGGTGTAACCACCCGGACACTGATTCCCGCCGGTAGGATCACAGTAGCCATAGCCATTATCGAAGCCGGTGGTCGACGGAGCAGCCGCGAAGGTTTCCAAGTTTGGCCCCCCAGCATTCGGCTGGCCACCCGGGCAGGCGCTGCCATCCGTCCCTGGCAGCGGGGCGCAGCAGTTAAGGCTGTCACTGTAGGCATATCCGTTGGGGCAACCGCTGCCGGGTCCATCCGTGGGAATGCAGGCTTCGGTCAACTGGTCATAGCGATAGCCGGGGCCGCATTGTCCATCGGTCAGCTGGATGCACTGCTCCAAATTGGCGTCGTAGTAGCTATCTGTGGGACATCCGCCAGCGTTGCCATCACTCTGATTGTTGCCGTCCGAGCCACCCGGAACACATTGGCCCTGGTCATTCATCACATAGCCCTCAAGGCGGCAACCTGCATCGGTGGTGGGGCCGTTCCCGTTATCGGGAACGCAACCGCCTTCGTAAGGATCGTATTTATAGCCTTCCTGGCAACCGTTCTGGTCAACAGGCATGCATTGGTTGGCAGCCACTGAGAAGTAGGAACCGGCGTCGCAGCCGCCGTTGTCGCCAGTCTGGGGAGCGCAGCAATTGATGGCGGTGTCAAAGTAGTAACCCAAGGGGCAGGCACCGCCGCCATCGTTATTCCCCTGCGGATCGCAGCTGTTATTGGCTTCGTCGAAGCTATACCCATCCGGGCAGGTTCCCTCAGTGTCCGGAACACAACTGTGGGTGTACTCGTAGTAGGTGGTGCCTTCGGGACAGCTACCATCGCTGGGTACGCAACTGTAGGTTTGCATATCATAAGTCCAACCATCGGGGCAGGCGCCATCCGGATTCAATTCACATTGCCCGGTGTCGGGATTCACCACATAGCCATCCGGACAGGTGTAGTTGGCCACAGAATTGTAGGCCACTAAAGCGCCAGCGCTGGGTGGAGTGAAGGCTTGCAAGCCCTGGAGCTGGGCTGGCTGGTAAGCCTGCAAACCTGGCTGATTATCTTGAGAAGGCGAGAAGGCCACCAGTTGGTTGCCAGCGGCCTGTTCGGGCTGATAGGCCACCAGGCTGATGGATGGAGCCGGAGCCTGATAAGCAACCAAACCATCTGAAACAGCGCCGGTCTGCTGATCATTAGGGCAGACTTTAATTGTGGTGAGCGTGCCCTGAGGCGGGTGCGGCCCCTTGCAGATATAGCGGCCGGGAGTTGTAGGGGATTCAACACAGGTGAAGGTATTGCCGCCCACGGTGATGGTGTCGCCCGGCAGGGAGCCGCCGGTGACGTCAATAGTTACATCCACTATACCGTTGCCGTTGGGGCAGCCAAAGGCCACGAAGTTATATCCTTCCGGAAGGGTCGGGGTGACCTGGCCGGTGGGCAACTGGCCGCAATCGTTGGGATCCCTATTGGGGTCTACGCAGAAAGGTACGTAATTAGGCTGGCAGAAAGGCGCCTGCACCGGCGTCTGCATCTCGCCAATCGGAACGCAGCGAAAGCCGACGTTGTTGTAGGCCATTTTGGGATCCAGGCCCAAACGCTCGGCGGTGCGCACCGCATCAGGGCCGTCCTGATAGCTGCCGCCGCGCACCACGCGCAATTCGCCCTGATCGGGACCTTGAGGAGCGATTCCCGGGGAGATCTGGTAGTAGTTGGGGTCAAACCAATCGGAGGTCCATTCCGCCACGTTGCCCGACATATCGTTGGCTTCGTACGCGGATTGGCCATCAGGCAATTGGCCGATCTTTTCGGTATCCGGTGGTTGGGTGAAGCAGCCCGCCAGGTTGGCCAGTGAGCAGTCGGGGGTGGTATCACCCCAGGGATAAATGTCGCCAAATTCGCCGCGGGCGGTCTTTTCCCATTCAGCCTCGGTTGGCAGGCGGGAATCAACCCAGGTGCAGAAGGCGTTAGCTTGGTCCCAGTTAACCCCTACTACGGGGTACTCGACAAACTCCGGGTCATTGTAGTGTGTGGAGGGACCATCCTCAAAGATGGTGGGGTCGGTGCACTTCCCGTCGGCCACACATTGCTTATAAAAGCCGTTGCTGATTTCATCACGAAAAATAAAGAAACCGTCCAGAAGCACCGAATGGGAAGGTTCCTCGTCGGGTTGCGCCAAGGGGTCGATCTTTGGATCGCTGCCCATGTAGAAGTGCCCGGCAGGGACGTAAACCAGCAAGTCTTCGAGAGGAACAGGGCTGACCGCCGTCGGGGTTGCTGAGGCACCCGTATCACCCGCTTGCGTCGCCGCTGCTCCGCAGGCCGCCAGTACGAGGGCCGCGGCAAACAAAGCTAAAACAAGACCAATGCTCTTTCTCGAAGTGGCTTCGCGCATGAATCTCTCCTCACAACCGGGTTGCAAACGAAAACGGGTTGTGCCTGTTATGTTGTCTAGCCTTACGATACGATGAATACTCCAAGCTGTCAATCCGTGTTTCAGGTTTGTTAGGCGACCAAAGTGCGGGTGCGCTCATCGATCGTGCCAAAAAGGGCATGGATAGCCTTGCTGAAGGCTTCGACGCCCTCTGCTTCCAATTCGGCGGTGGCCTGGTCCAGAGACAGGCCCAGGTCTTCGAAATCCTTGAGCTGCTGGTGGGCGGAGTCCAGGTCTTGCTCAATAGTCAATTCGGCGTGGCCGTGGTCCTTGACGGCCTCCAGGGTCTGGGGCGGCACAGTGTTGACCGTGTGAGCGCCGACCAGGTTGTCCACATACAGCAAATCGGGATAAGCCGGATTCTTGGTGCTAGTGGAGGCCCAAAGCGGGCGCTGCTTGTGGGCGCCGTGCTGCTGGAGCTGCTGGAAGCGCGGGGAGGCAAACCGGGTCATAAACAGCTCATAAGCCAGCTTGGCATTGGCTACGGCAATCTTGCCTTGCAGGGCGGCCGCCTTCTCGGCCTGCGCCCCACCCTGCTTGACGAGGTCCTCCAGCCAGGCGTCGACCTTGACGTCGATGCGGGATACAAAGAAGGATGCGACGGAAGCCTGGTGGTCAATAGGTTGGCCATTCTTGACGCGCTGCTCGAGGCCGGAAATGTAAGCCTCGATGACCTCGACGTAACGCTGGCGGGAGAAGATGAGGGTGATATTGATATTAGCGCCCGTGGACACGGCGTGCTGGATGGCGGGCACTCCGGCGGCGGTGGCGGGGATCTTGACCATGAGGTTGGGGCGGTCTACCAGGGACCAAAGCCGGGCTACTTCTTTCTTGGTTGCCTCGGTATCGCTGGCCAGGTCGGGGTGCACTTCGATGCTCACGTAGCCGTCGCCACCTTCGGTGCTCTCGTATACCGGCTGGAACAGGTCACAGGCGGCCTGGATGTCCTGAATACTAAGGGCATCAAAGATCTGGGAGGTGCTGCGACCTTGGGCGGCCAGGCTGCGCAACTGCTGGTTGTAGTCGTTGGAGTTGGCTACGGCCTTGTCAAAGATGCTGGGGTTGGAGGTGACGCCGTAGATTTCGCCGCGCTGGATCATGCCTTCCAGGTCGCCGTTCTCAAGTAGATGGCGTTCGATATTGTCGTACCACAGGGATTGGCCGAGCTCAAAAAGTTTTTGCGGGATGGATGCCATGCTGTTCCTACCCTTTCACGGGTTCACCAGCCACCAGGAATTCCACCTGCTGACCGGCGAAACGTTCTTTCATAATGTCGATGGCTTCTATATTATTATCCATTAACAGGGCGCGCCGCCCAAGTTCTAAGGCAACGATACCGGCGGTGCCGCTGCCGGCAAAGAAATCCAGCACCAGGTCCCTGGGATTCGAGGAAGCGGTCACGATGCGGCGCAGAATGCCAAGGGGTTTCTGCGTTGGATAGCCGGTCTTCTCTTTGCCGGTGGGGCTGACGATGGTGTGCCACCAAGTGTCCGTGGGCAGCTTGCCCTTCTCGGCCTTGTCCTTGCCTACCAGGCCGGGGGCCATGTAGGGGATACGGTCAATTTCGCCAACGTTAAAGGTATAGCGCTTATTATCCATAACGTAAAGGAGGATGTTGTCGTGCTTGGCGGGCCAGCGGTCTTTGGGCCGGCCGCCATAATCATAGGCCCAGATAATCTCGTTGAGGAAGTTTTCACGGCCAAAGATCTCGTCCAGCAAAAGCTTGCAATAGTGCACCTCGCGGTAGTCGACGTGGAAGTAGAGGCTGCCATCTGAAGCCAATACGCGCTGGGCTTCTTGCAGGCGGGGCCGCAGGAAGGCGAGGTAATCGTCGAACTGGTCGGCGAAGGCGCGCCTGCCAAGCACAGTGGTGGCGTAGCGCTGGCCGTTGAAGCCCACTCGGTCGCCATTGGCAGAGCGGTCGGTGCGCAACTGTTTGCGGACTTGGCGCTTGCCGGTATTGAAGGGGGGATCTATGTAGATGAGGTTTACGCAACCATCAGGAATAGTTCGGAGGATGGGCAGATTATCCCCATAAACAACTCGGGCGAGAAAATCCAAGTCCATCCAGTCAGGCAAGATCAGGCCCTCTTCGAATTCAGCAGGGCGCGGGCGTGCTTGAGCACGTTCTTTACGCTGAAGCCCAGCTTTTCCATGACCACTTCGCCGGGGGCGGAAGCCCCATAGCGGTCAAGAGCGATGATACCGCCCTGGTCGCCGACCCAGCGCTTCCAGCCCTGGGCGACCCCGGCTTCCACGGCCAGGCGGCGTTTGATCTTGGGCGGCAGCACCTTGTCGCGGTAGCTCTTGGATTGGGCCTCGAATAATTCCCAGGAAGGGAAGGAAACCAAGCGGACGCCGTGTCCGGCGGCGGCCAGCTTCTGCCCAGCCTCGATGATGAGCTGCACCTCAGAGCCCGTGGCCATGAGGATGATCTCCGGGGAGCGCTTGCCCAAATCAGCCAACACATAGGCGCCTTTATGCAAGCCTTTGGCCGGCGCAAAGATTTTACGGTCAAGGGTGGGCACGTTCTGGCGGGTAAAGATCAGGCACGAAGGCGATTTGCGATTACGGATTGCGGCTATCCAGGCCTCACGCGTCTCATTGGCGTCCGCGGGGCGGATGACAGTCATATTGGGCATGGCGCGCAGCGAGGCCAGCTGCTCTATGGGCTGGTGGGTCGGCCCATCCTCACCGAGACCGATGCTGTCGTGGGTGAAAACCCAGATGCTGGGATATGGGGAGAGAGCCGACAGGCGCAGGGAGCCGCGGATGTAATCAGAGAAAACCAGGAAAGTTGCACCAAAGGGGATGATGCCAGGGGTGACGGCCATGCCATTGACAATGCCGCCCATGGCATGTTCGCGCACACCGAAGTGGATGCTGCGGCCTTCGGGAGTTTCAGGCTGAAAGTCCGGGGCGGAATTGATGAAGGTCTTGGTGGAAGGATGCAGGTCGGCGGAGCCGCCGATGAGGTCGGGTAACTTCTCGGCAATGGCGTTGATGATTTTACCGGAGGAGGAACGCGTGGCCATCCCTTTGGCATCCGCCGGGAACATAGGTAAACCGGCATCCCAGCCATGGGGCAAGGCACCATCCAAAATGCGCTGCAACTCATCCGCCAGCTGCGAGTGGGCCTGCCGATAGGCGGCCAATTTAGCCTGCCATGCGGCTTCCAGTTGTTCTCCACGCTCGACCGCCTCACGATACAGTTCCATCACGTCGCCGGGGATGATGAACCAAGGCTCCAGCGGCCAGCCGAGATCCTTTTTGGCGCCATTTAGTTCTTCCAAGCCGGGCGGTTCTCCGTGGGCTTTCTCAGTACCTTCGCGAGTGGGCAAGCCATAGCCGATGATGGTTCGGCAGCGGATAAGTGAAGGCCGCGGGTCGGCCTGGGCAGCGCGGATAGCGGCATCGACACCCTCCACGTCGTTGCCATCATCCACATGCTGGACGTGCCAGTCGTAGGCCTCGAAACGGTCGCCGACATTTTCAGTGAAGGCCAAGTTGGTACTGCCATCAATGGAGATGTGGTTATCGTCGTAAAGGAAAATGAGTTTGCCAAGTTTCAGATGGCCCGCCAAAGAAGCGGCTTCGGAACTGATGCCCTCCATCAAGTCGCCGTCGGTAACGATGGCATACACGAAATAATCGAAGATGTCGAAACCCGGCCGGTTGAAGCGCGCCGCCAGGTGAGCCTGGGCCATGGCCATTCCCACTGCGTTGGCGAAACCCTGTCCAAGCGGGCCGGTGCTGGTCTCCACGCCGGGGACGACCCAATATTCGGGATGCCCGGGGGTCTTGCTACCCCATTGGCGGAAGCGTTTGATCTCTTCCAGTGGCAGGTCGTAGCCGGTCAGATGCAGCAGAGAGTACAGCAACATGGAGCCATGGCCGCCGGAAAGGACAAAACGGTCACGGGCGGCCCATTTGGGGTCATGGGGATTGTGGCGCAGATGGCGCGTCCACAACGTGTAAGCCATGGCGGCATCCCCCATAGGCAAGCCGGGGTGGCCTGAGTTGGCGGTCTGAACCGCATCCGCAGATAAGAAACGCAAGGTGTTGATGGCTTTTAGTTCCAAATCCAGTGATGGCTCCATTAAAAAGAAAGCTCCTATTGGTAAAAGAAGACCGACAAGTTATTGTACCGTAGGCACAATTTCTGGCGTGGGCCGCGCCATTGGCTTGTTTGCTTGTATACTATGTTGATGGCCGGGAAAAATCCATTTCCAAAATTAGGCGACTGGGACGACACGCTGGAAACGCTGCATGCCTATGCCAAGGTGCTGGGCGCCATTCGAGAAGCTTATACACCCGAAAGACCGCGCTTCCAGCATATAAGCCTGCGCATGTACACGGCCGGGCTTACCACTACGCCTATCCCGCACCCCAAGGACGCCAATCGCAATTTCTCGCTCAGTCTGGATCTTCGCAATCATTACGTGCTGCTTAGCACCAGCGAAGGCGAAGTCAAACAAATTCGCATAAGTGAGGGATTGAGCGCAAATCAGTTGTTCGAAAAGCTCAAGACCGAATTGAACGGCTTGGGTATTAAGGGCAAAGTCAAGCGCAAGAAGTTTGCGAGCGACACGCCGCACACCTACGCCCTGGATGAGGCTGAACGCTATTTTGCCGCGCTCAGCCATGTGAGCCACCTGTTCGAGCAATTCAGGATGGAAATCCCCGGCCAGAAGGAACCGGTGCAGTTCTGGCCCCACCACTTTGACCTATCGTTTTCGCTGCTGGGCAACAAGATGGTTCATACCGTAGACGGCAACTTCCCCAGTGAGATCACCTTCGGGTTCGCCCCACCTGATCGCGGCCAGCCCACATCCTATTTCTACGTTAAGCCGTTTCCATTTGAAGATACGGTAATCCGCTATGAGTTACCTGACGGCGCAGTGTGGCATACGGCCGTGTGGCAGGGCGCAATGCTGCCTTACGCATCCGTCGCAGATAAAAAGGATGCTGAAGAGCGCATCTTGAAATTCCTCAACGCTGCTTATCAAGCTGAAAAGAAATTAATCTAAACACTACCGCCCCCAACGTGGCTGCCAATCGCAAATATCGTCGTTGGTCAGGCGGCGAACATCGCTTCCGTCCACGCGCATAATGTAAATCTCGCAACCCAGGTCCTGGAGGGGATGGTCGCGGTAGGACATGAACGTTATCCAGCGCCCATCCGGTGAAAAACTGGGGGCCAGATTATTAAGTCCATCGGTAAGCTGGCGAACATTTTCCCCATTGGTGTCGAACGAAAAAATATCCCTGTCCCAGCCTGTGCCAATATAGGTAGCTAGAGTGACCCCGTCAGAAGACCAGGTGCTGCGCCCACGGATGCCGCTGAGATTGGTGACTTGGCGAACATTGGTGCCGTCCGCATCGATAATGAAGAGCTGCGGGCTGCTGTTCACGTAAGAAGCGAATAGGATCTGGGTGCCATCAGGCGACCAGGAGGGGTCCCAGGCGCCAGCTGAGCGGAAGGTGACCTGAGTGGGGTTACTGCCATCGCGCTGGGCAATCCACAAATTTTCGGTGCTGTCGCCATCCCTGGTGGCGTAGAAGACGATATGCGTATCATCCGGCGATGCCTCCGGCGCGTAGGCGGAGGCGTTGGAAAGCTGGGTCAGCTGGGTCAACGTGTCGGTCAGTAGGTTGTATTCATAGATCTGGTAGTGGCCCGTGCGGTCCGAAGCAAACAAAATGGCGTTGCCGGTCGGCGCCATGGAAGGGAAAAAATCGTCATGATTGCCACCGCTGGTGAGGATGCGCTGTCCGCTGCCGTCAGCATTGATAATACAAATCTGATTTTGGCCCGAGCGCTTGCTGTACTGGCACACGTAGGCAATCTTGCCTTGTGGCGGTGCGTTGGGGTCGTCGGTGGGGGTAGTTAGTGGAGTCTCGCTGGCAGGCGGGCGGGCAGCCAAGGTGGCCGCCATGGCGGTTTGCACCGGGTTGCCGGGCGGAGCAGACGGGCCACAGCCACTTAGGGCAGCCGCCAGGAAAAGAAGAACTGCCAACTTCAGGCGGGATGTGTCCATACCCAGCCTGCCCACATAGTGATCATGACCAGTCCCATGCCGAAGCGCGCCACAAAGGACCAGCCCCAACCAACCAGCATGCCGCGGGTGATGGCCCAGGCCCCTTTCAAATCGCGCCGGTGCATATACTCAAAAGCGAACAGCACCAAGGGGGAACCAATCAGTCCTCCAAATGGAGGAAAGAACAGGGTGCCCAGGATGCCGCCGCAAAATGCAAAAAACAGGCTCCACCAAGAGGCGCCGCTTTTGCGGGCCTCCGCGGCCATAAAAAAGTCGTCTACAAAAAGGCAGGCGATCATCAAAGCCGTGATGAGAATGAAGAACAGCCAGCCGAACCCGGAAAAGCCGTGCAGAAGACCATAAGCCAGGGCAGCCAACCAAATGACCACCCCACCCGGGAAAATAGGAATCACCATCCCGAAGAGACCCACCAACATCACAACCAGAAGGAGGATGTCGGTCAATCCGGAAAATAGGGCAGAAAGTCCAGGCACTAAGATGGCTCCCGAGGTAACCCGACTTAGGCTTCCGGCCGGATCACATCCACCCCACCCATCCAGGGCAGCAATACCTTGGGTACCTTGATGGAGCCGTCCGCTTGTTGGTTGTTTTCCAATACGGCGATGAGGGTGCGCGGCAAACCCAACCCGGAACCGTTCATGGTGTGAACAAATTGGGTGCCCTTGCCGCCCGCAGGGCGATAGCGGATTCCCGCACGGCGGCCCTGAAAATCACCATCCAGCGAGATGGACGAAACTTCCAGCCACTCCGCACAACCTGCTGCCCACACCTCGATGTCATAGCTGATGTGCGCACCCTCGCTGATATCTCCGGCGGCCTTGAACAGCACTCGATAGGGCAGACCCAGCTCCTGACAGGTTGCCTCGGCGTCGGCGAGCATGGCCTCGAATTCGGCCTGGGCATTCTCCGGCTTAGTGAACTTGTACATTTCCACCTTGTCGAACTGATGGCCGCGCTTAATGCCGCGTACATCGCGCCCGGCGCTCATTTTTTCACGGCGGAAACATGGGGAATAGGCTGTGTAGCGGCGTGGCAGTGAATCCTCGTCAAGGATCTCGCCCATATGCAAACCGGTCAAGGAGACCTCGGCGGTAGGCAGCAAGTAGAGATCTTCTTCGTAGTCCTTGTATAGATTGTCTTTGAATTTGGGCAACTGGCCAGCGCCGAAGACAGTGGCCTCGCGCACCAGGAAGGGCGTGTATTTTTCCGTGTAGCCCTGCCGAATGTGCAGGTCAAGCATCCAGGCGATGAGGGCGCGCTGCAGACGCCGTGCCTGGGCCGCTGAGCACGTAGAAGCGCGAGCCAGTGAGGTTTACCCCTTGCTCAAAATTGATGATGCCCAGTCTGGATCCCAAATCCCAATGCGGGACGGGTTCAAAATCAAACTTGGGTTTATCGCCCCATTGCTTGGTAACGACGTTGTTCTCCTCGCCACCCGCTGGGACATCCTCATAGGGGACGTTAGGCAGGGTGGCCATCAAGGCGTTGAATTCGTCTTCTACTGTGGCGAGTTCTGCGTCCAGCGCGTCGATACGGTCACCCACGGAACGCATAGCGGCGATCTTCTGCTCGCGGGCAGCCTTGTCTTTGCTGGCGCCGATCTGCTTGGAGGCGGTATTGCGCTCAGCTTTTAGCGTCTCAACCTGTACCAGGAGCTGGCGGCGGCGCTCGTCCAGCTCGCGCACGCGGTCCACGGGAGCAGGGTCCATGGCGCGCTTTACCATGCCGGCTTTGATCACTTCAGGTTGGTTACGAATCAGTTCGATATCCAGCATCTCTCCTCCGAATATAAAAGCGCCCCTCGCTTGCAGGACGAGGGGCGCTCGTGGTGCCACCTGCATTGTTTGAGCAACTTGATACGCGGCTCAAACCTCTCATTTACGCGCTATCGGGCGAACCCGTCCCTAATGAAAAAGCGGAGTGGAAGATTATGTTCCTTATTGCCTCGCAACTTTGTAACCGGTTCTGGTTACACGGCAACTTTCTGAAAAGGAGGCGTAACTTAGTTCCGCTTAGGTGAATGGATTATAGCAAAGGTCCTATTTATCCTCAACGAAATATAGGACTTCAGAGGGCCATCCGCGAACCAATGAGTTGAAAATAAGATCAACAACGAAAGTTGGAAACACGGGTTCCAGTTTTAGATCAGTCAGCGGCATCCAAACCGGCTCATATGACCCAACCTGGGAGGTGGGGGCGCTACTCATCTCGTCCCCGTCGCCGGTCCCAAAAACGCCACCGACGACCTGTGCCGCATAATGCATCTGAGGAATGCCTTCGAAGATCACCTCAGCCAATGGACGGCCTATGACAACAACCAAACCCAACTCTTCCTTGATTTCGCGTATGAGTGCAACTTCAGAAGATTCGCCGGGTTCGATTTGGCCGCCCGGAAACAAATAGTAAGTCCTACCTAGGCGTTTCCGCTTTATTAGCGCAACGCGGTCACCTTCGATAATCACTGCAGCGACTCTGCCCAATTACTCTTCCCGTTTTCGTAGATGCGGAAATAGGATGACTTCGCGAATATTGGCCTGGTTGGTGAACAGCATGGTTAGGCGATCTATGCCCATGCCAAAGCCGCCGGTGGGCGGCATGCCGTAGCGCATGGCACGCAAGTAATCCTCGTCCAAAGGGTGCAAATCCTCGTCGCCAGCTTTGAGGGTGCTTTCCATCTCCTCAAAGCGGGCTAATTGATCCAAGGGGTCGTTCAGTTCAGTGAAGGCGTTGCAAATCTCGAAGCCGCCGATGTAGCCCTCGAAGCGCTCTACGGTCATGGGATCATCCGGTGAGCTTTTAGCCAGCGGCGAAATCTCGCGCGGGTAGTTATATAGGAAGGTGGGCTGGATCAGGCGTGGTTCCACCTGGGCGCCCACCAGGTCATCGATCAGCTTGCCGCGCGTGGCGCCGGAAGGCGCGTTGTATTCCTTGCCCTTCATTGCGGCAGCCAGAGCCTTGGCGTCCGCGTATTGATCCAAGTCCAATCCGGCAAATTCATGCACGGCCTCTTTGAGCTCTATGCGCGGCCAATCCACGCCCAAGTCGATAGCCGACCCTTGGTAGGTGAACTTGGTTCCACCCAAGACTTGTTTGGCTGCGAAGCGCAACATCTCTTCGGTAAAGTCCATTACTCGCTGGTAGTCCGCGTAGGCCATATAAAACTCCAGCATGGTGAACTCCGGGTTGTGCTTGCGGTCTACGCCTTCGTTGCGGAAATCGCGGCCATCTCATAGACGCGTCAAAGCCACCGACGATAAGCCGCTTTAGGTAGAGCTCGAAGGAAATGCGCAGGTAAAGTTCCTGCTTGAGTTGATTGTGGTGCGTCACGAAAGGTCGCGCCGCTGCGCCGCCATAGACCGGCTGCAGCACCGGCGTCTCGACTTCGAGGAAATCGTGCTCGTCCAGGAACTGGCGCAAGGCCCCCGCGAGGGCGGCGCGCATACGGAAGGTCTCGCGCACCTCGGGGTTCACCACCAGGTCCGCGTAGCGTTGGCGGTAGCGGGTCTCCGGGTCGGAGAGGGTGGCATGGCGCACAAGTTCGCCATCCACCTCCTCGTCTTTGGCGGCGGGCAGTGGTGTGATGGCCTTGGCAATCATGCGAAAATCCGAAACATTCAGGCTAACCTCGCCCGCCTTGGTGCGAAACATTTCGCCGCTGGATTGTACGAAGTCACCGATGTCGAAGTAATCGCGGAAGAATTGCAATCTATCAGGCCCAAGGCCATCGGCACGCAGGAATAGCTGCACTCGGCCATAGCCATCCTCGATATGGGCAAATGCGAGCTTGCCCATAATGCGAATCGAGCGGATGCGACCCACCAAGGTGGCCTGGACGACCTTGGCTGTCTTCTTTTTTTCGCCGGCCTCGAAGGCAGCAACGGCCTCGGCAGTGGTGTGAGTGCGCTCGACGCGCTGTGGGAACGGCTCGGCGCCCTGCTGGCGAAGCTGCAACAGCTTCTGCAGTCTGGTCTCTTCTATATCGGAATATTCGTAAGCCGGGGTCATCTTAAACCTAGCGACATTATAAAGAAAAAAGACCCGCGCACTCTCACTCAGGCACGGGTCTTTTGGGCGAAGAGGGAATCGGCTAAGCCACTCTGGTGATCTTTACAGAGAATGAACCCGAAGGCGCCTGAATATCGGCTTTGTCGCCCTCTTTCTTGCCCAGCAGGGCGCGGCCCAGCGGGGATTCATGCGAAATCTTGCCCTCGCGGGACTGGCCTCGGCCGCGCCGACGATGAGATATTCTTCAGGCTTGCGGCGGCCCTGTTGCACGGTAACCTTGGAGCCAATTTCAACCGCGCCGCCTCTCCTGCCTTTATGCTCCTCGATCAAGGTAGCATTAGCCAGGATCATCTCGAGTTCCTTGATGCGGCCCTCCACAAAGGACTGCTCGTTCTTGGCGGCCTCGAATTCCGGGTCCTCAACAAATTCGCCCAGGCTGTTCTCGGCGGCTTCGCGCAGCCGCTCGGCGATCTCCTTGCGGCGAACATTGCGCAAATTATCCAGCTCGTCCTGGAGCTTCTTAAAGCCGTCTTTGGTTAGGTACTCAGTAGCCATTTTGTTTTCCTCATGCCTGATTGGCCAAATGCCATATAAAAAAATCTTGCTGCAAGCAAGTTACCAGCAACTTGCCAACAGCGGCGGAAATAATAGCATATATGCCACCCAAAATCAAGAACGAATGTTCGGGCCTGCTTAAGTGTTTAAGATATTGTCTTTGCCTTAATCCTATGCGGTGAGATCAGGGGCGGGCTTCCTTGCTGGCGCGTTTGGCGGATGATACACTCCAAATTGTGGAATTCTTCAACCAACGCGATCCTGCCAAACGCCTGCGCGTGCGCTACATTCTGGCCGCCATCATACTGGCCACTTTGCCCTTCTACCTGACTGGATTTATGGCCGCCCAATGGCGCATGAGCCAGACGCCGACGGCCACACCCAGCAGCACGGCAACCACCACGGCCACCCCGACTGACACGCTGACCCCCACCTCCACTTATACTGCCACCAGCACGCTAACTCAAACCAGCACAGCCACGTCTACGATAACGCCCTCAGCAACAGCTACGTTTACGCAGACCTTCACACCGTCTCCCTTGCCAACCAATACGCTTCCTCCGACAAACACCAATACTGCCACGCCAGCACCGCCCACCAATACGCCCAATCCCACGGCAACGGACACCCCTGGGCCGTAGTATTGCCGGCAAAGGCCACGCGATACAATCTTGATAATGCCAAACCGATCATCACTCCGGAAAGGGGCCGGCGCCTGGCGCTGGCTGCTGAGCCTCGGCTTTTTGCTAAGCGCCTGCGCGAGTCCTTTGCTTTCCACGCCGCAGGCCACGACCCCCGCTGAAACCCTACCTGGTCCACAAACGACAGAGGCGGCCACCGCAACCAGCGGCAGCCAGGGCCCGCTGAGCATTTCCTTGTGGGTGCCGGCGCGCTTCGATCCAAATGATGGCAGCCCGGCGGCAGCCATCCTGGGAGACCGGCTGGATGAATTCGCCAACCAGCATCCGCAGGTTCAGATCAGTTTGCGGGTCAAGGCGGAGGAGGGCACCGGCGGCCTGCTCGATTCGTTGCTGACAGCCCACTCTGCCGCCCCTCTGGCCCTTCCGGATTTGGTGCTGCTGCCGAATTCGCAGTTGGACGAGGCCGCCTCCCGCGACATCCTGATCCCGCTAAGCGGGCTGACCACGAGCATGGATTCGGATGATTGGTACACTTTCGGAACGCAAATGTCGCAGGCCGCCGACGAAGTTTATGGCCTGCCATTTGCCGGCGACGCTCTGGTGCTGGCCTACCGCCCCACAGCCATTGATACGGTCCCTGATACCTGGGCGGCGTTGCAACATGCCAACAATGCCCTGGGTTTTGCAGCCGCCGACCCAGCTGCCATTTTTGCATTGGCTCAGCTGGAGGCTATTCCGCCTTCACAGGCGCCAGAGGGCCAGGACCTGCCTCTTGACCAGGATGCGCTCGCGGCTGAATTCGAGTTCTTGGCCAATGCCCGCGAGGCGGGTGTATTTCCCTACTGGCTTTCCCAATACGAGAAACAGGATCAAAGTTGGCAAGCTTTCATCGAAGGGCGCCTGCCCATGGTGGCGGCGTGGACCAGCCGCGTGTTTGACAGCCGCAACGTAGATGTAAGCGGCGCCCCTCTGCCCACCCAGAACGGCAACGCAATCACCCTGGTGAAGGGATGGGTATGGGCCATTTCCACTCCCCACGATGATCGCGTTCTACTGGCTGCTGAACTGGCTGAGTTTCTTACCGAGCCGGAATTCATGGCCCAATGGACGGCGGCGGCTAACCTGTTACCGCCTCGGCATAGTTCCCTGGCGGCCTGGTCCCCGGATGCACGCCAGGCCCTGGCCAGCCAGATCGTGGAAGGCGCAGTGGCTTTGCCGCAACAGGCAGATTTGGACAGCTGGGAGCCGGCTCTCTCTCAGGCCGTGATCGGTTTGCTGAAACAGGAATTGGAGCCTGCGCAGGCACTTGACAACGTGGTCAATCAGTTGTCCAACCCCTGATCGACCTATTCATCCTGCCCTCATCTCCTTCTTTCTTGACGTTCGAACCAGGCGGATGATAGACTTGCCGCCGGTATAAAAAGTATGGCCGATCCCGCGCAGCCCGAACAATCCCCTGAAACCCAAGGCTCCCAGCCAGCCCCATCCAATCCTAAAGGCTCGGCTGCCGACTCTTTCCTAGTGCGCCTGACGCGTAACAAGATTCCCCTCAGTTGGGCGCGCTACGGCAGTGTGGCAGTACTGCTGGTCGTGGCTTTGTTGATTGTCGCTGTGATGCGCAACTTTGCCTCAGGGGCCCAGGAGCTGCAGCAAGACCAATTGCGGGCTACCGCGCTGGCGCTGGCTATGCCCACAATCGAGGCGGTGACGGGTGGTGCAGCCGGCGCCTTAATGCCTTCCTTGTATCAAGCGGCTTCGCCGTTCGATGAAGGTATCCCCCGTTTGGCCTCCATGAACACCATTATTCCCAGCCGAGCCCGCACCGATATACAGACCTACACGGTGGTGCAAGGCGATAACCTTTTTGGATTGGCCGACCGCTTTGGGGTAAAGGCCGAAAGCTTATTATGGTTCAACCTGGACGTGTTGCAGGACAATCCCAATTTCCTGGCGCCGGGACAGGTGCTGAAGATCCCACCCATTGACGGTGTATTACACACTTACCGCACCGGTGAAACCCTGGCGTCCATTGTGGACCAATACAGCTACAGCACAAAGCCTACGGTGGATGACGTCGTCAACTGGCCGGGTAATAACATGGACCCTTATGAAACGGACCCAGACCATCCCAATATCCCCGATGGCACGGCGATCGTGGTGCCCAATGGTTCGCGTCTGCTTAAGGACTGGGGCCCGCCAGCCATCAGCCGTGACAACCCCGCCGTAGCCTCCTATTACGGCCCGGGCGCGTGTGGCGCCATCGGTGAAGGTGCCATTGGCACGGGTACCTTCGTTTGGCCGACCACACTTAAATACTTATCTGGCTTCGACTACAACCCACCCTTACATCCGGCCATCGACATCGCCGGGGCGTTGGGAAATCCAGTTTACGCGGTGGATGGCGGTGTGGTTGTGTATGCCGGCTGGAGTAATTCGGGCTACGGCAACCTGCTGGTGATCGACCACGGCACCGGGTGGCAATCGGCCTACGGTCACTTGAGCGCCATCGCGGTCACCTGCGGCCAGAACGTCAGCCAGGGCGAACGGGTGGGCTCGGTAGGCACCACGGGTAATTCTACAGGCCCACACTTGCATTTTGAACTGCTCAGTTTCACCTACGGCAAGGTGAACCCCTGGGATTTCCTGCCCCAATAAACAAAACCCCGCTTGTTAGCGGGGTTTTTTGTTTGTTTTAGCGTGATATGATGCAAGCCTCGCCTGAGTATCTTGGAGGTACGATGTTAACTGACGCTTTTGCTATGGCCACGATCCCCGCGGAGAATTTAGAGAGAGCAATCAAGTTTTACAAAGAGGTCCTGGGCCTTAAACAGCTGGAATCCCCAGACACAACCGCAACATTCGAAGCCGGTAAGGGCACGTGCATCTTTATCTACGAGCGCGGCCGGACCAAAGCAGAACACACCGCCCTCACGTTTCTGACCACAGACGTGAAAGCCACGGTCAAAGAACTTACCGCCAGGGGTGCGAAGTTCGAACAATACGATACCGAATACATCAAGACCGACGAAATGGGCATTGCTGACATGGGTGATGGGAACCCAATCGCCTGGCTCACCGACCCAGAGGGCAATATCCTGGCTATTGCCAGCGGCAAGTAAAGCGTTGTCTTGTCCGGTATTGGGGGAGGTGCTATAATCTCGCGCCGCAACTTAAGGGCGCGTAGCTCAGCTGGTTAGAGCGCACGGTTCACATCCGTGAGGTCGTGGGTTCGAGTCCCTCCGCGCCCACTGTTCGGTTTGACAGCAGAAAGGCAAGCGAGGAGATAGGGTGCCTTTATCTCAGCTTGGCGCTCACGCCGCAAAACAAAAACAGAACGGTGATTGTTCTGTTTTATTTTAGATCGACATATAGACGCTCAATTTCCCTGGCAATCGTGTTCCACGAGTATTTTTCTGCCTCAGCCCGCGCGGCCTTTCCCATTTCATTCAGCAAATCTTCATTCCCCAGCAATTCGACAAAGCGCTCCGCCATTCCTTGCGGGTCGCCTTCCTGCACGTGGAAACCTGTGACCCCATTCTGCACCAAGTAGGCCAAGCCACCCACTCGAGAAGCAATCACCGGGCAGCCGCAGGCCATAGCCTCAAGCGCCACCATGCCAAAGGATTCCGAATAAGATGGCATCACCACTAGGTCCGCGGCGGCATAGTAATCTGGAAGTTCCGCCTGGCGGCGGCTGCCGAGGAACTGCACGCGGTCACTAACTCCTAGGTCGCGAGCCAGGCTCCGCAAGCGCGCCATTTCGCTGCCCATCAATTCCAATTCTTCTTCAACCGCACCGCCGATGACCAGCACGTGAAAGGATGTCTTTCCCAGCATTTCCTTGACAGACAGCAGTTGCGCAGCGCGAATCAGGGTGTCAATGCCCTTCAAGGCTTCGATGCGGCCAACGAATAGCAAGAGCGCCTCATCTTGCGCAAGCCCAAGGGATTGCCGAGCCGCAGATTTGGATTGCGGATGGAACTGCTGCAGGTCGACGCCGGGTGAAACAACGCAGATGTGATCGCTGTGCACTTCGTACAACCATTGCAAGTCAGCCTGTTCGGCTGGCGTGGCCGCTACCACCATGTCCGCGGCGGCCAGGGCGCGGCGCTCACCGCGGATGCGCTCGTCACTTTCGCGTTCACCCAGCGCGGCGATGCGATTTTTCACCAAGCCTAGTGTATGGAACATGAGCAGCATAGGGACTCTCCACTGCGGCTTAAGCTGGGCGCCCACGAGGCCGGACATCCAGTAATGTGCATGCATCAGGTCGTATTTAACCTTGCGGCTTTTTGCAAAGTCATCCACGGCATCCCCGAATTCAGGGATATAGGCGGCTAGTTTATTCTTCTCGACTTCGGTGGCCGGTCCGACGGGCAACGCGATCACACGCACCCCCCGCTCCAGCAGTTTCTCGTCGTAAGCAATGCCGCGCGTAAAAATGTCCACTTGGTGGCCCAAGCGCGCCAGATGCGTGCTCAGCTCACGCACGTACACGTTCATTCCCCCGCTATGCTTGCCCCCCAAAGCAGCGAGCGGGCTGGTGTGATAAGAAAGCATGCAAATTTTCAAAGAAGTTCCATTAGTCAGGTAGTTGGGAAGTCTGGCAGATATGTCTCTTAATCAACGCGTGATTCTTGGGCCTAAATATGCCGCGGTTATAATCTGGGCGCGATTGGAGTTCGGCCCTTTCTACCGAATTCCTACAGCTAATCAAGGTCCGCGCTTGCGCTGATTTCGTAGCATCGCCCGAGTTTGGCGCCTTCGATTTTTGCCATACTCCTCAGCCAATCAAAGTCTGCGCTTGCGGAGCCTTTGATTGTGTAAGCCACCGTAGCTCAGATGGTAGAGCAGTCGCTTCGTAAGCGACGGGTCGTGGGTTCGAGTCCCACCGGTGGCTCTCAGTGGCATTGATTGCTAGCCTTTAGACTCCTGGTCACTGCCATTCTTGTTCTCTTCCTCGATGCGCTTCACAATGTGCTCGCGCACGTCCATATAGGCATCGCTGATCTCCAACTTGTGACGACTAAACAGGACAATTCCTAATAATCGATACTTTTTTTCAAGCCACAAAAGGGCTGAATGAGCGTCGCCGCCCCCTTTTTTTAGCGCCTGGTTGAGCAGGCGCGCAAAATGGCGACCATAGACTTCGCGATTGTATTCAGGGGTCATGGGTAGGCAAATTATACAAGGGGGGCTTAGGTCAGACACAAATGGCAGCCCCTGGTTTCATTTTTGAACATTCAGACATCTCATCCTTTATAATGCCAAGGTGCCCGCTGCCTCCCATATTCCCCTTGTAATCGGTATTGCCGGAGGCAGCGGCTCCGGCAAGACCACCGTCTCCCAAGCCATCCTGACCCGCGCAGGCGCCGAGCATGTGGCTTACATCCAGCACGATTCCTACTATAAAGACCTAAGGGAGCTCCCTCCGGCACAACGCGCCACCACAAACTTCGATCATCCCAACTCGTTGGAAACTGAGCTCATGGTGGAACATGTCCGCCAGCTTCGCGACGGCAAAGCCGTGGACGTGCCCAGTTATGACTTTACCAACCACACGCGCAAGAAAGAAACCCTGCACATAGCGCCGCACCCTATCGTGCTTGTGGAAGGTATCTTGCTGTTTACCGATCCCAAGATGCGTGAGCTTTGTGACCTGAAACTTTTTGTAGACACGGATGCCGACATTCGCTTTATTCGCCGTTTGGAGCGAGATATCAAGGAGCGCGGCCGCACCACCAATTCGGTCATCAAACAATACCAGGCCACCGTGCGGCCTATGCATTTGGAATTTGTCGAGCCCTCCAAACGCTACGCCGACCTGATCATCCCGGAAGGCGGCTACAATGAAGTCGCCATGGATGTATTTATGGCGCGCATCGAAGCCAAGCTGCGCGAATTCCAACCCAGCATTCGAAAGGATAAGTAATGGCCCAGCAATGGAAAAATCCGCCCGCAATGGAAATCGACCCCGCCAAGGATTACAAAGCGGTGGTGAAAACAGACCAGGGCGAAATGGTCTTCAAACTTTTTGCCGACAAGGCGCCCAAGACAGTTAACAACTTTGTCTTCCTCGCCCGGCAGGGCTACTTTGATGGCACCATCTTCCATCGTGTAATCAACAACTTTATGGCGCAGGGCGGCGACCCGACCGGCACCGGTATGGGTGGCCCCGGCTATAAATTCGAAGACGAATTCCACCCGGACCTGCGCCACGACAAGCGCGGCATGCTCTCCATGGCCAATGCCGGGCCGGGCACCAATGGCTCGCAGTTCTTCATCACCCACGGCCCCACCCCACATCTCAATGACAAGCACAGCGTGTTTGGCCAATTGGTCGAGGGCGAAGACGCGCTCATGGCCATCCCGGAACGCGATCCGAGTAAGCGGGACGCCCCAGCCGTGAAGATCGTTTCAGTCACAATCCAGGAAAGTTAAACCGTGGCGCGCTCGGGCGGCTGGACGCCCCTGCGCGTCCTAGTTTTGCTGGCTATCATCGGGTTGAGCCTGGGCATTCTAGCCATCCCGCAGAAGCAGTTGGCCGCCCTGGAGGCGTTTGGCTATCCCGGCATTTTCCTTCTGTCCTTGTTGGCGAATGCAACCGTACTAATCCCTGCTCCAGCGATCCTGGTTGTGTTTGCCATGGGAGCGCACCTCTCCCCGCTGTGGTTGGGCGTGGCGGCCGGCAGCGGGGCTGCCCTGGGTGAGCTGACCGGCTACCTGGCAGGCTACAGCGGCCAGGGCATCCTCAACCACAACCATACATACCAGCGCTTGGAAGGCTGGGTGGAACGTTACGGGGGGCTGACCATATTCTTATTGGCCGTGCTCCCCAATCCGTTTTTCGACCTGGGCGGCATGGCCGCCGGGGCGCTGGGGATGCCTGCATGGAAGTTCCTGGCCTGGTGTTGGCCCGGGAAAGTCATTCGCATGGGGGCGGTGGCTTTGGCTGGGGCGGGGATTTTGCCCAATTTGTAAGAAAAGAGGAAAAGATGGACGTGAAATCGGTTGATACCTATCTGGAAAAAAACCTGGATGGCAGTCTGGATGAGCTGGCCAAATTGTGTGCCATTCCCAGTATTGCCGCCCAAAAGAGCGGCATAGACGAATGCGCCGCGCTGGTAGCACACATGCTGGAGGCGCGCGGGCTTCGAAGCTGAGATCATGCCCACTGGCGGCTCGCCAGTGGTATACGCCAAACGTAGGGGCAAATCAGATAAGACCTTGCTGTTTTACAATCATTACGATGTGCAGCCCCCAGAGCCGCTGGAGCTTTGGGAGAGCCCACCTTTTGAGGCCACACGCCGCAACGGCATGATGTTCGCCCGGGGTGTAAGCGACGACAAGGGGCACTTCGTCAGCCGCCTGTTCGCTCTGGATGCAATATTAGCGGCCGAAGGGGATCTGCCCTGCAATGTGAAGTTCGTGGTCGAGGGCGAGGAGGAAATCAGCAGCATACATTTACCCGCCTTTGTGGAGCAACACGCCAAGAAGCTGGCCGCGGACGCCTGCATTTGGGAGTTCGGCTACGTGGACCAGCAAGACCATCCGATGCAGGTGCTGGGGATGCGCGGCATCTGCTATGTGCAGCTGGAGGTGGACTTGCTCACTCAGGACGTGCACTCAGGCTTGGGCGGCTCTATCTTCCCCAATGCGGCCTGGCGCCTGGTGTGGGCGCTGGCCAGCCTGAAGGGCCCCGATGAGCGCATCCGCATACCCCACCATTACGACCACGTAGTCCCACCCAGCGAATACGACCGCAAGTTGGCTGAGGCGCTACCCTACGAGGGCGACGATTACCGGGAACGCTACGGGGTGAAAGAATTCCTGCGCGGCACGGACGGGCATCCCGATCTGTTATTGCAGGAGGTGCTGGAACCAACTTGTACGATCTGCGGCTTCAGCTCGGGATACCAGGGGAGCGGCGCCAAGACCGTACTGCCGGCCAAGGCCTTCGCCAAGGTGGACTTTCGCCTGGTGCCTAACCAGACCCCCGAGGAGGTGCTGAAGAACCTGCGCGCTCACCTGGACAAGGAGGGCTTCGAAGATGTGAAGGTGGTGTTTGTGGGCGGTGAGGCGCCAGGCCGCAACGACCCGCACGATCCATTCATCAAGTTGGTGGCAGAAGCTGCCAAACCTGTCTATGGCGTACCCCAGCAGCTTTCCCCCATGTCCGGCGGTTCTGGACCGAACCATGCCTTCCTGCACTTCCTCAAGCTGCCCGTGGCTGCAGCTGGGATGGGCTACCCAGGAAGCCAGGTGCATGCCCCCAACGAGAATATCCGTGATGACCTTTACTTGAAAGCCTCCAAACACATAGCCAGGGTAGTGGAGGAATTTGCAAAGAGTTAAACAAAGAAGCGCCGTCAGGCGCTCCTTTTTTTATCTTCGTACAGGGGAATATCCGTGTGATATGGAACATCAATGATCACGATGTCTTTGTGCTCCAATAGACGCGCCTTCAAACGGTCCGCCGTGCCGCCATGCAGCACACGCACTAGCTTGTTATCAGTCAGGAATTCCGGAACGACCACTGTGGTAAGCTGATCGGGAAATTCTTTGTCGTTCACGCTCTTGATGTAATCCTCAAGCGGAGTGAATATATCCCGAAAATCATATTCCAAAAGAACCAGCTTGATGCCTTTGGTCAAATTGGGAAACAGGTTCCAGCGGTCCTGGATGCGTTCCTTCATGTCCGGGGAAGTAATGATACACACGGCACGCACATCTTTGGAAATTCTCTTGGCGTATTGCAGGGCCAACAGGCTGCCGCGATGAATATCTGCAATCGGGACGATAACAACTTCTGCAACATGGGGCAATTGGGAGGCAGTAAGCCCATGCGTGGTTAGCGCCCCGGCGATCTGCTTGTAATGGCGATCTACGGAATAAAATAAGGCCATCAAGGCGGGTATGAGCAAAGTGACAATCCAAGCACCTTCATGGAACTTGGTGGCCACCAGGATAATGAAGACGATGAAAGTGACACTGGAGCCAACCGCATTTAGTGCCTGTTTCCAGCGGACATTTTTCTCGTAATGTATCTCGGTCACCTTAGTGCGAATGTGCTCACCGGGTTTCAAATGGGCTATGCGGTTCATCAAGCGGAACATGCCCGCCTGCGAGATGCTGAAGCTGAGCATCACCCCCAGAGCGTACAAGGGCAACATGGCAATCTCATCAGCGCGGAAGATGATCACAATGAGACTGGAGACGGCAGCCAGCACGTATATTCCGGAGTTGAACACCAGACGGTCGCCGCGATTCTGCAGCCAGCGGGGCAAGAAGCTATCTCGGGCCAGGAAGGAACTGAGGCGGGGAAAATCCTGGTAACCGGTATTGGCAGCCAGGAAAAGGATGAGGGCGGTAAAGATCTGGACCCAATAATAAAGTAATCCGCTGCCCACAACCTGGTGGGTAAGCTGCGAAAGGATGCTCTCGCCCTCATGGGGAATCAGCTGAAGATGCGTTGAAAGAAAGGTAATACCGACGAAAAGTGAGGTCGCCATTATGCCCATGGCCAACATGGTCAAAACGGCATTCTTTGACTCAGGCGGCTTGAAAGCCTGCACGCCGTTGCTGATAGCCTCGATTCCAGTCAGGGCTGTGCAGCCCCCGGCGAAAGCCCGGAACAGCAGCCATATATAGGCAAAGCCAGTGAAAGATGCGGTCGAGGCTACTTGCTCCTGAATGGGTGGAATAGGCGCGGCGCCAAACACGGCAAAGTAACGCACCAAGCCGATAACAATCACCAATAAAACACCGCCTACAAAGGCATAGGTGGGTATGGCGAAAATGGTGCCACTTTCACGCACCCCGCGGAGATTGATCCAGGTGATGAGGAAGATGGCTGCTACAGCAATGACCACGCGATATTCAAAGACGCCCGGGAAAGCTGAAGTCACCGCGCGCACCCCAGCCGATATAGACACAGATACCGTTAGGATGTAATCGGTAAGCAAAGAACCAGCCGCTAACAAGGAGGCAAAGGTTCCCAGATTATCCTTGGCAACCGTGTAAGCACCGCCGCCATCCGGATAATGCAAAATTGTCTGGATGTAGCTGGAGATGACCAGCAGCACCAGGCCAGCCACCGCCAGACCCAAGGGGAGCGTCAATGACAGCGCGCCGCTGCCCAACACCACCAAAACACTCATGATGGCCTCGGTGGCGTAAGCGTTACTGCTAATAGGGTCTGACGCGAAAACAGCTAAGGCGCGGAATTTGTCCAGGCGTTCGTGAATTTCTCGACTATTTGGAAATGGCTCGCCTATAAAGAATCGCTTTAAGTCACTGATAGTCATATATTTTGCTGAGAGGTAACTAGCTTCTCCAAAGTTAAAGCCATTACAGCTGCTTGGGCCATGTTTCTGGCTTCAGGCATAAACGCTTATTATAGTCCCTTTTGTCACAAGCACTCAAAAGCCCTACGATCGTTGACAGAAAAAGTCGTAACAATAATATCAAGGGAGCAAGAAGATTACATCTAAAAACTCGCCAAGTAAGCCAGGCCATATCTATTAACAAAAAAAGAAACCGAAACAAACTTTAAAAGAGCGGTGAGGCCGGATTCGGCTGACCCGGTTCAAGTTAGAACAGATGTTATAATGCGGCGCATGCCTACCATCGTGGCAGTGGACATCGAAAGCACCGGCTTGGATCCCGAAAAAGACGCCATCCTGGAGATTGGCGCGGTGCGTTTCGACGGGCGTCGCATAGAAGGCGAGTTTTCCAGCCTGATAAACCCCGGGCGCCGCATCCCTCCTTTTATTACCCAACTGACCGGCATTACCGACAACATGGTGCGCCAGGCGCCCGGCATACGAGACGTTGCCCCCAAGCTGGCCGAATTCGCCGGCAATGCTCCCATACTGGGCCAACGCATCTCTTTCGACCTATCCTTCCTGCGGCGGCATGGCCTGTTCCAATTCAATGAAGCCATAGATACGTTCGACATGGCAGCCGTGATGATGCCGCGCGCCGGGCGCTACAACCTGGGCGCCCTGGGCCAGCAGCTCAACATCCCCCTGCCCGCCACACACCGAGCCCTGGATGATGCCCGCGTGACCCAGGCCGTATTCCAACAACTCTTCGAGCAAATCCTGGAGATGCCCATAGAACTCCTGGCGGAGATTGCCAGGCTGGGCAACGAAATCGATTGGAACGGGGAATGGGCTTTCCGCCAGGCGCTGCGACTTCGTTCCAGCGAAGTGGTGGCAACCGGCCAGGGCGGATGGGTCTCACACGGGCCGCTGTTCACTACGGCCCCACCGTCCCAGGAGCGGCGCAGCCAGCCGCCTGAGCCCCAACCCCTGGATGCCGAGGAAGTCGCCGCCATGCTCCAACATGGCGGTGTTTTTTCGAAGCACATGCCTGCCTTCGAACATCGCAGCCAGCAAGTGGAAATGACACGCGCCGTAACCGAGGCGCTTAGCGAAGGGAAACACCTGCTGGTAGAAGCCGGGACTGGCACAGGCAAATCCATTGCATACATGCTGCCTGCGGCGTTGTGGGCGCTGAAGAACGACAACCGGGTGGTCATCTCCACCAACACGATTAACCTGCAAGACCAACTTATCTACAAAGACATCCCCGACCTGCAGGTCGCGCTGGGCGAGCCCATTCGCGCCGCCGTGCTGAAGGGCCGCAACAATTATTTATGCCCGCGACGGCTGGTGGCGCTGCACCGCCGCGGCCCTGAAAGCATCGAGGAGCTGCGCGTGCTGGCCAAGGTATTGGTGTGGCTGCAAGACACCCAGAACGGGGACCGCGGCGAAATCAACCTCACCGGCCCGGGCGAACGGGCGGTGTGGACGCGCATCTCAGCTGCCGACGAAAACTGCGGCGGCGAAACCTGTGTTCGGCGCATGGGTGGCATTTGCCCTTTCCACCGAGCCCATCAGGCGGCCGAGGCGGCCCACATTCTGGTGGTGAACCACGCGCTGCTGCTGGCTGACGTAGCCACCGGCAGCCACGTGCTTCCCGAATACGACCGCTTGATCATCGACGAGGCGCACCACATCGAATCTGCCACCACGGGGGCGCTGAGCTACCGGCTCACCCAGCCGGAACTTGAACGCCTGCTGCACGAGCTGGGCGGCAGCCACAGCGGCCAACTGGGGCGGCTGCTGGTAGTGGCCCAGGGGTTGCTGGAGCCCAGCCAGTACGGAGCGCTTACCTCCCAGGTTGAAGACGCTACCACCAAAGCCATCCAGTTTCAGAACCAGCTCACCACGTTATTCACAGCCATCAGCGAATTCCTCAAGGAACAGCGCGAAGGCCGGCCTGTGGGTGATTATTCTCACCAGGAGCGCATCGTGGATGCCACCCGCGCCCAGCCAGCCTGGGTGATGGTCGAGGTGGCCTGGGACAATGCGCTGCAGAGACTCGACCCTCTTCTGGGGGTTATCGAGCATATCGGGCGCGGCATGAAAGAAATGGCGGCCAACGGCGAAGAGGAGGTAGAGGATCTGATCAACAATATCGGGCAGGCATACAGAAGCCTCCTGGAACTTAAGCAGCAAGTGCAAGGGCTGGTATTCGAGCCTCAAGAAAGCACTGTGTATTGGGTAGAAGTAAACCCCCAGCGCCAGCACCAACTGGTACTGCAAGCCGCCCCCTTGCACATCGGGGGGCTGATGGAAGAACACATCTGGCACAAGAAATCCAGCGTGGTGCTGACTTCGGCCACATTGACGGCGGCGGGAGAGTTCGATTACATCAAAGGACGTCTGAACGCCTTCGATGCCGATGAACTGGCATTGGGCTCTCCCTTCGATTACGAGACCGCCGCCCTGCTCTACCTAGTAGAAGACGTCCCCGAACCTGCCGAGCGCAGCAAGTTCCAGTACGCCGTGGAGCACGGGCTTACGCAGCTCTGCAAGGCCACAGGCGGGCGCACACTGGCGCTATTTACTTCCTACGAACAATTGCGCCGCACTTCCCAGGCTATCGCTGGGCCGCTGGCTGAAGCCGGCATCCAGGTTTACGAGCAGGGCGAGGGCGCTTCGCCGCACACGCTGCTGGAGAACTTCAAATCCAGCGAAGGTGCCGTACTGTTGGGCACCCGCGCGTTCTGGGAGGGTGTGGACATCCCCGGCCAGGCGCTGAGCGTGCTGGCCATTATCCGCTTGCCTTTCGACGTACCCAGCGACCCAATAGTGGCCACGCGGGCCGAGACCTTCGAATCGCCCTTCTATGAATACCAGGTGCCGGAGGCCATTCTGCGCTTTCGGCAAGGCTTCGGGCGCCTGATCCGCACCCAGTCCGATCGCGGCGTGGTGGCCATCTTCGACAAACGCATCATTACCAAGACCTACGGAACCCTTTTCATCGATTCGCTGCCGCAATGCACTTTAAAGCGCGGCCGCCTGGCGGATCTGCCACGCGCCGCGGCGCAATGGTTGGGGATGTAAGTATTCAGCGCTCGCAGCGTCCAGAAAGGTATCTTTCGCCTTTTCGTTGAGGAGTCATGGAGCTAAAACGTTTATATCCAATCCTGCTGATTATCTTCACCAATATCCTGGGAGCGGGTGTCATCATGCCCATTCTCCCCTTGTATGCCCAGGGCACCTTCCAGGGCACCGTGGTTCAGGTTACCCTGTTGGCTTCGGCTTATTTTGGGGCCCAGTTCCTGGCCGCCCCGCTCCTGGGACGGCTTTCTGACTTATACGGGCGGCGTCCCTTGCTGCTGGTTAGTCAGGCGGGCACTGTGCTGGCTTTCGTTATTTTCATCTTCGCCGGCCCTCTGGGCCATTGGGTGGATGGTTTCGGCTGGTCTCTCCCGCTGAGCGGGGGCATGGTCATGCTCTTCGCGGCGCGCATTTTGGACGGCATCACCGGCGGCAACATCACCATCGCCCAGGCCTACATCAGCGACGTCACCTCCGACGAAGAACGCTCGCACGGCCTGGGTCTGCTCCAAGGCGCGTTTGGGGCCGGGTTCATCTTCGGGCCGGCCTTCGGCGGCGTGTTAAGCAGTTTCGGCCCTGTGGCGCCCTTTATCGGCGCCACCCTCATTACCACTATTACGCTTTTGCTTACATTTTTCACCTTGAGCGAATCGTTGACTGAAGAGGAGCGCGCCGCAACCAAAGCCGGCAGCGGCGGGCCCAAAATCATCCCCTGGAGGCAGATCCTGCGCACCCCCGCCCTGCTGCTGGTGCTCACCACAGGGTTTCTAGGATCCATAGCTTTCTCCAGCCTGCCCTCCTCGTTTTCGTTATACGCCGACCATGTGGTCTTCGCAGGCACGGCTCATCCCGATCAGGTCGGATTGTTCATCGGCCTCATGTTCACCTTCAATGGCTTGGTTCAGGTGGTGACTCAGATCTTCCTAGTCCAGCGACTGGCTAAGCGTTTTGGCGAGCGGCGTATGCTGCTGATCGGGCAAATCTCGCTGGCCGTGGCGCTGTTTGGCCTGGCGGCCGTCACCGGCCCCATAATGGCAACGGCGTTGTTTGCGCCCTTTGCCTTCGGTTATGGGGTCAGCGAGCCCAGCATGCAGAACTCTTTCCACCCGCTTTGGGCCACGCCGGAGCCGCGGCTATCTTTTGGGGCTGTATCAATCCTCGCGCAGCCTGGCGCTCATCATCGGCCCCCTGATCGCGGGTATCCTGTTCGAGATCAACCCGCGCTCCGTGTTCAGCGCGGCGGGAATTGCCATGCTGCTGGCCATGGTGGCGGGTTTGATCCTGTTGCGTCTGGAGATCAAACCCATAGAGGTGCAAACGAGGCCAGTCCCCGCCCAAGTCTGAGGCTTGCTTGACAGCCCTCGCGGCCCAGCTATAATTTTGCTATCGCGGGTGTCGCCAAGTGGTAAGGCACGTGCTTCCCAAGCACGCATTCGTGGGTTCGAATCCCATCACCCGCTCTCTTATTGGTCTGATTCAGGGAGGAAAGGTTGAGTTCCCGGCTGTTTCCCCTCAGCGTTTTTGATCACATCTTGAAAAGCCTCGGCCATCTCAGGGTCAAATTGACGGCCGCTTTCAGCTTTTAGGGTGGCCAGCGCCTGGTTGATGGTCATTTGCTTGCGGAATGGGATTTCGGCCGTCATCACATCATAAGCTTCCGCCACAGAGATAAGCCGAGCCGCCATGGGGATCTCCCGTTTGCCGATTTTAGAGGGGTATCCCTTGCCGTTCCAGAATTCCTGGTGATGAAAGACGGTGGGCGCCAAATTCTTTAGCGCCGCAATGGGCCGCAGGATTTCAGCACCAAAGTGGGGGTGTTGGCGGATAACTTCCATCTCCTTGGCCTGCAGCGAGCGCTTGCGCAGAATCGATTCTGGAATGCGAATTTTGCCTACATCGTGGAGCAAAGCAGCCAGGCTTAGATATTCGATATCCGAATCCTTCCAGTTCATCGCTTTGGCGGCGGTAACGGCCAGGTTAGCCACGCGCTCAGAGTGGCCCTTCATATAAGGGTCGCGGTCATCCAGGCTGTTGCTGAAACTGCGGGCCAGCTCGATGACCGAGGCCAGGCTCTGCGTGGCCAGGACGGAAGTCTGAAACTCCGTGGGGGTCTGGATGACGGCGGGGATATCCTCATCTCGCAATTTGGACATATTGGCGCGCGCTTCATTAACAAAGCTTTGCAACTCGACCAGCACTTGCTCAAATTGGTCCAACTGGCCTGTCATCCACAAGTTGGGTGCAAGCTCGCGCAGCTTGACCACTGCCACCGCGTACTGGTCTTCGTACATGAGGCCGGCAGATTCCAGACGATCCTTCGCCACGCTAATGTCTTCAAACGCCGACTCGATATCTCCCAGGCGGCGGGCAAGGTAAGGGCTATCCAGCATCAGGTCGCGAAGTTGCTGCACATTGGAAAGAATCAGGTCTGAATTAGCCGTGCGAGAACTTTCCAGCTTATAGATCTTTCCAAGCAATTCCTTCCAGTTGTCCAGTACCTCCTGCGATTGGAGCAGGGTGGAACCTCCCACCAGTGCCATCTCATCCACAGACTGGCTTTTTTCCATATCTTTCAAAATATCTTCTATCTGGGAAATACCCTGGCTGATGGCAGTAGAGCGCTCAGCCAAATCGTCACGGGCTGTTTTCTTCGCCTGGCGATGCAAATACATGCGATTGTAGAATTGCAGTTTGGCGGGAGCTTCTCGAACAGCCGCTCGGAGCTCTTTTTGCTTGGCCAAGACTTGTTCCCAATGCGCGTCAAGCTGGGCCAGGAATCTATTGGTATGTAATACCAGAGGATAATCATCTGTACTTTTCTGCGTTTCCGCCATGAGGGTCTGGGTAATAGAGCGCAGTTCCCAGACCTTGCGATCCACCAGACGAGCCTTGAAAGCCAGGTCGGTAATTCCCAGGCGGTATTCCGCCAGCAGTTGATCGATTTCACCTTCCACTTGTTCAGCTACGTCTACCTGTTCTTGGATTTTGCTGCGCAATTCCCTCCAGCGGACTAGAGGCCGTTTTCTAGCGCCACCGCTTTCCTTGCGGGGTTTTTCTTGGGTAGCAGGCTTGGCTGCAGCATGCTGTTCGGGCATTGGGAGTTGCTGGGGTTGGTTTTCGGTTGGGCGTGGTTCGGTTACTCGGCTGGAAAGTGGTTTGCCCTTGACCGCCAACTCAGAGGCAGGTTTTCCCTGCGTTGCTGCAGTCTTAGTTCCGTTGCGCTGAGCTTTTGTTTGGGCGGAGCGACCCGCCTTCGGTTTAGGCTGCTTAACGGCCCGCGGCTTGGAGGCGCCATCTCTGGACTTTCCCGAAGCGCGAGAAGTGGATGTCGGTTTTTTGGGAACCGCCTTTTTCTTCTTTGGGTCTACTTGTCGTCCCATTGTGCCTTAACCAATATTACCTGCCCTATGCCGTCTCCTGCATTTTATCGAAATACTTTGATACTACGGCGGCGAAGGACAATATAGCCTTCCCAATTGCCAAATCTGGATTTTCCAAAAGGATAGGCTGCCCCAGGTTGCCGGCTTCAATAGTTAATTTTGCATCCTCGGGAAGGATCCCAGAAATCGGGTGATCAAGCCGATCCCCGATGGCTTTATCATTGGGCCAAAGGTTCTTATCGTATTGGTTTACCAACAGCATAATCTTGTCTTTAGGATAGTTCAGTTTTTCGGACAATCGCAAAAATGAGCTGGCTGCCCGAACAGATGGGATCTTCTGGTTGACCACCGTGATGATCAAGTTCGCTTGATCCAATGCCGCCAGCACCACTTCGGAAATGTAGGAGCTGGTATCCACGACAAGATAATCAAAATTATTCCGAATCATTCCCAAAAAGGCGATGAAATTTTCCAGAGTCGACCCTCTCAGCATCCTCCGGATCCTTGGGAGCCGGGAATAGATACAAACCGGGATTGGTCACCTTAAGCATCACGCGGTTAAGCATATCTTCGTCTACACCGCCGATGTTTGCAGTCAGATCGGCAATCGATAAAACATTGACTTCATTAACAAAAGGGCGATATCGCCAAATTGGAGGTCGGCATCGATTACTGCTACGCGCTTTCCCTCCTTAGCCCAGGCAATGGCAAGGTTGGCCGCGATCTGGCTGGTCCCAGCTCCACCGCGGGGGCTGTACACCGCCACCATGCGTCCCATGTAAACGTCCACGTTTACTGTAAAAGGCGGCACGTAGCCCGCCCCACCGGTATGCTGTTTGGCGTACTCAACCACCAAATCGTTGGCAGTTTTTATCGCCAAAGCAAATTCTTCGTCGGTATATGTGTGCGGCAGGAAGTCACAGGCTCCCACACGCATAGCGCGACGCAACAGCGCCGGATCCGCTTTGGACGCCAACATGACCACCTGCACGTTGGGGAAACGGGAGCGGATCTCTCCGGTAAGGGAAATCCCCTCTTGTTCCGTGATGGCGATGTCTACCAGCACGATGTCGGGCTTTTCCCGCCCGATGAATTCCAGAGTTTCTGCCGAGGCTGTCTTCTCATGCGTAACAGCCACATAGCCGTCCAGCTTCTCCACGGAGGAGGCAAGCTTTTTAGCCATTCTTGGAGCTTGGGAAGCTATTAGGATTTTTATCTTTTTGTCCATTTTCGTGTATGCGAATACCCTATGTCAGCAAATCTTACCATCAATCTGCACTGGCCTTGGATTTGAGCTAACGAGTAATGGCGTCGACGTATGCGGTGGCTCGGGAGCAATCGGTGGTTTGTACATCGACGCGCGCTTCCATGTAAAAAATGCTTCCCGGACTAAAGTATTCCTGCTTTTCAGCGTTTGAGAATTTATCCCAATCGGTAGGTTCAATGAAAACATTTATCGTGCAGTTGTTCTCCCCCACCAACAAACGAACTCCCTGCTCTTCGCCGAGGCTTTCTTGCGAGATCACTACCACGTTGACATTTATGATCTCGCCCAATCGGGTTTGGTTTATTGTACAAATCGGGGTTAGCTCCGTGGTTGAAGAGATCGTCTTCGGGTCGATCATAGTCTGCAAGGTTAGGAAAGGCACCCCGCCCAGGTTGGCCGCCACGTTATTCCATGTCAAAGCAAGGTTTTTGGAGAGGGTTTCATGGATAGCGCCCTGGACGCATCCTGGCCCAGTGTTGTAATTAGCCAGGGTCATCTTCCACAGATCTTCGTAGGTACTGAGCGAACCAGCGCTAGCGCCGCTTTCGGAATAAATGATCTGGTCAACCTGTTGGCAATTGGCAATCAACAGCTTGGCAAACACATCAATGCTGCTGACCGCCTTGGCTACGTCAATGCCCCCGGGACATCCAGTACATTCGGCATCCACATACTGGGTCAGGATGTAGTCCCTCAGCAAGGTCCTGAGACCCGGAGAAAGGCCCAGATACCCTGCTGCGCAGGTATCGGCCGTAAAGACAGCCTGACAGGTGTTTGTAAAAAACGCGGGGTTGAAGATCAAGAGTGGGTCCAAACCCACGTTGGTAACATGGCCAAAGCCAAAGTGCACGAATTCAGGCGAGACGCCTGGCCACACCTGCAACTCTTGCATGAAGATGCGCTTAAGCAACGGTGCGGGGAGTCCATTCGCCCGCGCCGTATCCAGGATATCCTCATCGAATCTGTTCTGCCACTCGATCACCAGAGGGGCCGCCTTCTGCAAACCGCAGGTGGTTGCAGCTCCGTTGGATTGCACGCCAGAATCCGGACAGCCACTGACGTCCACCAGGCCGGCGTTGATCAGATTTGCCGCCAAATATACATAGGGAACCTGCGTATTCAACTGCGCCGCGAATATGGGGTACCCCAGCCAATCCTGCGGCGCCCCTATGGTGGTGGTGCCCCAAATGACGGCGCAAGCATCGCCCAACTGGAGCGAAGCCAGATCTGCAGCTTGAATCTGGGCTGCGGGCGCACCCTTCGCGGATATGGCCAGTGGTTGTTGGGCAGGATTGTAGGCAACCAGGTCATCTATTCCGTCCGCGCCGGTTAGGCGGCATGCCGGAATAGATGGATCAGCCAGATCAATACTTTTTGCGGAGGGGGTGGAAAATAGGGTCGGGAAGAGGACGATGGCCGACAATATCAATCGCAATGTGCCTTGCCCAACCTTCATAAGCCCAGTCCGAATCCAAAAATAGCGGAAAATCTCCGCGGATTAAAAATACAGCACATTATAATCTTTCTCACAATCATAACCTGCGTATTGTTTATCCGCCTTTGCCAGCATACTCAGCATTCCCTAAAAGCATGCCTAATTCCGGTCTCGTAACCGCAACTACAAGGAAGGGTTATTAAGCCCGTGATTGAACGCCGCGCCAAAATCGTTGCTACTTTGGGCCCAGCCAGCCAGGATGCGGGAACTCTGGACCGCCTGATTGCAGCCGGTGTGAATGTAACCCGCCTCAATTTCTCCCATGGCACGCACGAAGAATATGCTGCACTGGTGCCCCGTGTTCGGGCGGCGGCCGAACGGGCCGGCAAACCCATCTGTATCCTGCAAGACCTGCAAGGCCCCAAGATCCGCGTGGGTGATCTGCCTGAAGGCAAGATCGAACTGAAGCCAGGCGACAACATTACCTTAACCACGGACCACGCTGCGGCCGGCATCCCTGCAGACTTTGCCGAGTTGCCGCGTTTTGTAGAAAAGGGAAGCCAGATACTGCTGGACGATGGCAACCTGGAACTGAAGGTTACCGGAGTTAAGCAGAATTCTGTCCAAGCCACCGTGATCGTTGGGGGGCCGCTTAAATCTCACAAGGGTATTAATCTGCCAGGGGCAAAGATCGACATACCCGGTTTTACAGCCAAAGACGAAGAAGACCTGGCCAAGGGACTGGAACTGGGCGTTGACATGGTGGCTATTTCCTTCGTGCGCAACGCCGAAGATATTGCCCGCGCCCGTGGGGCACTCAGCAATCTGGCACCTGACAGGGCCGATACACCCATTATCGCCAAACTCGAACGCGGCGAAGCCCTGGAAAACTTGCGCGAAATCCTGGAAGTGGCTGACGGAGTCATGGTGGCCCGCGGCGACCTGGGTGTTGAGCTTCCACCGGAAACTGTGCCCATCGCCCAAAAGCAGATCATTGATGCTGCTAACCAGCAGGGTAAGCTGGTTATTACCGCCACACAAATGTTGGAATTTATGATCCTGAATCCTCGACCCACCCGCGCCGAGGCTTCCGATGTGGCCAACGCCATCTTTGACGGCACGGATGCGGTCATGCTTTCGGGCGAGACCTCTGTGGGAAAATATCCTGTCGAGACGGTCGCTATGATGGAAGCTATCATCCAGGAGGCCGAAAACCACATGCGCCAATGGGGACACTGGAAGGGATCCAGCTCGTCGGATATGCGCGACGACGCGGTTTCCATCACTCGAGCGGCGCGTGAATTAGCGCAGGACGTTAATGTTGCCGCGGTCACCGTTTTCACGTCTTCCGGTAGGACAGCCCGGCTGATGTCCAAGGCACTGCCGCGTGTACCCATCTTAGGGCTCACGCCGGAGCCGCGCACATACAACCGCATGGCCCTCTATTGGGGGGTAATACCCATCATGGTCAGTCTATCTGCTAACGTGGACGAAATGCTGAATAGCATTGAGGCAACCACGCTGGGCTCCGGGTCCATGAAGCCGGGACAGAAGGTGGTAGTTATCTCCGGCTACCCGATCGGCGCCATGCGGCCGCCCAATTTAGTGATGCTCTACACCTTGGGCCAGCGGCCTTTAACCCCACCAGCAAGGCTATAAACCGATCTTCCTCCGATTGAGGGGAATCCCCGGGGACTTTTCCCTGCGGTCCAACACGCGGCCATATAAGACTGCGCCGCTACCCACCAGGGCGGCTATCGCTCCCTCGAGAATCACAGGGCCGGCCACCAGCCGCAGCGCTCCTCCGCTCAAAGCGCCAAGGAGTGCCTGCAGGGCCACGTTTTGCTGGCCCGCGGACGAAGCCATAAGCTGATCCAGGAATTCAAACCTAAATATCAACATCAGGAAAGCCAAAAGCACTGTAACCAGCCCTGCCGCTACCAGCGGCCACCCAAACCAAGCCAAAAACGATTTCAGGTCACTGGCTGCCAGGATGGCCGCCAGAAGCGCAACCCCCAAAACCAAAGCCCATCCCCAGGTCAACCAGGTCCGCAGCAACAACATGCTCCCCCTGAGACTCACCAGTTCGGCCGGGGCCGTTTTGCCCTGGGTGAAGCGGCTGAGGTCAACGACATCAGGGACTCCGCTGACGATTTGCGTCATAACTCGATCCGCCCGGTCAATGATCTGGCTGTAAAAGGGGTCGGGCGGCTTGCAGGCGGGTAATGCCTCTAGAATGGAAGCGGGATCCTGGGCAGCCCGCTGGGTCATATCAGTCACTTGGGCAACGTCGCAGTCAGGCAGGGCATCCAATACGACCGTGGCAACAGCACTGGCCTGCTTGACAGCATTGGATTTCCAACTAGAGATATCCAGATTCAAATCGGGGAAATCTGCCTTCGGAGTATTGAGCCATTCCGAGAAGGCATCCACGACTTTGTCCAGAGTTTGAGAAACCAAGTCTTCCGGCGCGATGAGCTCGGTGATCTCGCGCCAATCCTCTTCCGTCAAATTAGCCAGGATCTGGGAAGTGGCATCCTGGGCAGAAGGGTCCCCACCCTGTTCGCCCAATATCTGTTCGGCGCCACGACGGGCAAGCCTGCCACCCAGCTCTGAATTTAGCAGGCTCTGCCGTACCAAGCTCTTGGTGGTATTGGCCTCAAAAAGCAGATTGCCAACGCTGCGCAAAGTCAGACTGATGGGAAAAGCCAGGACGAACAAGACCAAAATGGGCACCGCAATGAACTCGGAGCAGGAATTTAAGAACTTTCAACTGTCTGAATCCTTTAGGGAATTAATCCCAATTTATCGCCTCAGGTGTAAGACGAGAGGTTCAACTCACAAAAAGGAGACCGGCTTCGGTCTCCGTTTTTTGTTGGCGACTAGAACATCATGGCGTTTGCTTTTTCAATCATTTTCTTAGGAGGGCGCAGTTCTTTTTCGTCCATGCGATTGAGGGGACGATCCTTGGGCAGTTCATAGATATCGATCAACGAGGGCCGCTCGGGTTCCACGTAGATCAGGCCGGTAAGCAGGACTTCTTCGTTGTGCGATTCCTCGATCACGCGCATGGCTGCCGCCTTGCTGGTTGGGTCATAATCGCGGTGGAGCTTTTTTAGCATGATCGTGGAACCATCATGGAGTTCCACTTTGCGCGTGGTGCCTTCAGGAAAGTCACTGACCTGGATCTCTTCTTCGTGGGGGATAAAAGTGAAGTCGTGCAGTGGTTCTTCGTGTTCGCGTCCCCAGCTATATGAGTGCCGTGTATCGTCATTGTTGTTGAAGGTAACACAAGGGCTGATGATGTCCAGGATGGCGGTGCCATTGTGGCTGAGGGCCGCCTTGATCAACGATTTCACCTGGTTGGCGTCGCCGGCAAAGGAGCGCGCCACGAAGGTGGCGCCTGAAGCCATGGCTTCCTGCACAATGTCCACCGGGAAGTAATGGTTGACACCTTGATATTTCAGGTGCAAGCCCATCTCCGCCGTGGCGGAGAACTGACCCTTGGTAAGTCCGTACACGCCATTGTTCTCCACGATGTAAACCATTGGAGCGTTACGCCGCATAACGTGCTTGAACTGGCCCATGCCGATGTTGGTGGTATCACCGTCGCCGCTAAGGGCAATGGCCTTCAACAAATGGTCGCCAAATATGGCGCCGGTGGTTACCGACGGCATGCGGCCGTGCAGGCTGTTGAAACCAAAGCTGCGATTAAGGAAATAGGCCGGGCTCTTGCTTGAGCAGCCGATGCCGCTCATCTTGATAACCTCTTCCGGGACTATGTTCAGTTCATAGGCCGCGGCGATGATCTGGTTGGAGATTGAATTGTGACCGCAACCAGCGCACAGCGTGGTGGGCTGGCCGCGATAATCATTCTTGGAAAGGCCAACTATATTCAATTGCACACTGGTAGCAGTTTGTCCGTTGGTTTCGCTCATTTGCTTTGCTCCTTGGCCTGCACCGCTTCCTTGACCCAGCGGGCGTTAAGCGGCAAGCCGTCGAATTTAGTAAGGGAATGTAACTTGGTGGCCAAGTCTGGATATTCAAGCACCAACAGCTTGTATATCTGCCCATCGCGGTTCATCTCCACCACGTAAACCTTATCGTGGGATTTGACAAAATCGCGGACTACATCGGTGAATGGGACGGCGCGCAAGCGCAGGTAATCCGTCTTGATTCCCTCTTCGCTTAGATAGTCCCTAGCCTCCAGGACTGCCGGGTCGGCCGAACCAAAAGCCGCAATGCCCACCTTGGCGCCTTTCATATTTTCGATTATGGGCTCAGGAACAAATTGCTTGGCGGTCTCGTATTTAACCTTTAGGCGGGCCATGTTCAATTCCCAGTCTTCAGGTTTCTCGCTATAGCGGGCGAATTCGTTGTGGCCGGTACCGCGGGCGAACCAAGCGCTCTGCGGGAACTTGTTGCCAGGAACTGTGCGGTAAGGGATACCATCCCCATCCACATCTTTGTAGCGGCCCCAGCGATCCTTGAGTTTCTCGAGATCCTTTTCCCATAATATTTTGCCGCGGTCCATTGGTTTGTCAGGATATTCGAAAGGCTTGATCATCGACTGGTTCATGCCAAGGTCCAAGTCGCTCATCACGAACACGGGCGTTTGCATGCGCTCGGCCAAATCGAAAGCTTTCCAGCCAAACTCAAAACATTCCCGTGCCGACCCGGGCAGCAAGAGGATATGCTGCGTATCCCCGTGCCCCAGGAAATGCGTCGAGAGGATATCTCCCTGTGAGGTGCGCGTGGGCAAGCCCGTGCTGGGGCCAACGCGCTGTACATCCCAGATGACCAGAGGGATTTCGGCGTAATAGGCCAGGCCAGCAAACTCACTCATCAAGCTAATGCCGGGGCCGGAGGTAGAGGTCATAGCGCGCAGGCCCGACCAGCCAGCTCCGATCGCCATACCAATGGCGGCCAGCTCGTCTTCAGCCTGCACGATAGCGTAGGTCTTGCCATCCTGGCCTTCCTTATCGCGAAAGTCCGCAATGTTTTGCGAAAGCGATTCAGCCAGACTGGAAGCCGGAGTAATGGGATACCAGGCGGCAAACTGCACGCCTCCGAAGATGGCACCCAGCGCCGCCGCCGTGTTGCCGTCCGCCATGACGTATCCAGCGGTCTTGTCCATGGGCTCGACACGGTAAGGGTCACTCTTCTTGAGGTTCTCGGCCGCCCAGGCATGCGCGGCTTCGATGACAGCCATGTTGAGGGCGATGGGTTTGGCCTTGCCCTCGAAGTGATACTCGAGCGCTTCGCGGATCTTCAGCATGTCGATATCCATCATCTGCGCCAGCACACCCACATAGGCCATATTTGCCACATAGTCGCGCAGGTTAGCCGGGGCATCCGAGTCCTTGGCAAGCCGCTTGGCAGGGAAGGAATAGATGGAGATATCATCCCGGTTGATGTCGAATTGCAGGTGATCGCCGTAATAAAATGCGCCGCCCGGAACAACGCTCTCCAGGTCCTGTACGAAGGTATCTGCGTTCATAGCCACTACCACCTCTTGCGTGTCGCGGCGGGAGAGATAGCCCTGTTTGCTGACCCGGATGGTGTACCAGGTGGGCAAACCCTGAATATTGGATGGGAACAAGTTCTTGCCCGATACGGGAATACCCATCTTGAATAAAGCCCGCAACAAGGTCAGGTTTGAGGTCTGGCTCCCTGATCCATTCATAGTGGCTACGGTCATCGAGAAGTCATTGATAACTTGCTTGCCTTTTTTTGCGGGTGTTTCCTTTACTTGCGCTGTGGTCATTGATGCTCCTTAACGATCATTCCGGTCGATTGTCCATCAGGTCAAAATGCTCATTGAGCAGTTGATGGCCGGCGACGAAATCGCCGGCAGCGATCGCTTCGACGATGCGGCGGTGCATGGTCCATACCTGTTCAAGATAAGTTATGCCTTCGTAGCGACTGAGACCCACCGCCTCGTAAGCCGACCAGTAAGCCTCCATGAGGCCAAGCACGAAAGGGTTCTCTAAATGGCGAAAGATCGTGAGGTGCAGTTCACGGTGCTCGCCGTGGGGAACGCGGATAGGACTGCCATGCAACATGTCTTCGGCGCGCTTAACTAATAGCTGCAACTGGCTGATATCTTCGGGTGTCAGGCTCTCGACGGCCTCGAACCAGTAAGCACGCTCAAGGTGCCTGCGCACATCGGCGAACTGGTCGAAACTGCGGCGCTCACGCGCCATTGCGTAGAACAAGCTTTCGCGCACTGCAGGCGTAAATGAATATGGCAGTCGTCTGATCCCGGTGCGGGGGCGCACCTCCACCAACCCCAGAGTGCGGGCTGCTTGAAGCTGCTCGCGTAGCACGGAAACACTGACGCCATATTCGGCGCTTAGCGCCTCTAATGATGGCAACTGGTCGCCGTGACCGTTGTTGCCGCTGGCCAAGAATTCGATGAAATCAAATGAATTTGCGGTTTTCAGCATTATTCCTCTGATGAATGGAATTAGTTATATTAATATGATGAATTAGCGTCAACAGATTATAAGCACTTGTCAAGCAAGCGTCAAGAGCCACATTACCAGTCCAGCGAAGTGTTAGCCAGGCTGAAACAATTCGATCGGATTGCCTGAAGGGTCTTCGAGCAGGATTTGTTGTCCACCCGGGCCGGTGATAATTTCATTGCGGAAAAAGGCTTCCCCAGCTTTCAATTCTTCCACCAACAGCCGCAGATCCTCTACCTCAATGACCAAACGGTTCCAGCCACCCGGCTCCGGTTGCCGGCCGTCCGGCATCGGCTTGGCGGCCGAAGTATCGGGTCCAGCTAACCATAGCTCTAAGTCCCCTCGTTTCACGGTGGCGAAAACGTTCCCCCATTGCTCCTCCAATTGAAAGCCCAATTTTTCGGTGTAAAAGGCTATGCTTTCTTTCACATCATTTACTATATATCGCACCGTCGCCATGGCCACCTAAACCTTTCCGGCTTCCGCCAAGTCCAAGCCCGCATGCACCACCAGGACCGAGCAAAGAGCGCGGGCAAGTACTTGCCTGGCGATGTCGTCGACCAGAACTTCTCTCCACCCGCCCCTGCGATGGTTTCCCAAAACGATCAAGTCGTAGCCCCCTTGTTCTGCTTCTTCTAAGATCTCGTCAACTACTAGCCCATGTCGCACTTTAGGCACCGCCTTTACTTTCGCGGCTTTCTCCAAAATCGCCAAGCCTTCCGCAAGCCACTGCCCTTCCACACTTTGCTTTTTGATCAATTCCGCGGCTTCGGCACCCAACCCCCAGTCGCTAATGCGGTAACTGGCGCCTATCTGCGACATAACATGCAGAAGCGTGACCTCCGAGTTTCGTCTAAGCAGGCCGCCGGTGTAACGCAAGAAGCGGCGCAACATAGCCAGTCCCTGCTGGCCACCATCCAGGATCAGGAAGCGTTTTACCTTCTTCGGCACAGCCTTTACAACCAATACTGGACATGGCGCCTGGGCGATCACTTGCTCGTTAATGGGCCCTATTAGGCGTCGCAATGCACTCTCCGGAGAGTTTTCACCTACGATCACTAAGTCATATTCTTCTTCATGGGCCAGGTGAATGATCTGCTGGACGGGTTCACCGACGCGCAGCAGCAAACCAGCCGTCAATCCCGCTTTGCCCAGCCGCGCCTTCTGCGCTTTCAAATGCGCCTTGCCCGCGGCGCGGTCAACGGAACGGCGAACGATGTGTACCAGCGTGAGTTCGGCCTTTGTCTTTTTGGCAAGCAACAATGCATAGTCCAAGGCCAAACTGGATGGTTCGGTTGCGTTACTGGCAATTAAGATGTGCATAGGTCATCCCTTTACAAGTTCAAATGAGCAACAAGATTACTGGAATCAAGAATATGGCCAGTATGAACACGGCCAGATTGCGATTACTACTGACTAGCCACTCAACGATATCCAGAACCTTGCGCTCGTAGGAGCGGAAGAAGAATGCCAAAATTACGGCCGAAACGACGGCAATGCTGAACATCTCCACGAACACCACCGTAAATGCGCGAGGGTTCTGCAATAGGACGGCAGCCAATAATGTATCAATGAAGGTGGTGATGTTAGCGCCCATAATGTAGGGGATGATATTCTCCCTGCGCACAAAGCCGCGATTACTTAATGGCACCAGGATGGAAATCGACACACTGACTGACATGGACATCAAGGTGACCAGCGAACCCAATATAAACATGACCACTGGCCGATAAACCAGGCGCGATACACGCCCAAACTGGCTTTGCTTTAAGGATGCTGTGGGCAAGAAGGTGTCGAACAACTTAAAGCTCGCCACAATGACTAGCATGCCAACAATGAAGACTATCCAGCCTGGCAGCCAAAGGGTAACAATGGCGACAATCGGCGAAAAAAGCACATCTACAATAGACGACACCACCGTTCCGCCCCGGAACTGCACCCAGTCCAAGCTACCGCTGGAAAGTAATGCATAGCCCAATCCCAGCGCCCCCAGATATGTGCTGCCGGTGACCATCAACGACGTCAAGCCGATCCCCAGGCTCTCGGAGCGCCCGCGGCCGCGCAGCACATATATGAAGCCGATAAGCAGCACGATGAGGCTGGCGCCCAACCGGCTGCCGATGATCATGGCAAACGCATCCAGATCGGTAATGGCCTGCGCGTTGAAAAACGTTAGTGCAGCGGCTGCAACCGGGGACCCGCTCATCACTCCATACGCGAAAAGCCAGCCGAAACCCAGGCTGTTGGCGATGTTCCCAATTGCAAAAAAGTGCTGGATGAAGGGGCCAAGAACCTTGGCACCTTCCTTCATCAAGCTAATCGCCAGGATGAACAGCCAAATGCTAAGCACCAGCAAGGCCAACCTCCACAGGTTTCTGTAAAGGCGCCCTAGCGCAGTGCTCGGCTCTGGACCAGGGTCCTGGAGCTTAAGCCTAACGCGCGGATTAAGTTTGATCAACGTTTTGGATCTAAATCAGCGGTGACGTAACACTAATCATCCGTTTTGGGCTTATTGCCTTCGGTCTTGCCGCAGTCGCAGCCGCCGTTCTCGTGGCGGTCACAAGGCCCTTCCGACTTGCGGCGCAATGCCTCCAGTTCATCCCAAGGTTCCACTTCATGCTTCAGGAATTCAGCGCGCTTGCCATCCGCCAAGCTCACAATCATGGATTGCTTCAGCGGCACCACATCCAGCACCTTGCCTTTGCCCAGCGGGGTGACCACCTCTTTGCCGCGCTTGGGCAGCGTCTTGCGTGCCTCGACGTATTGTTCGTACTCGTAGATCAGGCAGCAACGCAAACGCCCGCACATGCCGGTGATCTCACTGGGATCCAGCGAGATGCCCTGAGCTTTGGCCATCTTAATTGAAATTGGACTGAAATCCGTGAGGAAGGTTGAGCAACAGCGCGATTCCAGACCGCAGGCGCCCATGCCACCTAATATCTTGGCCACATCCCGCGGCCCAATGCGGTGCATCTCGATCTTGGAATTCTGGTAGCGTTTTTGCATATCCTTGCGCAATTTTTCCAGATCGATATCTTCATCATTTTCGAAGTTATACAAATAGGTCAGGGCTTTGCCATCAAAGCTAAATTCCGCTTTGACAATTTTCACCCCGTCGATCTTAAGCCGGGATGCGGCGGCCCGGCATTCGATCATGGCTTCGACCTCTTTCTTCTGCCACCCCTTATAGGCCTCCATATCTTTTTCAGTTGCTTTTCGCTCAATGGATTTCCAACTGCCCTGCGGGGGTTTGGGCGGCGCATCCAACCGCTGGACTACCTGGCCCATTTGCACCCCCCGGCTGGTTTCCACAATAGCGTAATCGCCCGGCTTGATCTCCGGCTCTTTGGTGGCGTCGAAATGGTAAAGCTTGCCTATTTTTTGGAAACGGATGCCGATAATCTGTGGCGAAACAGTCTCGGGCGGTCGAGCTTCGGTCATAGAGATATCTGATTTAACCACAAAGGGCGGGTTTACGGCGAATTCTACTCATCCACGATATTGATGGAAACTGCTTCACTCTGGCTCCCCAGTGCGGCCGCCGATGCCATCAAGGAAATATCTGACGCGATAGCCTTCAAGGCTTTGGCGGCTGCCGATTCCGGATGGGCGTTCACAATGGGTCGTCCGGCATCTCCTCCAACGCGTACATCCGGCTCCATGGGGATGCTGCCAATAAACGGAATGCCGAATTCCTTGGCCAGCGCTTCGCCCCCACCGCTGCCGAACACCTCGACGCGCGTCCCGTCCGGCATTTCCATGTAGCTCATATTCTCTACTACCCCCATCAAAGGGACGTGCAGTTGGCGGAACATCTCGGCCCCACGGCGGGCGTCGTCCACAGAAACCCTTTGCGGCAGCGTCACAATAATGCCGCCGCTGATCGGTGTGGTTTGCGCCAGGGAGAGCTGCACATCGCCGGTGCCGGGCGGCATGTCCACAATCAAATAATCCAGTTCGCCCCACAGCACGTCGTTGATAAATTGGCGCAGGGCTGTATGCAGCATGGGGCCGCGCCATACCATGGCCTGCTCAGGTTTGACCAGGAAGCCGATGGACATTAGCTCTACACCGTAAGCTTCCGCAGGAGTAAGTTGATTTTTGTCATTGGCCTGCTGGGCAGGCAGGTGCTCTGCCCCCATCATGGTGGGAATATTAGGTCCGTAAATATCTGCATCCAGCAGGCCCACGTTGGCACCAGCCTGGGCCAGCGCCACAGCGACATTGACCGCCACGGTGCTCTTGCCCACCCCACCCTTGCCTGAGGCTATCGCGATGACGTTTTTGACTCCTGCCGCGCCTTCTTCTCGATGCCGGCCGTCATTGGGGACTTCCGCATCCAGACTTACCTTCACCTTGCCGGCCCCGGCCTTTTCCAAGGCCGCCCGGACGTCTTTTTCAATCTTGTCTGCAAATGGGTGGGCTGGTGTAATCAATACTAACTCAAGGCTTACATCATCCCCTTTGACCTGCAGGTTGCGCACGGCATTTAGCGCAATCAAATCCTTACCTACCCCGGGATCTTTTACTTTTCTCAGGGCCGCCAGAACACTTTGTTCGCTAATTAGGTCTTTAGCCATAAATTACGACCATCTCTCAACGTCTGCCCTGGCTTTATCAACGACTTTTATTAAGGCCTTCTCTCCACCCCGGTAGCGGCGCACGGCGTCCTGGGCGCACAGTGTGCAGCCCTTCATGGCCCGAAACGAATCTGCATTGCAGGTATTGCAGCCATCCACCCGCGCCATGGCCAAAACAAAGCTGACCGCCTCAGCGGAGTTTGGGGCAGCCTTGGCCGCCTTGTCGACGATCTTTTTCCAATCGTCGCCGTGAAGGTCGCGCAACGATTTGGCGACCCTCAAGGGGAAGATTATCTCTGTATCTTCGTTATACATAGTCAGCCCAGGAACTAGGCTTGCGCTCGAGCAGCGGCCGCTTCGGCTTTCTTAGCTTCTTCGGCTGCGCGAGCGGCTTCCTCTCGGGCGTAGTTGGTCGGTCGAATCTGGGCATAATATGAGGCCGGCTTGGAAAGCTTCTCTTTGTTATAGATATGCTCGACGTGCCGATCGTAGGATGCCAGCTCGTAATCATGGTCCATCTTGATGGCGTCAAACGGGCAATATTCGGCGCAGTAGCCGCAATTCATGCAGATATCCGTGTCGATGAAGAAATCCACCGGTTCAGGCACTGGGCGCTTTGTCTCGGGGTCCTCGGTGCGCACGATCCAAATACACTGCGGCGGGCACACTTTGGCGCAGATGCCGCAGGAAGTGCAGCGGTCATGCTTGTTCCCCTGCTCGTCGACGTCATACACCAGGAAGGGAATGAAGCGGAACTCCTCAGGCACGGGAAGCTTCTCTTCCGGATACTGCACAGTGAAAATGCCTTCAGCGTCCTTACTGCGGCGGTGCTCAATGCCCTCTGCCGTGTAATAGCGCCTGCCGAACCAGCGCAGGTCATCCACAAAGGTTTGGCCAAAATGGACCAGGGTGACCCACATGCCTTTTAGAATGCCGATTCCGTACATTAATCAGTCTCCGCTTCCTTGGTCTAGCGGTCCACTTCACCCAACACGATATCAATCGAGCCGAGGTTCACCACTACGTCGGCGATCTTTTGGCCGACGCACATTTTCTCGAGAATGGTCAAATTGATAAAGGATGGGGCGCGCACATGATAGCGGTAAGGGTTGGCCTTGCCGGTTGACACAATATAAAAGCCCAATTCGCCTTTCGGCCCTTCCACGCGCCCGTAGGACTCGCCGGCCGGCACGCGCACTTGATAGGGGTTCTTACCGGTCATGATCTCGCCGCCGGGAATGTCCTTGACAGCTTGCTGCAGAATGCGCAAGCTCTGGCGCATTTCGTCGATGCGGATCATGTAACGGTCGTATACATCGCCGTGGTAGCGCACTGCCACATCAAACTTGAAGCGGTCATAGATGCCATATGGGTCGGCGCGGCGCACATCGTACGGCACGCCGGAGGCGCGCAGCACAGGCCCAGCGGCCGAATAGGCAATGGCTTCTTCGGGCGTAATCACTCCCACGCCTTCACCGCGGCTGCGCACCAGTTCATTTTCCGTGAGATACAGGTTCAGTTCATCGATCTTGCGCGGCAGCCTTTCGATGACCAGGTTCTTGATCTTTTGCAGCGTGCCCTCAGGCAGGTCGCGCGCTACGCCGCCAAAGCGGAAATAGTTACACATCATGCGCGAGCCAGCTACGGCCTCGAACACATCCAGGATTAATTCGCGCTCTTCGATCGCATACAACGCCGGAGTGAAGAAGGCGCCCAAATCGTTAAGGAGGAAACCCACCGCCCACAAGTGGTTGCTGATGCGAGTGAGTTCAGCCATGATCACGCGAATATATTCAGCGCGCTCGGGCGGAGCTGCTTTCTCCCCCATCAGTTTCTCAACCGCCAATGCATAGCCGAAGTTGTTGCTCATCGAAGCGAGGTAGTCCAATCGATCGGTGAATGGCATGTTCATCGTCCAGGTATTGCGCTCGCCGATCTGCTCATGGTTGCGATGCAGGTAACCCATCACCGGTTTCAGAGCCACGATGGTTTCACCGTCCAGGCGCACCGCCATGCGGAACACGCCGTGCGTGGATGGGTGCTGGGGGCCCAGGTTCACCACTACCTGTTCAGTATCGATATCTTCGCTGTATTCACGGGCGGCCCGCTCCAAGCTTGCGTACAGCAGAGGTTCGTCGCTCTCTTTAAAGCCGTCCGGGTCGAAGCCTTCGGGATATTTCACGTTCTTTCCAAATGTGTTGTGGTCTTCGATGCGATAGACCTGGCCCTCTGGCCAACGGTTCTTGAAGGGTTTTAGGTCCTCTTCGTAATAAGGCTCTTTCCAATCCTTGCGCATGGGGTGTCCGGCAAAGCCGTCCCAGGTCAGAATGCGGCGCAGATCAGGATGGCCTTCGAATTTCACACCATACAAGTCCCAGGCTTCGCGCTCCTGGAAATCGGCTCCTGGATAGATAGCGGTCAGCGACGGCACCACACATTTATCACGCGGCACCTGCACGCGGTAAATCTCGTAACCGCCGCCGGTGGATTTGTAGACATGATAGACAACTTCAATAAAGCTTTCGCCCTCGGGCGCCTCAGACAAATAGTCCACCGCAGTTAAAGATGAGAGATAGTCGTAGCCCATCTCATCGCGCATCGCAGTGGCCACCTCGACCAGCTTATCCGCCTGCACAATGTGGCCCTCGTATCCGGGGCGTTCGTCATGCTTCACAACGCCTGGGAAACGCTTCTCCAATTTGGTGGGTTTAGCCGCAGGGGCTTCTTTTACCGGAGCTTGTTCTGCCATGATGTCTCTCTCAGCTGACCTGGCCGCTGGGAGCGGCTCCGGCCTCGGCGGCGGGGGCCGCGGGGGCGACCGCCTTTATGTTTTCCTTGATCATCGCTTTTTCACGCGGATCGAAAATGTCCGGCCCCAAAATGGGCACGGGAATCGCTGGAATCTCATCCTTGCGATACCAGCGCACCTTGGTGATTGATTCCTTGTCGATCTTCTCTTGCAGCTTCATCAGGCCGTGCAACAGGGCCTGTGGGGTTGGCGGGCAACCTGGAACATAAACGTCCACCGGCACATATTGATCCACTCCGGAAACAACGTTGTAGCCTTCTTTGAATGGTCCGCCGCCGGAAGCGCAGGCGCCCATAGCCATCACATATTTAGGCTCGGGCATCTGGTTGTAGAGGCGCACGATCTGCGGGATCATTTTTTTGGTCACCGTTCCCGAAACGATCATCAGGTCGGATTGGCGCGGGCTGGGCCGCATCACTTCCATCCCGAAGCGTGCCAGGTCGTAGCGGCTGGCCGCGGTGCAGATCATCTCGATGGCGCAACAGGCTAGGCCGAACATCATAGGCCACACCGAATAACGGCGACCCATGTTCCAGATGCGGTCCAGGGTAGTCACTGCTACACTCTGACGCATTTCCGGCGGGACGTCGTATCCGGCGGAATTAATGGTTGGGGGAACGGAAGTCTGCTCAGTCATACCGGGTTTATCTCCTCGTACCATTCCTGGTAAATAGCGGCCAGGATGTCATCGTTCGCCAACTCCTGGTCATCCCCGAAATTAGGCAAAGCAACGGTCCAACGAAAAATATCTCCTAAGGAAACATCTTCCAAATTCTGCTGGGGGTGGGCAGCTTTGAGCGCCAATGCCACCTCATATATGGCGTCCCAGTAGAGAGTTTGGGCCATGGGTGCTCCCGTTGCTTTCAGCGGCATTATACCTGCGGGTGCTAGCCTGTCAATGAACGTTAATACAATAACAAATATTTGCGTTATTATCAGATGATGCAAGCCACGCGCCAACGCATTCTCGACTACTTAGACCAGAATGGTGCCGCTTCCCCGCGCCAACTGGGGCTTGCTTTCGGCATGACTGCAGCCAACCTGCGCCGCCACCTGAATATACTGTTGCAGCGCGGCTTGATAATGGCCTCGGGCAGGCAGCCCACCGTTGGCCGCGGTCGCCCGCGCCAGCTATTCGCCCTTGCGCCAGCGGCTAAGCAAGACGGGTTGGAAACCCTAGCACGCTCGCTGCTAAAAGAAACTGATAATGACCAGACGATGAAGGCCTTGGCGGCCCGCATGTTGGGCGAGTCCGGTGACCCTCTACCATCCGGCCAGACCCAACGTCTGGTGAACGCTGTGCAACGCCTGGCACGGCTTCACTACAAGCCGCACTGGGAGGCCCGGCCGCAGGGGCCGCAAGTGGTCTTCGGCTTCTGCCCCTACGCTACCATCATCGCCGACCACCCCGAGCTTTGCAGAATGGACGCCTCCATGTTGCAGCAACTCCTGGGTTCCAAGGTGGAGCAATCCGCCAAACTCCAAACCGGGCCGCAAGGGGTTCCTCAGTGTGTATTTATGTTAATGGATTTTTGATTTCTTCCAAAAATCACGGTGCAGGTGCAAGTTTCTTGATTACGCTAAATTCCGCGCCTTCCCGTCCAATCACATGGATCACGACCCCGTCAGGAAAGAAATTATCACTACTTCCAAACCGCGTGGTCAGCACCGCATAATCGTATAGGCTGGTATCCGTTTGTTGGGACAAACGCTCGTAAACTGCCACCAGGTCTGGGCGGCCAAAATGACGAAGCATGTGGTCCGGTCCGCGCAAGTAGATACCCGCGCCAGGTGGGGCAATTTGGTTTAGGTATTCAACAGCTTCGCGATAAGACGTGGCCCAATAATCCATCTCAAAACGACCCTCCGCTCCCGCCAGCCCCCCGACAAAACCGTTGTAGTACACATATTCATAGGGGTGGGAGCGAATGATTGCAAAGACGCCGGGGCTTAGAAGCACCAGCAAGACCAGCGCATATGCAAGAGGCCGCAGCTTATTGGCAAGTTGATCCAATGCAATACCGGAGAAGATAAAAAGCGGGGGAAGCAGGAATAGGAATTGGCGAAAATTATCGTAAAGCGTTGGTCTTAAAACCACGATTGCCAACAAGGGCAGTACAAACCAGCCGCTGATGAGGGCAAGCAACCAGCCTTCTTCCAATTCCCTACGGCGCTTCCGCCAAATTGCAAATCCCGCCCCCAAGGCCGCTAGAAATAAAACGGGTTCGGTTAGTTGAATGGCGATGAGGGTTGGCAAATAACTGCTTGGAAGGTCAACCGAGCGCAGATCCTGGCCGTCATAAAGAACCCCCACATCCTTGGGGAAATTGGACATTTCGTTAACGCTAGCGGCTAGATTCTCCAGTGGGGCTTTCCAGAGGAAGGGCCAAAAGGCATACGTCACGAAGGCAGCGACGGCAAAGTAGAACGCCAGGCTGACCATTGAGCGTCGCCCAAATCGGATCAGGCAATAGACCACGACCAATAGTCCCGCCGCTGGGGCGATAATGCGAATATCGTCTGCCAATCCCAAGACCAATCCAGCGAGTAGAGCGGGGAAGTAAACGGAAAGAAAACGGCGCACTCTTGTAACCAGAAGATTGGCCAAGCCGTGTACGAGAACCAGCAAAAACAGGAAAAAGACGACCCATAGAGTTGCTATCCCCAAGGCTTTCAGCCTGGGAACCTGAAGGGCAAATTTAGCAAGATATGTCTCCAGCGGGATCTGGCCCAAATTCGGAGCAAGCCGAACCAGAAGATTATGTGCCCAGCTTGACGAACTTGCAGTTGCCGCACTTTGCGCCCACGCTTCTCCCCATCTATAAATCGGAACTATCGCCACGACTAGTGAGAAAGCCCCAATCGCCACCGCCCCTCGCCCAAAATGCTTGCGCAAACGCGCCGGGGTCTCTGCCCAACAATCGTTGAGGCCAATGGATGTGATCCTGGGGTGCTCCCTGGCAAGGCTGTCCGCCATCCAAAGGCCGGACCAGGTACTTGCCAGGAAAAAGGCTAAAAAAGGAATGTCTTTGGGGTTGATAAAGGCATGCCCCCAAAGCAGGGGTTGGGTATTAAAAAGAAGCGTGGCTCCGATGGCCGCTGATTTCTTTACCCAGCGCAGGCAAATAAAGTAAAGCGATATCAGCGCAAGCTGGAAAGACAGGAAATAGCTCAAATGCGAAAAATCGATCTCATTGACATTCGGCAATAACTGATGAGCGGACGTCGAGAACAGTTGGCTAAAAGCGAAATATAAGGGGCCATAGAAACGTAGGTTAAATGGTTGCAGCAAGGCAGGCCCGATCCCATTTCCGGAAAGCGCCACTTGATACGCCGTCAACGTGTTGCGGCCGTAGATATAAATACTGTTTTCATCCCAGCTTTCCCCGTAGCCGTTGAAAATAAATGCGGCAACAATAAGATTTATTGCGACGAGAATGACAATCGGCGCGGCCGGATGTCGTGACCATTTATGCATCTTCTGGCTGATTTCGGTTCCAGCGGCTGATTTCGGCATTATGGCATATAGATGTAGCGAGTGATCATCGCGGGGAGATTATGGACCACCACCAAGACGCAAACCGCCATGGCAGCCACGAAAAGCTTTGGGCTGATCTTCTCTATTTTTTGCAATAACGTCGCCGTCAATGGGGCCAACAAGACAAAAACTTGAATCATAAGGACGCTTTTATCGTGTCCCCGTCGTTTGTGGGATATGAAACAACGAACCATAGGTAAGCTATAAACGAAACCAGACAGAGCAAGAAAACAAAGGAAGAATAAATCGTAGATGCCTGTCCTCCTCTTTCCTTGAGCAGCTTGAAGGTGCTCCCAATTCCAACTATGCCGCCCAGCACCATGAGCAAGCTGGGGAAGAGCGAGACCAAATTCACCCTGCCCAAATAATCGCGAGCCTGGTTGTAGTCAGTGCTGTTCCAATCCCAGATCGCCAGAACCTTGTCCGTGAGATTTGGAAGAGTATAAAAACCCCAGTAATCCCCCCAAACGTCAGAATAGAAAGTGGGGATGAACATATCGTTGAAACTGCCGTAAACAGGCGAGCGAAACAATGCAAAATCTTTCAGACCCGTATTGCGGTAAAAGGAAATATCCTTGTTGGAAAAAGAAAAACCCTTCGAAGGCCTATTGAAGGCCGTAAATGAGCCCTTGCTTATATACAGATACGCGTAAAACCACCCGCCCACCATTAAACTCACTACTAAAGAAACCGCAATAACCTTCAGCAGGGCCACAGGGACTTCTTTTTCTTTGGCGATCAAAGTAAAACCAAATACGAAACAGGCAATAGTGGCAATAACCAGAAAACCCCACTGGCGGCTGAGGATCAAAGCTCCAAAGATTACACCGAGTTTGATTCCACTTTTCCAAGAAAACTGTTTGGATGCCTTTATAAGAGAGAAAAAGTACCAAATGGCCAGCGTGGAGAAGAAGGCGACATAGGGCTGCCCCCAGAACTGCGAGAATGTTTTGTAGTAAACAGGCAAGATCCCCAAGAAGAAAAGGCTGAGCAGCCTAAACTGGATGTTATCCGGGAACCACAATTGGGCAATCCTAATTAAGAAAAACGTCGTTCCAATAGACAGCAATACATTAAGTCTCTGCCCAAACTTCCCACCGGCGTACCGACAGTCCTTTTCATTCGTTGGGCTCGCATCTCCGTTTAGGCAAATGGTATTGACCAGTGAGGGCAAAAAATAGGGGAGCGGTGGGCTGAAGAATTCCCGCGTATCGTCGCTGGTTGGCAATCGCGTTGAGAGCACCTGCATATAGAGAAGATGATCATTTGCGTCGTAGCCAATTTCCGGGTGCTGCAACAAAGCATTCAAGCAGGCTAAGAGATTGATTCCAATAAAAAGAGCAAATAAGCCTTTATGTATCCGGCCCTTGTCAAGAAAAGGTTCCCGGAAAAACGAGAAATCCATTGTCAGGTATTCTGCCACGGTCAAAGGTTTAAGTCCACACGTGCGCCCTAGATGGTAATATCGAACAACGCAAGCCTCCGATGCGCCCCATCCTTTTCCTTATCCTGCTGCTTTCCACGCTGCTGCCAACCTCGCTGCCGGCCGCGGCCGCTCCCCCTAATCAGGGCACTCCCGGCCAGATCATGGCGCTTATCAACGAATACCGCGCTCAGAACGGGCTGCCCGCTTACACTACAAACGACACCCTGATGCAGATCGCCCAGGGCCAAGCCGATTACCTGGGCTCCATCGTTCAAACCAGCGATGTGCACGCCGGTCCCGGTGGCTCCCGCCCGCGCGACCGCGCCTATGCCGCTGGCTATGGTGAAGGGGAGCAATTCTTTATTACCGAAATCGGCGTTTATGGATTGGGTATGACTCCCGAAGAAGCCATCAGTTGGTGGAAGCAATCCCCAGACCACAACCCCTACATGATCTCACCGACATACGTTGAATTCGGTTGCGGCGTCGCCACCGACGGCAATGGCCGCTACTACTACATCTGCGACATTGCCTATGTTGCCGGTGGCAGCTACGCGCCTAGCGATTCCTCGAACCAAAGCGTGGCCACTCCCGCTCCGGTAATGATCCCAGTCACAATCGCGCAGCCCCAGCCGGATGGCTCCGTGGTGCACATCATCCGCACTGGCCAAACTCTGTGGACCCTGGCCGCAATCTACAACGTGCCCTTGGCCGAGATCCTGCAACTCAACAATCTTCCAGAAGGCGGCTTTATCCATCCCGGCGACGAGATCATTATCAAGCCCGCAGGCTCCGAACCTACCTCCACCCCCACCCAGGACCCCAATATCACGCCCACCGCCTCCGTCACCGCCACCCAGCCAACGCCTCCCTCAACCCTCAATGCTACCTTAGGGGAGTTGGCTGGTCCGGGCGGCAGCGCCCAGACCACGCCGCAAGCCGAGCCTACCACCGTCTCCCTCAGCCCTGAAGCTCAGGCGCGCGCCGCCAACACCACGGTGTATTGGGTGGTTGGTGCAGCACTATTCAGTATCGTTGGCGTCTTCGCCGCCAGTTTCTTCATCCGGCGCCCGCGCCCTCCTGAGCCGCCCGAGAACGATCCCTTCGCTCCTATCGAATAAATACGAGCCGGGGGCTCGGCCCCATAGCAATTACAATCTGCGTCATTCCATGACCAAAGATGACACGTCCCGTTCCGCCCTTCTGGCCGGCGCCCGAGATACGTTCCCCCTGCTGGTGGGTGCCATGCCTTTCGGCCTCATCTACGGCGCCCTGGCTGTCACCAGCGGCTTCTCGCCTCTAGGCGCCGCGGCTATGTCCGCCCTTGTTTTTGCCGGCTCGGCCCAGTTCATCGCGGTGGGCCTTGTTGCTGCGGGAACGCCTGAAGTCATCATCGTGCTCACCACCTTTGTGGTCAACCTGCGCCATATGTTGTATTCCGCCACTTTGGCCCCCCACCTCAACAAACTGCAGTTGCGTTGGCTGCTGCCTCTCGGGTTCTGGTTGACGGACGAATCCTTTGTGATGGCCGCCCAGCACTTCGACGAAGCCGAGACCGAGGCACACAAGCGCTGGTACTTACTTGGCTCAGAGCTGGCCATGTACGCTAACTGGCAGTTGGTCACCTGGATTGGCATCGTTGCTGGCCAGCAGATTCGCGACCCGCAAAGCTGGGGGCTGGACTACGCCATGGTGGTCACCTTTATTGGCATGTTGGTGCCAATGGTCAAAGGCAATCCCGTTTTGATTTCCGTGCTGGTCTCCGGAGGCTCCGCCTTGTTAGCCAACGGGCTTCCCAACCAGCTGGGTCTGCTGCTAGCGGCTGTTCTGGGCATCAGCGCCGGTATGCTGGCAGAGCAGTTCTGGCCCCAAGCGGAGACTGCCCGATGAATGAGTTCGTGCTCATAGCTGGCATGACGTTCGCCACCATGGCCACGCGCATCCCCGTGCTCATGTGGTTCAGCCGCCGCCAGTTGCCTGAGGGCCTTTTCCGCGCTCTACGCTACGTTCCGCCCGCGGTGCTTTCTGCCATTATCTTGCCAGCCGTGTTTCTGCCAAACGGCCAATTATCGTTGGGAATAGGAAATGCCGCCCTCTTCGCCAGCTTAGCAGCGGTGTTAATCTCCTGGCGACGCCACAGCCTGCTGCTCACTATCGTAGTTGGCATGGCCGTCTTCTTCCTCTGGCGCCTATTCATTTAGAAAGTGCCCTTGACTAGATCCTCTTTGTAAACTATTATGTAACCATACAGTTACGCATTATGGAGGAAAGATGTTAGCCACGCATATTGAAAGAGACCTGACCATCCAATTCGAAATTGAGATCGACGCCCCTCCCCCGGTTGTTTGGAGCAAACTTTCCACTCAGGCAGCTATGCAGGAATGGTTTGCCAAAGACCTGATCTTTGAACACCGCGTGGGCGGCCGCTTCCAGATGCAGGGGGAACAGCCCAGTGAGGGTCCATATATGTTCACCGGTGAAGTGCTCAAGATCGTCCCGGAAAAGGAGCTAGCCTTCAGTTGGAAATCGGAGCTCGGGGAAGCGGAGCCATGGCCGGTTTCCACTCTGGTTACATTTCGCCTAGAGCCTACCGAGAGCGGCACGAAGGTCACACTAACCCACACCGGTTTTAAAAAACTTGGCGAAGCACTAGGCAAATCGGCCTACGAAGGCCATGTCCAAGGCTGGACAATGTCAGGAACTCTGACAGATTTGAAACAAGCGGTGGAAGTATCATAAATACGGCCGCATCCGCTTTCCACGCTATCGCTGACCCAACCCGTCGACAAATCCTCGATATTTTGCGCGAGCGCGGGCCGCTGCGAGCCGGCGACCTGGCGGCCAACATCCCGCGCATCAGCCGCCCCGGAGTTAGCAAGCACTTCCGCGTGCTGCGCGGCGCCCAGTTGCTTCAACAGCAGCGCCGTGGCCGAGAGCTTTGGTATCGCATTAATCCGCAGCCACTCTCGCTAGTACAGGCTTGGCTGGAGCAATATGAAGGCTTCTGGCAGGACCGTCTTCAAAAGTTGAAAATAGCGGCCGAAAAGAAACTTTGACCCTCCATAATTTTGGCCCTTGACATCAAGGGCCTTTTTTGTATAATGATTTAGTTTCACCTAAATTATAACGCGCAAAAGAGAAAACTTTAATGCCTCGCCGCACACACAATTCTCGCTCGCTTTCCGAAGTCCACGAAACGGTTAATTTTCCAACCAAGGGAACCAACTGGCAGCGTTGGTTGGCGGTAACAGGTCCAGCGCTCATGGCCTCTGTAGGCTACATGGACCCCGGCAACTGGGCCACAGACATCGCCGGTGGGAGCCGCTACAACTACACGCTCATCTGGGTGCTGCTGATGTCCAACCTGATGGCCATTCTGCTGCAAACCATGGCCGCCCGGCTCGGCATTGTGAGCCGGCGCGACCTGGCACAGGTGTGCCACGAAGAATACCCACCTGCAATTAATATACCGCTATATATCCTGGCCGAAATTGCCATTACGGCTACCGACCTGGCCGAAGTAATCGGTTCGGCCATCGCCCTTCAACTCCTGTTTGGCATTCCCTTGATCATCGGAGTAGTACTAACTGCTGCGGATACGCTGATGCTCCTCTTCCTTTCTCATCTCGGCATCCGCAAACTGGAAGCCGTGGTAGTGGCGCTGGTGGGCACCATCGGCATCGCCTTCTTTATTGAGATACTGCTGGGTCAACCAGACTGGGTTGGCATTGCCCAAGGTTTTGTCCCTGTCATTCCCGATAGCGCTGCCCTCTATATCGCCATCGGCATCCTGGGCGCGACGGTCATGCCCCACAATCTCTATTTGCAGTCCTCTCTAGTCCAAACCCGCAAGGTGGATAAGGACCATGAAACCATCAAACAAGCCATTCGCTGGAACAACATCGATTTGGCGATTGCTCTCAACTTGGCGTTCTTTGTCAACGCGGCCATTCTTATCATGGCGGCAGCAGTCTTCTATCGCAATGGTCTCTTCGATGTGGCCGAGATTCAAGATGCTCATCGGTTGCTGGAACCTCTCTTGGGCGGCTCCTTAGCGCCTTTTGCCTTCGCCATCGCTTTGCTAGCTTCCGGCCAAAGCTCCACTATCACCGGCACGCTTTCCGGACAGATTGTCATGGAAGGTTATTTGAACCTGCGCATCCAACCTTGGCTGCGTCGCCTGATCACTCGGTTTCTGGCCGTTGTGCCCGCGGTCCTTGTCATCGCCCAGGCCGGGGAGAATGCCACCGGCGCTATGCTGGTGCTCAGCCAGGTGATCCTTTCCCTGCAATTGCCCTTCGCCATCATCCCCCTCATCCACGCCGTTTCTGATCGCCAGCGCATGGGAAAATTCGCTATTGGGATTTGGACCAAAGTGGCTGCCTGGGTGGTTGCCGCGGTCATTCTGGGACTCAATATCAAATTGGTCGTGGACCAGTTTAGTGAATGGTTCGGCGGTGGTGGAAGTCGGGCCTTGTTGCTGCAATCCACACTAATTCCTTTATTTGCGGCACTCCTGGTGCTGGCTGTCTACATCGTCGCCCACCCCTGGTTGCCTGAGTGGGCGGGAGGCCGCCAGCAGGCCCGCCCGATAGATTTGCATACCGGCGAGCTTCCCACTTTCGCCAAGTTGGCCGCGCCGAAGCCTTATCGCCACATCGCGGTTACTCTGGATTTCTCAGGCAAGGAGGAGGCTCTCTTGAAAGAAACGTTGCGCTATGCACAAAAGGGTAAGACATCCATCGACCTGATCCATGTAGTGGAAAGCCCGGTCGCACGTGCGCTAGGTAAAGAAGGTTCCGATATGGAAACCCAAAGTGACCAAGTGCGCTTGGAACGGGTGGCCCACGGTTTGCGTAAACGAGGCTTCAGCGTGCATACCCATCTGGGAGCTGGCGACCCGGCAACCGAGCTAGCCCGCATCATCAACCATTCCAAAGACGAATTGGTCATCTTGGGCGGTCACGGCCACAGCGGTGTCTCCGATCTGGCCTATGGCAGTGTCATCAACAATCTTCGCCATCGCATCAAAGCCCATATATTGGTTATCCCGCTCTAGTTGTGCCATTTTTCACCAATATAGCCGTTTGCTATAACTAGCCATAGAAAAAAGAATAGGAGGCAGGGACAATTCCCTCTACAGATTTCGCGCCCAAAACCCATATAGTCAAGTTGGTCATTGATTAAGCCCGGTAGCAAATGTTTCAGGAAAACGAGCGCAATGACCAAATCGAGAGGGTGCGACATGATAGAAACAGCCGCCACGTTTAAAAAGACCCACGTGACCCTTTGGCGAGACCGCTTGCTGGCCCTCGGTTTGATGTTGCTTGGCATGCGGCTGGTGTCCCTGGCGTTCCACGCCCAAGGGCACGAAATTATCTGCCTGATTGCCCAGATCGCCGCCTGTGTCGCCTTGCTGGCCGCTGCCGGTCTTAGCATTTACCTGCTCAGCGAACCGACCCTGCAAATAGACAAGGTCGGCATCTCCGAAAGCGGCTTCCTTTTCCGCCAGCTAAATTGGAGCATGTCTTGGAATGAGATCTCGCACGCAGAACTGGCTCAGAGGCTTTATGGGCGCGTCAAGTTGTTCGGAGAAGAAGACGAAGAACCCCAGCATATATTGCATGGCTATGATGGCTTTGGGGATCTCGTAAAGCGCATCCGCCAGGGTCTGTGGAAATACGGCCGTCCCATCGTAGAGGATGGCAACGTACGGTCAGTAGAACAACCCAAATAATCTAAACGAGTTCTAAACAGACCCCACCCTCTCACTTTTAATTAGGTAGGGGCTTGCCAAGCGGCCCAGTTAAATCTAAGGGCGCATTGCTATGCCTCGTATCCAAAGCGTGTAATTAAATACAGCCCAATTATCGACACTTGCGCTTGATACTTCGCCCAAATCAAGGCGTGGTTATATATTTCAATTTGACTTCCTATTTGATGATCATCCCGTTCAATCACGGGACAAGCAACACACTGATATGCCAATTCAAGTGAAATACCGTGAGAAGACTTCGAAACATACTTACAGTAATTGGTTTTTTATTCCAACTCCGAAGAATCCATTATGAACATAACCCCCAATACCACTCCTAAAATAAGCTCAAGGCTCACACCCAACCAGTGTCGTTGAGTTTCGTAACCATCTGCGTGCCAGATCAAAATTGCCATTGGATAGGCCAATACGATCATGGTGACGGCAATGCCGCCGTAGGAAATAAGGGGTTTGCGCACACGGAATAAAATTACCCCGATAAGCAGAGCGCTTGCGCAAAACCATAGCCCGGTCCAAAGATAAGAATTGATTCGATCTTGATCGACCAGGGGTAAAACTGATTTGAAATGTGCTGCATGGAACGTGGTGAAATCGTCAAGAGTGGGGAACTCTTCAACTTGAAAGGGTTCTAAAAAAGAGAGGGGAAATCCCCTGAGGATATAAATTGCCAAGATGCGTGTCCCATCACTGGCAACCCAGTCTCGAAACACGCTACTCTCCAAGTCGGGCTGTCCCTTTTCGTTGACCGGCATTCCTGATGCCATAAAGAAATCAATGGCTCCTTGCTGCCTAAAAGTACAAATCTCGAGTGTGTGATAGGTAGTTAGAAAGGAACGATGGCTGATTAATGACGAGAATATGGACAAGCCCGACAAACACAGGAGGATGATTCCGTAACGCAGTGCAAATCTCCATGGTTTTTTGAAGGCCCCCAAGCCCATTAGCCCAAGAGAAATTATCAAGGCTTGAAAGGCTAGGTCGGCGCGGGTGTTCATCCAAAGAAATGCAAGCACTAGAAAGCCTGATCCTGAAAACAGATCTTGCTTGTTTATGAAGACCAAGGAGCCAGCCACAACCAATATGAACAGACTAAAACTAAGTGACTCACTAAGAAGGATCCAGTCCCAAATCAAAACGTGCTGACCCAGGCTAATACAGAGGACCAGGGCAGCCCCCAGGATCCCAAGCCAGCGTCGATTAATCGACCTATAAATAACCCAAGCCAACACGCACCAGGAAAATATTGAAATTGCCGACTGTGACCAGGCGATGAGAAGCGGGTCCTTCCCGGCGAGTGAAAAGAACGTGGGCAAAGTAAATGGGCGCAGGCTATATGTCAATTGATGAAGCCATTCACCTTTGCTGGGATCAAAAAGCAAATAACTTTCTGTATCGGTAGAGACACTCGGATTGCCCAAAGGCAAGATGACGCTTAGGCGCACGGCGATATAAGCGATTACGAGTGTGCCGATCAAAATAGGGAATAGAGAGGCCGAATCCTTTTGGGCAAGCAAACAACATGTATGTAGTGCGAAAAGGGTTCCGACGACAAGCAAGAAAAACAGAAATGGCTTTAGGCGGAGATACAAATAGATCAAAGTCCCCCATCGGCCGGAGGGTTGATTCAAGGTCAACAAAATACTAACCAATACAAAGAAAGCTAAAACCGTTGCAAATTTCAGGAAATCACATGACAGCCTTTGTTCAAACCTCTGAACCCCTAACCAATTTCTAGAGATAGTCCTCATTCCCCCGACTAGGGCCAATCCCAAGAGAATCAAACAAACTTCTACTAAGGAACGACGCAATGAAACAAAGGAACCTTCATGAGGAAACACAGCATAGTAAGTGGCGAGCGCTAACAGACAACCCAGGACAATAGCGAGGCTGACCAGGTGACCCCTTTTTGAAACAAACCACCGCTGAATTCCTAGAAGCAGACCGGTGGTGCAGGTAGAAAAACAACTTTTCAAGCCGTTCTACTCCTGGCCCGTTACTCGACCGTCACGCTTTTGGCCAGGTTGCGCGGCTGGTCCACATCCAGCCCACGCAGGCTGGCAATGTGATAGGCGAGCAGTTGCAGCGGGATCACCGTCACCACCGGACTCAGCATCCACGGAGTTTCCGGAACCCACAGCACATGGTCTGTCAGCGTCGGGATCAATTGGTCGCCTTCGGTGGCCACCGCGATCACCTTGCCACCGCGGGCCTTGGCCTGCTCGATCTGGCTGATCATCTTTTCGTACCACGGATCGTGGGGGGCAATGGCCATTACCGGCATTTCCGCGTCAATCAAGGCGATCGGGCCATGCTTCATCTCACCCGCAGGGTAACCCTCGGCATGGATGTAGGAAATCTCCTTGAGTTTCAAAGCGCCTTCATAAGCCGTGGCGGTATTGATGCCGCGGCCCAGATACAGGCAATGCTCAATGTCCTTGAGTTCTTCGGCCACCGCGATGACCTCGACCTCTCGCTCCAAGCACGCCGAGGCCCAGTCCGGCACCCTGCTCAACTCTGCGACGAGGTTGCGCCGTTCCTTATCGCCTAAGGTGCCGCGCAAATCGGCCAGCAGGATGGCCAGCATGTACAAGTCCACCAGCGGCGCCGTATATGCTTTGGTGGATGCTACCCCGATCTCCGGGCCAGTCTGCATAGAGATGTACCCGTCCGCAATACGCATGGCCTGCGAGCCAATGGCGTTAATGATGGACCATAAAGTGGCACCGCGTTTCCGGCCCTCGGCCATGGCAGCCAAAGTGTCGGCCGTTTCACCCGACTGGCTTATTGCCAGCACTACGCTGTTCTCACCCACCAGCGGATCCCGGTAACGAAACTCGGAAGCGATGTCGAACTCGACCGGAATGCGGGCGATGCGCTCGATGAGCGTCTTGCCCACCATACCGGCATAGCCTGCCGTGCCACAGGCGATGATGAATATCTTCTCGATTTTTTTAGCGGAATCGGCGTCCAGGTTCAGGTTGGGAAGAAAAATGTGTCCATTATCGAAATCTACACGCCCGGCGATCGTGTCAGTCAGCGAGCGAACCTGCTCGTGGATTTCTTTTTGCATGAAATGCCGGTATTCGCCTTTCTCAGCCGCCACCGGGTCCCAGGAGACAGTTTCCACCATGTAGTCCAGCGGGTTGCCGTCCAGGTCATTCAATTTCAAGCCTTCACGGGTCACCACTGCCATCTGCCCTGATTCGAGAAAGACCACCTCGCGAGTATGCTCCAAAATGGCCGGCAGATCGGAGGCCACGAACATTTCGCCCTTGCCAAAGCCCACCACCACCCCACCCGCGTTACCAATACGGGCGGCCACAATGCGGTCCGGCTGCTTGGAGCTGAACAACACGATCCCCTGGTGCCCTCGCAGGTGGTTTAAGGCTTTGCGGGCGGCCTCCTCAAGATCGACGTCCTGTGAAAGATAGCGTTCCACCAAATGGACAATAACCTCGGTATCGGTATCCGAGTTGAATTTCACCCCTTCGGCGGCAAGCTCGTCTTTTAGTTCCAGGTAGTTCTCAACGATGCCGTTATGCACCAAAACCACATCGCCAGTAGCGCCAACGTGAGGGTGGGCGTTGCGAGCGCTGGGCTCGCCGTGCGTCGCCCAGCGGGTATGTCCAATACCCAGATTGCCGCTCAGCGGCTTCTTTTCAACCAGGGCTACCAGGCGGTCAAGCTTTCCCGCATCGCGGCGCACTTCAATGTGCGAGTTCTCCAAAACGGCAATCCCCGCCGAATCGTAGCCGCGGTATTCCAGGCGTTTAAGCCCATTCAGAATGATCGGCGTGGCATCTTGCTCGCCGATATATCCAACAATTCCACACATGGTGAAAATCCTCCTGAGTGGCTCTCTCTATGGTCAGCCAACTCAAACGTAAACCAGCCGCTACGCTCCCAGTCTGTCCGCGGGATTACTCCCGCGGTGTTATTGGTGCGCTCTTCATCTGGAGGGAAATGGTCGGGGGCGGTAAACTCCCGGAAGGCATCCGCTGATCTGCCGAGCCTTGCTCGGCTTAGTCCTTCTACAAAAGCGGGGAAAGACCATGTTTTTCGATTTTCGCAGCACCGTTGCTGCTTAAGCCCACCTTGCGGTGAGCAACCTTCATCCTCGTCACCCGGCCGAGGCCGGGCCTTGCGCTGTTTCCCTCATCACTTGGAATTTTTTAGTATAGGCACCTCCTGGTCCTTACTAGCTGCGATTATACCTGCAACAAAGTTGACTTATATTAGGCCGGTTTTTTGTCAAAACTAAACCTTTAGTGCACATGGTAAAATCGCTTGTTTGCGAATTAATTCCCAAATTAGGCTATCTTCTAATCAATGACGTTACTCAAATCCCAACTCTGTACACCTAAACCCTAGGCGGAAGACCCGGTGGCCTTCAATCCACTTAACTGGCTCCTGGGATTATTTTCCCTGGATATCGGCATAGACCTGGGCACGGCAAATACGCTGGTATTCGTGCGCGGCAAAGGCATCGTCATCAACGAGCCTTCTTGGGTTACCGTGGAAAAGAAGAGCCGGCGCCCCATCGCCGTTGGGTTGGAAGCCAAGGAAATGGCCGGCAAGACCCCCAAGAACGTCGTCGTCGTTCGCCCCCTTCGAGATGGCGTTATCGCCGAGTTTGAGATCACCGAAGAGATGCTGGCCTATTTCATCGGCAAGGCCCACGAGCAGAGCATTGTTCCCCTGCCTCGCCCGCGGGTGGTCGTAGGCGTGCCCACAGGCGTAACCGAAGTGGAGAAACGTGCTGTCAACGATGCGGCTCTGCTGGCAGGGGCGCGCGCCGTCTACCTGATTGAAGAACCGACCGCCTCCGCCCTGGCCGTAGGATTGCCCATTGACAAGGTGGGTGGTGCAGTCATTGTAGATATTGGCGGCGGCACCTCGGAGGTGACCGTTTTCTCAATGGGTGGTGTTGTCGCCTCGAAGTCATTACGTTTGGCGGGTGATGAAATGGATTTTGCTGTGCTGCAGTACATACGTAATAAGTACAATATTCTGATTGGGGAACGCGCTGCGGAGCAGGTGAAGATCAAGATTGGGTCGGCTTTCCCCTTGAAAGAGGAAAAGACTACAACAGTGCGCGGCCGCAACCTGGTCAGCGGGCTTCCCGAAACGTTAGAGATCTCATCTATCGAAGTGCGTGAGGCGCTCGCCGATGTGGTGGATAACATCGTGCAGGCTGTCAAAGAAACTGTGGACGAAATCCCCGCCGAGATGATTGGGGATGTGATGGATGCCGGCATCTGCATGTCCGGTGGCGGATCGCTGTTGAGAGGACTGGACGAACTGTTGAGCGAGGAGTTGCACATCCGCTGTTGGGTGGCCGATGACCCGCTTACTTGCGTTGCCCGCGGCGCCGGCCTGGTGCTGGAAGATATCGACGCTTACGGACATTTCCTCCTCCGTTTGGATTGATGCTCCTGGCTAACAACCCATGGGGTTTTATGGCTGAGATTAAAGACGCCTTAGTTTCGATCATTTACCAAGGGCAAATCATTTCTTTGCAGGATATTATCGGGCCATCTGCAATCCATGCGTTTTACCAAGAATAGCCCTTACCAACTGATTGCCCTTATCCTCCTAGCCGTCGGGTTGCTGGCCCTGGCTCTAGGGGGCTATTTGTCCCCTTTGATCAACGGTGCTGTTCAGCCCGTGTATGGTGTCCAAGGCTGGCTTTACGATCGCTTCCAAGCTATCCAAGATTTCATCAACGCCCCGGCCGATATAGCCCGGTTGCGGCAAGAAAACGCCCAGTTGCGCTCTGACAACGCCAGCCTGCAGACGCAAATCATCAATCTACAACAGCAAGTAACTGAGATCGATCTGCTTACCGCCTTGTTGGACTTCGCCCGCGCCCGACCCGAGAACAGCTACCAGGCTGCGGCGGTCATTGGCCGTGACCCCAGCCCTTTCTTACATTACATCATCATAAACCGCGGCTCGGATGATGGCATCCGTCGCGGCATGCCTGTGGTGGGCCAGGAGGGGCTGGTGGGCCGCGTAGCCCAGGTAACCGCCAACGCCTCCCGTGTGGAGCTTATCACCGATCCCAGTTCGCAAGTCAGTGTGGAACTGCAACCCTCCCAAGTGGACGGCTTGCTCACCGGCAGCATCACCGGCGACCTTGGCATTGACCTTATCCCACAGGATGCACAGCTAAGTGCGGGTGACCTGGTGTTTACCTCCGGGATTGGTGGTTTGTATCCCAGCAATATCGTGGTGGGCCAGGTTACCAGTGTGACCCAGGAGGCCCAAGCTCTATTCCAAACCGCCTCTGTGCAACCTGTGGTCGATTTCAGCCGATTGCAAATCGTTCTAGTTATCGTAAATTTCCAGCCCGTCGACTTGACTCCCTTGCTAGTCAATCCTCAATAATTGTGCGCATTTTTATTGGAATTGTCCTGCTATTATGTGCCACGTTACTCCAGGTGACCTTGGCTACTCGCGTGGCCTTGCTGCATGGCTCGGCAGACCTGGTGCTGCTCACCATGCTGGCCTGGATGTTGCTGCCCGGCAACCGGCCTGATTGGCGCTGGGGAATTCCTGCCGGCTTGATGGTGGGCTACGCCAGCGCTCTACCCGATTGGGTGTTACTGGTTGCCTACGTAGCTGCGGCGGGGATGTGCCAAATCCTAAACGAACGCATTTGGCAGCTAAACCTGCTCACGCTGTTGACCGGGACGTTGCTAGGCACCCTCTGCATCCACGCAGTCACTCTGGCCTATCTGTTATTGAGTTCCCAAACGATAGATCCGTTGCAAGCAATCAATCTCATCACTGTTCCTACGATGCTGCTGAACCTCATCTTTATCTTACCTATACATGCAATAATGGGCGAGTTCGCCAGAATGGTCACGCCCATAGAGGAACCTGCATGAGTAACACATCGCCAACCAATGGCAACCAGAACCTTGAGGCTTGGCGGCTGCTCGCATTCGTTGTGGCTGTCGCCTTGGTCTTGGTCATTTTTACCGCCCGGCTTTTCTATTTGCAGGTACTGGAGCACGCCAACTGGCTGCACCAAGCCGACGCGAACCGCACCCAGACCATCAGCCTGGCACCCCAAAGAGGAGTCATCTATGACCGCAACGGCATCGTTCTGGCACGCAACGTGGCTTCATATAACATCATTATCACGCCGGCTTATTTGCCCGATGATCAGGGTGAGATTGAACAGATACTTCACGATCTCGCCAATCTGACCGGGCTTCCCTTAACCAAGGGCTCAATCGACGAGCCGCTTATCCCCTGCGGCGACAATTTAGGCTTACGCGAGATGGTTGAAATCCAGACATCATTCTCGCCATACGATCCCGTTCAAGCACAGTGCAATGTTCCTCGGGACATGGCGCTGGCGGTCAAAGAGAAGTCTGTGGATTGGCCTGGGGTAGACGTGCAGGTGGAACCAGTGCGCGACTACCCTACTGGGGAATTAACCGCAGACGTAATTGGGTATCTGGGACCAATCCCAGCCAACCAGTCAACAGACCTTGTCGCCCAAGGGTTTGACCCCAACCGTGACAAAATCGGGTACGGCGGTCTTGAGCTTTATTTCGACGATTTGCTGCGCGGCATCCCTGGCAAGCGCGTTGTTGAGACCGACGTAGCCGGACAAGTCCTGCGTGACGTGGAGCCGCCCGTGGAGCCACAGCCTGGCAAGAATTTGGTGCTCACGATTGACACGCGTCTGCAGCAGGCGGTCAGTTCTATCCTTCAGGAAAACATAGCCTATTGGAACCGCTTTCTGGGCAAGATCACTATGACCAGCGGAGCGGTAATCGCTATTAATCCGAAAACAGGCGAGATACTGGCGATGGTTTCCTGGCCGTCCTACGAGAATAACCGTTTTACCCGCTTCATCCCCTCATACTATTACGAACAGTTAACGGCCGATTCCACCCACCCTCTGGTCAATAATGCGGTGGGCTCAGAAATTCCTGTAGGGTCGGTCTTCAAGCTGGCTACCGCAGTTGGCGTGCTGAATGAGGGGGTAGTTACGCCTGACCAGGTCATCCAGACACCAGGCCTTATCACCGTTACCGAAAAATTCTACGCGGGCGAAACCGGCCGAAGCCGCGATTTTGTGGATTGGAATCCGGCAGGTTTTGGGTCGTTGAATTTTATCGGCGGGTTGGCTAATTCCAGCAACGTGTATTTCTATAAAGTCGGCGGTGGCTACCAAGATGAGGTGCCTGAAGGCCTTGGGATTTGCAGGTTAGGCACATACGCTCGTGCCTTGGGATATGGCACCGCTCTGGGCATCGAACAGCCATATGAGACAGATGGCTTGGTGCCCGATCCGACATGGAAGCGCCGCACGCAAGGCGAAAACTGGTCCACGGGCGATACATATATCTCCAGCGTGGGCCAGGGCTTTGTGCTGGCCTCCCCCCTGCAAATCCTCATGTCCGCGGCGACCATCGCAAATAACGGTGTGCAAATGCAACCCACCCTGCTACGGCAGATCGTGGACGGAGATGGAAACGTAATACAGGATTTTCAGCCCACGATACGCAGCGACATCACCAAAGACCCTGTCATCGAGAAATACGAGAATCCTTCGGGGATTGGAGCTTGCAGACCCACTGGGGAGAAGGTCACGGTTCAACCCTGGGTGCTCCAAACAGTACGGGAGGGCATGCGCGGTGCAGTTCAGTTCGGCACGCTGGCAAACATATTCGAAGGGTTCCCAATCGCCGTTGCTGGTAAGACCGGCACCGCCGAGTATTGCGACGAGACGGCTTTCAGCAAGAATTTGTGCCAGTATGGAAATTGGCCCAGCCACGCCTGGACGCTGGCCTTTGCTCCTTACGACGACCCCGAGATAGCAGTGATTTCGTTTGTGTACAACGGCAACGAAGGCTCTACGGTCTCCGGGCCTATTGTGCGCCAGGTTCTCGAAGCCTATTTCGGCCTCAAGCAGATCGACACCCAATTGGGCAGTCGCTAATCCGTTGGCAAGGCTAGTCTTTAGCGTCAAATATCACCCAATGCTATAATTTTTTGATGGCGTCAACGGTACAGATAAAGGGTATCCGCGAAGGATTGCTGGTCTCGGTTGGAGACGGCGACTGGGTGGATGCCCAAAAAGCCCTGCTAATCGAGTTGGATAAGCAGAAAAACTTTCTGCAGGGTGCCAAATTGATCCTCGACGTAGAGGAACACAGTATCAACGCCGCTTCCATGGGGCGATTGCGCGACGAGATTTCGGAGCACGGTCTGTCTCTATGGGGCGTATTAAGCCGTTCCCCATTGACGGAACGAAGCGCACAGGTCATGGGCCTGGCCACCCGTATCCATCAGACCGAGGCGCAGGAAGAGTTCGAGGAAGAAGCCCCAATTCAACTTGCAGGATCCGGGGCGGTGCTGCTCAAGAAGACCTTGCGCTCGGGATTTAACATCAACCACGCCGGAGATGTGACCGTTATCGGGGATGTCAACCCCGGGGCGCAGATCATCGCTTCAGGCGACGTGGTTGTATGGGGCCGGCTGCGCGGATTGGTGCATGCCGGTGCCGAAGGGGACGAAACCTGTGTAGTTTGCGCAATGGATCTTTCTCCCACGCAATTGCGCATCGCAGGTCATATTGCCATCCCGCCCAAAGAGCGCGGCGAGACAGTTCCCGAAATGGCTTTGATCCGAGATGGGCAGGTTGTGGCCGAACCCTGGTCACCTGATAAAGGGCAGTTGAAGGGCAAATAAGAATGAGTGGACGAGTAATCACGATCACATCTGGAAAAGGCGGCGTGGGCAAGACCACGGCTACTGCCAACCTGGGAGCCGCCCTGGCCGCCCTCGGATTTAAGGTAGTGTGCATCGATGCGGATATTGGTTTACGCAACCTGGACGTGGTCATGGGCCTGGAAAACCGCATCGTTTATGACTTGGTGGACGCCATCGAGGGCCGGTGCAAATTGCGCCAAGCCATGATCCGAGATAAACGTTTGGAAGAGCTGTATCTCATCCCGGCGGCGCAAACGCGTGACAAAAACGCCATCTCGCCCAAGGATATGCAGCGTGTGTGCGACCAATTGCGCCCGGACTTCGATTACATACTGATCGACTCTCCGGCTGGAATTGAGCGCGGCTTCAAGAACGCTATCGCCCCCGCGGACGAAATCCTCATCATCACCAACCCTGAAGTTTCGGCGGTCCGCGACGCCGACCGCATTATTGGCATCGTGGAAGCTGAACAAAAAGGGCCCGCCAAGTTGGTGGTCAACCGCCTCAACGCCGCCCTGGTTGAACGCGGCGACATGTTGGCGGTGGCCGATGTGTTGGAACTGCTGGCTGTGGATCTAATCGGCATCGTGCCAGACGACCAGGCTGTTTTGGTCAGCACCAACCGTGGCGCCCCAATTGCGATGGAGACGAAGAGCAAGACAGGACAAGCTTTCCGAGATATTGCCAAGCGCCTGACCGGCGAAGAAGTAGCCTTTGCCAGCGCCAACGGAAGCGGCGGGTTTATGGGCCGTCTCTCTAAGCTGATCCGGGCAGGGAGTAATAGCAATGCGTAATTTTGTCGGCCTGTTGGGCCGTAAGGGGAGCGCCAATACCGCCAAAGAGCGTCTGCGCCTGGTGCTTATCCACGACCGAAGCACCCTGCCCCCTGGAGCCATGGAGGCCTTACGCGATGAACTGATCGAAGTCATATCGCGGCATGTCGAAGTGGACCGCAGTGCGGTACGATTGGATCTCACTCAGGATGGCCGGACGCAGCGCCTGCTGGCAGACATACCACTGAAGCGCGCCAATAACAGCCTTCCGGACGAATACTAATAATCTGGCTGCCCTGCGCGGCCACAGCAAGGAATTCGATTGAGAACTGCTATTTGGCGTCACTTTGACTTTTGGCTGCTCGGCGCAGTGGCTGTGCTGATTACTTTTGGGCTGGCGATGATCAATTCCTCCATAGCCGGGAACCAAGAGCTGATTCAACTGGATATTTTAGGGCGGCAAATCATCTACGCCGGCATAGGCTTCGTAGTGATATTGGTGGCCGCCACCATGGATTACCGCCTGTGGATTTCGGTGAGCCGGGTGCTTTACGTCATCCTTGCAGTTTTGCTGCTGATCATCTTCCTCATCGGCACAACCAGTTTCGGGGCGCAGCGCTGGCTGGATATTGGCTTGCTCATCTTCCAGCCCTCGGAGTTGGCCAAGATCGTAATGATCATCATCCTGGCAGATTACTTCACGCGTAACAAGGATGCGCCTAAAGATCTCTCGTGGATCGCCCGCAGTGTGCTGCTTACCCTGGGCATGGTGGTGCTGATTCTGATCCAGCCCAACCTCAGCACCTCGATCGTGCTGCTGACCGTGTGGTTCGCTCTGCTGTGGGCCAGCGGTTTGCAACTGAAGCATCTGGCCCTCTTTCTGGTAGGCGCCTTGCTGATCGCCGTTGTCGGCTTTCCATTCTTGCAGCCGTACCAACAACAGCGCATTATCAATTTCGTGGCGCCCAATCCGGATGCGGCGTTGGCGGCGAATTACAACGTGACGCAAGCCCTGATCTCCATTGGATCCGGGGGTCTGCTGGGCGAAGGTTACGGCCAGAGTTCCCAAGTGCAATTGCGCTTCCTCAAAGTGCGCCATAACGACTTTATCTTCTCAGCCATTTCAGCCGAATTTGGCCTGGTGGGAGCATTGGCTGTTCTGGCGGTGATGTTCTTTGTGGTGTGGCGTTGTGTACGGGCTGCGCAACTATCGCAGGACACGTTTGGCTCGCTAATCGCATATGGAGTAGCCGTTATCATTGCGCTGCATACCATTGTGAATGTGGGTATGAATATCCAATTATTGCCGGTTACCGGGTTACCACTACCTTTTATTAGCGCCGGCGGATCGTCGCTGTTGACCTTTATGTTCGGCATAGGATTAGTAGAAAGTGTGGTTGCCCGACACAGGGCCTTGAACTTCTCGTGAGCAAGAGAGCTTCCACCCAACCTGCAATCGTACGCTTTGCCCCCTCCCCTACAGGGCTAACCCATTTGGGATCGGGGCGCACAGCCCTTTACAATTATTTGCTCGCCCAGCATACGCGCGGCAAATTCATTCTGCGCATCGAAGATACGGACCAAAAGCGCTACGACCCAGACGCTGAACAAGATCTGCTGACGAGCCTGAAATGGCTGAGCCTGAAATGGGATGAAGGCCCGGAAGTCGGCGGTCCAAACGCGCCTTATTACCAGTCCAAGCGCGCCGATATTTACGCAAAGTACGCCGAAGAACTTGTGGGCAAGGGCAAGGCCTTTTATTGCTTCTGTACGCCTGAGGAGCTGGCCCAGACGCGCAAGGAGCAGCAGGAAAACCACGAGCCGACGCACTATTCTGGGCGCTGCCGAAACATACCTCCCGAGGAAGCCAAGCAGCGTGTGGACGCTGGGGAGAGCCACGTCGTTCGCTTTAAAGCGCCTAAAGAGGGCAGTATTACCGTAGTGGATGAATTGCGCGGCGAGATCACCGTGGAGAACCGCAGTATCGACGACCGGGTACTGCTGAAATCTGACGGGCACGCCGTATATCACCTGGCAGCCATGGTAGACGATCACTTGATGGGCATCACCCACGTGATGCGCAGCGAAGAATGGCTGCCCAGTCTGCCCCTGCACGTGCACATTTATCAAGCTTTCGGCTGGGAGCAACCCAGATGGGTGCACCTTTCCGTGTTCCTCAAACCCAGTGGAAAAGGCAAGATGAGCAAGCGCGATACGGAAGCCATGCGCCTGACGGGGCAATCTATCTTTGTCAAGGACCTGGTTGATCTCGGCTATCTGCCTGAGGGAGTGATCAACTGGATCGCCCTAATGGGTTGGAGCTACGACGACCATACCGAATTCTTTACCATGCGGGACCTGGTCGAGAAGTTCGATCTGGCCAAGCTCAATCCATCCCCCGCAGCTATTGATTTCAAGAAGCTGGACCACTTCAATGGCCTGCACATCCGTTCTTTATCCGAAAGGGAGTTGGCTAAACGGCTGGTGCCATACTTTGAGAAAGCCGGGTATTTGGTTGATGCGGCACAATTGGGACCCATTGTTCCTCTCATCCAGACACGTATGACAACCTTGGACGAAGGCCCAGAACTGGCGGGCTTCTTCTTCAAGGAAGCAGTTTCTCCACCACCAGAGATGTTCATCGGGCAGGGGATGACAGCCTCAGAGTCAGCGGCTGCGGCGCGCAAGGCTCTGGAAATCATCGAGGTGCTACCGCACTTCAATGCCGCCGATGCCGAAGAGCCCATGCGAGCTGTGGCAGACGAATTGGGCCTGAAAGCCGGCCAGCTATTCGGCATTTTGCGCAATGTGGTCACCGGGCAGCAGGTCAGCCCTCCGCTGTTCGAGAGCATGGAAATCGTGGGGCGCGATACTGTGATTGCCAGACTGAAGGTAGCTCTACAAGCTTTGGATGCGATGAAAGAGGCAGCGGGGGAATGACGATTTAGCTCAAGCATAATTCTTGCCAGAGGTGACTTTCTTCACAAGCTTTATTTCGAATCTCAGTGATGAATTATTAACCGATCAGAATGCCCTACCGTTAAGCAAAGCGGGCGCACGTTTGTGCGCCCGCTTTGTTTTAGAACGCGGATTTCAGGATAGGCCAATTACTTTGCCGGTGTCAGTGTCCAGGTCGATATCAAAGAAAACTGGACGAGTAGACAGGCCGGGCATGGTAGAAATTTCGCCGGCCAAGGGATACAGGAAGCCGGCGCCAATGGCGGCGCGCAGATCTCGCACGGGGACGCGGAAACCCTTGGGCACACCCTTTAGTGACGGATCGTGGCTGATGCTGAGCGGAAGTCTTGGCCATGCAGATGGGTAGCTTGTCGTAACCCAGGCGAGTGTATTGCTCAATTTTCTGCTCCGCTTCCGGAGAATAATCAACTCCATCTGCCCCGTAGATAGTCCTGCAAATCATCTCAATCTTTTCCTTGATAGACAACTCGAGCGGATAGGTAAACTTGAATTTTCCGGGAAGCTCCGCCGCCCGGACGACTTCCTCAGCCAGGTGAACCGCCCCGGCGCCGCCTTCGGCCCAATGGCTGGAGACAGCCGCGCCCGCCGCGCCGGCATCCAACGCGGCCTGGCGCACCACTTCCAGTTCGGCTTGTGTGTCAGTGGGGAATTCGTTGACGGCGACAACAACGGGGACTCCCAGGCTGAGGGCAATGCCAATGTTGTGGCGCAGGTTAGGCAAGCCAGCCTGGAGAAGTTCCAGGTTTTCCTGGGTGTAAGCAGCATCCAGAGGTTTGCCGGCTACAACCTTGGGACCGCCACCGTGCATTTTCAAAGCGCGCACAGTAGCGACCAAGACAATCACATCGGGCTGCAAGGCGGAATAGCGGCACTTGATATTGGCAAATTTTTCCAAACCAATGTCAGCGCCAAAACCGGCCTCGGTAACAACATAATCCGCCAGACGCAAGGCGATCCGATCTGCGAGGATGGAACTGTTACCGTGGGCAATATTGGCAAAGGGACCAGCATGGACGAATACCGGGGTGCGTTCCAAGGTTTGCATCAGGGTGGGCTTGATGGCGTCGCGCATCAGAACAGCCATAGCGCCAGCCACGCCCAAGTCGTCGGCAGTGATCGGCTGGCCCGAGCGGCTGAACCCTATAACGATGCGGCCAAAACGTTCACGCATATCAGCCAGATCGGAGGCCAGGGCCAGCACAGCCATAACTTCACTGGCTACAGTGATATCAAAAGAGGACGGCCGAGTGAGCGAAGCATCATCTGCGGGATCTGCCAAGAGCAGGTGGCGCAGGAAACGATCGTTGGTATCGATAACGCGCTTCCACGTGATAGTGGCGGGATCGATATCCAGGCGCACGAGCTGGCGGCGCTGTTCTTCGTTGAGGCGATCCACATCTTGGGTAGCGAAGCCCAAACGCTGCATGCGGCGCTTTATACATGGGGCAACCTTGCGGCTGGTATCAGCCTGTTTAGGCAGGAGGCGGTCAAAGAGGCGTTGGTCATCCTGGCGAGCTTCATGGTACATGCGGGCGTCAATGGCGGCTGCCAGCAGGTTGTTGGCGGCGGTGATGGCGTGGATGTCACCCGTCAGGTGCAGGTTGAATTCCTCCATGGGCACCACCTGGCTATAGCCGCCGCCCGCGGCGCCACCCTTGATGCCAAAGGTGGGTCCCTGGCTGGGCTGGCGGATGCAGGCAAAGCTACGATATCCCAACTGGGCGCCAAGCGCCTGGGCCAGGCCGATAGTGGTGGTGGTCTTACCCTCTCCCAGGGGCGTAGGAGTAATGGCGGTAACCAACACGTATTTTCCTAACTTAGCGTCTTGCAAGCGATCCAAGACACTCAGGCTAACCTTCGCCTTGGTTTCCCCATACAGCTCGAGCTCATTTGGCAACAGGCCCGCCTGCTTTGCAATAGTTGATATCGGCAAAAGGGTTGCCTCTTGAGCTATTTCAATATCGGATGGGACTTTTCCGTTTTGGGAATGTTTAATAGGGACTTGCAGGGGGCTTTTCATGGGTTACCTCCGTCTTATTATGCCGCCGAGCCTATGGCAGGGTACAGGGACAAATGCCTCATTGCAGGTGCCGCCTTGCCTGGTTTTTGGAGAGTATCAAGGTTTTTTATGACCGGTCATAGGATTTAATTGTGAAATTAGGGACAATATACCCTATGGATTGTCCCCCGGAAGCCATATAGTCAAGCAGAAGCTTGATTAAGAAAGGTCGCAAATGTTCAGGCTCGAAAGGTGTGAGGCGATGGAAGGCGACTTGATTTCTCGTGCGCAGCAACAAGCGGCTCTATGCCGCGTTTTCGGAAACCCCTGCCGCTTGCTCATCCTCTGGAGTCTATCCGAAGGGGAACTGGCTGTAGGGGAAATCGCCGAACGCGTAGGCAGCTCACTACAGAATGTCTCACAACACCTACGCCTGCTTAGGAAGCGCAAGCTGATTGCGGCGCGCCGCGACGGCCAACACATTTATTACCGCATTGAGGAGTCCGGCTGGCTGAACAAGTGCCTGATCATGACCAGCCTGGAAGGTAACCGTCCTCAAAGCGAAGGAATAGCCCAAATCACTGGAGGTTTTTGATGGCAACCCTAGATCTAACCGAAGTAAAAGCTGACAAAGTTGTAGATGCCCGCGCCATGTCGTGCCCAGGACCCCTGCTGGAAGCCAAGAAGGCCATCGGCATTGTGAAAGTCGGTGGCGTGCTGGAGATTTGGTCAGGCGACAGCAACACCAAGAATGACCTGCCGCGCTGGTGCGAAAAGGTCGGCCAAGAATTTCTTGGTTCGGCCCCTGGCGAAGGATACGAGCGGCTTTTCATCCGCCGGCTGAAATAAACCCGGCCAACAGAATGGAAGCAACGATGACCACTAGTTCGAAGGCGCACCCACCCAAGATACTTATCCTGGCCACCTTTTCGGGGGGCTACGCTGGAGCAAACACTACCGGCCAAGCCCATGCCGAATATCCGGCCAATACATACATTCTGCCGGTGGTCTGCCCGGTGCTCTTTCCGCCCGAGTTTTACCTGCGCGCCTTCGAACGTGGCATCGACGGAATCATTGTGATGTACAGCGGTACGGATAGCCCCTACCCCGTAGAGGCTGAGGGCACCGCCAAGCTAATCAATGGGGCCTACGGGCTGATGAAAGAGCGCGGTTTGGATATCCGCAGGCTTCGTCTGGCAGCCATTTGCACTGTGTGCGTAAAGCCATTCCTCAAGGAAGTCAACCAAATGAACGATCTGCTCAACGAAATCGGCCCGGCTCGAGTTGAAATGAGTTTGGCGGTACAGGTGCCGGTATGAAGACTATCAAAGTTGACGCCCTTGTGATTGGCGGCGGCATAGCCGGATTGCAGACAGCGGTAGACCTGGGAGACCAAGGTTTTCATGTGGCCCTGGTGGAACGCGAACCCAGCGTGGGCGGGAAGATGATCAACCTCAGTAAGGTCTTCCCCACTTTGGACTGCGCCAGCTGCATTACCACGCCCAAGATGGCGGCCAGCGCCCACCATCCCAACGTACAGTTATTTACCTATTGCGATGTCAAGTCAGTGAAAAAGGCCGGCGCTGGTTCAGTAGCAACCGTTACACAAAAGGCTCGCTATGTGGATGGCAGCAAATGCACCGGCTGTCGCCTCTGCGAATACGCCTGCCCTATAACAGTGCCCAATTCATTTGACCAGAACCTTGGCACATACCGGGCTATCCGGGTGCCCTTCCCCACCGCGGTCCCTCAAACGGCGGTTCTGGATGCTGAAAACTGCCTATGGTGTGGAAAGTGCGAAACGGTTTGCCCAGTAGATGCAATCGATTTCACCCAGGAAGAGGAGACTTTCACCATTTCCGCCACCGCCGTCATTTTGGCCACCGGCTTCAAGTTGACCCCCATTGACGCCAAAAAAGAATACAACGGCGGCAAGCTACAAAACGTAATCGACCCTCTGATGATGGAGCGGCTGCTGGCGCCCACTGGCCCTTATGGGCGGGTGCTGCGACCGGGCGACGGCAAGGAGCCCGAATCTATTGCTTATGTGCAGTGTGCTGGCTCGCGGGACGCCACGCTGGGCGTCGAATATTGCTCGCGGGTGTGCTGCATGTACGCCATCAAGCAAGCGATGCTGATCTCCGGTGCCCTACCGATGGCAGACGTGACCATTTATTACATGGATATCCGCACCTTTGGCAAGGGATACGAACAGTTCTACCAGAATGCCAAAGCCATGGGCGTGAACTTCGTGCGCGGCAAGGTGGCCTCCATTAAGGAAGATGAAGAGCACAACCCGATTCTGAGAGTTGAGCTCACGGAGGAAGGCCGGGTGGAGGAACAAAAGCATGACCTGGTGGTGCTTTCGCTGGGCATGCTGCCCAACGACGATTTCTCCGCGCAGTTGGGCCTGCATCGCAACCCCGACGGTTTCGTAAACACCCCCGCCCCCAACTCCGACCCCAACCTCACCGACCAACCGGGGGTTTTCACCACTGGAACCGCCATGGGGCCTATGGACATCGTTGACTCGATAATCACGGCGAGCGGAGCCGCCGCCACAGCCTCCGCCTATATCCGTGAATTCGGAAAAACCCCTTCTTTCCAGGAAAACGCCACAGTTGAAAAGGAAGCCGCATATGCCTGAGGAAAAGAAACCGCAAGAAGAGCCCCGCATCGGTGTGTATACCTGTTACTGCGGTGGAAACATCAGCGGAACAGTCAATTGCGAACTGGTCGCCAAGATCATGGGGAAGCAAGCCAACGTCGCAATTTCGCGCACGGACCTCTCCATGTGCTCCAGCGTTGGCCAGGCCAAGATCGAGGAAGATATCAAGGAACTGGGCATCAACCGGGTTGTGGTAGGCGCTTGCGCCCCGGCGCTGCACGAGCAGACCTTCCGGGGTGCTGTAACCCGCGCCGGGCTGAACCCCTTTCTGTACAACCACGTAGGACTGAGGGAACAAGATTCCTGGGCCCACCCGCATGACCCCGAAGGCGCTACGAACAAGGCCATGCACCTAATGGCAGCCGGTATCGCCAAGGCGCGGCTGCTGGATCCATTGGAGCCTATCCGCCTGGAGGCCAGGAAACACGCGCTGGTTATTGGCGGTGGTGTTGCCGGGCTGCGAGCGGCGCTGGACCTAGCGCGCCAGGGGCTGAACGTGAGTCTCGTTGAGAAAGCTCCCTTCCTGGGCGGGCGTGTGACGCAGTTAGGCCCGACCTTCCCCAACGGAGACAATGCGCCCGAACTGGTGACCCAGTTAATCAAGCAAGTAGCTGCGAATCCCAAGATCACCATCTTCACACAGGCCGAAGTTACCGCTTTCAGTGGATACGTCGGAAACTATGCCATCACAATACACCAGCATAGCCGCGGAATCAGCGATGACCAGGCCGAGGCAGTGATGGCGGCCTGCACGCAAGAGGTGCCAGACGAATTCAATTACGGGCTGACCAAGCGCAAAGTGATCTATAGGCCTTCGGCGGAAAGCTTTCCGGCTTCCCCAGCCGTGGATTGGGAGCATTATGACGGGCAGCCTATCCAGGTAGATGGACAGGCGGTCATGCTAAAGGATGAGCCGCATAACTTCGACCTGGAGGTTGGCGCAATCGTAATGGCGACAGGTTTCGACCCCTACACGCCGCGTCACGGTGAGTACGGATATGGCGAGCTGCCGGAGGTGGTGACTCTGCCGCAACTAATCAGAGTGCTCGACATGCAAAAGGAAAGCAAGTCGCTCGAATGGAACGGCAAGCCAGTACGATCTGTGGCTTTGATCCATTGTGTGGGTAGCCGCGAGCTGGAAGGCATTGATGAGCCCCACGCGGATGGCCAGGTGAACAACTATTGCTCAAGAGTGTGCTGTTCGGCAACCTTGAAGGCGTGCAACGAATTACATGAGCGCTTCCCGGAACTCGATATTTACGACCTGCACCAGGACATCCGCACCTATGGACGCGGGCACGAGAAGCTGTATTACAACGCCCTCAGTGATGGAGTGAGGTTCCTGCGCTACAGCGGGGAAAAGCGCCCTACGGTAGCCGCCGCCGAAGCCGTGGACAAATATCCGGTAGTGCTAAGGGTGCACGACTTATTGACCAATGGCGAGGAAATTGAACTTGGCGTCGATCTGGTGGTTTTGGCCGTGGGTATGGTGCCGCGCGGCATCGAGAACCTGGTGAACATGACGAAAATCCCGCGGGGCAGCGACCGCTTCCTGCTGGAAGTGCATCCGAAGCTCCGTCCCGTGGAAACGGCTGTAAACGGCGTAGTGCTGGCCGGCACGGCCCAGGGGCCGATGAATATCCAGGAGAGCTTGCTGGCGGCTTCGGCGGCCGCGGCTAAAGTGGCTACTTTGTTGGGCAAGGGGCGCGTTGAGTTGCCGCCCTTCGTGGCCCGCGTAGACACCAGCCGGTGCACCGGTAGCGGCGCCTGCGTGGAAGCCTGTCAATACGAAGGCGCCCTGGCATTGGAAACAATTTCGGTGGACGGCAGCCAAGTGCAACGAGCCGTGGTGACGGCCGCCAACTGCACCGGCTGTGGTGCCTGCGTAGGCGTGTGCCCGAGCGGAGCCATTGATATCCAAGGCTGGACCCTGGGGCAGTACGACGCCATGGTGGAAGCGCTGGGCGCAGACATACCCGAGTATGAGGAGGTGCAGTTATGACCGCACAACCCGATGCCAAGAAGCGCATGGAAATGCTAAAGGGGCGGCGCGAACAGCACGCTGAGAGCTTCTCACGGACCCAGGAACTGCTGAAGGCACAGAAACACATCCAGCAAGAGATCACCAAGGCTCTCCAAGAGCAACCTCGCTGCGTGCCGGATGTGGCTGAGGCTACAGGGATTGCCAGCCAGGATGTGCTTTGGTGGCTGGCCTCGCTGAAGAAATATGGGCTGGTTGCCGAAGAAGGCATGCAGGGCGACTACCCACTTTATAAATTGGTCGAGGAGAAATAGATGGCACTCCGTTCAGATCCTCAACTGCTATATGAGCTAAAAAAATACGGGGGAGTGAATATCGAAAATTGCTTCAACTGCGGGAATTGCACAGCCATCTGCCCGCTTTCTTCAGACGGCAATATGTTCCCCAGGCGCATTATCCGCTACGCGCAACTAGGGTTACGCGACAAGTTGCTGAGCAGCAAGGAATTGTGGATGTGCTACGCATGCGGCGAATGCACCGAAACCTGTCCCCGCCAGGCTGAGCCAGGCGAATTCATGGCTACGGCGAGGCGTTATGCCATAGCTAACTATGACCGTTCGGGTCTTGCTAAGCTGTTGCTCGGCTCGCCCCTGTGGAGCTTCCTGGTGATGGTTGGACTGGCGGCGATAATTGCATTGTTCCTGTTTAGCGGACATGGGGAAATGGCCCGCGACAGCATGCGCATATTCGATTTCATCCCGGCACCGCTAATCCATGATCTGGGCGTTGCCGTTATGGGCGTGGTGTTTGTGGCGGGCCTAGCTGGAATTATCCAGATGGTACGGAAGCTCGCCAGGGCGACCGGCTTTGAGGCAGGCATTCGGCTGAATCGGCTGGGAGCCATTTGGGAAGCGCACACCGAAGTGGTAAGCCAGAAACGCTACCGCCAGGGTTGTGAAACGCCTGAAGAACAACCCAAATGGTACTTGCGCAAATGGTTCCTGCATGCATCCATGATGTACGGATTTATGGGTCTTTTTGCAGCCACGATCCTGGACTATTCGCTGGACCTGCTCGGCATAAAGCCCACGGGCACTCCGGTGCCGCTGTGGTACCCCATCCGCCTGCTGGGTTCATTGGCGGGTTTGCTGCTGGTGTACGGCGTGACGGTGATGATAGTACGGCGGCTGCGTCAGCGCGACGCATCGACTAAGAGATCTGATTTCACTGATTGGTCCTTCTTGGGCATGATGTGGGGCGCGGCTATAACTGGATTTCTGCTGGAAGCCTCACTCTATCTTCCAGACCCCCCAATTTGGGGCTATTGGATGGTGCTGGTACACGTAGTATTGGCTATGGAGCTGGTGCTTCTGGCGCCGTTCACCAAATTCGCCCACGTGGTCTATCGCACAGTGGCGCTGTACTTTAGCGCGCTGAAACCAATTCCGGAAACGACTCCGGCTATGGCCGGGGAACTTCACTAACCACTATCCATAAGGAGAAATGTAATGGCAGACAAAATGGCAGTAGTATGCAACGGAGCCGAGGGCAGGAACATAATGCCGACGCTGATTTTCTCGGCCTCTGGGCTGAGCTTGGACAAGGAAGTGCACATCTTCTTTTGCCCCGCGGGCGCCAAGTGGACCCTGAAGGGCGAACTGGAAAAGCTGGGCCAGCCCAAAGGTATGCCGGACCCGATCAAGCTGTTCAACGACATCCTGGATTTAGGCGGGCACGTGGTGCTCTGCGAACTAGCCCTGGAAAACCAGGACATCGACCCCAAAGACCTGCGTGACAAGCGCATCACCATCGAGAAAGCACCACCTTACCTGATGGCTATCGAAGGCGCTGGGCAGACCTTCGTTTTCTAACATTGAAGGGAGCGACCATGCCTGATGAACTTGCAAAGATGGTTGTGGTACTCAACCACGACGACGCCGACTCAGTGCTAGCTTCGCTAGTTATGGCCGCTTCCATAGCCGCCAGTGGAGACCAGGTGTTGTTCTTTGTGCAGCCGGGGGGCGCCAAATCCCTGGTAAAGGGGGGGCTGGAAAAATACCAGGGAATGAAGGGCTTACCTGACCCCGTTGATTTGTATGACTCGATCCGGATGCTGGATGGGTCCTTCTTTATGTGCGAATTAGGGCTTGCGGCACAGGACATCCAGGAATCCGATTTGCGAGAAGGCGTGGAGGTAACCGGAGCCTCTTCCTTCCTTTTCAAAAGCGAAGGAGCCAAGCTCAGTTTTTCCTATTAAGGAGGAAGAATGCCGAAAACGATCGAGGTCACCAAGACACTGGACGCGTGTGGGCTGATTTGTCCTTATCCTGACATGGACACGCTGGCCACTCTCAAGCATATGGCCAAGGGAGAAATCCTGGAAGTTTTCTTGGATTATCCCCTTTCGTTGGAGCGCATCCCTCGCAACCTGATTAAGCAAGGGCATAAGCTGCTTGATACGCAACGCATCGAAGGGTCAAAGCATCGTATGATCATTGAAGCTTATGGCCTTCAAGAATAGGATGCCAAGCGGACACACAAAAAAGCACCTCGGTTCGAGGTGCTTTTTTAGAAATATAGATCTTAGGCAAGCTCCAATTGGCCAGCCCATGAAAGCACATCCGCATTTTCTGAAGCGTGGATGAAGCTCCAGAACACATCCCGCGGACGGTGCGGAGATCCCACCGGCTTACGTATCATGTAAATAGTGCGCAGCAGATCCAATCCTTCCACGCGAACGGATACCAGATTCCCGAACTTGATCTGGTCATTGGCGGCCAGCGCAGATACAAACGAAATTCCATAGCCAGCCGCCACAGTGGCCACAATAGCCTCGGCGTTGCCCAGTTCCATCAGCACATCCAAATCGTCCAGGGCTATATCATACTTGGCGAGTTCGGAGAAAACCGCTCGCCGCGTTCCTGATTCGGGCTCTCTTAAGATTAATTGCTCTTCCAGTAGTTCCTGAGGCTCAATGGACTCCCTGCCCGCCCAACGATGCATGGAGGGAACAATTAAGAGAACGCGGTCGTGAAAGAAGGGCTGAGATTCAATACTCGGGTCAACGATTTCTGAACTCACCACCCCGATATGCGACTCTCCGTCCATTAGGTTCAGGGTGGCGCGTTCGGGTCGGCAGGTAAGTATCTGGGCGCGGATGGCGGGGTACCGAGCACAAAAACGAGCCACGATCTTGGGCAAAACATATTTGCCAGCCGTGGTGCTGCAAGATATGCGCAATTCACCGGCTACTTCTTCACCCAGCGAACTCATCATCTCCCGGATGTTATCGGAATCGTGTACCAGGCGATGCGCCCAAGGCAACAGCACTCTGCCGCTCTCGGTAAGCTCCAGACCAGTGCTGCTGCGTATGAACAGCAAGGCGCCCAGCTCTTGCTCCAGAATCTTTATCTGATGGCTGACGCTGGGTTGGCTGAGGTGCATCAACTTGGCAGCTTCCGAGAAGCTAAGGCTTTCGGCGGCACACAGGAACGTTTCGATCTTTTCTGTATCCATAAGAGGCCCAAAGACAATTATGAAGATGCTTAAGTATCCCAACTAGTGACAAATGTCACGAGGGTGCCTAAGAGATACTGATTTAAAAGTAAAAAGAGAGCAAATTCTCATTGCCCTCTCTTTATGGCTATACAGAAAAGCTAAACTTAGTTGACGGTGAAGTCTATGTGCATGCCCTGAGTAAAGTGGCCGGGCTGGTTGCACAACAGAATGTAATGGCCTGCTTCGAGGGTAAGGGTAACCGTACCCGAATCACCAGGCTCAAGCTCGGAGACCTCGCCCAAGCTGTTGATCTGATCCTCGGGGATATTGCCATCTGCATCCAGCGGCAACTCGTCAGCACTAAGTCTGTCTTCACAACAAGCATCTCATGCACCATGCCATCTGTCGTGACATTAGTCGCATTGAAGGTAACCTCACCAGCTGGGACAGAGGTGGTGGAGGGCGTTATCTTGTAGCTCTCCAATGTAACATCAACGGTGGTTTTTGTGGGGCCACAAGCAACCAGCAGGGAGCCCAACACAACAGCAATTACTGCAAGGGATAAAGATTTCTTACTTTTGGCGAACATTTCTCTCCTTTGAATAGAATAGTTTATCGGGAAGATGCCTCACGGCGCTCTCCGAACGTTCCCAGTATAACCAGGCCAAAACATTGCGTCCTTACACCAAACGTATCCCAAGATTAACCCCAGTTAAGTAACAATCTCGCAAAATATTTAACGCCTAGGCAGCACAACTGTCGCCCGCAAGCCTCCACCTTGCAAATTCATTATTCTAATGCTCCCCCCATGAGCCAGCACCAATTGCTGAACAATGGTCAGGCCTAGTCCCATACCCTGGCGTATCTGGCTTCCGGCGGCACTTTGGAAAAAGGGTTCGAACACTTTTTCCATATCAGCCTGATCTATGCCAGGCCCGTCGTCTTCAACAATCAATTCAACAGATTTATTCTTTGCAATCGCCCGAACCACGACATGGCCACCCGAGTGCGTAAACTTAAGCGAATTTGAGATCAGATTGCCAATAATCTGCGACAAGCGATCCAGGTCGGCCTCAATGCCGGGTAAGCGACGCGGAACCTTCAAATCAAGTGAAATGCCACGTACCTGAGCGCGCATCTTTTGCCTTTGTACCGCCCGAGTCAAAAATTCGTTCAGATTAATGCGCGTTTTATGAAGTTCTACAGCTTTGTTTCCCGGCTTGGCCGCCAAGGCGACATCTTCGATCAATGAAGCCATCACGCGCAGGGTGTCGCGCATATCAGTCAAAAGTTCCCTGGCCGTGGCTTTATCTTCCATGGCTCCGTGCCGAAGGCTATCCACGGCGAGGCGCAGGCCGCCCAGCGGCCGGGCCAGCTCGTGAGTAACGTTGGCCAACACCAGCTTACGGAGACTGTTCTGATCGGCCAAATCATCTGTCATCTGGTTCAAATCCGCAGTTAATTGTGCGATCTCCGAAAGACCAGCCTCAGGAAGCCTCTGGCTGTAGTCACCCTCGGCTACGCGGCGGGCCAAGCGCTGCGCCCGAACAAGCGGGCGCACCAACGGGGAGGCCAGTAGGTAGCCAAGCAAGACGGCCAAGAGGGCCAACACAACGGTCAGACCCAAGACCTCAGAACGAGCCCGAACTACCGACTTATGGAAATCATCCAGGGGAAGAAGAAGGCAAACGGCCCCCACCACACGACCCGCATTGTCATAAACAGGGGAAGCCGCGTACAAGGTCTCTCTTTCGCTATTGCCTGCTTCATCCTCCCAAGTAACGGTCCCCCCCCTGAGGGCTTTAGCTCCCAGGTCTTGTATGATTGAACGCTGGGCTTGATCGGTAGCAATATCGGAGAGATTGCGGAATTCACCCTGCTGCGATAGATAAACCACCTGTAAGTTTTGATTTGTTGCCGTGTAAATAGTAGGAAAGCTATTAACAGAAACGCTCAGATCCTGCACATCCAACACGGTGGAAAGCAACCTTGCCCGCTCTTTAAGCTGCACCAAAAGTGATTCTTCGGCAACATTTTCCTGGTTATAAATCCAATATATGCTGGTTCCCCCCAACACAACTAAAAGGAAAAGACCATAACTTAGCGCCAAATAACTCCGCACCGAGATTCGGGAGATCATGGCTTGAACTTATACCCTACTCCTCGCAAAGTCAAGATATGGTTTGGTCTTGATGGATTTTTTTCAATCTTTTCCCGCAAGCTATGAATTTGAACGTAAAGGACCTGCATCTCTCCAACGAAATCTTCCCCCCAAACGTTTTCGATTAACTCGTCAGTTGTAAAGACCTGATTGGGATTCGACAGAAAAAACCTCATTAGCTTAAATTCCTTAGGTGAAAGGTCAATGGCTTTTCCATCCAGGCTTATGGAGTGGAAAGCAGGCTCAAGTATAAACCCCCCTACGGTTAACTTTTCTCCCTTTGCATTGTCTACCAGAGAGGCGGCGGGGCGCCGCATCAAGGCGCGAACGTGAGCCTTAAGCACGTCCAGATTGAACGGCTTGGTGATGTAATCATCAGCGCCGACCTCCAGACCGATGATCTCGTCCAAGTCCCTACGCCGAGCAGTCAGAAACAAAACCGGGGTAGGTAAATTCGCCTTGACATACTTGCACAGGGTCAGGCCGTCATCGCCGGGCAACCCAATATCCAGAATGGCTAGCTGATATTCGTTTTTCTCGATTTTTTTCCGCGCGTCCGGGGAATTAGTAGAGGTATCTACCTCGTACCCTTCTCGTTCCAAATTAAACTTTAACCCCTTACAAATCAAGGGGTCATCGTCAACAACCAATATCCTGGCAGCCATTACTCACCTACTCCCCCAATGTATCAAAACCGGAAAATATAGTCAAACGGCCATAAATTACGGGACCTGCCCTAAGCTAGCGTGGTCAGAATCACCAAGATCAATGGAATAATAACGATAAGGCCCAGAATGAAGGGCCAGGCATAAAGCCGATCGTCGCTCTTAAGATGCATAAAGTACAAGGCTACCAGTACAGCCTTCCCAACTGCCAACAAAACCAGAATAACATCTTTCAAAATGGCCTGCAGATAGCTGGCGGCCGCCACTTCCAAGCCTGTAAAAACTGCCAAAATGATGAAGATGGCCCCATAGTTCACGGAGGCGGATTTAGCGGAGGGTGCACGAGTTGTCATCTGAGACTCCTAAACTAGATCAAGTAGAACACAGTGAACAGAACGATCCACACGATATCTACAAGGTGCCAATAAAGGCCAAAGATTTCGACACCGCGGTGGTCTTCTGCCGAGTACACATTGTTGCGTATTCCGGAAAATACATAAAGGCACCAAATCAGGCCAACAATCACATGTGTCCCGTGGAAACCGGTGATGGTAAAGAAAGGGCTACCCATAGTTGTGCCTAGATTAATTCCCTCACCGAAAAGGGTGAGCCATTCAAAAACCTGCCCACCCACAAAGAGTGCGCCCAAGATGAATACCACCATCAGATTGGTGCGCAAAGCCTTCTTGTCGCCATGGGTGATGGATTCCAAGGCCCTGACCACAAAGTAAGAACTGGTTATGAGGATGAAGGTATTAAGCCCGACCAGCGGGATGCTAAGATGCTGCTTAAAGATCAAAAAGTCTGCGGGGTTGCGCAAGCGAGTCAGAACGAATGTCAGGATCAGGGCAGTGAAGAATACAATCTCGCTACCCAGGAAAAACCAAACGCCCAGTTTTGTGTTTTCGCTCTGCGGCACAAGGCCATCGTACATTTCCTGGCTACTCATGGTGTTCCTCCACGCGATTCTCCTGGACCCAGCCGGCTACCGAAATAAGCAATATCAGCACGCCGAGGATGGAGAGCCAATATGTGTACACAATACCGAAGGCAACCACCAGAAAGCTAAGGGCCAAGAGAAGAGGCCACATGCTTGGTGCCGGAAGATGGATGGAATGATTTTCTTTAGCCACAGAGTCTCCTATTTTGAATAACTGAATGCGAATTCAGACGGCGCCATTTGTTTTTCAGATAGCCATTGGTTGAAAAGCAACAATGCGGCAGCCAGAAAGATGATGTCGGTGGGCATCCACATGATCAGCCCGCCCAAGGCCTGATCAGCCATGGGAGAAAGCCCCCACTCCAAGGCACGTTGCCCATAGAATGTATAAAGCTGAGTGCCCGAAAAGGTAATAATGGCTGCCAAGGCGGTGCAAGGCGGGATAGAAGCCACCGCGTAAAGGCCTCTCAGGGGCCGCGTCAGGCGTTTTCCCTCCGGCAGCAAGTGTCCAAAAATCGGCAACCAACCGATCAGCGCTGTGGCAATAAACATTAGGTGCTCGAATATATGGATGGTTTCGTTGCCCAAAGCCATATCATAAGCGACCGGCCAATGCCAAGCCCACATTACTCCATTGAACAGCAGGAAAGCAAAAACGGGGTTTCCAAGACCGGCGAAAATGCTGCCCAGCCGAGGAAAGCGCTTGACTACCTGCATCCATTCCGCCCGGATGCCGAGCAGCCACAAAGGAGGCGCCACAAATGTGATCAGAACATGCTGGAGCATATGCACACTGAACAGGTCTGTGTCCGATAAGCCATCAATGGGGCTAAGCAATGCAATCGCCACGACGAGAGTCCCGGCATGAAACGCTAGTTGCTGCCACAGGCTTGCCGAGCGACCATTTTTTGCTTGTCGAAAGCACAAGAACGCATAGGCGGCACTGATGGCAAGCAACCCATATACGATGCTGGGTTCCCAGATCCAACCGATTTGCTCGTGAAATTCGGGTCGCAGAAGCATAACCATCAGGCCAAAAACAACACCGCGAAGAGCACCAACCAAACAAGGCAGACGAAATACCAGAACCAGGCGCCAGCTGCCACAGGGGCATAGTGGCTCTTATCAAAATCTCCGGCGCGGATGCGCAATGCGTTGATGGCCAGGAAAAAGCCTCCGCCCAGCACGTGGAGAGCATGGAACGCCATTAAGGCAAAGAAAACTCCTCCAAAGGCAGCGTCGGAAACATGAAAGCCAGTGTGCTGGTATTCAACTATTTGCCCGATTACAAAGACGAGGCTCAAGACCAGCGTGGCCCAGATCCAGTTCTGCGAGGTTCGTGACTTTCCAACCTCTATGGCCCTAACCGAGCGCCAGGCAAATACGGCGCTAAGCATCAATACCAGCGTATTGACCAGCGGGAAGGTCAGGCTGTAATTTCCGGAAACAGAAAATGGTGGGAACCCTATACGCGTGCGCAGGTAGAAATATACCGTAACCAGCAGGCCAAAGACCACTGCTTCTGCCGCCAAGACCACTCCCAGAGTGATCAGGGCCCTGGCTTGATCAGTTCTTTCCCAAGATGTGACTGCTGACATTTAGCTACCCTTCCGCTTCGCCCATGCCGGGATGCTTGAGGTCCCAAAGTGGCCGAGTGCTATTTACGGCGGGCAGGGTCTCGAAATTGTAAGCAGGCGGAGGAGAAGAGGTTGCCCACTCTAAAGTATTGGCGTCCCAAGGATCGTCCTTGGCGCCAACTGGCTTGCGTATGGTTATGAAGAAATTGATTACGAATAGCAAGACAGCAATGGCTACGATGAAGGCCCCAATGGTCATGATCAGGTTCCAGTTGCCCCAGCCATAGGCATCCGAGTAGGTGTAGATGCGGCGAGGCATGCCCAACAAGCCAAGGACGTGCATGGGGAAGAAGACCAAGTTCATGCCTACGAACATCGTCCAGAATTGCCACTTGCCTATGCTTTCACTCAGGGTGCGTCCTGTGATCTTGGGGAACCAGTAATACAAGCCCGCAAAGAGGCCAAAGATGGCTCCGCCGAAAAGCACGTAGTGGATGTGGCTGACTACGTAGTAAGTATCAGTTAGCTGCCAGTCCAGGGGCAAGATAGCCATGTGAATACCATCAATGCCGCCGATAGTGAAAAGGGCCACTTCGCCAACGGCGAAAAGCATGGGTGAAGTAAAGCGCAACTTGCCCCCCCACATCGTTCCGATCCACGAGAATATCTTGATGCCGGTAGGCACTCCAATCAGGAAGCTGTCAGCAGAAAAGACCAGCAGCGCCGTCTCAGGCAAACCGGTAGCGAACATGTGATGCCCCCAAACGGTGAACCCCAGGATGCCGATGGCGATGCCCGACAAAACGATAGCTTTGTAGCCAAACAAAGGTTTGCCCGAAAACACCGGGATCACTTCGGAGACGATGCCGAAGGCCGGCAGGATCATGATGTAAACCTCGGGATGCCCAAAGAACCAGAAGAGGTGCTGCCACAGCAGCGCATCACCTCCCGCGGCTGTGTTAAAGAAATGGGCTCCAGCCAACCTATCAAGCAGCAAAAGGCTGGATGCGGTTGTGAGTGAAGGGATTGCGAATAGACCCAAGAAAGACGTCACCAGGGTCATCCAAACGAAGAGCGGCATACGCAGGAAAGACATACCTTTGGCGCGGAGCTGAATAGTCGTAACGATAAAGTTGATTGAGCCAAATGTACTGGCCAAAGCGATCAGCAGGATCGAAAGACCCCAGAACGTCATGCCATTATTAATGGAATAAGCCTTCTCCGTGAGGGGGGCATAGCTGAACCAACCGGCGTCCGGCGCCCCACCGAGAAAGAAACTACTGTAAAGCATAAGGCCACCAGCCAGGAAGGTCCAATAACTGAGGGCGTTCATTTTGGGATAAGCCATATCGCGGGCCCCAAGCATTAGGGGCACAAGATAGTTGCCCAGGCCAGCCGACAGGGGCATCACGACCAAGAAAATCATCGTGGTGCCGTGCATGGTAAATATCTGGTTATAGGTTGTTGAATCCAGAATGGTTCCGTTTGGCTGAGCCAATTGCAAGCGCATGAACAAGGCAAAGATACCCGCTATGATAAAAAACAAGAATGCAGTGACCATATAGAAAATGCCAATGCGCTTATGGTCAACCGTCATTAGCCACGAGCCGAGATTGGTTTTTCCGAATCGGGCAAATGATTTTTCGACTCTATCGCTAATTCGATGCATTGCCTTCATATTCCTTCTCTCTTTTACTTTAGGGTAACCAGATAGGACATGAGCGCGTCGACCTGATCAGGCGTCAAGTTCACGACCATATCATTATGAGGCTTCATTTCCTGATTGTCAGTCAACCACTGGCGAATGTTTGCCTCGTTCAAGTCAAACAACGCTCCTGCGAAAACCGAACGCGAGAATAGGTGCGTGAGGTTAGGACCAATGGCATTGGTGGCCTGGTTATCTCCGAGCGTGTGGCAATTCGAACAAATGCCACCTGTTATCAGGTTATAAGCTTGCTGCTGCACATCCCCAACAGGCTCAGGAGCCGGCTTCTGCTGGTTGGCAACCCAGGCCTGAAAATCTTCTTGCGAATTCGACCACCACCTTGATGCGCATGTTGGCATGGTTTGCACCGCAAAACTCTGCGCATTGGCCGTTGTAAACGTCGATCTTGTCAGATGTCAACCAAATATGGTTGGTCTGGTTGGGGATTGCGTCAACCTTCCCGGAGAGCTCAGGGACCCAGAAACTGTGGATTACATCCACCGAGGTCAGATCACCCAACACGGGTTCATTCACTGGGATGTGCAACTCATTGGCCGTGATTATTCCCAGGTCAGGGTAATCGAACTCCCACCACCAACGGTGGCCAATGATTTTTATGTTAAGCGCATTGCTTGTGGATGGAGCTGCGATGGCCTGTAAAGTCCCCAAAGACATGAAGAACAGGAATATTACCAGGATGATGGATAAGCCCGTCCACGTTATTTCCAACTTAGTATTGCCGTGAGTTTGTGCGGGGATGGCATCGTCGTTCTTTTTCTTGCGAAAGCGAATTACGCTATAGATAATTAACGCCTCAACCAAGGTAAAGACGCCGGCCGAGATATACATTATTATCGTGAACAGGGAACTTTGCTGCTCGGCGATAATGGAGTGAGGGTTTAGGAAGGATGGAGCGCTCGCACAGCCGGTTAATATTAGCAAAATGGGAACGACAAGCAGCCGCTTAAATGCCAACTTCATATGCTCTCCTGATGAACACTTATCTAAAAAGGCGATCACACAACCTACTTATTGTAAGGCCGCGGGTCGGGGCCGTCTTTATCGCCCCGTTAAATTGACCTTAGGGCAACTTAAACATGGATTTTACTCGTTGCGACGTTCTACCTATCGCTCTTTGCGAACAGAGGTATAATTTCGACTGCAAATCTAAATATTGGGGATTCGTCTAGCGGTAGGACGTCTGACTCTGAATCAGAAAGCCCTGGTTCGAACCCAGGATCCCCATCCTTAAGCCCGGTCCGCCGGGCTTTTTTTGTTGAATTTCAGGATTGCCCTATGCAATTCAGCAAATGGCCGAAGTCCGCATTTATTTCTTCAAAATTAGGAAACCGTGGGGGCTGATGATATGGAAAATCAAAGCGTTCCACATGCAAATGCGAGAATTGTTGCCTCACCGTTTCCAAAGTAGTTTCGAATTTCAAAAGGGGATCTCGTACCGACATAGCGAAATAGCAGGGTTGAGGGAAAGGCTCTTCTTGCGCCTTCATTTCGAAATCCAGCATTTCACTGATTTGATAAGAAAGCACGTCAGCAGTGCTGTTACTTACCTTCTGAAAGATGTCGCGTATGGATATGGTCTTTTCGATATTCCCAAACCTGGTGATAAATCCCGCAATTAGTTCGCTTACGTTCTGGCTTTTCGCCAAGCGCATAAAAGCCAATCTTACATGCGGCCTTCGCATCGTTCCAACAATCAGCCTCACCAGCCACAGCCGCGTCTTGGAGAAACTCAAGGCCCGCCGGGTGACTGCCGGCGATATCAGAATGACTTTCTCCACGCGATGGCGCAGGCGGCATAAGGTAGCCATTGCCAAAATGCCGCCAAATGAAAAACCCATTAGGGAAAAGTTTGTGTAGCCCAATTTATCGATGAACGCCTCAACCGTTTCGGCCACAAGGGCGGAACTGAAGCGTACAGGGAAAGGGGCTGACTGACCGTGGCCAGGTAGTTCGAAAAAATAGACCGTGAAGCGTTGTCCCATAAACTCAGCTAAGGCCTGCCAGTTCCTAATTTCAGAAACCGTCGCTGGGACCATAATCAACGGTGGCCCGTCTCCACAGGTCAAATAATGCAGCCGTGTTAGCGGCAGATCCATAAAATGGTATGTGATTTCCGGGGGGGAAACTCGCACCTTTGAATAGGTTCGTTTCTGTGCTAGTTCAGATTGCATGAAATATTCTTCAATAACCAGCCTGCATATCCTTTAGTTGTTCGAGTCTATCGCATTTCTTCTCTCAAAATATACCAACACCACCAAAGTCAGCCAGCTAAGAATGCTCAGTCCAGATCCCCAAGCAAAGCTTGCCGGCTGGTACGCCAGTCGAACCGTGTAGGCTCCTGCCTCAAGGCGAATAGCACGAAATGCTCCGTTCGCGGGGTAAGCTTCCACCTCATCGCCCTCAACAAAGGCATGCCAGCCCGGATACCAGGTATCCGCCAGCAGCAACCACCCCCCACCCGGGGCATTGACCTCGATATACAGACTGTTGGCAGAAGTTGACAATATGCTTGCGGTGCCCACGAGTCCAGCGCCACAAGTCATCTGCCCAGGGCTTGAGGGATCCTCTACCACGATAGCTGCATTATCCGGGGATGCCGAAAGATGGCTAAGCGCCTCTTTCTCGTTAGAAACGATTTGGGCACAGTTAACCCAGCGAGCACGCGGAAGCGCGGCCCTGGTTTCAAAAGTGGCTTGTTGGTTTCCCTCCAATCCAAAGTGCTCAACGGCTGTCACGCCCATGCCTGCTAGCATAAATTCCTGCTGGAGGTCTGGGGCAGTCTCAAGCGCCTCGATCCAATCTTGATAGCGGGCTGGCACAAATGGATCGAAATTATTAGCCGAAGGAATCCCGTCCAGAATATTTGTGTTTGGGAGCAAATTCTGGCGAATAGCTTCAGGCTGAGAACTATAGAAGTCACTAAATTGAAACAGGTACCCGAATTTTAGATCTTGTTCGTCTGCGCCCGGGATATACACTCTCCCATTTCCAAGCTCAGTGTGAAAGCTGCCTTCCTGATATAGATCTACGGAGGCCGCCGGATCGAGATTCCAATCGGCAAAGAACAAATCAGCACAAAGCAGTCCTACAACCAGCCAAATCCAAGTTTGGCGTTTTTTCCCATTTGTGGATGGCTGGCGCAAATGAAGCCAGGCAATTCCCATGGCGATAATTCCCGTGCTCAGCAAAGCGGGGCCCAGCGTCTCCGGAATATCCAGCGCGGCGGCCGATTGAACCCAAATAAGCAATATGGAAAATGCCGTTATCGCCCCTGCGGCCGCCATTCCCAAGCGGCTCCAGTAACGCCGGCGACCAGTGGGCGGGCGCCAGCGATCCACGGCAAGGGCCGCCAGCAAACAAAGGGCGAAAACCATCCAAATCGTGAACCTGGTCGGCCCCTGGAATAACGCGAAGGTAGGCACGTATCGATAAAGCCAGCCGAACAAGGGTGTATTCTTTCCCAAGGCCAGGAGCAACGAAACAAAAATTGTCGCTAACAGAAAAATCCAGAGAGGTCTTTCCTTCCCAACTTTGCGATATTCCGCTAGAAAACCCACTACCAAAAAAAGCGGTAACAATCCTATGTATAGGGCGTCTTCCCAATAATTTCCAAATCCCCAGTAGTTGCCGTAGACTGGGTTGCCGAAGAAGTTAGGTGCTACCAGTGAAATAAGGTGCCAGGGCCAGAAGGAGTAATTGGCTGCGTATGCAAACCCAACCTGAGCCGCCCTTTGCGAATTCATTAAATATTCGACGGTGGGAAGCAATTGAATGGCTGAGAGCCCCAAGGCAAACAATCCGGCAACGGATATCCCAAGGGCTGTTTGCACCAACCGTTGCCATCTGCCCTCGCGCCAAGCCCAAAAGGCAGCCCAAGTTAATGCAAGCAGCAGAGAATACCAGGCGATCTGGGCATGCCCAGCCAACCACTGCATAGCAAAGCATACGGCTAAATAAACGATGCTTCGCACACGCTTAGGCTGATAGGCCAGGTTGTAAACGGCCAGCAAAATCCACGGCAACCACGAAACAGACGCATTAATACTCAGGAAACCGGCTCGGGCAACCAGGTAACCGGAAAGAGCAAAGGCCAAGCCGCCTACGGTCTGCGCCAATTCGCTCCTTCCAAGCCTGCGAATTAACAAGCCCATTCCCCATCCCGCCCAAGCCAAGTGCAGCGAGACCAGGATGGCCTGCCCCCAGGCCATCAGGGGCAATCCGCCCAAGGCAGCTAGAGCGAAATAAATCCATGTAGGCGGATAAAGCAAGGCTGACTGATAGTTCGCCAAAAGCGGAGCGCCCATGCCCACCATAGGGTTCCACAGCGGAAACTGCCCTACCTTTAGAGTTTGCCAGGCCTGCCACCACCATGGAATGAACTGCGTGGATGGCGTACCCCAATAGAGGGCTTTTCCCGCTAACCAAACAGGAGCCAGCAGGGCAAACGGCGCCAACAATAAGGTAATGCGCGGGCTATGAAACAATGAATGGAGTTTTTCTTTCATCCTCGCCTAGCTAATCGCCTCATTTAGGGCACAACTCGATAGATGTGGTACGGGCCTACTTCAACAACTTGTTGGAGGTCCCTTTCGGATATGAGCGCTCCCAACTCCGCCTCAGCGGGGCCCCAAAAAACAAACTCCACTTTCTGCGCTTCCAACCATTCATGAGTGCCTTCAGCTCCCGACTTGTAAAACTCGCCTACTTCAGTTGCCCAGCTCATAAGAATTCACTGTCTCCGAACCATGCCCGAGCACTACACGCTGAGGGGTATAAGCTGGAAGGGCATTGCCTGTTGAATACGAAGTCAAAACTATGTCCCTACGAGCGGCAGTCGCCCGCAGGGCCTCGAAGGATAGGATCTCGGTGCGGGGGAGGAAGATGGGCTGGGCAGGGTTTGCTGCTAGTCGCCAGGAGCCCAATAAAAGGATCAATGTGCTTGGGAACGAAAAGGCAAAAACTAATAATATCTTTCTGTACTTAACCCAACCTGCCTCCTGAAAAACGTATAAGCTCAGGACGATGAGCATTACCCACGCCCCTTCCGCTAATCGCCGCTGCAACCCTATGGGAGCATATAAAATGAAGGGCAATAACAACAGCCAAACTAACAGGAAGCTGCCTTTTTCGTTCTCTTTTCTCCAAAGCGCTTGCAAACCTAATATTGCCAACGGCAGGAGCCAACCATAAGCGAATAGATACTGGAGGGCGTCGGGAGACAGCGTTTGATTTTGAGCAGCCCAATTTTGCAGGTATGCATCATGCAAATAAACCCAGCCATCCACAATCAAAATGGGCGCCGAACCAAGGACAGCCCAACCTGCTGAAATGACAAATTGGTTCCATAGGCCCTGCCCCTTCCCTCTGGTAAACCACCGATAAAAAAGATGGGCCGTCAATAACCCCAACCCAAGGGCAGCGGTAATCAAATGGCACAAGGCCATTGCCAGCCAAATCAAAGCCGATTTCCATTTTGGATGTGTTTCCCCGGTCCGTAAATACATCAGCAGTCCCCAAAACAGCAGCGCCCTGGCAAGTACTAAGTGTGGGATGGTGAAATTTGCCAGAAAACCAAAGGTTTCGGGCGAATAAAAATCCAGGGGCAGCGAAAGCGATGCCAGCGAGCCCTGTGCCCCAAAAGCCAAGGGAATCCAGCCAAGTCCTGATCCCAAGGTAGCCAATGCCAGCCCAAGTCTACGTAGTCTTACGTCCCGTAAGAAGTAGGCCAGGAAATCGTAAGTAGCCAGGCACAACAAGACCAGTGAAATTGAACGAAACAGATGAAAGAGTAAGACTAGCTGGCCGTGGCTGGCAGCTGGCCCAAACAATTTCCCCAACAATAAATATGGGAGATAAAGAAGAACACCCGTTTGGGGCAGAGTCGAATAGGGGCTGCGGAACAGCCAATCTCCGCTTGCTCCAGCAAGCATCTTGGCGATGTACGAATTCCCATCCTCCACACCGATTAAAAATCCGCTGAAGCCGCCTTTAGGGTTAGTTGCCGCTAAGACATATGGCAAACCGGTGATAAGTACCAGGACAACTGCGAATGTCAGAACCCAATATTTTTCTTTGAGCGCGAATTTGGAGTGGGTCATGTTAAGGCGTCGCAGCCAGGATCTCGAGATCCGGCTGGCTATACACAACGTGCCAGCCAGGCAGGTCGGGCAGGCTACCCAAGGACCGTTCTCGAGGTCCATAAAATATATAGTCAACATGACTGGATATTAAAAGTTCTTCTGCCTTTGCCCAATCTGTATTCGAGAAAAATCCCGTCACTTGCGCTTCGCGCACATCGGCTTGGATAGTCTCAAACGGATGGCCATAAAGCACTCGCATGGACGTATACGCCGGCAGCAGCGTTCCAGTTTGCGGAGCAGCTAAAACGAGCGCCCCGCTGGCGGCGTTGGCGTCCAGCCATTCAAAAGCGCTAATCTCTGATGTGTAAATTGTTACCCGGGGATCATGTTGTGCGGCCAGATGTTGAGTGCTCGTCAAAATTATCAAATTTGTGGGCAAAGCCAACACCAGCAGTGTCAAACCTCCCAGCCTTCGCCACCCTCCCGTTGGGGTCAGTTTGGTTAGTCCGTAAATCGCAAGGAAAGCTATGGGCACAAACATGCCACTAGTCAGCCGGCGCTGCAACTCCAAAGGCAAATAAACCAGCGCCAGCCCAAGGATTAGCCATACTGATAAATATTGAGCAACAGCGTCCCCTTGGCGAAAGGCGACTACTACACCCGCCAAAGCCAGCAAGAGGGCAGGCGAAAGGGCTAGCAGCACCTCGGGCAGGGGTGGCGTCAGTGTCAGGTTCTGAGCGTTCCACTGCGAGAGAACCGGGTTGGATTGAATAACCATAAAAATATAGAGGACGTAAGGAGCCCCCCCAATAATCACTAGCGCCAAGCGCTCGCCCTCTATTTTTAGTGCTGCATTTTGAAAGTATCGCAATACCAGCCAGACCGATATTACAGAAACAACAACTACCCATCCGAACGGATATACCAGCGAAAGCAATAGAGATCCGCTCAGGTAAAGCGCGACTTGCCTCCAGTCAAGTCCTTCCCCCGAGAGCAGCGGGGTAAGCAGGAATATCTGCAGTGCAAGGCCGATGGGGAAATGTGGATTGATGAAACTGCTCAAGAATGGAAAGGCCTCCGGGACCCAAAAATCCATGGTCAACAGCCCAAACCCGGCTGCCAACCATCCCAGTCCCGCGCCGAACAAGACCAATCCAAAAGCGAGCAACCGAGAGCCAACATCCGCGAAAACGGTGGTCAAAAATCGGAAAAGCACCAGTGCCAGGAGGAAAGCCCCAAGGATGCGCGCTAAATGAAATGTGAATATCAAAGACCAATTAAGTACTTGCGCGGCATGGCCTAAAAACAGGTAATACAGATTAATTGCCGCCCCTTGTTGCGGTTCTGCCGTATATGGAAGCGTAAAAACCCAACTGCCCTCATATCCCTGGCGCATCTTGGCTAAATAGCTATTTCCATCAATTGGATTGAATAGAAAGCCGCCAAAAACATGCTTGGCGTCCGACGTAGATTGGGCAACCAGGAACGGGATGGATATCGATGCCAGGAAGAGCAAAATCATGACCAGCGTTGCCCATTGCTGTTTGCGAGCACCCATGGCGGCATTTTAGCAGAGTAGTCGTTGAGGCAATCATCTTGCGGTGCACTATAATCTCAGCCGTGAATCCATCCTTCAAGCTCTATCGGCTTCAGCAAATCGACAACCAACTCGATAAGGTCCGAGAGCGACTAAGCGAAATTGAGCAACTTTTGGCCACTGACGAAATAGTCAGGGAAGCACAACAAGGGTCTGATACGGCCAAACAAGCCAAAGTGGAGGCTCAACTGGACCTTCGCCGGGCTGAAGAAGAGGTAAAGGCTCGGCAGGATAAGCTGAAACAAAACCAGGACAACTTGTACGGGGGTAAGGTCACCAACCCCAAAGAATTACAGGACCTGCAGGCGGAAGCCGAGGCGTTTACCCGGCACCTCCACGAAGCCGAGGATGCGCAGTTAGAAGTAATGGCAACTTTGGAGGAAAAGGGTTCCGCCGTAGAAATCGCCGAAAAGGCCCTTGAGGAAGCCAGGGCCCAGCGCGGCATAGAAAGCCAGGCATTAGGGGTCGAACAAAATGAACTGCAAGAGGAATTTGCTCGCTTGGAATTGGATCGAGAAACAGCGCTCCATGGAATTGACGATACCTCTATATCTACCTATCAGGACTTGCGTAAAAGCAAACATGGGCTGGCTGTAGCCAAGGTTTCAAACAAGACCTGCAGCGCTTGCGGAGCCGAACTCTCAGCGACTCTGGCGGAAGCCGCCCGCTCACCCAGCGGGCTGGCACGTTGTGAAAGTTGCAAACGAATATTGTATGCAGGTTAGTTCCGCAGCATTTTCAAAATACGCGCTTGGGCTTCTTCGCTTTCCATATCGAGTATAGAAACCAGTTTGTCTCGTCCGGTCTGGCCGGCAATAATGTCGATCTTGGTTTCAGGCACGTCCAAGACTTTGGCTAGAAACTCGATAAGAGCTTGATTGGCCTTTCCTTCCACTGGAGGTGCGGTCAGACGTATCTTGATAGTCTGGTCAGCCAATACATCCACAATCTCATCTTTGCGCGCACGTGGTGTCACGCGGATTGCCAGCGCCGCGCCGCGGCGGCCACCGGAGAGTCGTCTCGTTTTTGGGGCCATGTCTAAAAGACCAGTAGGTTGATCAATAAACCACCCACAACTTGGATAATCAAGATTAATACAATAGGGCTGAAATCCAATCCACCCATATTAGGCATGAAACGGCGAATGGGCATCAACATGGGTTCGACAAGGCGGTCAATTGCTTCCCTAAAGGGGTGGAAGGGGGAAAGGAAATAGGTGAGTACTACGTGTACGACGATCAAGAGGGTTAATAAATTGATCAGCAAGCGAATTACGTAAACAATCAGGTACATTCAGTATCTCCATCTATCCGGGTCGCGGACCCAATATGGCCGTACCAACTCTTATCATTGTAGCGCCCTCCAGTATAGCGGCCTCGAAATCGCCGCTCATGCCCATGGAGAGCACATCCCAAGATCCCGCAGGAAACTCCTGAGCCAGTTTGGCCTGCAACCGGCGGGTGCGAGCAAAATATGGACGGGCCAGCTCAGCCCGCTCAACTTGCGGAGCCATACTCATTAAGCCATGAACTTCCAAGTTGGGCAACTGCTTCACCTCGGCGATTTCACCCAAACCAGCGGCGATTTCTTGCTCCTCTGAAGCAGGCCATCCACTTTTGCTGGCCTCCCCGCTTACGTTCACTTCCAGCAAGATGGGTAGCCGCTGGCCCGTGGCCAAGGCGGCACTATTCAAGCGGCGCGCTTAATTTAAGGCTGTCCACCGAGTGGACTAGGTCAAAGTGGGCGGCCACCTCGGCAGCCTTGCGGCTTTGCACATGCCCAATCATGTGCCAATGCAAGCCATCAACCTTTCCGAGAGTTTCCTGTTTGGATAAAGCTTCCCCCAGATAGCTTTCGCCTAAATCGCGGGAGCCCAGCTCGACCAGGTCCCCTAGCACGGCCACAGGATGACCCTTGGTCACCACTACCAGCGTGACATCTCCCGCCTGGCGGCCAGCCCGCTGAGCGGCCAAGCTTATGCGGGTCTGTACGGCCTCCAGGTTGCGTCTCAGGCCATTAGAGTGAATCACTGCAGGGCCAGCAGGGCGCCAAAGCGCCCAGTTTTTCCATTAGAGGCCCGGTGGGAGAACCAATCGTGCGAATTGGTGAAGGTACAAATATTCGCCACTTCGATTTGGCTAACACCTGCTTCCTCTAAGACAAGTTTGTTGGACCCTACCAAATCGAAATGTGCGCTTCCGTCATACATTGGCAGAAGCCCTTGGCCAGACTCGCCGAACGCCACTCTAACCGCGTCAGCCACATCCGACCCAACTTGATAATGGTCAACGGAGATGGCGGGGCCAATTCCAGCCAACACATCTTGGGGCTGGCTTCCATAGTGGGTTTTCAACTCGTCGACGGCCTTAGCGGCCACTCGCTGCAGCGTCCCGCGCCACCCGGCATGCGCCAGGGCGATGGCTCTTTTAAGGGGATCAACCAGGATGATCGGTACGCAATCGGCATACCGCATGAACAACGTGACCCCAACTTTATTGGTCAGGATGATATCGCCCTGCGGCGGCTTACCCCACTCCACCGGTCGCGGCTCACCAGCCACTAAGGCGCCTGTGCCGTGCACCAACCAGCTGTCGAAAATCGAATCGAGCGGTCGCCCCGCCGCCGCAAAGGTCCTTCGCATATTTTCGGATACATTTTCAAGTTCGTCGCCCACCGTAGAGCCCACGTTTAGCTCTGCGAACGGTCCCTTACTAACTCCGCCATGCCGTGAAAATATTGCCTGTACAACTGGAACTTGGGTCAATTGTTCAAATTGAAAGGCTCTTAACCCACCCAGCTCGTTGATCGGCATGTTATTCCTTGGAGCTATTTTCCAGGCGGGCTTTTTTGCTCGCCGTTTCCACTCTGGTCTCCGCCATAGATTCCTCAAGCAAGGGGAATCCGAACCAAGCTGTTGTGAATCCGAACAGGACCCCGGTCAGCGTGCGTAATAATGGAGTGCTTTCGCGATAAGCCCATAGGCTGAAGCCCGGGAACTGGCTGAGAAGTTGGCTGAAGCCGTCAATCGCAATGGGGGCAAGACCAATCAGAATCCACAGCGTCCAATGGAGGGGCTTAATTTTGCGCCCCGTGGCTGCATATAAAAGTCCGAAAATCAGCATGGCTCCATAGATGGCAATGTCCCGTTCGCAGTAGGCTACCTTATAGCCCAGCTGGGGATTGCCAATGAAGTCACGCGCCACCAAAAGTTGCGAGGGGTCGTTCTCATTAATTCCCGTGGCTTGCTGGAAGGTGATCAACCCCGGCACGCCAGCAGCTGCCCGCGGGTAAGCTGGCTGTTCGCCGAACAGAAACCAGGACCGAAATGCCAGTTGGTGACAAACGGCACCATAGACAGTATATATAGGCCGGGCCAGTTCTGGATGACCCGCTTCCATGAGCACTGGCGCAAGCACGGGCAGTCCTACATAAATAAACAATAACAAATTCAGCAACCCTAGATAGCTGTGGCTCAACCAATGTCCCAGGCGGTCACTGGTGGTTAGCTGGCTGCCGCGCGCTTTGCGGCCCTTGAACTTCGGGTCATCAGCCAGCCGGTCCTGCCGATCGCGGACGGCTGCCAAGGTAGCTTCGATCTTTTTGCGGTCGAAAGGAGCTTCCAGTACATACGGGCCTGCCTGAATGACCGGGACGCGTGCGGCGAATTTCCTTTTCAGATCAGGGTCCTTGTCAATTTCCACGATCGCCAGCGTATGCGGAATCTTGGAATTGAGCCCTTTTAAATCCCGGAGCGCTTTATCGCATGGCGAACAGTCTTTCTTTGTATAGAGCGTAACGGTGATCATGGCTGCACTCCTAATTGGGACAAATAATCGTCCAGCACGTCTTCACTCATTCCTCCAATATGAAAGAAACGAATCACACCGTCGGCGTCAATGAAGAAAGTGGTCGGGTAGCCACGCACGCGATAAAGTTCCTGGATTTTGCCGCCCGGGTCAAGAAGAACGGGGAGGTCCAAGCCCAGCTCATTAACGAACTCATTTACCTGGTCGGCGGACTCATCGAAGTCTACAGCTAAAACGGCAAACCCACCCTTGTGATATCGTGATTGGATAGCTGGCATTTCTTCTTTGCACGGTTCGCACCAAGTGGCCCAAAAATTGACCAGCACCGGCTGGCCCCGAAAATCGCCAAGATGAACTGGGGCTCCTTGCAAGGTTTGAAGCTCGAAATCCGGTGCCGGGTGTCCTTCCTCCGGGGAAGGCTCGCCGCTGTTCGTGGAGGCGCAGGCCGAAAGCACCAGTAAACCGAGCAATCCAAGGATTCGAAGTCTCTTCATCAGCCTATCAGGAACTGAAAGGCCCCAACCAAATAAAGGGCGATAAGCAGGGCCAGCGAAATGCCTGCTCCCAGGAACCAGAAATCAACAAAGGGACGGGCGTGATTGCGCGCCCACCATCCCAGGAGCAAGCCCAAAGCAAGGGAAAGGACAATGCCACCCAGCAGTAACAAGCCTACCTGGCTTTCATTGAAAACATCAAAAAATGTTCCCAGGCTACCCAAAGTGGAGAGACGGCCGGTCAATAGCAAAACACCTACTAGGGCCAGGGCTACACCCATTACACGCTGCACAGTGATACCGAATTTGGGGAAACGCCGCAACACATAACTCACCCACCCAATTTGGGTCGCCGCCAACAAGAAGGGGATAGCGAGGCCGGCTGAATAGGCGCTTAACAACAGGCCCCCCTGAACAGGCGAGCCACCATTGGCCGCCAGAGTAAGAATCACGCCCAGAGCGGGACCTACGCAAGGTGTCCAGCCTGCTGAAAAGAAAACTCCCATCAAGGCCGATGATAAGTAACTTCGCTCCTGTTGGACGCGATTCTGAGGATGCAGGTCATATTCTAGAAATCGAATGTGGATGATGCCGGCAAATTGCAGCCCCAGCAGGATGGCAACCGCGCCACCGATTTTGGCCACGTAATCCTGCAAGTCGGCCAACAATGCACCCAATGCCGAGGAGATCAAGCCCAGCGTGATAAAGACCAGGCTGAAGCCCAGAACAAAGGCCAACCCATGGCTGAGAGCATTCCAACTTGACCCATCTTTGCGGTCAGCTGATACCGCTGAGCGGCCTCCAAGGTAGCTTACGTAAGCGGGAACTAGTGCGAAAACACAAGGCGAAAGAAACGAAGCCAACCCTGCCAGGAAGGCCAAACCATAACTCGGCGCGGTTAAAGGCATGTCCTGCTCCCTAAGACAGAACCACGCGCACGTTGGTTCCGGCGGTTTGCTCGATCTTGCCCGGGTAATACGGGACTTCGGGCGCGGACCAACGATAAATGAATTTTGCATCTTCAGGCTTTGCATTCACGCAGCCAGCCGAAGTGCGTTCCCCAAAGTTGTTATGCCAATAAGTGGAGTGGATAGCGATGCCGCCCGTGATGATAAATGTCGCCCAGCCAATTCCCGCTAGGTCGTAACCGGCTCCAGCCGAACCAGCTTCCATGTGAATGGAAAGATATTTCCGGTCGGCGCGGTAATATTCACCAGGGGGAGTCTCGGTTCCCTCGCCGTGGCGGCCGGTAGAGACACGGCAGAAATACACCTCCCTCCCCTGCTCGTAAGCGGATAGGGTCTGCCTGGCAATATTGATCTCTACTTGCTTGTCCTCTACTTGGGGGGTGATTGGCGTCACATCCTCGGGATAGATCGGCCGAAAGGCCTCCGCCGGCGCCCAGAAGCTATCGCCACGGCTGCCGTGCAACTCGCCCACCAGATATTCGATGCCTTGTTCGCCGGTGCGAATGTCGGCTACCCAAAGCACCTGGCTGTAATAGAAGCGAATAGGCCAACGTCTGTCTACCAGATATTTAATTCGAAAACCGCGCGCCGGGGGATTGGCCAGGGTGGCTGCGACGTAAGGCACCGTGACTTCCATCCACATGCCGGGGCCATTATCTTGAGGAATGCTTTGCAAGGGAGTATTAGGCTGGTTCTTTACCGGCTGCAGCAGCGGCTCCCAGATATACCCTTGGGGAGTCTCCACCCAGCGCTGGTTGCGGAAAGGGGTATACCCCACCACTTCACGCAACCACTCCACCACGGTGTCCCCACCTAGCTGGCCTAACTCGGTGGACTCGGTAGTGGGAGCAGCGCGGCAGGAAAACGGGTGCCTCATCCACACCCACAGTCACCCGGCCCAGTCGTTCGCCTTGGGGGAATTCGCCCTGCTGGAATGGCGGCCCAAGCGAGACCAGCCTTGGACCCAAGGCTGCAGCCCCCAATCCCAACCCACCCAGCTTAAGAAGTCTCTTCGCGAAAAGGGAGGCATATCGAAACTGATTTTACCGTGGTCGGATGAAGATGACCTGAGAGCCCTGTTACTTTTTAGGCCTCCAGCCGCGTAAGCGCAGGCTGTTACCAATCACAAAGACGTCGCTCATCGCCATCGAGCCGGCCGCCAGCATGGGGTTCAGGAAGCCAACTGCAGCCGCTGGGATCAGCAGAATATTGTAGAAGAACGCCCAGAACAGATTCTGCTTAATCGTCTTCAGCGTATCTCGCGCCAAAGATATGGCTCGGGGCACGCCATTCAAATCCCCAGTGATCAACACGATGGGCGCGGCCGCCATGGCCACGTCCGTTCCAGTGCCGATGGCAATACCCAAGTCGGCCTGGGCCAGCGCAGGGGCGTCGTTGACACCGTCTCCCACCATGGCCACCACCTCGCCCTGTTCCTGCAGGCGGCGCACTTCGGCTACCTTCTGGTCCGGCAGCACTTCAGCCACCACAGTATCCAGGCCCAGTTGCTTGCCGATGGCGTCCGCAACCACGCGGTTGTCGCCAGTGATCATCCCTACCTTCAAGCCCATGCGGTGCAATTCAGCTATGGCCTCTGCCGAAGTATCTTTTAGGGTATCGGCGACTGCAAACACGCCGCTGATTACGCCATCCAGCGACATAAGGACAGCCGTCTTTCCTTGCCCTTGGAAGGTTTCAACGCTGGGTCCCAATCCGTTGAGGCCCATTCCCTGTTCGGCCATCCAACGCGCCGAACCAATCAGCACCTGATGGCCATCCACCTCCGCTGATACACCTCGCCCGCCTTCAGCCTGGAAAGCGGCAGGTTGGCTCAAGGCCAAGTTGCGCTTCCTGGCTTCGGCGACTATAGCATCCCCCAAGGGATGCTCACTGGCATCCTCAACACTGGCGCCAATACGCAGAAGCTCATCTTCGTGCATACCATTGCTGGCTGCGATATCAGTGAGGGAAGGCTGACCGCGCGTGATTGTGCCGGTCTTATCCAGCAACACCAGACTGATTCCGGAAGCTCTTTCCAGAGCTTCTCCAGATTTGATCAGCACACCCATCTCGGCGCCGCGGCCAGTGCCGACCATCACCGCTGTGGGTGTTGCCAGCCCCATGGCGCAAGGGCACGCAATTAGCAATACTGCGGCGGCATTGATCAAGGCCCGTGTGAAAGCCGCATCAACGACTGCATTAGCAGAGACGGGTACCAGGAAATACCACACCGAAAAAGTGACTAGGGCGATACCTATTACCGACGGGACAAAAATGCTTGATACCCTGTCGCCCAGTTGCTGGATGGGGGCTTTGCTAGCCTGGGCATCTTCAACCAAGTGGATGATCTGCGCCAGGGCCGTCGCTTTGCCCACTTTGGTGGCTTCGAATTTCAGGCGGCCCTGCTTATTTAGTGTGGCGCCGATCACCTGATCGCCAGGACCCTTGGCGACTGGCATGGACTCGCCGGTAAGCATCGATTCGTCGGAAGCGCTGCGGCCCTCCACAACCACGCCATCTACGGGGAACTTCTCTCCGGGGCGGACTATTACTACGTCGCCGACCTCCACATCCGCGCTGGGAATTTCTATTTCAGTCCCCTCGCGCACAACATGCGCCATCTTTGGGCGCAGGTCCATTAATTTGCGTATGGATTCTCCAGTGCGTCCTTTGGCGCCGACCTCCAAATATTTGCCGACCCGGATTAACGTAATAATGACCGCAGAGGTTTCAAAAAAACCGTGGCCCGGAATCAGGCCGAACAAAGCGGCAATTGAATATAAATAAGCCGCCGACGAGCCCATGGCTACCAGTACATCCATGTTGGCGCTGCCATTGCGGACTGATTTGTAGCCGTTTATGTAATAACTGAGGCCCACGTAGAACTGCACAGGGGTGGCCAGAGCAAAGAACAGCCAATCCAGCCAGGGGGCAGTGGCCAACCCAGCAGGTAGAAGCCCTAAATCTCTACTCATGGAGATGAGGAACAGAGGCAAGGCCAGCGCCACACCTGTCCACATCAGTCGTGCCTGCTTACGAATCTCTTTTTGGCGCGCCACTCGCTCGGCGTCTTCAGTTTCACCCCCTTGTTCCAACACACTAAATCCAGCGGCCTCAACTGCATGGCGCAGGTCAGCCTGGCTGACAATCGTGGGGATATAGCGCGCCCGGACGTGACCGCTGGACAGGTTGGTCTGCACCTCGACCACGCCATCCAGGCCAAGAAGCAGCTTCTCAAGGCGCCGCCCATCGTTGGGGTCGTCCAAATCCTCCAAGGCCAGGTCGGCTTCGCCCGTGGCCAGATCGTAGCCAGCCTTGCGGATACGCTCGACCATCGCATCCAGGTTTGCGACCTTGGGGTCAAAATCAACGGAGGCCCGTTCGGAGGACAGATTTACTTGGGCATTCACCACGCCTGGCACCTTTTTTAGGTTGCGCTCGACAGTGGACACGCAATTGGCGCAGGTCATACCGGTAATTGGTAGGTTGTATTGTTTAGTTTCCAAAGCTAATCACCATTTGTTTCGATGGACACGCTAATACTTCCGTGGGACAGAAGACACGGCCGTCTCCTTTTTGGGAGTGAGCAATGTAAGGTAATTTCCTCCATCTAAAATTATCCCTCGGCTGAGCAGCCTGGAGCTGGCGAATAGCTCCGGGCTCTTATGTTTGATTACGCAACCACGGGGTAGTCGATTTCCGTAAGCGTGGCCTTGATCTGGTCTTCGCTGGCGGGCTGATCGAACCGTATCATGACATTCTTGTCGTCCAGGTTGGCTTTTACAGACTCCACGCCTGGCAACTCACCTACTTCCATCTCAATGGTGTGCAAACAATGTTCGCAATGGATCTTGGGCACTGAATAAACGACTGTATTCATTTGTTCTCCTTTTTTTTTATTTAGGCTGGCTACACTTTGGTAGCCGCTTCATACACTTCGGCTATTTCACTTATTACGCGTTCGCGTTCATCGGCGTCTTTCCCCCTCACAGCAGTAATCACACACGAATGCATGTGTTCTTCCAACACAAGCTGGCTCACCTTGTTAAGAGCGGACTGGGTCGCCTGAATTTGGCGGATAATATCAATGCAATAGGCCTCCTCATCCACCATGCGCTGGATGCCGCGCACATGGCCTTCAATGGTCTTTAGTCTTCGTTTTGCTTGGTCAGAATGTCGCATATCAACCTTCTTGATACCCCCCCCATGGGGGGAGGGACGAGACTATGTTACTTTTTCCCCTACAGAATGTCAAGGTACAAAAATCCCGGGTATATAACCCGGGATTTAGGGACAAAACCAAACTCCATTACGGTCTCTAGTCGACCGCCTGGACAATCGCCTGCTGCAAGACGCTTCCGTCGATGTAGCCGCGCCATTGCCCTAGGGTGTTCCCATCTCCATCCAACAAAAAGAAGTGTGGCTGGTATATATAACCCAATTGATCGCGTATGCCTTTTGTGGCAGGATCGTCACGATCCAGGTAGATAAACTTTACCTGATCGCCATATAGCTGCTCGAGACCATGCACCGTGGGAGCCATAGCTTTACAAACTGTGCACCAATAAGCGAAAAATTCCACGAATTCCACGTGCCCCGAAGCCAAGCTTACTGAATCCGGGTCGCTTGCGTGAAAAGCAGTGCCCCCCATAGGAATGGAAGGAAGGGCATCCGCCACGGGAGCGCTGGCCTGGATGTCACCCAGAGTAGCCAAATCTTCGGCCACTCCCGAACAAGCCACCAGCAATGCAAGGCTCAGCGACGCCACAATGGCTAACCTGAAGTTCTTCGAATCCATGAAGCTCAAAGCAATAATTTGCCTTTCTTTCCAATTGATGTTAACCCCCTGCCGTAGCGATATTCTCGAATGGAGCCTAGCTTTAACTGAACATTAATGCATTGAGGTGCCATGTAGGGAAGGTAGAATACCGCAATGGAAGACCTTCGGGGAAAGTCCGTCCTCATCACCGGAGCGGCCGTGCGCGTTGGCCGTGCGATGGCCAAGGCTGTCGCCAAAGCTGGGGCTACTGTCCTTATACATTATGGGAGGTCGGAAAAAGAAGGCCGCGACTTACAAGCCGAGTTAGAGGCCACAGGTGTGCAGTCTCACCTATTGCCCGCCGACCTATCTATACCCGACCAAGCGGTTAACCTTATGGCAAGGGCCTGGGAATTTTCTCCGGTTTACGGCCTTGTAAACAGCGCGGCCGCATTCCAGGACCTTACTCTGGATACCACCAATCTAACGGATTGGGAATATCACCTCAAGGTCAACTTGACGGCCCCTTTCCTGTTGGGCCAGGCATATTGGAAACGCGCTGTTGCTGCCGGCCTTAAAGGCCGTATTGTGAATATTCTCGATTGGCGAGCCTTACGCCCAGGCGCCGACCACCTACCCTATACTGTGAGCAAAGCCGGCTTGGCGGCCCTAACCGAATCCCTGGCGGTAGCCATGGCACCCACGGTGACTGTAAATGGGATTGCCTTGGGGGCAATCCTGCCCCCCGCGGACGGCGGGGGAACAGAAAATATCCTGCGCCAAATTCCAGCGGGCCGATGGGCCAATTTAGATGAGGTAGGCGAAACCTTGGTTTTTCTACTGACTGGACCTAGTTATATAACCGGTCAGATCATATATTTAGACGGCGGGAGGCATTTAGTCTAAGCATGGACAAAATACTTATAAAAGATCTATTGGTCCGCGGCATTATCGGCGTTAATGACTGGGAGCGCGAAAACCCTCAGGATATCTTGGTTAATATTGAACTTAGCGTCGATCTGGAAAAAGCCGGGGAAAGTGACGATCTGGAAGCCAGCGTAAGTTATCGCACCGTGGCCAAAAAAGTAATTGCTCATGCTGAATCCGCCAAGCGTTTGACCGTTGAGGCTTTGGCTGCCGATATTGCCTCAATATGCCTCGAGGATCCCAACATCCAGGCGGTTAGGGTCAGGGTAGAAAAACCGGGCGCCTTAAGATTCGCGCGCTCAGCAGGTGTCGAAATCGAACGGGGTCAGAAGGAACGATAGCCGAACTAGGGTTTATTACCCTACAGACTGCCAATAATATTGTGAGCCAAGGCATTGACCAGGCCATTGCCTAGAATGCCTAATGCGATGACCAAAACCAAAGCGATTAAAACAATGATCAAGATGTATTCGACTATTGTCTGGCCTACCATAGAAGGCCTTTTTCTGATGTCTTCATAATTTCAGGGTCTCCTCAGAAGCGATAGCAGCATCTTACACCATGCCGACCACTTATACAAGAATCCAAATCGGGTCGACTAAATACGCAAAGGTTCGGAGCCTCTGGATATACTGTCCAGGAACTCCTGCCGGGTAGCCGGGTTGGAGCGAAAACTCCCTACCATGGCCGAAGTGGTCATGCGCGCATCATGCTTTTTTACCCCGCGCATCATGGAGCACATGTGGAAAGCCTCAACGACAACTCCGGCGCCTAAGGGATGGATTGCCTCACATAGGAAGTCCGCAATCTCGCGGGTCATGCGCTCCTGTATCTGCAACCTTCGAGAAAAGAGATCCACCATCCTGGGAATTTTGGAAAGACCCACGATCTTGCCCTGTGGTATATAGGCCACGTGCGCCCGTCCAATAAAAGGCAGCATATGGTGCTCGCATAGGCTAAAGAACTCAATGTCTCTTACTAATACCATATCGTCGTAGTCAGCATCGAACAGAGCCCCGTTGAGCAACTTTACAGGATTGGTCCTGTATCCAGCTAGCAGCTCCTCATAGGCATCTGCAATCCGTTCCGGGGTACGTTGCAGACCAGGTCGTTCAGGATCCTCACCAACAGCGCTCAGAATTTGCTTAACTGCAGACTCCACGGCGGCGTGGTCAACACCTGTTTCAAGTAAATTTGCCGCCTTGTACACTCTTGTTTTGCTGTTCATAAAGTCACTCTAACATTTTTACGCAATTTCTGTGTCGATGAGGCCATAGGAACCGTCCCCCCGCTGGTAAAGAAGGCTGACGCAGCTCGCTTCCATATTGTAAAAAACATAAAAATTTTCGTGGCCAAGCAAGCGCATTTCCTCAACGGCTTCAGCGGGGTTCATCGGGAGGAGCAGGAAACGTTTGTGGCGCACGATCTCAGTTGGGGTTTCCTCTTCATCCTCCGCCTCAATTTCTACAATCTCCTGGGTAGTGGGAATAGCCTCATTGCCTTTATTGTTATAGTGCTTCCCCTTATATCGTCTCATCTGCCGCTGGATTTTTTCCAAGGCGGCGTCAAAGGCGCTGTTCACCTGATCGGTTTTCTCTTCTGCTCGAAGGACAAACGTCTTACCCTTCAAGGTTATTTGAGCTTTATAGCGATCCTCAGCCGCCCTGGCGGACTTGCGATAAGCCAGGTCAACTTTGACCTCATCTACTCCCGGTAAAAATTTATCTAGCTTCTGGGCCCTCTTCTTCACATATTCCCCTAGTGCCCTGTCCACATTCAATTCTCTTCCCGAGATTTCAATGGTAGCAACCATAGGTGCCTCCTTAGGTCAGTAAGCAATGTTACCAAACTTGAACATCGCCTTCAAACAGCGAGCGTGCTAAGGTGAGTCCATATACATCCGTGGCCCCGGACTCCCTCAAAGCAATCGCCGCCGCATCCAGCGTAGCCCCAGTGGTCATGATGTCGTCCACCAACAGGACTTTCTTGCCGTTCACGGCGCTGGATTTGCCTCAAAGGAGCTTCTTAGGTTTTCCCAGCGTTCCGAAGCCCCAAGTTCAAACTGTGGAAGCGTAGACCGCGTCCGCCTTAGTGCTCCAGGCGAATAAACTAGACTGGTCGCCTCAGCCAGCGGGCGCGCCAGCAAATCGGCTTGGTTAACCCGCGTTGTAAAAGCCTTTCCCCCTCCAAGGGAATGGGGATCACTATATCTATTCCCCAATCCTGAGACCCTAATATTCCCAGGAGCCGCTTTGCAAATTCCTCTCCCAACGCTTCATTGCGGCGATGCTTCAAGCCCAAGATAGCCCTGCGTAACTCACCGGAATAAGCCGCCCAAGACCGGGCTGCGGAAAAGGCATATTCGTTCATTGTACAAGCGGGACATCTATCTCGATGACCGGTAAGACCACATTTCGAACAAATTGGGGTTGTTATTTTTCGGGTCTTTGCATCGCACTGTGAGCACCATACTGTGCCCAGGCTGCCACAGCCGGCGCAGCGAGGAGGAAAGAGCCAATTCAAAATTGTCTGCGAACCGCGGCTCCAGGTCGATATCCCCATGCACGCAGTACCTAATTCAGCTTTCTAGAAAATGATCCCCGAATGGATGATCTGAAGAAAAGCCGGACCAATCAAAATGATGAAAATGCTGGGCAGGATAAAAAATACCATGGGCAGCAGCATTTTGACGGGAGCCTTGGCTGCATTCTCTTCGGCACGCTGGCGCCGCTTTATCCGCATGGCGTCAGATTGAACGCGCAATACTCGGGCCATACTGACACCCAGTTGTTCACTTTGGATCACCGCGGCCACAAAGCTATCCATCTCGGAAATATTTAGATTGTCTGCCATATCGCGGAAGGCTTCCCGGCGCAGTTTACCCAACTGGACTTCCTGCAACACTCTAGAAAAAGCCATGGAAAGTTCGTTGGTCCATTTTTCTGTGACTTTTTTCAAGGCCGCATCAAAACCAAGGCCGGCCTCCACTGAAATCGTCAATAGATCAAGCGCATCAGGCATCGAGTTGAGCACGCGGTGTTGGCGCTGCTTGATATTCCGTTCAAGCAGCAAATTAGGAAGGAAAAACCCGAATACGACCGCGGCGAAAATCATTCCTAGGGAATTCAGGGAAAATAAAGAAAAGCTCGCTGAAAGCGAAAATGTGAGTAAAAGCAGTAGCCCAAGCGCAATGCCAAAGATGAACCGCGACGCCAAAAATACAGTTGGCTCTATCCAACGCGGGGCATTCGCCATTTCCAGTTTATGCCGCGCGCCCGCGATAGCCTGAGCCGGGGTAAAACGCTGGGCCAATTCACCAAAGCGTCGCGCCAGCGGGTAGATTACGCGCTCTAAGAAAGGTTGAGAAAGTTCAATCTCTTCCAAGCTGGCAATTTCGCCCCTTTCAGCATATTCGGCTAGGCGGGCGGCTAATGGGTCAATACCTTGCCGCTCTTGCAGGCCAATCACCACCAAGGCTACAGCGGCCCCAATGACAATCACCAATATGAGAATGATTACCCAGGCCATTGCGCCACCGTACTCCGACTAGATCTCGACATCGGCTAAGCGAGTCAGAATGAAATAGCCTGAGGTCAACAAGATTCCGGCCGTTAACAACATAGCAATTCCGCAGATTACCGGCTCTTCAAAGAACTGCATCATATATTCCCTATTAAGCGCCCATAGGGCGAGACCAATAATAATGGGCATGGCCGAAAGGAATTTCCCAGAGAAGGCCACCTGTGCCGTAGTTGCCCGGATCTCGGCTTCCATCCGGACTCGTTCGCGTATCGTATACGAAATTGTATCGAGAATTTCTGCCAAATTGCCGCCAACCTCACGTTGAATATTAATGGCTGTAATGGCAAGGTCCAAGTCGTCGCTGACAATGCGCCGCTGCAAATTCTCAAGAGCGCCTTCCATGGGGACGCCCAGTTGCATCTCTTGCACAACTCTGCGAAATTCATCGCTGATCGGGGCCGGCAATTCCTGGCCCACAGCCTCCATGGCTTGCAGCGCCGAAAACCCAGTTCGCAAACCGTTAACCATAAGGTTGAGCATGTCCGGAAGCTGATCGTCGAACTTCTTCAAACGCTGTCGTTGCTGGTAACGTACGAAGAACCGCGGCAAAAATGCTCCCAATACCAACCCTGGGATTCCAAACAACAATGACCCTCCGCCAAAAAAGTAAGCCAAAATTCCAGTCAGGATGGAGGAGGAAACGACCAGCGTGAGATATTCTCCCGATTTCAGTTTTAGATCAGCTTGCGCCAATTCTCGAGAAACGCGTTCGCCAAAACTTGTAGGTTCAACCCTCTGAGTGATCCAATTGGTCAAGATGGAAGAACTGGAGCGACCTGGCTCCTTCGCCTTGGTATCCGGCCTTCCCTGATCCAGGTATTGGCCTAAGCGCTGATCCACCAACGAGGTTTCGCCACGCATCACAATGAAGCCCCCCACCGCGAGCAATACCAAGGCAACCAGGATTCCTAATAGCAAGAGTGGACTCATATCTCACCGATCAAAATCGTTGCCTACTGCCCGCCCCGAAGACTGTTGCGGGCACATGAATTCCGGCCGCCTCCAGGCGATCCATGAAGCCTGGCCGTAATCCCGTTGGGACCAATTGGCCCATCACCTTACCCTCTTCCAATCCAGTTTGTTCAAACATAAACAGGTCAGTGAGGGTGATAATCTCTCCTTCCATGCCTACTACCTCTGTAATGTTGGTCATTTTGCGAGTACCATCGCGCATGCGGTCTACATGCACAATTAAGTCAAGGGCAGAGGCGATTTGCTCACGGATAGCCTTCACAGGCAGTTCGTAACCAGCCATCAAAGTCATGGTCTCAATACGAGAAAGAACGTCGCGTGGGCTATTGGCGTGCGCGGTGGTCATAGATCCTTCGTGACCAGTATTCATGGCCTGGAGCATATCCAGGGCCTCACCGGAACGAATTTCGCCCACGATGATACGGTCGGGGCGCATACGCAGGGCATTTACTACTAATTGCTGAGAAGTGACTTCGCCTGTGCCTTCCACATTAGGCGGGCGGGTCTCGAGCGTCACCACATGATCCTGCCGCAACTGGAGTTCGGCGGCATTCTCAATGGTAACGATACGTTGATCGTGAGGTATGAACGTGGAAAGTACGTTCAACAATGTGGTTTTGCCAGAGCCGGTACCGCCAGAAATCAGAATGTTCAAGTTGGCTTCAACGCAAGCTTTCAAAAACGTGATTGCATCTGGCGTTATGGTGCCGAATTCGATCATCTGCTCAACGGTAATTGGATCCTTGGAAAACATACGAATTGTTAGTACTGGCCCCACCAGAGAAATAGGTGGGATCACAGCATTTACGCGGGAGCCATCAGGGAGGCGGGCATCCACATAGGGACTGGTTTCATCGACACGCCTGCCCAGGGGGGCCACAATGCGGTCAATAATCCGCATTACGTGCTCATCGCTCTCGAATTTGACCGGAGCACGATGGAGTTTCCCGGCACGCTCCACGTAAACATTTTGAGAGCCATTGACCATGATCTCGGTGACAGTTGGGTCCGCCAACAAGGGCTGCAAGGGGCCATATCCAAGGATTTCATCTGCAATTTGTTCCAGCAACCGCTGACGCTCAGGCCGGGTGAGAACAATATTCTCCTCGACCAGGATTTGTTCGAACAACTCCTGGATGGTCTTGCGTACCTCGTCCATCTTGCTGACGTCCATGGCCGGATCAATCTCGGCCAGGAGCCGCGTCTGGACCCGCGTCTTTAGTTCTTTATAGGAGGAACGCCCAGAAGAGTCTTGAGTATCTGGCCGCCGCGAGCGCAAATTGGAGAAACGCGTGGTGCTTTTCGCCTCTTCGATTTCCTTTTTGGGCAATTCGCCCTTGCTTGGCTTCTGGGGCTCGTCGTTCTGATCTTTTTCCAACCTTCGCATTAAGGACATTTGGCCATCCTAGGTTAGGCGGTTTCCGCTTCCACGTGAACCATGGTCTTTAGCTTCTTCGAAATCAGTTCGGCCATTTCCTGAAAAGCCTTACCTGTAGGGTTATTTGCATTTCTGAGCATGAAGGGTTCCCCGCGGTCCATAGCTGGAACAACGAGTTTCTCATCCAAGGGGATTATGATGTCAATTTCTTTCTTAAAATTCTCGCGCACACGTTCTGGGGTGATCGCCCGGCGTTTATCGTATCAATTCATCACCAATAATATTTGGTCATGGGGAATCCCAAGGCCATCAGACAAGTCCAGAAATAAGCGCGCGTTCTTGATTGAAGGAATATCTTGAGTGACTACTAACACCAACAAATCGGTCGCATCTATGGCCGCTAATGTGATCTCGTTCAACAGAGCACTGGTATCCACCAAAACCCTTGGATACATACGGCTGAGAAAGCGCAAAATCTCACTCAACTCTTTCCCGCTTACCGCATCCGCATATTCCGGGCGCATGGGCGCAGCCAGGATGTGTACCCCGGAGGCCTCGTTTCGGATCAGGACTTCCCCCACGACCTCCCGGTCCAGTTCTTCGGATCGCGAGGACAGGTCAGTGATATTGATGCGGCCTTGCTCGTTAAAAAAGAAGCAGAGGTCTCCGAATTGCAGGTTTGCATCCACCGCGGCCACCGCGCCACCCTGCTGCCGCATGGCCACAGCCAGGTTGGCGGTTATAGTAGTTTTACCTGTACCGCCTTTGGGGCTGAATACGGTAATCACATAGCCTTGGTCGCCGGGAATCAGCGTACCACTGCCCGGTTTTCCGCTGGCAGCATCCCCATAACCTGTCCCGGCTAGTTTTTCTTTTTCTGTGCGCGCCACTTTGCCAGCCCGGTGGATTGCCGCGCTCAGTTCGTCGATGTCGATGGGTTTGGTAAGAAAATCTCGTGCGCCGGCAAGCATCGCCCGGCGCATGTAGTTTGAGTCTCCTTGGACGGACAGGATAACGATTTGAGTAAATGGAACTTTTTTACGGATGGCTTCCGTGGCGCTGATGCCGTCCATATCCGGCATATTGATATCCATCAACACCACGTCAGGTTGGGTCTCAATGGATAGTTCCAATCCCTCCGCGCCGGTGCGGGAAGCCCCCACAACTTCTATGCTCGCATCAAATTGCAGCAGCTTGCGAATGTTTTCGCGCGTCTCCGCAACGTCGTCGACGATCAGTACGCGAATCTTATCTTCAGCGGCCATTTGGGAATCTACTTACACCCTTTCGATTAGGGGGCCGGTGGCAGCACGTCCTGGCTAGTCGGCGACAACAACGAGTCAATCCTTGGCTCAAGACCATAAGGTAACTTTGTAGGTACAGGGATGTCATATGTATTCAACAAATAATCCAAAGTAACCGCTTCAGTAAGTACAACGGTGTCATCCGACGCTGACCGCAAAGCCAAAGTTAGATCGCCTCCGGCATAAATCAAGTAATTCAGAGTGACGGCATCTTGTGGCGTAACGATCAGGGTAATCAGGTCAGGAGGCGAAGCAACACTTGTCTGCCCCTCCGGCACAACTGGACTTACTTCATTGCCCTTCTCGTCCGTGTAAAGAAAATTACCGACATGCAATACGACAATATCTTGCAGCAACGTCTGGCTTACCAGACGGGGTCGTTGGCTCTCAGAAGGCACTTGGTATAAAGCTTGTCCGGTTACGGTATCCAGGGTTGCCTGCCCCACAGGTGAGCCGGTTCCACCGCTAATCACCTGGGCCGTCAATGCATTTACCAAGGGGTCGGTGACCAAAGTGGAACTCGTCCCCTCAGCTTGCGAACCCACAACCGCAGTATTTCCCGGGCCAATCAGCCCTGCGGTATCGCTCGGTAAACGAGTCTGGAAATTGGCATCCAAATCGGCAAGCAACAATGTCGCAATTACATTGACGTGGTCGCCGGCCCGCAGGCCGTAGGCCAGGCTTGAAAAGCGATCAATAGGGATTGGAAAGGCCACCATTCCCGAGGGAATAACCAGGGACGTATCCGAGCCTCCAGAGGCAAGGTCCTCCGGGGAGGAAACAACCATACTAGCCAGCACTGGCTCATCGGGTTGCAGGTCATATCGGGCTAATTTGCCCACCGCCTGACTCTTGTTGGTCAACATATTGGCGCTGGTATTGGCCGTAGGATAAGCCAAATACCCCAGGGCATCTTCCGTCACCAACTGCCCTCTTGCGATGGGCTGGGCTACTATAACGATGTCCGTGGTCTGCCCCGATTGCTGCGACGGCTGTCCATTCAAGTTGAATACGGCATACAGCGCCACCAGGCCAAGAATAAGAACAATCGATAAGACGATAAGCAATCTTCCTACACGCATTTTTTGTCCCTTTCGTCCAATTAGGCCGCATCCTGACCAACCGGGTCAGGCCCACCTGCGGCGATCTCCTCCTTTATTGGCGCAAACCGCTAACCAACATTCCGGCGCAACGCCTGGTGGAAGACAACCGCTGACAAAGTCTACCTGAAATCAGAATTCTTGGCTACAAGATATCCTAATCCTTCATGTCTTTAAGGTACGTAGCCCTGGCGACGCCAGGGCTACGATACATATACACGACAACAGATTAGATAGCGTTGACGATGGTTTGCACCGTGTTGGTGATTGAGGAGCCGAGAAGACCCCAAATAACCAAACCTACGATGGCCACCAGAACAATAATCAGTACGTATTCGACCATACCTTGGCCTTTTTCCTTTAGGAAAGACATGTTTTTTCTCCTTTCGGCAGGATTTCCGCGCTTATACGCGGATGCTCAAAAATTATAGGGAAATTATGCCCCATGCGCAATAGAAAATTGGTACTAATCCAATCCCCTAACAGGTTGGAGAGGAATCACGGGAATTAGGAGGCTGAATCGAGCGCCCTTGCCAACAGCACTATCCAATTCAAAGCTTCCCCCAAGCAAATCCATTCGTTCGCGCAAGGCCTTTATGGTCAGCTCAGCTTCCTGGGGTATAGCATTTGGGTCAAAGCCTTTGCCATTATCCTCTATGCTTACCCGGACTTGATGTTCTCCAAGGTCCAGCTGCACTTTTATGGAATTGGCCTGGGTATGAAGGCTACTGTTGCTCAACAGCTCCTGAATAGCCCGAAAAACAACAACCTCGATATACGGCTCTAATCTCCGTTCCGAACCAGTCACACTTACATTTACGTCAACACCTGTTTTCTCGGCAATGTGTGTAGCGTAGCGTTTGACCGTTGGGACCAATCCCAGGTCATCCAGCATCATTGGCCTTAACTCGAAAATGAAGTCGCGCACCTTTTGGAAAGTGCTGGAAGCAGCATCTTTCAAACTGTTTAATTCAGCTCGCGCCTGTTCTTGATCGACCTCAAATAAACGCAGGGCGATTTCTGTTTGCAATATGAAATTGGATAGAGCCTGGGCGGGGCCATCGTGCATTTGGCGGGAAAGCCTCTGTCTTTCAAACTCCTGCGATTGGATCATCACTTCAATGGAGGCTTGAGGGTTGCTCCTATCGTCCTCTTCACTAGATTCCGACTTACTTGCATCTTGGACTTTGCTCAAGATCTGGAGCTGGTGCTCCAGGCGATCGCGATCACTGGTCAGCTTTTCCATTTGGCCCCGCATCGCAACCAGGCGTTGCTGGGCTTCCAGCGCGGCATCGTAGGCCACGCGGATATCCGCCGAGGGGACCTCGTCTAGTTGTGATTGGACCTGTTGCAGGTGGGCGTTTATCGTGGCATTTCGCTGGGTGAGTTTGTCTACCTCGCCCTTGCTTTGTTCCAAGAGCAGATCGATCTCTTTTAGCTCGCGCTCCGTCTGGATCTTTTCTTGGGCGATTTCTGCCAGGATTGTTTGGATATTTTCAGGGCCTTTTTTTTCCTGTTCAAATTTAGGGGATGGCAATTTATCTCCTGAGTTTAGCCTTCGGTTTTTGGCTGGCTTTCCACCAAACGCACCCACCCCTGACGCAAGGCATATACTGCCGCCTGTGTTCGATCCTCAACATTCAATTTGCGCAAAACTGCAGTTACGTGGTTTTTTACTGTTTGATGACTAATGTCCAAAGCCAAGGCGATTTCCTTGTTGCTCATTCCTCGAGTAACACATTCCAACACTTCCATTTCGCGACCAGAAAGCGGCTCAAAGGGAGCCCCGGGATCACTATAGGCTTTGGAGGGTGTGGTTAACCGTTCGGCTTGCCAGCGTTCCACGCCGGATTCGTCCAGGATCGTTTCAGAGATTACATAGCTGCCCCGCGCAACTGTGTGCACAATTTCCACGAGTTTTCTAGGATCGATATCCTTTACGCAATAAGCCGCTGCTCCCGCTGCAATAGAGTGCAATTCTTGGGATGCGTCATCATAGGCTGTAAGCAGGATAACCCGGGTGGGACACTTAGCCTGCTTAAGATGGCGGGTGACTTGTTGTCCATTCGCATCGGGTAGGTTCACATCGATAATTGCGACATCTGGGGCTAGATCAGTTATTACCCCAAATGCTTCATCCCCGTTGGATGCTTCGCCTAGAACCTGAAGATCCTTTTCCAGGGACAAAGCATCCATCAGGCCGCGCCTGAAAATCGGATGGTCATCCACCACAACAACCGAAATTTTCGCCATAGGGTTCCACGCGGTCGCGACAAAGTGCCCGTAACGACTGGTGAATGAGTATAGCATAGCCACTTTTTGCAAGCACTTTTAGAGGAACACGATTGCTCGAGCAGTAATTTGGGCCGGACTAGCGCAGCGCGACTGCCCACATATTCAATCCCAACTCAAAATAGCCAAACTTGACTCGCCTCATTTCGAACCCAGCGCGGCCAAAATACCATCCCAACAAGGGAAGATTGTACGCGAAGACGTGTTCGTTGATCTCTTCAGCGCTCACTAGGCCAGTACGCGCCATTAAATGAAGCAATCCATCCGACCAGGCGGATGGCGTGGTGATAATCACCTGTCCGTCGGCCCTCAGAGCACGGTGTATTTCCTTTAAAAGTTGTTCCAGGCTGGTCGGGTTGAGATGCTCAGCAACTGCCAGCATCGTAACCACATCGAAGTAGCCACTTTCAAATGGCAGCTGCGGCTTTGAGTTCAGGTCCAAGCGGTGCCACTGGATTGCATTCCCTTCCATCTTTAGGGGAAGCTGGTCAATGGCAAATTTCTCCTTGAAAGAGGTATGCGAAAGGAAATATGGGAACGAACCACAACCAATATCCAGGATGCGCCCGTTTCGTAATTCAGCAGGGATCAGCCGATTAGCTCGAGCCGCCCTTTGTCGGGCCAATAAAGGCTCCAGTAGACCCTGTCCCCTGGTAGCGTGTTCTTTTTTGGTCATAACTACCGTTCATATACCACGGAAATTTGGTCTTCGTAGAGTTTTATCCAATGCTCGCTTTCTAGAAGTTGAACCACGGGCCAGTTCTTTTCAACCAAGACCAAGTGAATTCCACCTTGTTCAAGAACCGCCTGCCAACCTTCCTTGGCCTGCACGACATCCAGCCACTCCTGCAAAATTTTGTCTCCGTAAAGATCTGTGCGCCCATCCACATAAACTGGATAATCCCTGAGGTTCCATATCAAATAACCACCCCAGTTGTACGAGTTGAATATGGGCCCCGCCGGCTTGTGTTCATTGATGTAAGCAACCGCGGCGACCGGTTCTCGCTTGGCAAAAATTTCTTGATTTGCGTCGTTGGAATAAGTTGCGGCTATCTGCAGCAAAACGAGCAGGCTCACAAGCAATACCAGACCGGCGTTTAGCCAACCCTGCCATGAGGGGGGTGGCATTTGCCGGCCCCCTTTCCACTTAAATAGCTTGCGCAATTTCTCCAGCCAGACCACAGCGTAGCGGCTCAGCACGATGGGTGCTGCCAGCGCAAAAATGGGGACATTCCTGGCTGCTACCAAGCCCATATAGCCGAAACCTGCCAATAACAAGAAATCGGTGAGTTCCAACCCTGTGGCCCCACCTACAACCCCGATACTTATTATCAGTAACCAGGCAAACGGTTGGGCTTGCCAGGAATGGAAGTTGGGAGGCAGCCATTCTTGGATGTAATCTCGGAGCACTCCGATCGACACAGTATCAAAGGAATAAGTCAGCGCAGCCGGACCCGACGGGTTTAAACAGGCGCCGAACAACGCTACAAGGCTGGTCAAAACCAACTGACCGAACCGTCCGCGGCTTTCTTTCTGTTCTCGTTTTGCCCCTTGTCGGCAGGCAAGAAACCAGCTCGCCCCCTCGGAGGCCAGATATATCCCTAACAGTAGGAAACCAAGGACATATCCAGGGTGACTGTTCGCCCACAGCACCATCAGCACTGGCAGCCAAATTAGGCGGTTCCTACGCCCCCAACGGAAGTCCTCCAGAATCCACAGGAAGACTGCAGCCAGCACAAAGCTAACCATATAAGGCCGCGCCGCCCAGTAGATCCCTGAAGCCGCCGCGGCCAGAATCAGCAGAAAAGCCCTCAGCAACGGCGCTCCACTCATGGCCGCATAGATAAACGCGAATGCCAGGGTGACCATCAAGGCGGTCCAAATATTTAGCCCCCCAAAGCTGAATTGAGCATAAACCAAGTAAAGCTGCAGCTCGGTTAGCCAGGCATTGCTTGGATAACGCCATTCCTCGCCGGCCTTGGTGGAAGAGAAAGAGTCAGTTTTGGGGATGCTGCCGGTCTGGGCGATGAGTTCCCCTGCGCGTAGCTGCCACCAGGTGTCCGTATCAACAGAGAAGTTCAGAGCCATGCGGAAAATGGCCAAAAAGAGGATGCCAATCACCAAGTTGCGAAAGCTCATCGGGCGTAATGCTAGCATAAAAGCAAAGAACGCTTCGATGTTGCAATTTCGAAGCGTTCTTTGTTGGCGTACTTTATTGTTCGCCCAGATATTCCTTGAGCTTTTTGGCCACCACGGGGTGACGCAGGCGGCTGAGGGCTTGAGCCTCGATCTGGCGCACCCGTTCGCGGGTGACACCCATCTTGCTGCCCACTTCCTCCAGCGTATAAGCCTGGCCATCCATGAGGCCATAGCGAAGCTGCAGGATGCGCACTTCGCGGGGTGGCAACCCATCCAACACCTCGTAGAGATGCTCGCGTAGCAGGTTGTAGGTGGCGCTATCGTCGGGAGCGGGAGCCTCGTAGTCCTGGATGAAATCGCCCAGAACCGAGTCTTCTTCGTCGTCCGTGGGGGTTTCCAGGGAAAGCGGGCGACGGGCCACCTGGATCATGTTCTCGACCTTCTTGGGGGTCACTTCCAGCGCGTCCGCCAATTCCTCTACTGAGGGGTCACGGCCCAGGCGCTGGGTGAGCTGGTGCTGCACGCGTAACAGCTTGTTGATCTGGTCGCCCATGTGTACCGGCACACGGATGGTGCGGCCCTGATCAGCTATGGCACGCGTGACCGCCTGGCGAATCCACCACGTGGCATAGGTGCTGAACTTGTGGCCGCGGCGGTAATCGAATTTCTTGGCGGCGCGAATAAGGCCAATATTGCCTTCCTGGATCAGGTCCTGAAAAGGCACACCCCGGCCCATATATTTCTTGGCTACGCTGATGACCAGGCGAGAATTGGCGGTAATGAGATGCTCGCGGGCGGCCCATCCATCCTCAATCTGTGCGCGGTGCTTAGGCCGCTGTTCTTCTTCAAATTTGCCAGAAGCCAGGACCTCGCGCGAGATACGCCCTTTTTCGATGCGCTTGGCGAGTTGAACTTCCTCAACCGCGGTGAGAAGGGGAACACGGCCGACCTCTTTGAGGTAGAGGCCAATCATGTCATCAGTATCAATGTTGGCCAGATAGTTGTCGTCTGCTTCGCGTTGGCGTTTGGTTTCCTTTTCGTCGTCCTCGATCTCGTCGTCGAGGCTCAAATCCGCGTCAGGAGGGTCAGCTGCTTCGGGCTCGTCCACATAGGCAATGCCGGCACCCAACAGGGCGGCAAAGGCTTCTTCTAATTTGTCTACGTCTCGTTCGGCTTCGGGGAAAAAATTGAGGATATCGTCTATAGTTACATAGCCCTGCTTATGGCCCAGGTCTATGAGGCGACTTATGGCAGGATGATCGTGATCTCGGCCAGGCTCGCCATCACGGCCGGCGATATCTTCCAGGAGTTTTTCGTTCAGCAATTGCGTTCTTTCTCTTTCATTGGCTTACGTGCACCTGCCCTAAGGCGCAAAAAGCCCAGCAACCTCGTTCTCGTTGCTGGAGCTTTGGCTTTGACCCAGGTCCATCGTGGAGTCCAATATACAGTGAATCAAACAACCGAGTCAATAACGAATCCGTTGACATAATACCCCGTCCATGCAGGAAGTGTGCCCATGAGGCTTCTTCCAGAATTAATGCTGCTAATGGATGAGGGTAAGAACTATCATCAAATTTCCCAAAGATCTTCACAATTCCTTCACACTGAACTCCTATATTGGCTGAGTGAATAAGTTGGAGTGGCTTTAACTGCTCCATATCTGCACAAGGAGGCAGAAAAACATGTATCCAAGAAACTGTTTCATCCGTATGCTGGGAGGCTTGATTCTCCTGGCAATCCTGTTTGTCGGCGGCTACTTCGTCTTCCAGGCTGGAGTAGTCCAGGGAGCCGCCGGACAATTGCCCGCTGAGGCAGTCGCCCCCATGACGCCCTACCACCCATACTTCGGGTTCATCCCGTTCTTCGGGTTAGGCATTTTCTTCAAGATCGCCCTGCTTGCCTTCGCGTTCTTCTTCGTGATGCGCTTGTTCATGTTCGGCGCCTGGGCCGCCTTTGGTGGCCCTTCCTACCGCCGGCACTGGCGCCAGCACCGCTCCTGGTGGGATGAGGACGAATCCGACAACGAAGAATCAGGGCCTAAAGACACAAAACCCAAGACCGAGAAGAACTAAGCCCCGCTCAAGCCGGGGAGCAAAGACCCAGCCTATCTGCTCCCCGGCTTTCCACTACAACAACCTAAGTTGCAAACCAAAGTCGCCACGGACGTACGTATTCTCAAGTTAAAGGCGAGCCCCAAGCGACCATGGTGCCGATTCAATTCCAGCGTCAGCACAACGAACCTAGCAGACAAAAACCCAAATCGGGGTGGAAATGACCTGGGACGTCAAACAATACGTCAGGACGTGTGACAGTGGCTTAGCAGTCATGCGCTAGTAAAATGGCGATGTCATGCAAGCAGCGCGCGGGCTTCTAGTAGCCGGAACCTCATCGGACGCGGGGAAGAGCGTCATCACTGCCGGCATCTGCCGCTGGCTGTATCGTCAGGGGATAAAGGTGGCACCCTTCAAAGCGCAGAACATGTCTAACAATTCGGTGGTAGTGATGGATGCGCCCTCGCCAGATGGAAACGGGTTTACCACCGGGGAAATCGGCCGCGCGCAGGCACTGCAGGCCACGGCCTGCGGATTGGAACCGAGCGTACTTTTCAACCCCATCCTGCTCAAACCGGGGAGCGATTACACCAGCCAGGTGGTTGCCCTGGGGCGGGTGATGGGTGAGGTCAATGCGGTGAATTATCCCGCCATGCAGCACCAGGTGCATCGAATTGCGTATGACGCGCTTGACAAGCTGCGCGCCAAATTCGATGTAGTCGTCTGTGAGGGAGCTGGAAGCCTGGCCGAGATCAACCTACGCAGGAGCGACTACGTCAACATGGGTCTGGCGCGTAAGGTGAATTGGCCGGTGGTCATTGTGGGTGATATCGACCGGGGAGGCGTCTTTGCTGCGTTGTATGGGAGCGTGGCACTACTTTCCCCGGAAGACCAGAGGCTTATAGCGGGTTTCATTATCAACAAATTCCGGGGGGAGGCTAGCCTGCTTACACCCGGCATTCAAAAGCTTGAGGAGCTCACCGGCCGATCAGTTTTGGGCAAGTTGCCTTGGCAGCTGGATCTGTGGCTTGATTCAGAAGACTACGTCGCTCATGGTGCTCTTCTGGGCAACCCAGCTACGGCCCTCGGCGACCAGAGCCTGCGCGTGGCGGTAGTGCGCTTGCCGCACATTTCCAACGCCACAGATATGGACCCACTCGCGGCAGAACCCGGGGTGCAGGTGCAATTCACTGCAAACCCAAAGGATCTGGAGGCCGCCGACCTGATAGTGATCCCGGGCTCCAAATCCACTGTGTCCGATTTGCAGTGGTTGCAAACCGTTGGTTTGGATCTGGCGATCAAAAGGCACGCCGATAGCGGGCGGCCGCTGCTGGGGATTTGCGGTGGTTTTCAGATGCTGGCCGGCCATATTGAAGACGAAGTGGAAAGCAAGCAAGGTGGCGTGGAGGGGCTGAACCTGCTGCCGACCGAGATCGAATTCAGCACCGAGAAGAAACTCGGCTGGTCCCAAGGCACGGCCTTTGGCAGCATCCCGGTGCGAGGTTATGAGATACATCACGGCTATGTATCTAAATTGTCCGATGATTCCGAACCGCTGATCGTGGCTGCGGATGGTAAGCCAGAGGGTGTGAGGGCGGGCAACTTGTTTGGCACGCATTGGCACGGAATCTTCGAAAGCGATCAATTTCGGCGGGCCTTTCTTACCGAGACGGCGCGAATAGCCAAAAGGACCGGGTTCGAAGTGGCCCCGAACACGGATTTCACCCAGACTCGGGAACATATGTTGGACTTGCTAGGGGATCTGATCGAGAACAATCTCCACACGGGGCAGTTGCTGGAAATTATCTGGCAAGGCGCTCCCGTAGATTTACCCATTATCCAGCCTCAGAAAATCTGAAACCTGAGTCTGTGCCATTCTTGACACATCTTGTGCCCCAAATTACAATCGAAAACCTTCACTCGCTTAGAAAAGCGCCGACGGCCCATGCCCCGGCGCTTTTTAAGGAAAAACCAACCATTCAGAAGGAAAACGGGAGTTTAGTGCATGTACGAATTAGGTTTAACCAGTTTCGAGATCGCTTCCCTATGGGCGGTGCTGGGTGTGGCCATCCTCGGCCTGGCCTATGCGCTGTTCCTGCGCCGGCAGATCCTGCGTGAGGACATCGGCACGCCCAAAATGCAGGAAGTATGGAGCGCCATCCGTGATGGTGCCGATGCCTACTTGCGACGCCAGCTGCGGTCCATCATTCCTCTCATAGTCGTTCTGACTGTGGCTATGTACCTGTCGGTGGCTATCGTGCCTCCCACCCCTGAAGCCATCCAACGCTTCCAGAACCTGAGCCTGGCACAGGTTAGCAATATCATCGGCATGGGGCGCGCCATTGGCTTTGTAATGGGTGCACTGTTCTCCCTGACCGTAGGCCAGATCGGCATGCGCATGGCCGTGCAGGCCAACGTGCGCGTGGCCTCCGAATCTCGCAGGAGCTTTGGTGGCGCGCTGCGCATTGCTTACCGGGCTGGCACCATCACTGGCATGCTCACTGACGGCCTGGGCCTTTTCGGCGGCACACTAATCTTCATTTACTTCGGCCTGGCTGCTCCGGATGCCTTACTGGGCTTCGGATTCGGCGGCACGCTGCTGGCGCTGTTCATGCGGGTAGGCGGCGGCATCTACACCAAAGCAGCCGACGTGGGCGCCGACCTGGTGGGCAAAGTGGAAGCCGGCATCCCCGAGGATGACCCGCGCAATCCGGCCGTAGTGGCCGACCTGGTGGGCGACAATGTAGGCGATTGCGCCGGCATGGCTGCCGACATCTTTGAGTCTTACGAAGTAACCATTGTGGCCGGCCTGATCTTGGGTGTAGCATTGTATAACTTTACCGGCCATGTCGAATGGATCGTGTACCCTCTCATAGTGCGCGGCATCGGAGTGATTTCTTCCATTATCGGCACCTATCTGGTGCGCGCCGGGCCGCGAAGGCGGCGCAGCCAAAGCTATGAGCGCGATTTTCAGGGGCTTTCTATCTTCAGCGGCCATCTCGGTGGCACTGTTCTTCGGCGCCGCGTTCCTGTACCTGAACCCAGCCGGCGGGGGCCTCCCCGGTGGCTGGTGGCGCACCCCGCTGGCTGTAGCCTTCGGCGTGCTGCTGGCCATCCTGATTGACCGCATGACCGAATACTTCACTGGCACCGAAAAAGGCCCTGTAGAAGAGATAAAGAAAGCGGCCGATACTGGCCCGGCTACCCTGATTTTGCAGGGTTTAGCTACCGGGTATGAATCCTCCGTGTGGGCTATCGTGGTCATCGCCGTTACCATCTTCTCCTCCATTGTCATCTTCGGGAACATAGGAGCGGACAGCACCCAGAACGTGACCTACATACTGTACGGCGTAGCTATGACCGGCATCGGTATGCTGACTTTGACCGGCAACAACGTGGCTATGGACTCCTTCGGGCCTATCGCTGACAACGCCAACGGCATCGGAGAGATGTCGTGGAGCGGCAAAACCGACAAAGAAACCAAGAAGGCCCAGCAGATCATGGCCGACCTGGATGCGGTGGGCAACACTACCAAAGCCATTACCAAGGGCGTAGCCATTGGTTCGGCGGTCATCGCGGCGGTGTCGTTGTTCGGCTCCTTCCTGGTGGACGTGAGCCGGGCGCAAGCTTCCATCGGGGTGGCAGTAGCACAACAAATCCAAAACGTGGGCATTCGCATCGACGTGCCGCAAGTTTTCGTGGGCATGCTCATCGGTGGCGCCCTGCCCTGGCTGTTCTCCTCGTTCGCCATACAGGCTGTGAGCCGGGCTGCTGCGTTGATCGTGCAAGAATGTCGCCGCCAATTCAAAAAGGGCGTGCTAACCGGCAAGGTCAAGCCGGATTACCGCCAGGCGGTGGGCATCTCCACCGGAGCGGCGCAGAAAGAGCTGGTGCCGCTTGCGCTGCTAGCCGTGGTAACCCCTATCCTGCTGGGCTTACTCCTAGGCGTGAACGCCCTGGGTGGTTTCCTGGCGGGCATCATCGTCTCGGGCCAATTGCTGGCGGTGTTCATGAACAATGCCGGTGGCGCCTGGGACAACGCCAAGAAGTTGATTGAAGACGAGCCCAAGGACATCAAGAAGAATACCGGCAAGGGCTCCGAGCGGCACAAGGCAGGCGTGGTCGGCGACACAGTCGGCGACCCGCTGAAGGACACCGCCGGCCCGGCCCTGAACCCGATGATCAAGGTGGTGAACCTAGTGTCGGTGATTATCGCTCCCATCGTGGTGCAGATCACCCACTTAGGCGTGGCCGAATGGGCCACGGCCATTGTGCTGATGGCCATCCTGTACTGGGCTATCCGCACGAGCAAGCGCAAAGCGGAAGCGCTGAGCTAAGCTCAACATGTGGAAACAAAAGAGGCGCCACAAGGCGCCTCTTTTATATTTGCATGCTTGGGTCTAGCGGGATACAGGAACTGGCTCCGGTTGCTCGAGCCGTTCGAATTGGCTGTTGTACAAATCTGCGTAGAAGCCGCCTTTGGCCAACAAACCCTCGTGGGTGCCCTGCTCGATGATATCGCCTTCATTCATAACGAAGATCGTGTCAGCGTTGCGGATGGTCGAGAGCCGGTGAGCGATGATGAAGCTGGTGCGGCCCTCCATCAGGCGGTCCATTGCCTTCTGGATGAGAACCTCCGTACGTGTATCTACCGAGCTTGTGGCCTCGTCCAAGATGAGAATGGGCGCGTCCGCCAGGACGGCGCGGGCGATGGTGAGCAACTGCATCTGGCCCTGTGAGATGTTGGTGGTCTCTTCGTTAATGACCAAGCCATAGCCTTCAGGCAAGGTGTGCACGAAGTGGTCCACGTGGGCAGCCTTGGCGGCGGCAATTACTTCCTCGTCGCTGGCTTCAGGCTTGGCGTAGCGGATGTTGGCCATGATGGTGTCGTTGTAAAGCCAAGTATCCTGCAAAACCATAGCGAAGTTCTTGCGCAGGTCTTCACGGCTGAACTCACGGATATCGTGGCCATCCACCAGGATAGCGCCAGCGGTTACATCGTAGAAGCGCATCAGCAGCTTCACGATGGTGGTCTTGCCGGCGCCAGTGGGGCCAACGATAGCCACCTTTTGGCCCGGCTTCGCCAGCGCCGAAAGGTTGTGGATGACAGGTCTTTCCGGGTCGTAGCCGAAGGTTACGTCGCGGAATTCGACCTGGCCGTGCGTGGCGCCCACGTGGATGGGCTGGTCGGTCTCTTTGACCTCTTCGGGTTCTTCCAAAAATTCGAAGACGCGCTCGGCTGCAGCCGCGGTCTGCTGCAGGATATTGGAGATATTAGCCAGCTGCATCAAAGGCTGGGTGAAGGAGCGCACGTACTGGATAAATGCCTGGATATCCCCTACGGTAATGGCATTGGTGATGGCAAGGTAGCCGCCCATGATGGCGACGGCCACATAGCCCAGGTTGCCGATGAAATTCATTATCGGGAACAACAAACCCGAAAGAAACTGCGACTTCCAGGCAACATCGTGCAGAGTGTTGTTGAAATTGTCAAAGGTTGCGATGGAGCGCTCTTCTCCATTGAAGGCCTTCATCACCTGGTGGCCGCTGAACATTTCCTCGACGTGGCCATTAACGTGCCCCAGGTATTGCTGCTGCTGCATAAAGTACACCTGGGAACGTTTAACGATAAAGGTCACCACGAACAATGAAAGCGGGATAACCAACAAAGCCACCAAAGTCATTTGCCAACTAATGGAGAACATCATCACCAGAACGCCAACAACTGTAACGACAGAGGTGATGATCTGGGTCAAGCTTTGGCTAAGTGTCTGGTTTACCGTGTCAACATCGTTGGTGATGCGCGAAAGAACTTCTCCATGAGTGGTCTTGTCAAAGTACTTGAGCGGCAGGCGATTGATCTTTTCGCTAATCTCACGGCGCAGCCGATATGCTATATCAGCCGAGATACCCGCCATGATCCAGCCCATGACATAGGCAAAAGCCGCGGAGGCGATATACAAGCCCAGAGTCAGGGCGACAATCCCACCGATGACGTCGAAATCGATACTCCCTGTCCCGGAAAGCTGGGCCAGGATGCCGTTAAACAACTCCGTAGTGGCATTCCCCAACAGCTTTGGCCCCACGATGCTGAAGATGGTCGAAGCCAAAGCAAACACCAACACGACCACCAGGGCCCATTTATGCTTGTCCAAATGGTGGAGCAATTTGCGCATTGTGCCCCAGAAATCATGGGCCTTCTCCCCCTTCATCATGGCCATAGGGCCGTGCCCCTGCGGGCCGGGACCGCCGCGTCGCATCATGATAGTTCCTCCAAGCTCAATTGCGAGAGCGCAATTTCCTTATACGCTTCGCATGTTTTCATTAGTTCTTCATGTTTGCCCTTGCCCACAACCTGGCCCTGGTCCAACACGATGATTTGTTCGGCATTCCTTACTGTGGCCACGCGCTGCGTAACCAGCAACATGGTGCTGTCTTTGGCGCTAGCCTTCAGTGCCCGGCGCAAGGCTGAATTGGTCTTGAAATCCAAGGCGGAGAAAGCGTCATCGAAAATGTAGATGGGGGCTTTCTTCACCAGCGCACGCGCAATGGAAAGGCGTTGTTTCTGACCCCCAGACACATTGGACCCCGACTGAGCAATTTCCGCATTCAATCCATCCTCACGACCATCGATAAACTCAGTGGCTTGGGCAATGCGAATAGCCTCAGTCAATTCCTCATCTGTGGCATTCTCGTCGCCATACTTTAGATTGCTGGCTATTGTGCCGGAGAACAAAGTTCCCTTTTGCGGCACGTAACCGATCTCGGCACGCAGGTCATGCTGGGTTACTTCCCGGATGTCCACTCCATCCAGCAGAATGGCGCCTTCGGTGACATCGTAGAAACGCGGAATCAGGTTCACGATAGTGGATTTGCCTGACCCTGTGGAGCCGATGAAGGCGGTTGTCTCTCCAGGCTTGGCGACAAAGTTGATATCGTGAAGAACGTCCTCGTCTGCATCGGAATAACGGAACGAAACATGCTTGAATTCCACATTGCCGGTGAAGTTGCCATTCAGCTTGCGAGGATTCTTCGGGTCGACAATAAGCACATCCGTCTCCAGCACATCAGCTATGCGGTCGGCTGATACGGCGGCACGCGGCAAGATGACAAAGAGCAGCGAAAGCATCAGGAAGGACATCACGATCTGAATGGCATACTGCAGGAACGCCATCATGTCGCCGACCTGTAAGGTGGCCTGGGCAACCTGATGCGCACCCACCCACAGGATAACCACAGTAAGCACATTCAAAACCAGCATCATGATGGGGAAGATAATCACCATGGCGCGGGAGGTGAACAAAGTGGTCGAAGTTAGATCCTGATTGGCGGTTTCGAAGCGGTCTTCTTCGAAGGCCTGGCGGTTAAAAAGCACGGATAACCAACATGCCGGACAAGTTTTCGCGGGCCACCAAGTTTAAGCGGTCCACCAATTTCTGCATAAGGCGGAACTTGGGCATGGTGAGGGAGAAGGTAACCGCGATGACACCAACCAAGACGAGGAGTGCGACCGCGATGGTCCACCACATTCCCGAGCCTTTGCTAACAGCGTGAATGATGCCGCCGACGCCAAGGATAGGCGCATAAACGCCCATGCGAATCATGATCATGGTGACCATTTGCATCTGGGTCACATCGTTGGTTTCCCTGGTAATCAACGAAGCAGTGGGGAATTTGTCAAATTCAACATTGGAGAAGCTCTCCACTTTGCGGAACACGTCCCCACGCAAGTCGCGGCCGATACCGGCTGCAGTGCGGGCGGAGACATAGCCGACGGCAATAGCGCAAACCCCAGAAAGCAGGGTAACCACCAGCATGATGGCGCCCACGCGCAAGATGTAAGAAGTTTGCAAACCGCCCACCTTCATACCCAAGGCCAGATATTCAGCATTAACAGCATTCACTGCACCCTGCTGGATAGCTTCATCTCCGATTAAGGTGAACTTCTGGTTCATCGCATCCAGGATCTGCTGTCGCTGGGTGGCTGGCACCTGCGCCAGCAGCGTGAATGGGTCCACACCGGCGGGCAATTTGGTGAGGTCGAAACCTAGGTTGGCGCCGGCGAACTGCTGGGCGGACTCGGGATGGGCAATGACTTGCTCAATGGTGGAAACTGCCAGAAATGCCTTGGCAAACGGTGTCTTAAGAGCATCGATCTGTTCCTGGTTGAGATCCTGGCGAACATACACCGCCTGATCCGCCAGAGTGGGATATTGGCCTATATAGTCGGTTGCGGCCGCAGATCCTGGCTCCACCAGCTGATAGGCATCCATGACTGCGGCCTGGTCCTGTTCACCGAGAAATAACTGAACGCGGTCCATCTCGCTTTGACGAATGGCGATGGGCAAAGCGGTTTCAACGCCGTTTTGCTGTATACCGATGTTGACTATATCGGACAGATAGTCCGGCAAGGCCAATTCCAAGTTGGCCTGGGCGAACAACAGGAGAACAGCCAGGGTTAATAACAGCCAATACGGTTTTAGATATCTAGCTATGCGCAACATAGGAGGTCCTCCTAGAAGCGCAATTTCGGTTTACTAGTTTATGCACAGAATAGTTTCCTTTCAGTTTTTTTAATGCCCTTACGCTTCGTGGATTGGTTCAGGGACAAAGTAACACAAGAGTTTGTTTGGCGAACCTGGACCTTCGGCTAGTATTAGGAATGCTTAAACTGTCTGACGCTCCGGATCGACGCGGTGCTCACGAGCTTCATCAAACAAACTCAACAGCAACTCGAGTCCGTGTTGAATCTGTTCCACTTCCTTAGGATCCAGTTTCTCAAGACGCTTGGCCATGCGACCAATCAAGCGTTTGTATTCGTCCACCAGGACTTGCTTGCCCATCTTGGTAAGACGGAGATTGAATACTCGTCGATCTTCCTGGGAGTTTTCCCGTTCAAGCCAGCCGCGCTCCACCAGTGCCTGAATGGTGGCAGACATGCTTGGCAAGCTCACGTCCTGCCAATCAGCCAACTCGGTAACGCTGCACTCTCGTTCGGAGAGGATGCGCAAAATGCGCATATGACCAGGCGAAAGCTTGTGGGACCCACTCCGCGCCTCAGCGAATGTGGTGCGCACTACTGCCGGGAACACTTCCCAGAACTTGCGAGCGGCGGTTTCAGCTTGCGTCATTTTAGCTAGGTCTCCTAATTATTAGGCCTGCTAAGTATATCGGGCGAATCGGCACTGTCAAGGGGAAGCGGTAATGGCCCATGATTTTTTAATGGAAGAAGCAAGATCCCAATGGGATGTGACCTGGCGCTTAGCTTGCAACATACCCGCTTAGATGGCATACTACTTTTCAAGGGAATTTCTTATGGCACAGATTCCATTAAGAGAATATCTCAACGGCATTGAAGAACTTATCGACGGCGGCCAGATCGACGAGGCCCTTGAACATTGCCGACATATCCTGGAAAGCTACCCCAAGAACATTGATACCTATCGGATGATGGCCAAGGCCCTTTTGGAAGCCAAGCGCTATGGCGAAGCCGAAGATATCTTCCAGCGCGTGTTGTCCTCCTGCCCCGATGATTTCGTGGCGCACATCGGGATGAGCATTATCCGTGAGGAAGCCAATGACCTGGATAAAGCCATCTGGAATATGGAGCGCGCCTTTGAGACCCAACCCTCCAACCGCGCCATTCAGGATGAGCTGCGTCGTCTCTACGGCAAACGCGAGGGCTATGCCCCGCCTAAGGTGCGCTTGACGCGCGGCGCGCTGGCGCGCATGTATGCGCACGGCGACCTGTATAGCCAAGCTATAGGGGAGTTGAAAGGCGCCCTGGCGGAAGACCCCCAGCGACCTGACCTGCAAGTGGCGTTGGCCGAAATGTATATTAAGACCAGCCACGAAACCGAGGCCCTTGAGGTTTGCAGCCAACTTATTGAGAAATTGCCCTATTGCCTGTATGCCAACCGCGCCATGGCTCAGATCCTTGCCGGCAACCAGCGCGAGGTTGAAGCCCAGCCTTATCGAGAACGAGTTCGAGGAATTGGACCCGTATGCATACCAGGTGGACACCATGACCCCGGTGGCCAGCGCGCCAGCCGAAACGGTCATGATCGAGCAATTACACAAGGAGGAAGCCCCGGCCGCGGAGGTGCGCCCAATGCCAAAGGCCTGGACGGCCTCTCTGCAGCCTCTTCAAGAGGCTGACAAGGAGGAATTGCCCGATTGGCTTTCCATAGAACAAAATCCGGGACCGGAAGAACCTAATGCCCAGCCCGATGCGGAAATAGGTGATGAATTTGCAGGTATGGAGAAACTAAAAGGTCTGGAACCGGCGGCTATGCCAGACGAAGACGAAAAACCAAACAAGGTTCCGGCCTTCAGCAAGCTGCCTACGGCGGCGCTGATAGACGACCAAGTCCCCGATTGGCTGCGTGACATCGGCCCTGCAACTGGGACCCTGGCAGAGGGGAGCGCACAAGAGCAAAACAAGGCCTGGACGGACGAGTTAAAGCAAGCAGGTATGCAACCTACTGAACTGCCCAGCACGGATGAACTCCAAAAGCAGGCAGCCAGTGAAAAGGTACAAGCCTCTATCGAACCGGCTCCACACGACGAGCTAGCGTCGATGGAGGAGATAGCTGACAGCGCCGAAGAGGGCGATGAAAGCCTCAGCTGGCTTGAGAACCTGGCGGCGAAAGAGGGAGCAGATGAAGAAGAACTGCTTACCACTCCCGAAGACCGTCGGCAAGCCAAGCCGGATTGGGCGCCTCAAGACGAGCCGCCAGAAGAAGAGAGCGGAGCATTAGCCTGGTTGGACGGCGTTGAAGCTCAAGCCGAGTCCGCCAAAGAACCCGGAGGGACGAAGTCGGTACAGGCAAACGAAGATCTGGAGACGATGGACGAACTCAGTCAGGACCTGGCTATGGACGCCGAAGCAGCCGATGCTGCCACAGTGCCCGGACTGGATGAACGACTGGCAGCCTCAGAGGCAGCCGTCTCCGCGGAAACCGAGGGGTCGCCTGCAAAGGTCGAGCGCACCGCACCCTTATGGCTTCGCGAGCTAAGCGCCGAGGTCGAGGAAGGGACCAAGAACGCGGCTGAACCGCGGCCGCTTGAAGACGCTCCCGATTGGCTGGATGAACTCCGGGTGGAAGAAAGCTCCATCCCCGTAGAAAGCCCGCAGGAGGAACCCGACCAAGAACCTGAGCCTCAAGAGGGAACGGACTTAAGCAAGCTGGATTGGCTGGAAGAAATGGGGCCACCTGCCGCAGAACCTCAGAAGGGCGCCTGGGTGCCAGAAGCCGAGCTATCTCAGGAGGAGAAGTTCAAGCCGGCGAGCGATTCGGCCTCCTTCATATCCGGCGGCAGCCGCACGATTAGCTTGAGCGAAGAGGACATACACGAGGCCAGCGTTACGGATCGGCTGGACCTGGCGCGCAAAGAGATGACGCAAGGCAATAAGGAAACGGCCATGCGCCATTACAGCGGCCTTCTGCGCCGCCGAGAAAAACTAGAAGATGTGGTCGCAGACCTGAAAGCGGCCGTGCGGCGCAACGAAAAGGATGCCAGCTTGTGGCAGGCTCTGGGTGACGCTCACATGCGCAACAACCAGTTGCGCGAGGCCCTGGACTGTTACACTAAAGCAGAAGATCTTTTATAACCCCGGAGGTTTCATTGGAAAAAAGTTTGGTCTTGGTAAAGCCCGACGGCGTGCAACGCGGCCTGGTGGGCGAAGTTTTTTCCAGGCTGGAGCACCGCGGCCTGCGCCTGGTGGGTGCCAAATTCATGCAGGTCAGCCGGGAGCTGGCCGAAAAGCATTATGCCGAACATAAAGGCAAACCCTTTTATGACGGTCTGATCGAATATATTACGTCCGGACCCGTGATGGCCATGGCCTGGGAAGGACCCAGTGCTGTAGCCGCCATCCGCCAAACGATGGGCAGCACCAAGCCCACAGAAGCGGCTCCCGGAAGCATACGCCACGATTTTGCACTCCAAGTTGGCCGCAACCTGACCCATGCCTCGGACAAACCCGAGACGGGCGAGCGTGAGGTAGCCCTGTGGTTCAAACCTGAGGAATTGGTAGCCTGGGAACGGGCAATTGACCGCTGGGTTTTCGAGGGCTAATCAATAAAAAACAGGCCAGAGGTCTGTTTTTTTTATTGAACATGCAGCAGCACCTTGGCTTTGGACCATAGGTCCTCCAGCCGGTAGTAGCTGCGCTGGTAGTCAGAGAAGACGTGAACTACGACGGAGCCGTAATCAGCCAGCAGCCAGCCCTCCTCCGGGCGGCCTTCCAGGCGGGGCTTGAGCTGGAACTTCTGGCGCGTTTCGTCGACCACGGCATCCATCAGCCCGTTGATGGTTCGGTCGCTGCTGCCAGAGCAAATCACAAAATAGTCGCTGAGGGGTGCCAACTCCTGGAGATCCAGCAAGAGGATATCCTCCCCTTTCTTGTCCTCCAGGGTGTCGGCGATACTGTGAGCTAGCTCAAGTGGTTCCAACTGGGAAGCAAATCTCCTTGGTTATCCCAGCAATGGGTTGCGCGCTAAAGGATTATATACGGAGCCGCCGGGTTTCAGGTCACTGCGGAACAGGGTAATTGACTCGACGCTCACTGGTGCGGAAGCCGGGACTTGAGCCGTGGCCAACAATCCGCCCATGCGCTTCAGGTTGGCTTCGCGATGATCGCGGCGGGCGCGGGCCAGCGTAAGATGAGGCGTGAATTCGCGCCCTTCAGGAGCGAAGCCCAAGTCAACCATGTCGGCCTCAATACCGCGCTGTAATTGGGTGAGTGCTTCCGGTTCGGTGAGTCCCACCCACAGGACCAGCGGCTTTTGTGGATTTGGGAAGGCACCCAGTTCGGTGATCTGAACTTCAAACGGCGGGGCTTGCTCGGCTCTGGACTGCAGCGCTGCGCTGATACGCGGGATATCCTGCTGCTGGGTCTGGCCGAGGAATTTCAAGGTCAGGTGGATATTGGGAATCTTCACCCAGCGCAGAGGCAGGTCGACCATTTGACGGCGTAACGGGACGGCGATCTTATCCAGATCGCGCTGCAAGGGTTCGGGCAGCTCGATAGCGATGAAGGCGCGGATGACGGGCATGCGGGGCAGATTTTACCCGGCCTGGCGCAATAGGCGGTCGTAATCCTCGGGTGTATCCACATCGATGGCCAGGGAAATGTCCAGCCAGGGCAGCCAGACGACTTGATGCTTGGAGAAGATAGCCCTACCGCCCGTATCACCCTGGACAGCTTCGAAGTCGGGGAAGGTAGCGCGGTCGAACAATACCGGGTTACTGCGGTGGCCGTCCACCAGTGGCGCCACAATGGGTGCCAGACTGGCGGCGTGCTCGGCGCGCAAGCTTTCGATGAGAGCCAGCGGTAATTGGGGCTGGTCCACAACCATAAACAGCGCCGCGCCTACTCGGGGCGGCAGAGCCGCCAGACCCGTCTTCACGGAAGAGCTTTGACCCTCGCGCCAATTGTCATTGCGAGCAATGACAACGTCCAGATCACCCAGCACAGCTTCGGTCTTGGCCGCCTGGTCACCAGTGACCACTACCAGCGGGTCAAGGCCAGCCGCAAGGGCTGTCTCGGCGACATTGCGCACAAAAGGTTTGCCTTTCCAATCCAGCAACTGCTTCGGGCGGCCCAGGCGCCCAGAGCCGCCGGCGGCCAGCAGAATGCCAGCCACCGGCTCGTGGACAGCACTTACTTGCGGAGATTTCCCCAAAGCGGCAACCAGGACCGAATCGAAGCTAGTGAGCAGGGCCGGAGACATGCGGCTGGCGGCGCTCACCAATTCAGGGGTGTCAGCTTGATTGAGTAAGACCACCCTGCGCGCCCCGGCGGGGATGTTCCGTAACCCCCCGTCTGGATGCAATAAAACAGCGGTTACAGCCTCGGAGGTAACCACTGTCCCTACACCCAGGCCGGAAAGCTGGCTAACGCGTTCGGGACGATGCACATTATCTTTGTCTAAGGGCTTGCCCAACGCTGATAAACCAGCCAATACCACGACTGTGTCTACAAATGAAGGGATTGCCGGTTCGTGCTCAGCTGGCGCTTTGAAGGCAAGCTGGCGGGCACCATCGGCCTCGATTAACAAAGGTAGATCCTTCTGCCGCGCGAAAGCAGACAGGGCCGCCATCGTTTCAGCGGCCAATCCCGGAAGTCGCCCGTCTCTAGCAGGTTCACCGGTAAGCACACTGATTGCGGGCAGTTTGGCGGCATCCAATTTGCGTACTTCGGCGGGGCCATTCAACCTAAAGTGTTGATCTGCCTGGCGGGCCTGGTCTTCCCGCAAATGGGTGCTGGTAGTTAGCAACACAGGGACATCGAACTGGTGCGCCAAAATAAACATGGCGACCGTCTTGCCTCCCGCTCCCACAAAAGCCAGCTGGGGCGCCGGCCCTAGCCGCAGGGCGCGCTTAAGCGGGATCATGCCCACAGGGCAGAGCGAATATCCGCGCGGGTCAGCAATGCTTCAAGCACACCACCGCCAATGGCCAAGGCCTTATCGGACACACGATAGCAATAAGATGGATCGTTGCGCGGGTCCAGGTCACCGATCTTCATGGCCGCAAACAGTTCAACGCTCGAATGGATAAGGCCGCGCAAGGCGCCATCGAACGGAGCGAGCAATTCCTTGCCGGCCACCATGCCGATCAAATCTCCTGCTTTCAATTGCTGACCTATCTCAGCAACGGGTTCCAGTCGCCCCGCGGCTGGGGCACGTAGCACGCGGTCTTGGCTGTATTGCGCAATTGAGCCGGGGATGCCAGTATCTGCCGCGGCGCTGCCTTCCCAGAAGACGCGGCCCAGATTGTGGCCGCGCATGGTCTCAACGACGGCGTGACAATTCTGGCCCGCAATAAAGCCGGGGCCAAGGCCGACCACTAGGTCGGCGGCGTTAGCCACTACATCGGGAGCACGCTTGGTCATGCGTGCGTCCACAACCACCGTGTGAACCAGGTCAGGGAGTGCCTCCAAAGCGGGTGCCACCAAAACCGGGACGCTACCTGCATCCAAAACAGGCACAACTTCAGATGGACCGGAGATTCTGACCCCGCGTACGTCTTCGATTTCAATCTCGCCGGCATACACAGCCTCAGCAAAGGCCACCGTGCGGCGCACGGCCAGGGGTTGGGCAAGCTCGGTAATTAGTACGCGGATGCCGGCGTGGTGAAGGCGCAGGACAATGCCTGAGGCTAGGTCTCCGCCGCCGCGGACAATTACCAATGAGGACATAACTTGATTATATATGCCCAACCAATTAGCTGGCTTTGAGGAACCGGATTATCAACTGGTTGACAACTTCCGGGCGCTCGAACTGCGGGATGTGACGCGCCTGGTCAATTGCGTGAAACTCAGTCTGGGGCACCAATTTACGGAAGGTCTCGTTGTGCCGAAAAGGAACAGTGCTGTCTTTTTTGCCCCAGATAAGCAAGACGGGTTTAGCCCCCTCCCCTACGCGGCGATATTGGTCAAGGTTTTCATCCAGCAAACCGTTGCGCAGCGTAGAAAGCAAAGCCCGCTTGAAGCCATAAAACTTCATCTGCTCGGTGTAGCGGGGCACAAAATAGTCAACCGCCTCGGGTGTGGGGTCGTAAAAGTCGCTCAGCATGCTGTCCAGGAGCCGGTCGATTCCAAACCTGCCCAACAAGCCCAGCATAAACTCCCCCAAACCGGGCACATTGAGCAATTTCACAGCCCAGGGAAGACCCAAATCGAACCCGGCTGGGTCGACAAAAACCAGCTTGCGCACACGTTTCGGGAAACGAAAACTCACTGCAGCGGACACCGGACCGCCCATGGAAAGCGAAACCAGGTCAGCCTGGTCAACCTTCAGCGCGTCCATCAAGTCAATGAGTTGGCGGATAAAGAGGGGCTTGTCATAAGGACCAGCCGGGCGATCAGAATAGCCGCGACCGAAACTGTCATATCGAATTGTGTGAAACCCGGACTTGGTTAGGGCGGCGAAGGTAGGATCCCAAATAAAGTTGGGAACTGAAAAGCCATGCATCAAGATGACGGGAATACCTTTATGCGGACCTCCTTCCTCGTAATAAGTCACTCCGCCTTTGAGCCAGGCCGTTTTCCCGGGTAGTTTTTCGCGGACGCGAGCATCCAGCACGAGATGCTCGCCAACGTGGGGAAAATGCATCTTTGCCATAAATAGTGAAAAGCTCGCCAATGAGGGTGCAGCCGAAATTAGAACTTGCCGAGGGCATGCAGGACGCGTTCGGGTGTAAGCGGAAACTGGTCAATCCATACACCTGTGGCATCGTGCACGGCTGCGATCACGGCAGCGGCGAAGGGGATATAAGGCATTTCCGCCATGCCACGTGCTCCCCAGGGACCTACCCCATCCGGGAATTCCAGGATAAGCGCTTGCACGCGGTCGGGCACGTCAAGGACCGTAGGGATCAGATAGTTGGAAAGGAATTGGGATTTGACGTAGCCATCCTCTTGCACAAAGTTCTCGGTAATGGTGTACCCAGCCGCCTGAACGACAGCTCCGTAGATTTGGCCTTCGACCTGCCTGGGGTTGATGGCCTTGCCCACATCGTCGGCGCATAAAACATCCGTGATGTGCACATGGCCCGTTTCAGTGTCCACTTCAACGGCGATGGCCTCGGCCACATATCCATAGGCAAAGTTGGGATTGGATTCGCCCGTCTGGGGATCGAAGGGCGTCGTGGCGGGTGGCACATATTTATATTCAGCGATGGCAGGCCGATCTTCATTGCGCCATTTTTCCAAAGCCAGTTCGGCCGCCCCGCGAATGGCGTTACCCGCCATAAAGGTCATGCGCGAGGCAGAAGTGCTGCCAGAGTCACCGGTGCTGGCCGTATCCGCAACCACCAACTCGATCTTTTCCAGCGGTAATCCGAGAGCCTCGGCGGCCATTTGCTTAAAAACTGTGTGGGCGCCCTGCCCCACATCCGACCCGGCCTGGTGCACAACAGCACGTTCGATTTGGGTTTTGCCGTGCAATTCGACTGTGGCCCAGCAACGCTCGGGGAACCCGAATGAAAAGCCAATATTCTTGAAGCCGTTGGCAAAACCAACGCCGCGTTTGACGGCAGGGTTCTTTAAAGCTGGCAGCTTGGGCCAGGCAGATTTTGTCCGCTTCCATCCTGCCTTGCTCTGCTTCCATCCAGCGGCTGCAGCCCCATGCTCCAGTACCTTATCCATGGAGGCGCCTTTGGGGAGCGCGCTTTTAATGTAAAGCACATCGCCATCGTGAACTACGTTGCGGGCGCGCAGTTCTACCGGGTCCATACCCAAGGCCTCAGCCAGTTTGTTAATCTGCGTCTCAGCCGCGAAGGCTCCCTGCGGGCCTCCGAAACCACGGAAGGCACCGCCGGGCACATTGTTCGTATACACCGCGTAGGAATCGACCATTACGTTGGGAATGTTGTACGGCCCGGTACACATGATGGTGGCGTTGCCCAACACCTTGGTAGAGGTATAGATGTAAGCACCTCCATCGGCGATGACTTCCGACTGGGCGGCCACGATCTTGCCGGCCTTTGTTGCGCCCCACTTTGAGCGAATTACATAGGGGTGGCGCTTGTGATGGCCGATGATGGATTCGGCGCGATTCCAAATGATCTTGACCGGCCGGTAGATGCCGCGTTGCGCCAGCCGCCAGGCAGCCAGGGCCAGAACAATCTGAATGGACATGTCTTCGCGGCCGCCGAAGGCGCCGCCGATGGCCGGATGGATAACGCGCACTTTTTCCTCGGGCAAGCCAAGGCAACGCGCCACGGCCTCGCGCTCTTCGTGAGCCCACTGGCCGGCCACCTCAACTGTGACGCGTCCCTCCTCATCAATATAGGCCAAGCCGGCCTCGGGAGCCAAAAAAGCATGCTCTTGAGCCGGGGTGCGGTATTCGCTTTCGACAATGACGTCGGCCCGCTCAAAGCCTGCGTCCACATCTCCATGACGGATGCGGTACTGGCAGAAAACATTGGAACCTGTGGCCGGATGAAGTAATGTTGCTCCATCCTCGCGAGCCGCCAGCGGGTCGGTGACCACGGGCAGATCTTGGTATTCGACCCGTATCAGATCGCGGGCCTTGGCGGCAATAGCCTCGCTCTCGGCAACAATGAAAGCTACCTGATCGCCCACAAAGCGAACGCGGTCTGCATCAGGAATCCCGGAACCAGGCCCGCACAGCACAGGTTGGTCGGGCTTCATCAGACCGTAGGAGTTTACCGGCACATCCCTGGTCGTGAAAACAGCGATAACGCCATCCAGCGCCTCAGCCTTGGCGGTGTCTATGGAAAGAATGCGCGCATGCGGGCGTCCGGCAAACAGCACCTTGGCATAGGCTTGGTCGGGCCGATTGATATCACCCGGGTATAAGGTCTGGCCTGTAACTTTGCCATGGGCATCCACCCGTGGGACGGAATTCCCGATGGTTTTGGTTGCAGCCATCAGCGTTTGCTCCTGTAATTGGTGTAGGTGCGTTCCTCCTCACCGTAATCTTCCTCTTTCCCCCATATATAAGAGATTATCCCCGCCAAAAGGCCCATAAATAGATACAGGATCACCGCGGTCAGGGCTGTAGCCCCGATGCGAAAATATAGCGAGCTGGTCACGCCGGGGTTAGCCGCATAAAAATCTCGAGTCCAGTCAGGATTGTTTGTAATCAACCAATCCACGATGCCGTTCGCCAGGAACCAGGATACAAGCGGAATCGCGATGGCCAACAAGCAGCCGATACCGCGCCAGATGGGGTGCAAGCCGCGGCGGGCACGCTCGCGGCGCCGTCGGGACATCATGCCTTCACCGCCTGTTTGCCCGCTTGCTGAATGGCCTCCAGGATCTGATAATAGCCTGTGCAGCGACACAGGTTGCCTGTCACAGCCTGCTGGGCATCATCCAGGTTGGGCTTGGGCCGCTCCTCCATCAGCTTGGCCGCGGACATGAGGAATCCAGGTGTGCAATAACCACACTGCACCGCGCCTGCGTCGATAAATGCCTGCTGAACTGGATGAAGATCCCCATTTGAGGAAAGGCCTTCGATAGTAACTATATGGGCTCCGTGGGCGCGCGGCGCAGGCACCAAGCAGCTCATCACGGCCTGTCCGTCTAGGAAAACCGTGCAGGCACCGCATTCGCCTTCGGCGCAACCTTCCTTGGTGCCGATAAGCAGCGCTTCTTCGCGTAGCAGGCGCAACAGGGTCTTCTCCTGTCCGGTCTTGAACGCGTAAGACTTCCCATTGATATCGGTCTCAATTGGGAGAGACGCGCCGGGTTTATTAATCAGCGTGGGTTTAACCGCAGACCCACGCAACATTACCGGATGCTCGGGGATGCGCTGAGGCTGAGGCTTGGCGGCGAGATCTTCGAGTATGTGACTAACTGCCACCCCCACCATGTGCTTGCGATACGCCGCCGAACTGCGTACATCATCAATGGGTTTGGCGTCCCGTTGAGCCAATTGTGCCGCTTCAGCAATATTCCTAACGGTGAGTTTCTTGCCTACCAGGAAGGCTTCCGCTTCGACAGCGTGGATAATCACCGGCGCCACTGCTCCCAGAGTAATTGCTGCACTCGTTATTTTCTCTTCAGAGAATATCAGAACAATGGCGGCATTAACCAACGAGATGGCTTGCGCACGACGCAAGGTGATACGCTGGAAGGCACCCCGGGCTTTCCTGGAGTCCAAGGCTGGGAATTGAATTTCGACCAGCATCTCATCCGGCTGCATCACATTGGTGCGCAGGCCAGTGTAAAACTTGGCCAGGGGCACGCTGCGCTGGCCATGCGCGGAACGCAACACTACGCTGGCTCCCAGCGCCATCAGCGGAGGGATGGTGTCGTTGGCTGGCGAGCCGGTTATCAGGTTTCCGGCCACAGTACCCCGATTGCGAATCTGGGGGGCGCCCACTTCATAGGCAGCCTGAGCCAGCGGCAGGGCGCGTTTGCGCAGCAAATCCGAAGCCACGCAATCGCTGTGAGTCACCAGCGGCCCAAGGTGGATGATGCCATCCTTGTCGAGGCGAATCTCGTCCAGGCCCTGGATGCGGGTGACATCGATCAGCGTGTCAATGCCCTTACGCACACCCAATTCCAGTTCGAGGATCAGGTCGGTGGCGCCGGCCACGATGCGCGCCTGCCCGGCCTGGGTCGCCAGGGCTTCAAGGACATCGTCAACAGTGAGGGCGTGAATGTAGTTGGACCACATGGGGATTACTTTCCTGATTCTATTATAAGTAAACAATAACCGTAAGCAATTAGCAAATGTTAGCGGGCGGCTTTAGACTTCTTGCCACTCCGGCGCAGCATAGTGATTTCGGACATGATGCTCAGCGCAATCTCTTCCGGGGTCTCGGCGTTCAGTTCCAGACCGATGGGGGACTTCATTCGAGCCAACTGCTTTTTGGTCACCCCAGCCCCTTCCATCTGCTTGCGAGCCTCCGCCCACCGGCGCTTGGAACCGATGACACCGATATAAGCAGCCGGGCTTTCCAGCAAAGCAGGCAAACCGGCAGCATCCAGGTCGGCGTTGCGGGTGGTGAGGCAAATATAAGTCTGGCTATTGATGCTAACTTGCTCGGCAAGTTCAGACATGGACACGGGGAAGAATGCATCAGCTTGGGGAATGTTTTCGGAGGTGCATAGTTCGGGGCGGTCGTCGCTGACCAGGACCCGATAGCCTAGAAAGGCGCCCAATTGTGCCAGGGCTCGGCCCACATGGCCGGCACCTATCACCAGCAGGGTCGCTTGGGGTTGGATGGGTTCCACGAAGACCTCCACTGTACCCCCGCAGACGCCAGGGTCGCCGCGCCCTGGGTCGGTGAGGGAATATTCCAACGTGCGCGGACCACCGTCCTGCAGGGCGGCCAGGGCCGCAGCGAGGACGCGAGCTTCCATTTCCCCGCCGCCTACAGTGCCTTCGGCACGGCCATCAGGGAAGACGAGCATCTTGGTGCCCGCCTGGCGCGGCACGGAGCCTGTGGTCTTGGTAACGGTGCACAAGGCTACAGGGTCACCGGAAGCTTGTAACTCGGCGAGCCGTGAGAAGATATTCACGTGGCAATGATACACCGTGCCTATCAAGAAGCGTGTAATGCGCAGCTTCGCATTGCTGAGAGAACCGGAAAAGCAACGCTTCTCCAGGTGTTTATCAATGACCAGGTGTAATTACTGCAGTTGACGGGAGGGAGCTTAGCCTTGACAAAGGATGTCAAGTAAACCAGGTGGGAATATCTCGCTTAGCCGAGGGTGGCACGCAAAGCTTCGATATCCTGGCGGTGAACGTAGGTCATGACTTTATCGCCAGCCTCGAAACGGGTATCGCCATGAGGAATAAACTGGCGATCACCACGCTTGATAGCCACCACCACGCAACCTTCCGGGAGGCGTTTAGCCACTTGGGCCAATGTTTTGTTGGCGGCCCAAGTCTTGGGTTTGAGCTGGAATTCAAAGAAGGAGGCATTTTCGCCCTGCTCACTGCGTAGGCGCTCGGAACGGTATTCGATCTCCGTGCGGCGCGCCAGGGCCAGGTCGTAGGCACGCAATATATCGTCGCGGCGCACTACCCCAACCAGCTTATTGGCGTTGCCGCGAGAGACCACGGGCAACATATTGAAACCGCGGCGGCTCATGCGGGTAAGCGCCTCTCCGACGGGTTCATCGGGGAAGGCTATCAGCACGGCATCCCGGGGGGTGCATATTTCGGAAAGTTTGGTGCTCTTGGCCACACCGCCGGCCAAGGCATGATCGAGGTCGGGCAGGCTGACCACGCCCACCAGGCTGCCCCGGCCGTTCACAATGGGTAACGACCGCTGGCGGCCGCGATGAAACTCCCGTTCGGCATCGCCCACGGTGCTATTGGCCTTAAGGTTTCGCGATTCGCTAATTACCTCACTGATCTCGACGCTTTGTAAGATATCTACCACGCGGGCCGCGCTGCAGCGAGATGCCGTCCAGTTTAAGCTGGAAGGTGTAAATGGATTCGCTGAACATCAACTCAGACGCCAGCGACGAAATTACCGTGGCCAGCATCAAAGGCAAGATAAGCCGATAATCCCCCGACATTTCAAAGACGAGCAGAATACCGGTCATCGGGGCATGCGCCTGCCCGGCCAGGACGGCGGCCATGCCCACCAGGGCATAGGCGCCGGGGTGCAGCACCACCGTAGGCCAAAGAAAGGCGCCTACCTGGCCGACGATGCCGCCCAGCAAAGCGCCCATGAACAAACCGGGCGCAAAATCGCCGCCCGAGTTACCGCTGCCCAGAGTGAGATCTGTGGCGATTAATTTGAGAATCAACATAGCTGCCAAAAGGCCGATGGTGAACTTGATGTCGTTACCGATGGCCTCACCGATGAGGGTTAAGCTGGGGCCTAGGGCCGGTTCGCCGGGCAACATCAAACCCACAACCGCAGTAAGCATCATGCCCAATGTGGTCTTGATGGGCAATGAAATGTGCCAGCCCTCCCAGACCTTCTCCATCTTGTACAAGCTGCGAATAAAGATGACAGCCATGACGGCGGCCAAAAGGCCGAGGCCGACATAGAGGAGTATTTCGATGGGATGGTCTAATGGGTAAGCGGGGACGGTAAAAGCCGGTTTGTCGCCCAGGAAAGCCCTGGCGAGCACGCTGGCAGAAACGGAGCTGATGACCACGGCGCCAAAATAGCTTACGGTGAAATTGCCGAGTATCACCTCCAGGGCAAAGAAGGCGCCGGCGATGGGCGCGTTGAAGGCGGCGGAGATGCCCGCGGCTGCCCCGCAGGCCACCAGGGTGCGCAGGCGTTCGTTGGAGAAGCGCAGGAATTGGCCTACCGTGGAACCAATCGAAGAACCGATCTGGACGATGGGGCCTTCACGGCCGGCCGAACCACCAGTGCCGATGGTAATGGCCGACGTGATGGTCTTGATCACGGCGATGAAGGGCTTCATACGGCCGCCACGCAGAGCCATGGCCTCCAGCACCTGCGGGATGCCATTGCCTTTGGCTTCCGAAAAGTAGGTGACCAGCGAACCCACCACCAGTCCGGCGGCACCCATGACCAGCACCAGACCAACAGCGGAACCCACGACGCCCATGGAGGTGGAGAGGCTGCCTCGCGCCCAACTGGTGAACAAACCAGCTTGGGCGATAAGCCAGAAGAAGGCCACGGCGGCCAGACCGGTGATGAGACCGACGGCGACGGCAGAACCGCTCATGATTAGCTGGCCCGAGACGCCAAAACGGTCGAGCCATTCGGCAAAACGCGTCGATTTTTGCGAAAGACGCGTGGTGTTAAAAGGGCGCAAAACAAAAACTCCTAAGGATTGGAATTAATTCGGCTAGATTATAGGATGGAATGGTGAGATTTGGCGCAATCCCAGGGCGCTATTTGGAAAGGTGGCGGCTTATTAGCAGATTGATATTGCCCTCCAGGCGGTTCATGCTGGGCGGCAGCCAGGCATCGAACGGGGCAGAGGGTTCTACGCGGCGGGCGGCGGACTCGCCGCCCTGCTGCAGCGCCTGGGCCACCAGGCTATCGAGCTGGGCCATGTATTCGCGTTGCCGGACCAGTTCGGCTTTGCCGCCGATGGGGCCATGGCCAGGCACCAGCACCTCATAGGTTCCGGCCAGATGGGCGTCGATCTGGGCCATCCAGGCCCCGAAGTCGCAATCGCGCATCACCGGCTGCTCGGCTAAGAAGCCCACGTCGGCCAGGAAGACGATGCCGTCGTCGGGCAGCACCAGCAGGCAATCGTCGGCGGAGTGCATGTGGCCGAGGTGCTTGACCTCCGCCCGGCGGGCCGACCCCTCAAGCACGAAGTCGCCTTCGAAGGTCTCGTCGGGCGCGCGCAGCTCGAATTGGAGCCGGGTCTCCTGTTCGTGCTGGATGCGAGCGATGGCGCGCTGCAGGGTCTGCTGCCAGCGGGGATCGGCTTCCGCTGCCAGGCGCTGCTGGCGGCGGGCCAGATCCTCGGCCAGCGCGCTCGGGTTGGCGTGGATGTCGTCGATGATGTGGCGGATGGCCGCCTGGGTGGCCGGGGTGCTGAGGATGCGGGTGGCGGGGTCAAAGGCGCCGGTGCCCTTCCAATGGTCGCCGTGGGGATGGCTGATCAGCAGCGCATCCACCGGGCGGCCGAAGAGCTGCTCGGCGTGGCGGCGCAGTTCGGCGCCAGCCACCGGGGTTTCGGTGGTGTCGAGCACAAGAGTGCGCTCGCCGAGATCGATGATGGCGGCGTTGCTGACGGCAAAGCCACCGGGATCGGCGATGGCGGCCATTACCCCGGGGGCCAGGGTGTGGAAGGTGAGACGAGCGGACATAGCTGGATTCTGCGCAAATTCAGATTAGCCTGACGCTTAACGCCTCCAAATATCCAGTAGCTTGACAAAGCTGTATATCCGCGAGCCGGAGGCAGGGGTCTGGATACAACTTACAACTTCAAAGTGCTTGATTCTCGGTGGGCGAGCATTGACATTCATTAGATTTACCCACTTGCGACTGCAATGTAAGGTCTTTTGCGTTCACAGCCTTCTATATAGCATGGAAATGGCAAAGGCAGGGTGAAAAAGAACCATTGTCAAGCAGATTGGTCTTCAGAGTTGCGCTACGTAAACAATCCTTCGCTTCACGCAAGATGACACGAACTAATTATCCTAAGAAACCAGGTTTCGTTGGAGCATGAATTTTTCAAATTGGTTCAGGTTTTGTGGCTCAGGCAAGGCCATCTTTTTCACCAGACGAGAAACCTGAGCTTTACGTTTGGCCTTATCCCTAGATTTTAGGACGTAGTGCCTCTTTCCATGCAAGCGCTTCCAATTTGCCACAAAGGCATCTTCTGCTTTCTTGGAATAGGCCAATTCGGCATCGAGAGTTGCGATTAAGCGCAACACTATATTTGATAAGCCGACAACTCCGCGTAATGCAAGTATTACTGGTTCGCCAATCTTTAAGTCAAAATGCTTCGGGAATTCAGGCAGCGGGACCCTACCTGAAGCATCCAAAGTTGTGATATCTCGACTTGCCGCTTCCAATTCCTTATTGGTTATGCCATCTGCATGAATAATACAATTCCGGCATTCTTTAAAATAACGATATATCACCATTAGTTCCTCGAGCGAGGATAGAGAATTGTATTTGTTCTTGATCAAATCTGAATAGAAGGCGGCTTTCAACAAAGGTGAATGAGGGCTGTTTATCTTCTGCAACGTAGGTTGAATTCCCTTATTCACGGCTGTGGGAAATTGAAGCCCTTTTTCGTAAGAACGGTTTTGAATCCCGAGTTCCAGCAGGACCTGTTGTATCCAGGATTCGTAAAGAGAACAAAGGTTAATTAGTAGCATTCGAGCAAGTGTCTCCTGATGCTCTTCCCAGGTCTTTTCGACAAACGCTCGGGGGAAATTTACTCCCCTTATGCCACTTCCCACTACAAACCGGTGATCAAGGTCAGTTTTTGTGGCATTCGGAACAACTTGTAAGAAGCCTGTAACTTCCCACCTCATATTCCACAAGGCTAATGCAGTTGGCCAAAGGAAATCAAAAACTTCTGTAACCTGCTTCGATGCCAATCTGGACGAATTGAAAAAACAAAAACTTTGACATAACATCCTCGTGCTAAACTCATACCGCCCTTATGCCATCTCACAAATGTGAAAATACTAGTTCAAACCAGCAAACTTGGCCAAATTCTCAGGCAGGCACACTTTATATTTGGCCACTCTCTATTAACTTATCGAAGTGGGCATGCAAATCATCTAGATGCCTCTGGAGTGCCTGCAGTTCAGTTAGTCTCAAGAAATTTATCCTAGATGTTAGTGTCATTGTCGTAATCTGACCCATAGAGATCGCAGCCCCATCGGCTGGGTCAATAAGTCCTTGAGAGCTTGGACCAGCTAATAACACACCATCAGTTGAAAACTGACCTAAGCGAAAATACAATCCCCTAGCCCCTGCGTGCACGTTCAATATTAGCTAGATTGTAGTAGGGGCGCAAATGCTCCATGTGGACATGTCTTTCTAAGCTGGAGAAACTGGTATCTTCCAGAATTGACTTCGCCCAGCCATTTAGCTTGGAGAAAGTCTTTCTAAATCTTCCTTCATAGTCCTTCCTTTCATCTTCAAGAACTTTGAATTCCTCGTCACTTGGAGGAGGCTCGCCCCTACCCTTGTAATTTTCCCGATGCTTTTTGACGTCAAAATAGGTTTGTATTCTCTGATAGAGCAAATATCGCTCTGCTAAGTCATCTCCATAGGTGTTGAGTAATGCGCAAATTACAGATATTTCGTGAAGGGTTCTCCATCGAGCGTGAGCGCCATCCGCATATCCATTTCTTAGGAGAGTGAGTATTTCGAATGATGTTTGGCAGGCTCTAGCATGTGAACAAATCAACGCTTCCAGCAAAAAATCTTCAGAGTTTAAACTTGGTCTAACCTCATTATTAAAGTTCAGAGCCGAGATCAAAACATATCAAGAAGAACAACTCAACCAAATCCAAGGTCTCTTCCCAAAGAATTCGATGACTAGACAAAAAGCCGGCCATTTGCTTACGTCTATCTCGAAGCCTTGATCTTTGCAGCTTGTTATTTCGGTTGTATGTCTCTAAACTCTGTGCTCGCTGCTTGCGTTCGCCCAACTCCGCTGTGGACTGGATATAGAATTCTTTGAATTCCTCATCCGAAAGTCCTCCGATATCGACGGTGATGGTGCCTTTGTGGCCTCTACGCTTCGCTTCTTTAAGAATGCCTTTGGGTATATCGAATTCTTCGAGACCCTCGGACATATAACTTTCGATTCGCTTCACAAGTTCATCGAAAAGAAGTTCATTTACGGGTATAGATATATCTTCAAGCCTAAGCTTAATTAGTCTCGCTAACGCATAAGCCTTTGCTGTCTCAGAGCTAAATCCAAATTCCTCTAAGTTGCTGTCCATACTTATGTGTGATCGTCGTATTGACTATGATTTCGAATCGCGCAGCGCCTGCCACACCCGCTCCGGGGTGGCCGGGTTGTCGGGCAGGTCGGCGCCGCAGGCATCTAGGATAGCGTTGCCCACCGCGGGAGCCACGCCGTCCATGGGGATCTCAGCCACAGCTTTGACGCCAAAGGGATGCGAAGGCTCGAAGGTCTCGACGAAGATGGTCTCCAAATCTGGCATTTCGTGGGCGGCGAAGATGTGATAATCGCGCAGGCTACGCTCGCGCGCCCTGCCCTGCTCGTCGTAGCGCATTTCCTCACAAATGGCATAGCCCAGCGACTGGGTCATGCCGCCCTCGATCTGGCCGCTGGCTGTGAGCGGGTTGACAATGATGCCGGAATCAACCGCCATGACCAGCTTATCCACCACCACCATGCCGGTCTCGATGTCCACGGTAACCTCGGCGAACTGCGCCGCGAAGGGCGGCGGGGCCACCGGCGACATGTAGGAGCCGACGCCCATGATTTGTTCCTGGTTGTTGTGGTGCAGCGAATCGTGGCCAACTTCGCTGAAGGACACCGCGCGGCCGTCCAGGGCAATGGCCTGGCCGCCCTCCAGCAACAGCTCGCCGGGGTCCACTTCGGGGCCGTCGTTGCGCTTGTTAAGCATACGGGCGGCACGTGCGCGGATGCGCTCGGCCACCTTCTCGGCGGCATTCACCACGGCCGCGCCGGAAATGTAGGTCGTGCTGGAAGCGTAAGCACCTTTGTCGAAGGGCGTGAAATCTGTATCCGACGAATAGACGATGAGGTTATCCAGCGAGGTGCCCAGCACCTCGGCAGCCATCTGGCCCAGCACGGTGTCGGACCCGGTGCCCAGGTCGGTGGCGCCCACCAGCATGTTGAAGGAGCCATCCTCGTTCATCTTGATGCTGGCCCCACCCATGTCCAGGTAAGGGATGGCGGTGCCTTGCATCACCATGGCGATGCCGATGCCCTTGCGTAAATATGGCTTACCGGGAACGGCGTGCCATTGCGCATCGCTGTACTTCTGGTCCCAGCCGATGGCGGCGCGACCCTGGCGCACGCATTCTTCCAGGCCGTTGGTGTTGATGGTCTCGGGGCTGGGCTCACGGCCCTCGCTCCAGGCGGTGCTGAAGGGTTGCAGCTCGCCCTGGCGCAGGGCGTTTTTTAGGCGGAACTCGATGGGGTCCAGACCCAGAGCGCGGGCAATGCGCTCCATGTGACGCTCGACGGGCCAGAAACCCTGGGGCACCCCGTAGCCGCGGAAAGCACCGGAGGGCGGCGTGTTGGTGTAGACCACATCCGTGATGAACTGAATATTGGGCTTTAGGCGATATGTTCCGTCGCCCACGTAAAGCGCCATGGACTTGGAGCCGGTGTTGCCAGCTACGGTGAGGGCATGGCAGCCGTAAGCGCCGGTGTCACTGAGCGCATACATGGCGTTGGCCGTTATGGTGCCGTCTTTCTTGACGCCGGTCTTCATGCGCACGCGCGATGGGGTGGCGCGAGCGGGCGGCGATGAATTCCTCTTCGCGCGTGTATTCGTAGATGACGGGGCGGCCAGTGGCAATGGTGAGATGGGCGGCTACGTCCTCGATCATAACTTCTTGCTTGCCGCCAAAGCCGCCGCCGATGCGCGGCTTAACCACGCGGATGCGCTTAATGGGCAGTCCAAGCACGGGCGCCATCTGACGCCGCACATGGAAGGGAACCTGGGTGCTGGTGCGGATGACCAGGCGGTCGTCCTCGTCCCAATAAGTAACGACCACATGCGGCTCGATGGAGGTCTGCTGCACCTTGGGGACGGCATATTCGTATTCGAAGATCTGGTCGGCTTCGGCGAAGCCTTTTTCGACGTCGCCGATATCGATGTGGATGTGGGCGGCCAGATTGCGGTCCGGGTCCGAGTTCCTCGAAATTGACGTATTCGGGCTCGTCATGTAACTGCGTCCTGGATTCCATTGCCTGGCGCGAATCCAGGATGGAAGGCAGCACTTCGTATTCGACCTCGATCAGCTCGAGCGCTTTTTCAGCGAGTTCGGGCGTTTCGGCGGCCACGAAAGCCACACGGTCCCCGACGAAGCGCACTTTGGTATCCAGCGAGAACATGTCCAGCGGGCCAGGGATGGGATCGGATTGGCCGGCCGTGGAATACACCACGCGGGGAATGTCTTTGTGGGTCAGCACAGCGGCCACACCGGGTAATTGGCGCGCTTTATCGGCGTTGATACTTTTTATGCGGGCATGGGCGTGCGGGCTCTTGAGCACCTTGGCATAGAGCAGGCCGCGGCGCTCGAAATCGGCGGCGAAGGCGGGCTTGCCCTGCACCAGCTTGATGGCGTCCACTTTCACTTCAGGACGGCCAACACTCTTCCAGGTTTCCGTCTGAGGTGCAATGAGCACCTTGGGTAGCACGCGCACGACGGTGCTGGCCCCGGCCTCACTGGAGGGAGCGGTGTCACCCGCAGGCGGATGGGGGATGAAGAACTTGTCCAACTCGCTGGGGGTGAACATGTCGCCGGGCTCGGCTTCTCCGCGCATGACCGCGGCGGCGTGCAGCACGGATTGCACCGGCTTGAGGTAGCCGGTGCAGCGGCACAACACGCCGGAAAGCACCTCACGCACCTCGGCTTCGGTAGGGTTGAGGTTGCGTTCCAGCAAATGCTTGGAAGCCAACAGCATGGCCGGGGTGCAGTAGCCGCACTGGATGGCGCCGCTTTCGGCGAAAGCCTGCTGCAGCGGATGCAGGCCGGCGGTTGTCTTCCAACCCAACTCCGGGCGGGCACCGATGGCTTCGGTGGTCTCAATCTTGTGGCCCTGTGCCTGGGCGGCCAGGTGCACGCAGGAATTCACAGGCACGCCATCGATCAGTACGGTGCAGGCGCCGCACTCGCCAGTCTCGCAGCCATGCTTGGCGGAATAATAGCCTTCGGAACGAATGGCACTCAGCAAGGTCTCTCCGGCTGCACCTTCGTGCTCAAGCGGCTGTCCGTTGACGTTGAGTTCGATCTTCATTGAATATCCGCCTCGGCGCGCTTTAGCAAAGCAGCACCCGCTTCCAAGCGGTACTGCGCCGTGGCCCATTGGTCGCCGGCTGCACTAAGGGCATTCTCCAGGCCCGCCGCGAGACCGCTGGAGTTGCGGCCGTCCAGGGCCAAGACAGGCGTGGCGCCGAAGCCGCCTACAGCCAGGCGCGTACGCCCGGAAGGCCAGGCGGCCAGCGCCAGGCAGACAATGGGCAAATCGGCCGGTGTACGGGCAACATAGTGGTAACTGAGCCTGGGTTGGGTGCTGATGACTATCTTGGTGATAAGCCTGCCCCGCAATTTTTCCTGGCGCAGAGCCAACAGGTCACCGTAACCGAGGATTTCGTCTCTGGGCTGGAGTTCGAGTTGAACGTCCAGGGCCAGCAGGGCGACCGCCAGTGGCGAGCGGCCGTCGGCGGCAACCATAGCGCCAGCCACAGTAGCGGTCTGGCGCAGGTTGAAGGTGGCTTCCTGGTGGATAACCATCGCCAGTGCGGGCTGGATACTCTTGGCATCCAACAGCGCCTGCAGGGTGGCCGCCGCGCCGATGTGCAAATTCCTGCCCTTGGCGCTGACCTTGTTGAGCTTAAGCGCTTGCAGGTCAACCACGGCGAACCCGGCAGCAGAAGGAGCAGCAAGCACAGTGCCGCCGCCCAGCGGGCGGGTCGGCTGCTTGCGCGCCAGCAGCTTGAGGGCTTCTTCGATAGTGTCTGGGCGATGATATTCCGTAATCATGTGACCTAGTCAGGATACACTTTCCAGCCCAGCTCTTGCAAGTCAGCAGCACCCAGTTCCTCGGAAGGTAAAGCCACCAGCAAACCTCCGCTTCGGCCAGCAACTCGCCGTCGGGGCCGAAGATAGCTGGCCCTCGCTTCGGCTGCCTGCGGCCACGGTCCTTCGGATGGCGTGGGCGATGATGCGCAACGGCTGCTCGACGGGCACGTGGCGGCGCAGGCGGGTGGTCAGGCTGGCCGGTATACATGAAGCGATTATGGTCTGCCACCATGAATACGCGGCTTAACGGCTTCGTCCAGGATGGAGGCAACGATGCCTCCATGGGCCATGCCGGGATAACCCTCATACTGCCTTGCAAGTGTAATGCCCCTCGACGCTGCCGTCTTCTTGGGCATAGAAGGTCAACTTGAGACCAATAGGGTTCTCTAGGCCGCAAGCAAAGCAGTTTTTGGAGTTGGGAAGCTGATTCGATCATTTAACCGCAAAAGTATCGATCAGTAAGGTCACGTCACCGCCGACGGGATAGAGGATCGGGCAGGTGGCGCCACGCTTGATATATTCCTGGACTTTGGCACGCGCCTCTTCCGGAGTGCCGGAGGCGGTGATGCGGTAGATCAGGTCATCGGGCACCAGATGTTTGGCTTTGTCGATCTGCTGGTGAGTGGCGGGCCAGCCGAGGATGGCCTGGATGCTCTTCACGACATCTTCGGAAACGCCAGAAGCCTTGGCAATATGCGGCTGCTGGGCCAGGTATTGGCACAGCAAGCCGCGTGTGCTGTCGATGGCTTTTTCGTGGTCTTTGTCTACCGAGCAAACGATCAACTGCGGGCGGTCAATGTCTTCCAGTTTGCGGCCGGCTTTCTTGACACCGGCTTCCAACTGGCGCATGGCCTCATCGTTGTATTCAGGCGGCACGCAGTAATTGAGCACCGCACCGTCGGCGATCTCGCCGGCCAGTTCCATCATCTTGCCGCCGGTAGCCCCGATCATCAGCTTGACGTCCCGCGGCTCGCGGCGCCCGTGCACCACATCCAACTCGATGCCTTCGACATTGTGGAATTCCCCATGGAAAGTCACACGTTCCATATTAAGCAGACGGCGCAACACCTCGATGGTTTCACGCATGGCGGTGAGCGGCTTGCGGCGCTCAATACCCACGTTGTGGGCCAGGGGGTCCCACCAAGCTCCCAGGCCACAGATTATGCGGCCGGGAGCCAGGTCATCGAGAGTAAGGAAGGTAGCCGCCAGCAGCCCGATATTGCGGGTCCAGTTATTGATCACGCCCGAGCCGATCTTGATGCGCTCGGTCACGGCGGCGTAAGCGGCCATAGGCACGATGGCATCCCTCACCAGGCGCGACTCGGCCTGCCACACCGCTTCGAAGCCGCGCTGCTCGGCATAGCGGACATAGTCCAAGCCCTGACGTAAATCGTGGGCGTCCTGCAGATAGAGGGCGACACGTTCGGGCATGTTCTCCTCCAGAAAGCTAGCTAACTTGGTTAAGAAAACTCAGGTCTTCAGGAACATCCACATCGTGGGCCAGCGAGGGCAGCTCAAGGACTTTCAAGTCCATCCCAGCCTGGCGAGCGCGCTCACAGTGGCGCTCGAAGGAGCCTGGACCAAAATCATAGTCTATTTTTCCAGCAGGGTTCACAAACAGCGCATTGGTGCCTTCGTGATGATAGTCAGGCGCGATAACCACCACGGGTGGCTGGCTGCCAGCGGCAATCATGGCGGCAATATCCTCCGTGGAGATTTGGGGGAGGTCGGCAGGGAGGATGAAGACGCTCTCAGCCATGTAGCTTTGCGCCACGACCGTGGCACGCTGCAAGGCCACATTGAGATGCGGGGCGCCGTCTTCTTGCAGGGTGCGGGCGCCGTGCTCACGGGCCAGGGCCAGCGCCTCAGGGTCGCGGCTGACTACCAGGACATTGTCGAAATCGGGAACCTGTTTGAGCACATCAATAGTCTGCAGGAGCAAGCGCTGGTTGAGCACAGCGCGGTCATCCTCGGAGAGAACAGGCGAAAGCCGCGACTTGCCGCGGCGCAAAGGTTTGACCGGTACGATGGCCCAGAGTGCCATAGATTGCTCCTTAGGGGAGAGGCGAGAGATCAATCATTTGCCAGCAGACGTTTGCCAAAATCCAACACGGTGGTTGCCAGCCGAACCCGATCAGCCCGGTCTTTCATAAGCGTTGGCGCCACCAAAGGCATTATACCGAGTTCGCGGATCTGTTCCTTCTGCGCCGCGTCGATCTCGTCAATGACCAAGCCAGCCAGCAAGCTTCCATAGTAATGAGCCACCGCCAGGGCGCTGGGCTCAATACCCAATTCGGCGAACATCTTAGCAGCCGGACCCTTGACGGCTTTGCCGCCAATGATGGGGGAGACCGCTACAACAGGTTTGCCTGCCAGTGCGGCGCTTAATTTGGGAATGGCCAGGATGGGCGCGATACTGACCCAGGGGTTGGATGGGCAGACCACCACCAGGTTGGCGGCTTCCAGGGCTTCCATCGCGCCAGGTGCTGGGACGGCTTTCTTCAGGCCAGCGAAATGAAAGCCATTAACTTGGGGCTCGCAAACTCTTTCAACGAAATAGCGTTGAAAGGGAAGATCGCCTTCATCCGTCTGGACGATGGTGCGCACAGGCTGATCGCTCATTGGCAACACGCGTGGGCGCACGCCCCAGGCGCGGCAGAAATCGGCGGTAATGGCGCTCAGCGACTTGCCTGCTTGCAGGCGGCGAGTGCGCTCCAGGTGGGTACCCAGGTCGCGATCGCCCAGCGAGAACCAGCCAGGGCCGCCCAGGGTTTTAGCCGCCTCAAGCGCGTTCCAGGTTTCGCCGGCAAGGCCCCAGCCAGTATCCGGGTTGGCCAAGCCAGCCAGGGTGTAGCACACTGTGTCAAGGTCGGGGGAAATACTAAGGCCGAAATGTTCGAAGTCGTCGCCGGTATTGACAACCACGGTGAGATCGGCGGGGTCAAGGACTTGGGCAAGGCCGTCCGCCAATTTTGCGCCACCCACCCCGCCGGCAAGAGCTACGATTTTCATATTGATGAGTCTCCGCCTCACTAATCGCCGGAACGGTTGCGAACGAAAATCCCCAAGTGGTTAGAAACCGCCCGTTCCGACCCGTCGGAGGGGTTATTCAAGATTTCCGGAACACCGCTGTTGTCTACCACCAGTGTGCTCGAACCGCCACCGTCCATGGCAATGGCATCGACAGAGCCGAACTGGAGGTGCAGCTCGGCTAGTTCTTCCAGGGTCAGCGCCTCGTGCGGGTCTGAGGGAGGTCCTTGCACGACAATGACGATCATGTAGTTCCCCGCAGAAAGCCCTATGGACGTCCTGGGCGCCTTGTTCTGGCAATACACATCCTGCAGTGCACAGGTACGGATCTTATTATCCAGCTGCCCATTCCGGACCAGCGTGTGTGACCCAGAAATTGCGTTCCAAATCTTCTTTTCAGGTGGATTGCCACCGATCTTCACGATCCCATTCTTGGAAATGAAGATGGTTGGTTCCTGCGACTCCTCCGAATACACCACGCCTTCTGAGGCGGCGAACCCAATCGGGTCGTGTATGTTCACCCAACCGTCCCCATTGATAGCCAGCTGCAAGCCGTAGCTTTGCAGGAAGTTTGAGGTCGTCTGCCCTAACCCTTCTTTGGGCGTGACCATCAGATCGATGTTGCGCTTATTGAGGTCTATGACGATAATGTGGGCAACGTATGGGCGGGGAGAGCTGCTCGCCTGCCGTTTGTAAAAAACGCCAGGAAACAGGCGCTCAAAATCAGCGAGCGAAACAGGTGGACCTTCGGGGGTCGATGTGGGTAATGAGGTCGGCGTTTGCGTTGGAGTCAGGCTCTGTGTTGCAGTAAAAGTCGCTGCGTTCTGAAAAGGCGTAGCGGTAGCGGAACTTTCGGCCGTGGTGCGGGAGACTTGGAGCGGCGCGCTGCGTGGACTTAAAAGACCCGGTGGCAAATCCGATGACGCCGAAATATATCGCGCTCAGCAATGCCGAGCCGAGCACCAGTAGGACCAGCGGTCGGATTATTCGGCTATGCTTTTTCTGACTTTTGGTATCCTCACGCATAACTATCATTATCCAAAAGAATAGTTGAACGTCAAACACCTTTCAAATGCCGGGCTCTCAGCGAACTTAAGGTCGAAGAAGTCCGCGCTGCCAACAGGAATCGGGTTCCGATCAAATAACGCGTTTTTTCGGCCGTTATCCAGATGGTCACTTTTCCGTAGCTTCTTCTCGGCCCACCCTAACAAGATCAGCCCTTGCACATCCCAGCTTTCCGGCAATCCAGGCGCCAGGCGCACTTCGTTCGGCGCGAACAACAGCGCGCAGATCCACACGCCACCCACCCCGCAGGCAAGAGCCCCGCTTTTCAAATCAAACAAGAAAAAAAAGAGTAATGGCAAAGTTGTATCTGAATTAAGAGATTATTTCCTACATATAAAACAAAAAAAGCAAAACAAACGAAATCACAATCAAGAAATATCCGGGCCAAGCAGGAAAAACGGCAATACCCACAATAGTGATAAGGCGGCACCAGTTCGAAGGAATTGCCTTAGGTCAATCATATCTTCCTGGTTACTATGGATGCCTTTGTTCGTTCTTTCGCAGTGGCGTCAACTGCAGCGTACCCTATCAGAATCAACCCCTGCGCTTCCCAGTTTTCCGGAAGTTCCAGAGCTTGGCTCACCTCCGCAGGCACAAAGAGCGGGGCGCACATCCAGACGCCGGCCAGACCCTCGGCGTGAGCGGCGAGCAGCAACAGGCCGCCAGCCAAGGCTACGCTTTGCACACCCATAAGGTACTCGCCTTTTGTGCGGGCGGGATCCTCATATTTATCCAGCTACATCAATATCCAGGCACAGCAGGATGGCTTCGGGAGCCTCCAAGATGCGGGAGCGGGAACGTTCGAGTTGTGCGGATATTTCATCTAGGCTCAAGCCTTCGGCCTGCAGAGTCTTGCGGAACTCGTCGCCCATGGCGCCCGCCAATGCCATGCGGCTTTCGGGGGAGGAAAGCTGCACGAAACGCCAGGGCTGGCGATTGTGCGCGTTCGGCGCCCAGGTGGCAGTTTCCAGGATACGGGTTAAGGTTTCGGCAGGTGGTTTTTCCTGCCGAAACCGGCGCACAGAATGGCGAGAACGCAACCAGCTATGCAGAGCGGCTGATGTGAGTTTTTCCCCAGCCAAACGAATCAATCCTCTGTGCTTATATGTCTAGGCTTAATTTTGTAGGTGACGCGCACTTGGCCCTCAGGAATAATGAAATCATGACTTCGGTATTTACGCGATAGTGCGTGGATATGAGCGTCAGCACCCTTTTCTGTAAAATCGACAACTTCACCTCGGATTTGCAGGTAACGATAGGGTCGTTTCGGATCCAGGATGGTCACGGCTACCTGCGGGCGGGCGCGCATGTTGCGGTCTTTCTGGCGGCCTTCAGCCGAATTGACCAGGATGTAATCACCTTCGACGTTGAACCAGATGGGAGTTACCTGTGGCGAACCACCTGGCATGGTGGTGCCCAGAAAGGCAAAAGCCTTGGTTTCGTCAGATAGCAGGTCTTGAAATGATTCTGGGATTACTTTCATTGTCTTCTCCTGGACAGGTGTCCCTAAAGACGCAAGCTGGCCTGCGGGTCTTACCGGAATTCGTCGCGCTCCTTGGGGCGCAACAGCTCCGAGAGATTGCCATCCCTGAGTGCATAAGGGAAACCGCGCACATGCACCGCGGGATAACCCTCGCCAGCCTGGCCCATTACCAGTGAGGCACCGGCCGCCAACTCATCGGCGGCGCCCAGAATCGTGGCGCGCAGCTCACGGCCGAACAGGTCGGGTTGTCCACGCAGATCCACAATGCCGGGCAATCCGGCCAGGCCAATGGCCACACCCACAGTGCCCTCGCGCCAGGCGCGGCCGTGCGAATCGATAATGAGCACGCCAGGCTTGATCCCAGTTGCTTTGCAAATCGCCTCCCGGACCCGGGCCGCCGAGGCGTCCGGATTGACGGGCAGCAGCAAAACCACATCCTCGCCTTGCACATTCGAATGGTCGATGCCGGCGTTGGCGCTGACGAAACCCAGGCGGTGCTCTACCACCATGAGACCCGGGCGGGCCCGTAACACTTCATTGCTTTCATCCAGGATCAACTGCACCAGGCGAGGGTCCTTCTCCACTGTGGCGGCCAATTCAGCGGCTTCAGATGAGACCTTTACTGAATCTAGCCGCGCCAAGCGACCTTCGACCTTGGAAACGATCTTTTGGGCAAGGACCAGGATGTCGCCTTCAGCCAGCGCGATGTGCTGACGCTGCAGGGCCGCCAAAAGCAGGGCGGGCAGGTCATCGCCTGGCTGAAAGAGAGGCAGCCCTTCTAATGGGGAAAAGATGAGCGGTTTCAAGAGCTACTTATGAGGGTCCACACCAGCCACCCTCAGGGTGCCATGGCGACTCTTGTACTGTTTATTGATGGATACCAGCAGCGAAGTGATTCCCTCCAAGACGATGGCGTGGTTGAGGCCCCCAGCGTAATAGCCCTGCAAGCCGGCATCGCTGGCAAGCTCCATAATCTGCCCGGCCGCCTGGCTATCATCACTGCACACCAGTACATCTGAATCGAGAGGCTGGTCGAAATTCTCCCGCAACGAAGCTGCCGATACGGTCTGGAAAGCGGCCACCACGCGCACTTGTTCGCCAAGCAGCTGCTGGGCCAGTTGGGCCGCGGCAGGCGCGGCCGGTGGCGTCAGGTCCGGGAAGCTGAGCCTGGCGGTGGTGTCCACCAGTATCTTGCCAGCCAGGGCTTCCTTCACAGCTTCGAGCGCGGCTTGGTGGGCATCTTGCACCACAGCCAGCACACAGATATCTGCCTGGCGGGCCGCTTCAGCATTCTCCAGCCCGCGGATGAACTCACGGCCCAATTCGGCATTCAATTCTGCAGCCATTCCCTGCGCCTTCTCAGCCTGGCGCGAGCCAATCAGGACGTGGTGTCCTGCATACGCCCAACGCAGGGCCAAACCCGGCCCCAGGTGGCCGGTGCCTCCCAGGATGGCAATTGTCAGTGGGTGTTGGGTCACTTGATCTCCACAGATGCGAATTTGGTGTAACGCTCCCATACCCGCGGGGCCATTTCTCGAGCCTGGGCCGCGATGTCCGCCTCATCCAGGGTGAGCAGCTGACGGTCGCGCATCAGTACGCGGCCATCCACGATGGTGGTAGTAACCATTTTATGTTCAAAACCGAACAAGATGTGCCAGGGCAGATTGCCCGCGATTACCGGCGTGGGCGCCGGGTAATCAACCAGTATCAGGTCGGCGCGGGCGCCAGGGCTGATCTCGCCAATCGACGTGCCTGGGAAGAAGTTCGCGGCCAGGGCGGCATTATTATCCACGGCCACCCTGACCACATCGGCACCGTTCATCTTACGCGGGTCGCGGCTCCACACCTTTTGCAACAAATAAGCAGATTTCCATTCGCTCCACATATCCTGTGTGAAACCGTCATTTCCCAGGCACACCTTGACACCCGCCGCCAGCAAAGCCTCCACATCGGCAGCCCCCACGCCGTTATTCATGTTGGAACGCGGCTGGTGAGTTACCCAGCCACCGGCGGAAGCCAGCATGTCTATCTCAGCGGCGTCCACGTGCACGGCGTGGGCGGCGATGCTATGCGGCCCCAGGATGCCGTGCTTGACCAGACGGGGCACCACCCGTAGGCCGCTCTTGGCCAGGCTGTCTTCCTGGTCGGCCTCGTGCTCAGCTACGTGAATGTGAAAACCCGCTCCCTCGGGGAGCGCGGCGCGGCACCTGTCCAGGGTTTCATCGGAGAGTGTCAGGCTGGCATGCAAACCAAAAACTGCCGACAAGCGCCCGCCTGCGGGATGCTGACTGCGCACGCGGTCGATAAAGCGCAAGTTTTCGCGGATTGCCGCGTGCGACTTGGCTTCTCCATCCCGGTCACTGACCTCATAGCACAGTGCGGCGCGCAAGCCACTCTGCTCAACCACCTCGGCAATAACGTCCAACGAGCCATCGATGAAATTGGGCGAAGCATGATGGTCGAATAGTGTGGTCGTGCCGTTCTTGATGGCATCCACCAAATGGATTAACGCAGAAATACGGACAGATCCTTCATCAAGGGATTTATCCAGCGGCCACCACAGGCGCTGCAGAATCTCAGGGAAATCTTTGGGCGCTTGGCCGGGAATAGCTAAGCCACGCGAGAAGGCACTGTAGAAATGGGTATGGGCACAAATGAGACCGGGCAACAACCACTGCCCGCCCGCGTCCAGCTTTTCATCCTTGGGATAGCGGGCAAGCAGATCAGCGTCCGGGCCAAGTTCATCTATCAGGCCGCCTTGAACGTGCACGGCATGTCCAGGCAGGACAGTATTGGTTGCCCCCCAACTAACAACAGTTGAATTGTGTATCAACATTGGCGTCTCGCAATCGAATGCGGGAGATTGCTCCGTCGGGTTGCTTCGCAACGATCTCCTCTCAATGGCGGTAACGTGATTCTAACAGGGTCAGCCGCTTATAATGAAGGCGTGCGTTCGCAAATCATCATCGAGGAATTCCGAAGCCATGCACTGGAAGGCAACCCATTGGGCGACCCGGCCACCCGCAGCGTGCCAGTGTACCTGCCGCCGGATTACGACGCAAAGCAGCGTTACCCCAGCGTATATCTATTGCCTGCTTTTGGCTACCGCGGCCTCAAATTCCTCAGCGACGACCTATGGGAAGAGAATATCCAGCAGCGCCTGGACCGGCTGATCGGCGAGGGCAGCATACTCCCTTTGATCGTGGTGATGCCGGATGGCAGCACGCGTTACGGCGGCTCGCAATACCTGAATTCCTCGGCGACCGGCAACTACGAAGACCACTTGCTGGAATTAGTTGGCTATATCGACAAGAAGTACCCGACCCTGGCAGATGTGGAACACCGCGCCGTGGCTGGACACTCCTCGGGGGGTTTTGGTGCCCTGCGCCTGGGTATGCTGCACGCCGACACCTTCGGGCTGGTGGCCGACCACAGCGGCGACAAATATTTCGAAATGGAATTCAAGCCGGATTTCGGGGGCTTGCTGCGCTTCGCCGAACGTGGCGGGGAAGAAGCCATACGCGAAATGTTGCGCGACCCGGGGCAGGCGTTGCGTAATGGGGCTCCGTTCTTGGTGCTGGACGTTTTAGCCATGTCCGCTTGCTATTCCCCAAACCCAAGTGCACCGCTGGGCTTCGATCTGCCCTTGGATCTGCATAGCGGTCAGCTGCGCCCAGATGTATGGGCGCGCTGGCTAGCTTACGACCCTGTGGAGATCGTCGAGGAATATGAAGAAGCCTTACGTTCTCTGCAATTGCTGTATTTCGATTGCGGGCGCTTCGACGAGTATAATTTGCTCTATGGCACGCGTTTGTTGACGGAGAAATTGCGCGCCCTGGGAATCCCATTCCAATTTGAAGAATATGATGGCGGGCACCACAACATGCGCCATCGTTATGACGTTTCATTGGCGGCTATTTCTGCCGCCATGCCAAGCTGAAAGGAACCTCCATGTCTGACCCACGCAGCGCCGCCCTTAAGTATGCCAAAGATAATCGCAGCCGTACCCTGAATGAAGTCAAGGAGCTGGTAGCCATCCCCTCCATTTCCGCAGACTCGGCTTACAAGGCCGATATCCAACGCGCCGCGGACTGGTTGGTCAACAAGCTCTCCGCATTGGGCTTCGAGAACGCCAAGAAAGTGGACACCGGCGGCCATCCCGTGGTCTTCGCCGAAATGATGAAAGCCGGGCCAAAAGCCCCCACCATGCTGGTGTACGGCCATTACGATGTGCAGCCGCCTGACCCGGAAGACCTTTGGGAAACCCCGCCCTTTGAAGCCGTGCAAAAGGGCGACTATTTGATGGGTCGCGGCACCTCGGATATGAAGGCACAGGTTATCGCTAGCACCGCGGCACTCGAGGCGGCGCTGTCTGCCGGGCCGCTGCCCATTAACGTCAAGTGGCTGCTAGAAGGCGAGGAGGAGATCGGCTCCTCCAGCATGGCGGACTTCATCCGCGCCAACGACAAGCTTTTCGCCAGCGATTTCGTGCTCAACACTGACGCGGGCATGCTGGCTCCTGGGGTACCCACCCTAACCTATGGGCTGCGCGGTCTGGCTTATTTCGAGTTGCACCTTACTGGCCCTTCCATGGACCTGCACTCCGGACTTTTCGGTGGCGCCATCCGCAACCCCGCCAACGAGCTGGCCAAGCTGATCGCCGGGATGCACGACGAGAAGAACCGTGTCACCCTACCCGGTTTTTACGACAGCGTCCGCGACCTGGATAAGCAGGAGCGCGAAGAATTCAAGCGCATCCCGCATACCAGCGACGATGATTACGCCAAGGAAGCCGGCGTGAATGCATTATGGGGCGAAGAGGGCTACACCGCCTTCGAGCGCACTACATCCCGGCCCACCCTGGAAGTGAACGGCATGCTCTCCGGCTATACCGGCGAAGGCCCCAAGACGGTGCTGCCCTCCAAGGCGATGGCCAAGATCTCCTGCCGACTGGTACCCGACCAAAGCTCCAAAGAGGTCGAAAAGCAGTTAAACGCCTATCTGAAGAAACACGTGGACCCAGCCATCAAATGGGAGCTCAAATTGATCTCGGATGGGGAACCTTCCATCTCCGAACGAGATTCCCGCGAAATGCGGGCCATGAGCAAGGCCATGGAAACCGTGTGGGGCAGCAAGCCCGTTTTCCGCCGCGAAGGGGGTAGCATCCCCGTGGTGGCCTATTTCCAGGATGTGCTCAAGGCGGAAAGCGTGAACACCGGCTTTGGCCTCCCCGACGATCGCATCCATTCACCCAACGAGCGCCAGCATCTGCCCACCTGGGAACAGGGCATCGACGCATTGATCCACTTCATTTACAACCTGGGCGAATAGTGCCGGAACAAAATCTGCCCATGTACGGGGGGCAGGCGGTCATTGAAGGGGTGATGATGCGCGGCCGCAGCCATATGGCCATGGCAATGCGCTCTCCGGACGGCAAGATCGTGCTGCACAGCGAGACGCTGGCACCCATCTACCGCAGCCCCATCGCCCGCATTCCTTTTCTGCGTGGCCTGGTGCTGTTGTGGGACGCGCTGGCGCTCGGTTCCGCGCCTTGGGCATTTCCGCCAATACACAGGCGGGGGAAGAAGATGAAAAACTGGAAGGCTGGCCCCTGGCGCTAACCATTATGGTCTCGCTTGGTTTCGCCATCGGGCTCTTCTTCCTGTTGCCGGCTGGCGTGGGGCAGTTCGTGGACCGCTATTTTGCGCTCAACCCGGTCAGCAGCGCCCTCTTCGAGGGCCTGCTGCGTCTGGCTGTGCTTATTGGCTATCTGGTAGCCATCGGTCGTGTGGGCGAGATCAAGCGCGTATACGGCTACCACGGCGCCGAACACAAGACCATAAACGCCTATGAGGCCGGGGCAAAACTGACCCCCCGGGAAGTGGCCAAATACCCTCGCGAGCATCCCCGCTGCGGCACCGCCTTCCTGCTCACGGTGGTGGTGCTGTCCATCATCGTGTTTGCCTTTTTAGGACCCATGGCGCTGCTGCCCCGGCTGCTGGTGCGCGTGCTGCTCATCCCTGTTCTGGCAGGTCTGGCTTACGAATATTTACGCCTGACGGCGCGCTATATCAATAATCCTATCGTGCGCGTGCTGATAGCGCCTAACCTGGCACTACAGCGCCTGACCACGCGTGAACCTGACAGGAGCATGCTGGAAACGGGCATTGCCGCCTTCAAAGAGATGAAACGCCTGGAAGACGCCGCTGCTTAGTCTATGTAGGCACGAAGATTCTGATAAGTCTTTCTTCCTTAGTGGGGAAAAAAATCAATAGACGGTAAAATCTCACCGTCATGCAAAACGCCATAAGATCAAAGTCCAGGTCGCGGCTGGCCCTGGTAGCGGCATTTGTTTGCCTGCTGCTCACCAGCCTGGCTTGTGACCTGAGCACATTGAACCCCATTGGCTCAGGCAACCAGCCAGAGCCCGAAAAACGTACTTTATTCCAGGGCATCAAATACGAGCGCATCGTGCGCCAAGACCCGCGTCCGCTGGTCATTCATGTGATCACCATCGACCTGAAAACCGCCGGCCTCAAAACCCTGGTGACCCCCTGTGACCCGGACCAGAGCCTGCCTTGCCAGGCCAAGACGACTTCTCAGTTTCTGGAGAGCGCGGGGCTGCAACTTGCCGTGAATGGGGACCCATTCACTCCCTGGCGCGATCTAGGCCCACTGGGCTATTCTCCGCACACAGGCGACCGCGTCGCACCCTTGGGGTTTGACGCCTCACGCGGCACCGTCTACCACCAGGACCAATACAGCCACCCCACACTGTATCTCTATCAGAACAACAAAGCCAGTATGAACGCCCTGGTGGGCAAAGTTTACAACGCTGTTTCCGGATTCAAGCTGCTGGTATGGAACGGGTCCATCGTCGATGATCTGGACTCCAGCGCCCTGGACCCACGAACAGCCGCCGGCCTTAACCGATCGGGAAATCAGCTGGTGCTTATCGTGGTGGACGGCCGCCAACCTGGATACAGCGAAGGCGTTACGGAGGTAGAACTGGCCCAACTGATGTTGGACGAGCATATCTACTCCGCAATGAACATGGATGGCGGTGGCTCCTCCACCCTGGTGATGGAAGGGGAGGATGGCCAACCTGAAATTCTCAATTCCCCCATCCACCAGCACATCCCCGGCAACGAGCGCCCGGTGGCCAACCACCTGGGCTTTTTCGCCAAGTAGCGCATGCCGGGCGAAGAACTTCCTCGCGCCCAATGGCGCCTACTGCACCACCCTGCGGCGCGCGGCGCCCGCAACATGGCGGTTGACGCCGCCATCCTGGAAAATGTTATCGAAGGTTCCTCTCCCCCAACCCTGCGTTTTTACGATTGGGACCCAGCTTGTTTCTCGCTGGGCTTCGCACAGCACTACTCTGATATCGACGAAGCCGCTCGCAACGTCCGCGGCTGGGACGTGGTGCGCCGCCCCACTGGCGGCCGCGCCATCCTGCACACAGATGAGCTGACTTATTCGGTAATCGGCGCTTCGGGTGAGCCGCGCTTTGCCGGCGGCGTGCTTGAATCCTATAAGCGCCTCTCGGAAGGCTTGTTGGCAGCCCTCAAGCTGCTGGGTCTGCCCGTGGAACGCCAGCCGATGCACATGGGCAACGGCTTCGGCGATCTTGACAATCCGGTATGCTTCGAGGTCCCTTCGGACTACGAGATCACCTTGCATGGCAAGAAGATCATTGGCAGCGCCCAGGCACGTCGCAAAGGTGGCGTGCTGCAGCATGGCAGCCTACCGCTGTTTGGCGACATCGCCCGCATCACAGAGATTCTGAATTACCCAAGCCTGGAACGGCAGCAAGAGGCGGCCCAGCGCGTGCGCGCCCGCGCCGCCACCGTGGAAGAAGGCCTGGCCCGCACGGTGACGTTCGAGGAGGCCGCCGACGCGTTCGTGCGCGGCTTCTCGCAAGCTTTGAATATTGAATTTATTGAGGGTAAATTGAGCGCTGCGGAAGAAGAAGCCACCCAGCGCTGGCTGAGTGAACGCTACGGCGCCGAAGCCTGGACGCGGCGCAGCTAGTTATTCGAAGATTACGTCGGGATAGCCCAGGTTTAAGAACAGCCGCAGCAAATAACTCTGGGCGTTGGTTTGCGCCTGGGCCAGGATGCCATCCTCCAGGGCCGCGTTGCGGATTTCCTGCTCGGCCGCTTGCCGCGCCGAGGTCTCCAGGTTTACGTCGCCGCGGTTCAAAACGCCCTGCTGGCGGTCATACACGTAGGACTCACCGTTGTCCAGCGTGGCTGTAAATACTTCCGCTTCGGGCAGATGGACGTGCAGCACTCCGTCCTCGATTTTCAGGTCTTCAGGCTGCAGCTTCTGAAGGTCCACCCCGGCAATTACCGTGCCGTGGGCCACGAACAAGATCTTGTCACCTACCAGAAAACCAAAGAAACCCTGCCCCATCTCGGCTGAGATCACCTTTTCAACTGAATATTGGATGGTCTCCAGCCTCGCCAGGCTGCGCACTTCATGGATGATAGTTACCGGGTCCGGGACAATCGTGGGCGTGGGATGCAGAACATTTGCTACCTGGGTCCCAACTGAATCGGCCAACTGGCGCACCTGGGCTACGCCAGAATTGGTGATATCGCCAATAGAACTGTACAGGTTATAGACCAGCAGGCAGGGGATGGCAGCCACAACCAGAGCGCCTACCCCAATCATTGCCGGAAGCCAGCGGCGCAATCGTTCCATGGCGAGATTATACTAGGCGGGAGGTCCAGATTTGACTGGCAAAGGCTGCTGCCCGCAATGCGAAGGTATTGAACTCACTTTCGATGAAGAAAGCGTGGATAAAGATCTGCGCATTTATCGCGGTGAAGGACCGGACCAGAGCACCGTATGGCTGCTGGAAGAACTCAAGCGCCGCGGCGTAGATGGCCTAACCGTTTTGGACATCGGCGGCGGGGTCGGCGCCATCCAGCATGAGTTGCTGGCCAGCGGCGCCGTTTCGGCAGTGCATGTGGATGCTTCCAGCGCCTATGTGGACGCCGCTCGGCGGGAAGCCAAGCGGCGCAAGCTTGCCGATCGTATCCAATGGCGCCATGGCAACTTCGTGGATATTGCCTCCAGTCTGGAACCGGCCGATATCGTTACTCTAGACAAGGTAATCTGCTGCTACGATGACATGCCCGGCTTGGTGCGCGCCTCCGCTCGCCTGGCCAAGCGATATTACGCCGTCGTAATTCCCCGCGATGGTTGGGCTTACCGGGCCGCAGTGCGGCTAGCAGGTTTCTTTCAGGGCTTCTTCAGCAACCCCTATCGTATGTTTGTGCACCCGCACGAACGCATTGAAGCCATTATAAAAAGGGCCGGCTTGAGGCGCACCTACACCCATCACAATTGGCTGTGGCAGGTCATGGTGTACACTCGCTAGCTCAGCCAGTGGCCAATAACAAAGAGGCCACTAAAGTGGCCTCTTTGTTATTGCGGTACCAGAACTTAACCCGTGGTAGCCGCTGCCATCCAACTGGGGGCCTGAGCCATCCTGGACGCCGTTGGAACTCTGTCCATTCTGGCCGTTGCCTTGCGAGCCGTCGGCCTGTGGTCCACCGACTGCAATCAAGTTCGCGCTCAGCGTGCCGCTGCTGGCTTGCTCGAATATCACCATCACATGGTCACCCACTTCGATGTCCGAAATGCCAGCTACGGAGTTGTCGCGGCTCAGGTATTCCGTGCTCGAAGTGACGTTGAACTTAAAAGTCTCGCCACTTGGGGTTTGCAGCGTAAGAGTGCTGCTGGTGGTCGCAGTCACCTCGCCACCCAATCGGGCGCCCATGGGCAGGTCGTCGCGCAGGACAACCACACGAGCGTCTACGTAGCCTTCCCCGCTGCGCTGCCCAATAACCGCGATATTATCGCCCACAGACAGATCGGCAAAGCCGTTAAGCGAACCTAGGTAGCTGGTTGTGTCGCTCACTTCTATGCTGACGCTGCCACCATAGGGGCCTTCCATGGTGAACTGGTTGTCGCCCAGGTCGGTGATCTCACCAGCCAGGTGCGGCGGCCATTCGGAGCCGCGCCCGGGGCCTCCTCGCGGCCCAGGCGGGTTGCCAGGGGCAGCATTGGGGGCCGCCGCGGCCACGCCAACCACGGCTGCAACAAGCGCCAGCGCGAGTGCGCCGGCAATCCAAATTTTCTTCGACATTGATACCTCCTTTGTGCGGTGAATGTCAAAGATAGGTTAGCCGAGGCAAGTCATGCAGAGGCTAGGGGAATGTAAAAAGCCTGTAAGAAAATCAGGGGCCCGAATTAGCTGCCCGGATAAATATTTTGGGATCTTTCTTGAAAGGGTTACCCCGTGGATCGCTGAGAAGGGCTTGCAAAGTCTCGTTGAAGAACGAATTGGTGGGCGTGGGAACACCCAACCTAGCCCCGGCGCGCACCACCGCTCCGTTCAACCAATCTACCTCGCTGCGGCTTTTCCCGCCGTATAGGTCGATATGCAGCGAGGGCATTTTGCCGCCGCGGCCGCGCCCGACGGCCCGCGCCATCAGCGGCCGCGCCAACGCCGCAGGCAATCGGGCGGCCAAAGCCAGCGCCCGCACCGGCGTGCCCGGCAGGTCAACGACTTCAAAACCCTGGGCCTTCATCACCGACAGGGCCTCGCTCAATTGTCGCATCTCCAGCGCAAACAGACCAGGATTGGCCATAACCTCAGCGGGGGACATATCCAAGATGGCGCACGAAGCGTTGGTGAGCAGATTGGTCAGCAGCTTGGACCACTTCATGGAAGCTGCATCTTTGTAAACCCTGGCGTTCAGCCCGGCGCCATCCAGGGCGCCCGCCAGCCGGTTGGACAGCGGGTGGCCGGCTGCCAGCCCCAGGCCGCGTTTGCGCTCCAAACGGATCCGGCCAGGGCCGTCCTTTGCCACCGCGGTGGTCACCGTGCCGGCAATGACCTTGTCCGCACCCAAAATTTTCCCCAGGGCCAGTTCATTTTCGACGCCATTCTGCAGGCACAGCAGGGGCGGCAATTCGGTAGCAAAGGGCTGTAGGGTTTTTAGGGCCTCGGCGGTATCGTAGGATTTTAGGGCGAAAAGGACAACGTCAAAGCGATCCAGGCGCAGGGCCTCTTCGACTGAGGGGACTATGCCCACATCTTTGAGTACGTGAGTTTCATTTCCTAAAGCCAGGTGAAAGCCGTGCTGGCGGAGAACTTCGGCATTGTGAGGTCGTTCAAGGAACACGACGCGATGGCCAGCAAGGGCCAGACTTCCTCCAACATAGCCCCCGATAGCTCCAGCGCCAAAGGCAAGTAGGCTTATTATTTGGGTGGAATTATTACCGGGCACTTCCCTATCATAATCAGCAATTCGCGATAGGCAATCCGCAATTTTTCAACCGCTGTCAGTTAGCAAGCCTGAGTCACCAGAAGGGCAGAAGTGTGCACCAGCGCCTCCCCTGGCGGCGGCCCAACTCAGCGGTAGGATATTCGGATAGGCCTTGATGCCTGGAATCAAGGTAAACGTGAGATTCCCCGTGCGCCAATAATGTAAATTCGTACGGGGTATACCTGCGAGGATTACGCTCTTGAGCTCAGCTCACGGCTTTCTGTCCTCCAGGCGATACACAAATTTCAAACCCGACCAGACCTCATCTACCGCAGCCACTTTTACATCCACCAAGCCGGCGTCCAATCCCAGCTGGCGCACGACGCCGTCACTTAGATCGGTCTTGACCTTGGAGGCTTTCTTGGCCCAGCAGATCCACAAGCTGCCATCATAGGCCAGGGCTGTCTTTAATTCGGGACATCTTGCCGCCAGTTGACTAGACTGCAAGGTAAAAAACTGTATGAAGTCCAACGAGTGGGGTTTGCCCAAGCGCCGAATTAGCTGGATACCAGGTGGTAGCGGCCCCAGGCTTTCCGTATAGTCTGCTGGAGCATTGAGGATGCAGGCGCGCTGACCCGACTTTATGCCCAGCTTTTTCAACAACGGGGTGCCCGAATAACCTGCAGGACGTTTCATTTCTTCAGCAGGTCATAAACTCCCGCCGCGGCCGCGGCGCCCAAACCCGGTCCTACCAGGTAAATCCACATATAGCCCAAGGTGCCCGTGAACAGCGCAGGCCCAAAGGTGCGCGCAGGATTCAGCGAGGCGCCAGTGAGCGGCCCGCCCATCAGAATCAATCCAGCTAATGTAAGGCCGATGGCCAGACCGGCAAACGGCGTTGGGTTCTTGCGTTCGGCCGTATGAAGGACGACATTGGCCAAAAAGAAGGTCAGTACCGCCTCGACTACGATGGCCTGCAAGGGTGTGACCCCGGCCGCAGGCAAGGTTGCGCCCAATCCGCTGGAGGCGCCACCCAGCACGAAAAAAAGTACGCCCGCCCCAGCCGCCCCTCCCGCCAATTGCACCAGCCAGTAACCTACCGCCTGCCGCCAGCTAATGCGGCCGCGCAAGGCCACGGCCAGGGTAACCGCCGGGTTGACATGCGCCCCAGAGATAGACCCATAGGCGTAAGCTATGCTGACAATGACCAAGCCATGGGCAAAGGCGGCCCCGACCAGCCCACCCACCCCTAAGGCAACCGAACCGGCGCCAACAAAAATCAGGGCAAAGGTGCCGACGAATTCAGCGATGAGAGCCTTCGTATTCATGATTTCTCCTTGTCTGAATAAGGTGGTCTATGATTTTTGACTGCCTGCCCAATCTCGGGCCCCGCGCAGGAATTCTACGCCGCCCATCGGTTTCTTTCCGGCAGGCTGCACTTCGTCTAACACGAGCAGGCCATTGGAGGTGCCAACTGCCGGCAATGCATCATACACCTGCCGGGTTGCCGAAGCGGCGGCACCCGCGGCGACATGGGCGCGGTGCACCTTGAGTGGCTGGTTCCTCCAGGTGAGAAAGGCGCCCGGCCAGGGATTGAAGGCGCGCACTTTGCGTTCCAGCGCGGCGGCATCCTGCGAGAAGTCCAGGTTCCCATCAGCTTTATTAAGTGTCGAAACTGTAGTGACGCCTTTATCCGGTTGGGATTGGGGTTTGAGTGTCCCGGATATATACTGAGGCAGGGTTTCCGTGAGCAATTCGGCGCCCAGAGTTGAGAGCTTTTCGCTCAATGTGGCAGCCGTATCGCTCGGCTGGATGGGGATGGCGCGCTGGCTGAGAATAGGCCCGGTGTCCAGTCCTTCATCCATGCACATGATGGTCACCCCGGTATGTGCGTCGCCATGGAGGATCGCCGCTTGGATGGGCGAGGCACCACGCCAGCGTGGCAGCAGCGAAGCATGCACATTGATACAGCCGTTCGGCGGCAGTTCCAGCACGGCTTTGCGCAGGATCTGTCCGAAGGCTGCCACCACGATCAGGTCGGGCGCCCAGGCGGCTAGCTGGTGCACGGCCTCGGGTTCGCGCAACCGGCGGGGTTGGATAACAGGTAGACCCAGTTGCTCGGCCAACACCTTCACGGGGGGCGCCTTCAGCTGCTTACCGCGCCCCGCTGGCCGGTCTGGTTGGGTGACCACGCCAGCGACCTCAAATGAGGCGGCCAGGCTGCGCAGAACGGGCAACGAGAAATCAGGTGAACCCATAAAAACGACGCGAGGTGCCACGGCGGCATTCTAGCACGCGGTTACCCATGGATAAACCCTGGCGTCCTCTTTGGGGGTGGTTGACCCTTGACGCTGCGAGATCAGCCTCTTAGAATCAAGGAACAATATAACGGACGCTGAGGAGAATCCTGGCCACCAAAGCCGGGTACCGAAGGGGCAAGTGCAGGATAAATACTTGCACGAAACTCTCAGGTGAAAGGACTCGTCGCCCGAACGAACTCTGGAAAGAGGCTCGCCAAACGAGCCACCCCCAAGGTGCAAGGGTCTTCGGATCCGAATCTCTCAGGGCCAAAACAGAGGCGCACGGATTATTCTGTGCGCCTTTTTTTGACTAAATAGGAGGATGGTAATGAAAATTCCGCACGACCTGCGCTTTACCGAAAACGATGAATGGATTCGCGTGGAGGGTGACACTGGAACCGTTGGCCTAAGCGACTATGCTCAGGACCAACTCTCCGACGTGGTGTTCGTGGATGTCAGCGCCGCACCTGGCAGTCAGGTGACCAAAGGTGATAGCTTCGCCTCGGTGGAATCAGTGAAGGCCGCCGCAGACGTGTATATGCCCGTGGATGGCGAGATCGTCGAAGCCAATAAGGACTTGGCCGCCAAGCCAGAAACCGTCAATATCGATCCCTACGGGCAAGGCTGGCTGGCCAAGATCAAGATTTTGGATGCCGGCCAGGTGGAAAAATTGATGGATGCTGCCGCATACGAGAAGTTTTGCCAGGAGCGATCTACTTGACATACTCAGGAAGTTTCATCCCCCACAGCGACGCCGAACGGGCAGAGATGCTCAAGACCATTGGCGTGAAGTCAATGGAAGACCTTTTCGCAGGGGTGCCTGCTAAACAGCGCTTTCCTAAACTCAACCTGCCCGACCCACTGACCGAGATGGAAGTGCGCGGCGAGCTGGAAAGCATTGCTGGCGCCAACGACAGTACAAACGACTTCGTCAGCTTCCTGGGGGCCGGAGCCTACAGCCATTACATCCCTGCCGGCGTGGATGCTATTCTGCGTCGCGGCGAATACTACACTGCCTATACCCCCTACCAGCCGGAGATCTCACAGGGCACTCTGCAATCCATCTTTGAATACCAAAGCTTGATCGTGGCCCTGACCGGCATGGAGGTGAGCAACGCCTCCCATTATGATGGGGCTACCGCACTGGCCGAAGCAGTCAACATGGCGCGGGTCATCCATCGGGGCCAACGCAACAAGGTCATCTTGTCGCCGGGTATTCACCCGCACTACCGCGCCACGGTGCACACATATGAGCACGGATTCGACACACGCATCGTTGGCGAAGATATGGATCTTAATGCGGGGCCCGAGGCGCTGGTTGACCTGATCGACGAGCAGACGGGTTTGGTCGCCGTGGCCTACCCTGATTTCTTCGGTCGCATTTTCGATTTTTCCAACCTAGCAGAGGCAGCCCATGCTAAAGGCGCTTTGCTTGCCGTCTCGATTAACCCCATTGCCTTGGGATTGCTCAAGCCGCCTGGGGATTTTGGAGCCGATATCGTCACTGGGGAGGGCCAGCCGCTAGGCATTCCGTTATCATTTGGCGGGCCCTACCTGGGCATCCTGACCACAAAGCAGGAGTATGTGCGTAGCCTGGCCGGGCGACTAGTCGGAGAGACCGTGGACAACCGCGGCCAGCGTGGCTATGTGTTGACGTTGAGCACTCGTGAGCAGCATATCAAGCGCGAACGCGCCAGCTCCAACATTTGCACCAACCAGGGGCTGATGATGCTGGCCGCCACTGTGTATACCAGTCTGCTGGGCAAGCAAGGACTGCGCCAAGTGGCTGAAAACTGCTTCCACAAAGCGCATTACGCCGCCAAAGAGATCGCCAAGCTTAAGGGGTTCAAGCTGAAATTCCCGAACACACCTTTTTTCCACGAATTTGCGATCGAGAGTCCTATCCCGGCCCCCGAACTCAACCAGCAACTGCTGGAAACCGGCATTATCGGGGGTTACGATCTCTCGCAAGACTATCCATTGCTCAAGAACTGCAGCCTGGTAGCCGTGACCGAGGTCAACTCCAAAGAGGAGATTGACTTCCTGGTCGAAAGTCTGGCGGAGGTGGCCAAATGACCGAGCCCCTTATCTATGAACTGGGTTCTGCGGGCCGCCGCGGGGTGCAATTCCCCGAGCCGGATGTGCCGCTGAGCGAGCTACCCAAAAAGCACCTGCGACCAGACTTGCCGCTGCCGGAAGTCGGGGAGCTGGAGGCTCTGCGCCATTTTACGCGACTGTCGCAGTTGAATTACAGCATTCTCACTGGTTTTTATCCGCTGGGCTCGTGCACGATGAAATACAACCCAGCCATCAATGAGGAGATCGCCCGCATCCCCGGATTTGCGCATGTCCATCCCCTGCAGCCCATCGAAATGGTACAAGGCAGTCTGGCCATCATGTATCACCTGCAGGAATGGCTGAAGGAGATCACCGGGTTCGCGGGCTGCACGCTGCAACCCGCCGCGGGCGCCCAAGGCGAACTGACCGGGGTGATGATGATCCGTGCTTATCACGAAAGCCGCGGCGACGCGAGGCGGAACAAGATCCTTATCCCCGATTCTGCGCATGGCACCAACCCTGCCACTTCCTCCATGTCCGGCTACCGCGTGGTAGAAATCAAATCCGACGCGCGCGGCAATGTAGACCTTGAGGCGCTCAAGAGGGAATGTGACGAAACCCTGGCTGGCCTGATGCTGACCAACCCCAATACACTGGGGTTGTTCGAAGAACATGTCGAGGAGGTTATTGCCGCGGTGCATGCTGCCGGCGGCCTGGTGTATGGCGACGGAGCCAATATGAATGCCTTGCTGGGCATTTGCCGTCCCGGTGACCTGGGTTTCGATTTGCTGCACCTGAACTTGCACAAGACCTTCACCACTCCTCACGGGGGCGGCGGCCCAGGTTCCGGGCCGGTGTGCGTAGCCAAAAAGCTGGTCGATTTCCTGCCCGGACCCATTGCCGGCGTCATTGAGGAGCCTCAAGAAGGCGAGGCACCGGTGTACGGCTGGGTAACCCCCAAGCACAGCATCGGGCGGCTAAAGGCTTTCCACGGACAGTTCGGTATGCATGTGCGCGCCTTTACCTACATCCTGATGCAAGGCGCCGAGGGCTTGCGCGCCGTCTCCGAGCACGCTGTGCTCAATGCCAACTATCTGAGGGCCAAGCTGCGGGGCGCATACAAGGTTCCCTTCGATCGGGTCTGCATGCACGAGGTTGTACTGGAGGGCCGTTGGGTCGACGCGCCCGAGGTACACGCCCTAGATATCTCCAAGCGGTTAATGGATTATGGCTTCCACCCTCCCACGAACTATTTCCCGCTAATCGTGCACGAAGCGCTAATGATCGAGCCTACGGAAACTGAAGACAAAGCCACCCTGGACGCCTTCGCCGAAGCGATGCTCAAGATCGCGGAGGAAGCCCACCAGAAACCGGAAACGCTGAAAGGCGCTCCGCACGCTACCAAGTACGGCCGCATGGACGAAGTGCGTGCGGCCAAGCAGCTGGTGCTGTGCTGTGATGTTCGAAAGGACGAGGAGTTGGAAACGGAAATTGCCTAAACGTGATGTCCTTAGTCCCACGTTCAAGGCAGCCCTAGTTTAATTTCGATAAAAAGCTGTAAATGCAGTTCGCCTGAATATTAGCCTTGGAGCAAGGACAGCTCTTAAGGCAATTTGCTTACTTCAATTCCGTATACGCCTCAAATAACTTCTGCTCCACTTCTTGCCAGTCCGCAACGACATTTTCTGAATAACCGCCGGTGATGCGGTCCACGGCGACGGCGGCCTGGGAGCGCAGTTCCGCTGAGCGGCGGGCCGCCGCTTGAGGCACCTGGAACAGCGCGGCGTGTAGATTAGCCAGGGAATCCACCAGCGGAGCCAAGTCTTCCGGTTTGCTCGTTTTGCCGCTTTGCACGGCCTGTTTGCGCTGCTGAGCCAGGCGCCGATGCACCTTCCAATAATCCATCTCCAGATCGGCCAGCGTATTGGCATCAGCTTCAAGGCCGACGCTATGACGCGCCTTCTGGTAATAGCGGCGGATGAACCGCGTCGCGGCAGGAATATCATTCCCTTCCAACGGCGCAAAGGCCTGGCTAGCGCGCACAACATCTATGGCCGCATAGATGGCAGTAATCAGCGACATGCGGAACTGTTCACGGTTTAGCTGGACCATCAGCAGGAAGGCACGACCCCAGTGACGAGCATAATATGCCTCCCAACCTGCCTTCTCAAAATAGGCAACTTGGGCCGGGTCAAAATCTTGCACAGGCGTTTGCATAGGTGAGAAAAGAATTGTAAGCCAAACACATAAACCTGAAGCCCACTGCATTCCAGATAACAGCCAGCGTGTATTAGCCACTGTGACCGATGTTTGGACCGGAGACGATATTCAAGTGAACATTGTTGGACAAAGCTTTGAGGTTCGCTATATCGGCGTAGATTCGGGTGACCTGCCGACGGATGCCAACGCCGGCTTGGTGGCGGGAAAGCAAGTCATGCTGGTCACGGATACTTCTGAGATCGATGATTATGGCCGTCTGCCGCATTATGTGATTGCGGATGGTTTATTTGTGAACCTGGAACTTATTAAACAAGGGGCCGCCTACGTTTCTCCACACCCCTCCGAACGACGCCTGCGATCAGGCACTGCAAAACGCTCAACCCTAAATTGACCACCAAGCAAAGCCCGCCATAAGGCGGGCTTTTTGTTACGGAGAGAAGGTCTAAACGCGGAAAAACACTATAGTATGACCGCCGCCGGTGATAGTGAGCGTATCAACTGAGAGGGTGTAGGCTTGGGCCGCGTTGAGAGCGGTCAAGTAGTTTCCTTCGACGGCCATGACATCCTCGTCGGTGCAGGCCATCATTGTGGACACGACCTGTGAAAATGAAAGTGTATTTGTGGCGGAGTCGGCTCGGTAACTGCCGCCAAAACTGTTGCAGCCACCCGAACCGCTCATCCCGGTCTGGTCCACGAAATTGAGGGTTACGTCTTGGCCTCCGGCGGAGGTGAACACCTGATTCCCATCCAGGATTTGCAACTCCCAACTGCTTCCGACCAGCCGGGTCTGGGCAGGCACCTCGGCGCAGGCCGCCATCAGGAGCAAAACAAGCAAAGAAACCGGGAAAGCAATTCCAGAATTTCTCATGTTATCCTTTCACTAGTTGTTCTTTACTCATAACGTGTCATTGCCTTTGAATGTTCCTGCGTTATATTGCGGAAGGATAGGCAACCGTTGGTTATCATTCTCTGTTAATGCCCCCCCTAAAACTCTCTCGCTCTCAATGGTTGGCCACACTGGCTTGTGGTTTGCTTGCCATCTTGGTCACGCACTTGGCGGCCTGTCGCTATGGCTTAGGCGTATCTGCCGACGGGATAGCTTACCTCTCCGCGGCGGATAGTTTTGCTGGGGGGCGGGGGATCATTGATTACCGCGGCGATCCCATGGTCAACTGGGGGCCGTTATACCCAGCCGTGGTTGGCACGCTCGAGTGGGCAAGCGGCCTAGGCGGATTAGCATCAGGGGAAATAATCAATGAAGGCGCCGCATTTCTTATTGTGGTGTGCACGGCGTTGTTGTTCGCCTCCTCAGAGCTCAAACGCAAGCAGTGGTTCTTCCTAGCACTGTTGGTAGCAGCCGGGTTTCCCTCCTTATTGACTCTTTCAGCCAATATGGGGTCGGATACGCTTTTTATCCTGGCCCTAATGTTGTTCTTATTGGCCGCCAGGCATTTTTACAGTTTCAGAGACCGGGAAGGTTTTGCCGCAATGGTCGTAATCGCGGCCATCTCCACAATGATTCGTTGGGCTGGCCTTTCATTAATTGCTTCTGGTGTGGTTTTAGTAGCAGTTAAGCGATTTCATGAAAAGAAGCGCTGGCTCGGCCCGGCTTTTCTTTTCGGCCTGCTGGGAATGTCGCCTTTCCTGGTTTGGATCTTCGGGCGCAATTACCGATTGACAGGTACATTGTTGGGGCCGCGGGTAATAGGGGAGGTGCTAGTCTGGCCCAACGTCCTTTTTTCTTATGACCGAATTTCGCATTGGTTCCTTCCTTATTTTATAAGCGACAAAGTAGGTTTCGCCATCTTTGTAGGGCTGGCAATCATTGCCCTTGGGACGATCAACCGAAGTGCGCAATGGAGATCTTGGGCAATCCGGGTAGTCCAGCCTGAATTGCTTCCAGTCTGGATTGTTACCTTGGTGTATTTGACCTTTGTAACTCTGACAACCTTCACGCACGACCACATCGACGCTTTTGATGATCGCTATCAAGTGGTGGTACTAGTCCCTTTGCTCCTGCTTTTACTTTCCACAATCGAAGAATTGCTTTTGCCGCATTTGAGCAAGATAGGTGAAGGCGTGCTGCTGTCACTACTGGCCGCCTGGGTTGTCTATTTTGGTTTCGAGTTCGTACAAGTTTGTTTCTGCATCAGCCCGATACGAAGTCATTTATTACAATTTGTTCAACACCGAAGACTATCATCGCTCGGGCTTGGTGCGATATCTGCAAACCCACCCTTTTGACGAACGCGAACCGCTTTATAGCAACGCCTCCGGGGCCTTATATTTCTTTACAGGCCACATTACGAAACGTTCCCCATTTGATACTCCGAGCGCAGGCTCAGATATGGGAACGCTAACTGAAAATTATGTACCCTGGCCAAGCGAAGGTACTGCTTACTTGGTTTGGTTCCAGGTGAATGAGCGTGACAATTATTACCAGCCGGGACAGTTGCAAACCCTTGCGAATTTAAGCCTGGTATTCGAAGAACCAGATGGTGAGGTTTACTTCGTCAAGGCGAAATAGATTAAACCGCGGACTCAACAAAAAAGAGGGCGCTAACGCGCCCTCTTATTAACATTTTATTGAGCTTAGCTCGACGCTGGCTGCTCACCAGGCACGAACTGGCGCCAGTCGCCATGTACACCGTCTTCGGTGACGCCAAAGTAATAGCGGACGTTGCCATCCACGCGCTGGACAAAGTCAAAGCGCTGTTGGCCGTGCTGGTCATATTGCTTGAGCAAACCAAAATCGCCGCGCCAATCCGCTCTTGGCTGGTCGGAATCTTTGGGCAATGCTGCGAATTCTTTCAGGGCATAGTGCCACAGTTTGCGCGCGGATCTTTCAGTAACGTTGTTCACCACCATGCCATTGCGCAGATCGCGCACGACATAATACGGCACACCACCACGCTGCTCCACACTAACCACTTCAACACCGGTACGGGGTGCGTTTTGAGGCTGCGGTGGGGCTTCGGGCCGGGGCTTGGCCGTTGCTGGCGCTGGCTTGCGCCCGGTCTTGCGGGCAGGTTTCTTGCCGCCGCGCCGGCCGTCGCCCGCGGGTGGAGCCTGAGTGGCGGGCTGGGACTCCTTGGCAATCAAGCGTACGATCTCATCACGGACAGCCAGGCCGGTTTCTGCCTCGCTGCGGATATAGATCTTATTGTCATCGATGGCATAGGGACGTTCGTCCCCGCGGGGAACGATGACACGAATCACCTCTTTGCCAGCCGTTTTCTGTACATCAACCGTGCAATGTAATTGGGGGCTGATGTGCTGACTTATCTCTTGTTGCAGTCGTTTGACAGCCGCGGCGGCATTGCGCACCCCGGCAACAGGCCGGCGAGTCTCCTCGCTGGCGCCGATAAACAAGGTGCCGCCATTGGTGTTGGCAAAGGCACAGATGTCCGCGGTGATGTCGCGCATATTTGGGCCGCCGCGCATCAATTCGTGGAAGGCTTGTACAAAGTTGTTGCCCTCTTCGCGGGCGGAAGCCACAAAATCGTACTCAGGCTCTTTGGCTTGTTGCCTACCCGTGCGAGGGCGCGTGCGAGCAAAATCGTTGCCCTCAAAAAGTTCTTTGAGCGCCGCAAAACTTGGCTCGGGCAACAGGACCTCGGTGACGCGACTGCCGATTCCGGGGCTATTGCGGCGCCGGGGATCCTCATCCAGCCGATGGGCATCCGAACCCTGGATGCAATGCATGCGGCGCGGATATTCGGGTTTGTTGCCGCTGAAAAAGGCGGCGGTGGAAAAGCGTCCACGCTTTTCAAGGTCAGTGATCTCCAGGGCGTGGAGGTTGGGATCTTGGGTGTAAGCGATCTTGGTTTGGCCGCCAAACTTGAAACCGCGCATCGCCACTCCATTGCTGGAATTGGCGTGGGCGGCAATGGCTATACCACCCGCCTCATGGATAGCGTGATAAGCGGTCAGCACGTCGCTGGACGCCCCCACAGTTACCGAGCCCCTCTCCAACTGATCGCCAGGCACGTTAAGGTCCAGCAAGATGTACTCCAGCTCACGCAGAGGCTTGTCAGCAGCAAAGATACCTAATACGTGGAAGCCAAACGTGGCCGTAAATTCAAATCCCGGAAGCACCAGTATCCTGGCCAATAAGCGTTCATATTCTTTGAGGCGATTCTCTTCCTCCGGCAAGATGCGCTTGAGAGTGCGAAGCAAGCGCAGCTGTTCAAGCTCGGCCTGCATGGCGCGGCATCCAGCCACCGTGTTGTGGTCGGCCAAGCCGATCATGTCCAGGCCGCGCGCCTAGCGCGGCGCAGAATTTCAATATAACTGATCCCTGATTCCTGGTAATCGCTGGAGGCGGGGGTATGCACATGCAGGTCCATCGCAAACCATTTCATGGGTTTATGCCCAGATTCTGTTTTAGCCACAGTTGTCCTATTCCTAATCAATTTGTTCAAAGCCATAGGAGGGAACCCCTCCCTCTAATCGTTAAGCTTGGCTTTTAATATTTCCACCAAGTCACTAGGTGTGTATGGTTTCATCAAGAATGCGTCCGCCCCACCCTGCAATGACTGCTGGCGGTAATCCATTCCAGATGAGAGCACCACAGCCATATCGTTGAGTTTCTTGTCCGAACGAATTTGACTAAGCAAATCCAGTCCGTTAACCTCTTCCAGATTCACGTCTATCAACACGGCATCTGGTCTAGCGGTGCGCAATTCTTGCATCAGATTGTCAAACCGTTTGGGGCGGGTCACCTGATAACCCTCCATACCCAACAAGTCACGCAGCAGCTCAAACAGCATTTGCTCGTCTTCCAGCACCATGACCTGCTTAGGCATGGGCTGAGGTATTCTTGGCCGTCTTACGCTTAACCTTAGGACGGTGTCCATTGACCACTTTGCGTCCATTCGAGTCTACCGGGGTAGGCTCCAAGGCAATTTTGAGAACTTCGTCCATAGTGCGCACGAACCTGAAGTCCATCTTTTGGCGCACTTCTTTAGGTAACTCTTCCAGATCGACCTCATTGCGCATGGGCAGGATGATGGTCTTCAGGCCGGCGCGGTGAGCGGCCAACATCTTTTCCTTGATACCGCCGACTGGCAACACCTGGCCTCGCAAAGTGATCTCGCCGGTCATGGCCACATGGGGGCGGATAGGCCGACGGGTGAGCAGCGAAACCAGGGCGGTGACCATGGTCACGCCTGCGGAGGGTCCGTCCTTGGGCTGAGCCCCAGCAGGTACATGCAGATGGATATCTGTGTTCTGGAAAAAGTCGGAGTCAATACCCAATTTTTCAGCCCGCGAACGCACATAAGAAAGAGCCGCTTTGGCCGATTCTTGCATCACGTCGCCCAATTGGCCGGATAGCTGGAAGCCTTTGCTCCCGGGCATACGCGTGGCTTCAATAAAGAGCACATCCCCACCCGTTGGCGTCCATGAAAGGCCGGTCACCACGCCAGGTAGCGCTGTACGCGAGGCGATCTCCTCCATGCGGAAATAGCGCTGCGGACCCAGGTCTGCGCGGACCAAGTTGGCGTCCACTTTAACGGTTTCCGTCTTGCCCTCGGCGATTTTGGTGACCACCTTGCGGCAAATAGCGCCGATCTGGCGCTCCAAGTTGCGGACACCCGCCTCTCGTGTATAGGCACGGATTATGGTGCGGATGGCGTCTATGCCAAATTTGACCTCCTTCTTGCGCAAGCCGTTCTCTCGCAACTGCCGCGGGATCAGGTAACCCTTGGCGATGGCCAATTTGTCGCCTTCGGTATAGCTCGAGAGGTGAATGATCTCCATGCGATCACGCAGGGGACCTGGAATGGATTCCAACGAATTGGCGGTCGTGATGAACATCACCTGGGAGAGATCGAAAGCGACCTCGACGTAATGGTCACGAAACTCATTGTTCTGCTCAGGATCAAGCACCTCTAGCAAGGCAGAGGAAGGGTCTCCTCGGAAATCGTTGCCGAGTTTGTCGATCTCGTCCAGCATGAACACCGGGTTGCGCGTACCCGCCCGTCGCAAGGCTTGCATGATACGCCCCGGCAGAGCGCCGATGTAGGTGCGGCGGTGACCGCGAATCTCGGCCTCGTCTCGAACTCCACCCAGGGATATGCGCACAAATTCACGCCCCAGAGCACGGGCAATGGATCGGCCCAGGGATGTCTTTCCAACCCCTGGCGGGCCTACGAAGCACAGGATGACGCCTTCGCGTTCACGACGAATCAGGTCGTCCTTCAGGTGCTTGCTGATCTCAACTTTGCGCTCGGAGCGCAGCTTGCGCACTGCGAGGAATTCCAGGATGCGCTCTTTTACATCCTTCAAGCCATAGTGGTCATTGTCCAGTACGCGGCGAGCGTGGGCGATATCCAGGTTATCCTGAGTGGTCTTGGACCAGGGCAAGGCAATGAGCCAATCCAGGTAGCTGCGAATGACGCCGTATTCTGCAGCCGCGGAATTGAGTTTAGAGAGGCGGGCCAGCTCGCTGCGGGACTGCTTGTCAGCTTCCTCCGGCATATGGGCATCATCGATCTTCTTGCGTAGTTCTTCGACCTCGACTGCAGCCTCGTCGGTTTCGCCCAGTTCGCGCTGAATAGCCTTCAGCTGCTCGCGCAGGAAATAGTCGCGCTGCATGCCTTCGATTTCGGATCGGGCTTGGTTTTGAATTCGTTGACCGACCTCCAAGACCTCGGTTTCCCGCGTGAGAAACTCAACCAATTTGAGCAGTTTCTCTCGCAGAGAATTTAATTGAAGGACGGCCTGAGCGTCCTTCAACTCCATGCGCTGGAAGTTAGCCACTAGATATACGGTTTGCAGGGGATCGTCAACGTCCACTACGGAAGCCACCAATTCTTGGGGGATGGAACCGATCAGCTCCGCGATATGCTGGAACTGGCTGCGCACGCTGCGCGCCAGTGCTTCAACTTCGAGGCCTTCTTCCTCAAATTCCGGGTATGGCTCAACTTTAGCCTTGAGATAGGGTTCCTTGTCTGTGAATTCGCCGATGCGGATGCGCGAGAGACCTTGTACCAAAAGGCGAATTGTGCCGTCCGGGGCACGGAAAAGCCGGTGCACGGAGGCTACCGTGCCTACTTCGTAGAGGTCCTCTGGTTCCGGATTTTCTTTATCCGGGTCTTTGGAGGCTACTAATCCGACCAGGCGGCTCCCGGAGACAGCATCGTCCACCAGACGAATGGAACGCGGTTGACCGATGGTAAGCGGTACTCCGGTCTGTGGGTATACCACTACGCCGCGCAGTGGCAGGATGGGCAAAACATCCGGAATGTCCGAATAATCGATCTCGTCTTTTTTAGCGGTTTTTTTCTTTTTGGAAGGAACCACTTTGGTAACCGTCGGATGGAAGACGAGTTCCTGTAAAGCATCCCCATCTTCGGATTCCATCCAATCCCACATTTCGTTTAACTCATCCAACCAGCGCGAAGGCGACATCAGGAGCCACCCACTTTCAGCATGGTCACCAGCAAGAAGCCATCTTTGTAATCGGCTTGGATGTGATCGGGGTCAATGGCTGCGGGCAAATCCAAAACGGAAAGGAAATCACCAAAGCGCACTTCCAACTGATGATACGCCGCGTGCTGCTCGGGTGGCTGCCGCAGCCCATAAATAGCCAACTGGCGACCCTCCACAGCGATATTGAGTTCAGCGTCCTGCATGCCGGCAATTTCCATGCGCACCACGAGGGCTGTATCTGTCTCGTAAAGGTCGGTGGGCGGACTCCACAGGTGCGGACGCGCCGTCCACTGGCGAGTGAACGAGGTCACCCGGAAACTAACCCCTTGTGGGTTTGTCCAGGATGAACGTGCTTCGTGAATGGGTGTTTCACTTTTAGTCATAAACTAACTTGCTATTTGGCTACCTTTGCGGCGGCAAGGACAGCTGAGTAATCCGGCTGCTCGCCGAGGGCGGGCATATAGGCCACATAATCCACTTTGCCGTCTTTGTTGACAACGAAGACGGCACGGCGCAAGATACGGCGTTCTTTTACCAGGGTGCCGTATCTCTGGCCAAAATCAGTCTCAATAGCATCAGAGAGCATCATCACTTGGTCTATGCCATTGGCAGCGCAATAATTCTTCAATGTGTACGGCAGATCAGTGCTGATACCGAGGATGACAATATCGTCACCTAAAGCTGCAGCTTCTTCGTTAAATCGATGCGTTTCGGCGTCGCATACGCCCGTGGAAACCGAGGGCAACGACATAATGATGCGGACTTTGCCCTGGGTCGCCTCTATTCCATAAACGCGGTTCCATGCCTGGTCCGCCACATAAAACTCCGGAGCCTGCTGACCCAATTCAATATCGGGGCCAATCACGGTGACGTCGTTGCCACCAAGTTCCAATAAACCTTTTCTTTCCATAAATTTGCACCTCAATAGCGGGAAAATAGTGAAGACTAATGGCTATTGTACCCAGCTTCCTCCTAACGACGTATAAGAAATGCATCAGATGTCCTTTAAACTAGTAAAATCCGTCTAATCAGTCAAAAATCCCTTCCGCTGCTGCGTTACACGGGAGTTGCCCTTACGATCGTTGTGATAGGTTACGCTTTATCCACGCTGTTTCCGCGGGTAATTCCTTATCCTGATGATTTCAGTCCCCATGTGTTTGTCGCCGCGCTTCTAGCGTGACACCAGGAGCTCTTTGGTTACAGGCCATAGCGCTGGCAATATTGTTCGGTGTGCTGGCTGGAAAGGCAAGTTTTAGGCGATCGGTGGCCGATTTACTCATGGGAATAGTGGATTTCTTTCGAAGCGAGCCCGCCTATTTCTACGCTGGGTTCGCCCTGGTACTCATACTCATGGCTCAGTTGAAATGATAAGGGTATTTTGCCTATCAGCTCCTGGATCCAAACGCCCGGCTATCGCATCAATGACTGGGGCCGCTGGACCGAGGAAGTCCTCGAGGAAAATGCAGCCTTTATGTTCCTGGTAGCAAGCATTTACTTTTACAGGGAAAAACCTCAAAGCCTTAAAACATAAAAGGGAGACCGCCTCGGCGGTCTCCCTTTTCATTGCTGGTTATATCATTTCAATTTGATGCGTGAATCCGCTTGCTTCTTTAGCCGCACTTTGCCGTGCCCGGCCGGTTGCCCAGCGCCCATATTCAGGCCACCCAACAGCATAGGCAGCGCCACCAGAATCGCAAGCGCCAGAACAACGCCAGCAAACAGCGGCCAGGAAGCCGGTTGGGCCACCTCGGGTACCAAGCCGCCGGGGTTATAGCGCGAGTCCTGATTGGCCACCGGTTCCCCGCTCCCTACCGGGGCCAAAGAAACACTCAACGCCCGGTTGACGCCATCCCGCAGTGTCGAAGGTGAAGTGTAGGAAATCGAGTATTCGCTTTGCATTGCAATGGCGTAGGTTTCGTACAGATGCGTCAGACTGTCTTCGTCCTCTGCGTAACCATATACCCCGCCTGCTCTGGAAGCCAGGTCTTGCAAACCCTTCTCGTCGATGCCCGTCATTTCATCTACATAATTTGCAGGCACACCTAACCCTACGGTCGAGATGGACAAGCCAGCTGCGTCTATCTGGTTTATGACCTTGTTTTCACCGGACGAGCTGGCGTTGTCCATACCATCCGTAAGCACTACCACCGCGCGGCGGCCACTCACACCCTGCAACTCATCAATGGATTTGAGAAGCGCATCGTACATGGCGGTCTCATTGCCGGCTGACAAGCTGTCGATGGCTTTATTGAGCGCGTCTTTATCGGAGGTGATGGACTGCACATTTTCAATATGGGTATTGAAAGAGATCAAACCCACTTGATCAATGTCGCGCATACGGTCGATGAATTTGTGCGCCGCAGCCTTGGCCGACTCCAGTTTGCCGGCTACGCCCATGCTGCCGGAAACGTCAATCACAAGCATGGTAGTCAGCGGGCCGACGTCGCCGATGCCCTGAATCTGGTCCAATGGAATCTGCTGACCATTCTCAGAGATTATCAGGCGGCTGGGATCTACGGCAAAAGGGTTGCCATCCGCATCGGTCACCGACACGTAGAAGGTCACCTGTGGAAACTTACTGGTATCTACCTGGGTGATGCGGATATTTTCAGCGGCCTGCCTCGCCGGTGTAAAGGCGCCAGCAGCCAGCAGACCAAACAGAGACAATAGGGAGGTTATCAAGCGATAATTTTTCATGGCTACTTCCTCTCGTGATAAACCATTTGCGTATTGCCCATGCGGATGGCTTGCTCATCCTGCAAATTAGCCATCTCGACCTTGCGATTATTAACATAGGTTCCCTGTCGGCTCATATCTTTCAGAGTCATGTACGTATCCGCGCCCTTGAGCAAAGCATGTTGAGGAGCGATATCCGGGTCGGGCAGCACAATGTCGGCTTTGAGAGCATCACTGCCAATGAAGGCCGATGGTCCGTTGGCGTGGATGAATTTATCCAGCACGAATTCGGTGCCCTTCATCTTGCCGGTTACCACCTCCAGCCAAGCCCGTGAAAGCAGCAGTACGATAAAGGCGATGAAGGCCCCCACTGCGGCGCCTACCAGCCCCAGACCCGCGGCCTTGCCGATAAGTGGGTCCGCCAATCGTGCTCGGGCAATCTCCAACAAGGCGCCGCCCACGGCGCCACCCATCACGCCACCCAGAACCGGCTTCCACAATTGCGCCCCGCTGCTAAACCCGATGCCGGCCCCGATCAGTCCGCCGAACAGCGCCCAACCCAGCGCCCGGGTCCAGGCTTCACCGCCCAGGAACTGGAAACCGAATTCTGCTATCGGCAGGCCAATTGCCCCCCCGGCGGCGCCTAGCAAGCCACTCATTAAGCCAGAGCGTAGCCCGTAAACTGGGCTGCGAGCTGCCAGGCCCTCCGAGAAGCCGATGAGTGCACCGATACAGAACCCAATGAGGGCGCCTACTATCACTTCACTCAGGTAGAGGTTCTGAATAAAGGACAAACCGAGCACATTGCTAATTTGCCAGCCAATAAGGCCGCCGATAGCCCCCAACAAGGTGTAGTAATACAAGCGGGTATAACGACTTATGATGCTGCCTCCTCAGGTGGTTTTGTATCCCCACCAGGTGTATTTTTATTGGGTTGGGATTTTCCGTTCTCCGCAGGATGCACCGTGGGCTTATTTTCCCGAGCATGCACCATCGGTTTATTTTCCAGTTTGGTCTCAACTTGCACGGGTCGTGTATCCCCGGAATTGAGAACGGCGGGCTTTGTCGGCCTGGCCGGATTTAATTCAGCGGGCGCGGCTTCCATGATGTCGGCTTTCATATTTTTCCAATCCACTACCGTCCCCGCTTTGCGGTTTTGAAGTTCGTAGAAACCATAGAAGCGGCGCCCATCCAAGTGATGCTGCCCATCGCGAATGAAGAAGCCCGCGGTATGACTGTGCGGTTCCACTACTAGGGCCACCTGCCAGGGATAGGGAAAGAAGTGGTCGTGCAGCCACAGGTCATAGCCCGAAAGGAACACCCCCATGCGCGGATGGGTGTGATACCAGCCTACGATGCCTTTGTTGGCATAGCGCTCTTCCAGGGCGGCCAGCATGGCCACCTGGCTGTCGTGGGTAAATGTAAGGAACGTGCTGCCCGACCGCACCTGCTGGGCGGGTAATAAGGCCTCTACTACGATGAACTCGCCTCCACCCTCCGGATCCTGGCACCAGCGACCCGCGAGCCAGCCTCCGACCTCATTATCCAAGTCGCTGTTAGCGTGCTTGGTGATTGCCTGATAGGCAGTCTGTGTGACAAAAACTTGCACGCAAGCTTTTGCTTCCGCTTCGTGTTCCGCTTTCCAGCGATTGGCGCGGTTCAGGGGCAGCCGAGCTCGGCGAGGTTTGTCAGCAGAAACAATGGGTTGGACGGGTTCTTTTTGCATAATTCGTTTTGAGTAATCTCAGCCAGGGATGAGAACCCCAAATTGGGGTTCTCATCCCTTGGTTGATCCTAGCCGGCGGTAACGTCGGCGGTCATGATCAACCGGTCGTCCGTGGGGACGCCAGCCGCGGCCAAGGTTTCTTCGTCCTTGAGTTCGCGGCCGAGAGCTTTGCTGTCCAGGCGGTAGCCCATGGGGCGGCCGTCCGGCCCGGTGGTGGGCAGTTCCAACGTGGTGGCTAACTCAGGGATGAGTTCTTTCACCTCCACGTCGCCAGGTACGTCGGCGGAACGGCTGCCCCCGGAGGGCAAAACTACGGTTACAGGGATGTCTGCCATGATTTCAACTCCTTTCTTTCGAATAGATATCCTCTTATTTGAGCCGGATGCGTGGCTTGGTGGACGTTTTGCTTTTTTTCAAGCGCACGCGTTCCGGGTGCAGCAACTCGCGCTTGTCCACGGGAAAGGCACGGGGGTGTTTTCGGCGGTACTCACGGCTCCAACGTGCCGCTTCCGGGTCCCATGGAAAAGGCGGCTTGGTGGGGTCGTCATGGAAATTCTTGTACTGGACCATTTCGCCGATCATTAGTACCAGCCGGTCCAGCGAGCGGCTGGCTGTCCACCAGGCGGCGTCCACACAAACGGTGCCGTTGAGATGGTTGATGTTGGGGTGCCAAACTGGGGTCAGCCATTTCATGCCGGGCCAGCGTTGGGGATATTGATTGTGCAGGTAAATCTCCACCTGGTGGAGGTTGCCAAATTTGGGATTGCCCGCCCGGTCAACGCCAATGATGCCCTTGCACTTATAGGTGACGATGTATTTCTCGGGCGGCAAGCCGCGGCGCTCCGAGATGGCCTTGAATTCGATGTAATCACTCTGGGCAGCCAGTTCTTGCATGCGCACCAGATCGGCTTTCAAGCGGCGCATGCGCGGGCTCTCGCCTACTGCCCCGGCGGTAATGTCGGCGGTGAGGATCAAGCGGTCTTCGGCAGGCACCCCAGCAGAACTCAGCGTTTCGTCCTCCTTCAGCTCGCGGCCCAACGCCTTGCTATCCAGGCGATAGCCCATTGGGCGGCCATCAGGACCGACGGTGGGCAGCTCCAGCAGGGAGGTCAACTCGGTGACCAGTTCGCGGATGGGGATGTCATCCGGCATCTCAGCCTTGCGTGCGCCTCCGTTGGGTAATACGATCGCGATTTCCAGATCAGCCATGAATTCTCCTCAACTAATTGACGTACTGGTGCGGCACCTGGCAAACACCGGTGATGGCCCAGCAATCCGCGTGGTGCCAGGTCTTGCACACTTTGCAGATTTTGACCCCGCGCGGGTCGTTCTTGAATACCGGTTCAAGGCAATAGGGGCACATATGTTCTTCGGCGCCTGAAAAATGAACTCCTGAGGCGCGTCTTGTCGCGTGGGTAGTGAATCTCTTCGTTTTGGTTGGCTTGCGGGTTTTGGGGCGAGCGGGAGTGGATATGCGCGGGCCAGGGAGGATAGCCGCCAACCGGTCATTCACACGATGCCGCCATGCATTGAAAGTCGCAACAAACGCGGGTGGAGGTGAACGCCGGGCCGTGCGCACACGGCCCGTGGCACTGCGCTGCGAAGGTCGAGGGGCCGGAGTTGCCAGGCTGGGTTGCCGCGGTTCCACAATAATCTCGCTACGGGTAAGGGGAAAGGCGTGCAAAGCCAGCCAAGCCGCCGCCGCGGAAACCAGCAGCCCCACAGCGCCTTCCCAGGCGGGCGTACCTGGGAATTGGTGCAACACATCCAGACCCAGATATCCCTGGCTTGCTTGGGTCAGCACCAGCAGAGTGACCGTCAAGGCAAAAAGGCTGGCTACGAAACGCAACAAAGCGCTTCTCCCTGTCAACAGACGTCGGGATGAGAACCCTGCCGCCACACCGATGACAGTCAACAGGGCGTATCTGAGCGTCTCGCGCGGCACTTGCAGGTTGGCCAAGAACAACAACAGGAAGGCCAACCCCACTAGCAGTGTGACCAGCACCACCAAGAGAATACGCTCCAGCAATAATCCCACGGTGCTGCCTCCCAGATTCATCCTTTGCATCCTGGTTATATTCGCAGCCATAATTTAATCGACAAGGTGAACTCTCTGCTCGGCTTCTCCTGCTTGCCGTTCCTTTACAGATTCCACCACTCCACCCAGGCGCACGCGTGGCTCAGGGGCATCCACCGGAACCGCCTCGGAGAAATCCTTGAAGTGCAGCGCCTGCTCCAGGTCACCGGTGAGTTCGTAGAAGCGGAACGCACTGCCGTTGGTGGCGCGCGAAGATGTGCAGGGGGGGAACACCCACACTTGCCAGGCTGCGCTCCAGAAAACCCTCATCGCCGCGGACGGTGTGGGTCATGTTCACTTCACGCATCTCGCCGCAATTGGGGCAGTGCCCTGCCTCGAATGAAACATCCGACATAGGTTTGAGCACTTGCTCGGACGTGTTGCAGTTAAGGCACCTGAGGGAGAGCACCACTTCTTCGTCTAGCTCCAACACGGCATCCGTGCCCAGATCGGCGTGCACGATATCCACCATTTCGCCCAGCGTGGTGGAACCAGCCCGCAGCGGCATCTCAGTAATCTCGCCATACATCCAGTGGCTCTCGCAATCCGCATCCGGCAGGTAAGCAGTAGTGTGCACGTGGTTGGTGTAGCCGTTGAAGTGGGTCACCTTGCCTGCTTCCACAGGCATGTGGTGCAGAAGCTTGAGTGCCTCCTGCGCTTGCATGGCGCCAATAATGGACGCAATGGTTGGGGTGGTGGGCACCTTACCCAGCAGGATATTCTGTCGCGCCAGCAGCGGGCAAGAATAGCGCAGCGCCAGGTCGCGGCGGGCTTGCTCGGTGAGCGTGCACTCAAAGCAAGCGCCATCGCCGGGCACGAACACACGTACCAAGCCAAGCAGTTCCTGAATGGCGCCGTCCACCCAGGGCTTGTTCATCCAATAGGAGAAGCGATTGACCGCCAGGCGGGCCTCGCGATTATCCAGGCAGCCGATGATGACATCCATGCGGCGAAATACACCCAGGCCAACGTCGGTAGTCACGTCGCCATGCAGATATTGCACTTCTATTTCGGGGTTGATCTCCTTAGCACGCGCCGCGGCCAGTTGCGCCTTATTGCGACCCGAATCCTTTTCACGGAACAAGATCGAGCGGCTCAGATTGGCTGCCTCGATCTTGTCAAAATCCACAATGTAAAGATGCCCGATGCCCATCAGCGCCAGGTTCTTGATAACCTCATTGCCCAAGGCGCCCGCCCCCACCACCATCATCTTGGCGTCGCGCACCTTTTCACGCTCCCACCAGGAAATGAACTCAAACGTACCCAAGCGATCCTTTTGCAAATTGGGGATATGTAATGGTTTTTCCTTAGCCACTGGCAGTCGCCGCGGGCCCTCGGCCTTTCCCGCATTCTTGCGACCAGGTTTCTCAGTCGCAATCGGAGTGAGGTTGGCTGACAGCTTGTGGGCCTTAGCCGCTTGCGGCGAGCTGAGTTGGTTGACCAGCCAACCAACCCCCTGATGCGCCTCAATCAGCTCGGCTTCGGAGAGGATTTGCAGCCCTTCGCGCAGCGAGGAGCGGCTAACTCCCAGCTCCTTGATCAGGTCGCGTTCGGAGGGCAGGTATTCACCCGGGAGGTACTGCTTCTCCAGGATGGCAGCAGCCAGCTTGCCGGCGATAAGCTCGGGAATGGAATTGCGGGGGATGGCTTTGGCCATTTGATGGATTCCTCTGGTCTGTTGGTCAGACCAGCATACCACCGCAGCCAAGAAAGAGTCAAGTACGAAAACCTTACAGGGACGTTAACCATTAAACCTCCTGCGGTGTCCAGTGAAGAAGGCCCCTATTTTGCGGGCCCCTTCATTACTTGCTCTCGTTGTTATCCGTGGGGCTGCTACACTCCGGGTCGCCCTTCGTTCTCACCCCGTAGTCGACCTTACCATCGCCGTCGTTGTCGATACCGTCCGCACACTGTGGAGGCAGTTCAGTAGGTGTTGCATAGGTAATATTCTCGACGGTGGGAGTTGCCGAGGGGGTTGGCGTCGGCGGATACTGCTCCACATCAAGCCCACAACCAGCATCTTTCGCTGAATTGTACGGGCCACCATTGCACGACAATTCAAGGTTATCTACAAAGGCCCAGCAAGGGTTGCCTGTAACCGGGGCGCTGAACAACAGCCACTTACCATCGGGGCCAAACGCAACCGGCTGATAGGCGACCCCCTCAAAGAGGGTATCGTCGACCTCAAACTGGCTGGCGCTAGGGCCCATACGACAATTGACATCGCGATCAGGCACCGCCACCAGCGTAAACGCCATGGGGGTGCCCGTTGCATCTACAGCCGCCGGGATGCAATCGTTAGCTAGGGCCACTTCCTCCTGCCCGCAGTTGGGCATGTAGACCACCTGGTCTGTACATACGATCACGTCGTATTGTGGGGGACCGGCGAGCAAGCAGGCTTGTAGTTTGTAATCTCCGCTGTAATTGGCCGGATTGTCGCCACTATCGAAGGGGAAAGGGATATCCGCTTTTACTTCATTGCTGTCAACCTGCTGAAAGTTGACCAGATAAGTGTCGTCCACCAGCTCGCCAGGAGGGTTTGCATATTTTACGTAAACAAAACCCGGGTTAGCTAGTTCCACAGAGATTAACCCGACCTCGCCGTTGTAATAACCGTGCACACTCACTGTGTGGGTGCCATCGGTAAGCGATGACCCAACCAGCGGCGCATCGATCACGATCAACGGATCTACTGGTTCGGCCTTAATAGGCGGGGAACAAGCAGATAGGACAAATATAGATAGCAGGAGCCATACGTAGAAGTTGGGATTTTTCATTTACCACCTCCCATAACGAGAGTTAAAAAACGTCCGTTACAATCCGTTGGATGCAGCTGCGATGAAAATCCTTCATTTTTATGGCGGCACATTCTGCTCCTCAACCATAACACAAGGCTAGGTGCTAATTAAGGCTGGCAGTTAAATGAACGACGGGGATGGCTTGTTTTTTTCTTTACAGGAATCCTAACCAACCTGGCATATAATCACCTCACCCAAGGAGCGTCTGTGAGGATTCGCCTTCGCCAACGGCTGCAATACCAATTCGACAATTTAATGGCCGGGGGCACGCGCTCGCTGATTGCCGTGCTTTTCTTGCTCTCACTGGCGCTGATTCTGATAGCCGCGGCAGTCATCTCTTTAGGGAGCATCCTGCAGCCCGGCGACGGCCAGCAGCTTACCTTCGGCGAGGCTGCCTGGAGCAGCCTGATCCACACCCTGGACTCTGGCGCGGTAGGCGGGGATAGCGGCTTAGGTTTCCGCGCCGTGATGTTCGGCGTTTCGCTGGGGGGCATCTTCTTGGTCAGCGCTCTTATCGGCATCCTCAACAATGGTCTGGAGGCCCGGCTGGAGCACTTGCGCAAAGGCCGCTCGCTGGTGCTGGAAAGCGACCACACGCTGATACTGGGCTTTTCCCCGCAGATCTTCACCATCCTCAATGAACTGATGATCGCCAACGAGAACAAAAAGCAAGCGCGCATCGTCATCCTGGCTAACCAGGACAAAGCCGAAATGGAAGACCAGGTGCGCGAACGCGTGCCCGTCGCGGACACACACGCATCATTTGCCGCAGCGGCAACCCCCTGGACCCGCGCGACATTGCCATCGCCAACCCCGCCGAAGCCAAATCCATAATCATCCTGCCGCCCGACAATGACGACCCGGACACGGACGTGATCAAGACCGTGCTGGCTATCACCAATGGGCCGGGCAAGCGGCCAGGGCCGTATCACATCGTGACCCAGATCCGCAACTCCCGGAATCTGCCCGTGGTGGAAATGGTGGCGGCCCACCACCGCGTGGAGGCCATCTGGACCTATGATTTCATTGCCCGCATTGTGGCCCAGACCTCGCGCCAATCCGGTTTGTCCGTTGTGTATACCGAACTGATGAACTTCAGCGGCGATGAGATTTATTACAAAAATGAACCTCAATTAGTGGGTAAAACCTACGGGGAAGCCCTATTTGCTTATGAGGATTCCTGCCTCATGGGTTTGCGCAAAGCCGATGGCAAGATACTCGTCAACCCCCCGATGGACACCCGCATCCAGGCGGGCGACCACATCTTTGCCATCAGTGAAGACGATGGGACCGTGTTGCTCTCGAATATTCAACCCCAGGTCGACGTAGCCGCCATTGTCAAGAAGACCTCCATTGGCAAACCCCAGCCGGAGAAGTGCCTTATCCTCGGCTGGAATAACAACGGCTTAACAATCCTGAACGAACTGAGCCAGTACATGGCCAAGGGTTCGCAGATCACCGTGGCTGCCAACATCGAGGGCTTGGAATTGCAAGTTCGTGAGCGCCTGGGGGAGATGCCCAATGTGAAACTTAAGCTGGTGAAGGGCGACACCACTGACCGCGATGTGCTTAACCGGCTGCATCCCGAAAACCAGGACCACGTGATCGTGCTGCCCTACGCCAGCCTCGGCCCGCAAGAAGCCGACGCCAAGACGCTCATCACCGTGCTGCACCTGCGCGATATTGCTGGCAGCGATGAAAGTCCCTTCTCGATCGTCAGTGAAATGTTGGACCTCCACAACCGCGAGCTGGCCCAAGCCGCCCGGGTGGACGACTTCATCGTCAGCGACCAACTGCTCAGCCTAGTAATGGCCCAGTTCTCAGAAGATGCCGAACTGTTCGAGGTTTTCGCCGATATTTTCGATCCCCAGGGTTGCGAGATATATCTGAAGCCTATAGGCGGCTACGTGGTTACCGGCCGGCCCGTAAACTTCTATACCGTTCTGGAAGCCGCTCGCCGCCGCGGCGAAACTGCTATCGGCTACCGCCTGGCGGCAGAATCCAACGACGCCGAACAATCCTATGGCGTGCACACCAATCCCAAAAAGTCCGCCGGGATTACATTTAGCACAGGGGACAAGCTTATTGTGCTAGCAGAAAAATAGAGGCTCAAGAAGAGAATAGGCGGCCAGGTTTCTATGGGCCAGTTGGTTAGTTAGATGGGAAGGCCCCCTCGAGTATTCCAGCAATATCCCGCTTCATCCCTGCGCCAGGGCGATGGCGCCCAACACCCCCGCTAGCGACCCCAATTCGGCCGGCACAATGGTTTGATCTATCTGGCTTTCCACCTTTGCTGAATGTACGTAGCCGTTTAATACTTTCGGCACGCCTTCCCAGATCATTGACAGTAATCGAGGTTGCGAGAATACGCCTCCACCGACGATAAGGCGTTGTGGAGAGTAAGCCAGGATCAGATTCGCCAGCGCATAAGATAGGTAATCTGCTTCCAACTGCCACCCTTCGTGCTGCGGCGGCAAATTTTCGGCCGCCAGCCCCCACCGCGCCTGCATGGCCGGTCCGGAGGCGAGGCCCTCCAGACAGTCCTCATGGAAACGGCATAGTCCGGAGAACGGGTCGCGCTGGCGGTCATGAGGAATAAGCATGTGGCCCATCTCAGGGTGTATCAAACCATGTACCAGTTGCCCATTGGCCATCGCTCCGCCGCCAATGCCGGTACCCACTGTGATGTATATGAAATTATCTAGGCCTCGCGCCGCGCCCCACTTATGTTCCCCCATGGCTGCCGCGTTCACATCTGTGTCAAAGGCTATGGGCAGGCCAAAGGCTTTGGCCAGAGGCCCGACTACGTCCGTATTTTGCCATTTGGCCTTAGGAGTAAGGGTGATGTAGCCATACGTGGTGGATTTGGTGTCCAGATCCAGTGGGCCGAAGCACCCCACCCCGATGCCGGCCAGCGGCCATTCCTGAGCCTCTTCTTGGAAAAAAGTAACTACATTCGCCAATGTTTGGCTTGGTTCCTCCGTAGGAATTTGCAATTGCTTTCGAATGTCTTGTGGACTTGTCCCAAGCGCGGAAATAACCTTGGTGCCCCCCATCTCAACTCCGCCCCATACTTGCTGATTTATGTCGGCTGTCATTTTTCCTGTAAGCCTGCTAATTGTCCGGCATTACTCCCGGGGATTTGCAAAAAAGGTAAACGCCGAATCGAAGCAGCCAAAACCGCCGCTTTGATAGCGCCCCCACCAGGACTTCGAACCTGGAATTTCAGCTTAGAAGGCTGCTGCTTTATCCATTAAGCTATGGGGGCAAGTTACGGCTCTGCGGTCGCTTGGCAAATTATACAATCTCATGAACAATGAAAATTGGCTAATCCCCCCGAATTTACGCGCTCGCTTAGTTTCCTACCGGACGGATGCCGCGGTATACGCGACCGCCCGCCAGGGTGCGCAGGATGGTGGACGCCGGGCGCCCCAGGGCTTCACCCAGTTGGTTGGCGCTCAAGGGACTATTACTATTCTTAAGGAATTCTCTGAAGATGGACTCGATCATCGAGGAACCGCTTTCCTCAACTTCACCCTGGGCGTAGTGACTGCTCAATAAATACTGCAACGCGTCTACCTGTTTCACTTCTGCGGTCTGCGGGTCCACCCAATCAACCTGAGTATCCAGGTCCAGGTCGTCCAGCTTGGCTCCCTGTTCCTCACCCAATAGCCCGCGCAAAAAAACGCGCCATTCACGGTCGTTCTGGCGCCACCAGGAAAAATCAATATGGAAGGGGGTGTCCAGAGAAGGTTTTATTAGGCTGGGGCGCGGAGTTTCACTCATGCCGCCACCTGCTCGATGAGGCGGAAGTGTAAATGGCCGAGGTGTTCAAATTGGGGGCGCGAAACCAGAAGTGCGAATAGGGGCCCCGGCGGGCAGCGCAACACCAAGTTCACGGCAGAATAAAGTTCGACCGTGTGAACATGGTTCTGGGGATTGATCTTCGCCAGTTCGCGCATGGTATTGCCAACTATCTGGGCAAAGTTATTAATCGGCTTACCGCCTCGCTTCACCCAAACCTCTTCTAACGCCCGCAAGTCGCCGGGGAGGAAGATGGCCATACGTTCATCAAAAGAAGACTCGACTTGTTGCTTCAGCATGGCGTAAACCACGCCCCCGTCTGCGCCGATCAGTGCAGTGCGCACCCATTCCTTGCTGGAACGATGCGCTTCTATGGAAACCAGTACTTCGCCGGGCTGCTTGCCGTGGCGAACCTGCACGTAAGCCCCTGGCATCAGCCCGTGCGACTGGTACCAATCACGCAGACCCACAATGTAGCCGTGGCTGCGATCCACCCAGCCTGGAAAATGGTCGCCACTGTCGGCATCCACGAAATCGAAACGCACGCGCGGCGATTCATATGCAGTGGGGAACAGCCGCGCCAGCCGCCGCGTCAGCGGCAGGCTGCCCACCCGCCAATGTGGGAAGATAAGCGGGATTTGCATTTTGGCGTCTTCCTCATTTGGCTGGAAATCCGCAGGAGACAGTTCGTCGTCGATCTGGCTTTCAGTTTCCAGCATGTCCTGGGTTAAGGCCGAACGGTCATATTCAAGGGGCTCGTAACGCAGGAACAGCGGCGCCTCACGCAAGGCTTCCGGCTCCAGGCGACGCAGGAACCAAGCCACGCTGCCTGAAGGGCCGACCTCCTCAAAGCGCTCATCATCCTGCAGGGCTTGATCCAATGAAAACTCCGCCAGCTTGGGGTTTACGCCTTCCGGCAGTTCGACTTCACCCAACAACTGGTTGGTGGGCAAAGGCCCGCCGTTGGCCATGTCCAGCAAAGCCTCGGCAACATTGAGCTGCCCCTGCCCCACATCAATGATCAATGCTTTAGGGAACCAACGACCGGCAATATAGACAAAATCTGGACTCGCATCCAGGGCCGCGGCCACCTTTGGAGCGAGATCCGCGGCGTGGGACTTGGCTTCCACCTGTGAGGCTTCCTCGGGGGTTTCTTCAAGTTCAGGCACGGCATTGAGGGTATGCTCTTCCAAACCTGCAGCGTATTCTCGCTGCGGCCCATTGTCTATCTGAACTTGAATGACTTCAAATGAATGCCCGTTGAGGGATTTAGACGGGCGCACACCAACCACGCGGCCCGTCTCCCAAGCCTGAGCTGGGAAAGTTAGGTGGTCCCCTTCGTTGTAACGTTCTTTGGGGAAATAGCGTTTGAGTTGTGCCTGCCGTCGGGCAAGATCTTCGCTTTTTACTTCGACCTGGTGGCGGATGAGTTCATAGGCCAGCTCTTCTGGGCCCAGTGGGGTCTCAACTTCCAAAAGGTATGCGGAAAGAAATTCGAGGTCTTCGGGTCGAATGCTGAAATTATCCCAGTCGATGGTTAGCGCATCAGGCGAGTGGCCGGGCATCTGCTGTGACAGGTTCATCCTCGGTGCGTGGGAAGATGTGAGAAAATACGAGAGGTTTAACTCGAAGAAACAAAGCGGCGCTATTATACACGAGTGGCTGCTCGGCTCCAGAAGGGAAGCTTGAAGTGGACGAACTTAAAGAAGATTGCAGTGTTGTTTGATCCAACCGAGGCCGAGATCGTGCGTGGCCTTTTAGAAGCCCAGGGCATCCCGGTGATGCTCTCTAAGGAGGGCGCCAGCACGGCCTTCGGCGTTAACGTGGGCGCTTTTGGTGAGATCGAAGTGCTGGTTCCCACCTCCCGCGCGGATGAAGCCGAGAAGATCTATCACGACAATTTCGAGTCCGGGGAAACCGAAGAAGATTAGCCAAGCTGCGATCCCGGTTAAGGGTAAACCCGCTGCAGCCAATCCAGTGGCTGCACAGGCACTCCCCCAACCCAAACTTCCCAATGCAAGTGCGGCCCGGTCACCCGGCCCGTAGCTCCCACGATCCCAATCACTTGACCCGCCTCAACCGTGTCGCCCACGGACACGTCGATTTCGTTCTGGTGGAAGTAAGCCGTGTAAACGCCCCAACCGTGGTCGATATAGGTAGCGTTGCCGCGTATCTCAAGCGGGCCAGCGAAGACCACCTTGCCCGGGGCAGGTGCGTAAATAGCCAGCAACGCCCCACCCCCAAAATCCACACCGGTGTGAAAGCTGGAGGCCTCGCCGCCGTTATAGGTGCGGAATAAACCAAAGCCAGAGGTGACGTCATTGACCAGGTCGTGGGGCCAACCCCACAGGCCGCTCCACAGCCTGGTTGGCGTTACCGGCGCCACGATGGCGTCCACCTGGGTGGTTTCTTCGATGTTCAACTCGGGGTCCAGCAGGGTAGGATCATCCACGCTGAGAGAAGCAGTTTCGTAGTCGCCACTTTTGACAAAGATAGGCTGCGAGAAATTGAAGCTGGCTCCATCGGCCAGCGTTCCGGTCAGTTGGATGGAATAATGCCCGCTGCCAGCTTCCAGCGGAACTCCCTGCAGCGCGACCCATTCCCCTTGATCCAGCGGGAAGAAATTGAGGTTGTGGCCCACCAAATCTCCGCTTAGGGCAGCGTCCGTGTGCACCGCTGACGATGAGTTCAGCGGCATGACCCTGCACAAAGCCCGAGTCATCCACGCTGAATGAAGCAATGGGCGAAGGCAGACCGCCCGGCCCGGGGGCTTGCTTGTTCGGCGTAAAGAGCACATCTCCGGGTACGGCATCCCAGGTACCGGCGAGTTGGTTAACCGCGGCCAGCCGCCAGGGGTTGTCGCCCGAAGCGGCCGCCATCTCCAACAGGCTTTCCCCCGGCTCCACCAGCGCGCGGGCACTGTCATTCAGTTCGCCGCGGTCCGTGGCAACCATCACCTGAAAACCCTGATAAATTTGATCGGGGCTGGTGTTCGTGTAGCGGTTCAGCCTGGCCATATCCGTATCGGTAAGCAGATAGCGCCGCCTAAGGCTGAGGTAAGTCTCGCCCAACGGCATGGGCTGTAATTCCAAAGTGCCGCTGATCCAATCGATGCCGGGAATAACCAGCACGTCACCGACATGCAAGTTGTTGGGGTCAGCCAGGTTGTTGGCCTGAACAATATCGTCTACGGAAACGTCGAAGCGCACCGAGATACTGGAAAGCGTGTCCCCCGGTTGTACAACGTATTTGACGGTGTTGGTTTCCTGCTGGGCGGCTGCAGGTGAGGTATTCACAGCCAGCAGCAAGATAGACAGAATGCTAAGCCGCAGGCACTTCTTCCAAAACGATCTGGTCATCGACGTGAAATTCCTCGAAGCGGGAAACGTGAAACTCTAACACATAGCGGGCTGGTTTGCGCGGCACAAAGAGGGAGCGCCAGCGCCGTGCGTGGCGCACATCCACCACCTTCAGGTCGGCATCCAACCAGGCGACACTCAGATCAAAGGCCATCGCAAACATGTGGATGCCTGTACCCAGTCGGCTTTGGCCGCCCTCAACCAGAAGAAGGCTCTCGCCAGATGGCAGGTCGGGCCGCAGCGCCAAGCCGCGCAGTTTGCAAAGAAAGGAATTGCAATAACCTGCGACGAGGGACGATTTGAGGGGATGGGAGGAATTGCGGATCTGGACCCAGCGCATAGATATGCGCCGGCTACTTGGCAGCCTTTTGCGATTTCTCATGGCGCTTGAGCACGGCTTCGACGCGGTCCACGAGTTCCTGCAGGCTGAACGGCTTGGGGATGTAATCGTCCACTTTGGCGATGTGCAGACCCAGCACCTTATCGATGTTCTGAGCTTTGGCGGTCACCACGATGACGGGGATATCTGCGGTTTCTGGGTCGGCTTTGAGTTGCTGATAGACCTGCCAGCCATCCATCTCAGGCATCATCAGGTCCAGCAGCACCAGATCAGGTTTTTCAGCCCGGATGGTCTCCAATCCTTCGATACCGCCATGCGCGCCAGTAACGGCAAAGCCTTTGCGGCTGAGAATCAGCTGCATCAAGTCGATCATCTCGGGTTCGTCTTCCACGCATACCACCTTGCGCGGGCGACCAGTTGCCATCATCTTGTCTTGAATTCTCCTAGAGGCGCGAGTTTACCATTAACGGCTCGTGCGCCTCCGAATTACACCGCATTGATAAGAAGGTATTGAAAAAGCCATTCAAACTATACGCCCTAAGCGGTTCAGAATGCAGGATTTCTCGAAGGGGCACTGGGTTATAATGCGGCCCGTCTCACGGACACAAGGAGTTTTATGATCGACGTAAATGAACTGCGCAAAGGCGTAACCTTTGAGCAGGATGGCAACCTATATAAAGTGATCGACTATGCGCACAATAAGCCAGGCCGCGGTAACGCCACTATCCGCATCAAAGCGCGTGACCTGCGCAGCGGCGCCACCCTCGAAAAGACCTTCAACTCCGGCATGCGCGTGCAAGATGTGCGCTTGGACCATCATATGGTTCAGTACCTCTACAAGGATGGCGAGCGCTTTATCTTCATGGACAATGAAACCTTCGAGCAGCCCGGCATTACCGCCGAAGTACTGGAAGATACGGTGGGCTACCTGAAGCCGGGCATGGAAGTGAAGCTGACCTTTTACCAGAACGAACCTATCGACATCGAGCTGCCCACGGCTGTGGACCTGGAAGTGACCCAGTCCGAGGCGGCGGTGCGTGGTGACACAGCCACTGGTGTCAACAAGCTGGTGACCACGGAAACCGGGCTGCAGGTGCAGGTGCCAGCCTTCGTCAACCAGGGAGATGTGATCCGGGTGGACACGCGCACCGGTGAATACGTGACAAGGGTCTAAGCATCCAAGCCTGTCAAGCAGTGGTGTAATAATAATGAATGAGGGGCAGGGGTTTGTAGCATTATTACAAGCTACCAGCGATAAGCGCCGGTAGCTTTTTTGTTATTGGCATAGAACGAAGAAACGGCAAGGTGGCGTAAGCGGAAACCTCGGTCTGGCCCATTTGCATCCCTCATTTGGCTAGAAACAACTGAAAAAACTAATTAAACCAGGGTGTCCCCAAAAAGGGGGATTTGCATGCGTTTATCAAGCAACTTGCTCTAATTCGCCCGCAGCAGGAGGCCGTAATCCCGCTGTGGTTTGGCCCCGCGTGGCTAAACCTCCCTTTCAACTCCCTCCCGTTATAATCGCCCCGTTATGCAAACACCCGCCGGCAAAGAATGCCGTCACTTCTTTGGCGATTACTTCCGCGGCCGCAACGTGGAACGCTGCCGGCTGCTGGAATCCGCCAACCTGGTATGGACGCCGGACCTGTGCGAAAAATGCCCGGTGCCTGATATCCTGCAGGCGAACGCCTGCGAGCACCAGACGCTAACACCAAAGGTGGAAAAACCGCTATTCTTTATGCGGCCCGAGGTGCACGTAAGCGCCTACTGTGACCAATGCAAGTGCGTGGTTGAAGAGCCTGCCATCGGCTGCGGGCAATGCGTCAAGCTGCCGATTGAGTGGGTAGTGGGTCCAGAGGAGTAGTCCAAGCAGTCAAGGAGTCACCACAAAGGCACAAGTTTGGACCCAAGCAGCTTTGCTACGCATCCCCGTTGCCCCAAGTGTGTTATAAAACTCACAAGCGAGATACATTAATATGAAGAAATCAGTCGTTATCACCGGCCTGGGTTGCGTCAGCCCCCTGGGCCTGGACGTTAAGTCCACCTGGTCGGGCATCCTTGCCGGCGCCTCCGGCGCCGGGCCGATCACGCTGTTCGACGCCGCTGAGCAAAAAAGCCAAATAGCCGCCGAGGTCAAAGGTTTCGACGGCAAAGAGATGTTCGGACACCGCGAAGCGCGCCACATGGACCGCTTCACCCAATTGGCGCTGGCTTCGGCCCAACAAGCCATCGCGGATAGCGGCGTGCAGATCAGCGACGAGAACCGCCTGCGCATTGGCTGCATTGTGGGCACCGGCATCGGCGGTTCCACGACTATGTTCGAGCAGGTCAAAGTCTACCTGGAAGGCGGCGCCGGACGGGTGAGCCCCTTCCTGGTACCCATGATGATCCCTGAACTCGGCCGGCGGCATCATCGCCATTCAAATGCAAATCCAAGGCCCCAATTGGGCCATTTCCACTGCCTGCGCCACTGGCGCGAATGCCATCGGCGAAGCAGCCGAGATCGTGCGCCGCGGCCAGGCAGACGTGATGCTGGCTGGCGGCTCCGAAGCCTCGGTGAACGCCATGGCGCTGGCCGGGCTGGGCAATATGACCGCCCTGAGCACGCGCAACGACGACCCGAAGCACGCCTCGCGCCCCTTCGACCTCACGCGGGATGGATTTGTGATGGGCGAAGGCGCGGCCGTGGTGGTGCTGGAATCGCAGGAGCATGCCCAGGCGCGCGGTGCCCATATCTACGGTGAACTGCTGGGATACGGCAGCACCAACGACGCCTATCACATCTCGGCCCCCTCCGAGAATGGCCGCGGCGCAGCAGACTGCATGCGCATGGCTCTGGACGATGCGGGGATCAAACCCGGACAGATTGACTACATCAATGCCCATGGCACCAGCACTCCGCTGAACGACAAGAGCGAGACCGCCGCCATCAAGACGGCCTTTGGCGAACAAGCCTACGACATCCCCGTTTCTTCGACCAAGTCGATGACGGGGCATATGATCGGCGCGGCCGGCGCCATCGAGGCCATCTTCTGCCTGCTGGCCATGCGCGATGGCATCATCCCCCCCACCATCAACTACACCACACCCGACCCGCTATGTGACCTGGACGTGGTGCCCAACGAAGCCCGCAAGTCCGAACTGCAAGTGTGCATGTCCAACTCGTTTGGTTTCGGGGGCCACAACGCCACATTGATTCTCGGCAAAGGCAGCGGCTCCCAGGCCAACTAGAATGCCGTACGCTCACATTACTGGTTGGGGCATGTACGTGCCTGAAAAGGTGCTCACCAATGCCGACCTGGCGCAGATGGTGGATACCAATGACCAGTGGATCCGTGAGCGCACTGGTATCCGCGAACGCCACATCGCGGCTAAAAACGAGACAACGGCTTCATTGGCAGTAGAGGCGGCCACGAACGCGTTGCGGATGGCCAAACTGGCTCCTACGGATGTGGATCTCATCATTGTGGCCACCTCCACGCCTGAATACACCTTCCCATCGACTGCCAGCCTGGTTCAAGATAAGTTGGGCGCCGAGCGGGCCGGGGCATTTGATCTGTCCGCGGCCTGCACCGGGTTTATTTTTGCGCTCAACATGGCCTCCCAAGCCATCCGCAGTGGCGATATCAAGACCGCCGTAGTGATCGGCTCTGAAACCCTCTCCCGAGTAGTGGATTGGACCGACCGCGGCACCTGCATCCTGTTCGGAGACGGCGCAGGTGCGTTCGTGCTGCAGGCCAATGAAGAGCCCGGCGGCGTGCTTTCTTCGGTAATGCGGTCGGACGGTTCGGGCGGCGACCTGCTGGCTATTCCCGGGGGCGGCAGCAAACACCCGGCCAGCGCCAAAACAATTCAGGACGGCCTACACTTCATCCATATGAACGGCAATGAAGTCTTCCGCTTCGCCACGCGGGTTATGGCCACTGCTTCGAAACAGGCCATAGAAAAGGCCGGTTTGGGGCTGGAAGACATAGCTATCATCGTGCCCCATCAGGCTAATTTGCGTATCATCCAGGCAGCCGCCCGGGGTCTGAAGCTGCCCATCGAGCGCTTCGCAGTCAACGTGGACAAATATGGCAATACCTCCACGGCCTCCATTCCCATTGCGGTGTGCGAAGCCGTGGAAGATGGCTTGCTGCAGCCCGGCGATAACACCGTGATGGTGGGCTTCGGCGCGGGCCTCACCTGGGGCTCGGTAGCCGTGCGCTGGACGGGTCCTTTCACCGAGGCCAAGGCTATTCGCGTGACCCCATACCGCCGAGCGGCGCGGGTACGCTCGGTGCTGCGCCGCCTGTGGCGCTGGGTCGAGGGGCTGCTATGGGGCCGCGGCAAGGACTCCTCGGCATAGCCGAAATATTGGGAAATAAAAAGGCCGGTAAACCCGGCCTTTTTTGGTTAAAGACGTTTGTCCCACACTCAGCGGGACATCTGCCAATAACCTGCAACGCACATTTGCGTATATTCTATTAATGAGTGGAGGGTTGATGAAGGATTTTCGCGCGCTTCGAATTAGTTTGGGTAGTCTGCAAATCTTTATCGCCTTGGGCGCCATAGCCGGAGGCGCAACGTTCCTGCTCGACAGGTCTGGGGGAATATTCGGCTTTACCCTGGACCTGCTGAGAGGCACGCCTTTCAATGACTTCCTGATACCCGGGCTTTTCCTGCTGCTGATCAACGGTGTGGGCACTCTGGCGGCTGGCATCTTTACTTTGCGCATCCATTCCCTCGCCGCTGAAATGGCTGTGGCTTTTGGCGCTTTGCTAATGGGCTGGATAGCAGCTCAAATCCTGTGGCTGGGCTATCTCAGTTGGATGCAGCCCTTTTATTTTGTGCTGGGCGCGTTGGAGTTCGTACTGGGCGCCTGGCTGTGGAATTCAATACGGAGGAGAGTATGACCGCAGAAGTTGGCTCGAAGGATCTCCGGTCACATGAACAGCTGGGACCCTGGGAGCGAATAGCTGACCTTATTTTTCCTATAGTCGGCACGCTGTTCATTTTGGGTTTTTTCCTGGCCCACCAACTAGCACACTCCGGATTTCTCACTGATGAATTCGGCGGACGCGAAATGCTGGCCCTGTACGGGCCGATGCTGCTGGCGGTGATCCCGCCCCTGGCGCGCGCCTCCACCGGGGAGCGCAACCCGGGGAGATTATTCGAGGTGATTGCCAACGTAGGCCTGGTGATCGGGGCCCTGTGGCTATTCTTTGTGTTCCCCTTTGATTTCAGCCACCTGCCGGATGTGCTTCCGGAAGCCATTCGTTTCATGTTTGCCTGGATCACGGACGGCATAGCCCGCATGGTGTTAATCCTGCAAATTGTCATTGGGGCGCTGACTGCCATTGGCAAATTGGCCAAATTTATAGCGGTTGAGATCGAATAAGAAAAAGGGCGGGCCATCAGGCCCGCCCTTTTTTTACTTTCGCTGCACGGCCAGAGTGACGTTTTCCCCTTCAATCTTTGTCTCTTCACTGAAGGCGTCGTTGGACGCAGCCCCGGGGGTGAGCTGTTCGCTGAGGGTCTCGGCCTGGATATAGTCGGCCCATTGCTCAAAGACGGCGGCAAGCTCGCCTTCGGCCTGGTAGCTGGTGTGAATGCGGTCCTCGATATTAAAGTCAGCCTTCTTGCGCAGATCCTGGATGCGGCGCACGATCTCGCGGGCCAGGCCCTCGGACTTAAGTTCGGGCGTGATGGCCGTGTCCAGACCCACGGTAACGCCTTTGTCGGCGGCTACGGCCAGGCCCTCAGCCGGCTGGCTGGTTACCAGCACTTCGTCGGACGCCAGCTCAATTTCCTTTTTGCCCAGCTTTAGCGCTACCGGTTCCCCGGCGTCCACTTTGGCCTTGACCTCGGCGGGATCCAGGGCGTCCAGCGCTTTGCGCAGCTTGGGAAAATCGGCGCCGAACCTGGGACCCAGCTTGGCGTTATCGGGCAGCAGGCGATAACTGACCAACTCGCCGGCCTGCTTGACGAAAACCAACGCTTTGACATTCAGTTCATCTTTGACGATGTCAGCCAGGTAATCGGACAGCTGGCTGGCGCCGCTGCTGGAATGCACCTTGGCGGTTGCCAGCGGCTGGCGCACCTTGAGGTTGGCGTTGCCGCGCACGCTGAGGCCCAGGCTGGCGATCTGGCGCGCCAGGCCCATTTCGGAAACCAGAGTCGCATCCACAGCCTTGGTGTCGGACTTTGGCCATAGGCTATGGTGCACGCTGGGATGGGCTCTTCTTAGTTCGCTTCGCCGACTCCCCGTTTCGGCCTACGAGGTTTTGGTACATCTCCTCAGCCACGAAAGGGGTGGCGGGAGCCAGCAGCCGGGCCAATTTGACCAACACATGGTAGAGCGTGGCGTAAGCTTGTTGTTTGTCGGCATCCTGCTCACTGCGCCAGAAGCGGCGGCGGCTGCGGCGCACGTACCAATTGGTCAGGTCATCGATGAGGGCTTCGACCGCCAGGGTCACAGAGAAGGCATCCCAGTCATCCAAAGCGTTGGTCACCTGTGCGACGGTTTGGTTGAGTCGGGCAAGGATCCATTTATCCAACACGTTGTCAGATTGGGGTGTGGCTCCTTCGGGGTAATCCGGGTCGAAGGCTTTGAAATCCGGCGCCCAGCCATCCAGGCGGGCGTAGGTGGCGAAGAAGCTGTACACGTTCCATAACGGGATGAGAAAGCGGCGGCGCACGTCGTCGGCGCGGTTGTAGCCGAAGAGCAGGTTGTTCTCCGGCTTCTGGGCGCAATACATCCAGCGCATCACGTCCACGCCCATCTTGTCGGCGGCTTCGTTGAACTCGATGGAATTGCCGGTGCTCTTGTGCATTGGGCGGCCTTGCTCGTCCAGCAAGGTCGAATAACTGAAAAGATTCAGGAACGGCGCCCGCTCGGCCAGGACGGTGCCCATGGCCAGGAGGCTATAGAACCAGTTGCGGAACTGGCCGGGAAAACTTTCGCTGACCCAGTCGGCGGGAAACCACTTTTGCCAATAGGCGGGGTCACTGCGATAGCGCAAGGTGCTGAAAGGCACGACGCCGGCGTCCAGCCAGGGATTGCCCACATCCGGGATGCGAGTCATGCTGCCGCCGCAATCGTCGCATTTGACCTTGACGGCGTCAATGTAGGGTCGGTGCGGCGTGTGGCCGACGAAATCATCCCAGCCGGAGATGGCGCGCTCTTTCAGCTCCAGCTCGCTGCCGATGACGGTGTGTTTCTTACAATCCTCGCAGACCCAGATGGGCAGCGCCAGGCCCCAATAGCGCTTCTTGCTGATCATCCAGTCGTGCATGTTGCGCAGCCAGTCCATTTCGCGCGCATGGCCGAATTCCGGCACCCAGCGAATCTGGTCGACCACATCCATGATCTGGTAGCGCAGGCTGGCATCCTTCTCAGCCTGGGTGAGCTTTTCGCGAGGCTTGTCGTAGGTCTCGCCCATGCTGATGAACCATTCCTCCACGACGCGCCACACCAGTTCGGTGCCGCAGCGCCAGCAGGTGGGATAGCGATGGGTGTAATCCTGCAAGTTGTAGAGCAGGCCTTTTTTCTGCAGGGCGTCGAAGATGGGCTGGCGCACCTCGTTTACATTGAGGCCCTCCAGCCAATCGGCCGTGCCGGGCACGAAGCGCCCTTCCTCGTCAATGGTGACGATAACGGGCAGGTGCAGCTGGCGGCCCAGGTTGTAGTCATCAGTACCGGCACCGGGGGCGATGTGCACGATGCCAGTGCCCTCTTCCTCACCGACGCCATCCCAGAGGATGATGCGGTGGGCCTGTACGGCGGACTGGGTGACGCCCACCTTGACCTCTTCGAGGTCGGTGAAGCCGCCCACGGTTTGCGCCGGGGCCAGGTCATCGAAGGGGCCGTCGTAGGTCCAGCCTTCCATGTCGCGGCCTTTCAACTCGCCCAGCAGTTCGTAGTCGCCTTTGAGCATGTGCAGAGTGCCCTTGGACAGGTAATAGATCTGATCGCCCTGCCTGACCCTGGCATAGGTGAGGTCGGCGCCGACGGCGGCGGCCACATTGCTCGGCAGCGTCCATGGGGTGGTGGTCCACACCAGCAGGTTCTCACCAGGGCGCTGGCGCAGCGGGAAGCGCAGCGTGATGGTGCGATGGGTGACTTCTTTATAGCCATCTGACTCGATCTCGTGCTGGCTGATGCCGGTGGCACAGCGCGGGCACCAGGGCATCGAGTCGGCACCGCGATAGAGCCAGCCCTGCTCCCAGCACTTCTTGAGGAAGGACCAGATCATGTAATTGTTCTCGTCGCTGAAGGTGAAATAGCTACCGCCAAGCTCGGGCAGCCCCAGGCGGCCGACAACCTGCTCCACAGTGCCTTCGGCTCCACCGGCCGGTCCTTCATATTCGATGACTTTCTGCAAGTCGGCGGCTAGTTGGTCGCCCAACCAGCGCAAACTGTCGGGCGGGTTCCATTCCATCCAGTAGCCCAGGCGCAGGGATTGCTCGGTCTGCACGGCAGCGTAGCGCAGCACACGCTCTTTGCACTTGAGCACGAATTTTGCCAGGCCGTAGGCTTCGATATCCTTCTTGGATTTGAAGCCCAGCTCCTTCTCGACCTCCACCTCGACCCACAGACCCTGGCAATCAAAGCCCTGCTGGTAGCGCAGTTCGCGGCCCTGCATGGCGTAATAGCGGTTGTAGAGGTCCTTATAAGTGCGGCCCCAGCCGTGGTGCACGCCCATAGGATTGTTGGCGGTGATGGGGCCATCCACGAAGCTCCACTTGGGGGCGCCGGCACGCAAGGCACGCAGCTGGCTGAGCGCCTTGGTCTGGTCCCAGAATTTGAGGGTGGCGTATTCCTGGGCCACGAAATCTACTTTGTTGGGGACTTCTTTGAAGGTCATGTGACTCCTTAGCAACGGGCGGGGAGATCCCGCCCTTACGGAAGGCTGGTTAAACACAAACTCCCGTCCGAAAATCCGGGACGAGAGTTGAACTCCCGCGGTACCACCCGCGTTCATGTCAGATTGACATGCACTTTAGGCCACCAGCATGGCCTGCTCCTATAACGGGGGGCATCCCGGCATCACTTACTTAGCCTAAGCTGTTCAGTTTGCGGCTACAGAGGGATTTTCGACTGGCGCTGCCCACCCGGCTCTCACCATCCCGGGTTCGCTTGCGGTGCAGCCAGCTTAGTCTTCTCTGTCACAGCTATTGGATATCAGGTCGATTATGCCACACAGCGCCAATCCAAGTCAACAAATGTGTAAGTAAAAGATGGTTCTAAAGTTGGTTGGACCAGTATCGCTCGCTGGTGACAGCCTTGACAAGCGCGAACATAGCGATAGCGCCAGAAACCAGGCAGCCGCCACGGTAATTACTGTGGATATAGTTCTTTCCTATGGCTCAAATTCGGACTGCTTGACTGTTTTATAATGCGCAGCAATGAAGACAAACGAGCGCCTGCCTGTATTCACTCCGCGCTGGCTTTACCGCTTTTCGGCCTTTATCGAAAAACTGCCGATATCAGGTTGGCTTTTGGCATTCCTGCTGATTGCTGCCAACGGCGTACTAATCAATGTGGTTGCCTGGAGCCAGGGTACTTTTCCTTTTGGCGAAACTCGGATATTCCTTCTGATAGGCGGTCTTTATCAGATAGTTTTTTACGCACAATGGCTTTTTCTCACCCATAGGGCTGTGCCGGCAATCCATGACTTCTTCCAGGGGAGCAAGAAAAATAGCGCACAGATAGAAACCATTCTTTCAGATTTCGTTTCTTTACCTTCCCCCTGGGGTGGCTTGTTTTTCCTGATTGGCGCCGCGATCGGCGCGATTGGTTATTACGTTGCCCTGGTACCGCTGCTCCCATTAACCGCTGAATTACTGCCTGCCTGGTTCTTGTTCAACGCGATCATCTCGGGGGGCTTTTATACGCTCAGCCTGGCACGCATTGTTCGTCAATCAATCATCGCCCGACGTCTCTACCGCGAGTTGGAAATTGATCTTTTCAACCCGGCCCCCCTGCACGCTCTTACGCGCTATTCAGTAACCAATATCGCCACGCTGGTGCTGGCTCTTTACGTTGTGCAATTGATCGCCTGGCCCCCTCTGATCATCTCACTATTTGGAATCGTGTACCAGCTAATAGGTTATTGCGCATTGGTGGCATTCTTCTTTGCGCAAATTTTTGCCGTCAACCAGCGCATGCGCGGCGCCAAAGAAAATTTGCTGACCCAGTTAAGCAAGGACATCGAAAGCGTGCATAACAACGTACATAAGGCGGTGCAGAAGCAAGCCTATGGCGCAGTGGGCAAGATGCAGGCTACAGTTTCCACATTGAGAAATGAGCAAGAAATCATCCAGCGCATCCCCACCTGGCCCTGGCAACCAGAAACCCTGCGCAATCTGCTAGCGCCCTTGCTGCTGCCAGCCATGGCTTATTTGATACAACGTTTGTTGGGTTCGATGCTCGGTTTTTAGCCGAACAAAAAGGCAGAGGTCACAATTCCGGGGGCTGCCGGTGGAGTTCGCCAGCCAGGGACCTGGCTTCGTGGAGGAAGCCATCCAGGCGGGCGTTGAACTCGGCCCAATCCTGGGAGCGCAGCGGTGGAGCCAAGCGCTCATCGAGGTCTTCCCAGCATTCCCTCAAGATGTCAAGGCGCCTGCCAAAGGCCAGTTTAGCTACCTGGGTTTTATGCGCGATCTCTACTGCCATGCGGTCAATGGCGGTATTTAGTTCATCCAGCCTGGTTTGGCTAAGATCCCGATCGGTTATTTTCAACATTTCGATTCCTCGCATCCTTGGCACCCCCAGCCCCATTTTGAAAAAGGGCCTGCTCACAAAATGTAAGCAGGCCCATTTATGTTTCCCGTGACGAGATTAGTCGGTTACGGGGGTGACGTCTTGGGCCTGAGGGCCTTTCTGTCCTTGGGTCACGGTAAATTCTACCTTTTGACCCTCTTCCAGGTTTTTGAAGCCATCGCCGCTGATGGCGCTGAAGTGCACAAACACATCAGGACCACCTTCGCGGGTGATGAAACCGAAACCCTTATCGCCGTTGAACCATTTTACGGTTCCTTGAATTCGTTCAGCCATTGGATTTGAAACTCCTTTCTTCCCCAGCAAAGGCCGGGGGTTATATTTCAGTCAGGCAGGAATTCCAAATCAAACGAGCGTATTTGCCCCCTGTATCAGAACTGCGTGCTAACTAACGCAATGACTTTATCACACATAGTGGCTTAGCGGTCTTAACATCATATAAGAATAAGTATCGGTCCTGCAGGCTCAATCCAGGGCGCGGATGGCGGGGTGCAGCAGGCCGAGGGCAGCCAGCAGCATGGTGCCAACGGCGCCGACCAGGAAGACGGTGGGAGCGCCGGTGGCGTCAGTCATGAGGCCGGCCAGGCCGTAGCCGATGGGCAGCAGCACGAAAGACCCCAGCGCGTCGATGGAGAAGACGCGGCCGAGCAGATCCTTGGGTACCAGCTCCTGCAGGGTGGTGGTCCAGATGAGGCTGATCACGGAGGTGGCCAGGCCACCCAGCAACATAGAGACGATGAGCAGTGGCACCGGAAGCAGGAAGGCCAGCGGCAGCATCACGGCGCCCATGGCAATAGCGGCCGCGTAAGCCAGCAAGCCGCGGCGGTGCAGACGGGCATATTGCCCCAGCCAGAGCATGCCAATGACGAAGCCCAGCGAGGAGGCCGAGCCGAACCAGCCCAGCAGGCTGACATCCCCTCCCAGGTTCTGTTCAATGAGGAAGGGCAGGGCTACGGCGCGCGGCCCGCTCTCGGTGATGTTGATGAAGGCCCACAGGGCGATGGAGACCCAGATCCAGGGCACGGTGACGATGAACTTGAAGCCATCGCGCAGGTCGGCGAAACCGCGGCTGAGCGCCTCCCGCACGGGCAGCTTCCCGGCCGCCTGGGCCGCTTTAGCCTGCAGCTGGTCCAGTCCCTGGCGCACGATGGGCAGCACAAAGGCGGCGGAAACAAAGAAGGACAGCCCATCCAGAGCAAAGGTCAGCGAGGTGCCGCCGGCCGCCACCAGGGCGGCGCCCAGCGCCGGGCCGACGATGCCGCTGACGCGCACACTGAGCCCGCTGAGCGAGTTGGCGCTGGTGAGCGTCTCCACGGGCACCAGTTCGGGGATGACCGCCTGGTAGGCGGGGATGAAGAAGGCCTCCACGAAACCGAAGAGCATGCTGGCGATGTAGATGTGCCAGATCTCCAGCACGTTCATCCAGGAGAACAGCGCCACCAGCGAGACCACCAGGCCGCCGAGCACATCCGAAACCAGCATGACGCGGATGCGCGGCAGGCGGTCCACCACCACCCCGCCGACGAGCAGGAAGAGCAGCATGGGGATCTGCGAGAAGATGAGTACGCTGCCCATGGCCACGGCGGAGCCGGTCTTCTCCAGCACCCACCAGGCCAGGGCGATGTGATAGAAGCTGTCGCCCAGGCGCGAGATGGTCTGTCCGGTCCAGAGCAGTGCAAAGGGGCGATGTTGCAGGGCGCGCAGGGCGTTCATCGGGGCAAAGTATAAACGGGAAAAGCAGCGAATAGCTATCGCCGTGGGGGGGATTGCTTCTCCGCGATTCAGTGCCGAGGCACGGAATTTGCTCCTCGCAATGACGGGTGTCGTAGGCTGAAACCGAGTTTGCTGATTTATAATGCGAACATGAGGGATCAAGTTCCCAATTACAGTCCGCGCTGGCTTAGCTGGTTTTTCCAACGACTGAACGGGCTGCCCGTTCCATTTTGGGCGATCAGCGTGCTTATCGTAATTGGGCTGGCGGCTGCCAGGCATTGGATCGCGTGGCAAAACGGCTGGCTGCCGCAGGGGCAGATCAACTCATTCCTGGTAGCCAATCCCATGTTCTCCCTGGGGACCATGATTGCCTGGCAATACATGGACCATCGCGCCGGCCTGGCACTGAGGAAGTTTTTTACCGGCAGCCGAAAACAAAGAAAAGAGATTGATCGTATTACCAATGAATTTCTCTCGCTTCCAGCGATTCCGGCTAGCGGGCTTTTTATCCTGGGCGGAATCATCGGCTATGGTGGCTTTCTGGATGCCGTAACTGTCGATCCGCAAGCTACGCAAGTTTGGCCGTTAATCACTATTGTTGGTTTCGGACTCACCCTTGCCTTTTCTGCGTTGCTAACTTATCGCATTCTCCGCCAGATCAAAATGATGCGGAGCCTGCTGGCGAATACTGAGGCAGATATCTTTAATCCCCAGCCTGTTTATGCCCTTTCCAGTTACGGGGCAGCGATTGCATTAGCCATACTGCTTGCCTACACAATCCCTAGCCTGCCGCTGGCGAATTTCTTCGTAACCCCGGGTGCAATCATTAATCTTTACGTCATAGCCATCATGCTTTTGGTGGTCTTCTTCATCCCCCTCAGCCAGATCAATACACGTATGCGCTCAAACAAGGAAAGCCTTCTGGCCGAGATCGGTAATGACCTTCAGCAAGTGCAGGTGGGAATCCACAAGGCGGTGTCCAAGAAACAGTTCGCTGAGGTGGACAAGATGCGCGGCACGCTTTCGGCCCTGCGCGAGGAACGCGAGCTGATCCAGAAGATGCCTACCTGGCCGTGGCAGCCGGAAACGCTGCGCAACCTGCTGACACCCTTCCTGATCCCCGTGATCGTGTTTTTGATCACGCGTTATCTGGGTGCGGCGCTGGGTTTGCAGTAACTGTCAGATGTTCCGGCAAAACAACTGAATGCTATCGAGCTTAAACCCCACTCGAAGCAGGAAAAATTTGGTAGCACCAAGAGATGCAATGACCAGATCCTGTGCCAGAAATAATATCGTCTACAGCGGCGCTTTGCAGTTTGTCACATCCTTAGCTAACAAGCTACAGCCCCCACCGCACGAACACCAGCAAACTCACTAGCACCAGAAGCGGTAAAGACCCGGTCTTGCGCCAGAAATAGCCGGCCAATACGCCGTTGCTGAGCACCGCCGCCTGGGTCAGGGCGAAGCCGGGGTCCAGGCTGCTGCCGGCGTTGGCGGTGACGATGTAGAGCGGCAGCAGGTTGGCGGCGGCGAACAGGGCCGCCTGCCAGAAGAGCGCCCAGCGCCCGGGGAGGTAGTGCGCCAGGCGGGCCTGCAAGAAGACACGGAAGAACAACTCCTGCCCGATCACGCCCAGCAGGAACACACCCAAAAGGAAAGGCAGAAAGCTGCCAGCGGTGGCGCGCGCCTGCCAAAAGCTCCACAGCAGGGTGCCGGGCACCAGGGGCCGCTGCGGCCCCACCAGGTCGACCACGGAGCTGGGCTGCAGAAGGCTGCCGAAGAGCCAGCTGAGGCCGATGACCAGGGCCCCCACGCCGGCGGTCACCAGCAGCTCGCGGCGGGTGGGCCAGCGCAGGCCCCAGCCCTGGCGGCTGTAGCGCAGGGAGATCAGCAGGGCGGCGGCAAAAGCGCCGACGGCCGCCTGCGAGAGCATGACCTGCAGGAACATATCTTCGATGCCCTGCGGGTGCGAGAACAGCGGCCAAACGACGAAGAACACCACGACGGCCGCCAGGCCCAGCAGCAGCTCGATGGCCGGGCGCTTGATGCGCTCGCGCTCAGCATCCTCCCAGGGGAGGTATTGGCGGGCGACGTAGAAGGTGACGCCGAGGATGATCATCTCGACGACGAAGCCGCGCAGCGCCTCGGCGAAGCCGTAGGTGAGCCAGGAGGCGGCGGCGCCCAGCAGCAGCACGGCGGCGATGAGGAGGCCGGCGTCGGCGGTGGATTCGAGTTTGAATGATTTCATGCGGACAGTATACAGCAGGCCGCCGTAACTATAAAGTGAGTCGCGGCCCAGGTCGCACCGCGGTGTACACCGGCTTAGTTCCCACGGTCATTGCGAGCGGAGCAGGCCATGCGCAGCATGGCAGCGCAGCGTGGCAATCTCCGCCTTTTAGGAAACATCGAAAGGCACTCTTTAACTGGGACGGGAGATTGCCACGTCGGGCACCGGCTGCCCGATGGCAGCCGGCCCTCCTCGCAATGACGAAGTTGGCAGGCCTCACTCGGAATGACAAGATGGTGAGAACATGCTAATGCAGTGTGACAATCTCCGCCTTTTAGGAAACATCGAAGGCACTCTTCACTGGGAGGGAGATTGCCACGTCGGGCACCGGCTGCCCGATGGCAGCCGGCCCTCCTCGCAATGACGGAGTTGGCAGGCCTCACAAACGTCGGGCACAGGCTGCCCGATGGCAGCCGGCCCTCCTCGCAATGACGGAGAAGGAACCAAAAAGAGCCGCCGAAAAATCGGCGGCTCTTTCGTAAAATCGTCCGAAGTAACTTAAATAACAGTTACATCTTGGGCTTGGAGGCCTTTTTGGCCCTGGGTCACCGTGAATTCAACACGTTGGCCCTCTTCCAGATTGCGGAAGCCCTCGCCAGAGATCGCGCTGAAGTGTACGAACACATCTTCGCCGCCATCGCGGGAGATGAAATCCGAAACCCTTAGCGCCATTGAACCATTTTACGGTTCCCTGTTCTCGTTCTGCCATGGGAATTGGAACTCCTTTCCTTGTGCCAGCTCAACCTTCAGGTCTTTGCTGGCCTTGATATTTCGGATCCAGGGTTCCAACTCGAGAAGCCTACCCCCCGTATTAGAACTACACTGCGATTCCAAGGAAAATCGTATCACTATTTGATTAAAAACACAATAAACAATTCATCAGAATAATGAGGAGTCTAAAGCCCTCCAAAACTGACTATAATCGCCGCATGCACCCACGCACCCTTCTTTTATACGCCTGCGCAGCCGCCCTGCTTTTGGCGGCGTGTGCGGCTCCGGAGCCGACGGCTACCGCCACCCCCACTGAAACCAACACGCCGCAGCCGACGGCCACCGACACCGCCACGCTGACGCCCACTGTGACGGATACGCCCACCATCACGCTCACCCCGACGGATACGCTGGCCCCCACCGAAACGCTGACACCCACGCCGGATCTGGTGTGGGGCACCATCAATGTGGATATGGCCTCGTGCCGCTTCGGGCCGGGCGGCGGTTACCTGCTGCGCACCACGCTGTTCAAGGACGACACGGTGGAGGTCACCGGCTACATGGCCTTGAACCAGAACTGGTGGTTCCTGCACACGCTCAAGCGCCCGGATTTCAACTGCTGGGTCAGCCAGGAACTGGTGACCCTGGGCGGCGATTTCCTCAGCAAGATCTACCCCATTGACGACCCGCACCTGGTGCTGCCCTACACCACGCAGCCCTACAGCGCGCTCAAGGGCGTAGGCGCGCGGCGGAACGGCAACGTGGTCACCGTCTTCTGGGACCCGTTCGACTATTTGCCCGGCGACGACTCGGGGCAGAACAAGTATTTGGTGGAGGCGTGGACCTGCCAGGGCGGCGAATTCGTGTTCCGCGCCTACGGCACCAACCAGACCTCAGTGGACATCCAGGACGAGCAAACCTGCTCAGAGCAGTCGTACGGGCGCGCCTTCGGCTCGGATAAGCATGGCTACACCGGCTGGGTCAGCGTCCCCTGGCCCAACTAGAGCATGCGCCGCTTCTGCCTGATAATGGCATTGTGCCTGGCCCTGGCCGCCTGCGCTCCGGCGACGCCGGACGCCCAGCGCCACGCCCAGCCTGGCGCCGGCGACGGCCAGCAGCAGCCCCAGCCCGCTACCCAGCGACACACCCACGCCAACCGACACGCCCACTGCCATCCCAACGGATACCCCCACGGCGACCATCACACCCACCTACGTCAGCTCGCTGCGCGCCAAGGTGCTGGTGAGCGACCGGCTAGCCTGCCGCTTCGGGCCGGGCGAGCCGTACCTGTTCAAGTTCAGCTTTGCGGGCGGCTCCAACATCGAGTTGGTGGGCCGCATGGAGCTGAGCCACTGGGTGCTGGCGCAAGCCATCGGCGGCAGCAACCGCTGCTGGGTGAATGGCGGGCCGGATTATTTGGACATCCAGGGCGACCCACTATCCCTGCCGCCCATGGACTCGCACGTGGTGCTGCCCTGGTCGACGTTCTATGGTCCGATGGCCAATGTGGAGAGCTACGCGGGACGGCAACACGGTGACGGTGAGCTACGGCGGCCTGGAACTGGTGCCCAGCCGCGGCGACAACTCGGAGCAAACGCCTTACGTGCTGGAGGCCTGGGTGTGCCAGGGCGGCCAGTTCGTGTTCACCGCGGTGGGCAGCTACCGCCATGCCGTCGACGTGGTGGATGAGCCGGGCTGCGCCGAAGAGTCCCACGGGCGCGTCTCGGCGGCGGAGAAGCACGGCTACGTGACCTTTGTGGATGTAGACCCGTGGCCGGCTTATGAGGAACAGAAATAAGGGAAAATCAGGGATGGGGATATAACCCGTTGTGCTGCGGCTTGTCGGGCAGGTAGAGCACGGCCGCCTTATTGCCGGGCCGCAGAGCTTCACTTGGGGCATTTAGGGTAGAGACCGAGCCAGTGTATTCCTGGCCGTCCAGTTCGAATTTATAGCTGATATCCCAGGGGTGGTAACCGTTGACGGTGACGTTGACATTCTCGTGCACTTCAGTGATCTCGCCCACAGTGGATTGGCCGTGGCGCAGCACGCCGAGCTGATCTTGAGCCAGCTGGAAACGCCAGAAAAACAGATACCCGCCGCCGCCCAAAAAGCCCAGGCCCAGGCACAGGAAGGGAAGGCCGACAACGGCGGTAACGATGCCGAGGGTTAGCCCGCCTCCGGTGAGGGTGAAGGTGAGGCCAATGATGAGCAACACAAAGGCGGCGATGGCCCAGCCGTCGGTCAGCATCAGCTTCCAGGCGTAGCTGCTGGAAATCTCGCGAGGCGGATCGGGAGGCATCTGCAGCTTGCGGCGGGCGGCGGCAGCCGCCAGTTGCGAGGGAGCGGGCAGCGGTGCGCCACAGCGAGAGCAGTTGGATTGGAAGCTGGTGTAAGAGGTGCCGCAATAAGGGCAGGTAATATCCATGCGGCGATTATAAATGGAAGATTGACAATAGCTCCCCTGGAGGAATACAATTTAGCTATGGCTAAATCAAAAGCGGGTCCGAGACAATCGTTATCTCAATCCATTGAGGACTACCTTAAAGCCATTTACGAACTGACCCGCGACGAGGGCCGCGCCACCACCAATGCCCTGGCTGAATACCTGGATATCGCCCCGGCCTCGGTCACGGGGATGCTGCAGAAGCTGGCGGCCACCGAGCCGCCTCTGCTGGAATACCAGAAGCATCGTGGCGCCACGCTTTCGCCTGAGGGTGAAAGGGTGGCCCTGGAAACCGTGCGCCACCACCGCCTGCTGGAATTGTTCCTGCACCAAATCCTGGGTTACGAATGGGATGAAGTGCATGAGGAGGCAGACCGGCTGGAGCACGTGATCTCAGAGCAATTTGAGGAACGTATCTCCGAGGCGCTGGGCGACCCGCGCATGGACCCGCATGGCGACCCGATCCCGCGCCTGGACCTGAGCGTGCCGGAGTCCCCGGCTGCACGGTTGAGCAGCCTGCGCGCAGGGCAGCGCTCCCGGGTGGTGCGTGTGCGCGACACGGTTCCGGAACTGCTGCGCCACCTGAGTCATTTGGGCGTGGTGCCGGGGGTTGAACTGGAAGTAACTCAATTTTCCGAATTTGACGGTAACCTCTACCTGCGCGTTGGCGACAGCCCGGAGGACATCGTGCTGGGGCCGCGGGTTACGGGCCAGATCTACGTCGACCCAATTTCCAAATAACCCGAACAGGAGTTAACCCTGAAAGAACTTTTCTTCATCCTCGGCTGGCTAAGCGGGTCCGTGATCCTGGTGATCCTGCTGGTTTCCATTTTATGGCCCGAAAGCCGTGTGTGGCCGGCTCCCAGACTGAATTCCTGGCAATATGTGGTGACCGCGGTTGCCTATGTGGCCTTGTTTGGCAGCGGGATGGTGCTGGGCGCGCAGGACTGGAACAGCTCCGGCGGGAGCCACTGGTTCTTCGGCTTGCTGTTCCTCTTAGCGGGCGTGGGACTTTCCGTGTGGGGCATCCAGACCCTGACCTTGCCAAAATCGCTGGGGGTTAAAGGCGCGCTAAGCCGCAGCGGCCCGTACCAATATTCGCGCAACCCGCAGTTTTTGGGCGGGGCACTGGCCATGCTGGGCTTTGCGCTGCTGGCCAGCTCGCAACTGGTGTGGATCGTGAGCCTGTTATGCATCGTTTGCCTGCTGATAAGTCCCTTCGCCGAAGAGATCTGGCTCGAAGAACGCTATGGGCAGGAATACATGGCTTACCAGCGTGAGGTCTCCCGGTTTTTTGATCTAAGTCCCATCCTGCCAAAAAAGCGCCGAAGGTTTTAGGCCGGGCAGCCAAACGGTATGCGAAAGGCCGCAAGCCCAGGGCTTATAATGGGGGTTGCAGGACCTAAGCATGCGCATCGCATACTTCACCGAAGTTTTCCTCCCCAAAGTTGACGGCATCGTAGTAACCCTTACCCACCTGTTGGAGTATTTACAGGAGGAGGGCCACGATAGCATCATGTTCGTGCCCAAGGGCACGGTGGACTCGTACGCCGACACTGAGATCTTCCCGCGGGTCAGTGTGCGCATGCCCATTTACCCGGAGATGCGCGTGGCGCTGCCCATCGCCCGGGTGGAAAAAGAAATGCTTAAGTTCAAGCCCGACATCATCCACCTGGTGAACCCGACCTCGCTGGGGCTGGCGGGGCTGCGCGTAGCGCGCCGGCACCACATCCCCATTGTGGCTTCCTATCACACCGACCTGCCAGGCTTCGCCCGCCGCTGGAAGCTGGGTTTTCTTTCCCGACCTATTTATGGGTATTACCGCTGGGTACACAACCAGGCTGATCTCAACCTGACCCCCTCCGAGTTCACCTTGAAACAACTGGAGGAGAAGGGCTTCGAGCGCCTGGCCGTGTGGACCGGCGGCGTAGACATCGATCGCTTCCAGCCTTCGAATGCAACGCCGGAAATGCGACTACGCCTCTCCGGGGGCCAGCCAGACAAAGCGCTGCTTTTGTTCGTCAGCCGCCTGTCCAAAGAGAAACGCTGCGACTGGCTGCTGCCGGTGGCAAAGGAGATCCCCGGCATCCGCCTGGCCATCGTGGGGGATGGCCCGGATAAAGCACGCCTGGAGAAATTGTTCGAAGGCACACCCACCGTATTCACAGGCTATCTGCATGGCGACGAGTTGGCCAGCGCGTTTGCCTCCGGCGACATCTTTGTTTTTACCGGCGCTGAGGAGACCTTCGGCAACGTGGTGGCAGAAGCCATGGCCTCAGGGTTGGCGGTGGTGGCGCCGCGCTCCGGCGGCGTGGTGGACCTGGTGGAAGAGGGCGAAACGGGGATGCTGTACGCTCCCGAGAACCATGCCGAATTCCTGGACAGTGTGCGCAAGTTGGCTGCGGACCCGCAAAGAATCAAAGCCATGGGGGAAGCCGGACAGAAGAAGGCCATCCAATACGCCTGGAAAACCACGCTTACAGAATTACTGAGCGTTTATCAGGATGTGATCGACAAATCCAAAGAGACGCAAACGAAAGTCGAAAACTAAGCCGCGGCGCTCCTGTATACTTTCCCCTGTGAAAATCGAAACCATATTCTTTGACCTGGATGACACTCTGTATCCGCGCAACAACGGGGTGTGGCTGGCGATACGCGGGCGCATCGAAAGCTATATGGAGGAGCGGTTAAATATCCCCAAGCGTGAGATCCCGGCCCTGCGGAATGAATACCTGACCCGCTACGGCACCAGCTTACGCGGGCTGATCGACCATTACCAGGTTGACCCGGACGACTATTTGCTGTATGTGCACGATGTGCCCATCGAAGCCATGGTGCGCCCCAGCGCGCGGCTGAGCAAGATGCTGGCCGCCCTGCCCCAGCAAAAATGGGTATTCACCAATGCCAGCCTGGCGCACGCCCGGCGGGTGCTGGCTGCCCTGGGTGTAAGCCAATATTTCACCGGCATCCTGGACGTGAAGGCCATGAACCTGCGCAACAAGCCCGAAGCCGACGTGTACGCGCTGGCGCTGGAGAAGGCCGGAGGCCCACGGACCAGCCAGCCTGTTCGTGGATGACCAGGGACGCAACCTGGAGCCGGCCAAAACACTGGGGGCGGCCACGGCCCTGGTGGGCACGCATGAGCCCCACCCGGCGGCAGACGTGAGCATGGTGCTGGTGGAGCACCTGCTGCAGGCCCTGCCCGCGCTGGTAGAATAAATTTACGTGCAAAACGGAAACATTATCCTGGTCGTGTGCCTGGTGGTGCTGATAGGCGTGGGAGTGCCGGCCATGCTGTATGTGGGCCTGCGCCGCGGCGACCAGGCCGGCCAGATCGAGCTGCTGCGCCGGGCAGGCAAACAGGCGGGTAAGCCCTGGCAGGCTGAGGACGAGAACCTGGCCGAACTGGCCGAGAAGGTGGAAAAGCTGCGCGGTGAGGCCAAGAAGCCCGAATGACCGGCAGCCGAACGGATTAATCCGTTCTAATCAATGTGTGTTAATCTGAACAATGAAATTAATATCGCCCTTTTCCTAAGGAAGCCTTGATGAAATCAAAAACCGTTGTTTACATTGTCGCCGGGCTGGCGGCCATCGCAACCCTGTGCATTTGCAGCGCGGCGGCGGCTGTGACTGGGTATTTTTTGTTTCGCGACCAGATCGACACAGCCCTGAGCAACCCGGCAGCCCTTTTTGGGCCTGCGGCTTCCGGGCCCCAGGCGGACGTGGCCACAGTTCCCACGCCCACTTCGCAGCCACTTTCCACGACCGAGAGCGTGGACCTGGGGCAGCTCTTCTCCACGGTGTGGGAAGCGCGCGGCTATCTGCAGGATGATTTCGTCAACCAGCCAGTAGACGACAATGTTTTGGCGCAAGGCGCGCTGGATGGGCTGAGTGCCTACGCCCAGGACCAGGGCGTGAACCTGGACTCGATCCAGGTGCCCAGTAACGCGCCCAGCGCGGATAGCTTGTCCCAGCAGGCCGGGACACCAGCTGAGGCGGCGCAGGCCTTTGCCGATTTCTGGGATGCCTGGCGCAAGGTGCAATACGGCAACGTGCAGTTCCAGGGCAACTATCAAGACCTGATGCACGCCTCACTGCGCTCCATGGTGGATGCGCTGGGTGACGCCCACACGGCTTATCTGGACCCCGACCAGGTTCGGCAGAGCGATATTTCCCTGCAAGGGGAATACGAGGGCATCGGCGCGTTCGTGGACACCACCACAGAGTACGTGACCATCGTGTCACCCATGGATGGCTCGCCGGCGGAAGCGGCAGGACTGAAACCCGGCGACGAAGTGATCGCCATCGATGGCAAAGATATGACCGGGATTCCGGGCGACCAGGTAATCAGCTACATCCTGGGGCCCGAGGGCAGCCAGGTGACGCTTACCATCCGGCGCCAGGGAGTGGATCCGTTCGACGTAACCATTACGCGGGCACACATCAGCGTGCCCAGCGTAACCAGCAAGATGCTGGATAACAACGTGGCCTATCTGCAATTGCTCACCTTTGGGAGCAACAGCGACAAAGAATTGCACGACGCGCTCAGCAGCCTGCTGGCGCAAAACCCCAAGGGCCTGATCCTGGACCTGCGCAACAACGGCGGCGGCTTCTTGAATACGGCAGTCAATATCGCCTCCGAATTCATTCCGGATGGCGTGGTGCTGTATGAGCAATATGGGGATGGCAGCCGGGATACGCACAACGCCCTGGGCGGCGGCATTGCCACCGATATCCCCATGGTGGTGCTGGTGAACGGCGGCACGGCCTCTGCTTCGGAGATCCTGGCCGGCGCCATCCAGGATAGCGGGCGCGGCGTACTGGTGGGCGATACCACCTACGGCAAAGGCTCGGTGCAGCAGCCGGTAAGCCTGTCCAATGGCGAGGGGGAACTGCGCATCACCATCGCCCATTGGCTGACCCCCAATGAGCGCCTGATCGACGGCATTGGGCTGACCCCGGATACCAGTGTAGCGCTCAGCGACCAGGACCTTTCGCAAGGCCTTGACCCGCAGCTGGACAAAGCGGTAGAAATAATCAACGCGCAATAGAGCGGTTAGAAGGAGAAAAAAGGAATGTTCCTTGACCCTACTTATCTGATCTTTATGCTGCCGGCCTTTATCCTGATGGGCGCGGCGCAATGGTACGTGACATCCACCTATAAGAAATGGAGCCGCGTGCCCATCCAAACAGGGCTGAACGGCGCCGAAGTGGCGCAGAAGCTAATCGACGGGGGCGGCCTTTACGGTGTCACCATCGGGCAGATCCAGGGCAACCTGACCGACAACTATGACCCGCGCCAGAAAGTGCTGCGCCTGTCGGCCGGTGTGGCGCAGGGGACCTCGGTGGCGGCGGCCGCCATTGCCGCCCATGAACTAGGGCACGCCATGCAAGACCAGCAGGATTATTTCCCGCTGCGCCTGCGCGCCGCCCTGGTGCCGGCGGTCAATATCGGCTCCTACCTGGGTTGGATCCTGCTGATGATCGGCATCTTCATGCAGCTGACCTCGGTGGCCTGGCTGGGCGTGATCGTGTTCGCCGGCGGCGCGGTGTTCGCGCTGGCAACCCTGCCGGTGGAACTGAACGCTTCGGCGCGGGCCAAGCAACTGCTGGCCACGGCCGGCATCGTCAGCGACCAGCAGGAAGCCAACGGGGTGAACAGCGTGCTGAATGCAGCCGCGCTGACCTACGTGGCGGCACTGTTCACCGCCGTCCTGCAACTGCTGTACTTTGCTTCCATCGTGCTGGGCATGGGCCGCCGCCGCTAAACCCGGTCTTTAGGGGTTGAGCAGAACAGCTATCCCCAAGCCAGCAGAGGGCTGGTTCCATTCGGCGTTGTCGAAACCGCCCAAATTCATATACATCACCTGCAGGGAAGTATCCCCGTTGGGCAGATAGATCATGTGGTCGCCCAGGCCGGATTCCTCTTCGGGGTTGAGGGGTGTGCCATCTGGCCAGAGGAAATTCACCTCGCGGGCGGCGCTTTCATTCTCCCAATCCTCGAAAGCGACCTGTCCATCGGCTCCGCCACTGGCATAGATGAGGTGAAGCGGCTTGGCGTTGTTGCCATTGGTCGAATCTTCGTAATAGAGCTTGTAGTTATCGCCGCCTAAGTGGACGATGACTGGTCCGTGGCCAGACAGCACCAGAGGCCGGGGGCAGGAACCATCTTTCTCGGTGTTCCATTGTGAACCATCCCATACTGCATAGAAGAGACCGTTGGTGGTCTGGTTGCAGACGTCGGCGCCGGTGATGACCATATAGGCGCCGGCGGCGCCATCCCATAACCAGGAATCCTGCGTGGGGTAGCCGAGCTTGGATTGGCGCGCCTGGGTGAGGCCGCTCTGGTCACCGATGGCCAGGGCGACATGGAGAGGGCACGAACCGTTGGCCGCATAGTCTTCACCCTCGCAGACGGCGCCGGGACCGGAGTTAAAGTCCTGACCGATATAACCATCATAGCTATCGAGATAGTAAAGCTGGGTGGTATCGCTAAGCAGGTCGGTCGCCTCAAAAAAGAGACGGATCAGATTCTCTCCGGCCATAGGCACCGGCTGGAAGGCCAGCATGCGGAGGGCCAGGCCTTCAAGGCAGGTCTCGGGCTGGTTGGGGGAGTGGCAGATATTTTTCAGTCCATTCTGGTTGGTGGCGAAATAGGACACCGCGGCCAGATCGGAGCCTGGGGCATTGTTGACGGCCATGCGCATACCACCCATCCAGTTTATGTCCGGGCCGGGGTGGAAATAGAAAAGCGTGTGGCCGTCGAGGTCGGGGCCGGCCTCGGGACCATAGTGGAGGGCGTAGGAAAGGGTGGAGCCGTTATCCACGACCTGGGCGGCGGTTTCGTAGGAGTGACCGCTGCCCTGGAGCTGCCAAACCTCTTCAGGAGTGGAAGCGGAAGATGAGGCGTCGGCGGCAACAGCGGATTGGCAGGCGGAGTCCAGGCAGGCGCGCAGGGAGACAGTGTAGGCGGTGGAGGATTTCAAGCCTGCCAGGAGTGCATCGAGGGAGGAGCCGGGGGCCATGAGGGTGTGGGAGGCGGCGGCGATAGCGTCCTGGTAGGTCAGTTCATAGTGGTCAATATCTCCCGGGGCGGGCGACCACTGAGCATGCAATTGCGTGGATGAGGCATGGTCTGCGGTCAGGGCGACCTGATCAATGGAGAGGCCCGCCGCCCAGCTGGCGGGCGCCGCCGGGGTGGCGGGAGGCTGCGGCGCAGTGGCATTGCGGGTAGGCAAGGCCTGGGTCTGAGCCGGTGCAGGCTGGGGCGTGGAGCAGGCGGAAACAGCGAGCAGCAGGGGCAGCAGCAAAGCGGACTGGCGGGCGAAGGTGCTCATGTTGTTACTCCTTAGAAGGCGATGGTGGATTATACAATTACGGCGCGCCCCGGGGGGGGGCAGGACCGAAGACAGCCGGCATTATGCATAACTCCTCGGGTAATTTACGCGGCCGAAGGATTCGAACCTCCAGCCAACTGATTCGAAGTCTAGGGCAAGGGTGAGCGAGCCTAGGGAAAACTCAAGAATGAGGCGAATTTACGGGTAAATTTCAGGCTACAGGCTCTATCTAGTCTATTGTTTCTATACCAATTGCAACACAATCGCAACCAACTATAAGGCGAGACGACCCACTACTGTCAGATTGGGAAATGTAGTAGATGCCGTTATCCCACGTGCCTATAGCACACAGGAGTACCTGACTTCAAACTGGAAACAGGATCTTGAATTCTGGTCCCAAAAATAATGAAGGAAATCATGGTAAAGTTCATCTGAATAGTATGAGGATTCGCCAAAATCAAACTATTCTTGGGAAGATGGATCAATCCACCCTTGTTCCCCGTCCATTTTATGACCTAATTGAGAGACCAGTTCAAAGGTAATAAATGAAACTCAAATCCCAAGGGTTCATTTTCCTAAGTATGGCATTGGTTCTTGCGGCTTGTGCCCCTCCTTCCGAGCTTCCCGTTGGAGCCGCAAATCCTCCTCAAGGAGAACCCCCATCGTTCCCTGCCTGTAATTTTTCGGTCAATGAGCCCAGTGATCTAACCGGTCAATACTGGGTTGGAAACGTGGAATTCTTATCCCGACGAATTTCGCCCTTGCGATGTGAGCAGTCCTAGTGGCACTGACTCCTGCTCTCCTAAAAACGGAGAATTGGTGGATCCTCAGAATGTCAGCTTTGGGTGGAATAACCCTTTGGCAGCCTACTGCAGCCAAAATGGCTATGAATTTACCCTTGAATATGTCGCAGACTACGACTCTGGGAATGTGTATACCGGTGTGTTTCAGGCAGGGACGCAGTTCGGTATGGGAGTATTGAATTACACGCTACCTTTTGGCCTCCAACCAAACGCGCACTATGTATGGTCAATTCGTTTTGCCAATACCCAAAACGGGGATTTGCAAGATTTTGCATATCTGCACTTCCGCACAGGCCCAGAATGTGTTTCCAGCCAGCTCCAGGTTCCACTTTTCCACGATCCCGTCTACAAAACCTACGCTAATACGGCCTATACCCTGTACCTGGACTACCCTGAAGGCGACTGCGCCCCCCTAGCGTTTGAATATCAGGCGAGTGGAAACCCGGACATGACCGCCCCCTTTTACAATATTTTCCGCGGGGATGAGAGCGGCGTAGGCATCACCCCTTTTAGTAACGAAGGCCCACTCCAAACCGTCGACCCCGACCAATGCTACTACTGGCGCGCACGCGCTTGCCAGCGACGGTTCAGGCCCCTGGACAGAAATTCAACTGATATCCAGCGATAATGGCTGTGAGCAGGTCGCTACCGCCACCAGCGCTGAAGCCCTAACCCCCTATGCCGTAGCCACTCGAGATACCAATTGCCGCGCCAGCGACTATAACGATAGCGCTAATATCGGTACCATTAAAGAGGGCCAGCAAGCGCTGATTTTGGCCGTAAATCCACAGGGCACTTATGTTCGGGTCGAAGAGCCTAACTTCCAGGTCCATTGTTGGGTATGGGTGGATCTGGTGGACTTGAAACTCGGGACGGAAACCATCTACCCTGACGATCTGATCGGCTTGGTAAGCATACAGCAAGCCCCTGCCCCGACCTCCACGCCTACAAGCACTTCATCAGGTGGGGGCTCAGGTGGCGGTGTAAGTACACCGCAATGTAGCGATGGTGTTGACAATGATGGGGACGGCAAAGCTGACTACTACGCAGGGGCGGTTCCGCCCGCTGGGGTTGGCGATGCCCAGTGCTCCAGCCCGACAGATAACGACGAATCAAGCTAGGCGAGAAAGTCGACAATACCAACAAAGATCTGCGAAGCGATTCTCATTTCACTGCAAATAACGTCGACAGTTCGCGGGAAACGTGTTTATCAAGGTTCTCAAGAGTTCAAAAGCCTCGAGGATTTTCCGTACAAGTAAGTGCAATTTTCGTATGCGCCGTAGCTCAATGGATAGAGCAATTGATTCGAAGTTTTGGGCAAGGGGCAACTTGGTAAGGATAAAACGGCCAGATGGGGATATTTACGGGTAAAAAGAAGTGTTTTGTGTATATCGTTTACATAGTTTCTATACCAACTGCAGCAGAACTGCAGCAGATAGGGAGGCGGCTCGGATTTTAAGAGGGTGGTTTGGCTGAGAAGCCTAATCCAAATTGATTGGAATGGCTCCCCGGAAAGGTTAGTCGTCACTGAGCAATAAACATACAAATCTGTAAGGTCAGAGGTTATAACACCAATCATACGATGAATGCTGTTAGACTAATAGTGTCTCTCCCCCCTCCCCATTCAAAACCGAATATGTACTAGGTGGGCATGACTGTAGGTCTTTATGGCTAAAGGCAGCGGAAGTACGTCACTCTCGGGTACGGTTGACAAATCACAGGTTAGACCACAGTCCAATGATTTCAAAAGTTCAGAGCTACGCTACCGAAGGCTGTTTTGAAAACCCGGAAACTGAAGATTGCCGCCGATTAATACATATTTACTCTAAATTCGAGGAACCAGGCCCGACTAAAGTCCAACCCATCGAACAGACCGAAAGGGAACCTTGATCTCCTTTAGCAAGTTACTCATTTTAGCCAAGTCCATATTAGCTTTACCTGATTATTCGGATTTGGACAAAATCAAAATTAGCCAACGGCTCTCTTCCATGATTGTGGTATTGGTTGGCACAGGTACGGTAATCGCAATTGCCCTCATTCCTAGTCGAGAAATATCATCACTACCATTGGTATTTGTTCTTGCTGCTGTTGTTGGGCAAATCCTGCCTTATGTTCTTAATCGGAAAGGATTTGTAATCCAGGCAAGCATGCTAGAAATAGACATGGTAGGGCTGCTCCTTGCTGTTTTGATTTTCTATACCGGCGGCACGCAGTCTCCCTTTTTTGAACTATATATTGCATTGGTTATTGGGACCGGAGCACTCCTAGGATGGAGAACGGGGACCCTGGTTGCTGTACTTAGCATCCTTACATTGGGGATATTCAGGCAACTAATGGCATATAGCCTTGTGCCGCTTTCTGTGATAGTGATCAACACAACTCCATATGTGGTTATTAAGGGTTCTATTCTCATTGCAACCTTTGTGATTTCAATGCTTGTCGTAAAGGATTTACAAGAATCAACAAGTTCGCTTTATATTCAACTGCTAAGGCTCAATTCACTACGAAAAATAGACCAAGCAATTTCCTCTACCCTGAATAAGTCTGATGTTTTGGAAGTGGTCCTCGGTCAGGCGATTAGCCAACTGAAGGTAGACGCAGCAGTTATATTGCTATTGAATTCGTCCAAACAGGAGTTTGCATATACAGCTTTTACCGGATTTAAAAGTCAGCATCTCGCGGAGCGTCTTGTACCCATACAGAATACTTTAGCAGGCAGGGCACTCAAAGAACTCCGGGTAGTCAAAGAACTAGATATAGAAGCCCCAGAGTTAATTGGGTACAACTTACCAAAATACGCTCAAGACGATTTTCGATCCTACCTGGCTGCGCCCATGATCGCCAATGGAATTGCAATTGGGGTGATCGAGGTGTTTCAAAAGTCAAAGATTAACCCTGACCAGCAATGGCTTGAATTCTTCGAGTCACTAGCCGGTCAAGCCGCGATTGCTCTAGACAATGCCATGTTGTTCGAGAATACGCAACTTGCTAATGTTGAACTTCGTTCGGCTTATGATGCGACGCTAGCAGGTTGGGTAGCAGCACTTGATCTGAGAGATCGAGAAACGGAAAAACACACCAGGCGCGTTACGGAGATGACTGTGACCCTTGCAGGAGCAATGGGTGTGAACGAAAGTGAATTAGTACATATCAAACGAGGCGCTTTGTTACATGATATTGGGAAGATGGGAATCCCAGATTCAATCTTGCAAAAACCTGGGCCATTGACTGAGGATGAATGGGTAGTCATGAGAAACCATCCACAGTATGCTTTCAATTTCCTGTCCGCCGTAGCTTATCTTCGCCCTGCGCTGGATATACCTCATCTGCATCATGAAAAGTGGGACGGCACAGGTTACCCGCAAGGCCTAAAGGGTGAACAAATACCATTTGCGGCCAGGATCTTCTCCGTCATTGACGTTTGGGATGCCCTCACATCAGATCGGCCCTATCGAAAGGCTTGGTCAAAAAAGAAAACCTTGAGCTACATCAGTGAACAGTCAGGTACCCACTTTGATCCCCAGGTTGTGGATGCTTTTGTGAAATTAATGAAGAGTAATTAGGGAATTGTTTTTCTCGCCAGGATAATAAACATAGCCACCACTGACCAGCATATGGCGGTCTGTCAAGGGCTGGCGTTTTGTGCCAGGGCGAAGCCGAACCCGTGACAGGCCGGCACCTGTGCAGAGCTGAGGAAGCCTGGCCTAAGCCGAGGTAGCGCCAATCAAACCTGCACCGACGATGCCGATCTTCATTTGAGCAGATCCTCCAGGGCGGGCTGCAACTGGGGGAAGGTGAATTTGAAGCCCGCGCCTTCCAATTTCCTGGGTAGCACGCGCTGCCCTTCCATGACCACGCCAGCCACGTCGCCAAAAGGCAACTGCAGCGCAAGGCGCGGCAGAGGCAGCCACACGGGGCGATGCAGGACCTGGCCCAGAGTGTGGGCAAAGTTCTGGTTGGTCACGGGGTTAGGGGCGGTGAGGTTGAACACTCCTTGAGCCTTGTCGTTTTCCAGCAGGAAGCGAATGGCCGCCAGCTCATCTTGCATGTGAATCCACGAATAATATTGCTTCCCCGACCCGTATGTATTGCCAGAGAACAAGCGGAAGGGCAACACCAGAAGCGGGAGGGCTCCACCTTGCATGCTGAGCAGCAGACCCGTGCGCAGCACCACATGGCGGACGCCCAGGTCCTTGACGGCGGCTGTGGATCCTTCCCAGGCGACGCAGGCTCGGGCCAGGAAATCGTCGGCGGGGGGTGCCTCTTCGGTGAGCTTTTCGTCACCGTGCGGACCGTAGTAGCCCACTGCAGCAGCTTGAATCACCACTTTGGGCTTACGCTTGGCGTCGCGCACGGCGTGCACCACGGCGGCGCCAGCTTCCTGGCGGCTGAGCAGGATGGCCTGGCGGCGTTTTGGCGTCCAGCGGCTGGGGAGGAAACCAGGCCCTTTGAGGCTTTCGCCGGCAAAATTGAGGATGGCATCCGCTCCATCGGCCAGGGCGCCCCACCCCGCCGAAGTGCGCGCATCCCAGCCCACGGCGCGGGCGCCGGCGGGCAAGCCGCTAACACGTTCGGGTTGGCGGCTGAGGATGATGACCTCGTGGCCATCCTGGGTCAGGTTTTGGGTCAGCGCACGGCCCAGCAGGCCGCTGCCACCCGTAATGATCACCCGCATGCATATCCTCCTTTACTCAAGCGAAACGATAGAGAGATCAATTATTGCTTGCGGCCTGCTTCTTTGCCAATAGAGCCTGCTTCTCCGCTTCAGGCAGGAAAGCCAGCTGCAGGGCGTTGCGTTGGGCCTGGTGGACCTGTTCCACGCTCAAACCGGCCTGCGGGGCGGCAATTCGTATTCGTATGGCAGGGTAATGTCGCTGATGCCGGGATCGTCGGTGTTGATGGTGGCCAGCACCCCGGCCTCCAGCAGGGCTTTCAGCGGATGGGCGGCGTAACTGGGCACGGTGCTGGTCTGCACGTTGCTGGTCAGGTTGGCTTCCACGCCGATGGCGTGTTCGACCATGTAATCCACCAGGGCCGGGTCGTCCAGGGCACGCGTGGCGTGGCCGATGCGTACGGCGCCCAGTTCGCGGATGGCCTGCCAGATACTCTCGGCGCCGGCCGCCTCGCCGGCGTGCACGGTGACCTGCCAGCCGGATTGGCGTGCCAGGCGGAAATGGTCTACAAACAGTTCCCCGGAGAAATTGGCCTCGTCCCCGGCCAGGTCCAGGCCCACGAATTTGTCACGGTGCTCCAGCAAGGCCTGCAGCTCACCCATGGCCATGCGCGGGCCGAAATGGCGGCTGAGGATGCCGATGAGATTGGCCTGCACACCGGTCTCCTCAATACCCTGCTGCACGCCGGCGGCGACCGCCTCGGCGATGCCGGCAGGGTCGAGGCCGTGCGCCTGGGCCATGAACAAAGGGCTGAAGCGCAGCTCGATGTAATCGATGCCCTGGTCGCGGGCATCCAGCACATTCTCGTAGCCGATGCGGCGGCAGGCTTCGTAATCCACCAGCACGGCGGTCATCCACTTGAATTTTTCGATGAACTTCATGATGCCGGGCTGCGGCTCGGTGACCTGCACGTAAGGACGCAAGCCTTCCAGGTCCTGGGCAGGCAGGTCTACGTTGTGCTGGCGGCCGAGATCGAGAATGGTTTGCAGACGCACACTGCCATCCAGGTGGCGATGCAATTCGACGAGTGGATAGTGGGAATCGATGGCGCCCATAGTAAATGAATTATAAATCGCCCCTTTACAAAAAAGCAGCGGGGCTCGCGCCACCGCTGCTTGTTGACCACAAAATTAAAGCGCCAACTAGCGGCTCTTCTTCTTTGCGGCCTTCTTCACAGGTTTCTTGGCTGCCGGTTTCTTCTTGGCAGGTTTCTTTGCAGCTTTCTTGGGGGCCATAATTCTCCTTCCGTAATTTTTTCGCCAATCAATTGGCGAAGTTGTAACAAGTATATAAGAAGCGTTGTCTAATTATCGTGTAAAAGCACGCGCAAAACTGTGTGAATAACAGTTCTCCTGTGGAATTAACGTAAAAAACTTAAGAATAGAAGAAAATTTTCTAGAAAAATCCAAAAAGATCGCGCACAGTGGGAAGGATCAGGTCCCAGTTGGGCAGCAATACCTGGGCTCCATCCGCGGTGACCCAAGGCGTTACCGCTTCGCGGGCAGCACCACGGCGTGCAGGCCATCGAAGACTACGGCGCGCAGCATGGCCAGGCCCAGGCGCGGCCAGCTCCACATGGGAATGTTGGTGTCCACAGTTTGCGCCAGCGCCACCAGCGCGCCGGGCAGCCGCAACCAGGTCAGCGGGTTAAGCAACTTCTTTGCCATTGCCACTACGAAGATCTGGCCGTTGGCCTGGCGGAAGAAATCATCGCCTCTGCGGTCGCGCACGAAAGCCAAAGCCTGATCGCCGTCGAAATGATATGAGCCAGCGGCGTAGCCGGGCGTGGGTTCGGCGAGAGTGACATCCATGCCACCCAGCGCATTGATCACCGCGGGGAAACCCGCCAGGCGAATGCGCAGGGTATACGAGACGTTCACCCCGAAATTTTGGCGCAGGGTGTCTGCGGCCAGGCGCGGCCCGCCGCCGGTGGCGGCGAGCTCGCCCCAGGAGTGCGCCGAGTTAATGCGACTTTCGCCGTAACCAGGAATGGACACCCACAAATCGCGCGGGATGGAGAGCAAGTTAACCTGCCCGCTGAACGGCTGCACACCCAACAGCATGATGGTGTCGCTGCGGCCAACGTCGCTGCCCTGCGCGGTGCGGTCAATGCCCAAAACCAAGATGTTGGTGCGCCAGGGCGCGAAAAAGTACAGGGCCAGGGCCAGCAGCAGCCACAGCATCCAGCGCGAGCAGCCCAGGCCGCGGCGGCGCCTGCGCGCCGGGCGGCTGGGGCGCGTTTCCTGAAGCGGGAGCTCTTCCATGTAAAATTCGTAGTCGTCCATGCGCGAAAAATTATGCCGTAAAGGCAACTCGATTGTCCAAATTCGAATGAGTAATCAATGAAAACCACAAAGGGCACAAAGAGAAATGAAATTTCTTTGTGCCTTTGTGGTTAAAAGTCAGCTTTAGATGCCGTCCGCGGTGGCCAGCTTGCCGGCCAGGAAAGGATCCTGCTTGCTGGTGAGCTCGTCGCGGAATTGCTGCGTGTACAGGTGGTAGTAGTGCCCGCCCAGGCGCAGCAACTCAGCATGCGTACCGCTTTCGACGATCTTGCCGTGCTGGATGAGCAGGATACGGTCGGCGCGCTTGATGGTGGACAGGCGATGGGCGATGATAAAGCTGGTGCGGCCCTTGAGCATGACCTCCATGCCGCGCTGGATCAGCGCTTCGGTGAGCGTATCCACCGAACTGGTGGCCTCGTCCATCACGAAGACCTCAGGGTCGGCCAGCACGGCGCGCGCCAGGCTGATGAGCTGCTTCTGGCCCACAGAGAGCAGGTTGCCGCCCTCGCCCACTTCCGCCTCGTAACCCTTTTCGAGTTCCACGATAAAGTCATGCGCCCCGGCCAGTTTGGCGGCCTCTTCCACCTCGGCATCGCTGGCTTCCAGGCGCCCGTAGCGCAGGTTCTCGCGCACGCTGCCGGAGAACAGGTGCGGCGTTTGCAGCACCACGCCTACGCGGGACTGGATGCTTTGCAGGGTGAAATCCTTGTAATCCGTGCCGCCGATGAGGATGCGCCCCTGAGTAGGTTCAAAGAAGCGGCACATCAAGTTGACAATTGTGCTCTTGCCGCCGCCCGTGGCGCCCACCAAAGCGATATTCTCGCCGGGCTTGACCTGCAGATTGAAATCCTGCAGCACAGCTTCATCCGGCGCATCGTCATAAGCGAAGGAAACGTGATCGAAGGCGATCGCACCTTTCAGCGAGCCAGGGTCTTTGGCGCCAGCAAGGTCCACCACGGTGGGCACGGCGTCGACCAGTGAAAAGATGCGCTCCGCCGAGGCGATGGCTTGCTGCATCTCCGCGTACACGCGGGCCATTTCCTGGATAGGGAACAGCATGAAGGTTACGTAGGACACGAAGGCAGAAATGCCGCCGATGGTCAGGCCGCCCGCCTCCGCCTGCAGGCCGCCATACCAGATGATGCTGCCCAGCACAAAGGCGCTGATAAGCTGCACCACGGGGAGGAACAAGGCGGACAGCCAAGCGGCACGGTAGCCGGCGCGATACATTTCGCCGGTCAGCCCGCTGAATTCCTGCAGGTTGGCTTCCTCGCGGCCCAGGGATTTCACCACGCGCACACCGGTGATATTCTCGTTGTAAGCGCCGGTGATCTTGGAGTTGATCTTGCGCACCTGGCGGTATTCCTTGATGATCTTCTTCTGGAACCAGGAAGCCACCACCACCAGCACGGGCACGGCCAGGCCCACCATAAGCGCCAAACGCCAGTTGATCAGCACCATGAAGAAGGCCGCGGTGATGATGTTCATGATGCCCCAGGTGGTATCCACGGCACCCCAGGTGACCAATTCAGCCACCCGGTCGGAGTCCGACGTGACGCGCGAGATGATCCAGCCTACGGGGGTCTTGTTGTAGTAGGACAACGAGAGGTCCTGCAGGTGATTGAACATTGTCTTGCGCAAGTCATAGCGCACGCGCTCGCCCAAGACGCCGGTGAGGTAGATAAAAGAAAACACGCCGACTGCCTGGACCAGCATGAGCAGTCCGTACGGAATCATAATCTGCAGCACAACTCCCAGGTCATGTCCGGAAACGCCGCGGTCGATAATGTCCTTGTTCAGGTAGGTGAAGTAAGAGTCCAGCGTGGACACCAGGGCGATCATGACCAGAAAGCCAACCACCCAGATCCAATGCGGCTTTAACAGGGCGAGGATGCGCCGCAGCGTCCGCCCGGTAAAGGTGGTCGAGAATTCCTCTTCTTGAAATTCAGCAAAATCTTCCATGTTGATTCCGTTTCCTAATTGTCCGCAGAAGTAACTTCACGCTGGACTTCGTCTTCGATCATGGTCTGGATGTGGAACACCTGTTGATAGATGCCTTCCTGGGCCAGCAGCTGCTCATGCGTGCCTTGCTGCACCACGCGCCCATGGTCGAAGACCAGAATCAGGTCCGCCAGCATCACGCTTTGGATGCGGTGAGCAATGATGAAGGTCGTGCGATTCTTCAGCAAGCGTTTCAGTGCAGTCCGAATCTCCGCTTCGGTCTCGGTGTCCACCGAGGAGGTGGCATCGTCCAGGATGAGGATGCTGGGATCCTTGAGCAGTGTGCGCGCCAGGGTGACGCGCTGCTTCTGCCCGCCTGAAAGGGTGACGCCTTTCTCACCGACCAGTGTGTCGTACTGCCCGGGAAATTCCTTGATCACGTCATGCACCGCAGCCGCTTTGGCGGCCTCTTCGATCTCGGCCTCATCCACGTCACGACCTACGCTGTAACGGATGTTCTCTCGAATGGTGCGGGAGAACAAAAACGGCTCTTGCAGCACAATGCCGATCTGGTCACGTAGATATTTGCGCGTATAGCGCTTCAATTCCACGCCATCCAGCAGGATGCGGCCGCCGGTGTAATCGTAGAAGCGCGGCAGCAAGCTCACCAGGCTGGATTTGCCTGAGCCGGTCGAGCCCAACAAGGCCACGGTCTGCCCGGCTTCACAGCGGAAGCTGACGTTCTTGAGCACCGGCATGCCGGATTCGTACTCGAAGCTGACGTCGTCGAAGACAACCTCACCCTTCAGGCGGGTCTCAGGAGCCACATCGCCTACGGTCAGGGGCTCGCGGTCCTCTTGAATGATACGGCTGACGCGGTCGAAGGACACCAGACCCTGGGACATCTGCACGATAACGCGGCCCAGGTTGCGGATGGGCCAGATGAGCCACACCAGGATGCTGACGTAGGCAAGATAGTCGCCGATGGTCATGACACCATTGATGGTCATCTGGGCGCCCAGGTAATAGCCAAACAGCATCTGCGCGCCGGTGATGATGTCGGAAACGGGCCAAAAGGTGGAGTGCCACAGCAACAGGCGTTTGCCGCGCACATATTTTTCCCAGTTTCCCTTTTCGAACTTATTGCGCTCGTAATCCTGGCGGGCGAAGGCCTTGACCACACGCACGCCAGCCAAGTTCTCCTGCAAAATGGATTGCACCACGCCGTCCTGGTTCTGGAAATCTTCGTAAGCCGCGGAAATGCGCCCAAAGAACCAATAAGACATGGTCACGGTGATGGGCACACAGATAACCGAGAGCCAGGCCAGGCGAGCATTCAGGAACAGCAGCACGGCAAAGTTGGCCACAAAGAGGGTCACAATGCGGGCAAACTGGGTAGCCTCCTGGGCGATGAAACGGCGTACCGCTTCCACGTCTGAGGTGACTTTCTGGATCAGCTCACCCGTCTTGGTGCGGTCGTGAAAACTAAAGCTCAGGCGCTGGATATGGTCGTAGAGGAAGTTGCGCAGGCGCAGGGCCACCGCTTCCCCGGTGCGGCCGGCCAGTGTGCCACTGACGTAGGTGAATAAGCCCTGGACCACGGCCAAGCCGACAAAGCCCAGGGCGATGAGCGGCACCTTGGAGGCGAACCCGGAGGTACCCAGCACGTCATCCACGAAATAGCCCAACAGCAAATAAACGCCAGAGCGACTTACCGCGGCAATGCCCAGCCCTAAACCAGCGGCCCCGTAGGCCAGGCGCTCGCCCTTCATCACGCGCCACAGTCCCTTCCAGCGGCCCTCGGCGGCAACATGCTTCAAATTCATAAATTCAGAATCAGATTGCGTCGACAAAACATACTCCTCGGAAAACCAAGCAACCAAAACTTCGCTATTCGAAAAGAATAGGTATATATAGTTTGCGCTACCAGGGTAGCGCTCTAAATTGGGGGATAGAGGGCCAGACGCAAAACCTGCCTATGGAGGCAGAACCGACTGGCAAAGTCTATACCAGACTGCGCCTGTCGTCAACAGCGAATATGGGGCATGATAAAATCCGCCATCGCTGCTCCCAAGGTAAGTCCCCGTCTTTCTCATTTCGCCCGCTCCGCACTGATCATCGCCTTATTTTTCGGCGCGGATAAGCTGCTGGCTTTTGCCAAGCAGCTAATTGTCAACAATCAATTTGGGCTGGGCTACCAACTGGACGTGTTTAATGCGGCCAACAACATCCCTGACCTGCTGTCAGCGCTGATCTCCGGCGGAGCACTGGGGGTGGCGCTGATCCCGGTGCTCTCGGATTACCTGGAGAAGCGCGGCCGTTCGGCGGCCTGGGACCTGTTCGTGCGCATCCTCAATTTCGCCTTCGTGGTCACCGCCGGGCTGGCAGTGGTAATCGCTTTCCTGGCGCCGTTCCTGATCGATAAGGTCATTGCCCCGGGCTTCCCGCCCGAACAGAAAATCCTGGCTGTACACTTGATGCGCCTGGACCTGTTCGCCATCCTGGTGTTCTCCATCAGCGGCCTGGCCATGGCCGGGCTGCAAGCCAACCAGCATTTCCTGCTGCCCGCCCTGGCGCCGGCCATGTACAACCTGGGTCAGATCTTCGGAGCGTTGGTGCTGGCCCCGGACACGAGTTACCACATCGCCGGTTTCACCCTGCCGCATAGTGGGCTGGGCGTGCAAGGCCTGGTGTACGGGGTCATCATTGGGTCATTCCTGCATCTGGGCATCCAGGTGCCAGGGCTGCTGCGCTATGGGTTCCGCTGGCGGCCCATCATTGGGCTCTCCACACCTGGGGTGCGCAAAGTGCTGGTTTTGCTGGGCCCGCGCGTGCTGACCATGTTATTTATCCAGATCTATTTCATCGCCCGCGACAACCTGGCTTCAGGGCTGGCAGCCGGCTCCATCACCGCCCTCAACCTGGGCTGGTTCATCATGCAGGTGCCGGAGACGCTGCTGGGCACCGCGGTGGCTATCGCCCTGCTGCCCAGCATCTCGGAGATATTCAGCCTGGGGCAAAGCGAGAAATTCTCGCAAACTGTCAATGGGGCCGTGCGCGCTATCCTGGCTTTCACGGTCCCCGCGGCAGTCCTGCTGGCCATCGGCTTGCCCGCGGTTATCGCCCGCGCTTTCCCGGCTTTCACCCCGGAGCAGGCCGACCTGGTGGTGTGGATCACGCGGCTATACCTGCTGGGGTTGGCGGGGCACTCCCTGCTGGAGATCGGTTCGCGCTCGTTCTATGCCCAGCAAAATGCCACCACGCCGCTGCTGGCCGCCGGCCTGAATTCGATTGCCTATATTGTCCTGGCCATCGTGTTGACCAACCTGATGGGGGCCGGCGGCATTGCCCTGGCGGGGAGCATCTCGTTCACCGCCGAAGCCCTGCTGTTGTTCCTGCTGCTGCGCCGCGATTACCCCGCCCTGCTGCACAGCCGCGACACGCTGCTGCGTGTGGCGGCCGCCTGCGCGCTGGGCTGCGCCGCGTTGCTGGCTGTGGAGCGCTTTGCGCCCGGGCCGGCCTGGCTGGGCGCGCTGGCAGGTATGGCGCTGGGGGCGCTGTTATGCGTGCCTTTCATCCTTCCGGAATTACGCGTGTTTGGGCATTTGGGGCGGCAGCACGCCGATTCCCCTTGGGCTGAGTCCCCAGCCAACTAGCTAAGCTTGGCTTTGGCGGCCTGGTAATCGCTGTAGCCGCCCGGATAATCAATTAGTTCCCCGTCTTTCAATTCAAGGATGCGGCCGGCCACCCGGTCGAGAAAATAGCGGTCGTGCGAGATGATCAGCACGCTGCCTTCAAAATCTTCCAGCGCATCTTCCAGCACTTCCGCCGACTGGATGTCCAGGTTGTTGGTGGGCTCGTCCAGCAGCAGGAAATTAGCCCCGCTGAGCGTGATCAAGATGAGCTGCAGCCGACTGCGTTCACCGCCGGAGAGTGTATCCACGCGGTTGCGCATTTGCTCGTATCCGAACAGGAACTTGGCCAGCAGTTTGACTGCATTCGGTTCATTGAGGTTCGCCGCCTTGCGAACCGTATCTATCAGCGTCTCAGACCCAAGCAGCGTTTCATGTTCCTGGGCGTAATAGGCCACGTGGATGCTGGGCCCCAACTTGACTTCACCAGTGTCGGGACGCTCCCGCCCCAGCAGCAGCTTGAATAACAGCGACTTGCCCGCCCCATTGGGCCCCACCAGGCCGACGCGTTCGCCGTGCCACAGGGCCAGGTTGACATCGCTGAGCACCTGGTTGGGCTCCCCTGTATCGGGGTTCTCGAAGGCTTTGCGCAAGCCCTTCACAACCAGCACCCTGTTGCTGCCGCGCCACCCGGCCAGCTGCAGCCCCATGGCCTTGTGCTCCAGGATGGGCTTCTCCACCTTCTCCATCTTGTCGATGCGCTTCATCATGGATTTGGCGCGGCGGATAAGTTTTTCATTGTCGTGAGTGCGGCCCCAGATGAGCAAGCGTTTGGCGGATTGCTCCAAACGATGAATCTCGTGCTGCTGCACCTTAAACTGGTGCTGCTGATCCTGTAATTGGGCTTCTTTGAGTGCGGCAAACTCAGAATAATTGCCGGGGTAGACCTTCATGCGCCCATCCTGCAGGTCGGCGATCTCATCGGCCACCACATCCAGCAGATACCGGTCGTGGGACACGATAACCACGCCGCCCGGGTAGCTGCGGATGTAATTCTCCAGGAATTCCTTGCCGGCCATATCCAGGTGGTTGTCCGGCTCATCCAGCAAGAGCATGTCGGGGCGCGTAACCAGCAGCTTGGCCAACCCCACCAGTTTTTTCTGCCCGCCACTGAGCGCGCTGACCGGCAGTTCCAGCTCGTGCTCAGCGAAGCCCAAATTCAGCAGCGTGGCGCGCACCTGGCCCTCGTATCCGGGGCCGCCGATGCGGGTGAACTCTTCGAGCAATTGCGCCTGCTCCTCGATCTTGCGCGACAACTTCTTCGCGTTGGAATACACCTCGGGGCGGCCCATATCGGTCTCTACACGCGCAAGCTGGCGACGCAACTCGGGCACCTTCACCGAAGCGGTTAGCGCTTCCTCGATCACAATGTGCGCCGGGTCCAGCTGCGGCTCTTGCTGCAGGTATCCGACGCTGAGGCGGCCGCGCATATTGGCAAAACCGCTCTCGGTCTTGAGCTCCCCGCTAATCAGCTTGAGCAGGGTGCTCTTGCCGACTCCATTGGGGCCCACCAATCCCACGCAGCGATCTTTGTGGATATCCCAGGAAAGGTTTTGGAAAACGGGCGTGGCGTTATAGGTAACCGTTACCCGGTCCAGGCTGAATCCAATAATGGCCGGCTCCTAACTCTGGCTGGCCTGCTTGCCGATCCAGCCCAGGTGTGTATGCTGGAAAGCATCCGGATATTTGAGGCCGAAGCCCAGGGCGCGGTCCAGACTGGAATGCGCAAACATAATGATGCCGGCTACCACCAGGGGCACCGAAGCAGTGTAAACCCCCAGAACATAGAAGAGAATGGCCAGGCCTTTGTGATGCGTAACGTTGTAAGTGACCGCCCCAACCCGCGGCCCGGCCAGGTAACCGATGGCGCCCAGGTCCGGCGCAAACAGCAGCAGGATAAACCACAGCCAACTCAGCCCCAGAGAGGCATACGCCGCGCAGCCCAGCACAAACAAGCCCACTTCTTCAACCTTTAAGGATTGCGCATTTAGCCTCCAAGGCCAGGATTATACAAACAAAAAAGAGGGCCTTAGGCCCTCTTTTCACTTCAGCAGATGGTTATCACTTTTTTACCGCTCTTCGCTTTGGCTTGGTGCCATCATCGACGACACCCGCCATGAGCAGACCCAGTTTTTGCCTGTTCGCAGATTTAGCATCCAGGATATCCACCACCCTGCCCCGGAACATAACCGCGATACGATCGGAAAGCTGCATGATCTCATCCAACTCGGGAGACACCAGCAGCACGGCTGCCCCGCCATCCCGGCTCTTGATAAGCTGGATGTGGATGTATTCAATAGAGCCTACATCCAGACCCCGCGTGGGTTGGGAAGCGATCACCAGACTGACACTGCGAGATAGCTCGCGGGCCACAATAACCTTCTGCTGGTTTCCACCTGAAAGCGAACCCACGCTGGTGTTCGGGCCTGGTGTTCGAATATCGAAATTCTTTATGCGCTCCCTCGCGGCGCTGAGGATATTGCCTTCTTGAAGTTCCAGGCCCCTGGAGTACGGAGCTTTGTAATACGTATTCAGCACCAGGTTATCGCTCACCGAAAACGGCAGGGTCAGGCCATCATGCTGGCGATCTTCGGGGATGTGGGCCGTGCCTAGCTCAGTGATACGCCTGGGAGAGGCATTAGAAACGTCCTTTCCGAGCAGCAGCGTGGTGCCTGCCTGTGACTCGCGCAGGCCGGTAAGCGCTTCCACCAATTCCGTTTGGCCGTTGCCCTGCACTCCGGCTACCCCCAATATTTCCCCGGCACGCACGTCGAAGCTCACCTTGTTGACGGCAACTTGATCCAAGTCATTCTTAACCGTCAAATTTTCGACCTGCAGTACGATTGCTCCCGGGCGGGCAGGTTTCTTGTTCACCTGCAAAATGACTTCGCGGCCCACCATCATGGCGGCCAGCTTGTTCTCATTTGTCTTGGAAGGCACCGTGCTCCCCACTACTTTGCCGTCGCGCATCACGGTGATACGATCTGCGATTTCCAGCACTTCTTTTAGCTTATGTGAAATAAAAATAATTGATTTGTCGTTGGTCACCAGGGCGCGCAAAACCTTGAAGAGGTCTTCGACCTCTTGTGGGGTTAGCACGGCTGTCGGCTCATCCAGGATCAACACCTCGGCGCCACGATACAGGGCCTTAACGATCTCGACCCTCTGCTGTTCGCCTACAGACAAATCTTGAACCAGGATGTCTGGCTGGATGGGCAAACCATACTTTTCCCCCAGGGCCTTGATTTCTGCAGCAACCTTCTGATTATCCAGATCGGAAAGTGGTCCCAAATTTGCCCCATGAACACTTTCATGCCCAAGCATCAGGTTCTCGGTCACTGTCATCACCGGCACCAACATGAAATGCTGGTGGACCATGCCAATACCTTGGGCCAGGGCTTCTTTGGGGCTTTCAATATTGGCTTCGGTGCCCCGAATAAATATCTTGCCACGGTCTTGTTTATACAGGCCGTAAACGATATTCATCAAGGTGGTCTTGCCGGCGCCATTTTCGCCCAGCAGCGCGTGAATTTCTCTCTCTTTTAAATCCAGATTAACTTTGTCATTAGCCTGGACGCCCGGGAAATGCTTGCTAATCCCAGAGAGGCGCAGAATGGGCTCAGCCACTGGAATCCCTTTCGTAGGCTTGCCCATCAGCTGCCGGCGGGATCGCCCGGCCGACGAAGCCTGCCAGCACAAAAATGGTAGCTAAGTAAGGCAGCAAGCCAAGGAATTGCACCGGAATGGAAATAGAGGGAAGGTCAACTAAATACGCGATGCCGATTAGCACTATCCCGGAAAACCCGACACCGGCGATCAACGTGGCCGAGCGTTTGTCTTCTGCACGCTTGAAAAGCTTGATGGCCACCCACACCAAGGCCAGCGCGGCAAGGGCAACACCAATCACCATCAAGAGCGCTTGCACTTCATTCACATCACCCAATTGGAGACGAACGCCAAGGGCTTCAGAAAAGCCGAACAACAGGGCAGAGGCCAATGAGCCAACCGAGGTCCATTTCCCGAAAATCAGTGCAGCCAGGGCAATAAAGCCGCGCCCAGTGGTCATCAATTTTTGAAAACGACCAACGCTCTCGAGCACCAGGAAAGCTCCACCCAAGCCGGCCAACGCACCCCCTAGGGTCACATTGATGTAACGCGTACGAATCACGTTAATACCTACTGTATCTGCAGCGCGCGGGTGTTCCCCGACTGCGCGAGTCCGCAGACCCCAGGGTGTGCGAAACAACGCATATTGAAGCAGCACCACCAGTATCAGCATGACGTAAACCAAGGGCTGATGCGTAAAGAAAAGCGGCCCGATAATGGGAATATCGGCAAGAATAGGCACACGCGCTTCGGGGAAGACCCCCAGGCCGGAGAGACGGGACGGGTCAATATAGGCATTGGCGGTAAAGTTGGTGATGCCGACAGCCAACAAGTTGATCACCGTCCCGCTGATGATCTGATCGACCTTGTATTTAATAGACAGCCAGGCGTGCAATAAAGCAACCAGGGCGGCGGAAATGACGGCAGCCACCAGCCCGGCAAGCAGGCTGACCACATGGGGGTAAGTTCCGCCAGTCAGGTTATCGAATAAGATCGAGCCCAGGAAAGCCATCATGGCGGCGATCAACATCATGCCTTCGATGGCGATGTTAATCACACCGGAACGTTCACATAGCAGGCCGGACATCGCCCCAAAGGCAATGGGCGTGGCCTTCACCAGGGCGAGGAACAACAGCCCAACAAAAAAAAGGGCGTCCATGGCTTACTAACCGCCGCCCCAGGTCCCGCTCAACTTGATCTTGTCTTCCTGAGCGGGCGCCTTGATATGGAAAATACCGCGGATGATCTGATCGGCGGCCACAAAGGCCAGGATCAACCCCTGGGTGATGGTGATGATGTCGGCCGGTACTTTGGTGCGCAACTGCATCAAACGCGAACCAGCATCCATAGCCCCGAATAGGATGGAGGAAATCAAAATCCCAAAAGGATGAATGGCGCCAAGTACGGCCACGGCGATGCTGTCAAAACCCAGGCCCACATTGAAACCGGTTGTAAATGTGTAAGGTTCCAAACCGAGCACTTGGATGCCGCCGGCCAATCCCGCCAGAGCGCCGCTGATGACCATGGTGAGCACTATGTTGTTTTGGACATTGATGCCTGCGTAGCGGGCTGCATTCGGGTTGGCACCCACAGTGCGGATCTCAAACCCGATAGTTGTTTTCCACAAAAACCAGTAGACAACCAGGGTCATGACCGCGGCAATAATTACCCCTGCGTGCAAACGAGAATCTGCCAGCAGGATAGGCAGCCGTGCGCTTTCAAATACCGGGGACGTTTGAGGCACAACTGTGCGCGGCGCCCGCATCGGGCCCTCGCCGATGGCCCAGTTCAAAATACGCAAGGCGATGTAATTGAACATGATCGTAGTAATGACTTCGTGCGCTCCGTAGCGGGCTTTTAGATAGCCCGGCAGTGCGCCGAAAAGCCCGCCCCCCACCACTCCCCCTATCAAGGCCAACGGTAAGTGAATAATTGCAGGTAGATGAAAGCTGTATCCGATAATAACGGCCACGGCCGAGCCGGCAAACAACTGCCCTTCCACGCCGATATTGAACAGACCGCCGCGAAAAGCCACTGCGATACCCAGACCAACCAGCAAAAATGGTGTGGCCTTGATCAGGGTTTCGACAATCGCCACCTGTGACCCAAAGGAACCCTCCGCTAAAGCCGCGAAGGCTTTCAAGGGATCCGAACCTGAAATCAATATTGCCACACTGGAAATAAGCAGGGCCGTAAAAATGGCAAGCGCTGGAACCACCAGACGACTAAGCCTTGCTTTTATTTGGTCTACTAGACTGTTGTCAGGCTTCGCCACGTTTAAGCTTCCATGGTGTTCCGGATAAAAACTACTTCATAGCATTGGGAGAGCGACCGCGTTAGCGACCGCTCTCCCAATGGTTTAGATATTCAAGCTACCTATCTGCAGGAACAGGTTATTGAGCAACCGGGGTGCAGAAGGTCGATTCGTTGGATCCTTCAAACGGAGCGCAGGGGTCAATTGTGCCAGATTCAATCTTGGCGGAAATATCATCCAGTTGCGCCTTTACGTCGGCAGGGATCACATCTTCAAAGTTGTGGAAGGGAGCCAGGGCGGCCGGGCCAAACACTTCGCCGCCGGGGAAAGTTCCGTCGGTGGCGGAAATGACCAGTTGGGCCACACTATCCGTCAGGGCCTTGGTGGCGCTGGACATGATGCAGTTATCCACTTCCGGCAGGCTGACAAACTGATCCACATCGACACCGATCACCTTGACACCAGCATTGCAGGCGGCGATCAGGCCACCGTTGCCGGTAAGGCCACCCGCAGCGAACAGGACATCTACGCCCTGACCGAGGAGGGTATTGGTGGTCTCAGCTGCCCATTCGGGGTCAGTGAAGCAAACATCCAGCGAACCCGGGTGGTACACATCCAACACCTGGGCATCCGGATTCACGTACTTCACACCGTTGTAGTAACCCACTTCAAAGCGCGCTACAGCCGGGATGAAGGGGCAACCATAAACGCCACCCACGACGTTGCTTTCGGTCATCAAGCCGGCCAAAGCACCAGCCAGGAAACCGGAAACGTCTTCGTGGAAGATCAAACCGGTTACGTTGGTTAGTAGTTCCGGATTGAAATCTGCGTCGACCTGGGCCTGATCGGTACCGATGAAGTATACGTCGGGATGATCAATACCAGATTGGTGCGTGGCCGCACCCATACCAAAGCCGGAGGTCACAATGATGTCGTAACCTTCACTCAAGAAAGATTCGATGTTGGGGATGTAGTCGGCGCTGTCAGCTGTCTGGATATAACCGTAGCAATCCTCGCTCAATCCGAGTTGCTCGGCAGCTTGCACAACACCGTTCCAACCGCCTTCATTGAATCCCTGGTCGCGCAATTGGCCTACGTCAGTTACAAAACCGATCTTGTGGGCACAAGCGGCGGCCGCGGGGGCTTCGGGTGGTCGCCCTGCTGTGGGAACCGCAAGCAGCTAAGGCCAGGGAAGCCACCACGAGCAGGGCGAGCAAAATGTAAACTTTCTTGCTCATTCTTTTTGTTCCTCCTCAAGGAATAGTTGGGTGCATCCACGCTGGCTGCACCTTTGGGTTATCGCAGTCTAACACTAAGCCATATACAAATCAAGGAACTCTAACCAAGTCATCTAGACCAGCAAATCCAGCTATTCCTGGGAAGGAGGCACAATATATCCGGTCGCCAAATCGTCAATTACCGCTTGAACGTCGTCCAGGCGCGCCTGGCTTAGCAAACCCGGGTTGGCGTTCGAGACGCTCACGGATGAGCCGGAAGCCGGGGCTTGGCCATCCAGCGCCAGGGGCAATTGCTGCCGCAAGGCGGCTGCAGCATCCGCACCCACAGAGGCCAGCCATGCATCACCTAAGCCTTCCGAGGGCGCTTCGTTGCCGATCACCAGCACGCCAAAGTTGGCCAGATACTGTGCCGCCCCGCTGTCCTGCATCTCAGGCGGCAGATACACCACTTGCGTTTGCACCGCAAGCAGCATATCCGCACTGCCTTGCCAATTCTGGATATCCGACTGAATGGCTAGTGGGAAATCGGCGACAGGCGGCGCTTCGGGGATGCAAGCCCCGCAGTAATAGCGAGCTCCCCCCACGAAATCCTGCACCAAATTCTCGCTGGCTGATGTATAGAGCATCCCCACCCGCCAATCATCGGCGGTCAGGCCGGCAATATAGCCGGCCACAAACGCCGCCGAACCGGATTCCCCGCTCAACGGCAAAGCCACCAGGTTAGCCGCCTGCTCCTGGGGAGTAAAGCCAACGGTAATCACTTGAGCTTGAGGAGCGGCGGCGGCATAAGCCCCTGCTCCCGGGTCAGGCGCTAAAACAACCAACTTGACCAGTGCACCCGGCATTTGATTTGTATCCACCTGCTGGGTCTGGATGAACTGCAGTTGGTGGTCGGCGGCATAGCTGCCGGCGATTTCAGCGGCCGTGGCCGCCAGATCCGCGTCGGCAGCGGGTGGAGCCACCAGCATTAACAGCGGTTGCGGTGTGGCTGTAGCCTGCGGCACAGCGGTAGCAGCTATCGCGGCGGTTGCAGTTGGGGTGGACCCGCAGGCTGCCAGCAGCAAAGCAGCCAATACAAACAATGTCGCCGGGAAGATCAATCGCGTTGGGTGGGAGGAATTCATAATCGAAGAGGGCGGAGCTTAAAAGTGCGTCCTGTATAATACCGCGCAAGCTATCCCGCGGCCCTGCAAACATGAACCAGCCACCCGTCGAAAATCTACCGGAAGATGATCCACAACTGCCTGCGGCGCGGCGGCGGCAGTTGGAGCGCAGCCTGTTTGGCCCGCTCAGCACCGACGAGCGCAGCCAGGCTTTGGAAGCCGTGGTCAACCGCGCCGCCCCCAATGTGGACTTCTTCTTATATTCGCTATTTTCCGGAGCCGTCATCGGGCTGGGCCTGCTGCTGAATTCTCCGTATTTGGTTCTGATCGGCGCGCTCATTGCTCCGTTGATGGCTCCGGCCGTGGGCGTTGCCCTGGGCATCTCCCTCGGCTCACCGCGCCATTTCGTGCGAAGCGGCGCGGGTTTGCTTATCGGCTGTGTTCTGGTATTTGCCGCCGGCTGGTTGGCCGGGCAGGCTGGGCTCGGGTCCGAAACGTCGCAGGCTCTCTTTTACACGCAGTTCCATTGGATCGGACTGCTGGCCATGACCGCCGCCGGAGCGCTCACCGCCGCCACCCTGATCCGCGACCAAAACGCCGAGTTACCTAGTCTGCTGCTAGCTTATGGCCTTTTCGTTCCATTGGCGGCTGCAGGCTTTGGCCTGGGTAGCGGCACACCCTTCCTGTGGCCGGATGGGTTGGTGGTCTTCGCCATCCACCTGGCCTGGGCCACCCTGTGCGGGGCGGCCACACTGGCTATCGTTGGCTTTCGCCCGCCTTCATTTTTTGGCTACTCCATCGGCGCCGCCGTGCTGTTGGCTGGAGCGCTGGTTTTCGTCGGCTTTAGCGGGGCTGGCGCTGTGTTCGGAGCGCGCATCGGGCTGCCCACCCTGACGCCCAGTAACACGCCCACCGCCACGCTGACCCCAACACCCAGCCGCACGCCGTCTCTAACTCCCACCCGAACCCCTTCGCCGTCCCTGACCCCCACCCCATCCGAGACGCCCACCCCAACCCCTGCGCCCATCCTCGCGGTCATCAAGGCCAAAGAAGGCAATGGCGCCTTCTTGCGCGAAGAACCCGCAGGGCAGATTTCCACTTCGCTGCTCAACGGCACCCTTATCCACATTCTTCCCGAAGATCCGGCGGATGCCGGGGGACAACTTTGGGTGCACATCTACATCCCGTCGCGGGACGAATATGGCTGGATATTGGGCAGCCTGGTCGCCACCGCCACTCCAGCGCCCTAGGCGGAAAGACGGTTGCTATTTACCGCTACGCCCTACCCCGAAAGCCAGCGTAAGAGAGAATACTGACCAGCCCAGCCAGTTTAAGCCGAAACTGGACAGGCTTGCCGAGGAGGGCGTCCCGACGATGAGCAGCGTTGCGATCAACCCAGCGATTATGGATGTAATCAGGATTTTGAAGTTGAACATGTTTTCCTCCGTTCGATTTAGCGTGAACACGTATTACTAACACTCAAGATCCGGATCCGCTTCGTTGACGGCCGCTTAGCCGTCTGGTAGAATGCCCTGCGCTTTGTGCCGGGGACACCGGCACTCGAGATGAAGCACTGAGGATTTAAATGGACGTTCTATTGCTTGAAGATGTATACAAATTGGGCCGTGCCGGCCAGGTCAAGAAAGTGGCCAGTGGCTTTGGGCGTAATTTCCTGATTCCGCAAGGTTTGGCTGTCCCCGCCTCCAAGGGCGCTATGAATCAAGCCGAGCGGATTGCCGCTCAGGCGGACAAGCGCCGCGTTGTGCTGAACGCCGAAATGGAAGGCGTGGCCGAGAAATTCAAGGACCTGCAATTGCTCTTCCCCGCCCGGGCGGGTGAGACCGGCAAGCTGTATGGCTCGGTGACCACCCAGATGCTGGCCGACCAGATTAACGAAAAAATTGGCCTGCAAATTGACAAGCGCCAGATCCATACCCAGCCGCTGCGCTTGCTGGGTATGCACCGTGCCGCCGTGCGGCTCACCGTGGACGTCATCCCTGAGTTCGACGTGGTGGTTTTCCGCGAAGGTGAGGACCCCAAGAACTACATGGTGGCCGCCGAAGAGTTGGCCGCTGCCGCCGAGGCTGCCCATCCTGTCGCTGAAGTCGTGGCTGAGGAAGTCGCCGCCGAGGAGTCCAAAACGAGCAAAAAGGCCCAGGCTGCCGCTGCACAGGAACCCGAAACGAGCGAAGAGGCCCAGGCCGCCGCTCCCAAGGAACCCGAAAGCGCAGAAGAACCAGAAGCCGCTGAGTAGAAATAATCCGCCTGCCCTGCAGAGCGGAACTTCATCAGATATCATCTCAGCCTGCCATGTTTCAATGGGGCAGGCTGATTGCTTTAAACCATGAGCGCCACCCAAGTAGGCCAACAATTGCGCCAAGCCCGCGAAGCCGCCGGCCTCAGCCTTGCCGACGTTTCGCGCACCACGCGCATCCGCAGCCGGTTCCTGCAAGCCCTCGAAGAGGGTAATTTCGGGGAGCTGCCCTCTGCCGCCGCAGTGCGCGGCTTTCTGCGCACCTACGCCGAGGCGCTGGGCCTTGACCCGCAAGTCCTTTTCGACCTGCTGCAGCCGAAAACGGCAGCCGAACTGGAAGTCGCAGCGGCAAAGGAACCCAGCCCAGCCGAAGAGGCCATTCCCCCGGCATTTGCCGAGCTCGGCGCTGAGCTGCGCCAGCGCCGCGAGAGCCTGGAACTCACCCTCCCCGAAATAGAAAGCAGCACGCGTATCTCGGAGGCGTATTTGCAACGCCTGGAAGCCGGCGATTTCGACAGCTTCCCTTCGCCATCCCAGGCGCGCGGCCTGCTGGGGAATTACGCCGACTTCCTGGGACTGGAAAGCGGGGCTTTCCTGCTGCGCTACGCCGACGCGTTGCAGGCCAGCTTTCAGGCGCGGCAGGCGGCCATTCCGCTGAAGCAGCGCAGGCCGCAGGCGCAGATGGTTTTCCGGCCGCCAACCTGGCTGACTTCCCTGTTCTCGCGCGACCTGCTGGTGGGCGGCCTGACCGGCGTGCTGCTGCTGGTCTTCGTGGTGTGGAGCATCGGCCAGGTGCTTTCCACGCGGGCTGCCGAAAAGCCCCAGCCTACCGCCCCGTCATTGGCAGGGCTGCTGCTGGCCACGGACGAAGTGCCCAGCGCCTCCCCCACGGTTGGCAGCACCCCCGGCCTGATCAATCTGCTCGGTAACCAGGTCACCGCCACGCCCGGTCTGCTGGGCCAGGCCACCTTTGACGTCGGCCTCGGTGCGGTGAACCTGCGCCTGGTCTCACTGCAGCGCACCTGGATGCGCGTCACAGTGGACGGCCAGGTGCAATTCGAAGGGCGCACCACGCCGGGCCAACAGCTCAGCTACAGCGCCGGCAACCAGGTCGAACTGCTCACCGGCAACGGCGCCGCCCTACGCGCCTTCCTGAACGACCAGGACCTGGGCACGCTGGGCATCTACGGCGAGGTGATTGACGTGATTTTCAGCCGCCAGGGTGCGGCCACGCCCACGCTCTCCCCCACCCCGACCATTGCGCCGGAGATCCTGACCTCAACTGCCAACGCAGCACTCACTCCCAGCGCCACGCCTACGCCCACTACAACACCCACTCCCGAGCCATCCAGCACGGTTGACTCCTCCAGCACGACCCCATAGAATCGGGAGACGCATGACTTCGCCTAAATCCTTCCACCTGGTTTCGCTGGGCTGCGCCAAGAACACGGTCGATTCCGAATCGATGGCGCAGCTGCTCGGCCGAGACGGCTATGCCGCCAGCAGCAGCCCCGACGACGCTGAGGTGCTGATCGTCAACACCTGCGGCTTTATCGGACCGGCGCGCGACGAGTTGTATCAGGTGCTCGGCGAACTGGCCGCCAACAAGCGCAGCGACCAGTGGCTGATCGCCGCCGGCTGCCTGACCCAGCGCTACGGCGCCGAGGTCATCGAGCGCGTGCCCGGCGTGGACGCCCTGCTGGGCACGCGACGCTGGATGGACATCCTCGACCTGGTGGGCAAGCTGCAGCGCCGCAGCAGCCCCGAGCCGCTGTATCACCTGCCGGACGAAGCCGCTACGGTGGGCCGCGACGAGCAGGGTGTGCTGCGCGTGTCCAAACAGGGTTACAGCGCCTATGTGAAGATCGCCGACGGCTGCCGCCGCCCCTGCGCCTTTTGCGCCATCCCGCTGATCAAGGGCACGCTTGGTCAGCCGCCCCATGGAAAATATTTTGGCAGAGGCGCGCACCCTGCAGGACGCGGGGGTGCGCGAGATCAACCTCATCGCCCAGGACAGCACCGATTACGGCCACGAACAGGGGCTGAAGGATGGGCTGGCCACGCTGCTGGAGGCGCTGGTGCACGCAGCCACCGAGGTGGACTGGATCCGCATCCTGTACAACTTTCCCGGCTCGGTGAGCGACCGCCAGATCGAGACCATGGCGGCGCACAAGCAGCTGATCCCGTATTTGGATATGCCCCTGCAGCACGCTCACCCTGACACGCTTAAACGCATGCGCCGCCCGGCCAACATGGACTGGGTGCACCGCACGCTGAAGAAGATGCGCACCGCCCTCCCCGGGCTGGCGCTGCGCTCTACCTTTATCGTCGGCTACCCTGGCGAGACCGAGGAGGAGTTCCAGACGCTGATGGATTTCATCGAAGAGGTGCGCTTTGACCGCGTGGGCGTTTTCACCTTTTCCTTCGAGCCCGGCACCACCAGCGAACCGCTGGGCGACCCAGTGCGGGAGGAAGTGAAGGACGAACGCAAGGAGCGCCTGATGCTGGCGCAGCAGCGCATTTCGTTGGAGAACAACCAGGCGCTGGTGGGCCAGACCTTGGACGTGCTCATCGAGGGCCACGGCGAGATGGAGGACAGCAGCGAGCCCATCGCCGTGGGGCGCAGCTACCGCGACGCCCCGGAGATCGATGGGCTGGTGTTCGTGGAAGGCCAGCCGCCCGTCGGCGAGATCGTGCCGGTGCGCATTACCGGGGCGATGCCCTATGACCTGAGCGGCGTAGTGGACACCAGTAGGAATGTAATTTTAATCGAGGGTTTGGGAGAAACCGCCGGATTATGAAAAAGGCGCCATTAGCGGCGCCTTTGTTTGGCTAATGAGGCACGCCAGTGCGATGGCTCCGATAGCACGAGCCAGGCGGGATTGACGCAGTGGCAGAACAGCCGCCAGGGCAGAGACAAAAATCCCTATTTCTCGTGACAATTTGTCCTTTGGGTCTGCAGACCGGTCTATATACTTTATCTAGCGGAGAATCTCCTATCTCTAATATTTAAGTGGGCTGAAAGGAATCCGAGATGTCCATTTACATCCCCAAAAATGTAATCCCCTTTATTTTGGCCCTCCTGTTGGCGCTAACCGCCTGCACCCTGCCGGCAACTTCGCCGCCCGCCAGCGATATTCCATCAGCCAATAGCGAGGCCGTCGCCCAGCCCACCAGCATGCCGGAGGCCACGGAAAGCCCTGCCGCAGCCTTTGAAGGCACGCCGATATCCTTTAAATCGCTGAGCCTGGTGCTACCCGAGGGGCTGGCCAGTGGCGCCAGCGGCATGCAGGTTGAGCCCGCAGAGGGGGAGGACCTGCCACCTTGGGAAAACATGCCCGGGCATATCCAATTGGTCTTAGATGGCTATGCTTTGCAGGACAAATTCCACCAGCCGCAGATCCTCGTGTACCCCGCGCAGACGTATGCAGATCTGTACGGATCCGACAATTTCGATCTTTTGACCAGCGCCATGCAGGGATCCAGCCAAATACCGTATATCGTGTTCTTCAATGCCGCCCCGGTATTTAGCTCTAATGTGCAGAAGCTCGATTTCCAGAACGGCAGTGGCGTGCGCTTCCTCACCGAATATGCCCAATATGCCGCCCCGGTGAACAATCACGACATGTTCTACAACTTCCAGGGGCTGACCAGCGACGGCCAGTACTACATCATCGCCATCCTGCCGGTCAGTTCCCCGCTGCTGGCGGAGAACAGCGACCCGGCCGCAGCGCTCCCGGGCGGCGGGGTGGCTTTCCCCGGTTACAACGATCCCAATGCGGACTGGAATGGCTACTACGCGGCGGTCACGGCGCTTTTGAACGGCGCGGCGGCGGATAGCTTCAACCCGACACTGGGGCAACTGGACACGCTGATCGCCTCCATCCACATCAGCGAGTAGCAGCGAACGCTCAAGAGAGCGGGGGTAAAACCCCGCTCTCTTTATGTTAGGGAGAGCAGCAGCCCGGCTGCGGCCGCGCCCAGCACCAGCCAGGCAGAATTGACCCGGTAGCGGAAGAGCAGCAGCGCGGCCCCAGCGCCGATAAGCAGCGTGGGGATGTCGATGAACGAGGCCACGCCCAACTGCCAGGTGACGGCGGCCATGAGGCCCAGGGCGGCCACGTTGACCCCGTCCAGGAAGGCCGAGGCCCAGGGGGAGGAGCGGATGCGCGGGATCCAGGGGCCGCTGAGAGCCACGAAGATGAACGAGGGCAGGAAGATGCCGAGGGTGGCCAGAAGAGCGCCGGGTACGCCGCCCAACAGGTAACCGATGAAGGTGGCGGTGGTGAACACCGGGCCGGGGGTGAGCTGGCCCACGGCCACCGCGTCCAGCAATTGCTTATCGGTGAGCCAACGCAAGCCCTCGACGAAATCCGAATGCAAAAAGGCCAGCAGCACGTAGCCGCTGCCATACAGCACGGCGCCGATCTTGAGGAAAGTGAAGAACAACGTGGGCAGGCTGAAGGCGGCAGCCGCCAGCGAGGGGGTGCCCAAGCCGAGGGGAGCGACCACGGCCTTAGGTCGGGCAGCGAGCGGCTGCGGGCGGCGTGAATCAACAGCACCAGAGCCGCGCCGCCGAACAGCAGTACGAGTTCGTTGACGCCCAGGATGTACAGCGCCAGCACGCCGGCGCCCAGGACGGCGAACCAGAAGCCCTTGACCGCCGTGCGGCCCAGCTTGAACAGCGCCTGCAGGATGAGCACGATGACCACTGGCTTGACGCCATACAGCAGCCAGGCGGTTTGCGGCAGGCTGCCATATTGCACGTAGAGCCAGGCCAGGGCCATGACCATGCCCATGGCGGGCAGGATGAAACAGGCGCCTGCCAGCAGCAGGCCGCGCCAGCCGGCGCGGCGCTGGCCGACATGGATCATCATTTCGGTGGAATTGGGGCCGGGGATCAGGTTGGTGGCGCCCAGCAGGTCCAGGAATTCCTCTTCGCTGAACCAGCCGCGGCGGAGAACCACTTCGTCGTGCAGCATGGCGATGTGCGCGGCCGGGCCGCCGAAGGCCGTGAAACCCAGGCGCAGAAAGAGCAGCGCCAACTCTCGCATGGGTGACATAGTAACATTTCACCACAAAGACACAAGAAATATTAAGCATTTATCTTTGTGTCTTTGTGGTTTTCTTTTGTTCACGGCAATCTGTCAATATTTATTGCACCATCTATATTACACGCAATATTTATTGCCATTGGTACCAAAAAAGAAACCCCAGATCGTGGGGTTTCTTTTTGTTGAGCGCTTGATATTACTTGATGGCGTAGGTTAGGGACACGTCGGCGCTGACAGTGATCAGGCCGGGCACGATGCTGGTGGTAGCGGCTTCGGCGCCGCCGCCCCCACCCATACCGTAGCCGGGGTTGTAATAGTTTGTGTTAGGCGTGTAGGACACGCTCACGATGTCACCCAAGCTAACACCGGCGGTGCTGGCCAGGGCGGTGGCCTCATCCTTGGCCTCTTGCACGGCTTCGTCGCGGGCCTGCGCCTGCGCGTCCGACTTGTCGGCCAGGTCGAAGCTGACGCCCCAGATATTGTTGGCGCCAGCGCTGACGGCGCTATCCAGCAGGGCGCCCAACTGGCTAAGGTCGCGGGCGGTCACGTTGACCTGGTTGTCCACGCTGTAGTTGGTGCCATAGGACGTGCCAGTGCTGGGATCGTAGTTCTGCCCGGTATACACGCTGAAGTTCGAGGTTTGGATATCGGCCTGGGCGACGCCGGCGCTGGTGAGGGCCTGCATGACCGTAGCGACCTGGCTGGCATTGGCGCTCACCACCTGGGCGATGTCGCTGCCTTCGCTATGCACGCCAATGGTGATATAGGCGATATCCGGCTGCAGGCGCACGTCGGCGTGGCCGCTGACGGTGAGGCCGCTGTTCGCATAGCTGCTGCCAGAAGCCAGTGCCGCTCCGGAACAGCCTGCCAACAGCAGGGAGACGAGGGCTACAAATAAACCGATTTTCTTAAGCATATGTTTCTCCATAAAATATTTAACAGTTGTCAGGCTAGCGCCCAACTCAATGTCTATAACGAATTATGGCATGGAAAGTTCCTGTTTGGGGGCTCAGGATTGGGAGAGCCCAGCCAGGCGGTCCTTGTTAAGCTGGGTGAACAACGCCGGGGTGCGTCCGCTGGGGCGGGAGTTGGTCGAGATTGGCACGGGGGTTTCCAGGGGCTGGGGGATGCGCAACACATCGCCCTCGGCGATGGCGTCGCCGGGACTGAGGCCGTTGAAGGCCAGGATGACGCGCCACTTGGCGGCGTCGCCGTAGTAGTGGAGCGCCAATTGGCGCAGGTCATCATCCTCTCTGACGGTATGGCGAATGGAGTAATCGCCCCATGCGCCCATGACGGTGAGGTAGGCGTTGACTGTGGCCGGGTTGCTGAGCACCGGCTGGGGCGCATTGTTGAAATAAGCCCAGGCGCGCAGGCGCAGGATGGTGGGGCCGTCGGCGGCCAGCTGCATGCTGGGCGCCCAGGGACCGCTGCCTATGGCGGCGGTGGGCAAGCTCTTCTGGGTGACGATGCCGGAACAATCGCGGTTGCCATCCAGGTGATTATTGCTCCAGGCAGTGTGGAATTCAGCGTGGGTCCAGGCCCTGTGGTAGCCCTGGCTGCGGCGGGCGTCTTTCCACAGCGGGTCGTTGATGTAAATGTGTTGTTCATCGGCGCCCACCACCACGACGAAGTGGGGACCTTGGAAGGTGTTCTGCGTGGAAACCCCGGGGTTGATCTGCGACCAGCCGCCATAATGCACCAGGGCCATGACGGCCTTGCCCTGCTCGAGGGTCTGGATGAGCCGAGGGATGGTCCAGGCGTAGAGGTATTCGAAGGACACGCCGTAGCTCTCTGCGGCGCGGAGGAGCTGGGGTACGGTCACGTAGCGGTCCGGGGACGCGCCGGTCTTGCGATACACGGCGTTGGTTGAGGCGTAGATGCCGAAGGCGTGCAGCAGCATGGCCAGGCAAGCCGGGCCGCAATCATTGCGGAACTCATTGGCGTCCAGGTCGTACTGCGATTTGTAGGGTATGGAAGGGATAACAACGCCCATATATAAGTTTAGTGCAAGGATTAGGCCAACACGGACGGGCGGCGACTATACTGGGCAGCGATGAACAAGGCCGAATTGCTGAATATGCGGCTGCGCAACCAGTTGGTGAGCCACCATCCTCTCAAAAAAGCAGGCGACGTGGCGCGGCATTTGGGAGCGGTACAGGCGCAGGACTTCCTGGGAGCAGCCTGGGGTTTGGGGCTGCGCCTGCCTAGCGCAACTCAAAGCGGAGTTGAGGAAGCCTTCAATCGCGGAGAGTTCCTGCGGCTGCACGTGATGCGGGGTACCTGGCACTTCGTGGCTCCCGAGGACGTCTACTGGATGCTGAGGCTCAGCGCGGAACGCATGAGCCGTGGCATGGAACGTTTTTATCAGAACGCAGGATTGGATGCCAAGGGGTTTGCCAAAGCCGAAGAGCTGCTGACAAAGATGCTTAGTGGACAGGTCGTCCAAAGAGCATCCATCAAAGCAACTCTAAGGGCTGCAGGGTTTCCACAGGTTGGCGAGCAATTCACTTACATCATGCTGCACGCCGAAACCCAGGGCTTGGTGTGCAGCGGGCCGCGGCAAGGTAAGCAATTTACCTACGCCTTAGTGGAGGACCGCGTTCCCAAGCAGCGCCAATTGAGCCGCAAGGAAGGGCTGTTGGAGCTGACTCGACGCTATTTCACCAGCCATGGACCGGCCAGCGAGAAGGATTTCTCCTGGTGGTCGGGCCAATCCGTGACCGATACGCGCAAAGCCCTGGGGTTGTTAGGCGCTGAGTTTAGCCGAGTAGATGTTGACGGCACAGCCTACTGGTATGCGGGGGACGCCCAACCCGCAACCGGCGGCACCTGGCTGCTGCCCAACTACGACGAATACACCGTAGCCTATGCGGACCGCAGCCATTTCTTCGATGAACGCTTTCGCCCCCAATTAGACACGCGCAGCCAGGCAATCTTCCAGAATGTGATTGTCAGCAACGGCGAGGTCAGCGGCACCTGGCGGCGCACCTTTGCCAAAGGCAGCATTCATGTGGAACTAGCCCCCTTCGAGGCGGTCAGCGCGAAGGAAAAAGACGGTCTGCTACAGGCAGCGGAGGCGTACGCAGATTTTCAGGGAATGGAATTGAAGTTGAGCTTTGCCTAGTTAAGCAGGTCAAGGGGGTTCAGGAATTCGTCGCCGCGGCGGATCTCGAAGTGCAGGAAAGCTCCGGCGGGGTGACCGATGAGGCCCCCCACCCCGATGGGATCACCCTGGTGGACGGCGCTACCGCATACGGCGGTAACGTCACCCAGGCCCCCATAAAGGGTGAAGTCGCCATCGCCGTGATCAAGCATGATCACGTAGCCATAGCCGAAATTCTCGTTGGTCCAGCCCGAATAGACCACTACGCCGTCATCGGCGGCCAGCACCGCTTCGCCATCGGCGACGGCCAAATCCACGGCCTGGTGGGCGCTCCAGTAGCCTTCGGCCTGGACTTCGTGTGAGGTTACAGGCCAGGCGTAGACGCCGTCGCCTGTTATTTGCTGGACACCGTTCTGAGGGCAGGCACCGCTGCCATATTCTTCGGGGGAAACGGCCATGGATTCTACGGGCAAGTTGCGCAGGATGCGGCGGCGCAAGGGTTGCTTGCCGCCGGGCACCACTAGGTACTGTCCGATAAAAATCAGGTTATTCCTGGGGTCAATATGGTTGCCAGGCCAGTCAATGATGTCTTGTACATCCGCGCCGAAGATGGCAGCCACATTGGTCACCGTGTCACTGCCACCGGCCTGGTGATAGACGCCGTCCACAGGCAGGACAAGCAGAGTCATGCCCTCCATCAGGAAATCCGGGTTGTCGTGGAGCTGAGCGAAGTTAGCCCACAGCACCGTTTCGGGCTGAAGGCCAAACTGAGCCGCAATGCTGCTGACCGTATCCCCCGTCTGGACAATGTAGTCGTGGGGGACGGCGAAAATCTCCACAGTTGGAGCGGCGGTTGGGGGGACCAGCGTGGGAGTGGGGAGTGGCGCAGCCTGGGTGGCAGCCGCCTGGGTGACCGTGGGCTGAGCCGCCGGAGCGCAGCCTGCCAGTAAGGCAAAAAGCAGGCTGGCGGAAATCCGCCCAGCCTGCTTTGACCAAGCCACCGGTTGCATGTGTGACCTAGACGAATTTATCCTTCGTCTTTGAGGCCTTCCAAAAATTCCTGGTTGCTGTCGGTCTTGGCCATGCGCTGCAGCATCGCCTCCACGGCGGTACCCATGTCCATACCGGCGCCGTGCGGGGGATCGCCGACCATAGTACCGAACATGCGGCGCATCAGCCAAACGTGCTGGGTGATATCGGGGCCTAAGAGCAATTCCTCACGACGGGTCGAAGAGCGGTCAATGTCAATGGCAGGGAAGATACGACGTTCCTGCAATTTGCGGGAGAGGTGCAATTCCATGTTGCCGGTACCTTTGAACTCTTCGTAAACCACATCATCCATGCGGGAGCCGGTGTCAACCAGGCAAGTGGCAATGATGGTGAGCGAACCGCCTTCTTCAATATTGCGGGCTGCACCAAAGAAGCGCTTGGGGGGATAGAGAGCCGAGGGATCGATACCACCGGACAGTGTGCGGCCCGAGGGTGTCACCACCAGGTTATAGGCGCGAGCCAGACGGGTGATGGAGTCCAGCAGCACGACCACGTCGCGGCCAACCTCCACCAGACGCTTGGCACGCTCGATGACCATTTCGGCAGCAGCGCACATGCGAGGTGACGGGTTCATCGAAGGTGGAGGAAATTACTTCAGCATCCACCGAGCGGTCCATGTCGGTCACTTCCTCAGGGCGCTCACCGATGAGAGCTACCATCAGGTGCACGTCTTTGTAATTTGTGGAGATGGAATTGGCCATATCCTTGAGGATGGTGGTCTTGCCGGATTTGGGAGGTGAAACAATGAGACCGCGCTGACCGCGCCCCACTGGGGCCACGAGGTTGATCATGCGCATGGCCAGGCCGCGTTTATCCGTCTCCAGATCAAAACGCTGGTCGGGGAATATGGGTGTGAGGCTTTCGAAGCGCGGACGGGTGCGAGCAGCCTCGGGATCGAGGCCGTTGACGGACTCAACTTTGACCAGTCCGAAATGTTTTTCCGATTCGCGGGGCGGCCGCGCCTCGCCGATGATCAGGTCGCCATTGCGCAAACCATAGCGGCGCACCTGGGTCTGGGAAACATACACGTCGTCGGGGCCGCCCTGGTAATGATCGGAGCGCAGGAAGCCCACGCCTTCGTTCATGATCTCGAGGATGCCACCGCGCACCTCACGGCCCGATTTGGCCGCTTCGGCACGCCGAATTTGGACAAGCAAGTCCTCTTTCTTAAGGCGGGCGGGCCGATCTACGCCAAGTTCTTTGGCCTGTTTACGCAGGTCAGCCAGAGTATTCTGTTCAAGGGTTAGGTCCATGGAATTTTTCTCTTCTTAGAATGATGGGTGATAGAAAACGTGCGTGCCCGTCGCCGACTCCCTAGGCAGGTTTGTTCCGCGTGTAAGACGCTACTTTGGTCTACTTAATTATGGCAAAAGTCCGGGGAATTCAAAATAGATTATAGCGGAAAAAACGATTACAGACAAGAAGATGTTACCCTGTTTTCTCAAGGAAGTCTTTGGCCAGATAGAGGGCCAACATGGTCTTGGCCTCTTCAATAGCGCCTTTACGCGCGGCAGCAAAGGCTTCGTCCAGAGACAATTTCTCGATCTGCAGGTCTTCATCTTCATCGCCGGGCAGTTTCTCAGGGCTTAAGCCCTGCGCCATAAATACGTGCATACGCTCAGTGGAGTAGCCGGGAGCCAAAAAGAATTCGGCCAGCTTGGTAAGGCGTCCAGGGGCCATACCAATCTCCTCGCGAAGTTCGCGTTGAGCGCAGGCTTCGGGCTGCTCACCCTTTTCAAGGGTGCCCGCCGGAATTTCAAGGATGCTTCTACCCGTGGCGTGGCGATACTGGCGCACAAAAATGATGTTGCCGTCGGCATCGACAGGCACCATGGCCACGGCCCCGTTATGCACCACAATCTCGTAGGTGGCAATGTGCCCATTGGGGTATTGCACCTCATCGCGATGCACATCGAACACGCGGGCGCGATAAGCGATTTGGCTGTTAAGAGTTTTGAAGGGCATTGGAATTAAGCGGGAGGTTCATTCGTCATTCTGGCTGAGACCCGGCCCCCCGCAATGGCCACCGGTTTAAGGGATGTGGAGCATCATGCCGGCCTGCAACTGATCATCCAACTGCATGCTGTTCGCCTCGGCAATATTTTCGGGCCAGACATCGCCAAATGCACAGGCGATGCTGTAGAAGGTATCGGTGCTGCCGGCAGGGTAAGTGGTGGGATGGCTACGCAGGGAGCGGCCGGAGCCAAACGTGCCCACCTGATCCACTGGGATGGTAAGGGTGGTTCCCACGCTCAGCTCTCCCGCCTGGCTTTCGCTAAGGCCGTTGGCGGTCAGAATTGCGGCGGGGTCGATATCGAAGCGGCGCGCCAGACAATAGGGCCATTCGCCCAAATGCAGCGTATAGCTGCTGGGTACGGCATGTTCGGTGATAGGCGCGGCCGTAGTGGTAGCAGTCGGCTCGGGAGTGGGCGAACTGGCCAGGGTGGCGGTGGCGCCGAAGAGCGCTGTGGGGCTGGGCGAGACAGTTATCTCTGGGTTCTTGTCACTGCCCGCCAGGGCAGTTTGAGTGGCGATGGTGCTAAAAACAGAGCTCAACGCATCCTGGGTAGGCGTCGGTACCGAGGCGTTGGTGGCCGAGCGTGTACAAGCCGCAAGGAATAATCCGGCAAGGATCAGGTAGAGGAATTTCTGGTTGGACATGGGATGCAGAACATCTATTCGAGGTCTGCCGCGATAGTAGCATATCGAAGAATCAGCGTCAAGCAATAATGCGACACAATGTGCATCAATGCAAAAAAAGAGCGCCCTCGCTGCGCTCTTTTTGTTAGTTTAGTTGTTCCGCTTAGATGGCTTCGTAGGCGGTTTCGCCATGGATGGCTTCATCCAAGCCTTCCTGTTCTTCCTCTTTGGTAACTTTAACCTTTACAACTTTATCTATTAGCCAAAGGGCAAGGTAGCTGAAACCAAAAGCATAAGCGGCGGTGAGAAGGACACTAAGCGTTTCGTACAGGAAGAAGGTTGTGCCCCCAGCCAACAAGCCGTTTGCCCCAGCTGGGTTCCAAACAGTTGTGGCAAATAGCCCGGTGGCAATGCAACCCAGAACTCCACCAACCCCATGCACGCCCCATACATCCAGCGCGTCGTCAAGTTTCAAACGATTCTTCAGGGTTACAGCCAAGAAGCAAACAACACCTGCCAAAATACCAATAATAATGGCGCCGCTAATGCTTACATAGCCCGCGGCGGGTGTGATGGCTACCAAACCCGCGACTGCTCCGGTCAGCAAGCCAATGAATTTGGGCTTCTTGTCAACGATCCACACGATGGCCAGCCAGGTGAGTCCAGCGAGAGAGGCGGCGATGTCTGTGTTAAGAAGGCCGTGACTGTGACCTGGTCGACGCGCAATTCCGAGCCAGCGTTGAAACCGTACCACCCGAACCACAACAGGGCGGTACCTAGGGCTACCAAAGGAATGCTGTGCGGACCGCGATCCTTGACTTTGCGGCGGCCGACAAATATTACTGAGGCCAGGGCCGCAAACCCAGCCGTGGTGTGCACCGCGGTTCCACCCGCAAAATCAAGAACTCCCCAGGAAGCAAATAGCCCACCACCCCAAACCATATGGGCGACAGGGAAATAAACAAACAAAAGCCACACTGTAAGGAAGGCCAGGTACGGGGCAAAACGAATGCGATTGGCGAACGCGCCCGTGATCAAGGCCGGGGTAATAACTGCAAACATCATTTGATAAGCGACGAAAACAAAAGTGGGGATATTGTTATTGACCGAAAGGGCATCCATTGGAGAAATGCCGCTTAGAAACGCATGGTCAAGGTTACCAATAAGCCCACCTGCTCCGCCGCTAAATACCAACGAATAGCCCACTGCCCACCAGAGCAGGGTGGTCCAGCCCATTGACACGAAGCTCTAAATCATGATGGCCAAAACATTTTTACGCCCCACCAATCCCCCATAGAAGAATGCCAACCCCGGGGTCATCAGCATAACCAGGCTGGTGGCGACTAACATAAAACCAGTATTTCCAGTATCAAACATTTGACCTCCAATCACATTAGGGTAGGAAGAATTTGATTATAAATCACCTGTTTGCTCTCAAGCATTACCTGCCCACCCGGAGTTAACAACAATCAATGAACCTGAAGTGATTTACAATGGTTTATCCATTGTGAAATCCAAACTAAACGGGAGCAGCCATGAGCAAACTCAAGCTGCCGGCGGAGATGGCGGATCTGCGTCCACACCTGGCCGGCATAATCAGCGAAGGTAAATCCAAAGCCCCATACTTTGCGGCGCTCCTTTCGGCCAAGACAGGTCTGCGCATCCAGGTGGACAACAACGAGCAGCGCATCGCCGAGCAACTGCCATCGGCGGGAACTGTGCTCACAGGTTTTGACGGCAAGACGGTCTACGAAAAAGCGGTGAGCGGCTTTGCGCTGCCCGAAGTGCAAAAGGCGGCCAAGGAATTACTTGGCTCGGCAGAGTTCGACCAAAGCTTCAAGCCGAAAGAGGTGCCAGACCACCGCGGGGATTTCATCACCTCCATGGAAATAGACCCACTGGACCTTTCCATCCAAGACAAACTGGACCGGGTGCGTGCTTTTCAGGACAAAGTTAAAAAGTCCGACGAGCGCATTGTCAACGCCCGGGCTATTTACATCGACACCAACGAATATTCAGTGTTCACCAATGAGAAAGCCGATATGGCGCAGCGAGTGCAACGCATGCGCCTGATGGCGGTCATTTTCGTGGCGGGTTCGGATGGCCAGGTGCGCTACAACTGGATCGCCAAGTCCGGCACCGGCGGTTGGGAATTGCTTTCGTTTGATGACGCGGAAATCCAGGAGGGTGTAAAGACGGCAGTGGATTTGCTCACTGCGGAACGCATCGAACCGGGCGAATATACAGCCATCTCCTTTCCGGGAGTGACGGGCACCATCGCCCACGAATCCTTTGGGCACGGCGTGGAAACCGACATGTTCGTGAAAGAGCGGGCCAAAGCGGCCCACTTTGTGGGCAAACAAGTCGGCTCCGAACTAGTGGGCATCGCCGAGGACCCCAGTGTGCCGGGGGCATACGGCTCCTACTTCTTCGACGACGAAGGCCAGTTGAGCGACACCACCATGATCGTGGACAAGGGCATCTTCCAACGCGGTATCAGCGACATGTACTCAGCCTCTGTGCTGGGCATCCCGCGTTCGGCCAACGGGCGCAGGCAAGACTTCAGCCGTAAAGCCTACGCGCGCATGAGCAATACATTTTTCACAGCAGGCGACTCGACTGTGGAGGACATGATCGCCCAGGTAGATTACGGGGTGACTCTGGACCAGTGGTCATCCGGCATGGAGGACCCGCAGGGCTGGGGTATCCAGGTGACCTGCCACTACGGACATGAGATCAAAGGCGGCAAACTTAGCGGAAAGGTGTTCGCCCCAGTGGTGATCTCGGGCTACGTGCCCGAGGTGCTGAAGAGCGTCAGCGCGGTCAGCAAGGAAGTCATTTTCGCCGCAGGTGTATGCGGAAAAGGCAACAAGGAACTCATCCCGGTGTGTTCCGGCGGCCCCGCCCTGCTATTACGAGCCCCCTTAGGATAAGCCATGATAGACGACATCGTAAAATCCCTGAACAAACGCAAAGAGCTGGCCGGCTGGACCGTGCAGCACATTGTAGACCGCGGCGCCCAGGTATACGCAGTGCCCAAAGGCGTCGAGGCGCGACGGGCTGTGGTTAACGAGCAATACAAGATCAGCGTGGTATGCAACACCCAGGCGGCAGACGGCTCGGCCGCTATGGGGGACGGCGACAGCACACTGCTGCCGGGCGGCGACATCCAGGCGGCCATCGACACTGCGGCGGCCGTGGCGGCGGCAGTGACCAACCCGCCCTACAGCCTGCCGGGGCCAGCAAATTTCCCCGATGTACCGCTGGTGGACGCGGAGATCAAGAAGGATTGCTCGGCGGCGGTCGATTCCATCGACGCGGCGCTGCGGGCGGCAGCCAGCCAACAGAAGGGCGTAGAGATGACCTCTGCGGAAGTATTCGGCGATTACGTGGAAACGCGACTGGTCAACAGCCGCGGCATCGACGCCCAGCAGGAAGAAACACGCATCCACGTGGAGTTCGTGTTGCAAGGCCACAAGGGCGAACGCAATTCCGAGATGTTCAAAGAGGCCGACAGCCGACGCATCGGGGACCTGCATCTGGATGAAATGCTGGAAGAGCGGGCGCGCTACACCAGAGACCTGCTGGTAAGCGAGGCCCCGCCCAAATGGCAGGGGCCTGTGGTGCTGCGCCGGGACGTACTGAACGATTTTATAGTGGCCGAAGACCTTTCCCCCAGCCCATTTCGCGTGCTGGGTTCGGCGGCTTCCAAATATTCCAAGATTTCTACCTGGGAGGTCGGCAAGTCCGTCTTCCGCGATGAAGTAAAGGGCGACCCGTTCAGCTTATGCGCGGACCGCACCACCGCTTACGGCGTGGCATCCAACCGTTTCGATGCAGAAGGCGTGCCGGCCCAGCGCGTGGAGCTTATCCGCGTCAACAAGCTGGTCGCCTTTCAGGCGTCGCAACGGTACGCGGACTACCTCAAAGTGCCAGCCACCGGCGATTACGGCCAGTTGGAAGTGCCAGCCGGAAAGACGCCCACCGCGGATCTACTGCAAGAGCCGTACGTCGAGGTGTGCATGTTCTCGTGGTTCAACCCGGATATCGTCAGCGGGGATTTTGCCACCGAGATACGTCTAGGTTATCTGGTGAAGGATGGCAAAGCCACGCCGTTCAAAGGCGGGCAGCTGATCGGCAACGTGCTCAGCGGGCTGGCGAACTGCCGCTGGAGCCGGGAAACAGCCAGCTTCGGCCGTTACCGCGGCCCGGTAGCGGTGCGCTTTGCGGACCTGCAGGTAGCCGGAGGCGGCTAAGCGTTCCCGGTTAACAATACCTATATAATTGCCTAGGGGCTTTTATATCTTTCCGCCAACTGCGTCGGGCCAGACGCCAGGGGCCCGAGCAGGGATCCAAAACAAGCTGGGCCGCGGTGTAACCACGGTCACACATGGTTTTCACGAAGTCACGAATCGCGAGAGTTAGACTGTCAGCAATCGAACACCGACCAACAGATGACGTTCCTGAGCCGTTGGTCATCCAGAACAAGACCGCGAATCGCCCCCGGTAGTTGTTCGCGTTGCCACTGGCACTCGCGCCGGCCAGCAAACTCCCCCTCACCTTTAGAGGCGGCCGCACGCGTGGCCTTTATGGCGTAGGCCGCAGCACCAAGCTCGTGCGCAGCTACATGCGCCACCGCCGCGGCCTGGCCGGCAGCATGTGCGGCATGCCGAGCGGCTCCGCTGAGCTCTCTGGCGGCAGCGTTGGCAGCACCAGCCGAATCGCGGGACTGAGACATTTTAATCTCGCCGCGGGCCCAGGCCCGAGTCTGTTCAATCGCCTGGCGAGGTCGAGCGTCCGAGGGCTGCGCCGACTCGAAGAGGTGCAGAATGTGCTCGGCGCAAGCGGCCGCCCACAAAGCCAGGAGCCGATGGTCGGAGTCCGTGAGCGTCCCTCCACGGCGGACGGTGATGAAGCGGGGGTCGCGGTCTTTGGGGAGAATCATGGGTGCCTGTCTTTCTTGCATCCGCCCAACTGTTTGCGTGACCCGTCGGTGGGAATGGATTCTGTTTGAGATCAAAAAAAATCGATAAACCGAAACTATCTAAGCAGCTCTCCAACACGTATGTCGAATTCATCTTGCATTATTGCCTTACCGTGCTGGTGAGGAAGTTCTATTGCCGCGGGTGCTAGCTTTCCTTACCAAGGTGTTGTGCATTCAAGCGCGGTTGCGAGCCGTCTAGATCAGTAACGCCGTAAATGTCGGCTAGATCGCTAACGTCCATAAGTTTCCCTGTAAATCGCATGACATCAGGATCACTGGCTAGCGCGGCAATGCCTCGGGCAGCATAGTGTGGTGTCTCGGTCTGACCTGCGAGTTCATCCATGGTGTGATGAGTAAACATTATCTCGGTTCGCATCCATGCTGGGGCAACTGCAATCACCGGAATGCCCTTTTCTTTGAGGTGGTAACCCAGGACATAGACCAAACGATTTTTGGCGGCTTTGCTGGCCTCATAAGGCGGCCACATTGGCGGTTCGGCGGTGTGCCAGGTAGTGGTGATAATGAGGCCTTTTTGGATGGGTCCCATCAGATATTTGAGTACTAATAGGCTGGTAATAAAATCCGAGTACGGTCCCGCCAACAGCATATTTTTGAACTGATCCAGCGGCTCCTCCCACACTTCCTCACCTGACTCCAACTCATCATGTGCATCATGCACGCCCCAGGCATTATTCACAAGGATATCCAGTTTGCCGTGTTGTTTTCCAATGTAATTGACAAGCGCTTTTACCTCTGCAGGATCGGTATGGTCGCATTTGACGGCCTCGGCACTACCTTTAATTTCGTGGATCGCATCAACCGTGTCGTCGATCGTCGTAAGTGGTAACTCGCTTTGGGTACTATGACCACGTGTACTGCGAGCTGTGCAGATGACATGTGCACCGGCTTGAGCGAGTTCCAGAGCAACCGCTTTGCCCAAACCTCTGGAAGCGCCTGTTACCAGTGCAATTTTCCCTGTTAGTGTCTGTACCTTGTTCATGGATACCTCTATCCTTTCTTTCTTTATTTACTCGGCTGCAGCGGGGTATTCGACGACCCGAGCCGTCAGTTAAGGTTGCGATACGCCAACCGCGTGAGTTCAACAGGTACGTTCGGTCGGGACTGTTTTGAGAATGAATCAAAAAGCGCTCTCCATCCCGGAAGGCGCTTCATTCAACTTAGATGTTAACCTAGGCTACCTGTGCAACCACCGCCGGCCTGAACTTGTAGCCATAGATGAGCATACCGCGCTCATCGGTGGCGGAGCGCAGCAGCCGCGTGACCATCTCTACAGGCATACCGATGGCGGGCACCTGAGCGCCGAGGTCGGTGAGTTGGGCGGTGATAAGGGGTCCCTCTTCCAGCTTCACCATGGCCAGGGTGTAGGGCGCCTGCTCGGCATAGCCTTCAGGCGCATCGTAGACGGTCGTGTAGGAATACACCTCACCTTTGCCGCTGAATTGAAACAGGGTCTTGGCCTCCTGGCCGCATTCCGGGCAAACGTCGCGGGGCGGGAAGAGCTTGGCATTGCAATGCTCACACACTTCCCCTACGAGTGCATAGCGCTGTTTCTTTAATCTCCAGTGACGCGGGATATCCATAAGTACTCCTTAATTGAGCATACTGTATCCAACCGAAACTATCAGAAGCTATCAAATTCTTGGCAAGAATCAGTCGGTACGAATGCGAAAAATGGAAACCAGCGGGTCTTCAGCAACCAAGCTAAGGATATCGGCATAGCGTTCGGCCAGCAGGTTTTCACCTGACAGATTACGGTTGAAAATCACCAAATATGAGGGTTGGTCGCCTTCGGGAGGGAAGCCCTCAAGGCGATAGCCGACCTCACCAGTAATGAAGTACAAGCCGTAAGAGTTGTTGCTAAACAGGGCATTTTCCGGGTCAGCAGCCAGATCAGGAAGCACGGCAAGCGCTTGCGATTCAGTCAATTCCCGGCTATTCCAGCCCAAACCCTGATCGTAGATTTTTGACCAGGAATTCAGGCTATTGGTGCTAAATTGAACCCCTAAATAGACCAAGAAAACCAGGCAGAGGAATTTTATCCAGGGACCGCGATGCGAGTACAAAAAATGGATATACACCAACCCGCTAGCCAAGATAAATGGAAAAATTGGCACAAGCATTCGGTCTTGGAAACCAATGCCGTGATCGAAGGTCATCTTAGCTGTGGCGGCCACGCCTAGATAGGCCACCAACCACAATCCACCAAAGATTGGAACCAGATAAAGTTCGCCCTCCCGCTTTTCTAATTCGCCGGACAAGGAAAACTGCCATCATGACCACCAGGAGGAAAAAGGCCCCCGCGTATAGCGCCGTCCATCTGGCATATCCGTTTTCGGGAAAGAACCAGGTCGAGAGTGTTTGCACCGCACTGTCAATATTTCCGGTCTGCAGAGGAACGAATTCAAATGAGAAGCCGTGGAAGGATTTGGATAGCCAGTAACTGCGTAGCGACAAGACAATAAAGGGAATCAGCCCGCTCGCCATCACCGTTGCGCTGAGGGTCAACTTATTTCCGGTCCCGGGTTTCCTGAGCATGATGAAGACGATGTACACCGGGATCAAGGCGAGGGCTACAAATTTGGTGGCTACCGCTAAGGCGACGCAGCAACACATAGCCCAGAACCAACTATGGTCTCCCTGCTGCCAGCGGAGAAAGGCATATAGACTGCCGAGCGATAGTGCGATGAGCAACGGTTCACTCAAAGCCCAGGCGTGGGCTACCAGCAGTTCGGCCGACAATAAGAAAAGTACCGCCGATAGTGCAGCGAGGCGAATGGACTTGGTGGCCTGGAAAATTACCAGCGCAAACAAAACCAGGTTGGCGGCGTAGAGGACGGCATTAAGCCAGCGAACGGCAACCTGCCCTGGGAAGCCGAGCAACTCCAGACCCGCCAGCAAGATAGGGAAGAGTGGAGCGAAATTCAGAAGCGGACGATTGCGGGTGGGACTTACCGGGTAACTAAGGCCATGGCCCGTGGCCAGATTGTGCGCCGAAGAAAGATAACTGAAGGAATCTAAGTCAAATAGACCCGCTCCCCGTCGTGTAAGCGCCAAGACGATACCGGCGCCTAAGAAAGCGAAAATCGAGACAAAAAACCAAAGGCGAAGCTCACTTTTTTTCGTTAAGCAGGGCGGGCGGGATGCCGGTAACCCCTTGACTGAACAGATTACCGTAAAACCGACAAAACATGCGTCACTGCCGTAGAGGCCGGTCCCCCCAGACTTTGCACGAGGGCGAGTTTGGCATCCTTTACTTGCGCGTCGCCGGCCTGGCCGCGCAATTGTAGGGCGGCTTCGACCGCCTGGTAAGCGCCGGTGGCGCCGCCGGGAAAGCCGCGTGCCTTGAGGCCGCCCAGAGTGGCGATGGGCAATTCCCCGTCCAGCTGGATAGCACCGTCCTGGGCCCAGATCCAACCCTCGCCGCGCGGCGAGAAGCCGGCAGCCTCCAGCGACAGGGCGCTGTAAATAGAGAAGGCATCGAAGAGTTCGAACAGATCGGCATCCTTTGGCAGGATGCCAGCCTGGGCGCAGGCGCGTTCCATGGAAAGCCGCGCGGCGTTGAAGGTCAGCGGGTCGGGCCGGTCGTGCAGGGCCAGTGTATCGGTGACGGCGGCCGAGCCTACGATCTCCACCAAGGCATGGGGAAACTTGGGGGGCAGCAGGTCAGCGCGGGTGAGCAACAAGGCCGCTGCGCCGTCGGCGCTGGGAGCCACATCGAACATATTGAGCGGGGCGCTAACCATGCCGGCTTTGGCGTAGGTTTCAGGCTTGACCGCTTTCTGAAACATGGCGTTGGGGTTGTGCGCCCCGTTGGCGTGGGCGGTCAACGGGAAGCCGGCCAGGGCATGCTGCGGCAATTTGAATTCGTGCATGTAGCGCTGGGCAAGCATGGCGGCCTGAGCGGTGAGAGTGAGGCCCTGCTCGGCTTCGTAATCCGCGTCGCTGCCCATGGCCAGGGCGGTCTCTACCTCGGCGGGTACCTGGTCGCTGAGCTTTTCTACACCCAACACCAAGGCGGCGTCCACCTGGCCGGAAGCCACCGCCAGCATGCCTATGCGCAGAGCCATGGCGGCTGAGGCGCCAGCCGCTTCAATAGTGGCGGCTTCAATGCCGGTTAGCCCGGCAAAGTCGGCCAACAGTACGCCGAGCTGCGCCTGGTGCGACAGGGCCCCGGAAAGCATGTTGCCTACGTAAAGAGCATTGGGACGCAAGCCGCCGGCATCCTGCATGGCGGCTTCCATGGCCTGCAGACCCAACTCACGAAGTGAGATATCCCAATGTTCATTGACGGGCGTTTGCCCGATTCCCGCAATAACAACTTTTGTCATGGGCTTCCTTATTTCATGGTCAATTTGCCACGCATGCGCACGTATTCGGCGTAGTCAATTTCAGTGCGGCGTGCAATGTATTCTTCGGTCTTGGTGGCCAGGCCAGCTTTGGCAGTAATCTGCTCGGTGACGCGCAGCACCATGGCATCCGACCCAGCGCCGGAGCCGAAAGAGACCATCATGATACGGTCGCCGGGCCTGGCAACGTCCAGGATGGCAGTGAGGCCGATGATGGCGGCGCCCGAATAGGTGTTACCGATGCGCGGCACCAGCAGGCCGGTTTGGATCTGCTCGGGCTTGAAACCCAGCATAGCGCCGGCGCGCTGGGGAAACTTGGCGTTGGGCTGGTGGAAGACTGCGAAGGCGTAATCCTCAGGCTTGGTGCCGGTGGCCTCGAACATGGCCTCCCCCGCCGAGGTGATGTGCTTGAAATAAGCCGGTTCACCGGTGAAGCGCTGTCCGTGCTCCGGATACTTGGCGTACTGCCGACGCCAGAAATCCGGCGTGTCAGTGACAAAGGAATATGAGCATTCGATCTCGGCCACGGATTCGGCGCCAGGGCCAATGATGAAGGCGGCGCCGCCTGCCCCGGCGGTGTACTCCAGCGCGTCGCCAGGGCGACCCTGGGCGGTATCCATGCCGATGGCCAGGGCATAGCGGGCCATGTTGGAGCCTACAAAGCCCATGGCGGCCACCATAGCTTCCGTGCCGGCCTTGCAAGCAAACTCCCAATCGGCGGCCTGCGTGCTGGGTACGGCGCCAATGGCTTCAGCGACAATCGTGGAGGTGGGCTTGACCGCGTAGGGGTGCGACTCCGAACCAACCCAGACGGCGCGCAGGTCCTGCGGGTCGATCTGGGCGCGGGCCAGGGCATTGCGGGCAGCCTCGATGGACATGGTGACCACATCTTCATCAAGACCGGGCACAGATTTCTCTTCAATGGGAAGCCCACCGGTGCCGCCAGTCCACACGCGAGCCACTTCGCGGGCCGGCAGGCGGTAGCGGGGCACATAAGCTCCATAACCAACGATGCCAACGGGATGTTCCGTCTTCAACAAGCGGGGGTGTTCGTGATCGTGGTTAGTTGCTTCCATTATCCCATTCCTTGACGAGTTGCTCGGCGCGGTCAATGCGCACGGTCTTTTCTTCCACCAGTTGGCCGGCCAATTTCTCAATCATGTCGCCTTGCGCCCCGGCGGCAATGGCCACCTGGCGGGCGTGCAGGCTCATGTGGCCGCGCTGGATGCCTTCGGTGGCCAGCGCCCGTAGGGCTGCCAGGTTCTGCGCCAGTCCGACGGAGACAATGATGTGGGCCAGGTCGGCGGCGGTCTTCACGCCCATCAACTTGAGCGCAGCCTGGGCGCTGGGGTGCACCCGGGTGGCCCCTCCGACAATGCCCACCGCCAGGGGCAACTCCAGGCTACCTGTCAGGTTGCCTTCTGCATCGACTCCCCAGATACTGAGGGATGTATATTGGCCGGAGCGGGCAGCATAGGCGTGCGCTCCAGCCTCCACGGCACGCCAGTCATTGCCGGTGGCAATGACTATGGGGTCAACGCCGTTCATAATTCCTTTGTTGTGTGTGGCAGCCCGGTATGGGTCGGCGGCGGCAAAAGCCCAAGCCTCGATAATGCCATCCCGCACCTGCTCGAGCGCTGAAATCGTCAAAGGCCAACTGGTCAAGCTGGATGGTGCATTCGGCTCGCGCCAGGCGCCGATCGGCCAGGTTACTCAGGATGCGCAAATGGACACGACCGCCAGTGAGCGCTTCAATCTTGGGGGCCAGACGCTCACAGGCCGTATTGACCGCGTTGGCACCCATGGCATCGCGCACGTCGTATATCAGATGAAGGACAAGGAACGGCCCAATAGGCGATTCTTGGATGCGGCGAATCACAAGGTCGCGCGGGCCGCCGCCCAGTTTCTGCAAAATCGGATCGATCCCGGCGACTTCAGCCAGTAGATCTGACTTGGCGCTTTCAAGAGATGCAGAGGCCGCGTCCAGGTCGGCTACATCCAGCAACTGCATCTGCCCGATCATTTCAGGGGCCTGCGCGGTGGCGCGAAAGCCGCCAGCGGGCCGTGCCAGTTTGGCCATGAAAGAAGCACCGGCGACCACAGAGGGCTCCTCGATGGCCATAGGCACCAGCACCTCGCGGCCATTGACCACAAAGTTTAGGGCGATGCCCAGCGGTAGATTGAAGGTGCCGACCACGTTCTCGATCATGTGATCGGCGGCTTCGCCAACCAGGCCGCCCGAAGCAAGGGCGTCCAGCTCGGCCTCACTGAGCACACCGAGGCCGCGCAGGCGCGCCCGGCGCTCTGCCAGGGGCAGGTTATAGAAGCCCGGAAGGCGGGAAGAACTTGCGGACATACTCACTAATTAAGGCGCAAGCCAGCTTTCAAAAGCTATCAGTTTCCAGCAACCGGAGGTTGGTTAATTGCCCCAGATCATGAAGGATTCGCTGGCGCACACTTCGGCGGCACCGAGGCCCTCCAGGCAAACCTTGTAAGGCACCAGTGTGCCATTGCTGGCCTGAACGGGAGAGATGACCACCTGAGTCTGCCCGTCCTCATCTGTGGGTGGAAAAGCATAGATGCTGGTGCCGCCATCGGGCAGACTGACGGACAAATAAGGCTCCAAGCCGGAGAGCAACTGGCTGCCTGAATATAAGCTGGCATGGATAACCTGTTGCTCAGCAGAGCTGACCTGCGAATGGTCCTCCCACACCTGGATGCGCACCTGGGCGCTGGAAGGCTGGGCGGCGGGCTGGTCGTAGACGCGCTGCTTGTATTCGGCCCCCATGGGCAACGGGGTTACGCCACTGCCGTCCACGTAACGCAGGCAGGCGTTGGCGAAACACTGTGTGGCGCTGCCATCTGCCTGCATCTTAATCTCCGTGATGGGCTGACCGACGGTCTCAAAGCCACCGTGCTGGGCGATGTAATCGCTGAAGAATAAGGGGATGTTGTAGCCATTCTGCCCATCGATGCTGTAGAACATGATCACCGGGTTATCCAGTTGGGTGACCATCTGTTCAGGCTGGATGCCCATCAGCGCCAGGATGGGTCGCGGCGCAGCATTTTGCGAGCCGTCGGAATTGGCGTACAGCACCACATTCTCATAGATGACCTCCAGGCTGCCATCGGCGGCCTGGTAAGGGCCGGCCAGCCGCGGACCCACGAAACTGTCGCCCAGGCGGGAGACGGTACTGACGAACGGCTCGCCATAAGGCTGGTCGATCTGGATGATGGCGGAAGCGCCGGCAGGCGGAGCGTTGCACTCCGCGCCGCAGGCCAGGCGGCCATAAGCCATCAGGTGTACCTGGCCGGGATCATCCAAATTTATGTAGAAGCCAAGGTTCTCGAAATATTGCTCCACGCGGTTCTGTTCAGCCGAATAGCGTACACCGGTGAGTGGCTTGCCCACGTAACGCGCTCCCAGTTTTTGATAAAGGGGCACAAATCCCTCGTACACAATGTAGCCGTCCACCACAAGGGCACCTTGCATATTGGCGTCCGCTACCGGCTGGTCGTACACGCCCATTTGGTCGCCCAAGGGCGCCAGCGTGTACTGCTCACTGGGCGGCAGGCTTGGGTCGTAGAGCATGAGGGCGTTCTCGAAGTATTGCTTTTGAACGCCGCTGTCAGATAAGCCGGGCGTGAGGGCCAGGCCGAGGTTTGACTGGCCGCCTAGAAAATCGTAGAACTGCTGGAAGACCGGCTCGATCACGTACGGGCTGGTTTGGTTGAGGGAAGAATTGAGTTGGGCGGTCCCGGAACACGCGGCCAGAAGCGCCGCCACGGCGAGCAGGATCAATCGGGAGGGATGGGCCATATTTCGATATCTCACACCTGGACCCAATCGTTCAGGGGTCTGATTTTAGCATGCGATGAATCAAGACCACGAACTCAACGACGCCGCCGGGGACTATAATATTTCCAGAAACTGTCCCACGGAGGTTCGCCTATGGTGCAAGTGAAGCAACCTGAGACCCGCCCAATGACCGAAGAGGGCGATTTCCTGCAAATCCAGGCAATTGACTACCTGCATTTCTACGTTGGCAACGCCAAACAAGCCATGTATTGGTGGTGGAAGGGCTTTGGTTTCAAGCCAATAGCCTATTCAGGGTTGGAGACGGGGAACCGCGACTTTGCCTCTTATGTGCTGGAATCGGGCAAGATCCGCTTCGTAGTCTCAACGCCCTATGGACCTTCGCACGAGATGGCCGGCCACCAGCTGACGCACGGCGACGGCGTGAAGGTCATCGCCATCCAGGTCAAGGACGTCGAGCAAGCCTACACTGCCACCACCTCACGCGGCGGGCAGAGCGCCTGGGCGCCGCGTGAAGAAAAAGACGAATTCGGTATCTTGCGCACCTCGGCCATCCACACCTATGGCGAGGTGCTGCACGTTTTCGTGGACCGCAGCGAATACAAGGGACCCTTTGCGCCCGGTTACGAAGCCCTGGATTACGAGGCCGAGAACACCGGACTGGCTTCCGTCGACCACATCGTGGGCAACGTGCAACTGGGCAAGATGGACCAATGGGTGAACTTCTATCATCGTGTGATGGGCTTCCGCCAACTGCTGCATTTCGATGACAAAGACATCAGCACGGAGTATTCAGCCCTGATGTCCAAAGTGATGGAAAACGGCAATGGTCGCATCAAATTCCCCATCAACGAGCCCGCGGAGGGCAAGAAGAAGAGCCAGATAGAGGAATATCTGGACTATTACCTGACACCGGGTGTGCAGCACGTGGCTCTGGCTACCGGCAATATCATCGATACAGTTACCAAGCTGCAGGAAAACGGCATCGAATTCCTGCGCGTGCCGGATGCTTATTACGAAATGCTGCCGGAGCGCGTAGGCGACGTGGTCAAAGAACCGCTAGACAAGATCAACGAGCTGGGCATCCTGGTTGACAAGGACGACGAGGGATATTTGCTGCAGATATTCTCGCGCCCCATCCAAGACCGCCCTACTTCATTTATAGAAGTTATCCAGCGGCGTGGCAGCCGCGGCTTCGGCAAGGGCAACTTCAAGGCTTTATTCGAAGCCCTGGAAGCCGAACAGGATGCACGTGGCAATCTGGACCCGTACGGCGGCTAAGCCTCGATGCGCTATCTGACTTTTATGGCTCCTGGCGAAGCGCGCCCGCGTTTCGGGCGCGCTGATCGCCGACGACCGCGTAGTTTCCCTGGCGCGCGGCGACCTGCCTCAGGACATCCTCTCGTTGATTGAGGCCGGTCCGGATTTCTGGAAGATAGCAGAGATGCTCTCGCGCCAAACGCAATCCGTGTGGGCGTTAGACCAGGTGGCGCTGAAGGCGCCGCTACGCCGTCCCCCCACCCTGCGTGACTTTTATGCGTTTGAAAACCATGTAAAGGCAGCCAATCAGAACCGCGGCCGGGATGTACCCTCAGAATGGTACGAATTCCCGGCTTTTTATTTCACCAACCCCAACACGGTTTGCGGGCCGCTGGAAGCCATCTCCTTTCCAGCCAGCACGCAAGCCATGGATTTTGAGCTGGAAGTGGCTGCCATCATCGGGGTTCCGGGGATCGACATCGCCCCTGAAAAAGCCATTGAACATGTTTTCGGTTTCACCATCATGAACGATTGGTCGGCGCGCGACATCCAGCTCAAAGAAATGAAGGTCGGGCTAGGCCCGGTCAAGGGAAAGGATTTTGCCACCAGCCTGGGGCCATGGATCGTCACACCCGACGAATTGGCCAAAAAAGCGACCAGCCGTCCAGGGGTGTACAACGCCGCTATGGTGGCACGCGTGAATGGGGCAGAGAAATCGCGCGGCAATTGGAATGAGATTCACTACTCTTTCGGAGAATTGATCGCACGAGCCTCAGACAATGCCATGCTGTACCCCGGCGACGTGATCGGGTCGGGGACCGTGGGGACGGGCTGCCTGCTCGAGCTCACCAAGGGGCAAGGTCCCTGGCTCAAAAAAGGGGATGTTGTGGAGCTAGAGGTCGAAAATATGGGGATTTTGAAGAATACCATCAGTTAGAATCGTCTGAGTGTTGCAACTATCGCCAACAAGGAGCCGAAATGCCGTTCTACCACTCACTCGGTGAACTGCCCAAGAAACGCCACACGCAATTCAAGAAGCCCAACGGCGATTTGTACCGCGAAGAAGTTATGGGACTAGAGGGCTTCTCGGGAATCCAATCTCTTCTCTATCATCATTTCATCCCGCCGCGCATCAAAAAAGTGGAGCTGCTGGGCCCCAGCCTGCCGACCTATGTGGACTTTGGCGCCATCCGCCATCGCGCCTTCAAGACTGCCGACGTGCCGGCAGGCGGCGACCCCGTGGCCGCGCGCCGCATCCTGATGGGCAACAATGACGTGACCCTGGGCATCAGCCGCCCCAATCAGAGCATGGACTATTTCTATCGCAACGCCCAGGCCTACGAGTGCTGGTACGTGCATGAGGGCAGCGGCGTGCTGCGCAGCCAATTTGGCGTGCTGGAATTCAAACAAGGCGATTACGTGGTAATCCCATTCGGCACCACCTGGAAGATGGAGCTCTCCGCCAAGGAAGCGCGCTTTTTTGTGGTGGAGACGCCTTCCCAGATCGAGCCGCCCAAACGCTATCGCAACGAATATGGGCAAATGGGCGAGCATGCTCCTTATACTGAGCGGGATATCCACGTGCCCAATAAGCTGGACACACACACCGACCGCGGTGAATTTGAAGTGCGGGTCAAAGTGCGCGACACGATCAGCCGCCACGTCCTGGATCATCACCCGCACGATGTGGTCGGCTGGGACGGCTTCCTGTATCCCTGGATCTTTAGCATCCACGATTTCGAGCCGCGCACAGGTGCCCTGCACCTGCCGCCGCCCACCCATCAAACCTTCGAGGGGCGCAACTTCGTGCTGTGCTCCTTTGTTCCGCGCTTGTACGACTATCACCCAGACGCTATTCCGGCGCCCTACAACCATTCCAATGTACAGTCGGACGAGGTGATTTACTACGCTGAAGGCAACTTTATGTCCCGCAAGGGCATTGACCGCAGCGATATCACCTTGCATCCTTTTGGCCTGCCCCACGGCCCACAACCCGGCGCCACTGAAGCCTCTATCGGTAAGAAGCGCACAGACGAGCTGGCGGTGATGGTGGATACCTTCTACCCGCTCAACCTGACTACTGAGGCGCTGGAGTTGGAGAAGCCGGATTATCAGGCCAGTTGGCTCTCCAACGAAGGCGAAACCGACTTCTACACTGCGGGGTAACTTCAGATGTTTTGGCCGAGCTAGCAAAAAGAGAAGTAGCCAATGGATATCAACCCAGCTGAGCTGGAAGGCAAATATTTCTACCGCCTAATGACAGGCACTGTCGTGCCGCGCCCCATCGCCTGGGTATCCACAGTAAATGAGCAAGGACAGCCTAATCTGGCGCCCTTTTCTTTTTTCAATCTGGTCTGCTACCGGCCGCCCACCCTGCTCTTCTGCCCTGAGGTACGCGGCACCGACGGGAGCCCCAAGGACACGCTAAACAATATCCGTGCCACGCAGGAGTTCGTGGTCAATCTGGTCACCGAGGCCACCGCGGAAGCCATGAACAGGACCGCCACAGAATTGCCGCCCGAGGTGGATGAATTTGAGTTTGGCGGTGTAACACCAATACCCTCTGCCGAAGTCAAGCCGCCGCGGGTGGCCGAAAGCCCGGTGAACTTCGAATGTAAGTTGCTCCAGATCGTCGACATTGGTGACGGCGGCCCCGGAGCAGGCTGGATCGTAATCGGCGAGATTGTGCACTTGCATGTGGCGGATGAAGTCCTGCTGCCGGATTACAAAACGGACATTCAAACTCTTCATCCTATAGGACGCTTATCGGGTTATAGTTACACCCGTATTTCCGACATCTTCGAAATGAGGCGTCTGCCACCGCAGATAACCACTAAACCATGAATTTAGACAGTTTGTTCGCCTGGTTGCAAAGCAATCCCCTGAACATGGCCATCGCTGTGTCTATTGGCGCCCTGTTGGCCTTTTTGATCGCCTACTTTGTAGTAGCCCGCGGCCTGGTCTACCTGACCACGCGCACCCAGAACCAGTGGGACGACATCCTGGTCAAGTACTTGCGTCCTTACCGACTAGCCTGGATAGCGCCCTTCACGGTAGTCTATCTTTTCGCCGACCAGTGGCCGGATATCGAGAATAGTCTGCGCACGGGCAGCCTGTTGATAATCGTATGGATTGGCGCCCTTTCCTTGATTTCCGTGCTCTCCGCAGTCAATATGATCTATGAGGGGCGCGCAACCTATAGCGGTGTTTCCATCCAGAGTTATCTCGATCTGGGCAAGCTGCTTCTCATCGCCATCGGCGTCATTCTGACTGTTTCGCTGATCACCGGCCAATCCCCATTCTTATTGCTCAGCGGTCTGGGCGCCATCACGGCCATCTTGCTGCTGATATTCCACGACACCATCCTGTCACTGGTGGCCAGTGTGCAGATCGTGGCCAACGATCTGGTGCGCGAGGGCGACTGGATCGAAGTGCCCGGTTTCAACGCCGACGGAGACGTGCTCAATATCTCGCTGAATAGCATCAAAATCCAAAACTTCGACAAGACCTTCACGGTTATCCCCACCTATAAGCTTATGGAGGTCTCTTTCAAGAACTGGCGCGGTATGAGCCAGTCCGGCGGGCGGCGCATCAAACGCTCGATTTATATCGACATCCAGACCATCCACTTTAGCAGTGAAGCGGACTTACAGCGGTTGAAGAATATTGAGCTGCTCAAAGATTATATTGCCCAGCGCAGTTGGAACCCAGACAGCAGCGGCCCCGAAAACCTGCGCCGCCCCACCAATCTAGGTGCGTTCATGGCATACATTGAGGCTTATCTCAAGAGCCGCCCCGATGTCCGCCAGGATATGACCTTGATGGTGCGCCACCTGGATCCCACCCCGGAGGGCCTGCCCATTGAGATCTACGTATTTGCCAACAGCATTGGAAGCAACGAATACGAGGCCATGCAGGCCAGCATATTCGACCACCTGCTGGCTATCATCTCCGAATTTGACCTGAGGGTGTTCCAGGCCCCCACCGGGCGCGATTTTGGCGCTTTACTGGGTCAGCTACCCTCCTAGCCATCTACCAAAACCGCTCTGTTACAATACCCAATCATGGTCGCGGAAGGTCTTGCCAAGCTGGCGGAATTATTGCGCCGCACGCAGGCCGCTCATCATGATTTCGAAATTGTTGAGCTGGAAGGTAAATTTGATGAACAGTGGCCCTCCTGGTACGCCCAATTTTTGATCGATAATCATATTTCGCAATTGCTGGGCCACGAACCAGCCATGGATGTCTTGAATGCCTTCCTGGAGCACACCAGCAAAGAATTCCAAGCCGGCGGTGGGCATGGCGATTGGGCTGCTTTCACCGCCCGGCGCATGCTGGATACCCAGTTCTAAGTAGCGCTTCAATCCCATATTTCAAAACGAGGATGGTATATGGCCACTAAAAGCAAGAAAACCTCCAGAGCCAGCAAGGCAGCTTCCAAGTCGAAGGCTTCCAAGCCGGCAAAATCAACCAGCAAGGCAAGCCCCAAGCCGATAAAGGCTAAAAGTCCGGCGATCAAGCCGGCAAAGAAGAGCACTAAGGCGGCCAAACCCCAGCCGAAGAATTTGGGCAAGGTTCCTCGCTGGGACCTCTCCAATGTATATCCCGGCTTGCAAAGCGACCAGTTTGACGCCGCATTCCAAGACCTGAAGATGCAGTTAGACGAGATTGACGCAACCATGCAGGCGCATCGCATCGAGAAAAGCGAAGCTGGTCCGGTGCAAACCGATATCGACGAGCTGTCGCTGGTAATGATGGAGCTGCTGGATATGCGCAACCGGGTGTTGCGCCTGTACAGCACCTTGAACGCCTATGTAGCTTCCTACACCACAACGGATTCATTCAATCAGGAAGCCCGGCGCATCGAATCCGAGCTTGAAATGCAGGGTGTCCGCCTGCGCAAGCAGGACGTCGGCTTCCGCGGCTGGATGAGCGGCATGGGCGACAGCCTGCCCAACTTGCTGGCCCATCCGGGCACCCTGGCCGAGCACGCCTTTTATCTGCGGGAGGCATACGACCAGAGCCAATACCTGATGAGCCCCGCCGAAGAAGACCTGGCGGCGGAGCTGACCCTGAGTGGCGCTAACGCCTGGACCAAACTTCAGAACACCACGACCTCACAGCTTAGCGTGGACTTTGTGCTGGATGGCAAGAAGCAGAAGATGCCCATGCCGGCGTTGATCAATCTGCGCAACCATCCGGATGCGGAAACCCGCAAACGCGGTTATGAAGCCGAAATGGTTGCGTGGGAAGCGAACAAGGAGCCTTACGCTGCGGCGATGAACGGCATCAAGGGCGAGGTGAATACGCTGGACAAGCGCCGCGGCCGCAAAGACGCCCTGCACGCCTCCATCGATACCGCCCGCATCGACCGGCAGACCCTGGACGCCATGCTGGAGGCGATGAGCAACTCCTTCCCCATGTGGCGACGCTATTTTCTCTCCAAGGCCAAGAAGCTGGGCCATAAACAATTGCCCTGGTTTGACATTTTCGCGCCCATGGGCAAGACCGATACGGTGTACACGTTCGAGCAGGCGCGCGACTTCGTCCTGGAGCAATTCGGTACCTTTTCCGATCACCTACGCGGGTTGGCCCAACGCGCGTTTAACAACAACTGGATCGATGCCGAGATGCGCGAAGGCAAGAGCGGCGGCGCTTTCTGTATGGAGGTGCCCGGCGTAGATGAATCACGCATCCTGGCTAACTTCGATGGCTCGCTGGATCAATTGAGCACGCTAGCCCACGAGCTGGGCCACGCCTACCACAATGAGTGCCTGGTGGGAAAAGCCTACCTGCGCGCCATTACACCCATGACCCTGGCAGAAACAGCCTCTATCATGTGCGAAACCATTGTGAGCGAGGCGTCGCTCAAGCTGGCCAAGAGTAAAGCCGAGGAGCTTGCCATCCTTGAGCAAAAACTTCAGGGCGCATCCCAGGTGGTGGTGGATATTTACTCCCGCTTCCTATTCGAAAAGGAAGTCTTCGAGCGCCGTGAAAAGGCGGAACTCTCCGCAGACGAAATGTCAACCATCATGGAGAATGCGCAGAAGCAAACCTATGGCGAGGGGCTGGACCCACAGTACCTGCACAAATACATGTGGACCTGGAAGCCGCACTACTATTCAGCCGGTTTCTCGTTCTACAACTATCCGTATGCCTTCGGGCTGCTCTTCGGGACGGGCCTGTACGCCATTTACCAGCAGCGTGGCAACGACTTTGTGGGCGACTATCGCAACCTACTAGCTAGCACCGGCGAAGGGGATGCCGCCACGCTCTCGGCCCGCTTTGGAATAAATATCCGTGACAAGAAGTTCTGGGCAGACAGCCTCAAGGTTTTTGAGGGCAGCATCAGCCGCTACGAAAAGCTGTAACCTGGAACCCTTAGGCAAAAATAAAGAGCCGCCAGCAGGCGGCTCTTTTTGTGGCTTAGGGGGGCGTCGGACTCAGCGTCGGGGTTGGCGTCACCGTGATCGTCCCCCCCTTGATCATCTTCATTAAAAGGGTGGGCTGGGTATAAGCCAGGCCATAACGAGTGTATTGATGCGCCAAGCACCACAAGCGACCCTTGGGCAACCCGGCCACCGCCTCCCAATGAGTAACGCACTTGTGCCATCCGCCGACGGGTTGCTCGAAATACCAGATACTCATGTTGCTATCCTCGGCGATCCACTTGTCGTATTGGGTCTTATCCAGGTTGAAATACACGCGCACCAAGCCATAGACAGTTCCATAGGGCTTGCCCGCCTGGTCATAGGCGCTCACATCCAGGATACGCTGGGTAAACTGCCACCAGGATTGCCATCGGCTAGCAGGAAAATACTCGGACTTCAGCACCAGGGTGCCAACCATCTGCGAATTGTCCAAGTAAACGCCGCCGTTGCCAATGAAAACGTCGTAGCTCTTGTTCAAGACCAGCGGGACTTCTTTGTGAAGCGTTTCGTCTTGAAACGCAAAAGCAGGCAGCACGCCCGCCACCAAGACACTTAGCGGCAAAAGGAACAATAAGCCACGAAAGAGAATTTTCCGTTTAGAGATCGCCATAGTAAATACACTCCGGCCAAAGAATAGGTGAGGTAGCTATTACAAGCCAATCAACCTCTACCATTGTAGTGATAAACGGCATCTGAAGTGTAAAAAATTATTGGCGAGAATGCCCTTGGTCAGATTTAGTTGACGATAAGGAATCCATACCAGCAATATAGCGAAACGTCCAACCTGTCTGAGGTAATTCCTCCAGTGAATTTCCCTTCGACCCCGTAAGTAATCGTGGTGCCGGCGCTGATCGAGTCGCCGGTATTCCAGGTGACATTATTGGGATAGTTTGCCGCCTGAGTGCCCGCACCTCCGCCATTGCGATAACGCTGGTAATTGCTGGGCCCGAAACCTGGATTGCTGGACCACGAAGAATTAGGACCCCAAGTAATGGCAATATTGTTGCAGGCGCTAAACCCCTGGCGGTCGTAATCCACTGTCACCCAGACAGGTGCAGCAGGCGGAGCCGCCGGCGTGGGGGAAGGCGTGCGAGTAGGCGTTCGCGACGGTGTTGGTGTGCGAGATGGAGTGGATGTTTGCGTGAAGGTCGGCGTGCGCGTGGGCGTGAAGGTTGGTGACGGCGTGCGCGTGGGCGAAGGTGTGTTCGTGGGCGAGAATATAGGCGTGAACGTTTTAGTCGGCGTGCGCGAGGGTGTCAATGAAGGGGTATACGTAGGTGTGCGCGAAACCGTGCTGGAGGCGGTAGGCGTAGGCGTCGGCGGATCCTGAGCCACCATACTGCCATTCACGCATTTCCAGGATTTCCACAAATCCTGCGAGGTGAGCCCACCTGAGAAATTAGCGTAAAACTGGAAGATGACAGTTTGTCCATTGTTCAGGCTAATGACGCTACTCCAGGTAGTCCCCGAGAAGCTATATGATCGAGAAGAAAAGAAAGAGCCATTGACATACAAACTGTATGAAAAGGGGTTGTAGCCAGGATTGGAGCTCCACGAGCCATTATTGTCCACAGACACGCTGATACTGTTGCAACTGCTGCCCGAAGGAACATAGGTGCCGCCGCCCCAGTTGGGTGAATCAATAAGGGTCAAGGTAGGGGTCGGCGTGTTGGTTCTTGTGGCTGTCCTTGAAGGAGTAGGCGAAATCGAAGGTGTCAGCGTCTTGGTGACGGTTGGTGTTCGGCTGGGTGTTCCGGTTACCGTCGGGGATTGGTAGGGCGCGGTAGTGGCCGGTGTTCCCGGGGGGGCAGTGGGCACGGCTGTACTGCTTAGCGGGAAGATATCGCACAGCTCGTAGTGGGTGCTTTCTGGATAATCCAGATGAATCCCACTCAAACCGAGAAAATTGAGGGCCACGAAATTGTATGTGCCCGATACAGTTACCGTGATCTGGTCTGAGACCTGGCAGTCCACACCAGTGGTAGTGATGCCACCCACGAATCCGGCAAAGGGGCCGTTATCGGGAATCAAATCATCCACAAAAGAGATCACGCGGGAATCGTTGGTCTGCAAATCAATCAGAGTGGAAGCCAGGCGAACGCCCTCCTGCGCGGCGTTCTGGATGGTTAGATTGGTCATGATGTAAAAACCGAGTTCCAGGATGGCGAAGAATAGCGCGATCAGAATAGGGAAAACCAGCATGAATTCAACCATGGCCTGCCCGCGGGAAGGCTGATGCAAACGACGGAAGAAACTGGAGGCTGGCTTCACAATGGTCAGGGCGAGCCAATTAGGCGAACACCGGGCGCCAGGTCGCCGGCTGCCGTGAGGAATACGCCCTGCAGGTCTGAACCCTTAGCCTGACAAAGGAAATGGTCGCCATCTGCGTTTTCGGCGGCGATGTTGGTGGCATTCGAGCAGTGTCCGTGGTCGTCTGCCGAATCGGTGGCCATATCCGCCAAGAGTGCGGTCACTTGGGCGGAGTGGTAGGCGCCACTGGCATCGTTGCAATTTTCGCTTTGAATACCGTAGCCAATGGTATAGATCTCAATATCGTTGCTTTTCACCACGGTGGCGCGGTCATTGGCGTATTTGCAGGGGTTGTTGGGAGACAGAGTCGGATCGGTTGCGGCGCCATCCGTGAGTAGGATGATGCCTTTGGTAACGCCCGGGCGTCCATTGTTAAGCAATTCGCTTAAGGCGTCCGGCCGGCTAAAGGTAGAGTCCGAGAGCGGGCTGCCCAGATTGGTGCCCTGAGACGAGTTTGCCAGACAATTGATGGTCGAAACCAGGGCACTGCTGTTATTCAAGCTGCCGTCGACGTTTTGGTAGTCGGCGCTCAATCCCACAACGAGCCAGTTTCCGCCAGACGAGGGGGATTGATCATGGCAAGCATCCCCTGGACGGCCAGCGCCCAAGACGGCCAGACCCACATGCTGGTAGTCGGGATCGAAGATTTGGAGCACAGCCAAAGCGCCATCCTTGGCGTCCTGCAATTCAGAGGCAGACATGGAACTGGAGCGGTCAATTACGATGATGGCATCCACCGGTACCGTAGGTGCGGTGCCGCAAAAGCCTCTGCAGGCGCCATTTTGGCTGGCGGTGAGCAAAATGGGAGGCAAGCCAAGAATGCGAGTGAAGTTTAGTGAGACTTGCTTGGAGGCATCCACGACCAGCACGTTGCAGCTATTGGAGCCAACAAATGCGCACTGGCTAATGCACAGTTTGTCCGAGCAGGCCCAGGTTGCCCCGGCCCCAGGGTTGCACACGGCGGGGACGTCGCTGGAATCCGGAGAACCGTTATTGTCGCGGTCCCCAACCAGGCAGCGGAAGGTGGTGCTCACATCGGCCGGGTTCACGCCTGGGTCATTGATGCTCATGTACTGGAGAGCCACCGTGACGGCGTTTGAACCGCTATCAGGCAGTTCCAGGCCGCCGGCTAAAGCGGCCGCATCCACGGCATTCTCCAGTTTCTGCCGCTCCCAGACGTAAGTGCCGAGATCAACCGCAATCACACCAACCAAAAACAAGATGGCGGAAACCAGAATAAAAATTATCAAAATCTGGCCGCGCTCGTCCTGCCTAGCTCGATTTAGCATTGAAGATAATTTAGCTTTCATAACTTATCCACACAGTTCATAGCGCATTGTCGTCGGGAACGACAAATGAATGCTGTTCAGCCCGAGGATATTAAGGACCAGAAAATGATAGTCACCCCCAACCGCTACGGTGACTTGATCGGTGCCGCCGCAACCAGGAAAGGTGGTGCTGATACCGCCGGTTGTGAAGCCACTGTATAAATTGATATCAGGAATATACGTATCCACGTAGTCGCTCACCCGCGAGTCATTGGGGGCCAAACCGTCCAGCTTTACCGCAAATCGGGCGCCTTCGCTGCTGGCATGCTCAGCGGTTTGGGAAACAATATACAAGATACCCAAATCTGTGATCGCCGCCAGAATCAGCATTAGCACGGGGACCACGATGACGAATTCGATCAAGCCCTGGCCACTTTCGCGAGGCCGGCGTGCCTTCTTGTGCCATGAAGGCAGGAGAGTTCTAACAACACGTTGGATGAACATAACTTAAATTAGGAGCCCTAAGTCTCCAGCCTGATATTACTTGAGCATTTACAAAAAGGCAAACCCCCATGAGTACCACTATCTCTTCTTGCCCGAATCGCTGCCTTCCTTATAAAGGCGGTTTATTCCTTTCACCACCAGGAATAGGGCAAAGGCAACAATCAGGAAGTTAATGAGGGCGGTACCCAGTTGTCCGTAATTAAGGGTAACTGCTCCTGCTTCCTGGGCGGCAGCCAGGGTCGGGTACGGCCCAACCGGGTTGCCAATTTTGAGAACCAGAAAGAGGTCTTCAAAATCTGCCCCGCCCAGCAGCAGCCCGATAGGAGGCATCAGAATCCCGCTGACCAGGACGTTGACAACGGAGGTAAAGGCCGAACCAATCACCAGGCCAATAGCCAAATCAATGGCGTTGCCACGCAGGGCAAATTCCTTGAATTCCTTTAGCATGGTCCCTCGGGCCTTATTTACCCAGTTTATCAATGCGATGCTGCAAGAAAGGCGAGAAATAGCCCTTGTAGCGTTTCTGCAATTCGGGAAGCATCCAATCGTTGCCGGTCACGGTATGCCGGCAGACGGGTGAGCTGCACAGGCATTCAAACGAGTTCTTGAGGGTCGCCATCACACATGGCATAGTCAATAGTGACTTCCTCGCCAGCCGCGATGTCCCGCATAGCCACCACTATGATCTGGCCGTCCAGGCCGGCATTGGGGTCACAGGAATGGTTGACGAAGTCGCCGGGGCCAGGTTTGCTGGAAACGAGATACATGCCCTCTTCCACCTGGGCGCTCTGACGCTGCTGGTGGGCACCCAGACGCTCGAAATGAGCACGGTCAACCACATCTCCACCCCATACGCTGATGACCTCCCCCTTTTTGATTGGCTGGCGCGCGAACATACCGCGGCCTTCAATGGTGCCGGCCTGACGAATCTCCATCTTGGGAAAAAGATAGGAATTAGGACCTGCGATGGAGTAGTCTTCAGTCATTCTTTTGCAGCACCGCAATCATTCGATGGGAAGCTGAGGTGTCGTCCAACGGCTGCTTTATATCATAATCTCCGAACCAGTCCACCACGGATAATTTCTTGCTCAATTGGGCCAGCAGCACGATCTCCTGAGCGCTGAGTACACGTTCACGTGCACGGTCCTTGATAACGGATTGTTTCCCGTTTTCGTTAACGCGGATCTCGATTTCGGTGTCAGCCACACCGCTGAGTAAATCGACATGGGGTTTATTGGTAGCCCAGCGGACATCCACCGAGGTTCCATTGCGGCGGCCCTTGTAATGGAATTTGCCGTAGTGGGTCAAAGAATTGTCCCGGGGGTGGGTCACGTCGATAATATACACGCCGCGGCTGGTCAGGTTGGCGGCCATGGCCTGCAGGTGGGAAACCAGATCGCGGTTTTCCGCAAGGGCATCAATCCCGTCAAAGGCAATGAATGCCAAATCCACCGGGCGCTTCAGGTGGAAATGGCGCATATCCGCCGCCAGCAGTTCCACCTGCAGACCCTCGGCGACTGCCCGCTGGCGGGCATAGTCGACCATCTCAGGTCGTAAGTCCATGCCTATAGAGCGCAAGCCGCGGCGGGCTAGCTCACGGGCGTGGTAGGCAGGGCCGCAGGCCACATCCAAAGTGGATTTGGCCGGCTTGCCGACCTGCTTTTGATAGACGGCTAAAAGGAAATCAACTTCTTTACTTACATTGCGGTCGAAAACGATGTCGTAATAAGCCACCTTTTGATAGAAAGCATTGTGTTCAGCCAAGCAGAACTCACCTCCAAACGGCCCCGAAGGGTAATGCAGACAGCGTATGTCAATAAACGTACAAGCGGGGTGGAATGTTCGTCTATTTGGCGTGCGAAATGGACAAAAGAACCCCTTATTTGTTGAATTCGCGTTGATTTATTAAGCCGGCGGGGAAGTGGCTGACTTAGGCAGCCGGGGTTTTGGCTGCAGGCAGCGAGATGGTGAAGGTAGTGCCCTCTCCCAGGGCGCTGTCCGCCCGGATGGTTCCGTTGTGTAATTCCACCAGCCCCTTGGCTATGGACAGGCCCAAGCCATGCCCCCGGCCAGCTCCTGCTTCGCTGGGAATTTGATAGAAACGCTCAAACAAGTGCTCCAGATAACCCGGGGAGATGCCCTTGCCCTGGTCCTGAACGCTGATTTCAACGCGGTCTCCCTGCTGATGGGCAGTTACCTGGATGGGTGTCCCTGGAGGGTTATGGCCGAGGGCGTTATCCAGCAAGATGAGCAGAACCTGGCGCAGGCGGGTACGATCGCCCATCACGTTGGCGTTCCGGCTTTCATTTTTTATAGCCACCGTGCTTCCGCCGGGCAACTTGGCAGCTTGGGCGCGCACGTCGGCCAGCAGCGCGTTTACCGCCAAGGGCTCCAGGGCCAACTGAAGCCGGCCCCCGTCCAACCTGGAGAGCAAAAGCAAGTCATCCACCAATCGGCTCATATAGTCCGTCTCGCTAAGCACGTCCTGCAACAAACGATTGCGCTTAGGCCCCGCCTTCTGGCGCATAGCGACTTCGGTGCTGGCGCGCATCAAGGTAAGCGGAGTGCGCAATTCGTGGCTGGCATTGGCTACGAAAGTCTGCTGGCGGTCCCAGGCTTGCTGGGCGGGCACAAGGGTACGGCCCGCCAGCCACCAACTGCCGGCGCCCACTAAGGCGATCAACGCCAGCCCGGCAACGCCGATGCTGGTGGCCACGCGTAACAGCACCCGGTCCTGGTCCTCGAGCAGGCGACCCACCTGCAGTACAGCGGGTTGCTGCCCAGATTGGGTGCGATAGCTGAGCAAGCGCAAGCGTTGTCCAGTGGGCAGATAAGCGTCACGCAAGTCGCTGCCGTTTTGTAAAGCTGCCTGGCTGGCAGCCACATTGGGATCCATGGGAAGCGGGTATGGGTTGGGATTGAAGAGCAAATTGCCCTGTTCATCCAAGGGCATGACAAAGACCAGAATAATGTCCGAGGAATAGGTCTCTTCCCGGCCCTCACCAATTCCCAATTGAGCGCTTTGCTCAATATCCTCCAGAGCATCGCCGGTATCCCCCTCTGCAACCTGCGCGGGAGCGGCGACGGCGACTCGCTCGGCGCCCTGCTCGTCAAACCAGGTGTTCTCAGCGGCATCCAACTGGGGTGGCAGCGTAAAGCCGTAAAGTTGAAACTGGGTGGCCATGCCATGCAAAAGGCTCAGGTCGGCTGAGCTATTGAAATAGTTGCGCAAACCAAAATAGGCGCTGCCGCCCACCAGCAGGATTAGGAATACAGTAGCTCCCAGGAAAGCCAAGGTGAGCTTCCAGCGTAGTGGCCTAAGCATAGTCCGCCACCAGGCGATAGCCTACACCCCTTACCGTTTCAATCGGGTCGCGCGAGCCGGGCACATTCAGCTTGCCGCGCAGATAGGACATGTACACAGCCACCATACTGCTCTGCACGTCCTTTTCGTATGACCAAACCTTCTCCAAGATGCTTTGCTGGGTCAGCACCCTATCCGGGTTACGCATCAGCGTCTCAAGTAAATTCCATTCGGTCTTGGTGAGCTCGAGGGTTTTCTCACCCCTGCGGGCAGTGTGGGTGTGCAGATCCAGCACCAGGTTGCCAACGCGCAGCTCCTTGGCATCCCCGTCCAGGCCACCAACCCTGCGCCCCAAGGCGCGCAAACGAGCCAGCAGCTCGTCGAAAGCGAAAGGTTTGACCAGATAATCGTCGGCGCCAGTCTGCAGGCCAGCCACACGATCTTCCAACTGGCCCCGCGCGGTAAGCAAAATAATGCCGGTATTCAACTTGGCTTCGCGTACGGCGCTGCAGATGGAAGGGCCATCGCGGTTGGGAAGCATCCAATCCACGATAGCCAGATCGTAGGTGCCGCGCAAGGCTAGCTCAAGGCCAGTGTCGCCGTCATGAGCCGTGTCCACAACGAAATGCTCATCTCGCAACACCTGGCTCATCAACTTGGCCAGGCGTTTATCGTCTTCAATGATCAGTACACGCAAAGCTTTCACCATCCAGACGGATTCAAAGCGGGAGACTTGTACTGCTAGTGTAAATGCATTTCATTGGAAATCAATTGGAATTCTCGACCCCTGTTCCAAAAGTAGATTCATCTTGGTCCGCTAAATTGAGGGCTGTACAAGGAGAAACCATGTTAAAGAAACCTGCTTTTTGGATTTCCATTGCAAGCACCATCTTCATCCTGTTCACGTTCTCCAGCCTGTTTGGCGCGTTGAACGCACAGTCATCCCAAGCTGTCGATCCGGCGGTGGCGCAGAGCACGGCGCAGTTGACTGAGGCGTACGCCCAACGGGAAGCCGCCTATCAAGCCCTCATCGACCAGGCCAACCAGCAGTTGGCTGCGGCCCAGGCGGCCTTGAACGCCCAGACCAACACGAGCAACTCAGCCGCGGGCAGCGTTGCATTTACGGCGGAGCAGGCCTCGGCGATCGCCCAGAATGCGGCCAGCGGGGCACAACCCAGCGGGCCAGCGGATCTAGTCGATTTCCAAGGCAGCGTAGCGTATGAGGTGCCTTTTGGCGCTGGGAACATCTATGTAGACGCCAATAGCGGCCAGGTCCTTTATAACGGCACCGTCAGCCAGAGTCCGGCGACCATTACAGCTGACCAGGCGGCCCAAATCGCGGCCAACTACATGGGCCGCAGTGATATCTACGCGGTCGATACAACTACTCTGGGCGGGGCTAATGTATACCGGGTCAAGTTCGTCAACAGCGACGCGGTCTTTGTAGATCAGTACGGCCAAATCGTGCTGGTCCGCCTGGCCTCCCCCAGCCCGTCCGCACAAACCGCTTCACGCAGCGATGGAGAAGGAGAGCACGGAGATGACTGAGCAACCCGTAAGTACCCCTAACAACCATGCACCCAAGAAGAGGCGCAGCCTCGGGTTGGAGGGAATGAAGTTCCTGATTGGCACTACGGCGATAGCGGGTACGCTGGCCTTGTGGTCCGGGTTTTCAAACCAGGCTCGGATTGATCAATTAGCCAGCCAACTTGCCGCCAGCGAGTTGAACACTGCACAGCTAATGCTCCCGCCGATGCCCACGCTGGTGCCGCTGAACCTGAACGGCCAAGCCATGCAACCCGCAGCAGCCCAGCCCGCCCTGGGCAGCTTGCGCTCTGTGACGGTGCCCGCACCCAGTTTTTCGGCCAACAGTGTACCCGCCCCGCGTGTCGTAGGCGGCAATCGCTCCACTGGCGGTGCGGTCACCACCACGCGTGCCTCCTCAGGAGGCACGCGTGGAATTCTTGGAAAACCATTGGAAAAAGAAGCGAAATTCTTAAAACAAATCTCATCTTTGTCGGCTAAGTTTATGTCAGTACCGCAAAGGACCTTTCATGGCGCGTAAATCAGGCTTCTGGATCTCAATCGGCATCACCGCCTTTCTGCTGTTTCTGCTGACCGGCGTGCTGAATGCCGTGTCCACCCAATCGGATTTTTCAATCCAGCAAGCCGCGCTTTTGGGTAACCCTGGCCAGTCCGCGGCAGCCGATCAGACCCCCATCGATGTAGCTGCGCTGCCGGTTAGCAAAGAGAAAGCGATCCAAATCGCCCAGAGCGCGGCGCCAGACGGCTCCACAGCAAGTGGCAGCGCCGACCTGGTGAACTTCCAGGGTAGCGTGGCCTACGAAATAGCCTTCGGTTCCGGAAACATTTACGTGGACGCCAACAGCGGCGCCTTGCTCTACAACGCGATTGCCACCCCCACGGTGGCGGGCATCACCCCGGAACAGGCAGCCTTTATCGCAGCCAATTATTTGCGCCGCACGGATGTGGTCAGCGTTTCCCCGCTGCGGGTGGAAGGCATGGATGTATATAGGGTTGACTTCACCATTGGGGATGTGGTGTTAATTAGCCAACAGGGGCAGATCCTGTTGGTGCACTTGGCGCCAGGTACAGGGGAAAGCGGCGAAGGCCAAGAATCTGAAAACTAGGTGGTAGTGAATATGGATGCCAAAATGATGGATAACATGAACAGGGGTCGCAACCTGGACCTGGGGGGCATTAAAGTCTTCAGCGCGGTGGCCGGTTTGGCCGTCACCGTAGCATTATGGTCACTATTTGCAGACCAAGATCGCGCGGCTGCGCTTAACGCGGCCTCTCAGGCCGCTGACCCAGCCAATAACGCCTCAGCCCAACTCACCCTGGGCGACCTGCGCTATGTCAGCCCACCGGCGCAGTCCCAGTTTTCCAGCAACAGCGGGCCGTTACAGCTGTTCGGCAACCGGACGGCGTTCCGCACCTTCAGAACCCGCTCTTCTTAGCATGCACAAAATAGAATTCCACGCCATGGGCACCCAGATCCTGGCCGCGGTTGACAACGATGAGCCGCGTGTGGGCGCCGCCCTGGAGCAAGTCCCGGTCTGGTTCGAGGAATGGGAGCAGGCGCTCAGCCGCTTCCGGCCTGACAGCGAGCTAAGCCAGCTAAACCAAAGCGCGGGCAGGCCCTTCCGCGCCAGCCCGCTGCTGTGGGATATGCTGGACCTGGCTCTGGAAGCCAAGCGGCTAAGCCAGGGTTTGGTAACCCCGGCGCTACTGCCCGCCCTGGAGCGTGCCGGATATACGCAGACTTTCGACCAGGTAATTGCGGGGCCCATTGCTTACCAGGTTGAAGCTCCAAATGCCGACCCTGACGTCACCGATGTGAGCCTTATCCAATTGGACCGCTCCGCTGGGTCTATTCAACTTCCCATGGGCATGCGCCTGGATTTTGGCGGCGTGGCCAAAGGTTGGGCGGCCGATCAAGCCATGCAAAGGCTGCAGCCGCTCGGCGCAGCCCTGGTTGACGCCGGAGGCGACATCGCCGTGTGCGTGCCTGAGGGCGAGGCCGGTTGGCCCATCCAGGTGAACGATCCCACCCTGCCCACCCGGGCGCTTGAGGATATCCTAGTGGCGAACGGCGGCGTGGCTACCTCGGGGCAGGATCGCCGCCGCTGGCAAAAGAACGGTCACTGGCAGCATCACATCATCGATCCGCGCAGCGGCCAGCCCGCCGAAACGGATGTGCTGGCCGCCACAGTGGTCGCCCCCACAGTGATGGAAGCCGAGATGGCCGCCAAAAGCATGCTTATTTTAGGCAGTCAGGCCGGTCTGGATTGGCTGGAAGAAAGCGGGCACGGCCAGGGCCTGGTGCTGCTGACAAACGGCGATGCCATCTACAGCAATCATTTCGAAAACTACATAAGGAAATCTCAGTGAATAACCCCAACCAACCCCTCATCGATGTCGAAACCGCTGACCCGGTTTTTACGCTAACTACGCTCCTCCTGCTGATCCTGTCGGTAGGGATGGGCGCCTTCATGGCCGCCGTGCTGCTACCCGCCTGGCTGCCGGGTATGGCCGATTCCCTGCTGGGCACGGCCCCCAAGGCTTTCTGGTATCTGTCCCGGGGCAGCGCCCTGGTAGCCTTCGTGCTGCTGTGGTTCTCCATGGCCATCGGTGTGGCCATCAGCAATAAGCTGGCGCGCCTGTGGCCCGGCGGCCCCGCGGCTTTCGAACTGCATGAATACGCCAGCCTGCTGGGCATGGCCTTCGGCATCTTCCATGCCTTGATCCTGCTGGGCGACCAATTCATTGGCTACAACCTGGCCCAGGTGTTGGTGCCATTTGGAAGCATCAACTACAAACCCTTCTGGGTGGGCCTGGGTCAATTAGGGCTGTACGTGTGGGCCATCGTGAACATCAGCTTTTATGTGCGCCATTCCACCGGAACGCGCACCTGGCGGTGTGATTCACTTCGCCAGCTTCGTGGTGTTCGCCTTCGCCTTGCTGCACGGCATCTTCAGCGGGACGGATATCACCTCGGTATGGGTCACGCGCATGTATTGGTACGGTGCAAGCAGCCTGCTGTTCCTGATCGTGTACCGCATCCTGGCTAACCCGCGCCTGCCGTTCGCTCGCGTGCTGGGCGCCTGAGAAATTATTCCCCAGGGAACTTCATACCCCAGAGCGCCCGCAGCTCATCCAGGGTGTGCATAATGGCTAAGGACTCCTCCAGGGGTATGACGGGGCTCTCGAGTTCACCGGTTTCCAGGCAGCGCTGCACTTCGGCCGCCTGATAGCCATAACCCTTGCCTTGCAGGGGAAACTTGAGCGTTTCGGTTTTTCCCCCCGCTTCGAGAATGAGCCTATCCATCTTCCAACCCCTAAAACGCGGGATGCGGATCTGCCCTTCACTTCCCAAGAGCACGATTTCGTCCTCGAAATAGCCGCCAAAACCGGCGGAGACAGCGGCCTGCGCCCCAGAGGCGTATTCGAATAAGGCGCCAAAGCGTTCGTCCACGCCGGTCGAGGTGATCGAGGCCGCACTTTGCAGGCGCTGAGGAGGGCCAAACAGCATGGAGGCGAATGAGATCGGGTAGATACCCAGATCCAATAGCGCCCCACCCCCAAGATCTGGGTTGTAGAAGCGGTTCTGGGGGTCGTAGTGCGGATTTGAATGGAAACTGGCCTGCATCCAATTGAGCTGCCCGATGCGGCCTTCGGCCAGCAGCTGCCGCAGGCGCACGACTGCCGGCAGGAAACGCACCCACATGGCCTCCATCAAGAATAATTTCTGGCCGCGTGCCAGCCGGATCAACTCAGCCAATTGCCTGGCATTAAGGGTGAAGGGCTTCTCGCAGAGCACGGGCTTGCCCGCGGCCAGGGCCAACTTCACCTGCGGATAATGCATCTGGTTGGGGGAATTTACATAGATGACATCTACGTGGCCGTCTGCCAACATATCTTCCAACGAAGAGAAGGGCTGTGCTCCAAACTCTTTCCCGAAAGCCCCGGCTGAGCGCGGCGTCTGCGCCACAACGGCATGCACTGTGGCGCCGGGCACTTGCGCCAGATCGCCGGCCATGGAGCGGGCCATCGAGCCCGCGCCCACGAAACCCCAATGGGTTGGCCTGGTCTTCAACTGGGCTTCTCCGCGCGTCTAAGCATGCCGGTTCTTCCGGGAAACAGGATATTTTTGCTCAAATCTCCCTCTATTCGATCAGGGTACTTTGTTCCAAGTTGATCATGCGAGCGTAGAGAATCTGCTCGTTGACCTCCAGGTTATTGATCAAGCTGAGGCAGCGCACGACGCCATCCCCAATCAACTCGCCTTCTATCTCACCATACTCCACTTCGAAAATCACGTTGTCCGCGCGGGCATCGTTGGAAACGCTATCGGGGTCCTGCCAGGTACCCATGGCGCTTAGCTCGGTCGTGGCTTTCATGAAGTCCAAAGCCTGTGCTTTGAAGCGCGGCATGGTGAGGGTGAGCAGTTCCTCTTCCCTGCGTTCGAAATGGGTGTTGGTGGCGGCATCGCCAAAGAGAATGGCAAAGAGCACATCCTTGGCTTTGACCAGCAATTCATTCCCTTTGGACGAGCGCAAATCTTCCGGAATTAAATCAGTCCCTTTTTCCGGAGCTTCCTTCTTTAAATACCCATCTTTAATCAAGCTGGACCGCGAGGTGCCTTTAAATTGCTCAATAAACTTGCTCAGCTTGTCGCGATCCAAGGCCAGGGCTTTAACACGCTCAAAGCGCTCGGCGCGATTTTTGGCAAGGATATCTTGTTTGATCTTGCGGTCCATCGATTTAAGGCTATGGGCATCCAGGGTCAGGCGCACGATCTGCTCGATCAGCCATTCCTTATCCTGAGCCTCTAAATATTCACGCAGCTTGTCTTCGAACTGGGGAACCAGTTCACGGTTGATGCGGCGGACGACGTGCTCAATATTTAGCATGGTTACGCTCCCAAGGCGGTGATGCTTAATTTTAGTCGGTTAAGCTGAGGCCCAAGAAGACAGATGCTGGCGCAAGGTCGAAGGAATGAAGTGCTGGTCCAGGTCCTCATAGAATTCCCAGATCTCCTGATGCGTGGCAGTTTGCCCGGGGGCCAGCTTCGCCAGGGGACCCAAGGTTTCCAGTTCCACAAAGCGATCCTTGCAGTAGATTTCCACGTTACAACCCCCATCCGGATAGCCAGCCAGTGGAGCCACCGAAAAACGTTTGACCGCCAGGGTCCCTTCCAGCCAATAGGCCACCCAGCCATGGGTATTGTATTCGCCCAGCTTTAGGGGAACGGCGTCGGGCCCTGCACTTACCAAAATGAAATCATCACCCAGCTGCAGGCGAGAATTGTCCAGGCGCGTGTAGGGCCACAAAGCCAAGTGGCGGTTGGGCTGCAAGGATTTGGCCTCGGCCTGCGGCTGCGGGAGGATGACCACGCCACCCAGGCGGAACATCGAAAGCGCCCAGGGCGCGTACTCGACCTCCTGCGGGCCTTGGTTCTTCAATATATGGTTCACGGTAATGACGGCCAGATTTTTAGCCAATTGCAGTTCGATCGTCTTGGCAACCCCGGTGCCCGGCTCTTTGGCCCCAGAAATGCGCACGCCATCAGTCAGTTCTTCAATAGTTACGGGTTGGTCGGGGACATAGGTGAGGGGCAGGGACTCAGGTGAATGCCAGAGGTGATGGCCTCCCATAAAGGCAAAGGTTCCGTATTCGGTGTCCAGGGTCAGATCGGGCAATTCGGCCAGCAGGCTGGGCTGGTCCCCAGGAAAAAGCCGCGCAATGCGCGGCCCAACATCCGTCAAATATTCCAGGCGGATCTTGCCGTTTTCGATGGAAGCGGTTGGATGACCGCAGAAATCACGCATGAACGACTTTTGGCCTGCAGGTCATTCTACATCAATCATTCTTTACGGCAGCGCCTGGCTTCAGGGTCCCGCAAGCCAAAATGAAAATGATATAGTTAATCAAGATGAACGTTGCCCCTGCCCCAGCGCTTGTCGCCTCTCGTGGATAGCGCTCTGGTTCCTGATCTTCTCAAACTTCTGCTTGTGATTGTGCTGGTGGCCGCCAATGGCTTCTTCGTGGTGGCCGAATTTGCGCTGGTGAGCGTGCGGCGCACGCGGGTGGCGGAACTGGTCAAACAGGGTAATACCCGAGCCACCGCGGTGCAAAAAGTGATCGCCAACCCGGATAGTGTCATTGCTGCCACGCAGCTGGGCATTACCCTGGCCAGCCTGGGGCTGGGCTGGGTGGGCGAACCCGCCCTGGCTCATTTGCTGGAGCCGCTGGTCACCTGGTTCCCCGCTAACATCCAATCCACCGTGGCCCACAGCATCTCGGCGGGACTATCCTTTGCACTGATCACCTTCCTGCACGTCGTCATCGGCGAACTGGCGCCCAAGTCCATCGCCCTGCAGAACCCGGAAAGAGCCGCCCTTTTTGTCGCCCAGCCCACCTTGTGGGTGGAGGCCATTTTCAAGCCAGTCATCCTGCTGCTCAATGGCGCCGGCAACCTGTTCCTGCGCCTGGTGGGCGTGAAGCCCGCTTCCGGCCGTGAACTGGTGCATTCGGGAGAAGAGCTGCGTATGCTGGTTACGGCCAGCACGGAAAGCGGCGGCGTGACGCGCGACGAGGGCGAGCTGCTCAAGTCCATCTTCGATTTCAGTGACCTGCAGGTGAAGGATGTGATGGTGCCGCGCACCGAGATCATTGGCATCGAAGCCGACACCGCGCTGGAGGATGTGGTGCGGCTGATGGTGGAGCACACCCACACAAAGTTCCCAGTGTATGAAGACAGCCTGGACAATGTACTGGGCATTCTGCACGCGGGGGACGTATTAGCGGCGCTACAGAATTCCGAGAACATCGCCCGGACGGCGCGCTCCATAATGCGCAAAGTCATCTTCGTGCCGCCGTTCAATTCGGTCACGCAGCTGTTGCGCGATTTCCAGGTGGGCCGCCAGCACATCGCCATCGTGCTGGACGAATATGGCGGCACGGCAGGCCTGGTGACCCTGGAAGATCTGCTGGAAGAGATCGTGGGCGTGATCAGCAGCCCGTTCGACAAAGATGTCCCTGAGATTCAGAAACTGGAAGGCGGGGCGGCGGTCATCGACGGGCGAACCCTGATCGAAGACGTAAACGAGAAGTTCGGCTTTAATCTGGAAGCCGCCCATTACGACACTATTGCGGGCTTTATGCTGGACCGCATTGGCCGCATCCCTCAAGTGGGGGACAAAGTAAAGGTGGCTAAATCTGTACTGGAAGTTGGGGAAATGGATAGCATGCGCATTTCCAAAGTGCTGCTGAAGCCGCAAACGCGCAAGTAAGCCGTAGATGGAGTTCCGTGCTCGGCGCAGCCGCGTAGGATACTCCGGAATCAAAAACGCCAGCTTCACCGGCGTTTGATATGCCCTCACGGAGAGTCGAACTCCGGTTTTGGCCTTGAGAGGGCCACGTCCTAGGCCACTAGACGATGAGGGCTTGCGAACGGGAAAGGGTTTCATGGAAACCCTTTCCCGTTCGTGTTGCGGCGCAAAATTCTACCATGAGGCCCAGCCCCGGCTGCCCGTTATAATATGCGCCATCCGACCCTCAAATCCCGGAGGAACCCCCGCATGGTTGACCGCGACAAGCTGAAAGAACTGCGCCAGCGCCAGGAGCAGTGGGAAAAAACCACCCTGCAGCAATCCACTGCCAGGCTGCCCGAGCGCCGCCAGCACTTCGTCACCACCTCCTCCGAGGAGGTTGAGCGGCTGTACACCCCGCTGGATGTAGCCGACCTGGACTACCTGCGCGACCTGGGCTTCCCCGGGGAATATCCCTTCACCCGCGGCGTGCACCCCACCCTGCACCGCAGCAAGCTGTGGACCATGCGCATGTTCGCCGGCTTCGGCTCCGCCGAAGAGACCAACAAGCGCTTCAAGTACCTGCTGGACCAGGGGCAGACCGGCCTGTCGGTGGCCTATGACCTGCCCACCCTGATGGGCTACGACACGGACGCCCCCGAAGCGCTGGGAGAGTTCGGTGTGTGCGGCGTGGGGGTTTCCTCGCTCAAAGACATGGAATTGCTCTTTGACGGCATCCCGCTCGAAAAGGTCTCCACCAGCATGACGATCAACTCCCCGGCGGCGGTCATCTGGGCGATGTATATTGCCGCAGCCGAGAAGCAGGGCGTGCGCCCCGAGCAGCTGCGCGGCACGCTGCAAAATGACATCCTCAAGGAATACATCGCCCAGAAGGAATTCATCTTCCCGCCCGAGCCCAGCATGCGCCTGGTGACCGACACGGTGGAATATGCCGCCCGCGAACTGCCGCTGTGGAACCCGATCAGCATTTCCGGCTACCACATCCGCGAAGCCGGCTCCACTGCGGCGCAGGAGCTGGCCTTTACCCTGGCCGACGGCCTGGAATATGTACGCTGGGGCCTGGAGCGCGGCCTGGACATCGACGAGTTCGCCCCGCGGCTGAGCTTCTTCTTCAACGCACACAACGACTTCTTCGAAGAAATCGCCAAATACCGCGCCGCCCGCCGCATTTGGGCCCGCGAAATGAAAGAGACCTTCGGCGCCAAGAACCCGCGCAGCTGGCTGCTGCGCTTCCACACGCAGACGGCGGGCGTGTCGCTCACCGCCCAGCAGCCCGAGAATAACGTGGTGCGGGTCGCCATCCAGGCGCTGGCGGCGGTCTTGGGCGGCACGCAGAGCCTGCACACCAACAGCATGGACGAAGCCCTGGCGCTGCCCTCCCAGCACGCCGTCACCGTGGCGCTGCGCACCCAGCAGATCATTGCCGAGGAGAGCGGCGTGGCCAACACGATCGACCCGCTGGGCGGCTCCTATTTCGTCGAGGCGCAGACCAACCGCATCGAGCAGCAAGCCCTGGACTATTTCCGCCAGATCGACGAACTGGGCGGGGTGCTGCCGGCCATTGAGCGCGGCTTCTTCCAATCCGAGATCGCCGAGGCGGCCTACGTCTACCAGCGCGAGATCGACGCCCAGGAGCGCCTGATCGTGGGGGTCAACGCCTACGAGGACCAGGCCGGCTACCAGATCCCGATCCTGCAGATGGACCCCGAGGGCGAGCGCCGCCAGGTTGCCAGGCTGGCCAGCTTGCGCCAGGAGCGCGACAACGGCGCGGTTGGCCAGGCGCTGGACAAGCTGCGCCTAGGGTGCGAGGGCAGCGAAAACACGATGCCGTTATTGCTGGACGCGGTGCGGGCGTACGCAACCCTGGGCGAAATCATGGATGTGATGAAGGAAGTCTTCGGCGTATACGAAGAAAAAGTAGAGATTTAGCCCCTCCACATAAAACAAAAATCCCGCCTGTCCGGCGGGATTTTTTATTTGCATTCAAGTCTGCCAGCGGGGACCTACATGACCGCTTCGCCGCAGGCGGATTGGTAGATATCCGTCAGGGCGTCCCAGAGGGCGGCGCCCAGCTGCCAGCAGGCGGCCAGAGCGCTGGTCTTGTCCTCCTCCGAGAGCTGCGCGAACATCTTCGCCAGCCTGGCGGCTTCGTGCTGGTTTTGGGCGTGCGCCTCGAAATAGCGCAGGCCCTGGCCCTCGAAGCCGTAGAATTTCTGCAACCCATCCAGCTTGGAGGCGGCCGTCTCCGGCTGCTGCAACTCGAAGGCGTACAGCGCGCCGATAGCCGTCTGCGGCTGGGCGAATAGTCGCTCTGCCAACTGGGTCAGCTTAGCAGTCTTCCCGGTGGCGCGGCTGGCGGCCTGGGTGCCCAGCGCCGCCGCGAAGGCCTGCCACAGTTCAATATGTGCCTGTTCCTCGGCCTCCGTGGCCGCGTCCCCTAGCGTCTTCCATCCCTGCGGCAGCACGGCGATGAAGGCGCCGTACTCTTCGGCGTAAGTCTTCAGGGCGGCGGTGGGCAGGCTGCCCTGGCTCCAGGCCTTATAGAAGGGGTGCTTAACAATCTACACTGGTCTAATGCTAAGTCCAACGTTTGCATAACCTTCCTCTCTGGGCGAAGATGCGTAATTATAGTCGGGACCTGGGCAGGCAACTATACGTTCCCGATGACATGCCCGTCATAGGTGGCGATGCGCCCGCAGAAACTGCAGATGATCTCCACCGGCATCACCTTGCGCCCGTCGCCGACCTCAAATTCCGGCCCGGTGCGCCCCAGGATCCAGTCCTCGCTGCCGCACACGATACAGCCCGTGGGGATCTGCATGCGCACAAAATAATCCATGTGGGCTTTCCTCTGCTTTTCCGGATTTTCCGTCATGATGCTCTCCTTTGACCACACTAAGACTGCTTGATATAGCTTTCCAGTTGTTCGATCTCAAACTGCTGCTGCGAGATGAGCTCCTTGACCACGTCGCCGATGGAAATCATGCCCACCAGCTTGCCGTCATTGAGCACCGGCAAATGGCGAAGGTGGCCGGAGGTCATCAGCTGCATACACTCCTGGACGGTTTGGCCCTCCCCCACGGTCACCAGTTCCCCGGTCATGATGGCGGAGACGGGCACGTCTTTGGAGGATTTGCCCAGCAGCACCACTTTGCGGGCATAGTCCCGCTCCGAGAAAATGCCCACCAACTGGTCCCCCGCCACCACCGCCAGGGCGCCCACGTTCTTGTGCGCCATCAGCTTCAGCGCCTCGAAGACGGTCACTTCGGGGGCCACAGACCAGACCTGGCGGCCCTTACGCTCGAGAATTTGTTTTACTAATAACATACCGACCTCCGTAGAAAGGCGAAAGGAGATGATATTCATTATATATCCCAGAGCGTCTTGTATCGCTAGAGAAAACCATAAAGGCACAAAGAGATGGAATTAAGCTTTGTGGCTTTGTGGCGAGGGAGGAAGAAAGCCCCCGCTGAGCGGGGGCTTTTTTTATTGCGGTACCGGCCAGGGCGGATGCCGCGGCTGTTTACTTGCGGCGTACCATTTTGACGATGGCGAGCAACACAACGGCGCCGATTGCGGCCGTAACAATACTGGTCACGTTGATGCCAGACATCAGATTCTCGCCCAGCAATACCTGTGACAGATATCCGCCGAGGAAACCTCCGATTACGCCAACGATCAGGTCAGAAACAAGGCCCCCACCGGATTTCATAACCAGCGAGGCAAGATAGCCTGCGATCAGGCCGACAACAACTGTAGCAAAGAATCCCATTTCGTCCTCTCCTTCTTAGATTGATTAGGCTCAACGACAGAAAAAGCAACACCTCAAACGTGGAGTTCAAGTCTATTTTAAACCCAATTTGTTCGGCCGTCAGGACTAAAAGGGCTACTGGAAGGGACAAGGATTTCCCAACGCCTGATCGCTAAAGATAAGCGCAAAGGCACAAAGAAAAAATTGAATAACTTTGTGTCTTTGTGGTGAGAGAGGAAGATGGCCAGGTGGCCGGCAAGCCCTCACTCGGAATGACAAGATGAATGCAGGCAATTGGTTTCGCTCCCCTTAGTTCGTTAAAATCTTTTTCCTCGTGGGGGAGTTTGCTTCCTCACCTCGCTGACGCTCAGTTCCTCGCAACTGCGAAACCGTAAACGGTTTCTTGACTTCGTTAAATCTTTTTCCTCGTGGGGGAGTTTGCTTCCCTCACGTCGCGCCTGCGGCACTCCTCAGGGCAGGCTCCACCTCGCTGACGCTCAGTTCCTCGCAACTGCGAAACCGTAAACGGTTTCTTGACTTCGTTAAATCTCTTTTCCCCTCGTGGGGGAGTTTGCTTCCTCACCTCGCTGACGCTCAGTTCCTCGCAACTGCGAAACCGCAAACGGTTTCTTGCTTTAGGGTGGACGGGGCAGGGAGTAGGTGGCTTCGGCGCCCTGGTGGCCGCCATCCACGCGGACGATGACGCCTTCATCCAGGAGCTGTTGGACGGCGTTGCGGAGGGAACCTTCGGGGTAGCCTATATGGCGGGCGCGTAGTTGCTTGAAGGTGAGGGTATCGAAGTTGCTGAAGCTATTCATGAAGAGCGTAACCGCCAGGCTATCCACTCCGGTGGGAAATCTTGAAAACCTTCTTGGCGGCTGCCGGCGCCTGAGGCTCCAGGGTGAGGAAGAAGCGGTTGGCGCCATCTGGAGCGGTCTCGAAGTGGGCGTGGGCTGAGAAGGGAGGAGGGGCGACGAAGCGCGACTTGGCCGGCTGGATGTGGATGAGGGGTTCGGCAGGTTCGGATTCAACGGCGAGGATAAGGTCCATGGAGGCAGAAATGGCGGCAGAACCCTGAAAAACGCCATGGCGATTGGTATGGTGAGTGACGAGGACGGCGGCATGATTGAATTCGGCGAGCATGCGAAGGTTGAACAGAACCGGAAGGACGGCGGCGAGGCTGGATTCGCTGGCGCCCTGCAGGAGGTTGCTGAAGGCATCGATGACGACGAGAGCGGGCTGGCGTGATTCGACGAGGTTCATGAGGGCTGCGGCAGAGTCCTTTTCGCGCAAGTTGTAATTGGCCAGGGTAGTGAAATAAAGCGGGGTTTGCGGCCCGGCGGCGTGGGCGTGGAGGGCGGCGTGGATACGAGTTTGCAAAGCGTGGAGGCCAGACTGCTCATCAATGAAAAGGACGGGACCCTGGCGAACGGGTTTGCCCAGCCAGGGTTTGCCCAGGGCGACACAGACGGCCAGGTCGATGGCGAGGAAGGTCTTTTTGGAGCCGGGAGCGCCGACGAGCATGGAGACGGAGGAAAGCGGCAAGAGGCCATCGACGCACCACTCGAGAGGCGGGGGCGGCTGCAAAGCGTCGGCGGCGGTGAAAAGGACGTGGTTTCCGTCCGGAGTGGTTAGAAGGTTGGTAGAGTGTGGAGCAGGCACGTAGCCTCCCTAAGGCAAGACAATTTTCGAATTCAAAATTGCAAATGATGACCGCAGCAAGCGAGACTGCAATCAGGTGACCTGAATTAATACATGAGATCGAAGAACCGGGGGCAAAGAGCGCTGGACGTCAAGGAATTGGACAGGGCCATACCCTAGACGATACTTAATGGATGGCTGGAGTAAGAGAGGACGGATGTGCACTGATGCTGGAGATTTAGTCAATTGGAAGAACAGTCTGACCACCTGGATTATTAAAGAGATAAGAAGCGGAACCAATTAGTGCCTCCCGCTCAGTACATCTTCGGGCTCGAAATCATACTTGTACAAATTCAGCTTTGCCTTGCTTTCGAACTCCGATACATCGACAATACAGCACGATACACTTATTTTTTCTCTTAAACTTGGAACTATCTGTTTTTTGAAAAAGATATATGGCAGGAATATTTTGTGGTTGGAAATCTACCGTCAGAAGGCTCAATCGAATTAACAGATCACAACCTCTTTGCCTAATTGGAGGGCCATTTCCAGTTTAAATTGGAGACGATTTGTTCTAATACTTGTTTTTCCTATTTTTATAGAGATTGGCCTTGGGATTCTTCCAAGATAGATATTGGGGATATCCCCAATACCCCCAAAACTGAAGTGAGTGAAGATCCTTCTGTTCAGGGCAAACGACAGCGCATTAGCCCTGCTGGTATCGACCACTTCAAGGGGAGAAACGTTCTGTTCGACTCCGTTCCCACGGACGTTGGCAGCTTGTATTCGTTCCAATTTATGATAACAATCGTCCAACCCATCAACGAAAATATGATTACCTTCTCCTAAATGAACGATGGCAACTCCAGCCGCCTTTAGACTATCCGGGATTGCCTTATACTTGTCGAAGCTGGTTAGATGAATTGGTTCTTAAGGCATTTCTCTTTGCAAATTCCGCAACTGCTTTGTTATTGAAATGAAATCGCCACGGGATTTGGCATCGTTGTATATTTCCGAAATAATCTCGCGTTTGTTGCCCATGGCGTCTTGTGTACCTTAGTATAATCGGTATTGCCCTGTTGAGCAGAAACGCTGTTTTCACATATTCGCAATGACAAACCAAATCAAATTTCTTCCAAAAGAGCTAACTAACCATATTTACAATGGGGATATCTTCGAATTGTTAAGAATTTTCCAGATAACAGCATCGATATGGTATTTGGTGACCCTGACTATAACGTGGGTATCAGTTATTCAGGTAGAACCTTCAGATAGGAGCGATGTGATCAGATTCCTGGTATGGCAAACTTGCAGAGGAATCCATGACGTCTAACCAAGCCGGATGGGAATTTTTCTTCATCAATTATCCCAAACAAAATGCTTACCTTCGTGTCAATTATTTGGATCGCCTTGCCTATTCAGTACATGATTATGTATGGGTTTACAAAACAAATGTAGGCCATTCACCTACCAGGTTTACAACTGCGCACCGAAGCATCCTACATGCAACAAAATCAAAAAGCAACCGGTTCTACAAAAATCAGGTGGCGCAACCCTATCAGAATCCAAGGGACAGGCGGGTGGCAAAGCGTATTCAAAATGGATTAAGGGAAGAATGCCATATTCGTGGTTTGAGTTTGACCTTGTGAAGAACGTTAGCAAGAAGGAATGGATCATGCTTGTTTAATCCCTCAAACTCTTTCGAAGTTACTAATAAAGGCAGCAACAAGAAAGGATGATATCGTCCTTATTCTCTTCGGCGGCAGCGGGTCGGAAATCGCTGTGTGCATTGAGAACAACCGAAAATATGTCTCTCGTAATTGTCCCTGAATACTATGAAATGATTACAAAAAGAATAAATAGGGCCAATCGCGTGAGTTTGACCAACAACCCTTCGATTTCTAAGGCCTTTATGTCCCTAAAGTGGGAATTTCAAAATACCCATTTACAAATTATCAATGAGAATGGTGAAATCTACTATCCGACCTCAAAGGAAGTAATTGCGCCTACAAAGGTTCAGGGCAAACCGATTCGCGAATACTACCCGGTTTTCCGCAAGATATCCTTTCCCAAATTACCTTCCATAAGTTTTATTGCGAGGCCAAGCTATCCCTATTACCTTCTGAGGACGGGAATGGGATTTATTTGAGCTACAGGTAATTCTGGATGCTGAAGGGGCTCAAATATCCACGAACATACTAACTTTTACTCAAACCGATAATGCAGTCTTTTCGAATGAATGGTTTGCCATATCCCCTTCGTCATTCTCGCTGATACAGGAGATAATCGTTAATATCTACAGCCCGTCGGGCTTTCATTTAAATTTACAGGAAACGCTAACGGTTCTTAAGGCTTAATGGAAAAATATAAACATATCCGATAAAGTTTTGGAAACTTCCAACAAAACAAACTTACCTGATGGTCGTGCTCACTTTTAAAATCAACTGATAACCACATTCTCATATGATTATCAACTGCAAGGGTTCAAATGGATGGACTTTCTAGTTAAGTCGGGCTGGGTTTCATCATTGCCGATGAGATGGGGATTGGGAAAAATGTTGAGTTATATCCCTTTTAGCCGTGGAAATCCAATCAGGGAAAAAGCCCTGCCTGGTTGTTGTTCCAGCTTCGTTGATACAAAATTGGGCCAAGGAGCTAAGCAAATTTGCACCAGGGATCTCATTTCTAATTCATCATGGGCCAGAACGGACAGCGATCCCAAGGGAACTTGAGGCAGCAGATGTTGTAATCACAACATACGATATCTGCCAAGAAGATTACTATGTAATCTCCTCTTGATCCAATGGAATTGCATAGTTATGGATGAAGCGCAATGGGTTCGAAATCCTCGCGGGAAACGCAGAAGTCTAATAGCAAGCCTCCCAAGAGGATATAACGTGCTAATTACGGGAACGCCGCTGATGAATAAACTTTGACCTTTGGTCGTTAACGGATTTTGTATTTCCATATATTTAGGCTCCCCTAGAAACGTTTGCTGACAATTTCCCTTATACCAGCCAGTCCGCATCAAAACTGGAAAAAATGGTCTCTCCAATTTTGCTTAGGCGGGAGATATCTGACGTGGGAAAACAGCTACCGGATAAGGTAATCATACCTCAATGGTTTAAATTGAACTCTCAGGAAAAGGCTTCGTATGAGGAACTGGAGAGAAAATTACTTGGCAAGGAAAATGCTTCCCTCGGAGACATTGTTTCTCTTCAAATGTTCTGTTGTCATCCTAATTCTGTTTCTGGAAGATAACTTCAAGTCCCTTGGAGTTTACAAAATACGTTAGACTGTTTGAGATACTTGACGAGCTTTTTCAACAAGGGGAAAAAGTGCTAATATTCACCCATTTTGTGAAGATGATTGAACGCATAGAAGTTGATGTAAGGGCCAGAATGCGTGTTTACGTGGCCAAAATATATGGCGCTACACCCATAAAGGAACGACAGAATATAGTAGATGAATTTACAAACTTGCCGCCCCCGGTGCATTGATACTAAACTATCAAGCAGGGCGGTGTTGGCCTTAACCTTCAGGGAGCCTCATCAGTAATTCTTTATAATCCCGTTTGTATTTCGTGGACGAGGATCAAGCTATTGGGCGAGCCCATAGAATAGGACAACAGCACAAGGTGAAGAAGGTGTTTCGCATGCTATATTCAGATACATTGGAAGAAATGATGGATGACAAGATAAATCAAAAGCGCGGCATCATTGACACGGCAGTAGAAGGAACAATTGGGAAAACAGATGACGTCACGTTTATCATTATGCCATAAAAAAGAAGCACGCCAAATGAACCTTGGAGGAAACATGAGAAACTGGCAGAGACCCGATGCATCAAGATTGATCCAAGGTATGAGAGATACCGGCTATGATTTCAATGTTGGTTGTGGCAGATTTGATTGACAACTGTCTTGCAGCCAATGCCACAAACGTGGGCGTTAGATTAGAAATGGAAATAGACGGTGGAATTGTTGTATCTATTGCCGACAACGGCGGCATCGGAATGAGCGAGGATGAGCTGATTGAGGCGATGCAATATGGTGCGAGATCGAAGCCTCATCCCCTGAGCCTGGGAAAATTTGGACTTGGCCTAAAACAGCCTCCACAGCATTTTGTCGAAGACTTAGCGTCATAACAAGAAGTAATAAAGGCGAAGTAACCAAAGCCACTTGGGACTTAGACAAGGTCAAGAATGACAATGATTGGAACTTATTAATTGACAAAGCCTCAGAAGATGAAATTGCTTTTCTTGATCAGATTGCCGGTGGCGGCACTGGGACACTGGTGCTTTGGGAGAAAGTAATTCGGCTTGTAAAGAACTATTCCATGCCTGGTGGCAAAAGGCTCAAAATGCACTAAATCAGCTTAGGAAAAATTTACGGCTTCACTTATCTCAGGTCTTCCAGATATTTTCGACCCACATGATAAGCGAGTTAAACAAAAGGTTGTCATAGCACTTAACCGGGACGATGTTACAGCTTGGTATCCATTTAAATATGGGACACCATCCATTGAGAAATCAAACATGGTAAGAAGACTTGAAGATGGCAAGGAGCAACAAATCGGAGAGTTTACCATTCGCGTTTTTCATCTTTCCT
>CAWCOT010000004.1:0-414071 GCA_963797275.1 uncultured Chloroflexia bacterium | reverse complement strand
AGATTACCGGGCGCCAGTCGCCAACCGGCTGGGCGAAGAAGGCGACGGTTTCAAGATCGCCATGACCGTGCTGGATGCCGGGCGCATCGGCATCGCTTCCCAGGCCCTGGGCATCGCCGAAGCCGCCTACGCAGCCAGCGTGAAATACGTACAGGAGCGTGAAGCTTTCGGCCACAAGATTGGCGAATTCGAGGGCATTGGTTTCAAGATCGCCGACATGAAGACGCGCATCGAGGCTTCCCGCGGCCTGATCTATTCGGCGGCAGAAGCCAAGCAGCGCAGCAAGCAAAGCGGCGAGCGTTTCACCCTGCAAGCCTCCATGGCCAAGCTGTTCGCTTCTGAAACGGCCATGTTTTGTGCCCATGAAGCGGTGCAGATCCACGGAGGCATGGGCTACAGCAAAGAGCTGCCCGTGGAACGTTACTTCCGGGATGCCAAGATTACCGAGATTTACGAAGGCACCAGCGAGATCCAGCGCCTGGTAATTTCCCGACTGGAAACCGGCTTACGCTAAACGATTTTTCGTAAAATGGGGGAGGCATGAACTTTTCATCCTCCAGATTTCGGATTCTGGCTTTGGTATTTGGCTTTGCCCTGGTGGTGGTGGGTGTGCTATTTCTGCGCGGCGGCGGCACAGCTCCCGGGCTGGGGCTGATTGCAATTGGAGTGGCTGCCTACTTGTGGGCTTCGATGCGCATCCAGCAAGAAACCATCAGCTTTGAGGACATAGACGACCTGAGGAAATACCTGGGGCCAGCTACGCTGGCCTTCCTTAGTGCAATCTGCGTGCTTTCGGCCATTTTCCTGATGAGCGAGCCGCAGGACAACAGTCTCATTTTTTACGCCGTGGACGCCTTGTGGGTGGCCGGGGTCCTGCTGGTGCTGGGGGCGGCCGTTTGGGGAGACCACGTACACTTGCCCAGCCGGCAGCGGATTAGAGAAATCTGGGTAGCACACCGAACCGAATTGCTGTTGCTGGCCGGTATCCTGCTGGTAGCTAGCCTGGCACGTACTGTGGATTTATCGGTGCATCCCTATCCCTGGTCGGGCGACGAAGCCTCAGTAGGTCTGGAGGCCCGCCGCATCCTCGCCGGCGGGGTGACCAACTTTTTCGACACGGGATGGTCCGGACAGCCCAATTGGTCCTTCGTGCCCACGGCAATTTCTTTTCTGCTCTTCGGCAGTAACATCATCGGTATTCGCATGGTCAGCGCGGTGGCCGGCATACTGGCCGTGCTGTTCGTATATTTGCTGGGCCGAGAAATGTTCAACGGCAAGGTGGGTCTATTGGCCGCCGCCTTCCTGGCCCTGTACCCTATCAACGTGCATTTCAGTCGCGTGGGCGTCAACAACATAAACGACAGTTTCCTAGTGGTCTTTGTCCTGTGGAGCGTATTCCGCGCCGCCCGGCGCCAACGTTCTTTCGACTACGTTGTGGCCGGGGTAGCCACCGGGCTAACTATCTATACGTATGTTGGATCGCGGCTGGTGCTGCTGATGGCCATTGGGACACTCGTTTACATGGCCATCGCAAAGCGCGGCTTCCTGCGCTCGCAATACAAGGGGCTGCTGGCTTACTTGGGCGCCGCTGTTTTAACAGCCGCGCCCATGGCCTTGTTCTTCTATCAGCATCCGGATATCTTCATCACCCGCATCGGCCAGGAAGGTATCCTGTTCAACGGCTGGCTGGGACGGCACGCCGTTGAAACGGGGCAAAGCGTGTTTGCCGTGCTGGTCGACCAATTTGCCGCGCTCGACACTGGTCTTCGTGGGTCGCGGCGCCATCGGCATGTTCTACAACTCGCCCCACCCCTACCTGACCACGCTAGGCACCATCCTGGGTTTGTTGGGACTGGTATATGCCTTCGTGCGCCTGCGCCACCTGCCCAACGTGATCCTGCTGGGCTGGTTCTGGTCGGTGGTCATCCTGGGCGGGGTGCTTACCTTAAACCCGCCCTCCAATACGCGTTTGGTGATGACTGCACCGGCAGTGGCGATGTTCGTGGCGCTGGGCGCCTGGCAGCTCAGTGAAGTGTTGGGGCGGCTGCGCCTGCCCGAACGCTGGCGCATAGGGTTACTCATTTCTATCGTGCTGATCCTATCCACGGAAAACGGCTACTTCTATTTCGGCGAATATCGCAGGCTGGATTATTTCCAGGATGCCAGCGGGGAACTGGCTCTGGAAGCGGGGATGCAATTGCAGCAGCAAGGCCCCAATGTAGCCCTGTTGATGTTCGGCGCCCCGCGGGTATATTCCGACTTTCCCACCATGAGTTTTATTAACCCGATCAACATCAAAGAAGACGTTCCCCCCGAAGATGCCGCCATGGTGGCCCTGCCGCCCAGCCAAGGAACGTTGTTCGTCTCCATTCCGGAGAATACCGACGCCCTGAATATCATCATGCAGCGCTTCCCGGGCGGCGTGTTCCTGCCCGTGCCGCGCAAAGCCGTACCTGGCGAAACCCTGTACTATTCTTATTACCTGCCACCCCAGTGAGATCCAGCCTCCAGGCGTTCATCCTTCAACTATTGCCCTGGGCCAAAGGGCAGGCGGATATCCTGGGCATCCTGCTGGTAGGCTCACAGGCTCATGGTGCTGCCCGGCCTGACTCCGACATCGACCTGGTGATTGCGAGCACCACGCCTTCCACATATATCGACAACGTCGCCTGGACAGCCGAGTTCGGGAAAGTCGACCGAACCCAAATAGAAGATTACGGCAAACTGACCTCCGTGCGGGTTTGGTATAAAAGTGGCTTGGAAGTCGAGTTTGGCTTTACCGATAGAAGCTGGACAAGGCTACCTCTGGACCCCGGAACGAAACAGGTACTGGATGGCGGCTATCGCCTCCTGTTCGAACGCAAAGACTTTTTCTCTCCTCTGAAGGTGCACAAATGAAGTCATCTCGACAATTCGCTCTTTTTGTCTTCCTTTTCCTTACCCTAGCTGCATGCACACAGGCTGCCTCTCCAACCGCTGCCCCTACCCAAAGCTCAGCGGCCGCGCCTGCGGCCGGCGGAGTAATCAAAGGCTATGGGATTTCGCCTCTGGGTTTCCCCACAGACTACAGCAAATTCGGGGATTTTCTTTCGGAAGTGGGCGGCCTGCCTTATGGCGGGGTGATGTTCAACGGCGCCTGGCGCGAGGATGTAGCCGGCGGCAGCGATGCCGGCGAGGTCCCGGCCACGGCGGCCACTGTCGTGCAGCAAGCCGGCGTGTATGGCTATACGCCCATCATCGTCTTCGGCTGGCGTTCCAGCGACACCGATTTGCACCTGAGCACAGCTGCCAACCCCAGCAACGACTGGACCAATGAAGACGCCAAGGCGCTGTTCAAAAAGATGCTGGTGAACTTCGCCGGCGGTTATCACCCACCGTACCTGTTCCTGGGCAACGAATCAGATGCCTACTACATTGCCAACCCGGAGGATTATGCGCGCTGGGTGGCTTTCTATAACGATGCGTACGACGCCATCAAGGCTGTCTCCCCGGAAACGCAAGTAGGCCCAATCTTCCAATATGAACGCCTTTCCGGGCAAGGCACCTTCAGCCAATGGACCACACCCCAGTGGGGCGCCCTGGATGCCCACGATCTCAGCCGCGTGGATATCCTCGGGCTTACGTTGTACCCGTGGCTGGGCAGCCCCACCCCGGAGGACGTGCCCGATGATTACTTTGCGCCTCTGCTGCAGCGTATCGGGGACAAGCCCGTCGCCATCACCGAGACCGGCTGGCCCGGAGACGCCATGGGCATGCAGCTGGCCTGGGAAGCCAGCCCGGACGCCCAATTGCGCTACGTTGACACACTGCGCCGCATTTTGCCGGAAGTGAACCTCAAAATCCTCAACTGGCTGCACCTCAACCAGATGGCCCCCTCGCCCCAGAGTGAGGCCATCCAGGAATTCGTCAGCATTGCCCTGCGAGATGCGCAGGGCAATAAGCGTCCCATTTACGACGCCTGGGTGCAGTTTCAGCCTTAGCCCTTAGTTGACGCGTTCCACTGGCACGCCCAAATACAATCCCCCCGATTTCAAGTGCATACCTACCGCTACCAGGCTGTTGGCCCCCACGGTGACGTTATCATCGATGGTCACCCCAGCCATTACGGACGTATTAGGCCCCACGGTCACGTTGTTGCCTATGCGCACCTTGCGGAGCCGGCCGCGTGGACCCACCGCGTAGTGAGCTGAGATGGAGGAATTGCTGCCGATCAGGCAGTTATCCCCAATTTCCACCAGGTCGCAATCCCAAATCCGGTGGGTCGAAATCAAACAGCCTTTACCGATCTTGGCGCCCATGGCACGGTAGAACCAGATGTTGAAATACGTGTTCCGCAGTACCGGCAGGTAATACAGGGAGGCAATGCTCAGCAAAAGGCTATACAGCGCGTGCCCGATTGCCTGAAATGAAAAAACCTGGCCGCGCTGTTCATGATTTTTTAATCGCAGCAAAGCACGCAACAGGACAATAAGGATCAGCAGGGCATTGCCAAACAAGACAAAGGAAAAGCCCAGCGCCAGGCAGAAGAGCAGCGCTCCCCAAGCGCTGCCGATGGTACCACCCAGGCTTAACCAGGTCCAGCGCAGGAGCAGGAAGCTGGGCCAAAAGGCCAGCCCTAACAGCAATCCCACCAGCAACTGAGCCGCAATGGATAGGAAGGGATAAAGGATGGCTATACTTCTTTGCATGATTGCCACACTTGGGCTTGGAACGGAGATTCTAAGAGAATATGGCTAGTTGAAAGACCTAGCGTCCCAGGGGCGGGAACCAAAACATCTGGCGCATCAGGCCGCTGAGGCCCAGGTAATCCAAAATGGCTTTGAACATGCGCGACTCTTTTTGCATGCCTTGTTTCCAGCCAACTTTGTCGGTGGCCAGTACCGATTTGCAATATAGGGGCATGCGGCGCACGGTCTTGTTGTGCTCCAGCATATATTTGTTCATGGCGACTTCCAGCTGATAACCCTGCACCTGGCCGCCTTCCAGGATCTTGAGCAGATCATCGCGCCGGATGATGCGCTCCCCACTGAACAGGTCGTTGCCGCGCAACACCCATGCCCACCACACTTCAGCGGTGCGCACAAAGATCAGCATGGCTATATCGGGGTGTTCCACTACACGGTCAATGCCCGCCTGCAATTGCACGCGATTCAAGTGCTGCAAGTCTGCATCGGCCAGCAGGACGTAGTCGGATTTCATCTTGCGTACGGCCGCCAACACCGCGCCGGCTTTGCCGCGATTCTTCTTGAGGCTGAGTATTTTTACCTCAGGGAAATTGCGCTGAACCACTTGGGCAGTGCCGTCATCGGAACCATCATCCACGCACCATACCTGGGCGAGCCCCTTGGCGCGTCGCAGGATGCGCAAAACCCCCGAGACGCGCTGCGCCTCGTTATAGGAGGGTACCAGCGCGGTAATACGAATAGGATTTGAGGAGATCATAGATTTCATAGCTTTAAGAGAAGTCGTCCTGATATTTTATCAGCGAAGAGCGGACTTTGATTCTACCTTTCTGTGCGCCTCCATAGGGTTAATCCAAGTAGAGCAATCAAAGAGAACCCCAAGCCAAATTCCACGGTCTTAGGTACAAATCTGAAAACGACCTCGTGTTCTCCGTCAGCCAATTCTACGCATCGCAGGATGCCCTGATACGGCTGAATTTCTACGGGCTTGCCGTCCACCTGCGCCGACCAGCCCGGGTAGTTTATTTCTGAGAGGATCAGCTTTCCCGGCCCGTGGGCCAGCAGCCGGATACGGTTCGGCGTCCATTCCAAAACCCGCACGGTTTCCGCGTTCCCATCCATGCTGGCACGTGGTAAGGGATCCAGTACTTTGTACACATAGGTGCCGCCGAACTTCGCCGACAGCTGGAAGCCTTCGCTGCTCAATGGGAATTCGGAGGCAATAAAACCCACGTTCAGTAGTCCCAACTTTTCGGCGTCAGGTTGGGAATCCCGGTTGGCCGTGGGCGGGTCTCCGTTTTCAAAAGGCGGCAGGGAGACACTGTAGCCCGTCTCCGGCACGCCTGTGGCGCCTTGCATAAACTCGGCATAGGCTTGCAGCTGCAGGGGATCGACGCCATCCGCCAGCTCCAGGCCGGAGGCTGCTGCGGTCTGCTGCGGGATGCTGTAAGACGGCGAGTACACCCGGAACTGCCCCGGCTGCCTTGCCAGGTATTGCGCCGCTTCTGCCCCTTGAGCCAGGACTTCCTGCTTGGGGTGGAAGGATAGCAGAGAAGCGTCCATAGCCCCCAGGTCCAGCACTAGCAGGGCCAGCAGCGCGGCGAAGGTCCACTTCCCTTTTTGCGGCTGGCGGAGCCAAAACGACAGCACCAACATAAATGCGCTGCTAAAAGCCAGACCCCACAGCGGCTCCAGCCAGTTCCCGCCGCTTAGGGCAGCCGCCAAGCTTAGCTCAACCTGCACCGCCATCAAGGCCACCCACACCAATTGCAGGCGGCGCAAGTTGGTTTGCCCGGTGCGGGAGAGAAGCTCGTCCAAGCCAGCGGCGGCCAGAGCCACAAGAGCCAGGCCCGCCAGAGCCAGGGCCCGGGGTGGCACGCGCAGCCAGGCAAAGCCTGGAAGCCCGGCGAGGAATTGCAGGCCGGGAATATAACTGCCCAAGGAATACACCACGGCGATCACTGCCGTAAGCAGCCAAATTTTCCTAATTCGGTCTTTGCCGCGCACCGACACGGCGAAGATCGCTAATATCAGCACGATGACGCCGGGATACAGCACCCACTCATGGAACTGGCCAAATTGCGGGGCCAACAACCCTGCCAAACCAGAGAAGGGCAGTGAATAAGCAAGGACATCCGAGGGAGAAAGCTGCGCCCGGGTGGAAAGGCGGCTGTATTCGAGCAGCGGCAGCAGCGAGGGCGCTGCCAGGGCTACCGCCGCCAGAGCGTGTGCGGAAGCCTGGCCCAGTTTTCTGCGCCAGGGTTCCGCTGGATTACTCAGCAAGAACGCCAGCCACAACAGCCCTGCATACAGCGCCCAGGGCGGGTAAGCCAAAGCGATCAGCGCCAGCAGGACGCCCGGCTGCCGCGTCCAAAAAGCGCCCTGCCCTGCTTCCCGGCGCAATTCCGCCAAAAGCAGCCAGGGCAGCAGAGTGATGGCGTACAGCATGGTCAGGTGTCCGGCGCCGTAGTGCGCGAATAGCCTGGGCAGCAGCTCGAACGCCACGCCGCCGAACAGCGCCGCCCGCGGCGAGCGCCCTTGGGCACGCAACAGCAAAAACATACCTGCCCCGCCCAATACCAGGTGCAGCAACACGGTCAGGTTTAAGCCAAATGGCAAGGGGAACAACAGCGCCAGCCACCCCAGCGGATACCACAGCCCGGACAGCGGGTCCGCTGCAAACGGGTAGCCGCTGAGGATGTTGGGCGACCACAATGGGACCTGCCCTTGTGCCAGGCTGCGCTGCAGGAACAATGTGTCGGGGTAATGTGAGATGCTGGCATCACTGAACATCGCGCCCGGACTGGAATAAGGGAAACCACCTGCCAAAGGCAGCAATAGCAACGGCAGCAAAAGCGGCCACCAGGTTGGCGGCTTCGATTTCGCCAGGAAACCTCTCAATGTCACGTGCTGATTATATGGATTTAGGGCAAGAGGGAAATTTTAGAAGTGAGTCCAAAGGAATTCGGACCCCCCCTCTCCATTGGCTTTAGCTGGGGAAGCAGTGTGTAAGGGTAGGCGGTTTGGAGGGCGTGGAATTTCCGTCATCTTCAAGCGGGAACACGGAAATGCCTATCAAATCTGTAAGTTCAGGGCTTCTAATTCAATTCATACGAGGAATACTGTACAATACTAGTGTTTCCCCCCCGTTCAAAATCGAATAGGTACCGAGGTGGACACCCTGGAGGCCTTTATGATTAAAGGCAAAGTAAGCACCTCACTCTCGGGTACGGCTGACAGATCACAGGTTAGACCACATACCGATGGCATCAAAAGTTCGGAGCTGCGCTACCGAAGGTTATTTGAATCCGCAAAAGACGGGATTCTCATTCTAGATGCCAAAACAGGCTTAATAACCAACTCAAACCCTTTCATTGAAGAACTAACTGGATATTCACATAAGCTCCTCGCGGGGAAATCACTATGGCAGATTGGCCTGGTGCGCGATATTGCCAAAAACGAAGCCGCGATGCAGAAACTGTTAAGGAATGGCTATGTGCGCTTCGATAATTTACCTTTAGGCGGGAAGTCCGGAAAACATATCCAGGTGGAATTCGTTAGCAACGTTTATCAAGAGGGAAACAAGAAAGGTCATCCAATGCAATATCCGCGATAACACCGCCAAGGCAAAACAGGAAGGGTTTCTGCGCTTTCAGAGCAGCCTTGTGAATAACACAATGAACGCCATCGTAGTTTCTGATCGCAACTTCAAATTGATTGGATGGAATCCCGCCGCCGAGAAAATGTACGGGTGGAGGGCCGAGGAAGTCCTCGGACGAAATGCATTTGAGATCCTAAAGACTGATAAGACGAGAAGAAGACCCACAAACACGCGCCTTGTCCAGCAGGGATCATGGTTTGGAGAAGCCTCCCAAATCCGGAAAGACGGCACGCGTTTCTGGGTGGAGATGTCCGCCAACGAGGTCCGCAATAGCGAAGGGGAGGTTACAGAATATATCAGTATCAGCCACGATATTACCGATCGAATTCAACATAGGGAGGAAATATTGAGTATTGCGAAATTTCCTTCCGAAAACCCAAACCCCGTTCTGCGGGTGAGGGCAGATGGCACTGTGTTGTTTGCGAACAAATCTGCACAATCCATTTCAAGCATATGGGGAGGAAAAGTGGGTGGCCTGGCGCCGCAGGATTTGCGCGACCGAATTCAAAGCTTGCTTAAAAGAAATAAGAAAAATGCCGAATTTGAGGAGTGTGTAAATAATAAATACTACTCTCTCGGACTTACACGAATCTCTGGCGAGAATTACCTAAACATATATGCACGGGATATCACCCTGCAAAAGCACGCGGAAGAGGAACAGCAACAAGCAGCAGAAAAACATCAAAACACAACTTGAACATACCCGCGCCCTGACCGCAATTGACAACATTGTTCTGGCTCAATACGGATCGGAAAAGAGCACGGCCCTTATTCTTGCTCGAGTAGCTGCAGAACTTCACGTGGATGCCGCCGCAGTTTTAATCCAATATCCCGGCACACAAACAGCGCACCTGACCGCTACGTACGGCTTCCGCCATGCAGTTCCCACAGATCGGGTTGTGAAGATCAGCTCCACCCTTGCAAGAAAAATAATGTCTCGCCGCAAACTCATCAAGCTTTCTAATTTAAAGGATAAGGCCTCTGCCCCCGAGCTATCCATATTTGTGGAGCAGGAGGGTTTCGAATGCTTCTTCGGCGTGCCTTTGATCAGCAACCATCACGTTGCCGGCGTGTTGGAAATATTCCATCGTTCACCTCTGGAACCGAATGAGGATTGGTTTGAGTTCCTGGGCACTGTCGCCAATCAAGCCGCCATTTCCATTGCAAACCGTATGGTGCTACAAAGCCTGGAACAATCCAATTTGGACCTCAAACTGGCTTATGACGAAACCATAGAAGGCTGGTCTCAAGCTCTCGATCTCCGCGACAGGGAAACCGAGGGCCACTCCCTGCGTGTCACTCAGCTAACCGGGAAGGTCGCCGCAAAGTTCGGCTTCTCTCCCAAAGTGATGCGCTCTATCCGTTGGGGGGCCTTATTGCACGACATTGGCAAGATGGGCATTCCAGACAGCATCCTGCTCAAGCCTGGTCCATTGACCGCCGAAGAATGGGATCTAATGAAGCAGCATCCTGTATTCGCTCACCAACTTCTTGCTCCGATTAAGTTTTGCGTCATGCGCTTGAGATCCCCTTCTGCCATCACGAGAAATGGGACGGGAGCGGTTATCCCCAGGGACTCAAGGGAGAACAAATCCCTTTGGCGGCGCGCATATTTTCCATTGTGGATGTGTTTGATGCGCTGCTCTCCAACCGTACTTACCGGCCAGCCTGGACCAGAGACGAAACTCTGAGCTACCTGGCCAAACAAAGCGGAATGCTACTTTGACCCCGAAGTGTTGAAGGTCGTTTTGAAGATGCTGCGCCTTGAACCAATTGGGCCAACGAATAATGCGGTTTCATAAATGAAATCTACTAAGCATGAGCCACTCCAAAGGGAGTCCCGACGACAAGAAAACTTAATTCGGGGGCATTAGAGTCTGAAATCCTCCTTCTCAGGCGCAAAGTCTATTTATGGGTGTTGGCCGCCGCCGAGTTGGCCATCCTGTTGGGGTTTTTTGGCGGCTCTGCATCAAAGACACTTTTCGACCAAATAACCATGCCGTATTTAGCTTTCCTATTTGGGTTTCTATTCTTTGCCTTGTTGTTGTGGCCCAAAACTGGGAGGTGGGTGGAATCGATTGCTTTTGGCGTAGGTGCTCTTGAATTCGTGGGCCGTCTGGCCTTCACCATAATCCCGCGGAGTTACTACATCATTCGCCAATTGGATTATATCCAAACGTTTATCTGGTTCCCCATAATATACCTACTGGCGTTTATTACTTTTCCAGAGCGGCGCAAGATGATGGCCGCGTGTGTGGCAATCGTCTTAACGGTTGGGGCTGTGCTTGTTATTCATTTTGCAATATCGTTCAATTCAGCCGGAATCATGGATGATTTCTTTCAATTAGGTAGTTTCTATTTGGCAAACATTGTTTTTATCCTTTTACTTGGATACAGCGCCAAGACAAGTGAGCAGCATACAAGATGGAAAGTTATGGCGAAAACCATGGCTGACCTGGCTAACGTGGATACCTTCCTTGAAATCCCCAACCGGCGCTTCCTTGAATCTGAAGTGGCACAGCAGGTAGAGCTTGCCAACAGGTATGGGCAAGAGCTTTCGCTGCTATCTTTCGACCTGGATAACCTAAAACGCATTAATGACCGCCATGGTCACCTGGGCGGCGATGCAGCTCTAAAGCAGATTGCGGTCACCACACAAGAGTTGGTACGCAAGACAGATAGCTTTGGACGTTGGGGGGGTGATGAGTTTTTGGCGATTTTGCCACACACCGACATGGCGAAAGCGCACAAACTAGCCAAGCGAATTCAGCAGGCTTTGCACAATTCACCGGTCGTTTCCGTCGGCACGATTTCTGCTAGTTTTGGAATCGCCGAATTTATTGCGGGCGAAACTGCTGACGATCTATTAAGGCGGGCTGACAAAGCTTTATATGCCGCTAAAGACGAAAAGAAGGCTCGAGTTTTGAACACCAGAAAACTGACCGCGCTGAATTAATACGTCCTATTTTCACCAAAAAAAGACCGCCAAACATAGAACCAATTGAGAAATTCCGCAGGGAGCTAATAACGCTTTGCACCGCTATTATCTCCGGAGGTACCCAATTTCTTGAAATCGATGAAACCGCGCTCCACGCTGACAGATATCAGTTGCACTCGAGCCCGGTCGCCAACATCCAAGCCAGCGAAGCCCTGCACCACCTTACCTTCCACCGGAATGTCCAGCAGCCTGGCCCAGGTGCCTTTCTCGGATGCCCCAGTAATGACCGCATCAAAACGCTGACCGATTTTCAATTCAAGCAGCAACGCCGCCGCGGATTTTTCGACCCGGCGTTCAACCTTGTTGGCTGCGTCCTCTTGCACGGTGAGATGCTGCGCCATGACGCTCAGTTCGTCATAACTGTAAGGCGTTGATTTGCCGGCAACAGCAGCCTTCAACAAACGCTGAGTGATCAGGTCGGCATAGCGACGATTGGGCGCCGTCGAATGGTTATAGTCCTTGACGGCCAGACCAAAATGCCCTGGAGCCGACTTACCAGGAACTTCTGCCACATACTCACCCGAGCCCAGAAGTTTGATCACTGCCAGGGATAGGTCAGGAAAACGCAAAGGATCAGCTGCATTTTGCTTGACAAGAAAATCATCCAACGATTTTGGATCTGGATTTTCAGGCAACCTGGCTCCGTTTCTTGCCGCCAGTTCTACAATCCTGTCCCAACGTTTCGGAGTGCGCACCACACGCCGGATCGAGGGCAGGTTTTTCGAAGAGAGATACCGAGCGGTCACGCCGTTGGCCGCGATCATAAAATCTTCGATAATTTGCTTGGCACGGTTCTTTTTTTCCAGCTCAAGACCACGGATCTGATCGCCCTCAAATATCGGCCGCGCCTCAATCGTTTCCAGGGAAAGGGCGCCATGAACATGGCGGAGCTTCTTCATGCTTTGTGCCACCCCGTCCTGCAGCCGCAGATTGTCATCGAGCGCATCCACAGTCGCGAGCGCCTCGGGCGCGCTTCCGTTTCCATCCAGCCAAGCGGCCACGCTGTTATAGGCCAGCTTGGCGTGGTTGCGCACCCTTGCCCGATAGATATCTGAAGTCTGGAGAACCCCGTCTGCTCCCGTGACCATTTCGACAACGATCGCCAAATGATCTTCATTCAAGTTCAATGAGCTGAGGTCGGTCGAAAGTTTTTCAGGCAACATGGAAAATATTTCAGCTGCGGTATACACGGAGGTGGTGTTGTGGCGGGCATGCCCGTCAATGGCCGTTCTGTCTTTCACGAGGAAGTCCACATCCGCCACGGCCACCAGAATCTTTACCGTACCGCCGGGCAGTCTTTGAGCGACCGTCAATTGATCGAGGTCACGGGAGTCGTCGTTGTCGATCGATGCCCAGGGGAGATCCCGCAGGTCGCGAAAGGAGCTGGCATCCACAACCTCCGGGGTCGCAGATATCTTTTCCAGCTCAGCGAGTGCGGCAGGCGAAAAATCAGGAAGCAAGCCGCCCTCGACCATCGCGCGCCGGGCTATGCTCTGCAACAAGGCGCGATTATGCTGGCTATTGTTTGCCACAGTCTTCATATACTACTCCGATTCACAGCGCCTTGATCTGGATGCCATTTATGTGGCGAGGGTTATTCAACTCACTTGTGCAATTATCAGTCATCCGTTCATGTTCCCGAGGGCAAAATCGCCAATCATTTCGGGCTGTTAATTCGGAGTTGCAAAAGCATCCAATTCTCCCTGTTACGTTTGGTCTATTCAGGTGCCTCCGGCGGGCCTGAACCTGCAACTTGCGGGGAGTGACACTGCATCTGCGCAGATCCTACGTTATCAGAAAATCAATCACCCCCGCGTTACCCCCGATTTAGAGAATCCTTATCAAATCAACGCAAAAAACCCAAATTTACGAGTAAAAAGGAGTGAGCGCGAGAGGATTCGAACCTCCAACCGTTGGCTTAAAAGGCCACTGCTCTGCCGTTGAGCTACGCGCCCATCGCAACGCAAGACCACGTTGCCTGGGGAGTCATTGCCGGTTGCCCGGCTGCAAGACTCCAAAGCGGATTTTATCATGGCCCCAATGTGAGTGGCAAAGCCATGCTTTTTACTTGACACTTGGCGCCCCGCCTTGCTAGGATGGTGCTTCAACACACACATGGAGATTTTATGAGCAAACTTCAGCCAGTCAGCAGCGACACTTTTGAAAACGAGGTCTTGAAGTCCGACAAACCCGTCTTGGTAGAGTTCGGCGCCGCCTGGTGCCAGCCGTGCCGCATCCTGGAGCCCGTACTCGAGGAGCTGGCCGACGAATGGGCCGCGGACGTCAAATTCGCCAAGCTGGATGTGGACGAGGCCCAGCAGATCACCATCGACTACCAGGTGCTCAGCGTACCCACCACGATGCTGTTCAAGGACGGCGAGGTACTGGAGCGCATGGTAGGTTTCCTGCCCAAAGAGCGCATCACCAGCAAGCTATCCCCCCACTTGCAAATGGCATAAAAAAAGCCCCGCTGAGCGGGGCTTTTTTTGTTATAGACCGGCGGCCTTGGCCAAATCTTTGGCGCGCTCCGTGTTTTCCCAGGGGAAAGCCACATCGTCGCGGCCAAAGTGGCCATAGGCGGCCGTCTGCTGATAGATGGGGCGACGCAGGTCCAGGTCGCGGATGATAGCGCCCGGTCGCAGGTCGAAGTACTCATTGATTAGCGCGGCAATCTTGTCGTCGGGGATCTTGCCGGTACCAAAGGTTTCCACGTTCACGCTCATGGGGCGGGCCATGCCGATAGCATAGGCCACCTGGATCTCGCAGCGGTCAGCCAGGCCTCCGGCCACCACGTTCTTGGCCGCCCAGCGCACAGCATAGGCCGCTGAACGGTCCACCTTCGTGGGGTCCTTACCGCTGAAAGCCCCGCCGCCATGGCGGCCCATGCCGCCGTAGGTATCCACGATGATCTTGCGGCCGGTCACACCCGCATCCCCCATCGGCCCGCCTATGACAAAGCGGCCTGTGGGGTTTATGTAGACCTTCAAATTTTTGTCGACCAGTTCTTCGGGCAGTGTGGGGGTGATGACTGACTCCATTAAGCCTTCGACGATGTCTGCATGGCTGATCTCAGGGGCGTGCTGGGTGCTGACCAGGACGGTGTCAATGCGCTTGGGTTTGCCCTTGGAATACTCAATCGTCACCTGGGTCTTGCCATCTGGGCGCAGCCAGTCCAGGGAGCCGTCGCGGCGCTTCTCAGACAGGCTGCGGGTAAGTTTGTGTGCCAGGTAGATGGGCAAAGGCATCAAGGTGGGAGTTTCGTTGCAGGCGAAGCCGAACATCATGCCCTGGTCACCCGCCCCAATGGCTTCTGATCTCCTCTTCGGTCATCTCGCCGGACTTGGCCTCCAGCGCCTTGTCCACGCCCATGGCGATATCGCCGGACTGCTTGGCAATGGCCACCTGCACACCGCAAGAGTTCCCATCGAAGCCGTAATCGCTGTCGGTATAGCCGATCTGGTTGATCACCGAGCGCACCAGCTGGTCATAATTAATCCAGGCTTTGGTGGTGATCTCGCCCAGCAGCATTACGAAACCGGTCTTAACCGCCGTCTCGCAGGCCACACGGGACAGCGGGTCCTGCGCCAGGCAAGCATCCAGCACAGCGTCACTCACTTGATCGCAGATCTTGTCGGGATGGCCCTCCGTCACCGACTCCGAGGTGAACAGCAACTTCTCGGCATCCATAAATGTACTATTCATTGAAAACAAACCTCCAGTTAAGAAAAGACCCTTTCACGCGCGAAAGGGTCTTGGTTGTTTTAGAACCACCCTCTCATCTTCCAGACTGTTGCTGCCGGATTTGGCACCTTCCGCTTTCGCAGGGGTTGCCGAGGTTTCAAAGGGCCGGTCCCTCCACCTCTCTGGATAAGAGCGTTGCGCTCCTTGCGGAACGCGGGCGACTATTCAATTGTTGGCAGGGAATATACCACCCTGCCCGAGTGATGTCAATTTGCTAATCTTCGAGCGTGCTCAGATCGCCTTCCGGTAATCCCTGCGCCCGGGCCTTAAGCACCCGCCGCATGATCTTTCCGGAGCGCGTCTTGGGTAGCTTGTCCACAAAGCGGACTTCCTCGGGGCGGGCGATGGGGCCCATATGCTTGGCCACATGCTGGCGCAACTCCTCCGCCAGCTCTTGGCTGCTGGTTTGACCGACTTTGAGGATCACATAGCAATAGATAGCTTGTCCTTTTAACTCGTGGGGCAATCCGATAGCTGCCGAACTCGGCGACCGCCGGATGGGTGACCAGTGCTGATTCGACTTCCGCTGTCCCCAGGCGGTGCCCGGAAACCTTGATGACGTCGTCCACGCGGCCGATGATCCAGTAATAACCGTCTTCATCTTTACGGGCCGAATCCCCGGTCATATAACTGCCCGGGAACTTCGACCAATATTGCTGCACATACCGGTCTGGGTCCCCATAGATGCCACGCAGCATGGAAGGCCAGGGGTTCTTCAGCACCAGATAGCCCTCTTCATTGGCCTTTACGGGCTTCCCGTCTTCGTTCACGATTTCGGCTTCCTGCCCAAAGAAGGGGCGCGTTCCTGAGCCAGGCTTAAGTGGAACGGCCGGAGTGGGCGTGATCATGAACATGCCGGTTTCGGTTTGCCACCAGGTATCCATGATCGGGCATTTTTCCTTACCAATAACCGTGTAATACCAGCGCCAGGCTTCCGGGTTGATAGGCTCCCCAACGGACCCCAACAGGCGCAGGCTGGAGATGTCGAACTGGTTGGGCCAATCCTCGCCGAAGCGCATCAGGCCGCGAATAGCCGTGGGAGCCGTATAAAGTATGCTGATGCCATAGTGTTCGATGAGCTGCCACCAGCGGCCTGGGTCAGGGAAAGTTGGGCCCCCTTCATAAAGGAAGCTAGTAGCACCATTTAGCAGGGGGCCATAAACAATATAGGAATGCCCGGTAATCCACCCCGGGTCGGCGGCACACCACCAGCGATCCTCGTCTTTGATATCAAAGACGTATTTCAAGCTGGAATAGGTACCCACCATGTAGCCGCCATGGGTGTGCAGGATAGCCTTGGGCTTGCCGGTTGAACCTGAGGTGTACAAAATAAAGAGGGGATCCTCGGCATCCATCACTTCTGTTGGAAAGCGATCTTTCACCACTGGGCTCTTCAAGATTTCATGGTACCAGTGGTCACGCTCGGGTTTGAAGGGGATATCCTGGCCGGTGCGTTTCACGACCAGTACATTTTCCACACAGGGGCAGCGGTCAACGGCCTCGTCGGCGATACGCTTGAGTTCGACCAGCTTGCCGTTTTGGAAACTGCCGTCGCAGGTAATCACCAGCTTGGAGTCGCTGTCCTCGATGCGGCCCTGCAGAGCATCCACAGAAAAGCCACCAAAAACAACCGAGTGGATAGCGCCGATCTTGGCGCAAGCCAGCATAGCGAACACAATCTCGGGAATGCGGCCCATGTAAATGGTCACGCGGTCCCCCTTGTGCACACCCATGGATTTGATGATGCTGGCCATGCGCGAAACTTCTCGGTTCAGCGCGAAGTAAGAATAAGTTCGATGGTCCTGGCCGTCTTCACTTTCCCAAATCAAGGCCAGTTTGTTTTTGCGGCTGGTTTTCAAATGGCGATCAATACAGTTGTGGACGATGTTGACCTGGGCGCCGGTGAACCATTTAAAGAACGGCTTTTTAAAATCGTCCAGCACCTTCTTCCACGGCTTGTACCATTCCAGCTGTTTGGCTTCTTTCTCCCAAAAGCCTTCGAAGTCCGCCGCGGCTTCATTCGCCAGAACGGTCCAATCCGGGACGTTGGCCTGCGCCACCGTGGCTTCAGACGGGTAATATACTTCGCCCTGAAGAGCCGCATTCTTGGGCGCGTGCGCGGGGTTGGGTTTCTTTTTAGCGGGCATAAGCGACTCCTGAACTAGTATTCCAGTGCACTGATCTTTTCGAGCTTATCCAGGCGATGGGTGGCGATCACCTGGCGCACCGTGCCCGTAGTGCCGCGCACGACCAAACTGTGGGTGCGCGCCCCATGCGGGAAGTATTTGACGCCGTCCAATAGTTCGCCGTCCGTTATCCCGGTGGCGGCGAAGAAGACGTCCTCGGACGAAACCAGGTCAACCATAGTCAGCACTTTCTCGAAATCGTAACCCATGGCCTTACCACGCTTGAGTTCATCTTCGTTGCGGGCATATAGTTTGCCTTGGATCTCGCCGCCCATTGCGCGCAGCGCGCAGGCGGCCAACACACCTTCCGGCGTGCCGCCAATACCCATAAGCACATCGATACCCGAATCGGGCAGCGCCGTCATCAGGGCGCCAGCCACGTCGCCGTCGTCGATCATGCGGATGCGCGAACCGCAGCGCCTCACCTCGGCTTTGAGTTCGTCGTGGCGCGGCCGGTCCAGCATGACCACCACCAGGTCCATAATGCGTTTGCCGGTGGCTTTGGCGATGGCTTGCAGGTTGGTTTCCACCGAGGCTTCCACGTTGATGACCCCTTTGGCGGCGGGGCCCACGGCGATCTTGTTCATATAGACAAAAGGGCCGGGGTTGTACATCGTGCCGCGCGGCGCAATCGCCACCGTGGCAATAGAGTTCAGGCGGCCTTCAGCCAACGGGCGTGTGCCATCGATGGGGTCTACGGCGATATCTACGGCGGGGGCTGCCCCAGTACCCAACTTTTCTCCGTTATACAGCATGGGCGCTTTGTCCTTCTCGCCTTCGCCGATGACGATGATTCCATCCAAGTCAATTGAGTTCAACACCAGGCGCATGCCGTCTACCGCCGCCTGGTCTCCACCCTTTTTGTCTCCCCGCCCCATAAAGCGCGCCGCCGACAAGGCGGCCGCTTCGGTAACTCTCACCAATTCCATAGCCAAATTGCGCGAGGGTTCTCGATCGTTCATACAGCTCCTTATTTGCTAGTTAGAAAAACGAAAAAAACCAGATAATAGCCAATGGGGAAAGCCCACAGCCATGAAATCGATACGGTCCAACACTCCACCATGCCCAGGGATTATATGACTGGTGTCTTTGATATTCATTTCGCGTTTGATCATGCTGATGCCCAAATCCCCCAGGATCGGAAAAATACCAACCATCAGCCCCAGCAATGCGGTGTTGAAAAACGAAAAGGTGGATTGGCTGGGAAGCCCGAAAAACCTAAATAGCATCCAAAACAAGGGAGTCCCCACGGCGGCTCCAACAATCCCTGCGAAATAGCCTTCCCAGCTTTTGTGCGGGCTGAGCCGCGGCGCCAGCCGGTGCTGGCCGTAGCGCATACCGAAGAAGTATGCAGTAGTGTCCGCCAGCATCACCGCAAACAGAGTCAACAGCAGCCACCATTCGCCCGCTGCCGGAAGGTTGCGCAACAGCACCAGATAGCTGCCCAGCAAGCCTATGTAAAAAATGCCGCTTAAGGTGGCGGCGAAGCCCGTGGCCGCTTTTTCGCGGCCACGTTCGTATTGCACCAGGTGGTAGGTTAACGTGACCCCGCACAGCAGGGTCAAGACCCAGGCATCCTCGGCCGTGCCCTTAAAAATCGCGCCAGCAGGATGGCAGATACCCCGGCCACTAACACCCAGCGGGAAGCCGTTTCTTCCCCATTTCGAAACAAGTCCGCATATTCCCAGGCCGCCCTGGCCAGGATCAGGCCAATGAACAATAAATAAGGCCAGCCGCCTATAAAAATAAAAAGTATTCCCAGGGGCAGGGCAATCACCGTGAAGAGAACACGCTGGTACAACATGGCTTAATGCTCCAGCACCAACCCGTAGCGACGTTCGCGCTGGCCGTACTCCTGAATGGCGGCCAGCAGTTCATCCCGGCCAAAGTCCGGCCAATACGTATTTGGAAACACCCATTCGGCGTAGGCTGCCTGCCAAATGAGGAAGTTGCTGATGCGCTGCTCGCCTGAGGTGCGAATGACCAGATCGGGGTCGGGAATGCCGGCTGTATATAAATGCTGGGAAACCAACTCCTCAGTGATGTCCTCGGGCTTCACGCCTTCAGCCACAATGGCCTTAACGGCCTGCACGATCTCATCGCGCCCGCCGTAATTGAAAGCTACATTCAACACCAGGCGGTCATTGTTCCTGGTCAATTCCACGCCCTTTTCAACTTTTTCCCGCAAAGACTTGCGGATGCCTTCCAGGCGGCCGATGTGGCGCAACTGCGCACCCTGGCGGTTCAATTCCGCCAATTCGCGGTCAAACACCTCGTCGAAGATGCCCATCAGGCCTTTGACTTCGTCCTCAGGGCGACCCCAATTCTCGGTAGAAAAGGCGTAAATCGTCAGGTATGCGACCCCAAATTCCACACAGGCTTCGATGATGCGGCGAAGGTTTTCCGTGCCGGCGCGGTGCCCGGCTAACCGTGGCAGCCCACGCGACTTCGCCCAGCGTCCATTGCCATCCATGATGATGGCAATGTGCTGGGGGATTTGATCGGGAAGGTCAGCCTTTTCTTTCGCCATGAGCGAAACTAGACCTCCATGACCTCTTTCTCCTTATTCTCACCGATCCTATCCATCTCAGCGATGGTCTCATCGGTCAGTTTCTGGATCTCATCTTCACCGCGCTTCAAATCATCGGAGGAGATCATCTTCTCTTCCTCGAAATCGCGCAGGTCTTTCATGGCATCCCGGCGAATATTGCGCACAGAGACATGCGCCTCCTCTTTGCGGGCGTTGACCACTTTTACCAAATCCCGGCGGCGCTCCTCGGTAAGTTGGGGCAGGTTCAAGCGAATCATCTTGCCGTCATTATTGGGCGTCAACCCCAGGTCTGAGGTCAGGATAGCGCGCTCGATATCTTTCACGCTGCCCGGATCGAACGGTTTGATCAACAATTGGCGCGGCTCGGGAATACTGATGCTGGCCAGCTGCATCAGCGGCGTGGGTTGACCGTAATATTCCACCGAAAGCTTCTCCACCAGGGCGGGAGAAGCCCTTCCGGTGCGAATAGCAGCCAGGTCATCCTTGAGGGATTGCACCGAACTGTGCATACGATCTTTGGCGTCCTTGAGGATATCCTCAATCACGAGAGCCTCCTGGCATCGGGAAAAACAACTGGTAAACCGCAGAACAGGGATTTCACAACAACTTTTAAGGATTTTACCACCGGCCCCCTGCCGTTACCGGTGCCCAATCTTGTATAATCAATTTAGCGCGAAGGTATGCAAAGGTTCCAGCTTATCCGTAAAAGTGTGTTTGTTCGAAAAATCCGCCCATGCTGTACGGCGGATTTTTTATAAGGTGTCAATTTTGAAGGAAAACGGAAATTCCCAACCTCTCATCGTTATCGCTTCCAACCGTGGCCCTTTTTCGTTTAAGAAGAAGGGCCGCGGCTTCAGCGTGGAGCGCGGTGCGGGTGGCCTGGTGACCGCCCTGGGCGCCCTGGCCGAGCGCCACGACGTGATCTGGGTGGCATCGGCCATGAGCGCAGACGACCGCGCCTGGTCCCAGCAACATCAAGGCGTGGTCCAGAAGGTCGAGGGTATCAGCCTCAAGCTGGTGGAACCCACGCTGGAGGACTACGAAGGCTATTACAACGAGATCGCCAACCCGTTGCTGTGGTTCATACAACACCAACTCTGGGATACGCCGCGCACTCCCAGCATCACTGCCAACACCTGGGACGCCTGGGAGCACGGCTACAAGCCAGTCAACAAACTCTTTGCCGAGGCCATCGCCGAGGCGGTAAAAGGCACGCAGCGGCCCGTGATCGTTCTGCCACAGGATTACCACTTGTATATGGTGCCGCATTACCTGCGCTCCCTGCTGGGAAGCGGTGCCCAGATCCAGCCCTTCGTGCACATCCCCTGGCCGGGTCCGGATGCCTGGCGCATCCTGCCGCCGGCCATGCGCGACCCGCTGCTCACCAGCCTGCTCGAATCAGACCGCGTGGGTTTCCAGACCGCCAAGGATGCCTTCAACTTCGTGCAAACCTGCCGCTTCTACCTGGGCGCCCACGCGTATGGCCGCCGTGATGCGGTGGAATTCAAGGGCCGCGATGTGGGTGCAGTGGCCTATCCCATTTCAGTGGACGTGGAGAAGCTCAAGCAATTGGCCGGCATGCAGGTAACCCAACAGGAACGGACCCAGCTACTCAGCTCGGTGGGCGACCGCCAGGTGATCCTCCGTGTGGACCGCGTGGAGCCCAGTAAGAACAACCTGCGCGGCCTCCAGGCTTACCGCGCCCTGCTGGAAAAATATCCTGAGCACCGCGGCAAGGTGCAGATGCTGGCGCTGCTGGTGCCCTCCCGCATGGAAGTTGGCGAATATCGCGACTACCTGGGGGAAATCATGGCTGAAGCCGGCACCATCAATGCCAGCTTCAGCGATACTGCCTGGGAACCGGTGCGCATCATCCTGGGCGACAACTACATGCGCGCCATTGGCGCTATGCAACTATACGATGTGCTGCTGGTCAACCCTCTGGCAGACGGCATGAACCTGGTAGCCAAGGAGGGCGTGCTGGTCAATCGCAAGAATGGGGTGCTGGTGCTCTCCGAATACGCCGGCGCATTCTTTGAACTGGGTGAGCATGCCCTGATAGTGTCCCCCTTCGATGTGTACGGCACCGCTGAGGCCATGCACCAGGCGCTCATCATGCCGATGGACGAGCGCGAAAAGCGCGCCAGCGCCTTACGCGCCATTGTCAGCAAGGCGGATGTGCGTGAATGGTTTGAATCTCAGGTAAAGGATGCTTTGCGGGCCATGGAAAGCCAGGAAAGCAATTCTTCAACATCCCCCACCCCGTCTGCCAAAAAGTCGGCTGTAGCCCCCAAAGCCTCCGGCGCGTCCTCCGACTGAACTCCCGCGCTCCAGGCGTCGCAGAGCTTCTTTTTGCGCAAGCCGCGAGCAGCCTGCATGGCGCTCAAATCGGTAATGTCGTCACCCATGAACAGGGCAGCTTGAAGGTGGTGCTGCCCAACAAGATGGCTGAAGGCAATGCCCTTGTCCATCTCGATGGGCGGGCGCACTTCGAACACCATCTTTCCCATGAACAAGGCCAGGCCGTGCTTATCCACCACTCGCTGGATCTGCCGCCGATGCCTTCGTACAAAGCCAGCCGGGTCTGCTGCCTGGCGGTAGTGAAAGCTTAACGTTACCTCTTTGTCCTCCACGAAACATCCCTCTTGCTGCAAAGACAACAGCTCGCGTTTCACCTCCTGCACAGGCTCCAGATATGGGATGGCTTGCAGGTCTATCAAGGTTTCCCCATTTTCCCAATGCTCCAGGCCGTGGTTGCCCACATAGGTGATGCCCGGAATGCCTACTTTCTCCTGCAAACTGGCCGCCCGCCGCCCGGAGACCAGTGCCAGCAGCGGCAGCTCGTCCCGCAAACTAGTCAGCAGATCGCGTATGCGCGGGCTGAGCTGCGCTGTATCCGGTGTGGGCGCAATGGGCGCCAGGGTGCCATCCAGGTCGCTGAAGAGCCCAAAATCCAGCTGAGCTATCAGCCTTCCCAGCACCTGCTTTGCTTCTCGCCAGGTTACGGCCATCACGCCTGTTTTTCCTCTTCCAGTTCGCCTAAATACCCTAGCTCTAATAGAGCGCGCAGCACCTGCAGTCCCGCCCCATCTTTTACCACAATGGCCGTGGGACCCAGCGGCTCGCCCAGGTAGCGCGCCGCCCGTGAAGCCCGCAGCGCCTTCAGGGCCGCGGCGGACTTTACCCGCAGGACCAGCGTCCGCCCCAGAAGCGTCTCGGTACCTTGCTGATCCCAGCGTTTTAGAGCCTGCAGCAGGTTGGGCGGCAAGGATCCGCCGCTGTTTTTCTTGAACAAACTCACCAGCTGAGACACTTCTAAACCCTGCTTTTTAGCGCGGCCCAGCGAGGCAGCGCTAATCTGGTAGGCGTAGGCATCCTTTTGGCGGGGCAGCCACTCGCAGAAGCGGGCCACCAGGTACCGCACCGCCCGGGGTGTTGCTTCGGGGATCAATACTTTGCCCTGTGAATCCACCTTGAGCTTTTGTTCTTCAACTGGTGCTATTTGCGGAGCCACTCCCTTTAGCAGTGCCTGAGCCCAGGCACTCCAGCGAAAAGCCAATGCGGGTTGGTCTTCGGCGGCTCCAGCCAGGTCCACGAATCCCAAATGGTGCAAAGGTCCCCGAATGACGAAGGCGATCAGCGCCCCGTCCACTTCATCCCAGTGGGCAAAACCGCGCAAATAATCCCCTCCGGCTGCTGGGCGCAGATACCAAGAGTCATAATCCGCAGCCGGGCGCTGGAATTCCGCCTGCCTTTCCTTCACATCTGCGATCAGCGCGGGGATACTCCACCATTGTCCTTTCCGCGCAGTACGGGCAAATGCCAATATTTTGCCCCTGGCTGCCTGGGCGTCGTTCTCCCATTTGCCCTCAGGCATCAGGTCCGGCATTAAGCGCAATTCATTGAATGTGGTGCTGTGCAGCCAGGCGCCAGCCAGTAAAATCAGCGCCTCGCCCCGCGGGGCTTCAAGGAAGCTGCGGGTCGCCTCCGGGATGGGCTTTCCGGTGACTGCCAGCAACCCTGCCGTTTCCAGCAAGGCTTGCAGGATTTGAGGAGGCAATCCCCAATCCTCCGTGGCCTGCAGTTCTTCAGGATCCAGCCCGACCCTTAATCCGGCCAGCAAGGTGCAGGCCCGGTCCAGGATGCTGTCGTTGGCTGGCTGGATCGCAACGCGCTCCTCGGGGCGCGCCGCCCGGCCGTAAGCCTGGATATCCGCATTTCCAGTCAAGGGTAAAACTGCCATCAATTCATCCGGCAAATAGGCATATTCCCTGGGTCCGTCGGGGGTATCGAAGAAGGCGCGCCCCAGCAATCCGCGGTACCACAGGGCCTCCGTGACCGAGGACGGCTGCAGGTCCGGGCGCTCTTTGTCGCGCCGGCCGGCACCCATCTGGCGCAGTTCACCATAATTGCGCATGAATTGGACCCAGGGCATGCGGTCACCAGCTGCCAGGGACTCTACGGCGGCCTGTGCCTGTGGGGATAATTGTCCCCAGCCCTCCAGCACCAGGCGAGGCAACTCAGCTTCCATAAATTGAATGGCTTGGTTGGCATCTTTTACGTGCAGTTGTATCCCCCATTGTTCGGCCACAATGCGCAGGTGGCCAAGGTCGTGGCCTAGCAGGCTTTGGGCAAGGCCGGGCATTTCGTTCCTAGGTCTTGGGGGTCATGATCTCCAGGGCTTGGGGCAGCACCTGGATCTTGAGATGGTGCACGTTGCTTCCGAACCCTGCCCAGGTCTCCCCATCCGTGTGCAGGGTCATGGGCTGCTTGCACTGGATATCGATGCTTTTGATCTTGCCCATCTTCACCTGGTCGAAGCGCCCTTGGCTGCCACGCATAAATTCGGGGATCAGGCGGAACATCATCGGGCGCGAGATCTGGCGCACAGCGGTGAAGTTCAAAAATCCATCGTCCAGGACTGCTCCGGGGGCGGTCACAAACCCGCCGCCCTCTCGTTCGCCATTGCAAACCGCCAGCATCATCACATCTTCGGAGAACTTCTCTTTATCCGTGACGACCTTCATTTCAAGCACATCGTAATGGCGGATGATAGTGAGCAGCACAGCCACAAAATACATCAAGAAACCGCGCACCACGGGCAGGCTGTGGGAATAAATATTGACCGAGCCTCCGAAGCCGATATTGAGGCTGTTATCCCAGTATTCCTTGCGCCCGTGTTCGTCTTCCACGACACCCAGGTCGATCTTGCGACCTTTGCCGGTCAGCACCTGCTTGAGCGCCAACTCCGGCTGCGTATCCATGCCCACCGCATGCGCAAAATCATTTCCGGACCCCAGGGGCACCACTCCGAATTTAGGTCGCTTTGCAGCCGGCAACTTCATCAAGCCATTGATCACTTCGTGGACCGTACCATCGCCCCCCACTGCCACTACCAGTTCGTAGCCGTCCAACCCCGCCTGGTAAGCCAGTTCCGAAGCATGCGTCGGATACACCGTCCCGGCCCAATCGGCGCCGCCATACTCCTCCTCAATAGGTCGCAAATCGCGTGCCTGCCGCCAGGCGCTGCCCATATCCGCGTTGGGATTGATGATCAATTTCACACGTTTGCCGGCCATGCTTCCTCCAAGGGTCGAATGGCCGAATTATAGTCGCAAAGGGGAGGGGCGCTTAAACGGAGGGGCCGCTGCCAAATGCAGCGGCCCGGAGGATAAAGATGGATACTCGACTACAGCGGCCAGTCGCGCAGGATGCGCTCGGTTTCTTCCGCGTGGGTCGTTTCGTCGCTAATGATATTTTCCAAATCGATTTCCAGGCCTTTATCGCCGAATTCCTCGGCATCCAGGTTTCGCTGGGTGTAATCGCGCACGGCGCGTTGTTCGGCCTCCAGCACGGCCTGCAGCATCTCACGATTGCTGTGCGCCTGCTTTACGGGCCGCGCCTCCGTGGTGGGCTCTCCGCCCAGTGCCACGATCTTGTTCGACAAGAACTGGGCGTGGCGCTGCTCATCGGGGATCTCGGCGCTGAAGAAAGTCACCAGCTGCGGGCGGAAAGGCCCCGTAACCTTGGCCGCGTAGGTGATGTACTGAGTGATTGCGCTCAACTCACCGGAAAGATCCTCATTCAATAGGTCAATCATTTCCGGTTTTCCCATTGCCATGGGGTTGTGATTCTTGGTAGCTGTCTTTGTAGCCATAAAACTCCTTCCTGGGAGCTTGTCTTAGGCAGGCGAACTTATCGCCTTGCTAAGACAGTCTCTCATTATGGTAGACGAAACTCTAGGGACAAATATCACACTTTGAAGGGCATTTACTCCAAATTGACGATTTTCCCCGCTACTTTGTTACCCTCAATGGTTAAGAAACCGATAGAAGGTGGTTTGCCGGGCAATGACTGGCAGCAGGCCGAGCCAGGGTTCACCACCAGCCTGCCATTCAATTCTTTCACCATGGGTTCGTGATTATGCCCGAAGACCACCACCTGGCTCTCCCCCACCAGTTTGATGGCCCGCTGGGCAAAATGCTCGAAAGATCGCGGCCCGAACATAAGAAAGTGCAATTTGTCGCGCAGGTAACGTCCCCAGCCGCCATGCCCATGGGTCAGGCCAATGCGCACCGCTCCCACTATGATGCTGCGCCGCATCGGCAGGTCGTCCGAATCGAACCAATCGCGGTTGCCGCGTACGGCTATCACCGGGGCCACCTGCTCCAGTTGGTCCAAAATGCTGGGGATACAGATATCTCCACAATGCAATATGGCCGCCACGCCAGCTTCCCGAAACAGCGGCAGCACCTGGGGGTGCAGCCGCCGTCTGCGATCCGGCACATGCGTGTCGGCGATCAATCCGATAACGATCCGGCTCAACCAGCCCCCAGGATGGCATGCAGGTCTGCCATCGCCTGCTGCCGGGAAGTGAACAGGATGCCTTGCATGCCCGCTGTGCGGGCGGCTTCGATATTGGCAGGCACATCATCGATGAAAACCGAGGCATGCGGCTGAACACCCATTTGTTTTAGTGTATATGCATAGATAGCCGGGTCCGGTTTCATCATCTTGACCTCGGCCGAGACCACCAGGGTATCGAAGGCATCGGTGATCTTCCACTCTTCGATCCACTTGCGCAGGTCGGAGTAGGCGTTGCTCAACAGCCCAGTCTTATAGCGGCGGCGTAATTTACGGATCTCGCCCACCAGTTCATAATCAATCTGATCGCCGCCGAAGAATTCCGCCATGAATTTCTCCGGGACCATATTGTATAAGGCTCCGGCTCGCTTCCAGAATTCCTCTGCGCTCAGCGCCCCCAATTGCGCCCGGTCACTGATCTCACCCAGCAAAACGCGTTGGGTCAGGTCCTTGTAATCAAGGCCAACCTGTCCCGCCAGTGCCGTGCGCGGCCCGGGGTCTTCGGTGCGCATGATCACTCCGCCCATGTCCCAAATCACAGCTTCGATGCTCATATTTTTCTTGGTTCCTCGATCGCGATCAGCTCTTTTATTATTTTGTATGGCAATTTGCTTTCAGCCGGGCAGAGGTTAAACACCGCTTTTCGCACAATAGCTCCAGGGCTTTAGATTGTTGCCCCTGCTTAGGTTCCAGTTTTGGCCCCTTGCCAATGAGGGATGAAGAAACATGCTTAGAAGATAAAGCTTCAATATCCCTTGCAGTCCAGAAAAGTATATTCAGGAAAACGTGAAATTGGACTGCCTGATTCCGATGGATGCTCTTGGTTGTCACAGCGGCCATCATCCAAAAATAAGTCAGCCTATCGGCCAACTTAGCCTGAATTTCATCTTCGGAAAGAGGATTGGTCGACCGCTTTAGAGTAACGGGCTTCTTCTCGAAAAGCACCCGGGTCTCGTATGGACGCAGGGCATCCCTTTCTGGAATGAGTATCCAATCAATGGTAAATCCGTTGTCATAGAGGGTAGATATCATTGTGCCACCTCTTGGGGCATTTTGTTTGGCCTCATGCTGGTTTGCGGGGTTTCCAAATAAACCGATAAAGGCTTTCCAATCGGATACCAAACCCGCATGTTTATCAAATACGACCACAGATATATCGAGATCGCTGTAGTCGTCTTCTTCTCCTCGGGCATAACTGCCATATAGCCAGCAAGCCATTACTCGCTTATCCGCTTCAAGTATGCTTATAACGCGAGCCAGCAAATCCGAGCGTTCCTTGGAGGATGTTATTTGATTTTTGAAGCTCATAATCGTCTCCTTGTGAGCAAAAGACCGGGACTATACGCTTTTAGTTACAAAAACGCCCGCTGTCGGTAGCGGACGTTTTTGTTTTGGGTCTGGTCCTCTATTAGTGAGTCAACTCAGTGGTCATCAACTCCTTTCCAGAGCGTAATTCCTTCTCGTAACGGTCATAGCGGGTATCAACCTGCATACCTGCGCGCTCATAAAGTTGCAAAGCGCCGGTCAGATTGCTGGCGTCCACGCCCAGGCCGGCCTTGGGCAGGCCGCGGCGGTAAAACTCGGCGAAACTGTGCAGCAATAGGGCCGTGCCCAGGCCGCGCTTGCGCCAGGGGCGGCGCACACCCAGGTCTTCCACCCAGCCGATCTGGCGGCCGCCCTGCCATAAGGTGCGGCACAGGGAGCCTCCCGCCATTTCATCGCCATCCATGGCGATGAGCCATAAGTCGGGATCGAAGGCTTCCTTGTCTTCCATCATCTGGTGTTTCCAGCGCGGAAAGTCGGTTTCGAACGGCTGCGGCTGGAAGCCAAAATGGTCGCGGAAGGCCTCTTCCATGCCCCGGTAAACTTCCTCGGCATGCTGCTCTGCATCAAAAGGTCGCAGGGTGATGCCTTCAGGCCAAACCGGCGCAGCGGGTTGCTTGTCCAATTCGATGCCCATGTGAAAGGCATGTCGGATGAGCTTGAAGCCGCGCGACTCGAACAGCTCATGCACTGGCTTATACCCGTTGAGGTTGAACGTGCTGATGGATACACGCAACTCAGCCGGGACAACGGCCAACACCCGATTTAGGCGTCGCAGTGCCCAATCCACGGCTGCTTCGCCGACCCTCGGATCTTTTTCGTCAGGGTGGAGGCGCAGCCACAACCACGGATGGTTTGGCGGGTCACTGAAAGCCAGCGCCTCCACGTAGGCCACGATCTTGCCTTCCGGTGAATGCACCAGGCGCAGGTCGTCTTGCAAGTTCAGGCCGGGAGTCTTCCAGAAATTCTGGATATCGCTGAGCGAGGGCTCATCGTTGTCTCCCGCCAGCTGGCAATACTCCCGAAAGAAGTCCACTACGGCGGGGGAGTCTTCCATCTCCACTGGGCGCATCACGTAACCTTCTTTTAGTTTCTCTTCCTCTAGCAACATAGTCTCTCCTTACTCCAATTCCTTGCGATACAAATCCCAGCGTCGTTCGGAACGATAGCCACAACTCTGGTAAACATGCAGCGCCTGGTTGGGATTCTCCGTATCCACTTCCAGAGCTGCGCATTGCATGCCGCGGGCTCTCATCACCAGCATGCTTTGCTCCAGTAGCGCCCGGCCCAGCCCCAGTCGACGCCAGGGGCGCCGCACGCATAGCGGCTCGGTCCAGGCCCATCGGCGGCCCAGTGTCTCGTTCTCGCCGCGGAAGATGAAGTTCACCGCCACGCCGGCTACCTGCTGCCCATCCCAGGCCACCACCCACAGGCTGGGGTCCAGGTCGGGGAGGTTTAACCAGGCCTGGTAGTCTTCTTCGCTGTGCGGCGAAAAGCCCCAGTGGTCCAGGAAAGCCTCTTCTATGGCGTCCCATACCGCGCGTAGATGTTCTCTGGTCGCCGGGCGCACTTCCAGCCCTACGGGCCACTTCGGCGCCGCAATGGATTGGGCCAAATCTCGGCTCATAACGAAGTAATGCCGCCTCAGCGTGTAGCCTTTTTCCTGCAGCAGCGCCGCCATGGAGTTTTGCAGAGTCGGGGAAATTCAACTCGAACATGCCAGGCAGATGCTCGGCCCGCTGTTCCCTCCACTGGCGCAGACGGCCTTCGTTGAACGCCAACATGGCTTGCTCCAAACCTCGGTGGCGCCATTCGGGGTGGATGAAGGTGGAACTGCGATACAAACGTACTTTGCCTCCATCCTCTAGGATTTGCTCCACACTGTACACACGGCTGTAGCAAACAGGCTGGCCACTCACCTCCACAATGAGCACTTCCTGGTAAGGGTCATGTTCAGGATTGGTGTAGTAATTTGCCAGGCCATCCGCTGTGGCTGCCTCGGGAACGCTGTCCGCAGCGTAAGACTGGTTGATCAGTGCGGACATCACGGCGTAATCCTCCGCCCCGCGGAAGCGGCGGAAAACCACGCCACTTTGCGGGCGAGCAGGGATGATCTCAGTTGTGGATGTCTCTTGTCTCAACATATCTTCCTCAATGCAACAAAAAAACGGCCGGGCGAGTGCCGCGGCCGTTCTGGGCATAAACAAAAAACGGCCGCGGGCGTTTGCGCCGCGGCCGTCTGGGTTACAGGGAGAACCTAGAGACTGCCGATAGGCGCAGTACGCGAAGGCAAAGCAACGAAACCGGATACAGTGATCCGAAGTTGCTTGCGAAGTTTGATGTAAGCGTTCATCAACACGTTCTGCGCCTCCTTTCTTAGGATAGGGCAAGCTTACAATGGAAGGCAAAGCTTGTCAAGACGCGCAGACAAACAATCGGTAAGAGACGCTTATAATCATTGCGTTCCATGATCCCCGCCCATACCCCATCTCCTTTGTCTTTCCTGCCCACCACCGTGCTGTTTTTACTTGTTGGCTGGGGCGGGCTGCTGGCCATATTGAGTACCAGCGAGCCCACCCTGTGGCCACGCTGGCTGTTCTTTTTTCTGGTGGTAGTTGCTTTCACGGGGACGGCGCTGCCCATCACATCCTTTCTCAACCATCGCTTCCCCGGCGAGCCGCCTGCCACGGTGCGCATCATTCTGCGCCAGGCGCTCTGGGTGGGCGTATACGCCGGAACGCTGGCCTGGCTGATGGTGGGCCGCGTGCTCAACAGCGCCTTGGCCATCATCCTGGCAATAGCCTTCCTGGCAATCGAGTGGTTCCTGCGCCTGCGCGAACGCACTCGTTGGGAACCCTGAGGATTCGCGTGCAACTGAGCGCATAACCTTGCCGCACGTAAAGGAAACCATATGAAATCCGATCTGCCTGCTTTGATGAAAGACCGCAACCTGGACGCCCTGCTGGTGCTTGGCGACGCGCTGCACAATTCGCCCATGGTGTACTTCACCGGGGTGGTCCACGTTACCGAGGCGCTGCTGGTGATTAAGCGCGGCGAAGATCCCGTGCTGTTCTGCCACAATATGGAGCGCGGTGAGGCGGCCGCTACCGGATTCGCCATCCGCAGCCTAAGCAATTACGATTTCCGGCACCTAATCCAGGAATGTAACGGCGACCACGGGAAAGCGCGCGCCATCATGTTCCAGCGCATGCTCACCGATGCCGGCCTGACCAAAGGCAGGGTTGCCATTTACGGGCAGCAGCAGGCTAACGCCGTTCTCGACCTGTTTAACAAACTCAAAGAACTGCTTCCGGAAATCGAATTCATCGGTGAAACCGACCATCCGGTTGTGCTCACCGCCCGCGTCACCAAAGATCCCGAAGAGGCGCAGCGCCAGCGGCAAGTGCAGAAAGCCGCCACCGAAATCGTCGCCCAGGTGGCCGATTTCCTCAGCCATCAGAAAGCCAAAGATGGAGTTTTGGTGGACAAAGACGGCCAGCCGGTGACCGTGGGCAGGGTGAAGTCCAAGATCAACCAGTGGGTGGCTGAACGCGGCCTGGAGAACCCCGACGGCATCATCTTTGCCCCCGGCGCCGAAGGCGCCGTGCCGCACAACCTGGGCCAGCCAGATACCCTGCTGCGGCTGGGCGAGCCGATTGTGTTCGATTTCTTCCCCGAGGAAGCCGGGGGCGGCTTCTGGGCGGACTTCACCCGTACCTGGTGCCTCGACCATGCCAGCGATGGCGCCCAGGCCTTGTACGAAGACGTGCGCACCGCCTACGAGACAGTCATCGGGGAACTGAAGGCCGGAGAACTGTGCACCAAATTCCAGGAGCGCACCTGCGAGATCTTCAAGCAGCGCGGCCATCCCGTGGTGAATGACGACGCGACGATCACATCGGGATATGTGCACTCGTTAGCCCACGGCCTGGGCCTGGATGTGCACGAGCCTCCCGGTTTTTACCCCGGCAGCAAAGACATCCTGCAGACCGGTGAGATCATCACCATAGAACCCGGGCTGTATTACCCCGAGCGCGGACTGGGCATGCGCATCGAGGATGCGGTGTACATCCGGCCAGAGGATGGATTGCCGCAGATCCAAGCCGAGTACCCGCTGGACTTGGTGCTGCCCCTAAAATAGCCGCCTAAAAGGGCAAAGGAGAGGGGGATGGCCCAGTTGTCACGCAAATAAAAAATCGGCCAGCAATAGCTACATCAGGATATTGGTCATCAACCTCGCTCTGTGCGGGAACGGTGGCCCGAGCACGTGGTTAAGAAAAAGGGGTAGCATTTGAATCGCCACAGAAGGAGGATTATGAAGATGAAGAAATCATTTACACTCAGTTTGGGGATGGTCTTGCTGCTGGCCCTGACCGCCTGCAGCCTGCCCAGCGGCACCTCGTCTTCGGTGGAGGACCTGGCCACCCAGGTGGCCGGCACCTTGCAAGCCATGGCCAGCGCCACTGCGGCGCTGCCCACAGCCACCGAAACCGCCACCCAGGCGCCAACCGCTACCAGCGCCCCAGCCGCCACCAACACGCCTGAGGCTGGGCGCATCAACCTGGCGGCCGGTGCCACGCAAGCCGTAGTGACCGGCCACGTGGCCGCCAACCAGACCAAAAGTTATCTGGCTGGCGCGGCGGCCAATCAGATCCTGATCGCCGAACTCACCACAACCGGTAGCGGGGCGGTAATGGAGATCGTGGGCGCCGACGGCACGACCCTGCTGCCGCGCACCAACCAGTGGACCTCCTTCCGCAGCTTGCTGCCCAAGTCGCAGGATTATGAAATCCGCATCGTGGGCGGCAGCAGCGACCAGGACTTCACGTTGGTATTGACCTTCGCCGTGCCGGTGAAGTTCGCCTCTGGTGCAGACAGCGCCGACTACTCGGGGCAGACCGTGAATGGCTACCCCGTGACCTACGCGGCCTACGCCAACAAGAACCAGAAGCTGGAGGTGACCGTGGATACCAATCCCAACGACGCAGCCCTGACCGTATATGGCTTCGACGATGGCAACCCGTACGCCCGCGCCCAAAACGGCGTTACCGACTTCAGCCTGAGCCTGCCTTCCACGCAGTATTACATTATCGAGGTGGTGCCGCAGGGAGGCCGGGTGATCGCTTACAACTTAGAGATAAAGGTCAAGTAGTCGAAACAATTTGCTTTCAATCGACCACAAAGACTCAAAGATTTACCCAATTTTTCTTAGTGCCTTTATGGTGAGTGTTTTCACGCGTTGCCAAATGGAGGGTACCGTCAAAATGACAAGCGGCAGAAATTCTCGTCTTTTCCCCATCATTGCGCCAGCTTCCAGCCTGAAATCCGCCTGGTCTCCTTAATGTTTATATAAGAAATTGGAGATATTATTACCCACAAATTGATCATATTGCGTCATACAAGGTCCACAAATTCGATTTTTTTCGCTGGAAGATGGGAGTATGATGATCAAAAAAACCTTGAAGTCCCCGTTGATTGTTTACCGGTTCGCCAGCGCCGCGCTGCAGCAAAGTTTCCCCCAGAAAAAACCCTCGGTTAGTATCCCACGCGGCATTTCTGTAATGGTGATTGCCGCGCTGCTCTCGGCCTGTACGACTGCCACTCCGGCGGTCACCAGCACTGCGCCCGCGGTAACCATCACACCGACCCCCACGCCCATTCCGGCTGAAGTCGCGGTGGTCCAAACCACGCTACAAGAGGCCATTAACCCGACGGCGCTTGACCCCTGCCAGCTGCTCCCCAGCGAGGAGGCATCCAAGCTGGCCGGGGCTTCGTTCGGGGATGGCGTGGAAGAAACCCTCGACGGTGGGAGTAAGAGCTGCGTTTATGGCGCCAATACGATCAACGTGCTCTACATCGTGGTCGCCCAGGCGGCGGATGTGGCGGCCGCAGAGGCCGCGCAACAGCAGTTCGTCGACGATATTCAGGCCAATTTGCAAGAATTGGTTGGCGGCGGAGTCACCTTTGTCCCGCTGGATAACTTCGCGGATGCGGCCATCGCCGCCAACTTGAACCTTACCGCAATAAACGTCAATGGCGCTGCCTTTGGTTTCCGCAAAGGCACCGTCTTCTTTGGGTTCAGCGATCTGGTACGGGGTGGTCCGGCACCCACCAGCGACGCGATGCAGGCCGAAGCGATGATCGTGCTGGGCCGCTTACCGTAAGGGATGGTTCTAAGCTGGTCTTTCAACCGGGCTTGCGCAGCCCCGCGTTTTGATTTGCGCGCTGGCGGCTACGATGTGACCTGCGCCGCTTACACTTTCAAGGACCAGAAAATGGACATCACAGCGGACACGGACCCTAATGACGCCGCCCCGATCATTTATGGTTTACGGATGGCAACCCGTACGCCCGCGCCCAAAACGGCGTTACCGACTTCAACCTGAGTCTGCCTTACACGCAGTATTACATTATCGAGGTAGTGCCGCAGGGAGGCCGGGTGATCGCCTATAACTTGACGATCAAAATCAAGTAGCTGCGCTCGAAATACGCGGTTGAAAAATTAGCATAACCCAACGGTTTAACCACAAAGGCACAAGGAAGGAAATTTATTCTTTGTGCCTTTGTGGTTTGCTTATTCTTCGCTAGCCGGCAGTCTATAATGTAGCTATGCCCCGACGCAAGAAACTGCAGCCCGCTCGCATTTTGGGCATCGAAACCAGTTGCGACGAAACCGCCGCCGCCGTGGTGGAGAACGGCCGTGGCGCGCTCTCCAACGTGGTCGCTTCGCAGGTCGAGTTGCACGCCAAGTACGGCGGCGTGTTCCCGGAGGTGGCTTCGCGCCAGCACATAAAGGTCATTGACACGGTGGTGGAAGAAGCGTTGGTCCAGGCGCACCTGGAGTTAAGCGACGTGGATGCCATTGCGGTCACGCGTGGCCCAGGCCTGCCTGGCTCGCTGATCGTGGGCCTCAACATGGCCAAGGGGCTGGCGCTGGGCTCCGGGCTGCCGCTGTATGGCATCAACCACCTGGAAGGGCACCTGTACTCGGCCTGGGTCAAGCTCAATGGCGACGAGCCGCCACCCGAGCCGCAGTTCCCGCTGCTGGCCCTCATCGTGTCGGGTGGGCACACCGAACTCATATTGATGAAAGACCACCTCAGCTACCAGAGGCTGGGCGGCACACTGGACGACGCCGCCGGCGAGGCCTTCGACAAGGTGGCCCGCCTGCTTGGCCTCGGCTACCCCGGCGGCCCTTCCATCCAGAAGGCCGCTGTTGGCGGGAACCCGGCAGCCTTCGCCTTCCCGCGCGCCTGGCTTGAGGGAAGCTACGATTTTTCCTTCAGCGGCCTCAAGACCGCTGTGCTGCGCACGGTGCGCGACCAAGTGAAGGACAAGGGTGCACAGTTTGGCGAAGCCAAACTATTAAGCAGCGGCGAAAACCTTGCGGATTACCTGCCAGTTACTGATATTGCCGCTTCATTCCAAGCCGCGGTGGTGGACGTGCTGGCCGGCAAAACCCTGCGCGCCGCCCACGAATTCGACGCCCAGCAGATCCTGGTGGGCGGCGGCGTCTCCGCCAACGCCGCCCTGCGCGAAGCCTTTAGCGTGGAGCCCACCGGCAGTTACGGCGAGGCGGCCCTGGAAATGAGCGGCGGCAAGCTGGCCAAGATCCACTTCCCCGCCCTGCCGCTGTGTACCGACAACGCCGCCATGATCGCCGCCGCCGGCTACTTCCGCCATGCCATCACCGGCGAAGTGGACGGGATGGACATCGATATCGAGCCAGGGTGGAGGCTAAGTTAGCCCTTTTTTTTCAGCTTTCTAACGTTTGCCCTGCTTTTTCAGCAAATGCATCATCTGTACATTTCCGTTTTAAACCCAAACCGCCTCCGGCTGGCTGCTCGGGGGCGGTTCAGTAGTGAGGAGGAGATCTCATCTATTGGCTGTATCCTAGTCCCGCAACTTAAAAAATGGCTAAGAATAGAGTGAAGGCAATATTAATAACGTTTCACAGCCTGTCCCAATTCTCATGACCCAAGAGAATATGCCGTAGGTTAGTCGATGAATACGGGGAAATTGTTGGTCGCCTTACCGGCCAGCTCGAAGCCGGCCATCTTGTCAACCCGCAATGAGGCTACCCCTCGCTGCAAGCATTACAACTTTTTCAGCGCCGCCAGGATCTCCCCTTCATCGATGGGGCCGGCACGCAGCACCCGCGGCTGCGGCCCGGTCAGGTCCACCACCGTGGACGGCCTATCACCGGGCGTTTGCCCGCCATCCAGAACCAGCTCCACTTTGCCGTCCAATTGCGCCAGCACCTCATTGGCGTTGAGCGCATTGGCCCCACCGGACGCATTGGCCGAAGTGACTGCCATGGGACCGGCGGCGCTCAGCAGCGCCAACGCCACGGGGTGATCGGGAATGCGCACGCCGATGGTGTCGTTGGGCGAGAGCGCCGCGGGGAGGTCGGGATGGCGCGGCAGCACCAGGGTCAGCGGCCCGGGCCAAAAGCGCCGGGCCAGGGACAATACCCGTGGGCTGCTCTCACGCGCCACGCGCGGCAGGTCGACCTGGTCGGCCATCAGCACGGCAATCGCCTTGGTGTGCTCGCGGCCCTTGATATCGTACAGCCGCTCGATGCTGGCCGGAGCGAAGGCCGGTGCCCCCAAGCCGTATACCGTATCCGTGGGAAAGGCCACCACCCCGCCAGCGTTCAATATTTCCAGGGCGCGCTGGATGGCGTCCGGGGTGTCGGCAGGCAGGCGCAGTGTACTCATGCCTGCACCGCCAGCAGCCGCGGCAGCCCGGCCAGGTCAGGTTTCACCAAGGCCGTCCCGCCAGGCCACAGCGCCGCGGCCAGCGCCAGCACGGGCTGCTCCAGGCTGGCGTCTATCTCCGCCAGCACCTGCCCGCCCGGGGACAGCTTTTCCGCGGCTTGCTGCAGGAAGGGCCGGATGAACGCCAGACCATCCTCGCCGCCACCCAGAGCGATGTGCGGCTCCCAGCGCGTAACAGGCAATTCAGGCAGCCGCGCCTCGGGGATGTATGGTAGGTTGGCGCAAATCAGGTCAAAAGGACCATGCATGGCTTGCATCAGGTCGCTTTCGACCAGGTGGACTTGGCTGTCCAGGCCGTGGCGGTGCACGTTGGCGCGCGCCACCGCCAGCGCCTCGGGTGAAATATCTCCGGCCATGAAGGCCAGATCGGGCACTCTGAAGGACAGCGCCACGGGGATGCAGCCGGAACCGGTGCCCACATCCGCCGCAACACGGCGTTTGGGATGCGCGTTCAGCCAGACCAGCGCGGTTTCCACCAGCAATTCCGTTTCCGGCCGCGGGATCAGCACCGCAGGGGTCAGCGTGAATTTCAGGCCGAAGAATTCCCACTCCCCCAGCACATACGGAAGGGGGTGGCCACTTTCCAGGCGCCGCAGGCCGGCCTCAAATTGCTCCGCAGGAGCCGCATCCACCTCGGCTTCAGGATGCGCCAGCAGCCAGGCGCGTTGGCGGCCCAACGTGTGAGCCAGCAGCACCTGGCTGTCCAGGGCCGGGTCTTCGCTGGCGGCTGCCAGGCGGCGGGCGGCGGCTTGCAGTGCGCCGCCGACGGTCAGGATGTGCGTGTGAGTGGCGTGCATCGACGAAATTCTAGCAGATAGGTGCATGGCGGCCGGTGAAAATCATGGTTTAATGCCCTCAATTACCGCCTTGGAGGAGGTTTTTCTCATGCCATCGTTGCTTCAAATCCTGTTGTACATTCACGTTTTAGCTGCTTTCACTTTCCTGCTCGCCCATGGGGTGGCCATCTTCGTTTCCTTCCAGCTCAAGAAGGAAGAGGAAACCGAGCACATGAAGGCCTTGCTGAACCTTTCAGCTTCGGCCTGGCCCAGCATGATGCTTTCGCTTCTGGTGTTGATGCTGGCCGGCATCACCCTGGCCTTCGTCGTCTCGGCCTGGGGAAGGTTGTGGGTGTGGACTTCGGTAATTTTGCTGCTAGGCCTTACCGTGTGGATGTTCCGCGTGGGACAGGGGACCTACCAACCCCTGCGCAAGATGCTGGGTATGGTCTGGTTAATCCAGGGCAAACCCCAGCCCACCGAGAAAGCCCGCCCGCTCAGCGAGATCAAGGCCTACCTGGCCAAGACACGCCCCATGGAGATGACAGTGGTGGGCGTTGGCGGCTTTGCGTTGATCCTGCTGCTGATGATGTTCAAACCGTTCTAAGCTGCCAAATAAAAGAGGCTGGGCCTTTCGACCCAGCCTCGATTTTTTATGGGGGTTCCTGCCTACGCCGTAACGGCCGACAAACGCTCGGATTCATCCTGCGTGGCCAGGTCATCCAGCATCTCATCCAGATCGCCATCCAGCATAACCGGCAGGTTGTGAGAGGTGTAGCCGATGCGGTGGTCGGTGATGCGTGATTGGGGAAAATTGTAGGTGCGGATCTTCTCGGAGCGGGAGCCGCTGCCCACCTGCAAACGGCGGGTTGTATCGATCTCGGCGCGGCGCTTTTCCTCTTCAATCTCATACAGGCGGGCACGCAAGATGGCCATTGCGCGCTGGCGGTTCTGCAGTTGCGAGCGCTCGTCCTGGCACTGCACCACCATGCCGGTAGGCAGGTGCGTGAGCCGTACCGCCGTGGAGTTCTTTTGCACATTCTGCCCACCAGCCCCCTGCGAGCGGTACACGTCCATCTTCACGTCGCTGTCGGGGATCTTGATGTCCACCTCATCCACCTCGGCCAGCACCGCCACCGTAGCGGTAGAGGTGTGGATGCGTCCCTGCGCCTCGGTGGCGGGTACGCGCTGCACGCGATGGACGCCTGATTCAAACTTGAGCCGCGAGAAGGCGCCCTTGCCCTTAATGAGCATGGTCACCTCTTTGAAGCCCCCCACCCCAGTCTCATTCTGGCTGAGCAGCTCGGTCTTCCAACCCTGGCGTTCAGCGTAGCGCGTATACATGCGAAACAGGTCTGCGGCGAACAGGCCCGCTTCGTCGCCGCCGGTGCCAGCGCGGATTTCCATGATCACGTTGCGGCTGTCGCGCGCATCCTTGGGCAGCAGCATGGCCTTCAGTTCCTCTTCGAGCTTGGGCACCTGCATGTCCAGGTCTTCCAGCTCAGCGGTGGCAAGCTCCGCCAGTTCCGTGTCGTCACCGTTGACGATCTCCTGGGCTTCCTTTTGGTGGCCCAAGGCTTGGCGATATTTGCGCGCCTGGGTAATGATGGGTTCCAGTTCGGCGCGTTCCTTGGAAAGCTCCACCGTGCGCTGGTAATCCTCAGCGGGCAGGGCCAATTCGCGTTCGATTTCTTCGAAGCGGGCTTCGATACCGGCGATTTTGTCTAACATGAATAAATGACCTTATGAACCAGTTTAGAGAAGGGATTATAACGAGGAAGGCTTACTTTCTGCAGGCGGCCATAAATTCCTCATGAGGAGGCATCTTTTCCCCCAGACATAAAGGAAATAGTAAATTCCAGAATGGCCCAGAAATCCCTGTGCAATCCTTCGACAGCCTCAGCAAAGCTGGCAAAAGAGAGCGGGTATTTTTGAAACAAACCATACTGGCGCTTCAATTCCAGGATCTTGCGCGCGTGGCTGGGTACTCCACCAGTTGCGGTAATTGCGGGTCACACGCGTATCTTGAGCAAGCGCTCCGTATCACGCTCAACGTAATCAGCGACTTTGTGGATGTCGAAGTTATCAAAAGCTGCGCGCGTGCCAGGCCACTTATTTTCGACCACCTTCCACGAGATACCGCTGTGGTAAACGACCTTACTCATCACTTCGAGGTAGTCGTTGAAGGAGCTTATTTTGATCTGTTGGGGAGCTTTTTTGCTCAGTGGGCATGGGCGCCTTGTCGACAGCAGGTTTTGGCGGACCGAGCCTGGATTATAGCATCGGGCTAACGCGCAAACGAACTGCAGAGTAGAATCGAATGAGCGAGTAAATAAGGAGAGCCATGAAGAGAAGGTGGATCATCCATGTTGTCTTACTTCTGGTAATTGCCTTGATCGGGATAACGCCCTGGGTTTCTGTGGCGGTGGCTGGTTCCGTCGCATCTGCCAATGGTTGCGAGCTGAATGAGGGCAATGTGAACCCATGCGTCATCAACGGTCAGGACTGGGGTGAAACGCTTTACGGCATGGGCTTGATGGGTTGGGTGGGTTTATTCACCTGCCCATTGAGCCTCGGGCTTTTAGTGATCTATGGTGTGGTTTTGTTATTAATGCGTGCCTACAGAAAGAAGCCCGCGGCCAAAACCTAAATCACTTTCAATATCGACCCTTCTGGGCCCTTCTCCACTTCGATGCGGTGGGGGAAGGCATCTTTGAGCGCGTCGATATGGGTGATGACCAGGATCTTGGCGAAATCCTGGCGCACCAGCCCGATGACCTCTACCAGCCGCTGGCGGCCGGCTTCATCCTGGCTGCCGAAGCCTTCATCAATTACCAGGGTTTGCAGGCGGGCTCCGGCGCGCTGCGCCAGCACTTCGGAGAGGGCCAGCCTGATGGCGAAGTTGATGCGAAACGCCTCACCGCCGGAGAACATTTCGTAATCCCGCACTCCGGCGCTGTCGCTAATCTGGATATCCAGAGTCTCGCGCAGGTCTTCCCGCTTGGTGTTCTTATATTCCCGCTGGGTGAGGAAGTGAATGTTCATGGCGCCACCGCTTAAGCGCTCCAGCAGCTGATTGGCCTTGCTCTCGATTTGTGGCAGCGCCTGTTCGATGAGCATGGCCGGCACGCCGTCTTTTCCGAAGGCGCGCTCCAGCGCTTGGAACTGAGCCACCTGCACAGCCAGGGCCTCGCGCTGGGCCTCGTAATCCGCTTTGCGCGTGCGCAGCGTATCCAGCACGTCCACTTCCTGCTGGGCCGCGCCAAGGGCCGTGCGAGTCTGGTTCTCTTTTTCCTGGGTATCCAGCATGGCCCGTTCGGAGGCTTCCACATCCGGCAGGCCATCCGCCAGGGGAGCCAGGGCATCCGCGGCCTGCTTATGGGCCGCCTGCTGGCCTTCCAGGTCCTTTTCCTCGGAGGCAATCTGCTTCACCAGGTCTTTTATCTCGCGCTCCACTGGTTTCGAAGCCGCCCTCGCCTGCTCCAATGCCCTCATTTTGGCCTCGACCGGCCGGCTTTCCTGCTCAAGTTTGCGGGCAATGTCGTGGGCGGCGGGGTCGTAGCCGGTCTGCTTGAGTTCAGCGTCGATCTCGGCCAGTTGGGTGTGGGCCTCGGCAGCAAAGGTTTCATTTTCCAAAGCCGCCTCGATCTCGCTGAGCCGGGGGGCACTATGCTTATCCCAATCCACTTCCACTTGGGCGATTTCATGGATATGAGAGGTTAGTTTGCCGGCGTCAATTTTCTTGGCCTGCAAATTGGCTTCCAATTGTTCCAGGGCGGCCAGGTCTTTTTCAAGCTTGAGGGCGCGCTGGTCGAGCTTTTCGCGTTTTGCGCGATTGGCTCGGAAGGCGTCGCCTTTTTCTGTTCCTTCCTTGGTCAACTCATTGATCACTTCAAGGCGATGCTCTTCGGTGAGGGCCTGCCCGCAGGTGGGGCAAGCCGCCAAACCCTGGGCGGCTTTCATGACCTCGATCTTTTCTTTGATGACATCCATCTCGGTGCGGAAGAGTTGGTTCTGCGCATCGCCGGCGCTTTGAGCTTTTCGAGCCTGGGAGAGCTCTTCTTCCCATTCAGCTTGTTTAGCCAACTGGCTTTCAGAGCGGGCAACCTCATCATCGAGAGTCTTGAGCTGGGCTTCCAAGTTAGCCTTGTTCGCCAACAAGGTTTGCAGGTTGGTTTGGTTAGCTTGCAAGGACTTGAGCTCAGTCTCCAGACGGGCCTTCTCTGTTTCGATCTTTCCCAGCGGTCCATTGCGTTTCATTTCCTGCTCGTGAAACTTAGCGGCAATGCCGTCCAGGCGAGTTACTTCTTCCCGGGCAGTCTGCCATGCAGCATAGGATGCTTCGATTTCTTTGGCATTGGCAAGCAATTCGGCGTAGGTGGTCTGCTCGGCTTGACGCTCTTCCAGGCGGCTGCGCGCCTCATCCAGTTGAGCCTGGGTGCGTTCCAGTTGGCCAACCAGTGCGGTAACCAGAGCGCGCTGCTGTTCGACAGCCGCAGCGCGGCCGCGCAGATCATCCAAAACCGATTCCTGAGCGGAGCGCATTTCGCTCAACGTTTTGAGTTGCACCTGGAGTTCCTTCAAGCGCGCCTTGCGCTGCTCTTCCTGCCCTAGCTCATTAGCAATCTCCTGCAAACCACCTTGCAGCACGTCGATTTGCGTGTCTACTTCCCGCCGCCTCTCGGCGGCGCGGAAACGGTAATTCTCCCAGATCTCCAGGCCAAGAATGTTTCCCAAGATGCGCTTGCGCTCCGCGGGGCGCTGTTGGGTGAACTGGTCTGCCTTGCCTTGCAAAAAAAATGAAGCGTTAACGAAGGTCTCGTAGTCCAGCCGCAGGGTATCGTATATGCGTTTTTCCGTATCCCGTATGGTGTGCCCGGTAAGCGCCTTCCATTTGTCTTCCCCGGCCTGGATCTGGAATTCCAGCAGCATGGGTTTATCACGCTGGGCAATGCGCTGTATGCGATAGACATTATTCTCGTATGCGAAAGTAAAGGTTACCTGGGCGGCATCCACATCTTTGTGGGTGTTGATGAGCGATTCGCCGCGATTACGCGCCTGACCGAAAAGGGCAAAAGTGATGGCATCCAGCAGGGAGGATTTACCCGCCCCGTTAGGGCCGGAAATGCAGGCCAGGTCGAACTGGGTGAAATCCAATTCGGCATTGTGCCGGTAAGAAAGGAAGCCAGAAATCGACAGATGTATAGGAATCATACGAGCGTTCGCGCAGCCTTGATTGTAATAGTTAAATCCGAGAGAGGGCTGCGGCTATAATGAGCCCAAGATCACTTGGAGGCAATGATGCAAGCAGGAGTTATTTGGAAACAAGAGCTAAAGTTCAAAGGCGTAGGTCCCAACGGACAGGAGCTTGACCTGAGCAATGACAACGGTGGGGATATTACCCCCAAGGAGTTAACCGCGGTCGCTTTAGCGGGCTGCACAGCTATGGATGTCATCTCTATCCTTGAAAAGAAACGTCAGCAGGTCACAGCTTTTGAAGTGCGTGTCGATACACAGAGTTCGGAAGAGCATCCACAAATTTGGACGCATGGCGTGGTGAACTACATCGTTACCGGAAAAGACATCGACCCACAAGCGGTGGAACGCGCCATCCAGTTGTCGATCCAAAAATACTGCCCGGTCATGAATATGCTCAACAAGGCAGTGGAATTCGAGAACTCACTACGAGATAAACGAGGGTTAATTGGCTGCGGATTCCGTTGGTGCGACCTGCGGGGTCGGCAACGCCACAATAGAGGCCTGAGAGGTGATGGCGCTGGCCGCATCCGAGCAGCCAACACAAGCCTGAATTTTGTGGCCCTGGCGGCTCAGGGAGCCTTCGTACGCTGAACCGCCCGCTTGGGGAATCCAGCCTTCCATAACAAACGGTAAGGCGCCGGCAGCATCCACCCATTCGCCGTTGTATTTTCGGGCTATATGCTCATGCGTACCAGTGACGTCTTCGCCGCCCTCACAGGAGGGGTGACCTACGGGCTGTCCAGCCAGCAGGTGCTGGCCCACTGAGGCACGCCCGTTATCGGCCATGTGCAGGTAAAAAATCACCCAACCGGTACGCTCATCCCCATCACCATCCAAATCCAGAACCACGATCCCTTTGTCTGTGCGCACCACTGTGCCATCCGCCACGGCGGTAGCCCACTGGGCGGTTACAAAACAGCCGCTGTGCTCTCCAGGTGCGAAGTCCATGGCCGCGAATGGCTCTCCTTGCCCCCACCCCGTATGCGGACCACCAGTAAGTGACCAAACTTGACCTGGGGGAAACGGCAGGCGAAATTCCGGCTGAGTGAGACTGCCAGGCATATGAGGAACATCAGCCTGCCAGGGATCCTCAAATAGACGATCAAAGGTCAAAGCAATACCTTCCGGCCCGATGGCGCGGTCAAAATTCTCCATGCTTTCCGTTTGGTTGAACAAGTATTGAAGGGCCACACTGGCGGCATTCTGCCAGGGATCAGGGCGGTAAATTTCCGTGTTTGGGCGGTCAAACTCGGTTAACTTGCCATTCCGCCAGGCGTAATATCCATTATTAAGCTCATTGGCGGCCCACACCAATTGCAAATACACTCCAGCGTGACCACGGCTTTCGTAGCCAAGAGGATAGGTGCTCTCGGCTGGGTTCAGAACGGGATCGGTCAATGCGCCGGCCTGATAATCAAGCAAAGCCAGCAGCAAGCGCGGGCTGACGCTGAAATTGGTGGCCACCAAATCCACCAGTCCAGCGCCGGAGCGACGGGTGCCAGAGGCGTATTCGGAATAACTCTTGAGCCAACCCGGTTGGGAATCCACGAATTCCTGCGTGTTGAAGTCCACTGCAGCGGGGCCGTTCACGAACTGGCTGTCAGGAATGATCTGGTAGGCCGAGCCCCAATACGGGCGGTAGTAGATGGGCAGCTGCATAGGCAAGCCGGGCGGCAACGTGGTGACATCCTGCGGGATGAGGGGGTTGGTCCTCATGATCTCGGGGATGGTCGTATTGAAACGGGCCGCTAATGCTATGAGGTTGTCGCCGTCCTGGGCGGTGTAATCCACCAGTTGGCCCGGCTCATAAGCCGGACGGGTGGATAACGGGGTAGAGGTGACCAGCGCCTCAGTAGGAAGTCAAGGTAGCACTGGCAGCCGGGGTCGCGGCCTCCTCCACGGAGGGAGTGGCACAAGCCGACAAAACGATAGCCAAGGCAGCTAGAAGAAACAGGCAGGTCCTATTAGCGAAGCGAAACACTAGCACGATTATACGAATGGGTATGAGAAAGCGATGAATCTCGAAGTGGTCATGAAACTTTGGTCAGGTAAACACCAAAAGCGGCGATGGCCTGGTCGAGAGTGTTCTCCATGTCGTCATAACCGGCGTCGTTCTTGCCCATGCCATGCAACGTAAATATATAGGGAACATCAGGCTGCCCGGGCAGCTTGATAATGCCGCTGTCTGCCACCACGGTGGGCCAGTCCACCAGGGAGCCGCGCTTGTTGTAAATGACGGATCCAGGCGGAAGCTTAGGACGGAGGCGGCCCAAGCGTGTGTCGTCGTTGGCGGTATACGCCGACATGAACTGCAGCATCTGCAGGCGGCTGGCGGCCGAAACCCAGTCGCCAAGGTAGAGCTGTTCCATTGTGGAGGCAAGGTCCGTGGCGCTGCTGCGACGCGGGTCTATCTGGGTAAAGTCCAATCCCCAGCCCTTCCAGGTGTCAATCAAATAATCCTTGCCAAGGAAATCCACCAGGGTCTCAGTGGCGTCTTCCTCTGAGACTACCAACATGGCCTCCAACAATTGGAAGTAGCTGCGTCCTTGCACGCCGTGGTCGCGCAGATAAGCCGTCCAATCCGGGACGTGCTGGCCTTCCAGCCAGTGGTAAAAAGCCATGGCGATGGGCACTTTGATGGTGGAGGCTGGGTGGAAAACGGCATAGGGGTTGAATTGATACAAAAGGGGTCCGCCAGCCCGCTTGATCTCGCCGTACCAGCCACCGGTTGCGACCAGCAGAACGCCATCCATGTCCTGGCGCAATTCCACACTGGGGGTGTCTGTTGGAAATTCCAGGCTGGCTCCACCTTTAACGCGCCAAATGCGGAAGCCACCGCCCCCGGTATTGCCCATCGTATTGCGCAGGCTGCGGTCGGCCCAGTCGGCAAACTGGCCCGTCTGGGGCGCCTGCAAATCGTAGAGCAGGCGCTCTTCAATGATGGTGCCGGTGGCGATGAAGAAATTGGAAACCGTGTACGGGCGACCTTTATCGTCGACACGGTTCACCACTAAGATATGCTCGAAGGTGTCTCCCGGGCCGGCAAACAAATACAGAAAATCACCAGCCATTAGGTGTAAGTTGCTAAAGTCAAACTCCGCAATGGGGTCGTCAAATTGGTACCACTCATATAGCGAAGCAGGGAAGGTATCCAAGACCGGCTGCAGGTTTTCACGCGGGTTGAGCAACCAGAAACTATGCCGACTTACCCAGGGGCCCAACAGCCCGGCGGCTTGCAGGATGGCGACAGCCAGTGGGCCACACATGGTGGAGGCATCTTCATTGGCTCCCTCAATAAAGTCGATATCCAAAGCCACCTGGCGGGCGGTGGGAATATCCGCGGCGATAAAATTTTGCGAAGCCTCTACCAGGCGGCGCTGCTGCTCAAGGCTGAGTACCTGCCCGGTTTGGGGCGGGGTGGGGCAATAAGCTGGCGAAACGAGGCGGGTAAGCCTCGGGGAAAGCGCCAGGCCGGCGGTGCTTAATGCGGCCAGCCGCAGAAAATCTCGCCTGGAAAATTGTGGATTATCCAATGATCAATAGGGATCGTCTGCGCTGCGGGAAATGCGGGCATCTACATTGCTGCAGGTACAGGCAGTAACGACCTGGTTGCCGCGCAGCAGAGCGCCCTCGTATGGGGCTGCCCCGGCCTGAGCAGTCCAACCGCTCAGCACCATGGGAATAGGCTCGCCGGCATCGATCCACTCGCCATTGTACTTGCGAGCGATGTGCAAATGGGTGCCGGTCGCCACACCGCCCAGGCAGGAGGGGTGCCCTAGTTTGTCATAGCGGTTGACCCAATCGCCCTGCCGCACAGTGATGTCGGCTACGTGCAGATACAAAATGACCCAGCCGGTTTGCTCATATCCGTCGCCGTCTAAATCCACCACCACCTGGCCATCCTGGGCGCGGACCACCAGCCCTTCTGACGCGGCGGTCACCCAGGCATCCGAGGCGGCACAGCCTGGCTGTGTGCTGGCGGGGGCAAAATCCAGGGCGGCCTGGGCACCTTCCAGTTCCCAGGCGCCATGCGGGCCACCGGTTAGATACCAAATCTGATTGCTGAAGAAGGGCAGGCCCATATGTGGGACGGAGTTGGCCAAGTCGGGCGGGAAGAGCGGCTCCACTTGAGCCGCACGCACCCAGGGGTCGGGGAACATGCCTTTGCCAAAGGTAAAGGCGAAGCCGGTATCCGGGTTCATTTCTTGCAGCCAGGCGTCGTAATCGTAGAGCTGGCTGAACAAGTATTGAATGGCCACGGTGCCGGCATTCAAGTCAGGCGCAATGCGCACTTTTTGCCCATTTGGAAAGGTCAGTTCGGTCAGGGTGCCTTCGCGCCAGTGATAGTAACCAACCGAAAGCATGCGAGCTGCCCAGGAGAGTTGATGATAAAGACGCGGTTCTTGCGGGTCGACTTTGCCCATGGGGTAATCCGGGTTGCTGCCTGCCAGGGGTTCACCCAGGACCCAATCGCTTTGCTCCTGCAGCACGGCCAGGAGCAAGCGCGGACTGATGGAATGCTCGTAGGCTACGCGTTCCACCACGCCGGCCCCCGTGTAATAGCGCGAAGGTAGATATTCCTGGTAATTTGCCAGGTATCCCGCCATGCGGCCAACATAGCTGGCGGTATTGAAATCGATGCTAGTGGGGGAATCAACCACTTCGCTGTCGGGTATCAAGCGGTCGTTTGGGCCGGAAGGCCCTACCACGTTGGGGATGGTAAAAATCTGCCCAGCATTGATCAGGCCCGTTGCGGGGATATCCTGAGGGGAAGCAATCTGCTGGGAGTCTACGGCAAAGCGCACCGCCAACGCGGCGAGAGTATCACCTGATTGGGCGGTATACACAAACGGAGGCGCCGCGGTGGGCGATTCGGCCGGAGCCAGCGTAGAGGTTACCGAAGCGGCAACGGTGGGAGAGGCAAGCGCAGGGTTAGCGGTTTGAGTAGGCTGACCAGCACCGACGGTTGGAATCAGCAGCCCGGAAAGCGCCGTGGCAGTGGCGTTGAGCTGGTCCTGGGCCTGTTGAGTGGCGGCCAGGCTGGCGGGGGTAATGTACCCGGTGCTGCACACCACCGTGGTGACAAAAATAAGCATGGCGCAGGCGGCTAATTGGAAGGAGCGGACGTTTCGCATGGTCATCTTTGGAGCATGTGGCTGGGGTCGCGGCACTCGCAGGCTTCTATGGATTGTCCATCACGCTGCAGCGTGCCGTCGTAAATGATGCCCTCGCTAACCGAGGTCCAGCCATCCAACACGAAGGCCCTGTCTCCGGAGGCGGGAATCCACTCGCCATTATAGCGGCGGGCCAAATGTAAGTGGCTGGCCGTAGCCACCCCACCTTCACAGGAGGGATGGCCGATGCGATCCCCAGCGTGAACAGCAGTGCCCTCGCGAACACGCCCAGCCGCAGCCATGTGCATATACAGGATAGTCCAGCCGGTCTGCTCGTAGCCGTCCCCATCCAGATCCTCAACCACGGCGCCATTGTCTGAGCGCACGATGAGCCCGTCGGCAGCCGCCACCGCCCAATCCGAACTGGGATTGCAGCCTAACATCTCTCCTCGCGGGGCAAAATCCAATGCAGCCCAGGCGGAACCGTCACCCCAGCCACCGTGCGGCCCGCCGCTAAAGACCCAGGGCACGCCCACCTCGAAGGGCAACTGCATAATCGGCTGGGTGGCATTCACAGGCACCAGAGGATCGATAGCCAGGTCGAAGGGATAGCCGAACAAAGTCTGATAGGTGGCGGCCACGCCGTCGGGAGAAACCACCTGGCGCCACTGCCCTTCAGAGTAAAGCTGGGAGAACATGAACTGCACACCAGCCGTGCCAGGATTGATGCTTGGGGAAGCAGGAATAAAGTTCCCATCGGGGAGGGTCCAACCACCAATCAGGCCTTCTTTCCATTGGTAATAGCCTTGATTCAAGCGGTCAGCAGCCCAGGAAAGCTGCAGGTATAGGCCGCTGCGCCAGGCATCCTCTTTGCCCATGGGAAAGGTCAACGTGTCGGTGCGGGGGTTGGGGTCGCTGAGCCAGTTGCTTTGGTATTCCAGCACAGCCAGCAACAATTTGGGATTCACAGAATATTCGGTGGCCACACGCTGCACGATCTGCGCGCCGGTGAGAGTTTGCTGGTCCACCTTTTCACGATGTTGTTTCAAATAGCCTGGTTGGGAACTCACGAAGTCATCCACGTTGAAGAACAAAGCATAAGGGCCATTGACCAGTTCGGAATCGGGAATGATCTTGTAGTCCGGGCCCAGGCTGGTTGGGGATTGCGGTGGGATTTGCAAGATTTGGCCGACCTCCAGCGTGTTGGGGTCGACCAGGCTGTTGGCAGAAATCAAATCCTCCAAGCTAACGCCAAAACGGTCGGCAATGGCGCTGAGGATATCGTTGGGCTGCACCGTGTATTCGACGGAATCGTCGCGGGGGCGGGAACGGTGTGGGCGTTATCTGGTGTTGGGGAGACGAGGGGCTCGTTGGGATCGCGCGTGGGCGGCAGAGTCGGCGGGGCCACCACAGCACCCTGAGGCGTGGCAATTGGGCCGGATATTAGAGGAACAGCTTCGGTAGGCCCAATCGTGGTGGTAGGGAAATTGCAGGCCAACATGGCCAGAGCCAGTACGATAGGAACAAGGAGCTTGCGCATACACCAACGGGGACCCAGCGGCCCGTTTGTTATACAGACGTTGCAAGATAGCCGCCACCTGTTTTAGATTGGAATCAGTTAAACAAAAATCCCCACCAGTAAAGAAGTGGGGATTTTGAATCTTGGGACGATTTCAAGCTAGAGCTTGGGCAATTCGATGTTTTGTTGGTTTTGGTATTTGCCCTTCTTGTCAGCGTAGGAGATGGTGCATTCCTCGTCGGCTTCAAAGAACAACACTTGGGCGATGCCCTCGTTGGCGTAGATGCGGGCGGGTAACGGAGTGGTGTTAGAAATCTCCAATGTGACGAAGCCTTCCCATTCCGGTTCGAAAGGTGTGACGTTGACGATGATGCCGCAGCGCGCATACGTACTCTTGCCCAGGCAGACGGTGAGCACGCCGCGGGGAATACGGAAATATTCAACGGTGCGGGCCAGGGCGAACGAATTAGGCGGGATCACGCACACGTCGCCCTTGAAATCTACCATGGACTTGGTGTCGAAATGTTTGGGGTCGACCACAGCTGAAAAGACATTGGTAAAGATCTTGAATTCATCTGCAACGCGAATGTCATATCCGTACGAGGACACGCCGTAGGAAATGACACCCTGGCGCACCTGGTTAGCTTCGAAAGGTTCGATCATCTTGTGTTCCCGGGCTTGCTGCTCAATCCAATGGTCGGGTTTCAGGCCCATACTTCCTCCTCATTTGGATGGGTAGTCCCAGCGGCTGGCGTCGAACACCAAGGTCAGCAAAGCATCGCGCTCATCCTGGGTCATAAAGCGCGGTTTAGCGTAATCGACAAACTGGATGGTGAATATCTCAGTACTGATGTATTTGTTGTCGTAGATGACGTGGCGGGCGATCATAGCCTGGTCTCCGTAATCTACCACACCGCGCTGGTCGAAGAATAAATTGCCCAGGCCGTAGGTAATGATGCGGCCGTCACCGGGAAGTTCCATACCGTGTGGAACGTGTGCCTGGCTGCCGCTGACAATTGAGGCCCCGGCGGCAGAGACGGCCGTGAAGTCACGCACCAGGCTTTCAGCTGGGACGAAGGTGTAGACCTCATTGTGCTGGAAGGTGAATATGACCGTGTAACCTTGCGAGACCAAGTCGTGTATCTGGCTTTCGATTAAATCCAAATCGCACTTCACCGCACCCGGGTAGGTTTCGCTGGCAGTGGCATAGCCGCCGCCCTTGGCGTTGCAACCCAAAAAGGCTATCTTGTTGCCATGGTCGTCGAGCAACAGGGGGCGCTGGCCTTCCTCGATGTTGGTGCCGCCCCCGTAATATTGCATGCCGTGTTGTTTATACAGGTCCAAGGTATACAGCATGGCCTGTTCGGTCCAGTCGTTGAAATGATCGCCAGTCAGGTCAATAACATCCGCGCCCACATCATCCAACAATTGAATGTAGTCCGGATCACTGCAGAATACGAGGTTGCGCTGGACTGGATCGGGAAGCGGGCAATCCGGGGAAAAAGCAACCTCGTTACTGATATGAGTGATATCCGCCGAACGCAGTAGATCGCGGATGTCTTCGGCGGGATAGGTGATGCCCTTTTGGTTCATGGTGTAAGCCGTGGCGCGCACCAGAGCGGTAACGCCGGTGAGCACTACCGTGGTCAGCTTGCTGGCATCCCGATTGCTGGCGGGGGCCAGTGGTGCTTCACTATCGTTACCAAAGCGCTGCAGGGCCTCGGCGACCAGGGTCGGGTCGCCACCGAGGCCAATGGGCACGCTCAGAGCGTAAGTCTGCTCATCGAAATCCTTGTGGATGGGGGACTGGCCATCCACGGTCAACACCTTCCATTTGGCTTCAAGATCTCCGAAAGGAACGAGGGCCCAAGCGGGTTTCACCGCCCAGGCAGCATCCAGCAACTTGCCGGCATCTTCCACCTGCACAGCGCCGGCTGCGGGTGCTCCCCACAATGCAGTAAATACGGCCTTAGTCTGGTTAGTCAACATCAGGGGCGTTCCAGCGAAGGGTCCTTTGCCCTGACCCAGCCAGTCAGCTTTTAGGTCTTCAAAAGCCACTTCGTCCGTGAGGGTTGGAAAGGGGGCTACTAACGCATACATCCAATGGCTGAGGGACTCCCCCTGGTTCACTGAAATGATCAGATGAGCCTGGCTCTCATCGGTAACTATTTGAGCGCCGTCGGGCAAGACCAACTGATCTGCGTAGCCCGCCGGCAAATCGGGGGAGAGGTACCAATTAGCCGTGGCTGCCCCGGCAACTTCGCCCTGTTCCAAGGATACGCCGCCGGGGCTATAGGCACCGATGACCGGCTGGAATGGGGTGGCGCTAGGTTCGACAGACTGCTGATTGGCTTGAGTTGCGTCCGTTGGGAAATTACACCCCGCGGCCAGCAGAACGCAGGCTAAGAGGATATGGCGAACGAAGCGGGCGTGGTGCATTGCGGGTCCCGTCAAGCGGGAGAATCAAGCTCAAAGCCGCCGCGCGCTTGCACTTGGCGGCGGACTTCGCGCTCAATTCCGGCGGCTTCCTTTTCGAGATTGTTGAGTTCCTTTAGCAACTTTGTCCCCTCAGCATGTTCACCTAGCGAATGGACGTTTATGCGCACATTGAGCCCGGCGCCATCCAGGCAGGCACGCGCCAGGGCCGCGGCGGACCCAGCATCGCTGATGGCGTTGATATTGCCCAAGCGGGCAGCCTGGCGTGCCAAGCCCAGGCACTGGACCGCCAGACGAGCCACTCCGAGCGGCTGACGAGAAGCTTCCAAGGTGGCTTTCTCTAGAGCCTTCTTGCGGGCGATTTGCTGCTTCTTGGTCTTTTTAGGGAGCTTGAGCGCAGCCATCACTGAGTTGAAGGCAGCCGCGTCCAAACTGACAGCCCGGATGAAGTCTTCGCGGAAAGCGTCGGCTTCGCTTACCAAAGTCGCCATTTGATTTTCCACGTCGGCGTATTTCTTGCGGCGCACCGTAAGACGGGCCACCATAGCTACTAGGGCTGCTGAGAGGGCGCCGGAATATGCCGCGGCCGAACCTCCTCCGGGAGTTGGGGAGGAGGACGCCAGCGCCTCCAAGAATTCGTTTTGACCCGCCTGGCTGGCCGCTTCGGTTTCCTGCATGCGGCGTTCCAGGACTTGGCGACGTTCAAAATCATCCAACTGCAGATACCAGGCGGCGGCGTCCTCCAGGGCTTCCTGGGGAATCAGCCCGATCAATTCAGATTTGGCCACACTGACACCGTAGCGGGCCGCTTCGCGGCGAATCATCTCCACCACAATGGCAACTGGCGTCTGGTGAAAATTGGTCAGGTTCATGGATACCTGGGCTTTGCCATTCACCAGGAACCCAGCGGCTTTTACATAGCGCAGCCCGCCGGAGGAATGGCGCACAGCCTTGGCGATGAGCTTGGCGATCTTGACGTCGTCGGTTTGCAAATACACGTTATATGCGACAAGCGGCTGGCGTGCACCGATAGCAACGGCTCCAGCCTTACCCAGCTTGGCAGGCCCGGAATCCGGCACGCGGGCAGGGTCCGTGGCAATACTGGCTTTTATCCCTTCGTACTCGCCGCGGCGTACGTCCTCCAAATTGCGGCGCCCCTGACTGGTGGCGGCTTCTTCATAATAAAAAACGGGGATCTCAAGCGTTTTGCCTACGCGCTCACCCAATCGATGAGCCATTTGGATGCAATCGGCCATACTGACTCCGGAGATGGGCACGAAAGGCACCACATCGGCGGCACCCATGCGCGGATGCTCACCTTTGTGCTTTTCCATGTCGATAAGTTCGGCGGCTTTAGCGATGCCGCGGAAGGCGGCTTCTTCGGCAACTTCAGGGGCGGCCACGAAAGAAACCACGCTGCGGTTGTGATCTTTATCCGAGCTGCGGTCCAGCAGCGTAACGCCATCCACAGATTGGATGGCTTCCACGATGGCATCCACCACAGCTGGCCGGCGGCCCTCGGAAAAATTGGGAATACATTCTACGATTTGCTGGGCCATGGGGAATTTGGGGTGATTATACTGCGCCGATTCCGGCGCTCATCGTTATCCAAGAAAACCCAATACTCTCACCTGCTTGACGAAGTTGTATGTGCGCGTATTGGAGGGCGAGTTGGAATACAACTTACAACACTCTGACAAACGCACAGGGCTGGAGGCGACGAGACCTAACTTATATCGAAGGAAAATCAACCAAAATAAATGGACGGGGAAGATCCCTCCCTGGAAAATCTAGATGGCACCCTTGAGATCCTTCGGCAACTTGGGGCCGACGGCGCGCAGCAGGTCGCGGGCGGCATCGACTTTATCCCAGACGTTCCAGAGGAGGACACCACGCAGCAGGCCGCCATCCAAATAATAGATCACGCCTTTTTTATAGGGTTTTTCCTTCCAGTCTTCCACCGTCTGATATTTCGAATTCAGACGGCCGACAGCTTCGTAACCTAGGTCGAATAAATCCGAGTAGAAGTAAGGAAGATGGGTGTAGGGCTCGGGACGGCCAGCCATGCTGTGGCCAGCGGCCTTGCCCATTACGTTGGTATTGTCTTCGTGCTCGACGCGCACTCGGCCGCCCAAGGTTGGATTGGAAAAGTTGGCCACATCGCCAGCCGCATAAATATCCGCATGGTTGGTTTGCAGGTCCTCTCCCACAATGATGCCATTGTCCACATCTATGCCGGTTTTTTCAGCCAGTTCGGTGTTGGGGATAAGGCCGATGCCGGCCACGACATGATCAACTTCCAGCTTCTTGCCACTCTTGGTTTCAACCTGGACGGTTTTGCCTTTGGCTGAGACGCCGCTGACTTCCTCTCCGCTCCAAATCTCGACGTCATGCTGCTTGAAATAATCGTCCAAAAATGAAACCAAGCCCGCGGGATATATGTTGCTGCCTATGCCTGAGCCGGGAAAGATCATCGTGACGGGTTGCTTTTCCATAGCCAAGGCGGCGGCCAACTCGGAGCCAATGAAGCCACCACCAATAACTGCGAAGCGGCCGCCCTTTTTAGCCTCGTCATGCAAGGCCTGATAATCGTCCAAGGTGCGGAAATAGCGAATGAGGCCGGACCCGAAGGGTAGTTCACGCGGTCGGCCACCGGTAGACAGCAGCAACTTCTCGTATTCAAGTTCCAGATCCTGGTCACCTTTGACAATCTTCAGACGCGGGTCAATGCTGGTGACAGAGTGGTTGAGATACAAATCTACGTGATGGCGGGCGGTCTGGCGCCAGATGTCATCCAGAGACTTCTGACCGGTCCATAGCTTCTTGCTAAGCGGAGGGCGAATGTAGGGCGGGTAATTTTCTTCACCGATCAGGGCAATGCTGCCCTCTGGATCCATCTCGCGGATGCCTTGAATAGCCGAATCCCCGGCCATGCCGCCCCCTACGATAATGTATTTGTAGTGTTGCAATGCAGCCTCCTTTCAAATAAGGCGATAGATAATATGCCAGACCCGCAAAAGGCTGCAACTTACCTTTTTTGACAACCAGCGGGCATCTTCCATATTAACGGAAACGGTAGATTAATCCAAACGGACTTCGGCGTGCGAAAGTGTGGATTGAAGCAGGAAAAAGCCGCGTAGACACCCCTTTCGGGAAAAAGGAGCACGTAAGGCTTCGGTAACGGCCTTCTCGCGACCTTCTTCACAGAAGGCGATCACGCCGGGGCCGGCGCCTGAAAGGGCTGCGGCAGCACCGGCTTGTATGCAGCCTGGATGGCTTGTGCGAGGTCTGGAATTAGAGAAAGGCGATTGGGCTGATGAAGCTCATCGTGCATGGCAGTCGCCAATCCACGACGTGGTTTGCTTCACCTCCCCGGGCTTGTAGGCCCGCAAATGGAAGGCCGACCAGGTTTCATTGACCGAGACCAGGTTTACCCATTTGAGATATACGCCACGCAGCCCAGCCTTTGTCGCGAGTTAGGCCGCTTTGAATGCGGAAGAGCCCTTTGGGGGGGCTAATCCACAAATTGCACCTTGTTCCCATGGCTGCCATTATTTCCGGACAATTGCCTGCAGTTCAGCCTGGGTATGAACGAAAACCTGGATCCAATCAAATTTTCCCTCCAAGCGACTGGACGTTGGCCGACCGCGGAATGATCGTGGCAGAGTTAGCCTGGTCGAGTTTGAGCTTCTTAGCGAGAGGAGTTGGCATAATAGCCTTTGCAAAATCATACATTCTTTACAAGCCCGGGCAAGTTTTGCCCCAAAAGGAGCTTATTGTGAAATTCGGCGTGGTTTTCCCCCAGACTGAATTTGGACACGATGCGGCCGCGCTCAAGGAGTACGCCCAAACAGCAGAGGGGTTGGGTTACAACCACATCCTGGCCTACGACCACGTGCTTGGGGCCAATCCGGAGAGACCCGGAGGGTGGACGGGCCCCTACACATTCAAGACGCCATTTCTGGAAATCTTCGTATTGTTTAGCTACCTGGCTGCGGTCACGGAGCGCATCGAGATGACCAGCGGCATCCTAATCCTGCCCCAGCGGCAAACGGTGCTGGTAGCCAAGCAAGCCGCCACACTGGATGCAATTAGTGGCGGTCGGCTGCGCATGGGAATGGGGCTAGGCTGGAATGAGGTGGAATATGAGGCTCTGAATGAAAATTTCAAAAACCGCGGCCGGCGCATCGAAGAGCAGGTGCGCGTGCTCAAAGCGCTGTGGGCGGAACCATTGGTCACCTTTGACGGGCGTTGGCATCACATCCCGGATGCAGGCGTGAACCCATTGCCGACCAGGTGCAACATCCCGATCTGGTTTGGCGGCCACCACGAGAATGTATTGCGGCGAGTGGCGAAGCTGGGCGATGGCTGGATGCCGAACTACCGCACCGCGGCCGACGTGACCGGGCAACTGGAGAAGCTGGCCGCCTTCTTGAAGGCAGCCGGGCGCTCGCGGGCGGATATTGGCCTAGAAGCACGCCTGCACTACAAAGATGGCCCCGGGGTTTGGCAGCAGAGTTCTGGAGGAGTGGAAAGCGGCGGGAGCCACACACATCACCATCAATACGATGGGAGCCGGGTTGGCCACCCCAGCTGAACACATTGCGGCTATCGGTGAGTTTGCCAAGAAAATTAACGTCAGCTAAGCAGCATTTTCTCCAAAGTAGCCAGATCCGCGGCCACCGAATGGGCCTCGGCATATTCTTGGTGATGATGTCGGGTCCTTGAGGCCATGCCCGGTGCAGACCACGACGACTTTCTGATCTTTGACATCCAAATTGCCTGATTGAATCTCTTTGGCCAACCCGGCCGCGCCAGCGGCCGCGGCCGGCTCCACCCAGATGCCTTCGGAAGCTAGACGAAGCTGCATGGCAAGAATCTCGTCATCGCTGGCGGAAATGATGCGACTTTGGGATTTGGCGGCGGCTTCCAAAGCCTGTTCCCCACGCGCGGGTTTACCAATGCGGATGGCGGTGGCAGCCATCTCCGGTTTCTCTACGGGATGCCTCCGCCCCCGGCCGCTTGCACTCCGAGGATGTGCGGCAGGCCCGTGGTACGCAGCTGGTCGTATTGCTTGAAACCCATCCAATAGGCGGTGACGTTGCCGGCATTGCCAACTGGCTGGCACAGCCAACCGGGGGCAGCCCCCAGTTGCTCGATGAGCTCAAAGGACCGATATGGTGAGTTTGTTATTACCCCTGCACTGATGATGGGGATGAATGACTTAGTGCTAGACAGAATTTCATTCGGAGCAATAAAGGAAAACGAAGATTTATATAATTAGATTGATATATAGATATTTTTTATTACATGGCTCCCCTTGATTGACGATGTTAGAACTTTTTATCGTTTACTAGCATTCCACTCTTATTTTTTATCTCCCTTGAAGAACCAGTGAACACCAAATTTATCTGCTAGATGCCCATAACTTCCAAAAGGCATATCTTTTAACTCGTCAAGTAATTCCTTTGGCGCTTCTTCTGAAAGCTTGTCAAAAACAGGCTTTAGGTCGCTATATGTTCCAATAACATACATACAAACAGTATTACCTTGCTTTGGCATTCTGGTGGGATTAAGCCAGTCTGTTGCAGAAATGTTCACACTACCGTTGAGCAGCTGTGCATAAATAATCCTATTATGTTTTTCCGGTGGATATTGTGCTTTCATAGGGGTATCACCTACTTTAGTAAGATTCAAGTTTCCACCTAGGCATTTCTGATAGAAGGTCATCGCCTCTGCACAGTTGCCATCAAATAAAAGAAAAGGCGTAACATTTAGCATAGTTTTAGTATATCAAAGCCGCCGCCTAACTCGGCGGCAAGGCGCGGTAAGGGTATGAGCGCGGTATTACCTTCTTGAAGCGACACTAACCGGCTGTGAGACGGTAAATCCACCAGGGCGCGATAGCGTTCAAGTAAGGACTGGGTTTCATGGCTGGTCACCAAGCGTGATGAATGGCAAGATGGCCTCGTAGGTGCGCGGGCCGATATTGGGCACGTTTTGCAAGTCTTCCAGGCTTAGAAAAGGACCGTTGGACTCCCGGTAGGCTACTATGCTCTGCGCCAGGCTGGGGCCAATGCCGGGCAAGTTCTCGAAGTCTGCCTCGGTGGCAGAGTTAATGTCGATGGGGAAAGCGCTGGTCGGCTGAGGGGTTGGCGAGGGAGTGACTGCGGCGGACGCCGTGGAGGCGGGCCGCGTGGGGACAGCGATGAGCTGGATGGGTTGGCCGCGGCGTGGTGCGACCAGCAACAAAACCAAGCCTGCTGCACCCAGGCCGCATAGCACCCCAAAGGCGATCCACCAGGCCGGTTTCAGGTTGAGTTCTTTTGCGCCCCTGGGCATGCGCGGCATTATAAGGCGAAATTTCCCCGGCGCATGCAGTATATAATCGCCGATTATGACCGGGACTATCCTGAATATCTGTACAGTGCTGATTGGCGGAACGCTGGGGCTGGCCTTCAGATCCCGGCTGCCGGAACGGGTAAGCCACACGATCGTGGCCGGGTTGGGGCTGTTTGCCTTAGCCTACGGGATCAGTCTGTTCATTCAGACCCAGAACCCGATAATTGTGCTGGTGGCCATGCTGCTAGGCGGCGTATTGGGTGAGTGGTGGCAGATCGAGGGAGGGCTGGCACGCCTGGGCGCCTGGCTGCAAGCGCGCTTCGCTGGCAGGGCGGAAGGCGGCAGTGCGCGCTTTGTGCGCGGATTCCTCACAGCCTCCCTGGTGTTCTGCATCGGGCCGATGACCATACTGGGCTCCATACAAGACGGGCTGACCGGCGACTTCCACCTGCTGGCCATTAAATCTGTGCTGGACGGTTTTGGCGGGATGGTTTTCGCGTCCACTTTGGGTGTGGGCGTGTTGTTCTCCACACTGGTAATCCTGGTTTTCCAAGGCGGGATAAGCTTGCTTTCGCAAACAGCCCAGGCCATCTTCAGTGACTCCATGATAGCCGAATTGAGCGCTACCGGCGGCATCCTACTAATGGGCATCGCGGTCAGCAGTTTGCTGGAGATCAAGCCCATTCGCATGGGCAACTTCTTGCCAGCCCTCCTGGTCGCGCCACTGATCGTGGCCCTGTTGGCGGCGCTGGGTATTCCCGCCACGTTTTGAGAAACAAAAAAGCTCCCGATATCGGGAGCTTTCTTTAGCTGGTGAATTCAGCCTAGTTGGCGCCAGCGGCCGCCAAAGCGCTTTCAATGATTTGTTGCAGTTGCGTGAAGGATTTTTCACCGATTGCTACTGTACCGTTAATGACGAAACCAGGGGTAGCGGTTACACCCACCGAATCTCCCAGGTCATGGACATCCTGAATAGTCTGCAATTTGTCATCATTTTGAAGACACTGGCTAAATGCATCGATGTTAATCCCGTTGATCTGTCCAGCCATGCTTATCAAACGATCTTTCGAATAGCCGCCTGTATTCCCACCTGAAAAATTAGAGGGAGCAAATATCACGTCGTGGTATTCCCAGAAGAGATTTTGATCGGCGGCGCAGTAGGCGCCTTCGGCCGCATAAACTGAATCCTGTCCCAGAAAGGCCACTATCTGATATGTGTAGTTAACTTTGCCTGTGTCTACATATTGCTCAATGATGGAAGGTTCGGTGGTGTTATATTGATTGTAGCAATGGGGACACTGGAAATCGGCAAATTCCACCAGGGTGACAGGGGCGTTGGGATCGCCCAGGCTCATTCCATTCTCTTGAGAGTACTTGGACTGACGGGGTCCACTGGCCTGTTGGGAAAGAATAATCAGACCAAGCAAAACTATGGCGCCCAAGGCAATGTAAACAAGCCAGCGCATCTGGTTACGCGTTTGTTGAGCGCGGCGGCGCTCCTGGCGAGCTTGGCGTTTGCTGGATTTCATTCTTCCTCCAAGAACTATAGCGTCAGAGATAGAGACTTTTCAAGGCGTTGCCCCTTACACAGGGTGAAGTTTAGCAGAATATTGCCTTGAGACTGGATTTACAAAGATTTCTTTGTCAACATTAAATCTGTCTGAGGATGTCGGGCGGGGTCAAATTGAAACACTGGAAATTCCTCACCGGTGGGCCGGAAGCCCAACTTTCTATACAGAGCCAACGAGTTGAGGTTGTTGTTTTGAGTATTTACGGTAAGCAGGGCCTCATGGCGAGTTTGTACTCTGGCTTGCAGGTCCCAGACCAGGGCGGAGGCAAAACCTCTACCCTGAAAGTTTGGATGTGTGGCCAGCCGAGCCAGGTGTATACCCCTCCAACCACGGGTGCTGATCTGGAAAGCTGCCAGGGCGTTGTCCTCTTCGGCGACAGTGGCAAAATCGGCTTGTTTAAAAGCCAGTTGGATGGCCGTAAGCGAATTCTGCCATAAGGGGGCAAAGGCACCCTGGTCTACTTGAGCGACAGCTTCCAGGTCATTTGCCTGCATGGGGCGGATGTGAAAATCGCCTTGCGCGGATGCCTTGATGTCATCCTTACCGGCGTGCCAATCGAAGACCACAACATGTTGAGCTTCTTCAAATTGGCTGGCGATCAATATCTTGCGGAACCAATCGTGTAAGGGAATGGCGGCTATATACTGAACGGACTGTTTGCGCAAGCGATAAAGGGTCTGCGGCCATAATTCGTCCCAGGCGTCCTGGGGGGCTGTGCGAGTGGCGGCGGCAAATAAGCGAATCCAAGCCACGCCCGGCGGATCGGGGGGGCAGGCCAGGGCGGCGTTCAAACGATTTCCAGATTTAAGTATTAGATAGGGATCGTGGCCGAGCCAATCCAGAGGTTGGCGCCAATCCAAATGGCGATGCACGTATGTCTCGAAATGCAGCAGGTTGGCCAACCAACTGCGGTCCTCTTCGGTTGCAGAGCGAAGGTTGAGGACGGCGGGAACAGCCATTAATCTAGATTATACCTATATCTCAAAAGAGGTCTTTCAAGCGTTGTGCGACTCCAAAAAACCGTTAGGGGCGTTTGGCTGTCAGACTTATTAATCCAATACATCGGTCAGAGCTTGGGCCAAAGAGCGAAGTTTTTCAACAGAGATGCTTTTGAGCTGTTGAGCCAGCTGCAAATACTGACGGTTACGCGGGTCGGCAACAAATTCCTTTACCTCTGTTGGCAAAGCCGCAAACTCCCTGGCAGCGTGTTGCGAAGTTATCCACTCGCCAATCTTTCCGCTTGAATCCGTAAGTTGATTGATCTGCAATTCCAGTGCCGAAGCCATTTGCTCAAGCTCGGGTAGGGGAACGGGGGTCTCTCCATTCTCGTAGCGACGAATGCGACTGGCAGAAATAGCGGTCTGTTCGGACAAATCCTTCTGGCTAAGGCCGGCCTGATTGCGGGCTTGGCGCAGCAACACCCCCACAGTACGGTGGCGTAGGTCCAGCCATTTTTGCGTTTCCATGGTTTCTGTGGGATGTAGCTCCTCGGAAACAATCTCGTCCGACCAGAAATGTGCAATTGGAGTGCCCAGGTAGAAGGCGAGCAACTCGAGTTCAGGCAGGGATGGAGAACTGGAGCCGCGCTCAATGGAACTCATCGTACTCCCAGACACGCCAATGATCTGGCCCAGATCTTTCATGGATTTCCCAGCCGCCCGCCGGGCGTCGCGCAGCAGGACACCAACGATCTTTGCCCGTAATTGGATAGCTTGGCTTGCCTTCATGACTTGGCTGTTTAGCTATTCAAGGAACCGGTGGGGGGTTGGTTTTCTATGATCCAAATAACATGTTGACGGTTTATGGCCAAGAAATCGCTTCTCTTCAATTCCTTGAGGCCATCAACATCGAAAATGACCGCTCCCGTTATGGCAATAAATAGCTCATTGGAATTTAAGGCATCCTTGATGCGTTCATTTTCTCGAGTGTGAAGATTGCCATGGATGCGGTTGTGCATGGTTTGAATTATTACGGGATATTGGGTTGTGTTTACAAGCGGCCTAAAACCGCCCCCCTTCATTGGTTTACGTTGTTGCATTTCAATTCCCTCCAGAAAAATCGGCGCCCATCAAGGCATCATATACCCTTCACCGGAAACCGTGACGATCAGTTTAGGTTTTTTGGGATCTTGTTCCAGTTTCTGCCGCAGACGGGAGATACTGACCCAAAGAATTTCCTTCTCCTCACTATACTCTAGCCCCCAAACATTGCGCAACAATTCCTCCCCGGATAACGTCTTCCCAAAATTGCGGGCAAATTGCAACAAGAGTTTATATTCAGTGGCGGACAGTGATATGGGTTGGTCATCTCGGGAGACTTCCGCCCGGGCGAAATCAATGTTAAGCCCTCCGCGCGAGAAGCTGCTTTCGGCAAAGCCCGAACTGCTGCGAGCCGCCCGCCGGGTTACAGCCTGGACGCGGGCAATTAGTTCATTTGCCGAAAAGGGTTTGACCACATAATCGTCCGCGCCCAAATTAAAGGCGCGCAATTTATGCTCTTCATCCCCTTTAGCTGTAAGCATGATAATGGGAACTTGAGAAAATTCCCGGACGTGTTCGCAAACTTCGAACCCATCCATCCCAGGCATCATTACATCCAGCAAAACCAGATCGGGCTTTTCGGCCACGATCATCTCAATGGCTTCTTTGCCGTTCATCGCCTTGAGCACGGTGAACCCTTCGGTCTGGAGGTTTGCCTCCACAAGTCGTACAAAACGAGGTTCATCATCAACGACTAGTATCTGTGCGGCCATCGTGGCCCTCCTCACTAAACAGGTTGATGCTCATCCTGTTTGGGCAGTGTAACAACGAATTCTGCACCCTTCCCCTTTTTTGATTTCACACGGATTTCTCCGCTATGTGCCTTGACGATCTCATTACAAATGTAAAGGCCAAGGCCGCTACCGCGGACCTTGTCTTTTTGGCTGGCAGATCGATAAAAACGCCTGAAAATATGGCTCGTTTCCGATGGATCGATGCCGGGTCCACTATCGCTCACGCTGATCGCCACCTTGCGTGACGTCTGCTTAAGTTTAATTCCAATGGAACTTCCTGGAGCATATTTAGTAGCATTCCCCACCAAATTATCGATAACCTGGCTAAGTCGTTTCGGATCCGCATTGACTATGCAATCTGAAGCGCCATCTTCCCACTGAATATCCAGATCTGGATAGCGTTGCCGCAGCCGCTCAATATTCTCCTCGAGCAGGGAAACCAAATCTACTGTTTCAAAGGCAATGTCAAGCGTCCTCGATTGCAAACGGGAGGAGTCGAGCAGATTATCCACCATTTCAGTAAGGCGGTCTGCCTCCTCGTCTATGATGCCAAGAAATTCACGGCGCTCGGGGTAATCCCATTGCGTATCTTCGCGAAGCAGGGTGGTTGAATATCCTTTAATGAACCCAAGCGGGGTCTTGAATTCATGCGAAACGTTAGCCACAAAATCCGATTGCAATTGAACCAGGCGGCGCTCCGCCTCCAAGCTGCCAATACGTTCGACCAAACGCTTGTGTTCCAAAACCTGGATTACATGTGCAGCTATGAATTCGGCCAGATTAATCTGCTTGTCGGTAAAGGCGGGCCCGCCGAAGCGAATGAATACTAATGCGCCCCTGCATTCCCCTCCCATAAGCAGCGGTATACCAAGATAAAAACGTTGTTCTATGCGATTTAACTTTGGATCGATTTCTGGTTGATAGACGAAGTTCGTTGCACTAGAAAACGCCTCGTTGGCCGCCATTTCTCCCCAAGCGGAATCCGCTTCAGACGAACGGCCACGGCCAATGGCACGGGCAAAAGTCGGTTCCAAACCGCCCTGGTCGTTAACCAGATAAAGCACAGCATTGTCAAAAATAAAAACGGGGCGTGCCAGGCTAACTATGGCAGCCAGAGCTTTGTCAAAATCCAACGTCTCGGCAACTGCCCGGCTGATGGCGTAAACAGCCTCTAACTCTTCAAGCCGAAGCCGGCGCGGGGGGGGCGGTTGTTTCTTCATGACACTGCCTGTGCTACAGGCAGGCTGAACGAAAAGCGGCTGCCCTGTCCAGCCTGCGATTCGACAAGCAACTTTGACCCATGGGCTTCTATAATGCGTTTGGCCAATGTGAGGCCAATGCCGGTTCCCCCGGCTTTGCGCGTGGACGACCCATCCAATTGATGAAACGGCTCAAAAATCTCATCCATTCTTTCTTCAGAAATACCGGCACCCGTGTCTGCCACCTTAATATAGATGCGTTTCCCATCTTGCTCAGTATTGACGTGCACGCGCCCGCCCTCGCGATTGAACTTGATGGCGTTATCAACAAGTTGTTCAAGCACCCACTCGATTTTGTTGTTATCCCCTTGGACAGGGGGCAGCTCGGCGGGAACCTCCTCGGTTATCGAAACGTGGTGGTTGGAAGCCTTGGTTTGACTCTCTGAAACAATGCGAGGCAATAGTTCCTGCAACTGGATCGACCCGGCTTCGAGGTGCAAGCTTTCGTCGGTGTCGAACGATAAGTACAACAAATTGTCAATGAGCGAACCCAGACGGCGATAGGATTTCGACAGCACTGCCACGGCGCTACGCTGCTCCTCACTTAGGGGGCCAAGCGCATCGGCCGCCAAAAGGTCAATGTATCCCACCATGTGAGCCAAGGGGGTGCGCAGTTCGTGCGAAACATTGGAAATAAAATCGTTTTTGAGCCGATTCAATTCAGTGAGCTTGTCCAAGGCCTGCTGCAACTCAGCAGTGCGGTCCTGGACGCGCAGCTCCAGCATTTCATTACTTTCTCGCAAAGCTTCCTGCAATTGTGCAATCTGTTCCGTAATGGCAGCGTCTAGTTTACGGCGATCCACCAAGCCTAGCTCTATGAGCGCCTCACCCAAGAGAATGCGCGTACCCTCCTCTCGCCTCTTTTTTTGATGAGCCAGTGCGTTTTTCAGGTCATCCCGGGAGAGTAGCCCTTTTTCAACCAAGCTATCTCCCAGGCGCGGGACCAGTAACTCAGGCGCCAGCGGGCCAGTCATATGGGGTCGTTGCATGTGTAGGTTTTCAGCCGTAGACAAGTATAGACCTCACAATACTTTACCGCTCACGAACCTAACAAAACTATTAATCCGTCCCTGCGGACTAATTTATTAGACGAGTATATATCAGCAATGGTTTCCTTCAACCGTCCAAACTACCAATCAATATTCACCTAAGCAAGCAGAAAACCTGGAATTCACGGCAGTGTATAATTAACAATTCCGAGCAAATTTCCAACCAGACAAGGAATTCGAGTGGCAGAACGTACCTCCATTCAAGCTGTAGATATAGGCGACCAGATGAGGTCTGCTTACCTGGATTACGCCATGAGCGTGATCGTAGCCCGCGCCCTGCCAGATGCGCGCGACGGGCTGAAGCCCGTGCATAGGCGCATCTTATACGGTATGTACGACTTAGGGGTGCGCTCCAACGGCACCCATAAGAAGTCGGCCCGCATCGTGGGCGAGGTGCTAGGTAAATATCACCCGCACAGTGATGCGGCCGTGTACGACGCTATGGCTCGCATGGCCCAAGATTTCTCCTTGCGCTACCCACTGGTGGACGGCCAAGGCAACTTCGGATCCATCGGCGGTGACCCTCCGGCAGCCATGCGATATACCGAAGCACGGCTGAATCCGATGGCAGAGGAACTGCTGGCCGATATTGACAAAGACACCGTTGATTTCATTGACAATTTTGATGGTTCCCTACAGGAGCCGGTGGTATTGCCCAGCCGCCTTCCAAACCTGCTTCTCAACGGCTCGTCGGGAATTGCCGTGGGTATGGCGACCAATATCCCCCCGCATAACCTAACCGAGGTGATCGGCGCGCTGGATTACGTAATTGATCATTTTGCCAAGTTGGATGACATCACGCCGGAAGACCTGATGCAATTCGTCAAGGGGCCAGATTTCCCAACAGGCGGAATCGTGGTTGGACTGGATGGAATTCGTGATCTGTACAGCAAGGGCAAAGGACAAATATTGGTTCGAGCCAAATCGCGCATTGAAGAAGGCCGGCGTGGGCGCCCTCGCATTGTAATCAGCGAAATCCCCTACCAGCTCAACCTGACCAATCTCATTGAGCGCATCGCTGAACTGGTGCGGGATGGGCGGCTTGAGGGGATTTCGGACCTGCGCGACGAATCCGACCGGGAAGGCTTGAGCATCGTCATCGAACTTAAGGCCGGCGCCGAGCCACGCCTGGTGCTTAACCGGCTTTACAAATACACCCCCCTGCAAAGCACGTTTGCCGCTCAATTGCTGGCCTTAGTCGACGGTGAACCACGCCTGCTTTCGCTGAAGCGCGCCCTGCAGATTTTCGTTGAGCACCGCCAAGTGGTCATCACCCGTCGTTCTAAATTCGAGTTGGAGAAGGCGCGGGCGCGCGCCCATATTTTGGAGGGGCTGCTAAAGGCACTGGCCAACCTGGATGCAGTCATAGACACTATTCGCAAATCCAAGGATGCTGAAACCGCCAAGGGTGCATTGGTAACGCGCTTCAAGCTAAGCGATATCCAGGCTCAGGCGATTTTGGATATGCAACTGCGCCGCCTGGCCGCTTTGGAACGCCAAAAAATAGAAGATGAATATAAGGAACTCACTGCCCACATCGCTTATTTGGAAGACCTGCTTAAGAGCCCAAAGAAGGTCCTAAAGCTCATCAAGGATGACCTGTCTGAAATGAACAAGGCTTACGGGGATCAGCGCAAGACAATCATCGATGCGGACGGCAAGGGGAAGGATGACCTTACGGAGGAAAGCCTCGTCGCCGATGAGGCCGTGCTGGTAAGCATTACCCAGCAGGGCTATGTTAAGCGGGTGGCAGCCAAATCCTATCGAGCCCAGACACGCGGCGGTACGGGTGTCCGGGGGCACGCCACCAAGGATGAGGATGAGGTCGTGATTCTGGTGCCCGCTCGCACACTGGAAACGGTATTGTTCTTCTCGGACCAGGGCAAGGTATATTCGGAACGCGCTTACCGCATCCCAGATGCGGATCGCACGGCTCGGGGCACACCCATCATCAACATCCTAAATGTCAGCAACGGGGAAACCATCACGGCGGCTGTATCCGTCCCTGACTTTAAGGCAAGCGAATTCTGTATGATGGCGACCCGCAATGGCAAAGTCAAGCGTATTTCGCTGGACGAGTTCGAGGCTGTAAGACCATCCGGGCTTATTGCCATGGGGTTGGAAGAGAGCGACAGCCTGGGCTGGGTGCGGTTAGCCGGGGGTGACGAGGAAGTGATATTGGCCACCCAGATGGGCAAGGCCTTGCGGTTCCCTGTGAAAGCCGTGCGCCCGATGGGCCGCCAGGCTGCGGGGGTCAAGGCCATCAGCTTAAAAGGTGAGGACCATTTGGCCGGTATGGAAATGGTTGAAGCCGGTGGCGACTTGCTGGTAGTAACCTCCAATGGCTATGGCAAACGCACTCATCTAAAGGAATATGCGGCCAAAGGTCGCGGCACTGGTGGAATGCTGACCACTGATATAAAAGCCTTCAAGACCATCGGGCAAATCGTGGCCGTACGCGTGGTGCAAGCTCCTGACGATGTCACCTTAATTTCGTCCGGCGGCCAAGTGCTGCGCACGAAAGTCAAGGACATAAAGGTTGCAGGCCGGGCAACACGCGGCGTGCGCCTGATGCATCTGGCCGAAGGAGACAGCGTGGCTACCCTGGCGCGCATCTCGGCCGCCGACCTGAAGCGAGTTGGCGTTGCTGAGCAGAAAGGGACGAAATAGCGTATCCGCGTAAATGAAAAACGGGTGGCGATCATGCCACCCGTTTTTTATTATCTACGCTAATTGATTTTCAGCCGATGGGGAGAGCAATGGCACCGGTGATGAGCAAAGCAAACGCACCGATAATCACAACCATAAGAAAGAACATGAAGGCGATTACAAAGCGCTGCCCCGGGGTCATCCCCAGAAAACCGGCTTCGGGTTCAGGGGACAATTCCAGCTTAGGACTCCCCTCGATCTCATCAAGGAAGCTACTTGAGTTGTCTTCTTTTAGAAAATCGTCTAGCATGGCTTCTCCAACTAGTTTAGCGTATTTCATGCTTCTGTCAAACCAAAGGCCGGAGTTGAATTTCTCCGATTTGGAATGCCCGTTGTATTCCCGAGGGAAGCTGCATGATAAGAGCCCCCTCTCCTGTTAGGCCTATTACTTTTGCTTCGGTCGCAGCGCCTTCGCCTGCGACCAACCGAACGTCTTGCCCCAGATAGGCCAAGCGCTTTTGCCAGGCATCAATAAACTCCGCTGTGTGCATTATTTCTTTCCAGGTGACAATGCCTTCCAGAACAGTCTTTAATAAATCAGAGGGATCCACATGTTTACCCAGGACCTCTTCGACACAGGTAGCCGGGAAATTTAACGCTTGTGGGAGTGGTACGGACAATGGTGCAACATTGATGCCAATGCCCAAGATCAAGGCTTGCAGATGGGCTCCGGTCCAATGGGATTCAGGAAGAACGCCACATACTTTCCCGCCGTCCAAAAGTACATCATTGGGCCACTTGATCTGGGGCTTCAGGGCATATAGCTGCTCCAGGGCCTGGCACACAGCTAATGCCCCAAGCCCAGAGGTGCGCCCCAACAGGCTGGTATCAAAATTAGGCTGGGTATCCAGCAACACGCTCAAGGCCAGAGCACTGCCAGCCGGCGTAATCCAGCGCCGCCCCGCCCGCCCGCGGCCGCGAGTTTGTTCGTCTGCAGCAGCGATGGCAAGGCCCTTTACCCCCTGGCGAGCCCACTCGGCAACCACGTCATTCGTAGAGCCTACACTGCCGAAGAAAGCGGCCTTTTCCAGGGCTATTCCTAAGATGGCCGTATCGAAATCTGCCGAAAGCACGGGTAGATTCTACCAATTTCCCTCTTCTAGACAGAATGCCAAGCGCCTGATATACTCCCTTCGCGCTCGCTTCAGCGGGCGCGTTGCTTGCAAAAGCAACATCTCACACGCTCCCAGACTCAGCAGCGCGTGCCCGTAGCAACGGGTGGCTGCCGGGGAAGAAGGGAGCGGAGGAAAACGCAAAGGAGTTTTTTCCCATGGCCGCTATTGATATGAAGGCCCTACTCGAAGCTGGCGTCCACTTCGGTCATCGCACCCAGAAGTGGGACCCGCGGATGAAGCCGTACATCTTTACCGAACGCAACGGCATCCACATTATTGACCTGCAGCAAACCGTGAAAGCCCTGGATGAGGCTTATAAGCGTGTGCGCGACGTCGTGGCTAATGGCGGCACGGTGCTGTTTGTAGGCACCAAGCGCCAGGCAATGGAGACCATCGAAACCGAAGCGCAACGGGCAGAAATGCCCTATGTGGTCGTTCGCTGGCTGGGTGGCATGCTGACCAACTGGCAGACCATGCGCCAGCGCATTAACGAACTGGATCGGCTGGAACGCCAGCGTGAAAAGCCTGAATCCTCAGGTCTGACCAAGAAGGAACTGCTCACCAACAGCCGCGTAGCCGAGAAACTGGAAGAACGTTTTGGGGGCATTCGCAATATGACCAAGCCGCCCGAAATGCTTTTCGTTGTGGACGTGAACCGCGAAGCAACGGCGGTAACAGAAGCGAACATTCTCGGAATCCCCGTGCTGGGGCTGGTGGATACCAATTGCAATCCTAGCGTGATCGATCACGTGATTCCCTCGAACGACGATGCAATCCGCGCCATCAAATTGATGGTGTCTTACATTGCCGACGCAGCCATAGAGGGCCGCTCTCTACGCCAAGACAAACAGGAAGCTGAGCAAGGCGAAAAGCCTGCCAGGACTACCCGCCGAAACCGGGGCGAGGCCATTCCCGAGGAATTGACTGACGAAGATCTGCTGGGCGAGGCTACATTGGCAAAGGTAGCCGAGGAGCAAGCTAAGGAGGAAGCCGAGGCCGCCGCAAAGGCAGCCGAGGAAGCCCGCAAAGCTGCTGAAGCGGTAGCAAAGGCTGAGGAGGGGGGAGAAGAAATCGTAGCAGCCCCTGAGAAGAAGGTTGCCCCGAAGAAAAAGGCTGAAGTCAAGAAAGCAGCACCCAAGACGCGAAAGGCGAAGACCAAGATCAGAAAGTCCGATCTTCAGGGTGAAGAAGGACTAGAAGAATAATGGCAATAACGACTGAGCAAATCAAGGAATTACGCGAAGCGACCGGAGCAGGCGTGCTCGACTGCCGTTCTGCTTTGGAGCAAGCCAATGGTGATTTTGATAAGGCGGTAGCTCACCTGCGAGAAAAGGGGTTAGCCAAAGCCGCCAAAAAAGCGGGTCGCGAAGTATCTGACGGCGTGATCGAGCTGTACTCCCATGGTGGGGGCCGCGTGGGCGTAATGGCCGAAATCAATTGCGAAACTGATTTCGTTTCCCGCTCCGAGGCCTTTCGGACCCTGGCCCACGAAATTGCCCTACACATCGCCGCGGCCGCTCCGCGTTGGGTTAATGAAGAAGAGGTGCCTGAAAAGGTGCTCGAAAGCGAGCGCGAGATCGCCCGAAACCGCGCCAAAGAGGAGGGCAAGCCAGAGGCATCCTGGGACAAAATAGTGGCTGGGCGCGTGGACAAGTTCATGGATGAATCCGTACTAATGCGCCAGTCTTATGTCCGCGATGAGAACCGCACGGTCAAGGACCTGATAAGCGAAGCTATCGGCTCTATCGGAGAGAACATCGTAATAAGCCGCTTCGCCCGTTGGGAGTTGGGCGAGCACGTTGAAGAATGAAATCAAAACGGCCAACCAAGAGTTGGCCGTTTTCTTAAGCCGACTTAGCCGTGTTTTGTAATAATTAGCTAATCGGAGGCAGTATGGCCAAGGAACTAGCGCCGAAATACAAACGAATTTTGCTCAAGCTCAGCGGTGAGGCTTTAGCCGGCCAGGGCGGTATTGGTATTGACCCTGATAAGGCAGAAACCATAGCCCAACGCGTCAATGAAGTTGTGCGCATGGGCGTGCAGCTTGCCATCGTGATAGGTGCCGGCAACCTATGGCGCGGTCGCATCGGCATTGAACGCGGCATGGACCGGGCTACAGCGGATTACATGGGTATGCTGGGGACCGTTATGAACGCGCTGGCGCTGATGGATGCCATAGAACGCGTGGGCCTGGAAACACGAGTGCAATCTGCCATCGAGATGCGCGCCGTAGCCGAGCCCTACATCCGCCGCCGAGCCACCCGTCACCTGGACCTGGGCCGCGTGGTGATTTTCGGCGCCGGAACGGGCAATCCTTACTTCTCCACGGATACGGCCGCGGCCCTACGGGCAATGGAAATCGACGCCGACGTGGTCATCAAGGCCACCAAGGTGGATGGCATATATGCAGAGGACCCGAAAAAGAACCCAAAAGCCAAGCGTTTCGCCCACCTGAGCTATATTGAGGCGCTCAATTTGCGGCTGGACGTAATGGACAGCACGGCTATCTCGCTGTGTATGGAAAACGACCTGCCCATCATCGTGCTGAACTTCTGGCAGGAAGACGCATTAAAGAATGCGCTGGTCGGGAAAGCCGTTGGCACACTGATCAACGACCAAAGCAGCTAATCTCCAAAAACTTAATTTAATACGTGTTTTAGGAATTGGCCCGTGTAGCTGGCCTTAACTTTAACCACTTCTTCCGGAGTGCCCTGGGCTACCAATTCGCCGCCGCGATCCCCACCTTCGGGCCCCAGGTCGATTACGTGGTCGGCCACTTTGATAATGTCCATATTGTGTTCGATAATCACCACTGTGTTGCCAGCGTCAACCAGGCGCTGCAGCACCTCAATCAGCTTGTGCACGTCGGCCGAGTGCAAGCCCACCGAAGGTTCATCAAGCACATAGATGGTCTGCCCTGTGGAACGCTTGGAAAGTTCTTTAGCCAGCTTCACGCGCTGAGCTTCGCCGCCCGACAAGGTCGGCGCGGACTGCCCGATGCGAATGTAGCCAAGGCCGACGTCGCGCAGTGTTTCCAGCCTGCTCATCATGGGAGGAAAGGCCTTGAACACTTCCAGAGCGCGATCAATTGAAAGATCCAGCACATCCGAAATGCTCATATCCTTGAACTTGACCTGCAAGGTTTCGTGGTTGAAGCGCGCCCCGTGGCATACATCGCAGGGCACGTACACATCTGGAAGGAACTGCATCTCGATGCGGACTTCGCCCTGGCCCTCGCAGGCTTCGCAGCGACCGCCACGCACATTAAAGGAGAAGCGTCCTGGTTTATAGCCGCGAACTTTGCTCTCCGGCAGTTCAGCGAATAGGTCGCGGATGTAGTTAAACAGCCCCGTATACGTGCCAGCATTGGAGCGCGGTGTGCGCCCGATGGGCGATTGATCAATATTGATAATCTTATCGAGGTGTTCCATTCCGCGAATTTCGTCGTGAGCGCCAGGGTTGATATGCGAGCCATTGAGCTGACGGGCCAGCGATTTGTACAGAATCTCGTTCATTAGACTACTTTTACCGGACCCTGAAACACCCGTGATGCAGATTAGCTTACCGAGCGGAATATCCACGGTTAAATTTTTTAAATTGTTCTCTCGGGCGCCTACGACGGTCACGGTCTTTCCATTGCCGAGGCGGCGGCGTTTAGGAACGGGGATGCGTTTGCGACCCGACAGATAGGCGCCGGTTAGGGATTGCTTGTTTTCCTGGATGACTTTGGGAGGGCCTTCGGCCACAATTTTGCCGCCTTTTTCGCCGGCGCCGGGTCCCAGGTCAACAATCCAATCTGCGCGGCGGATAGTTTCCTCATCATGCTCGACCACCAAAACCGTATTGCCCAGATCGCGCATGCTGGTCAGGGTATTCAGCAGGCGCTCGTTGTCGCGGGCATGCAGGCCGATGCTGGGTTCATCCAGTACGTAAAGCACCCCCATTAAGCGCGACCCGACCTGTGTGGCAAGCCGAATGCGCTGCGCCTCTCCACCAGAGAGCGTGCTGGCTGAGCGATTCAGGGTGAGGTAATCCAGGCCCACGTCGACCATAAAACCCAGGCGTTCGCGAATCTCTTTGAGAATGGGTTTTGCAATTATGCGATCGCGATTTTTCAAGGGCGAATCTTCGTCAGCCAGCCTTTCCGCCCACTTCAGACTTTCGATCACAGGCCATTGGGTGACTTGCAGGATATTTGACCCTTCCACCGTGACACCTAGAGCTTCCGGGCGCAAGCGGGCACCTTTGCACACCGGGCAGGGACGATTATTCATATATTCCATGATGCGCTGGCGCATATATTCAGAATTGGTCTCGCGGAAGCGGCGCTCCAGGTTGGGAATGACGCCTTCGAACTTAGTAGTGAAGGTGAAATCCCGCCCGGAACTCTTTTGCTTATAGCGGACGGAAACTTCCCTTCCATTGGTGCCATAAAGGATAAGGTCTAGTTGCTTCTGGTTGAGTTTTTCAACAGGCACATTGAGATTTACGTGATAGGCGTGCGCCGCCCCTTCCAGCGTGGACCAGTAATAACCGCCTTCATCTCGCGCCCCACTCCACTCGGAAATAGGGATGGCCCCCTCGGCTAGCGAAATGCTCTTGTCGGGGATGACCAAATCAGGATCAAGCTCCAATTTGGAGCCCAGTCCCTGGCATTCGGGGCATGCGCCGTGCGGAGTGTTGAACGAAAACGTGCGCGGCTCGATTTCGGGCAACACACTGCCGTGCTCCGGACAGGCCAGACTTTCCGAAAACATGAGGTCATCCGCCGAATCAATAGAAAGGTTTTGCACGATCATGTTTCCATCGCCGAAGCGCAAGGCGGTTTCAATGGAATCAGTCAGCCGCGACAAATCGTTTTCATGTTCTTCGGCCGAATCGGATTTGTGAATAACCAGGCGGTCTACAACGGCTTCGATATTGTGTATCTTATAGCGGGCTAACTTGACCGTATCTTTGCCCAGTTCAATGACTTCACCATCCACGCGGGCGCGCACAAACCCAGCCTTGCTGATTTCCTCCAGGACGTTTTCGTGTGTGCCCTTGCGCCCCCGCACAAGCGGTGCCAGGATTAGCAATCGGCTGCCATCCGGCAACCTATCGACGGCGTCCACGATTTCCTGCGCGGACTGACGCGCCACTTCGCGCCCACAAATGGGGCAATGCGGAACGCCTATTCGCGCATACAACAAACGCAGGTAGTCGTAGATCTCGGTGACCGTGCCGACCGTGGAACGTGGATTGTGCGAACTGCCCTTCTGGTCGATAGAGACAGCTGGGGAAAGGCCTTCTATATATTCCACGTCAGGCTTGTCCATCTGGCCCAAGAATTGACGCGCATAGGCAGAAAGCGATTCAACATAGCGCCGTTGCCCTTCGGCGAAGATGGTGTCGAAAGCCAGGGAAGATTTACCCGAACCCGACAAGCCTGTGATAACCACGAACTTGTCACGGGGAATATCCACAGAAATGTTCTTCAGGTTATGGGCTTTGGCGCCCACAACGCGGATTACTTTTTGTTCCATAACCGTTACCTAAGCGAGATTAGTGCAATCATAGCACAATTGTTTTATTTTCCGGGAACTATGCCAGAGACGACGCAACATTCTACAAGATGACAGGGCACTTTTATATAAATGCCCTTATCGGATACTCCAGTAAAGGTAATTTTCGAGTGTGATATAGTAACAAGCTTCCAGTTTTGAGGTGTCAATGCCGATCGACTTTACACTCGCCTTTCGTTTAACTTATCTGCAATTTTTCAAATTCCGGCAAAACTCCCTGAGGTTCACCCGACGTCGGCGAATGGCAATGTTGCTATGGTATTCAGTCATCCCTATCCACCAATTGCTTACCTTGATAAGTTTTTATTTGGATGAAGTCTTTTTCCCGCGTTACCGCCAGAAAGAAATCAAGGCACCCGTATTCATTGTGGGCAACTTCCGCTGCGGGTCCAGCTTGCTGCAGCGCCTGCTTGCACGCGACGGACAATTCACCAGCATGAACGTGGCCGAAATCTTTATCGCCCCTACGATCACGCAGCGCAAATTTTGGAAATTCGTGGCGTTGCTGGATCGCTGTCTTTTTAGGTGGCCGCGGCCGCCGGATTCTGGACCGGCGCGATAAGAGCTGGCTGGACAGCATCCAGATGCACAAGGTGGGATTATTCACGCCGGACGAGGATGAAGGCATCCTGATCACTATCTGGTCCACCATGTTCCTGCAATTCGTCTTTCCGGTTTTGGATGACCTCCCCCCGTTCGATCATTTCGACGAAGACCTCCCCCCCGAGCAGCGACGGCGCATCATGGGTTTCTATCGAGCCATTATTCGCCGGCATCTTTTCGACAAGGGTGGCAACCTGATTTATTTGGCCAAGAGTCCTGCGCATTCCGGGCGCATCGACAGCCTCTATGAGTTCTTCCCCGACGCGCGTATTATCTATATAGCCCGCAACCCCATGCAATTGGTACCCTCGGCGCTCAATTTTTTCAACTACATCTGGGAATACATGGGGGTTCCCGGCGGCGCCCAACACTTTCAGCAGGCCATTTTCCGGCAAATCAAATATTGGTACCTTTACCCTTTGTCGCGATTCAAGGAATACCCAGAATCCAGCCACCTTATTATGCAATATGATGACTTGGTATCAAAACTCCACGATACGGTGGAGGCCCTCTATGGCTGGCTAAACGTGTCTTTCACCAAGCCCTTCGGCAAAATTGTGGATAGGGTCGCCGAATCCAACTACTCCTTCGAAAGCGATAATATTTATACGCTCAACGGTTTGGGGCTTACCAACAAAATGATCTCTGAAGAATTTGCTGAAGTTTTCAAAGCTTTTCATTTCGAAAAGCAAACCGAACTTGCCACGATACCTCAATAAAGAGTTGGAGCAACCACCTTATGATCGATCCCATTATCTTTTCTTTCCAAATTTTCGGCATCACCATCGCCCTGCATTGGTATGGGGTACTGGCCATGACCGGCCTGCTGGTCGGTTCATTTATCGCGGACCGGGAGATCAAGCGCCGCGGAGGGGACCCGGAGAAATTCTGGGATGCGCTGGTTTGGCTGGCCATCGCCGGCGTTATCGGTGCCCGAGCCTGGTATGTAGTCAACGACATATTGGGTGGTGGAACTTATTTCCTGCAAGACCCGATCCGCATGCTGCTCATCAATCAGGGCGGCTTGCATATATACGGAGCTGTTGTAGCCGGGTTCATCACCGCATACATCTATTTTAAGAAAATCGGCTTCGATTTCCTTCTGTTCATCGATTCAGTGGCGCCGGGGCTTCTGGTGGGCCAGGCCATAGGGCGAATAGCCAACTTCATCAATCAGGAACTATATGGCCCCCCGACAAATCTGCCCTGGGGTATTCACATTTCTGCGGCACACCGCATTCCGCCCTGGAATGACCTGGCCCAGTTTCCAGAGGAAACTACACGTTTTCATCCCACCTTTGCCTACGAAATTATCTGGAACCTGATCGGCGCCAGCCTGATGTTATGGCTCGGTCGCCGTTTCGCCAAGCAACTTAAACCGGGGGTGATGTTCGGCGCCTGGTTGATCTGGGCAGGCGTGGGCCGCTTTTGGGTGGAGATCTTCCGCCCTGATCAACCGCGCATCCCTGGCACTGGGCTCAGTTATTCTCGCCTGATCGCCGGCCTCATGGCCATGGCTGGCGCTCTATATATTTTGGCGCGCTATGAAAAAATAAAGCTGCCTTTCGTTTCAGGAAAACCCAAGAAATACAAGATTTAGGTAACCATGGAATACCGCCAATTCGGTAGCAAGGATTTCAAGGTTAGCGAGATCGGTCACGGGCTTTGGGGGATCGGTGATTGGCTTGACTCTGAGGCTAAGCAGTCCACGGATGCTTTGCAGCTCTCCCTGGACCTGGGCTGCAACTTCTACGACACGGCATGGGCCTATGGCGATGGTAAAAGTGAAAAATTGCTGGGCCAGTTAATCCGCACCAACCCTGGAAAAGAAATTATTGTCGCCACAAAAGTGCCGCCTAAGAACTGGAATTGGCCTGCCAACCCGAACGACAAGATTGAGGATGTATTCCCCGCCGAACATATTATTGAATACACTAAGAAGAGCCTGGAGAACCTTGGCATTGCCTGCATTGACATCCAACAGTTGCATGTTTGGGATGACAACTGGGCCGACAGTCCAGTATGGAGGGAGGCAGCCCAACAGCTCAAAGCGGAAGGGTTGATCAAGTATTTCGGGCTTAGCCTCAACCGATGGGAGCCTTGGAATGGCCTGGAGGCGATTCGCACAGGAGCTGTGGACAGCATCCAGGTGATCTACAACATTTTCGACCAAGCGCCTGAGGATGAGTTATTCCCACTTTGCCAGGAGCTGGGAGTGGGAGTGTTGGCCCGCGTTCCCTTGGACGAGGGTGGTCTAAGCGGTAAACTCACCAGGCATACTACGTTCCCTAAAGGTGACTGGCGCAACCACTACTTTGGCCCTGAGAACCTGGGGGAGACGGTGGATAGGGCAGAGGCAATCAAAAACATTTTGCCGGATGGAATGAGCCTTGCTGAAATTGCCATGCGCTTCTCCACTGCCCACCCGGCGGTGAGTTCTTCCATACCAGGCATGCGCAAAGCTGAACATGTCAGGCAAAACATTGCCGTAAGCGATGGCGGCGAGCTGCCGGTTGAGCTTCTGGAGGAATTAAAGGGATACCGTTGGGACCGTAAAGTGGCTCCCTGGTCAGATTAGCGAACTCGTGCCGTTCTTACGGCGCTTGGATGGGGGCAGCGCTAAAGGGAACCTCAAAAGTAAGGCACCAAATCACAACGGAACGATAGTGATCCAACTGAATATCATCAGGGATAGCATAGGCCTGCAAGCCGGTCACTGCCCTTAACGTGCCTAAATCATAGAATTCGCCAGGGAGGGCAACCCCACTGGTGTTGGGGATATTTTCTTCTGTAGACAAATATACGTACAAATCAGGACCATTCACCACCTGGAAATCTTCAAGTTGGAGAACGCGTCGACCATCCTCGGTCTGATATACCGAAGCTTTCCCACTTCCGTCGTGCACAACGGCGTGGAATTCGCCTTGAAGCAACAGCTGACTGGAAGCAACATCAAGCGCCAAGGGTGGGGCGTTGGCTGCATCCGTGGCAACGGGGGCAGGAGTTTCTGTAGGCGGGATTGAGGTTTGGGTAGGCATATATGCCAAGGTAGGATAGCCCAATGTCCCATCATCCATAAATAGCGGGGAAATAAGGTAGAAGACTGTGGCAGAGCCCAACAGCGCTAATCCCAGAACTGTAAAGCGAACTGCAGGGTTTTTAAGCATACGATTTGATTATAGGGCGGGGAAATACACTATGGATTAGAGGAAGATGATTAGCGAGCCGCTTCCAACCAAAATTTGGACCCATCGGTTGTTGCGCGCAACCAGCCATGCTCCTGCGTTCCTGCAGAGCGGAAGCCAGCAGCCAGCTCCGCTGTCTCTTGAGCACTGCCTGCGATCCAGATCTCTGTCGGGGATAGATTGGCAATCCATTCGGGCGGGTTGAGCGGCGCGTAACCACCATCTGCCAAAACTAGCAAACTGACCGGGTCAACACCGTTGCCTTCATCCAACATGTCCAAGAGGTCAAAATCCAATCCCAAAGGAAGCAGAGCCTTGAATTGCTTCCAGGAGACAAGAAGAACGCTTCCCCGCGGACCCCGCGCAAGCACATCCAATCCAGCGCCAGATCCTAATTCAAAATGGTCTCCCGCTTGCAGCTCCACAGTTGGAACATCCATTTCCGCGGACTGCGCTGAAATCGCCTGGGCATCCTCGCCCCCTATCCCAAAAGCCAAATTCCCAAAGGGTAGCCAATCCAAACCACCGGCTAGGGCTCCGATCTGGTCACCCCGTCGACCTGACAACAGGAGCCAATCCAATTTCTGCCCAAGCGGCATTTCTGGCCGCAGTTCATCCGCCAGCTCAGAGGCACTCGACCCTGTGTTGATGAGTAGATTGCGCCCCGTGGGCGTGCGTATCAGGATTGCTTCACCATCTACATCCAGCATGGTGATGGTAAGCATTCCATTCGGGGCAGCCAAAGCGGCACTCCAGATCCACAGGCACATGGCGCAGGCTATACCCAGAGCGACGGCGGGTTGAAGGCGCAGCTGTCTTATCCACTGCCGGAGCGGCTTCAGGGTGGCGATGGCAAGCCCCGCATAGTAAATCAAGACAACTACCAGGGGAAAAGCCAAGGTAAGGCCTGCCCCGGGTAGCCCGGCGAACAACTGAGTTATGCGAATGGTATAAGCTGCCAAGCCCCATCCGAAGAAGGCCGCGATCTGACCTAAAGGCAGCCACAGCATACCCGCCAACATGGAAAGTCCACCCAGGATCATGACGGCCGGTTGAACAGGCAGAACCAGCACATTAGCCGGCAAGGAATAGATGGACAGGCGCTGGAAGTAAAACAGTAGCAACGGCAAGGTTGTGATTTGGGCAGCCAGGGTCATGAAGAGATATTCCTGCAACGGACCCCGCAGACGGCGCGCGAAATCTTTGGAAGCGCGTTTCTCCAGCCAGCGGGTCGACCAATTGCTGATCGGGTCGGCGAACAATATCAAACCCAGAGTTGCGGCAAATGACAATTGGAAGCCCACATCCCAAAGAACCATCGGGTTAACGACAGCCATTGCAGCAGCCGTAACGGCCAATGTATTGATAGCCAGGGGTTGCCGCCCCGTGCGCAGCGCCAGCAATCCCACAAGTCCCATTATGGCGGCACGCACTACGGCCGGGTCGGCCCCTACCAGAAAGGTGTACAACCCGACGGCGGCCCCAGCCATCCACACGCCCCGGCGTTGGCCGAGCCAACGGCTGAACAGCAGCAGGAACAGGCCGGCTATGATGCTGATGTTGAAGCCGGAGATAGCGATGATGTGTCGGGTACCAGCGTCATTGAAGGCAGTTTTGACTTTTTCGCTCAACCTGCTTTCGTCGCCCAACAAGATGCCGGAAAATAAAGAGGCCTCCTGGGATGGGTAGATTTTGTTTAGGGTTTCCAACCCGTGCTGCCGCAGACCATACATTGCCGCCCAGAATAGGTTGCCTTGACCTCCAGCAATCTTCCGCACATCCGGGAAAGCCATCAATGCATAAATACCCTGGCGGGAAAGGTAGTCCTTATAGGAGAAATCCTCGCCATCCTCAGGCGTTGCGAGCTTGCCCCGCAAGGAAACCTGATCGCCATATTTCCAATCACCGCCCAGGTCCACTTCAGCCAAAAGCTCTCCGTGGACGGGTTGCGACTCATGATTCTCAAAACTCAATTGAATAGCGGAGATGTGCAATTCCACGTAGCTATCGTGAGAAATTGGAGGGGACTTCACCCATCCTGTAACTTCGACATATTCATTCAGATCGTTGTATGAAGCCAGATCAGATAAACCAAAGATAGGTTGAGCGGCCTGAAAGCGGGCTGCCCCCAGGCAGGCGGCGCAACCAGCCGCCAAGCCGAAGACGACCTGCCACCCTAGCCTTTGGCGAAGCGCTAGGGCTCCAAGTCCAGCGACTAAGCCAAGAAGGAGCCAGACCCACCAGGCTAGCGGCCTCAAGGAGGCTAGCCATACGCCGGCCAGTAAGGCCAGCGAAAGCCAGAGGAGAGGAACTGCACGGAGGAAGGTTTTGGGATCTGCTTGGCTGTCCACCAAGCAGGATTATAAAACCAGCCAGGCTACGAACCTGGCTGGATGGACTTAAAAGAAAAGTCCCTTGGCAATGACTTACTCTCCCAGGGGGCTGCCCCCCAAGTACCATCGGCGCTAGCGAGCTTAACTTCCGGGTTCGAGATGGGACCGGGTGTACCCTCGCCGCTCATATCACCAAGAGACTTACTCAGCGCAAGCGCTGAGTTTAAAGTTGCTCGCATCTAGGATGCTTCACAACTTTATTTCCAAGCATTGGACTAAATAGACGATCCGGGTTGCGATGCACGGAAAATTCTCAATTTCTCCACATTACCGATTAAGCCCTCGACCATTAGTACAGCTTAGCTTCACACATTGCTGCGCTTCCACACGCTGCCTATCAAGCAGGTGGTCTACCTGCGGTCTTACTCCTTACGGATGAGGGATCTCATCTTGAGACGGGTTTCCCACTTAGATGCTTTCAGCGGTTATCCCTGCCAGACGTGGCTACCCAGCGATGCCGTTGGCACGACAACTGGCACACCAGAGGTCTGTCCGCCCCGGTCCTCTCGTACTAGGGGTAGATTCTCTCAAATCCCTTACGCCCACATCGGATAGAGACCGACCTGTCTCACGACGGTCTGAACCCAGCTCACGTGCCGCTTTAATGGGCGAACAGCCCAACCCTTGGGACCTTATCCAGCCCCAGGATGCGACGAGCCGACATCGAGGTGCCGAGCCACGCCGTCGATGTGAACTCTTGGGCGTGACTAGCCTGTTATCCCCGGGGTAGCTTTTGTCCGGTAAGCCACGGCCCTTCCACTCGGTACCGTGGGATCACTAAGCCCGACTTTCGTCTCTGCTCGGCGCGTTGGCCTTGCAGTCAAGCTCCCTTGTGCCTTTACACTCTATGGCTGGTTTCCATTCAGCCTGAGGGAACCTTTGGGCGCCTCAGTTACCTTTTATGAGGCGACCGCCCCAGTCAAACTGCCTACCTGGCAAGGTCCCCCACCCGGATTACGGTGTGGGGTTAGAGACGAAACTTGATTAGGCTGGTATTTCACCGGCGGCTCCACCGAGGCTGACGCCCCAGCTTCAAAGCCTCCCAGCTATGCTACACAAACCAAGCCCCAACTCAATGCCAAGCTACAGTAAAGCTCCACGGGGTCTTTTTGTCCTGATGCGGGTAACGAGCATCTTCACTCGTATTTCAATTTCACCGGGTCCTTCGTTGAGACAGTGCTCCAGTCGTTACTCCGTTCGTGCGGGTCGGAACTTACCCGACAAGGAATTTCGCTACCTTAGGACCGTTATAGTTACGGCCGCCGTTCACTGGGGCTTCAGTTCGGTGCTTTGCTTGCGCTAACACGTCCCTTTAACCTTCCAGCACCGGGCAGGAGTCAGCCCCTATACGTCGTCTTACGACTTAGCAGAGACCTGTGGTTTTGTTAACCAGTCGCCAGAGCCTGTTCACTGCGGCCCTAAACTGCTCCCGAAGAAATTCATTCACAGTCTAGGGCACCCCTTATCCCGAAGTTACGGGGTTAAGTTGCCTAATTCCTTAACGAAGGTTCTCCCGATCGCCTAGGTATACTCTACCCATCTACCAGTGTCGGTTTGCGGTACGGTCATTCAAGAATCAAAGCTTAGGGGCTTTTCTCGGCAACTAGGCTCAGTCACTTTAGCCTCAAGGGCACGCCATCACGCCTCAGCTCAGCTCGCGGATTTCCCTGCGAACCTCAACACCTACACGCTTGGAACCTGCACAACCAATCGCAGGCTGACCTACCTTATTGCGTCCCCCCATCGCTCCTCTTGAACGGTTCCGGAATGTTGACCGGATGTCCATCACCTACGCCTTTCGGCCTCGGCTAAGGACCGACTAACCCGACGCGGATTGACCTGCCGTCGGAAACCTTAGATTTACGGCGAACATGATTCTCACATGTTTTACGCTACTCATGTCTGCATTCTCACTTCCATCCGCTCCAGCTGTCCTTACGGTCAACCTTCACTGCGAATGGAACGCTCCCCTACCGCTCCAACTTGCGTTGGAGCCCATGGCTTCGGTACCAAGCTTAGCCCCGTTACATTTTCCGCGCAAGATCACTTGACCAGTGAGCTGTTACGCACTCTTTAAAGGATGGCTGCTTCTGAGCAAACCTCCTGGTTGTCACAGTAATCTCACAACGTTTCCCACTTAGCTTGAATTTGGGGACCTTAGCCGATGATCTGGGCTCTTTCCCTTTCGACCACGAAACTCATCTCCCGTAGTCCGACTGCCTTGCTCTGGAGTATTGGCATTCGGAGTTTGGTTGGGGTTGGTAAGCAGTAAGCCCCCGTGCCCATCCAGTGCTCTACCTCCAATACTAAACGCAAGACGCTAGCCCTAAAGCTATTTCGGGGAGAACAAGCTATCTCCTAGTTCGTTTGGCATATCACCTCTACCCACAGTTCATCCCACAACTTTGCAACGTTGAAAGGTTCGGGCCTCCACGAGTGGTTAAACTCGCTTCACCCTGACCATGGGTAGCTCACCAGGTTTCGTGTCTAATCCTTGCGACTGTACGCCCTATTAAGACTCGCTTTCGCTACGGCTTCGGGTGTTACTCCCTTAACCTAGCCACAAAGATTAACTCGCAAACTCATTCTCCAAAAGGCACGCCGTCAGGCCTAACGCCGCGGCGCCTATCTCTAGGCTCACAGACGCGTCATTGCCCTTCGACTGCTTGTAAGCTTACGGTTTCAGGATCTATTTCACTCCCCTCACCGGGGTGCTTTTCACCTTTCCCTCGCGGTACTTGTTCACTATCGGTCGCAAAGTGTATTTAGCCTTGGAGAGTGGTCTCCCCAGATTCCTACCGGATTACACGAGTCCGGTAGTACTCAGGTATCTGACGGAAGTCGTTGAATTTTCGCATACGGGGCTATTACCCTCTTTGGCAGGCTTTCCCACACCAATTCTGCTAATCCAACGATTGATCACTTCCATGTGCCAGACCCTACAACCCCCAGGAAGCAAGCTCCCTGGGTTTGGGCTGTTCCGCGTTCGCTCGCCACTACTAACGGAATCTCTGTGATTTCTGTTCCTCAGGTTACTAAGATGTTTCAGTTCACCTGGTGCCCTCCTCCAAATCTATGTGTTCAATTAGGAGGTGCTGCGGGTTTACCGCAGCGGGTTTCCCCATTCGGAGATCCCCGGATCAAAGCCTGTTCACGGCTCCCCGGGGCTTATCGCAGTGTCCCGCGTCCTTCGTCGGCACTTTGCGCCAAGGCATCCACCATAAGCTCTTAGTAGCTTAATCATGTGGTAATGTGGAGAAATTGAAAATTTTCCGCAACAAGGAATTGAGCGGTTTATTGCTCGATAAGACTCCCTTGTTGTTTCAATTTTTTGTTATTCATTAGGATCGTCTATTCAGTTTGTAAGGTACATACCGAGAAAAACTCTCGGTTCAGGAATGGCCACACACGCTAGATGGGTGACGCTTCCACTCGGCATGCTTCGCCGGCCTTGGGCTCCCAAACATTGAGGGGCCAAGGTCGATGGAGCATACTTCTCTTGAATTTTTAATTCGGGCGCAGAAAAAGAAGACGACCCGGCACACCGCCGGGCCGTCTGAAAAGACGTCTAGCGATGCGACTTAGCTTGGTTGGAGCTCCAAAGTCTTGCTCAGAAACTACTCTCCATAATCATGTTACACATATTGTACCGCGATGTGGCGCCGCTGAAAAGGCGCCGCTCCGCGAGAGTGGAGATGAGGGGGCTCGAACCCCTGACCCCCGCCTTGCAAAGGCGGTGCTCTCCCAACTGAGCTACATCCCCAGGCCTTGCCAGCTGCGCTGGGTTCGCCGTTGCTTCGCAACGGCTGCTCAAAAATGGCCAGAGGTGTGGGCCTGAGAGGATTCGAACCTCTGACCCCTGCGTTATCAGCACAGTGCTCTAACCAACTGAGCTACAGGCCCAGGATGATGTTAAAGCCTCGGGCTTTAACCGCTGAATAGTGATAAGAAGCTCTCCGGAAAACCGGTTGCTTGCTGGCCAGCCACCCGTGAGAGGGTTAGCTGGCCGTTGCGCCTCGCCACCGCGACGAGACTTGGCAGCCGCTTGCGCGTACTGCCTGGTGTCGAAGTAGAGCTTTGATCGGCCACGAGAGCAAGCTCTCGCGCTAGACCATTGCTCGGAACTCCGAGAAAGGAGGTGATCCAGGCGCACCTTCCGGTACACCTACCTTGTTACGACTTCGTCCCAGTCACCAGCCCTACCTTGGGCAGCTCCTTCCTTGCGGTTAGGATACCGACTTCAGGTATTGCCAGCTTCCATGACGTGACGGGCGGTGTGTACAACGCCCGGGAACGTATTCACCGCACTAATGCTGACGTGCGGTTACTAGCAACTCCGACTTCATGCAGGCGGGTTGCAGCCTGCAATCTGAACTGAGGCTAAATTTGGGGATTGGCTCCACCTCGCGGTCTTGCAAACCCATTGTTCTAGCCATTGTAGCGTGTGTGTAGCCCTGGATATAAAGGCCATGCTGACTTGACGTCGTCCCCACCTTCCTCCGGTTTGATACCGGCAGTCCCGTATGACACATGTAACATACAGCAGGGGTTGCGCTCGTTACCGGACTTAACCGGACATCTCACGACACGAGCTGACGACAGCCATGCAGCACCTGTATAGGCTCCCCGAAGGGTCGTTCCCTTTTCAGTTCACTACCACCTATATGTCAAACCCAGGTAAGGTTCTTCGTGTAGCATCGAATTAAACCACACGCTCCGCTGCTTGTGCGGGCACCCGTCAATTCCTTTGAGTTTTAACCTTGCGGCCGTAGTCCCCAGGCGGTGAACTTATCGCGTTAGCTTCGGCACTGACAGGTTTTACCCCGCCAACACCAAGTTCACATCGTTTACAGCTAGGACTACCAGGGTTTCTAATCCTGTTTGCTACCCTAGCTTTCGTGTCTGAGTGTCAGGAATGGTCCAGGAGGCCGCCTTCGCCACTGGTGTTCCTCCGGATATCTACGCATTTCACCACTACACCCGGAATTCCACCTCCCTCTACCATCCTCCAGTCTGCTAGTTTTGAGCGACACCTCTCAGTTGAGCCGAGAGATTTGACACCCAACTTAACAAACCACCTGCACACGCTTTACGCCCAGTAAATCCGGATAACGCTTGGATCCTACGTGTTACCGCGGCTGCTGGCACGTAGTTAGCCGATCCTTATTCATGAGGTACAGTCCTTGCTCTTCCCTCATAAAAGTGCTTTACAACCCGAAGGCCTTCATCGCACACGCGGCGTTGCTGCATCAGACTTTCGTCCATTGTGCAATATTCCCTACTGCTGCCACCCGTAGGTGTCTGGACCGTGTTTCAGTTCCAGTGTGGGGGGTCACCCTCTCAGGTCCCCTACCCGTCTTTGCCTTGGTAGGCCATTACCTTACCAACTAGCTGATGGGACGCAGGCCCCTCCCGAAGTGGATTACTCCTTTAGTCGCAAGGCCTTTAACCCTTGCGGCCACATGGGGTATTAGCAGTCCTTTCGAACTGTTGTCCCCCGCTTCGGGGCAGGTCACCAACGCGTTACTCACCCGTTCGCCACTTGGACACCTTCGTACGAATACAAAGGGCCTCGTTCGACTTGCATGTATTAGGCACGCCGCCAGCGTTCATCCTGAGCCAGGATCAAACTCTCCGCAAAAAACTACATCCGTCCGAAGACGGAAAGTTTTTGTTTTTCATGCGGCAAGTTTCTTGAAACGCAAGCTAAAACTTCTTATCACTATTCAGTTGTTAAAGTCCGAACACAGGGGGCGGATTTTACCACCCAGCAAGAGCCTGTCAAGTGATTGACAGGACAAAAAACGCCCGACACTGAGTATCCTCAACGTCGAGGTTTTAGTTTGTGCGCTCCTGCGCCTGAATTGTAAGGGATCTAATTGCGGGAAAAGATCCTATATTGTCAAGCCGGATGATTATAGCCCAAAGCAGTAAACCGTCAAGGGGCAGAGCGAAGTTACGGCAAACCCCTGGCGAGAAGAAACTATAATTATTCGACGTCAAGGGCTAGACTAGAAATGATCACTAAACTCAGGCAGAGCATTTCCAACTTACCGCCATGGCTCATTTTCCCGGCGGTGTCACTATTTGCCTTTGGGCTGTTTGTCCCGCATCTGGGCTTTTATTGGGACGACTGGCCCATTATGTTTTTTCTTCATAACCATAATTTTACTGGTCTTATTACTTACTACAGTTTTGACAGGCCTTTGGCTGCCTATATTGCCATTGGCGCCAGCCTGTTGGCGGGGTCATCCATAATCTTATGGCAAATCTTCCTCGTGGTTCTACGCTGCTTGACCGCGATAGCCGTATGGAAGGCCCTAAGCCTCCTGTTGCCCAAACAGACTCTTCTCTCAGGCGCTGCCGCTCTGCTGTTCCTGGTCTACCCCGGCTACGACACACAACCAATGGTCAGCACTTATGCTCATTGGACGACTTATCTTTTCTTTTTTGTTTCTTTGATCGCAACCGGCAACGCCCTGCGCAGCCCTAAAAAACGGGTGCTTTGGACTGTTATCGCACTCATTTCCCAAGGTCTGAACATCTTTGTACTTGAGTTTTTCGTCGGGTTAGAACTTATCCGCCCCTTTTACATTGGTTTTATCCTGGCAGATTCAAAAAGTTATCACGGGACGGACCTGCTTAAGCGAACTATATATAAGTGGAGCCCTTACATTGCCCTCCTGCTTTTGTGGTTTGTGTGGAGATTTTTCTTTCTTACGTTACCCGAGGAACCGCACTCCTTACAACTCTTGGCGGATTTGCGCAGCTCCCCACTCCACAGTCTAGTCGCATATGGAAAAATCGCCTTGTCAGATGTGCTCTATTTATGCCTGAGTGTTTGGGCAGAAACCGGGAAACTAATCGTCGCTACCTTTGGCTTCTTCTTCCAGTCGCTTTGGTGGCTGGTCGTACTTATTGCTGTTTTACTTGGCAGCCTTTTCGTTAGTTCGCTATCCAATTGGAAAAACGACAAAAACATCGCGATCTTTGGAATGATATTTGGTGCTGCAGCCGTAATTGCAGGCTTAATCCCTGTTTGGGTGATAGGGGATGCAGCCAACACCGGTGGATACGGGAGCCATTATTTGCTAGGTGGGCTTTTCGGGGCCAGTATTTTTGTCGTTTCCAGCTTGAGCTTGATCCCTTCCAAACTAGCGAAAATGGCATTCCTTTCGGTTCTCCTAGCCTTGGGCATTGGCCGTCAGATCGTTGTAAGCAATAATTTTTCGAATGTTTGGGCCGCCCAGCGCGATTTTTATTGGCAACTTTACTGGCGCGCTCCTACTATCAAGGCTAATACAGCCTTGATGTTCTTCTACGCCTTTAGCGACTATATGCACCAGTCTTCAACATCCATGGCAATCAATACCCTGTATCCACAAACCCAGGGGCCTGAAAAGATGGATTACTGGACTTATGATTTACGGACCTCAACTGTGCTGAAAGCTATTGAAAAAAACGAACCGTTGACCACCGAATATCGTCGTCTTTCCTTCCAGGCCGAAGACAGCAACAGCATGCTATTCCTTTACAAGCTCCAGGATAGCTGCGTCTGGGTTCTATCCCCAACAGACATATCAAATAATGTCATCCCATCCGAAAATCGATCGGTCTTGGCCAAAGCAGGAGATCAGCGCATAGCTGCAGACCTGGTAAACGGCGTGCTTCCCAGCGAGGAAACCTTTGGGGAAGAAGAACCTCACTCTTGGTGTTACTACTTCGAAAAGGCCGACCTAGCCGCGCAACGGGAAGATTGGGAAGGCGTGATTGGCTTGATGAACAAGGCAAATCAAGCCAATCTTAAGCCAGCATACATTCGCGAGTATTTCCCCTTAATTGAGGCGTATGCCCACCTAGATAAATGGGAACTAGCAGAATCCTTAACCTTGAACCCCCAGGCCGGAATAAAAAACGATAGTGAGCTGATGTGCACTTTTTGGAGCTATTTGGGGAATGAAATCGAACGCTCGCCGCAAATGGCCGCTGCATTAAAGGCCGTAACTGAGACGCTGGCCTGCGCTCCAGACTAATCCATGTTCTGACGCCCGGCCAGCGCCCGCAATAAGGTGCTCTGGTCAGCATATTCCAAATCCCCGCCCATGGGCAGCCCACGAGCCAGCCGGGTCAAGCGGATCCCCAGCGGCGCCATTTGCTGCTGCAGGTACATGGCTGTGGCGTCGCCCTCCATGCTTGGGTTCGTGGCCACGATAACCTCATGAACTTCATGCCCCTTGGCGCGTTCCAGCAACTCGGCAATCTTCAGGTCATCAGGGCCGACACCTTCAATGGGGGAAAGCGCCCCACCCAACACGTGATACAAACCGCGATAGCCGCCAGTGCCCTCCAGGGCCAGCACGTCCAGCGGCTCTTCCACTGCGCATATCAGGCTGCGGTCACGTTCGCTGCTGGCGCAAATTGGGCATAACTCCTGATCAGCCATGGTGATATTGAAGCATTGTGTGCAACTGCCCGTGCCCGAACGCAAGCCAGCCAGTGCTGCGGAAAGTTCATCTGGAAGGTTACCCTCCGATCGCAGCAAGAAAAATGTCAGGCGCGAGGCGGTCTTCGGCCCCACACCAGGCAGCCGCGAGAAGGCGTCGATCAGGCGTTGGATCGGTTCGGGAAGCAGCATTGGATTGCTGGTGGAGGTTATCCACCCAGGCCGGCGGTCAGCGGGCCCAGGCGTTTCTTAGCCATCTCGCGAAATCGTCCAGCGCTTTGTTGAAGGCTTCCTGCAATAACTTGCTTAGGTGGGCTGTGTCCCCAGCGGCCAAAAGTTCAGGGTCGATTTCCAAGTCAGTTAAGCGCTGATCACCCGTCACAGTGACGCGAACAGCTCCTTTTCCGGCCTCAGCGGTTACGGTTTCCTTTGCCAGTTCCTTTTGGGCCTTGGCTAGTTCACCTTGCATCTGGCGCAGTTGTTTGAGCATACCAGCCATATCGCCCATTCCAGGCAGTTTATTCATAACACTCTCCAAGTTCGCTTTGATATCAACGATTTTACTATTGGGAGCTCTAGCCCAAATCGGTTTTGTCCACGATCTCGCCACCCAAGCGGACCGCCGTGGCCACCACACCCGAATTGTCCAGGTCCGGAGGCAATGTTCCCGCCTTGCCGGCAGCCAATACACACTTGACACTAAGCCGTTCGCTTAATACGCCATCCATAACCTCTTGAAGCACATCGAGATTCTCGGCCTTTTCCATCTTTTCTTTGAGCAACTCGCTGGCAAAGCCCAGCACCAGGGTGTTCCCCTGCACCTGGCGGGTTTTGACAGAATTCAGCAAAGCGGCCACATTCCGATCGCGCGCCCTCATCCCATCCCTGATGCGATCCCAAGCATCCCCGTCCAACGCTTGGTCTTCAGAGGGCGGATTTTCCATTTTAGGCTTTTCCTTAGGTGTTGCCTTTATCGCATTTCTTGGCTGAGGCTGCGCAGTTGCCGACTGCCCTGGAGGGGAGGCAGGACCAGCCGTATCGCCTGGGGCCCCCATTGCCTCGATAAAGGCCATTTCCAATGGCAAGCTGGGCAGCCAAGCCGGTTTTTCACCGGCCGCGTCGTTGAACAGGCGAATCTTGTGCAATAAGCTGGTTACATCAAACTTCTTGGCTTGCTCCGCCATACGCTTGGCCTCCTCGCCAGAGCGCTCCGGCCCCAGCGAGGCGCCCATGCGCAGAAGCAACATGCCGCGTAGGGTATCCACTATCTGGCGGGCAAACTGACGCGGGTCGCTGCCCACATCCAGGGCCTTATGGATCTGGTCCAATCCAGCGGCTGCTTCCCCCGCCGCCAGGGCGTCCACCAGGTCCAGCACGGCCAAATTAGCTGCTGTGCCCAGCACCTGTTGAGCCCAATCCAACTTGACCTCAGCGCCCGTGGAAGCTAGCTGGTCCAGCAGTGAAATGGCATCCCGCAGGCTGCCGGTAGCCTGGCGGGCAATAAGTTCCAAGGCACCCTTATCCGCTTTGATCTTCTCCTGCTTGCAAATATTTTCCAACTGGGCCACCATCTCCCCAACGGGCAGGCGGCGGAATTCGTGCCTCTGGCAACGAGAGAGCACCGTGGCAGGGATCTTGTGCTCTTCTGTGGTGGCCAAGATAAAGATGGCATGCGGTGGCGGCTCCTCCAAGGTCTTCAGCAAAGCGTTGAAAGCCGCGGTTGAAAGCATGTGCACTTCATCTATGATGTAGACTTTGTATCGCCCACGATTAGGGGAAAAATTGATCTTGTCGCGCAGATCGCGCACATCTTCGACGCTGGTGTTGGAAGCCGCGTCGATCTCAATCAAATCCAGAAAACTACCCTCCTGCACAGACAGGCAGTTCTCGCACTTATCATCCGGCCGCTTGGCGGGGTCCTCGGCTTCACAGTTGACCGCTTTGGCCAGCAAGCGCGCCACGCTGGTCTTGCCCGTGCCGCGCGGCCCGGCAAACAGGTAGGCGTGGCCCACGCGTTCGGCGGCTACCGCATTGCGCAAGGTGTCCACCACATGCGACTGGCCGACGACATCAGACCAAGTACTGGGGCGATATTTGCGATAGAAAGAAAGGGACATGGCAATCAGTTCACTTTACAAGGGGAACAAGGTTAGTGTAACAGAGGCCGAACGCGGGAGCAAGAAATCGCTGGAAATATTAAGGCAGCGGCTCTGATACGGTTGACCAGGTCCAACCAATTTCAGGCAATTACCCTACGAACTTCTTGAGCTCCAAATCGATTTTGACTATTTTTCGTGCCAGGGTGGAGGTGGGCACTTGCAAGTTATAGTCGCGAATATGTCCGTTTAGGCTCTCAATTTGTTCACTAAACCGGACCCTGGCCTTCTCCCACTCCACCTCTACCCATTGGGAGTTCCTGCCCTCCGTCAACGCCTGCTGACGCCAGGCCCAACTGCGCGCCAGCGCCTCGCGGGCTGCGGCCAGTTCCTGCTCGATGGCCTGGCGCTGCTGGATGAAATCCGGGGCAAAGCCGTTCTCCTTCAATAGGTGATAGGCCAATTGCCATTCAGGATCGAGATAAGGGTTCTCTTCCAGCCTCAGCGGCTGGCCTTTGCCAGGCAGGTTATCGAAGGCGCCTGCGCGTATCGCCTGCTGGATGATCTCGTCGATGCCTCGATATTGGTCACTCATGGAACTGTATAGGCAGCCTGCTGGTGGTCACTGGCATCCTGCAGGGTGGCCTGCTCCCCGGAACTCCACACTGCTACGGAACGATCCCAATATAACGAGGTAGCCGTATCCTCGCCGGTGGCAGTGTACACATCCACCGCGGCGCCGGGATGCAGCACCAATGCGGGGAAACGATACACATTGCCATTCCCATCTCGCAAGACCCATCCAGCCAGCGAGACGTCCTGGTCTCCGATTTGCTGGATCACCACGCGTTCGTTAGCCAAGTCCCCTGCCCCGATCACCGCATTGATGCTCGCCAGATCGCCTAGTGCGGCAGGTGCTGCGCCTCCAGACGAAGCCACAATATTTGGGGCACCCGAGAAGGTCACTTTGGTCCAAATTATCAACACAAGCAGGGTGGTCAGGGCCGATACGATCACATTTATGATTACATAGACTATTAAGCGTTTGCCCGGGTCCAGGTTCTTTAGCATTTGGGAATCATAGCATAGGGAAAGATTTTCCAGATGCTATTTCTTGGCTGGGGACTTGATCTCCTTGACCAGTGCTTCTTCGTGGTGACCGTTCAGCAGGAGCCACTCCTGCACATGCAAATTCCCATCCTTACCGGATTTTGACCGTTCGTAGCTGCCATCCTGAAGCATCAGATGCACGTCGGCCCGCTCATCCAGGTAAGGGGGCAGGATTTCATCCAGCACACGTCGCTGCAAATCGTGTTGCTGCAAGGGGAACAACACCTCGACGCGGTCGGTCAGATTACGCGTCATCAAGTCCGCGCTGCCCAACCAAACCTCTTCTTGCCCGTTGTTACGGAAGTAATAGATGCGGCTGTGCTCCAGGAAGCGCCCCAGCAGGCTGCGCACGTGGATATTTTCGCTCAGGCCCTTGATGCCCGGGCGCAGTGAGCACATGCTGCGTATGATGAGGTCGATCTGCACGCCAGCCTGGGAGGCTTTGTACAAGGTGCGGATCATGGGTTTATCCACCAAGGCGTTCATTTTAAATATCAAGCGCCCATTCTTATGCTGGTGGTGGTGTTCGATCTCGCGTTCGATGCGATCCACAATGCCTTCTCGCAAGTTGATCGGCGCTACCAGCAGCTTGCGGTAGTCCTTCTGCAACGAATACCCGGTTAAGAAGTTGAAGAGATCGGAAACATCCGCGCCAATATCCTCATCTGCAGTAAAAAGGCCGAAGTCCTCATACGTACGGGCTGTGACGCTGTTGTAATTGCCAGTGCCGAGATGCACATAGCGACGTATGCCGCCCCCTTCTCGGCGAACAACTAAAGTCACTTTTGAGTGGATTTTATAGTTCATCAACCCGTAGGTCACGTGCACACCCTCTTGCTCCAGGCGCTTGGCCCATTGAATATTGCTCTCCTCGTCGAAACGGGCGCGCAACTCCACCAGGGCGGCCACCTGCTTGCCGTACTCGCGACGAGCCTCAAGCAGGGCGCGCACCACCGGCGAATTCTGCCCCACACGATAGAGCGTTTGCTTGATAGCCAGCACATCCGGGTCACGTGCCGCCGCCCGTAGGAAATTAATCACTGGGTCGAATGAGTTGTAAGGATGATGGAGCAAGATGTCCCGTTGGCGAATGGCCGCGAAGATGCCTTCTTCCTTCTCCTCCGGGCCTAAGATGGGAATGGGGCGAGGCATGAAGGGTTCATCTTTGAGATCAAATCTGTCGATGCGGGTCAATTCCATTATGGAACTGAGGCCCAGGGGCATAGCCAGTCGATAAACCTGATTGGGGTCCATGCGGAAATTACTCACCAGCAGCTTGAGCATGGCTTCCGGCATATCCGCATGCACGCTCAACTGCACCACATCGCCGAATCGCCTGCGGCGTACGCTCTCCTCCATGCTTTCCAGCAGGTCGCCAGCCTCCAATTCCCGAATAGCCATATCCGCATTGCGGATCACCCGAAACGCATGCGCCTCCAATACCTTCATGCCGGGGAACAGGGATTTGAGGTTGGCGGCGATGAGTTGTTCCAGCCACACGAAATAGTGATGGTAAGGGACGGTGCCATCCCGGCGTACTCCTCCGGACGAACGTTTGATGGGGACCAGGCGCGGCAACGTGCCCGGCACCTTGACCCGTGCAAATCGCTCGACCTTGTCGGGTCCTTTGATGGAGACCGCCAAGTTGAGGCTGAGGTTGGATATGTGCGGGAAGGGATGCCCAGGGTCAAAAGCCAGCGGGGTTAATACCGGAAAGACCACTTCCTTGAAAAAGGAGTCTGCACTTTCTCGCTGGCGTTCAGACAGGTCGTTGTAATTGAGGACGTGGATGCCTTCTTTATTAAGAGCCGGGAGGATGTCTTTGTTGAAGTACTCCCGCAATTTCGCCATGAAAGCGGCCGCTTCTTTGCGGATCGCTGCCAGCTGCTCGGCAGGTGTCTTGCCATCCATGGACAAGGCCTTGACCCCCGCATTGCGCTGCATGGCTAAACCCCCTACCCTGACCATAAAGAACTCATCGAGGTTGTTGTCCACAATAGCCAGGAACTTCACCTTTTCCAGAAGAGGCGTGGCAGGGTTTAACGCTTCTTCGAATACGCGCTGCTGGAATGCAAGCATGCCTAATTCGCGATTCAAATAATAGGTGGAATGGCTGGCGTTAATCGTGCCTTTAAACATTTAAACTCGAACTATTGACAAGGTTATGGCAAGTGAAAGCTACTATTTCTTTTTGTTCTTTTTGCCCTTTTTCTTCTTGCTTCTTTTATCCTTCTTCTTATCTTTCCTTTTGTCCTTCTTGTCCTTTTTGTCCTTTTTCTTGGACTTCTTCTTTTTTTCTTTGCCTTTCAGGACAACATCTTGCTGCTCCTTCTCGGGAGCAGCTGCTGACTTGTTTTTAGCTTTACTTTTTACGTTCGCTTTTTGGGGTCTTTTGGAAGAATGGGTTTGTCCAGATTGGCTATTTTCAGGCTGAGACTTCTCTTTCCCAGCAGGTTCAGAATTCGCCATATATTGCCTCCAGAATTAGGGTGGAAAAGGAAGCTCAGCATTCATGCGATGATTCTACCAGACGGCTATTGACAGCGGGGCGTCCTCTAAAACGGGCTCTAGTTTCTGCCCCCCCAAAAAAAACGGTGCAAAACAAGTAGCTGCCTAGATTTTTACGGGGGTTTCTACCAGGCGGGGCTCCAGGGAGTAGCCAAACGCTTTGCGAAACGCCCTGGCGTGGTCACCCAGCCCCCACATTTCCAACTGGCAATCCTGCAGGCAGGTCACATCCAATATAGCCTGCCTCTTTTTCAGACGAAAGGCCACTCGGTTAACTGCTCCTTTGTGGCTGCGATCCAATGCTTCAGCCAGGCGCAACAGAATAGCCATCTGTTGCACAGCTTTGCGCGAATCCTCATCCACTGCGGCAAATTCGGGGTACTTCATCTGCGGGAAGCGCTTGCGGTGGAAGTACGCCAGGGAAGCCATTACTTGCACCTCATCCTGATCGAAACCAATCCATGCATTGTTCTTGATTAGATAGTAGCTATGCGACTCGTGGCCGTTGTAGGAAAGGAATATGCCCAAATCGTGCAGGATAGCTGCATGCCCCAGTAATTCGCGGTGATGATCGTCTATATCGTGTAAGCCCTCATTACGGCCGCTATCAAACATGGCTAGTGCCAGATCACGCACTTTGGCAGCGTGGGTGATATCCACCTGGAGCTTACGTACAAAGCGCATCACATCTTCTTCCCTCAATGAACCCTGGCCGCTGCGCTGCAGATATGCATGCCTGAGCATGTAATCGACCAGCAACCCGTGCTGCATACCCAGCTCGGTTATGCGCAGCTCATCAATGCTGAGTTCCTTCATGATGGTATGAAGGACGGCCCCCCCTGCGATGACTATATCGGCACGTCGTGGGTTCAATCCCGGGACCTGACTGCGCTCTTCCAAGGTCAGTGAACAAAGATATTTCATTGTGGAGCTGACCTGCTCATAACTGATGATGTCGTCCTTAACCAATGGGCGGCCAAAGTCACGTTGGGCGGCAACGCTGGCAACATTTTCAATAGTCCCAGAAGAACCAACGATAAAGTCGAAGGTGTGCCACTGCAACTTCTGCAGCGAACGAATAGCCGCATTGGATATGTATTGGCGAATGGCCCTATATTGTTTGGGCGAGACTTTGCCCACGTCCGCCTTGGAGAAGAACCTGGAGGTCAGCCGTATCGCCCCCAACTTGAGCGAATCGAGCGTATCGAAGTTAATCTGATCGCCCACAATCAGCTCGGTACTCCCGCCGCCAATATCCACAAATAACCCCCGCCCGCCCTTAAGATCAAAGCCGTTTGACACGCCCAGATAAATCAGGCGTGCCTCCTCCGGCCCGGAAACAGTGTGCACATCCAGATCGGCTTCTTTGTGCAGCAATCTCAGAAAGGTATTCTTATTGCGCGCTTCCCGCGTGGCGGAGGTGGCCACAGCCACGATTTCATCCGCCTGGTTGGAACGCGCCATATCGGCGAACTGTTTGCAAACGTGCAGAGCGCGCTGCATGGCTTCGGGGCGCAAGATGTCATCCGTAAATTCTTCATCCCCCAGGCGTACAGTTTCCTTTTGCAGAGAAAGTACCGTATAGGTTTGGTTGGGATGCAACTTAACCAGCAGCAAGCGGATTGAATTGGTACCAATATCGATAAATGCTACTACCCTGTCACTTAAGGGTAATTCGTTGCTTTTAGGCATGAATTTCTTTCGGTTTCCAAAACGAGAGCAGCTCGCCGATTGTCTTTGAGTTTAATTCTGACCAAGCTTCGATTTGGAAGGCGAGCTGCGCTATTGCGGCGGTGGGAAAATGCTGCCCAGTTCCACTACCAAAATGTTTCAGAGCTGCTTCCATTGTAGGGTTGTGGCCGACAATCATGACCGGGGAAATAGCCTGGTCCTTGAGAGTAGACAATATTGCCATATACCCTGAAACGTCGGCCTGATATAGCTCATTATAGAAGAGGGCCTGAGTTGCAGCAGGCAGAAATTGCAATAGAGTTTCAACGGTTTGCCGGGCACGTTTCGCCGAGGAAGATAGGATCACAGCCGGCGGCAGCTCCTGGTTGGCGAGATAGCGCCCCATAGTTTGCGCATCCTGGCGACCGCGGGCATTCAACGGGCGCTGGCTATCCGGTAGCGAGGCATCATCCCAGGTCGATTTCGCGTGGCGCATCAAATACAGGGTCAGCATATAGGTGAGTCTATTGAATCACACTTTCCCGTTTCAGGGCTGAGTTATTACCGCGATCCGATTAGAATTCCAGCATGAAATTGCACCTGGTTGACGGCACCTACGAGTTGTTCCGCAACTTCTTTGGTCCCCCATCCAAGAAGGCGCCGGATGGCCGCGAGGTGGGCGCGGCCCTCGGATTGCTGCGCAGCCTGGTGATGCTGCTCAACCAGCCGGATGTCACCCACGTTGCCTACGCCTTCGATCATGTCATCGAATCCTTCCGCAATGACCTGTATGCCGGTTATAAGACCGGTGAAGGCATCGACCCGGATTTGTGGGGCCAGTTCCAATTGGCCGAAGACCTGGTGGCAGCCTGCGGCGTAACGGTGTGGCCGATGATCGAATTCGAGGCCGACGACGCCATGGCTGCCGCAGCGGCTCGCTGGAAGGATGAGCCTGCCTTAGAACAAATCCTGCTGTGCTCGCCGGACAAAGACCTGGCGCAGATGGTCACAGGCACCAAGGTCGTGCGCTGGGACCGCCGTCGGGAGATCATCCTGGACGAAGATGGCGTCCTGGATAAATTCGGCGTCAGGCCGCCCTCCATCCCCGATTGGCTGGCACTGGTGGGCGACAGCGCCGACGGCTACCCCGGCATCCCCGGCTGGGGCGCTAAATCCACTTCCACCGTGTTGTTCGAATTTGGCCATCTCGAAAATATTCCCAAGGATGCTTCCAAGTGGCAAAGCAAGGGTATAGGTGCCGGCCGCGCCGCCAAGCTGGCCCTGAGCCTGCAAAGCCATTATGAAGAAGCCCAACTGTTCCGCCAGCTGGCCCTGCTGCGCACCGACGTGCCGCTGGCTGAAACGCTGGAAGATCTGGAATGGAAAGGCGCCCTGCCGCGCCTGCGTGAATTATGCGCCGAATTGGGAGATGAAACCACGCCGGAGCGGGTTACGAAGTGGCAGTAGCTCACGCAAAAAACGCCCCGTCCCACAACTCATTAATAGCCAGGAACAAGCGCGCCGCTTCCTGGTTTGCATAACATGATGTGCAGCCTCCGCTTAATTATGACTCCTCACTTATCACGAATCTGCGTCACAATGACCAGTGGAACAAGCACTATCCGAATGTGACCCCGCGAACATCCTCCAGGCGGCCCTGGATCCCCCAGCCACCGAAAGTCTCGCTAACGGCTATACATAACTCGTTCTCGCCCACTTGCAACGGTAGGTGAACGATGTCCCAATAACCTATACTGCCAAGGAAGCGATAATCCCTGGAGCGATAGGTTGCATCACCCCGCCACATGGGTTCCCCATTAAGGAAGACCACGGCGCGATCGGAATAACCGATCTGGAACGCTTTCCGCTGTTCCCCAATCGACACGAGTTTTGCACGAGCCAGGACAGTGTTTCTATCCCCTGAAATTCCGCTAGCACGTGCAAGATCCACCAAGCCTGATGGCTCAGCTTCCAGCTGCGTCCAGGCATGCTCGGCACGCAGTGCTGAGGCGATGACCGTTTCTGGGAACGCCGCGGAGACTTGCCAAGCCGGGATCACCCCCGAAGGTCGCGGTGGTTGCTGCTGGAGTGGTGCATGTAAAGGAAAAACACCCGCAGCCCATGAAATCCACGCGACGCGCAGCCCCGAACCGCCAACAGCGATTCCAAAGTTACCGTCGATTGCTCCATGCTTCAACCCTGGTATTTCGAGAGTTGGGGTCGCAAGGTCGGCGACGTAGATATTCGCCTGATTGCCGGCTAGCACGGCGCGGATCGTGAACCAATCCCCCAACGGAAAAACGATTGGGGCCCAGAAACCCTCGCCATGGTATAGCTGCCAGGACGAGATCCCGTTGGTAACGGGTGTGTACTGAATGGCATCAGGATTCCCGATTTGGTGCGGGCGTACGAAGAAAGATTCGTAGTTCGCCACGTCGCGCGCATGCCAGCCAATCCCATGAAAAGAGCGCTCGGCCGTGACCGCCAGCTCCACTTCGATAAGGCCGTCGCTCAGCCTAAGCCCCTCCAATGTCGCCAAGGCGACGGAATCCGCAAAGGCGAGGCATTCCCGCCCCCTAAACTCCGCGGCGGCTGGCGTTGGTCCGCCCCAGAGCCAACGGGGATCGTTGAGGGCAACGTCGGTAAGTTGGGGGAGAACAGTCATCACAACTCAGCTTACAAATCTCGGTGCCATCGGGTTCAGGCCTGCTAATGGGTATGGTGAAATCGTCCCAATGAATAGCGGCTATGAATAGCGACCCAATATCACATTCTTGCGAAAGAGGTTAGTGGGCCCGGCAGGATTCGAACCTGCAACCAAGCGGTTATGAGCCGCCTGCTCTGCCCTTGAGCTACGGGCCCTGCGTTGCTGCGCAACGCGGGAGAAGCTATTCGGCTTCGCCGAACACGTTTCTCCACACTTCTCCATAGTACTACGCGTTGTAGCATGCAACGCGGGGAAGCTATCGGCTTTTGCCGAACACACTTCTCCACGGCCCATGGTACTACACGTTGGGTTTTGCTGAAGGCTGACGGCTGATAGCTGTCAGCTTAGGGCTGCAAACAGGTCCACTTTATAGCCGTCAGGGTCCTCCACGATGGCGTAGCGCTGGCCCCAGAAAGCGTCCCAGGGCGCTTTTACCAGTGTGTACCCGGCCGCCTTCACCGCCGCGGCGGCCTGGTCTACATCCGCCGGCAAATCGTACAGGATAGCAAACGAGGAATGATTGCCCGGCTTGGGCGCTTCACCCAGAAGTTCGGTCGACAGCTTATCCGAATCGACCATCAACCGCGCCGAGCCATCGGGCGTCAGCGGCTCAACATGGTCATCCTCCGGCTTTACCTCGCCGAATTCAAAGCCCAGCAGCTTGTAGAATGCCACTGTCAGTTGCATATCCCTAGAGGTTACGCCTACCGCATCGATCTTCATTTTCGCTCCTTTGCCATAAGCTACCCGGAATTATAGAGGCATCTGTTCTTTCGGCCTAGGTGTATACTGCCGTATGCTCAATTTTTTGCGCTTCCATTGGTTCGACCTGGGTCTTGTCCTGGCCGCCGCCGCAGTGGTTTACATCCTGCTCGCCAGCCTTAGCCCCCTGGCCCTGGTGTTATGGCTCAGCCTGGTCTCGCTCTTTCTGCACCAAGTCGAGGAGTACCGGTATCCCGGTTATTTCCCCGGCATGATTAATGTGGTCATGTTTTCCAGCACCCAACCGGACCGCTATCCCCTCAACCCTAACTCCGCCCTTATAATCAACACCCTGGTTGGCTGGGGGTCGTACATCCTGGCCGCCGCTTTCGGAGAGCGTTTCCTTTGGCTGGCCATCGCCTCTATCCTGATCTCTCTGGGCAATTTCATCGCCCACACTTTCCTTTTCAACATCAAAGGCGGCACGCGCTACAACCCCGGCATGCTCACTGCCATTTTGCTTTTCTTGCCCATCTCCACCTACTTCTTTATCTTCCTCGCCCAAACAGGCCAGGCCACAACACTGGATTGGGTCCTCGGCGTCGTTCTTGGCCTGGCCCTCAATGTCCTCGGCATATTCAAGATGATCGATTGGCTCAAACTGGAAGATAGTCCTTACGTGTTCCCCCGGCGCTTTTTAATGCCGGACCGTTAAGCTATATAAATGGAGCTGATGCTTAGCGCATCTACTTTCCCTGTTGCTTTTAAGATAATGTAGTTGGATATCCCTTCTTAAACCATCCGTCCGCACCACCCGATAAACTCTTTACATCCTTAAAACCAGCCTCGGCCATTATTTCAGCAGCGATTAAGGATAAGCCGCCTCCCGGACAGATGGTTACCACTTCCTGGTCCCTGAAGGTGTGGATCCTCAGCGATATTGAGGACTAACGCCCATTGTCCCTCTTTTCTTGTGACAATCATCACTAGTCATGCTTATAACGTATTGTAGAAAGAGATATCCAAAGGAGGAACTCATGAATCGGCAAACAACCCGCGTTATTGGGCAGGCCATACTCGTTCTTGCGCTTCTCCTACTCTCTGCAACCCCCGTTTTCGCCGATTCCTCCGCAGGGTTTGCTGGGGCCAGCTTCATTGAAGGGAAGGGTCTGGTCTTGTACTTCAGCATCCCCGGCACCTTCGACCTCGCCGACGCCCCCACCTTTGTCGCAGTGAATGGGATCAATTACTCCCTTACTTGCAGGATCCGTGAAGACGGGTTGCTTGCCTGTACGGCGGCTATCGGCAAAGCTACGATGGAGGAAACGGCTGTTGTCGGGTTCGGCGGCCGGGAGTATTCATTCGTGATCCACGAATCGCGGCCTGCAGAGGGAACACAGTCCTCCTGCTCATATAGCTATCCTTACTACCACTGGGATTCGAGCAACTGGGTCTTAGCAGGCACCCTATGCCAAGACAGTGGAGCAACCAACGGCGATTTCAATGATTACTCTGGTGTCACTTATATCTATCTCACCTCCGGACCCGTGGGTGACGGTTACTACGAACTCAGATAACACACCTTTGTCCATCAAGAAAAAGGCCCGGGCTAATTGTCCGGGCTTTTTTGCTTTCGATTGAGATTTTGCCAAATCCTATGGGCCCGTTGTTGGGTAACCCTTTTTGAACCACCCATCAATGCCGCCAGAGAGGCTCTTGACATCTTTGAAACCCGCTTCAGCCATGATCTCCGCGGCTATCAAAGACAGGCCGCCCCCGGGGCAGATGGTTATTACTTCCTGCTGTTTGAAGTCCTGCACTTCATCGAAGCGATCCTCGAGCTCTTTGACCTTCGCTTTGAATTCATCCGTGTTAGCAAAGCTGGGGAATAATTCCATAAGCGGGATCAGTTTCGAATTGGGGATGTGCCCAAATCCCGAATTGAATTCCTGCGTGGATCGCGTGTCAACCAAAAGCAGTCGTGGATTGGTCTTGATGCGTTCCAGTAACTCCGCCGGAGAAACTTCGGACACAGTGGAAAAGTGATAGTCGCCTTTGATGAGTTTGCTTGTTACCACTCTAGCTATTTTGAATAGCATCCCCCTGCGACTGAGGTTCACTGTCGAGTTTGCTTTTTTCACTAACCCTTACTTGGAGAAGAATTACTCCGCTGCGCTGCAGTGCAAAGAGCGGGCGACGGGATTCGAACCCGTGATGTCAGCTTGGAAGGCTGATGCTCGCTAGCTGTGTTTGTAACCCTAAAGCCACCTTGAGTTTAAACCCAGAATGACGCGATGGCAAGGAAAGCTTATGCCTGTACATTTGGTCCTCGAATCGACTCCATGATGTGGGCGGGTCTCGGTATTGAGGGGCACGGATTGGTGTGCGTTCATAAAGGGAAGCGAAGGATGGATTTAGGTAGTGCCGCCAAAACAAAGTCCTAGTTCTTCCATTCCCAAACAATAGTAATTTGATCAGTCTAATCGGTGACATTATGGCGTTGCGCGAGAACTCACCTATTGATATCATTCTCGATTTAAGCTCGGCCTTGAGGTACGACCAACTGGGCTGGGCTTATTCCATATCCGATTTCTTCCTCCTAAATTCGCGCACGGCTTCATACTTCACAAATCGTTCAGCTAATCTAATTGCATCCGAGTTTTCCCTATCAATTTGCGCTCTCATCCATACTCCAAGTTTTATGATCCATTGAAATTCCTCGGGCCCATAAAACCATCTGTATTTATTGCAAACTGAGTGGGCTGGGAGGAAATTAACAGCAAAATCCTCGCCGCCTTGCGAGAACGCGAAGACATGATCAGCCTCCCACTGCTCATTCGGGAGTATTTCACCTCCACAGACATGACACCTTCCATGTGTTTTTTGAAAGACATCGTCTCGTTCTTTCCTAGTTAAGGGCCTCCTCTTCCGGCCTATTCCTTTGTTAGCGATCTTCTTTTCAAGACGAATGTCTCGGAGATGTCGCAAATGAAATGCCAATTCACTCGCGGAGTCTGGATGGTAAGCATTCATTATTATCCTCGTCTAACATTATCGGCCCAAAATATTTTTTTCCACATCCATGTGGATGATTATTATCGTTGAAGGCCGCCTTCCTATCGGTTTTTGTGCAAAGCTGGTGCACCCTGGATAGAAACTGTAGATTGTTGGGACTACTTGGACATTTTTACCCGAATATATGGATGGGGGCACTCATCGTATACACCACATATGGGGCACCTATACAAATAGCAGAGCGGGCGACGGGATTCGAACCCGTGATGTCAGCTTGGAAGGCTGATGCCTTACCACTTGGCGACGCCCGCGTGCAGCGTATTCTATCAGCCCAGGCGAAGCGGTCAAGATGCCCTGCCTAAGGGCTGGGCACTTCAAAATCCACCACCAGCGGGAAGTGGTCGAAATTCAATTTAGCCGCATCCAGCAATACATCCTCGCGTTGCAGGCCGTAAGCAGCCAGCCCCTGCGCCGAAAGCTGGGTTGTATCCAGGATAAAAGAATCGACCACCTGCAAGCCGCTATCGGTGAACATGATATGGTCCAGAACCCCAGGGTCAAAAGGTTCGGCGTCATCGCGCCAGGTATACAGGTCAACTCCCGCAGCATTGTGGCTGGGCAGCACATCCTCCAAACTGGTTCCATCCCAGTCTGGGGCGAAATCCGGGCCATAAACCGCCTCGCTGTCAATGTCTCCAGTCGTGATGGTCCTTATATCGGCACTATCCGTCCCGTCGTAGGCATTAAAATCGCCCATCACGATGTAAGGCGTGTTGGAAGGCAGATCAAAGTTTCCACCCGACGTTATCGCATCGCGCAAGTGCTGCATCAGTGCATCCGCCTGCCGCTGGCGCTGGCGCTCATCCGATATCCCGCTGCCCGATTTGAAATGAGAACAAAGGACGTACAGGTCTGCCGCGCCATACTGCTCATCCGGCAGGTCGACCAAGACGGCAGCCTGGGGCAGGTTGGGGATATAGCTGGATGCTCCCATCTCATACCCAGCTGATGCCAGCGGATATATTGAGGCGATCAACGTATCTCGAACCAGCACCACATTCCATCCCTGCCCTTGCGGCTGCAGGATGGCATCCAGATACGCGGCTATATCAGCAGCGTCCCGTTGCGGATTGATCTCTTGCAAGCACAAGATATCCGGCTGGACAGCGCCCAGAATCCTCGCAAAACTTTCGCGGCGATCGAACCAACGCAGCTCATCATTTTCGGGGTCATCGACTGGAAAAATGGAATCCCAATTGATGTTGTAACTCATCACTCGCAAGCCATCCGCGGGCTTCTGCAAAAATGCCGAATCCATGCCCGACTCACTGGTGGCGGACGGGGCTACACTAGGCAGCCCCGATGGCGCTGGAACCGTGGACGCCTGCGTGGCCACGGGGGATGCACAAGCTGCCAGGCTGATACACATCGCCAACATCAGCAGGCACTTAAAATAACTAAATCGATTTTTCATCGCGATTTACTCCCAGAAAATAAATCTCCCACAAGGCTACCCTTGTGGGAGATTTATTATTTTACTGTTTACAGCTTACTGGGATTGCGCAACCGCATCAGCTGCGTCGCTGTTTAGCTGATCCAGGACGGCCTGGACGGCTGCCTGGTCGGCGGCATCCGGAACCGCAAAGAACGCGTCGCGGATCAGATTGCGAACAGTGCCATGTGCAGGCAAGTTCGGCTCACCGTGCCCATATTGCAGCAGGTCCAGCGCACCCGCCCACCATGGATCGGTCATTGGACGATCGCCCACGTCCGTGGTGGACTGGGAGGGGAAGTACCCGGTGGCAGCAACCCACTCAGCCTGCACCGCAGGCGAGGTCAGGTAGCGCAGGAAGATCCAGCTTGCCAGATCGGCCTCGGGGTTGGTCTTGACAACGCCGACCATCTGCCCAAAGGCATCCACAGCCTTGGTGCCATCAGGGCCAACAAACGGAATGGCGCTCCAGGTGTCGGCGTTTCCGGCATCATCCATGGCAGACATCTGGAAAGGCTCCCCAGCGGTGGAGCTCACCGCAAACAAAGCCTGCCGTGCTGCAAACTCTGGATTGGGGAAGCTGGGGGTGGTCAGGGTGCAGCCGCTGTCGATCAGGTCCTTGAGGAACATAGCCACGTCGAGCACGGCCTGGTTGTTCAGGTCATAACCATCGCCGGCCGCGTTCAGGTAGGTTCCGTCGAAAGCCCAGATCCACGGGGAGATAAACGAAGCATCCGGGAAGTACACCAGGCCGCCGGTGCCATCATTGTCGGGATTGTCATCCGCGTTGTTGGCTGCCGCAGCCGCGCAAGCCTGCTCTTTGAACTCAGCTGAGGTGGCAGGCGGGTTGGGGAAACCCAGTTCCTGCGCCCAGGTGTTGTTGTAGAAGATCACCTGAGCCGACTGGTGCATGGGGATGCCGATCTGCGTGCCGTCCGCCAGCGTGCCCGAGCTTAGCGGGCCTGCGTAGATAGCTGCATAATCATCGGCGCTGATCCCATAGGTGGGATCGGCGATGTAGTCATTCAAGCTGGCGATATCGCCCAGGTTGTACCACAGCGATAAGTCGTTGGGGAAGCCCATGGTCAGGTTGGGCAGCTCACCGGTTGCGATGGCTCCGTTGACTGCGGTCTCCAGGTCACCCTGGCTACCCTGGGCCACTGCTTCCACAGTGATGCCATACTCATTCGTGGAGTTGAATTCGTCCACGATGGCGTTGATCCCATCCAGGAGCGCCCCAGAGCTCATGGCGTGCCAGAACACGACGTGCTGGCCGCTGGGATCCACCATGATGCCCTCAGGCGTGGGAATTTCCGTGGGTGCGGCAGTGGGTGCGGGTGCAGATGTCGGCGCTGCCGTGGGTGCCGGGCCGCAGGCCGCCAGGACCAGCGAGGCCATTACGACCAGCGAGAAAACGAGTGAAGCTTTCCGAAATTTCATTTCTTCTACTCCTTGTATCAGGTTGGGTAGTTACATAACTAACGTGCTGTATTCACCTGGGGTCTTTAGCTTCCGACCACCTCCTTTCCATCCATCAGCCTTTCAATCCACTCCGAGCAATACTCTCGGTAAATTGGCGCTGCGTGAGGAAATACAGCACCAAAATGGGAATAATCGTAATCACTGAGCCCGCCATAATGAGATTGACTTTGCTTCCCTGGTCTGTCACGAAGTTATACAGCCCCACGGCAATAGGCAGCCACTTGGGCGAATTTGTCACCAGCAGGGGCCAGGCCAAGGAATTCCAGGAGCCGATGAAGGAAAGCACCGTGATGACCAGTATGGGCGCCGAGGACAGCGGTAGAGCCACTCGCGTAAGCATGCGCCAATGACCAGCCCCATCGATCTTGGCAGCCTCAAACAGGTCTTCAGGGATCTGGGCGAAGAACTGCCGCAACAGGAAGACCGAAAAAACAGAGCCCATAAAGGGAATGGTCAGGGCGGGCCAGTTGTCGATCCATTTAATCGGGCCGATGCGTCCCAGCCAGGTGACTGTCAGCAGGTTGGGGATCATGGTCACCACACCGGGGATCATCATCGAGGCGAGCAGGACCGTAAAAATGATGTCGCGGCCAGGGAATTTGATACGGGCAAATGCATAGGCCGCCATTACGCTGAAGACAAGCTCGCCAGCCAGTGTTATCACAGTAATGATCACACTGTTCAACAAAAAGTGCGAAAACTGAGCTCCCTGCCAGGCTTCAATGTAGTTTTCAAAATGTACTTGGGAAGGAATGAAATTCGCTCCCAATGATTCACCCAGCGACATGACTGAAGCCAGCATCATCCACACAAAAGGAACCAGGGAGATAACCGCCCCGATAACAAGGATGACGTAGCTTAAGAATTTCCAGGAAAAATCCCTGGGTAGGCCCCGGCCGAGCTCCTTTCTCCCGGCAACACTCACCCTATCCTGGACTGGCGCCGGATTAGCCATAGAACACCCGCGAACCTTGAATGCGATTATTGACAAAGGTCAATGCCAGGATGACGCCAAAGAGCACAAACGCCAATGCCGAAGCGTAGCCATAGCGTGAGCGGTTGAAGAACTCATCGAATATCACGATACTGATCGTGTCGACTGTCCCAAGGGATTCCCCCAGGCGCATAACCCAAATGGTGTTGAAAGCCTTGAAGGTTCCAATTACAGCTATAAGTGAAAGGAAATAGGTGGTTGGCGATAGTAAGGGGAAGGTGATATTCCGAAAGACCTGCCAGCGGTTGGCGCCATCGATCTCGGCCGCCTCCGTAACCTCCGTGGGGATACTGGAAAGGCCGGCTAGGTAAATAACCACGTTATAGCCAACGTAGGTCCACACTGACAACATGATGATAACGATCAAAGCCTGGCTGGGGCCGTTCAGCCAGTTGGAGAGCATGTTCGCAAGGTCCTGCGGCACCCAGGCTGGGATGATCGAATTGGGATAACCCATAATACCTAAACTATGCGCCAGCATGGTGAGGATGCCCTGCGACTCGCGCAACCACGCCTGAGGCTGTACGCCAAATAAGCCCAGCACACTGTTGACCGGCGCCGAGTTTCGCTCCGAAAATAGCAGACGGAAAATGGTCGCAGAAGCTACAGCGGGCGTAACGTAAGGCAAAAAGTAAATAACCCTAAAGATTTCAGAGCCCTTTAGCTTCTGGAACAGCAAGACGGATAAAAAGATGGCAATCGTCAGTTGGATGGGAACTGTGCCCAACGAGAAGAAAACCGTTACCTTGAGTCCGTTCCACAGGTCCTCATCCCCCATTGCAACGATGGTGGGTACTTCAACAATCAACATCACCGCCCCCACCATCAACACGGTACTTGCCAGCAGACGCAATGCAAAATTCAGGCCCGATGCCTGGCCCTCCGCGCTACGCCAAATGAACCAGGCGACCACAAGCAAGAATACGCCCGACATCACCATGATGACCTGCGGCCAAATACCGGGATCCGTGCCATTCTGCACGGCCGCGGCATAAGCCTGGTTGATGGCTTGAAAATCAAAAAGGATGAGGCCGATGCCTGTGATCAGTGAAAGCCACATCAAGGCAAACCTGCTCTGCACGCTTGCATTGTCTTGGCTGGGTAGCAGGCGTCTGGCCACAATTCCCGCCACCACAGCCAGAACCAGCACTGCCATAAATTGCTGCCAATAAGGCAACACCTCCGGCGCAAAAAAGGCTTCGCTAAGCAGGCGGAAGAATAATTCCTGAGTTCTCTCCAAGCCGCGCATTTTGTCGGCGATATCCAGGAATTCAGGAAGCTGAAAGTATATCCAGCGCAGGAAAGCGAACAGGCTGGCCGCATACAAGGCGCCGGGGATGGCCAGCCACAACATCTTCTTGCGGCCGTCTTCGGTTTGGCGAAGCAGACCCCGCGCCAACAGGAAGGCTGCCACCAAGGAACCAATGGCCAGGAAGAACAGGACGATGTAGGCCAGTCCGCTGATGGCTTGAACATAATTGGTCAAACCGCGGAAGTCCCCGCGGACGATCAGCCATTTATGCAAACTTACATACAGCGCGAAGCCGACTGGGAACAGCCCAAAAACAAAGATTAGAAGCAGCGCTGGGGAAAGAAAAAGATAAGCTGTAAGGGTTTCTTTTAGGTCGCGGCCACGCGTTCCGGAGAAGATGTTTTTAATTCCAGAGGTCAAATTTCGGCGAATTTGAGAGTTCTGCAAAACCACTAACCTCAATCTCGGGAGATATTCAACTAGGCTACCCAACTAATTACACCATTATAAATTCGATTTGTCCTTTCACAAGGTTAATGTTTTGTAATGCAATTTTCGGTGTTCGCCCCTTTCTGCCAAATTACTGGTTAGGGTAGAATACTTTCCGATGAGTCCACAAGCACCCACCAGGGACCGCATCAAGCTGGATGACATCCAGTTGGCGCCCGTTCCCAAGCGTCGCCCGGACTGGATTCGCGTCCGAGCCCCCATGGGCGAAAGCTACGAGAACCTCAAGCGCCTCATGCGCAGCAAATCGCTGCACACCGTGTGCGAAGAAGCCATGTGCCCCAATATCGGCGAATGCTGGGGGGATGGCACTGCCACCTTCCTGATGCTGGGTAACGTGTGCACCCGCACTTGCGGGTTCTGCGACATCCAACATGGCTTGCCGAATGCCATGGACTGGGCTGAGCCGCTGCGTGTTGCCCAGGCAGTCAAAGACATGGAACTGAAACATGCCGTGATCACCAGCGTGAACCGTGATGAACGCGCCGACGGTGGGGCGCCTATCTTCGCCATGGTCATCAAACGCATCCGCCAGATCCATCCGGGCTGCTCTATCGAAGTACTCATCCCGGATTTCAAGGGCAGCGCCGAAGCGTTGAAGATCGTCATGCAGGCCCGCCCTGAGATCCTCAATCACAACGTGGAAACCGTGCCGCGTCTGTTCAAGCAGGTGCAGCCACAGGACAACTACGATTGGGCCGCCGCCACGCTTACCAACGCCAAGCTCATGGAGCCCGACGTGCTCACCAAGAGCGGCATCATGGTTGGGTTGGGCGAAACGATGAAGGAAGTTAAGGCCGTGATGCGCGACCAGCGCTCCTGGGGCGTGGACATCCTCACCGTGGGGCAATACCTACAGCCCAGCAAGAAGCATCTGCCCATTGAGCGCTATTACACCCCCGAGGAATTCGCTGACCTCAAGGAGTACGGCCTGGGTATCGGCTTCCGCTGGGTGGAAAGTGGCCCGCTGGTGCGCAGCAGCTACCATGCTGCCGAGCAGGTGCGTGTGCTTAGCACTGTACATCGTCAGTTATACGGCCAAACTACCAGCTAGCCTTCAACTCATCGGGGGAAAACAAGGCATTACAATCAGCTAAATTCCATTCGCTCAGGATGTGCTGCATGGCCAAATCACCTGAACCAACTCCTCGCTGGCTTTATCGATTTTTAACCTGGTTCCAGCGGACCCCGTTTAACGGAGTCCTGCTTGCCGTACTGATATTCCTAATAAGCGCTGTTCTCTATCACTGGGCCAGTTGGCAGGCGGGCGGTTTACCCAAATATCAGATCGACGCGGGACTGCTGTTCCCGGCGCTTTGGCTGCCCGCCAATATCCTCTTTTGGTTGTGGCTGGATAGTGTGGCTCGCACAGCAATTCAGAACTTTATTCAGGGCCAGGGGGGTAACCTGGCCGAGGTGAACAAAACCTTCGTTGGGTTCATCTCCATCGGTGAAATTGCGGGCTTTGTGTTGCTGGCAGGTGCACTGACCCTTGCTCCCTTCGACGCAATCCAACGCGCCACTTCTTACGGAATCACCCAACCCCTCACGATAATCCTTATCAGCCTACTTCCCGCACTGGGCAGTGTTATAGAAGGCCTTTCCCTATTTCGATTAATCCGCCAACTATTCTTGGTCAATTCGCTTTACAAAGACGTCAAAAAAGTCAACCTTTTTAACTTATGGCATATTTACGCCCTTTCCCGCTATGGATATACCATCGCTCTGGTATTTATTTTGGCGACTATCCTGATGGACGCCATATTTTCGTTGCTTGGCGCGGGGAGTATAGGCTTTGGATATATCCTCTACACAGTGGGCTTGGCTTTGATCATTTTCATTGCGCCGCTATTGGGTATCAATAGGCGACTGGGCAATGAAAAGCAACGCGAGCTTCAACGCCTGGGTACAGAATTGAATTTGGTGTATGGCGAAACGGAGGAGGCCGTAAGCTCACGCAAGTTTGCCAAGATCTCCGATCTAAGGATAGCCGGGACTGCCATCCGCGAACAAATGGAGAGCGTTAGCAGGGTCGCCACCTGGCCCTGGAACCCCGGCAGCTTGCGTAATCTGCTGATCCCGGTTTTGCTGCCTCTGTTCTTGGCGATACTGCAGCGCTACGTGCTAAGTTGGCTTGGGCTGATTTAATTTAGGCTTGGGATTAACGCTGATCAACTTCCCTGATTAACCGGTCAAGCGTTATATCCGCTAAAGAATCCGCGCGCAGGTCAGCGTGGGCCAGCGACAACTGCGCAGTGAGCGGGTTTGGCACCGCCACACAGAAGATGCCGGCCGCTTTGGCCGCAGTAACCCCATTAGGCGAATCTTCAAAGACGATGGCTTCTTCAGGCTGCGCGCCTAATGCTTGCAAAATAGCGGCGTAAAGTTCAGGGTCGGGCTTGGTGCGCTGCACGTCTTCGGCGGTCTTGATGGCCTCGAAGCGCTGGTAAAGACCCAGACGAGCCAGGTGGCCACGCACCCAGTTTTCGGGGGAGCTGGAAGCGATGCCCAGCTTAAGGCCGCGGCGCTCGGCGTCATCCAGAAGTTCAACAACGCCAGGCAGCACGGGCTGCTGATAGAGTTGGTCCAAATATTGCTTGCGGCGGCTGATCCATACCTCTTCGCGGTCCAGAATCTTGCCGCTCAACTGCTCCAGGTTGGTATGGGGATCAAAGTCCGAGGCGCCGGTTCCGCCCACGATCTGGCCCCAGTCCTCGATGGCCAGTTCACAACCATACTCGTGGTAAACCTCCTGCCAGGATGCATAGTCCGGTAACTCGGTATCCAGAATTAGGCCATCAAAGTCAAAGATAAGCGCTTTGATCATGCAGGGCAGTATACCTGAAGCGGCGTTTCGACCTATTACGAGGGGTTAAAGGAAACAGCTAAAAGATCTTGAGAACAGCTTGGGAAGCCCAGGCGAACAAGGGCTGGGAGGCGATGAAGAGCACCACCGTAGCCAGGGCTGAGATTCCTGCGGTCCAGGTGAGCCAGGGGTCGTTGTGGGCATTGGGATTGCCCTTCTGCATATACATCACCACGACCAGGCGCAGATAGTAATAGGCCGAGATGAGCGAAGCCAAGACTCCCACGACCGCCAAGCCAACGTAGCCGCCTTCCAGCACGGCGCGGAACAGGAAGAATTTACCCGCAAAACCCAGCGTGGGCGGCACCCCGGTGAAGGAAAGCATGAAGACGGTCATGGCTGCCGCCAGGATTGGATACTTGCTGCCAAGCCCCGCATAGTCGCTAAACTCCAATCCTTTACCCTCTTTGTGCTCCAGGGCCATCACTACGGCCCAGGAGCCGAAGCTGGCAAAGGCAAACGCCAGCAGGTAGAACAACGCCGAGGCCACCACATCGAAGCGCGCCGCGTCGTTGCCGTAGGCGGCCACGGCCATCAAGATGAAGCCTGCATGCGAGATGCTGGAATAAGCCAGCATGCGTTTGACATTATTCTGCGAAATGGCCAGCAGGTTACCCCCCAGCAGCGTAGCAATGGTTATGGCGATGAGCACAGGTGTGAGCTGAGCGCTCACTGTGGGGAAAGCCACCAGGAAGATGCGCATCAGCGCCGCAAAGCCCGCCGTCTTGGCACCCAGTGCCATGAAAGCCGTCACAGAGGTCGGCGCACCCTGATAAACATCCGGCGTCCACATATGGAAGGGCACCGCCGCCACCTTGAAGCCCAGCCCAACCAAAATGAGCCCGGCGCCCACCACCAGGTAGGTTGGCTGTGTCAGTCCGCCCGCTACGGCAGCCACGATCAGGCTAAGCGAAGTGGAACCTGTAGCTGCGTACACCGTGGCAATCCCAAACAGCAGGAAGCCGCTGGCAAAGGCGCCCAACAGGAAATATTTAAGGCCAGCCTCTTCCGAGCGCGGTTCGGGGCGGGCAAAGGCAGCCAGCACGTACAACGGGATGGAGAGCAACTCCAGGGCCAGGAAGACCATGATGAGGTCAGCGGCCGAGGCCATCAGCATCATGCCAGTGATGGAGAACAAAAGTAGGGCGTAATACTCGCCACGCGCCAGGCCCATGCGCCGCAGATAATCATAGGAAAGCGCCACGGTCAGCAAGCCGCCCAGGATGAGCAGCAAATCAATAAAGTTGGAAAACCCATCCACCACCAGCATGCCGCTGAAGGCGGTAGCCTCTACGCCGAATTGAAGGGCCACGAAGATGCCCGCAGCCAGCAATCCCACGGCGGTAAGCAGTGGGATCAACCCGGCATGGGCGCGCTTGGCAAACACCACCACCATCAACAGCGCGCAAGCCCAGGCAACCAGGATTGTCTGTGGCAGCAAAGCCTGAAAATCTAAAGCCGTAAAAGTGGGCATGCTAGGGCAGGGCCGCCAGGGCAGTGTTGTGGAAGATGGCGACGAGGTGCTGGACCGTTGGATCCATCAGGGCAAAGAAGGGCTTGGGATAGAGGCCAATCCAGAAGATGACGATCAGCAAGGGAACCATGATGGCCAATTCGCGCCAGCTCAGGTCCTTCAGTTTTTCGTTGGCCTTCTTCGTCACCGGGCCCAAGAACATCTTTTGGAACATGAACAAGATATACACCGCGGCCAGGATGACACCGATGGCGGCAAAGGCGGCGTAAAGCACCGAACCCAGCGAGCCGCCTGCCTGCCCGGCGCCCCAGGCGCCCAGCAGGATGGTGAACTCGCCCACGAAGCCGTTCAAACCCGGCAGGCCCATAGAGGAAAGGCTGACGATAAGAGTGAGTGCGGCGTACACGGGCATTATTTGCCACAGTCCGCCAAATTCGTCCAACTCGCGCGTATGGCGGCGTTCATATATGAAGCCGACCAGGAGGAACAAAGCCCCCGTACTGATACCGTGATTGACCATCTGCAGGATGCCGCCTTCAATCCCTTGTGCATTCAGGGCAAACAGGCCCAGCATCACAAAACCCAGATGGCTAATGGAAGAATACGCTACCAGCTTCTTGACATCGTGCTGCGAGTAAGAAACGATAGCGCCGTAAATAATACCGATAACGGCCAGGGTGGCCATCAGGGGGGCCAGCTGCAGGGCCGCCTGCGGGAACAAGGGCAGGTTGAAGCGCAGGAAGCCGTAGGTGCCCATCTTCAGCAAGACACCCGCCAGGATGACCGAGCCGGCGGTGGGCGCCTGTACGTGGGCGTCCGGAAGCCAGGAGTGCAACGGCCACATGGGAACCTTGATGGCAAAGGCGGCTGCGAAGGCGATGAACAGCCAGAACTGCACGTTCCCGGGAATGCCACCCTTTGCGATCAGGTCGGGTACATAGAAGCTGCCCTGATTAATACCCAGCCACAGGATGGCCAGCAGCATGAGGATGGAGCCAGCCATGGTGTACAGGAAGAATTTGATAGCGGCATACATGCGCTGGGGTCCACCCCAGATGCCGATGAGGAAATACATGGGCACCAGCGTGAATTCCCAAAAAATGTAGAAGAGGAACAGGTCCTGGGCTAGAAACACGCCCAGCATGCCGGTCTCCAGCAACAGGAAGAACAACATAAAATCGCGCACGCGATCTTCCACAGCGTGCCAGGTGGAGAGAATTGAGATGGGCGATAAGAATGTGGTGAGCAGCACCAACAGGATGCTGAGCCCATCCACGCCCAGCGCATATTTGATGTTCCAGCCGGCCACCTGGATCCAACTGCGGTTGACCACCATTTGCAGGTCAGGGTTGGCAGAGTTGAATTGGCTGAGTACCCACAGTGAAATAAAAAAGGTAATCAGCGAAGTCCCCAGCGCCACCCAGCGGCTCAAATCCTTGCGCTCTTTCAGGAACAGCAGCGCCAGGACTCCCAGCAGCGGGAAGTAAATCACCAGGTTTAGGGGTTGCAGAAGAAAGTCCATATCCATCCTCAACTAGAAAATACCAGGTAGCCCAATACGAGCACGACGCCCAGGAAAGTAACCAGTGCATAATTTCGCACAAAGCCGGTTTGCATATAACTCAAGACCTTGGAGAGGCCGGTGGTGCCGGAGGCAATGCCGTTGGCGATTCCATCGATGACGCCCAGGTCTACGGGATTGGCCAAGAACTGGGCAAAGCCCTTGAAGCCGCGGGCGATGATGCTGTCGTGGAACCAGTCATGCCAGAAATTCCAATCCACGTCCTGCGCCAGGAAGGAGGCCAGGCGCTGGTAAGGGCGGATGACCAGCCAGTTATAAAACTCGTCCACCCACCACTTGTTCTCCATGCCGGTCCACGCCCAGCCCAGTCGCTTCTTAAGCGGGTCGGCCTGGCGCTCCTTCAGCGGCTGGCGCCCATACAGCCGCCAGGCTAGGTAGATGGCTGCCAGGGCCAGCAGGGTGCTGCTGGCCGCCACCACAGTGTTGAATTCGGTGATATGGGCCAACTCATGCCCCAGGGTGTGCTGCAGCCACAGGGTGAGCGAATCGACTCCCGGAAAGTTAAGCAGCCCACCGAAAACAGCCAGCAACGCCAGCGCGATCAGCGGCAGGGTCATCACCAGCGGGCTCTCGACGGCTTTCGCAGCCGGGTGGGAACGCGGCTTGCCAAAGAAGACCATCAGGATCTGGCGGCCCATGTAGAAGGCGGTCAGGAAGGCGGCCGCGGTCAGCAAGATATATACAAAAACATTAGCCTGCAGCGCGTCGGCCAGGATCTCGTCTTTAGAGAAGAAACCAGCCAGGGGTGGCACACCAGCCAGCGCCAGGGCGCCGGCCATATATACCCAAAACGTTACGGGAATTTGTTTGCGCAGGCCGCCCATATTGCGCATGTCTTGCGCATCAAAGTGGGCGTGACTCTTGGTCTCTTTGGTCTTGCGGTGATGCCCATCAATGGGGTGGTGTGCGCGCTCCAGGGCCACGATCACCGAGCCGGCGCTCAAGAACAGCAAGGCCTTGAAGAAGGCATGGGTGATCAGGTGGAACATGCCGGCCACGAAGGCGCCCATGCCCACAGCCGCCACCATGAAGCCCAACTGGCTAATGGTGGAATAGGCCAGCACTTTCTTTATGTCATATTGCGCCGTTGCAATTGTGGCAGCGAACAAGGCGGTTAATCCACCCACCACCGCCACAGTGGTCTGGGCGGCGGGCACCGCGGCGAACAGGGGCGCCGAACGCGCCACCAGGTACACACCGGCGGTCACCATTGTGGCCGCATGGATGAGAGCAGAAACAGGCGTGGGGCCTGCCATAGCATCCGGTAGCCACACGTACAGGGGTAACTGGGCGGATTTGCCCGTCACTCCCAGCAACATGGCCAAGGTGATAAACATGATGACCCAAGGGGCCACTGTGGCCGCCCGGGGCAGCACTTCCTCGAAATTGAGCGAACCGAACGCCCAGAAGGTCATGAACATGGCCAACAGGAAACCGAAGTCGCCCACGCGGTTGGCCACGAAAGCTTTCTTGGCCGCCAGCGAGTTCAAAATGCCCTTGCTGCCATCCGGGTTGCGCGCATACCAGAAGCCGATGAGCAGGTAGGAACACAAGCCCACGCCTTCCCAGCCCACAAACAGCATCAGGTAGCTGTCGCCGCTGACCAAAATCATCATAGCGGCAATGAATAAGTTCAAGTAAATGAAGAAACGCGTGTAGCTACCTGGGTCTTCCTTGTAGCGCACATCATAGTGCATATAGCCCACAGAATAAATGTGGATAAGGGTACCTACTCCGGAGACCACCAGCATCATGGTCACCGAAAGCGTGTCCACGCGGAAAGCCCAGGGGATATTTAGGGCGCCGATACCGATCCAATCCGCCAAGCGGATCACTGCGCCTTCCGGATGGGCGCCCAGAGCGAAATATTGCAGCCCGGCGATGAACAGCGCCCCGGTGGAGGCAGCCACAGCGAGGCCGCCGGAACCGCGTTCGCCCAGGCGGCGGCCGAACAGGATATTCAGCACCAAGCCGATGACGGGGAAGAAGACGATCCAGGGAACCAGGTCAAAGGTATTCAAATCAACCCTTCATGCTGCTCATGTCGTCGATATCGATGCTGTGCTTGGTGTGGAAAATGGCTACGATCAGCGCCAGACCTACGGCCACCTCGGCGGCGGCCACTGCGATGACGAAGAACACATAGATCTGCCCGTTGAGCGAGTTGTAGGTGCGTGCAAATGCCACGAAGAGCAGGTTGGCGGCGTTGAGCATCAGTTCCACGGACATGAAGATGATGATGGGGTTGCGGCGGATGAGCACGCCCAGTGCGCCCAGAGCGAAGAGAATGGCGGAAAGGGCAAAGTAATACGAAACCGGTACCATACTAGCCTTGCTTCTTCCTTTCTTCCTTGGTAAGCACGATCGCACCCACCATGGCCGCCAACAGCAATACGGAGGTAACCTCAAAGGGCAGCAGGAAATCAGAGAACAGGGCGGTGCCAATGGCCTGAGGGTTGGCATAGGCCGAAGGAGCTGGCTGGATGGTGATGCCCAGGGCGCCGTGCCCAAAAATCAGCACCGCTGCCTCCACCAGCAATACCAGTGCCAGCAGGATGGCTACTGGGCGCTGCCAGCCCCCCCTGCGCGGCTGCTGAATCTGCTCAGCTCCCAGCAACATGATGACGAACAGGAACAGCACCATGATGGCGCCAGCATATACAGTGACCTGCGCCATGGCGATGAACGGGGCCCCAAGCAGTAGGAAGAATACGGCGATGGTGGCGAAGTTCAGGACAAGGAACAACGCCGAATACACCGCGTTGCGGCTGAACAACATAGCCAGCGCGGCCCCCACCGCAACCGCAGCCAGTGCAAAGAATAAGATCAAATCTCCACTCATCGGGTCAGTCCGGATTCTCCATCACCGGGATGGAACGATCGAACAGGCCGGGCTCCACCTTTTGCGGGGTGGCCTGGCTGCCGGCCGGCACAAATTCCAGCAGCTTCTCACGCGTGTAAATCGATTGCGAGCGGTCGGTGAAGGACAGCTCATAGTTATCGCCCAATACGATAGCCTCGGTGGGGCAGGCATCCTCACAATATCCGCAGAAGATGCAGCGCAGCATGTTGATCTCATAGGTGCTTGCGTAGCGCTCTCCAGGGGAGAAGCGGCGCTCGTCTGTGTTTTCGGAGGCTTCCACAAAGATGGCATCCGCCGGGCAGGCCGCGGCACACAGCGAACAGCCGATGCAGCGCTCCAGGCCGTTTTCGTAGCGGCGCAGCACGTGGCGGCCTTTGAAACGCTGGCGTACCGGGCGCTTCACTTCAGGATATTGGTAGGTTTGGGAGCCTTTGAAGATCTGCTTAAAGGTAATCCACATACCCTTGAGTATTTCTATGACGTTATACATGGCGAACTCACCGTCCCAACAAAACGATCACCACAGCGGTGACGAAGACGTTTAATAAAGACAAAGGCAGCAACACCTTCCAGCCAAAGGCCATCAGGCGGTCATAGCGCAGGCGGGGCAACGTGGCGCGGATCCAGATCATTACCCCCAGGCTAAGGAAAACTTTGAACAGCAGGTACACCGGACCCAACAGCGGGCATTGGTCCACGAAGGGGCCGCGGAAACCTCCCAGGAACAGAGCGGCAAAGATAGCGCTGACCGCGGCCATCTTGATGTACTCACCCATGAAGAACAGGGCAAATTTCATGCCTGAATATTCAGTGTGGTAGCCGGCGGTTAATTCTTGCTCGGCTTCGGGCATATCGAAAGGAGCTCGGTTTACTTCAGCCAGGGCGGCAATGTAGAAAATGATGGCGGCCAGGGGCTGGTAGACGATGTACCACACGCCCTTCTGGGCGTTGATGATGTCCACCAGACTCATCGAGCCGGCCAGCATAATGGGGCCAACAAAAGACAGGCCCAAAGCCAGCTCATAGCTAATCATCTGGGCCGAGGAGCGCAGGCCGCCCATCATGGCGTATTTGTTGTTCGAGGACCAACCCGCCAGAACAATGCCATACACCGAAATGGAGGCCACCGACAGGATATACAGAACGGCCACGTTCACATCAGCGATGCCGAGAGGGACGGTGTGACCGAAGAGCTGGATGCTGCTGCCCCAGGGCACCACGGCGGTGATCACAAAGGCGGGTACCACGGTAAGGATGGGAGCCAAAATAAAAACAGCCTTATAAGCATCCGCGGGAATAAGCTCTTCTTTGAAAAAAAGCTTAAGGCCATCCGCGGCAGGCTGCAACCAACCGCCAGGGCCCACGCGGTTAGGGCCCACGCGCAGTTGGATGAGAGCAGCCAGCTTGCGCTCGTAGAAAGTGGTGTAAGCAAAACCTGTCGCTAATACGGTGAACAATAGCAGGGCTTTGACAACCCACTCGCCGTAAAGCCAGAGATCCATTAGGCTTCCACCTTTACGGAGCTAGGCCCGTTAATGGGCAGCCCCAAGCTGCGCGGAATGAGCACCGTGCCCTTGGGCAGGCTGTTATCGATGTGGGTCGCCACTGTGGTCTGCACTCCGTCCAGAGTCACCTTGGCGGTTTTGCCCATCTCCAGGCCCAGGCTTTCGGCGTCTTCCGGGTTCAGCACCACTTGCGGGGCTGCCAGGCGCGGGGCCAATAGCTTGGAAGGCACGACTGTGTTGCCGTGGTCGTAGAGCAGGCTGACCGGCACGGCTACCAAACCGTTGGAAGCGGGCCGCTCGACGGCGGGAGTCAGGGAGAGGGCGGGGCTGTGGCCGCGGGCCGCGGCGCTGCTTAATTGCTGCCCGAGGCCCTGGGTGTTGTCATAGGTGGTGCCGCCGTAATACACGTCTTCGCGGCCGATGATGGGCCACTGCTGGGTCACTTCGGCCAGTTTGCCATAGTCCAAACCCTGGTAGGCCTCGTTGGCTGCGGCCAACTGGGCGAAAGCCCGAGAAGCCAGGTTGGCTTCGAGCTGCAAGCCCAGCGCGGCGGCAATCTGGGCAGTAATAGCAAAGTCAGGCCGGGCGCCTTCCATAGCCGGCACCGCCGGGTAGAAGCGCTGTACGCGGCGTTCGCCGGAGGTGTAGCTGCCTTCGCGTTCAGTGAACGCCTGGGCGGGCAACACCGCGTCTGCCGCCTGGGCGGTCTTGGTGAGGCTCAGTTCCTGCACGACGACGAATTGGGCCGCGTCCACGGCAGCGGCCAGCTTGGGATCATCCCCCGACGGGTCCGCACCCACAATGTACAGCAGGGCGGCATCCTTCATTTGGGCGGCCAGGTCTTCGCTCGGGCGCAAGCCCTGATCCCAAGCGCCTTGAGCATTGCCCTTGTCCCACACGGCCACCAGACCATTGTTGGGACGGCCGACATGGCCAGTGGCGATTAGCAGGTTGGTAGCTGCGCTGGCCAGGGCCTTGGATGCCGCCAGATCGGTACCATCGCTGCCATAGAGGACCACCAAGTTCTCGGCCTGTTGGGCTTGCTCGGCAGCGGACTTGATGGCTTCGTCGCGGGTCAGTTTTTTGGCCGCTTCGCCCTGGTCGGGTCGCTTGGGGGAGAAGCTGTCCAGCATGGCCTGCAGCACGGCGGCTTCTTCGCCGTAGTTGTAGCGAATAGTATGAGCGGCGCAGCGCTCCAGCTTGGTGCGCCGCGGGCTGGCCACGATTACCGTAGCGCCACGCTCGGCGGCTTGCTTGACGCGCAACCACCACAACGGCGCTTCTTCTTCTAAATCGCTGGCGATCACCATAATGACAGTTCCGGCACCCAGGTCCTTCAGGTTGCTGCCTGAGCTCAGGCCCACTTGGGCGACCATGTCGCCCCCAGCCATCTGGCTGTACAGCATGGCAGGCGCCTTGGCTTTGTCGCTGAGCTGCCTGATATTGAAATAATCCTCATTGGTCAGGCGGCCACCTGCCAAGCTGACCATCTTGCCGCCGGCTGCCTTGACCTTGGCTCCCACTGCAGCCAAGGCTTCTTCCCAACTCACTGGAACCAAGTCGTTTCCCTTCCGCAGCAGTGGCTGGGAGATGCGGTTGCCCTCTTCAGTGTATTGGTAGGCGAAGCGGCCCTTGTCGCACAGCCAGATCTCATTGACCCATTCGTTCTGGCGTGGCATCACGCGCTTGACGACTTCCATGCCACCCACTTTGGCCTCACGGCGGGTGTTGAGCGTGGTGTTGCAGTTCACCGGGCAGTGTGTGCAAATCGAAGCATGCTGCTTCAGTTCCCAGGGGCGGGCGCCGAAGCGGAAATCCGCGGTGGTCAGCGCACCCACCGGGCAAATATCGGTAGTGTTGCCGGACCAATACGAATCAAAGCCCGGCTCAGAGAAGGTGACGATCTCCAGCGAGCGGCCGCGCTGCGAAAACCCGATCACGGGGTCATCGGCGATCTCGCCCTGGAAACGCGTGCAGCGCGCACACTGGATGCAGCGTTCGCGATCCAGGAAGATCAAATCGCCCAGGGGTACATGCTTATCCAAGTGCTGCTTCTCGTCGTAGATATAGCGCGTTTCTCCCGGACCAAAGGCCAGGGTCAGGTTCTGCAGCGGGCATTCGCCACCCTTGTCGCAAATGGGGCAGTCCAGCGGGTGGGAGGTGAGCAGGAATTCAAGGATGTCATCGCGCGCCTCTTTAACCCTATCGGTATAGCCGCGCACCACCATGCCTTCTGCCACCGGCGTGGTGCAGCCCGTCTCCAGTTTTGGCCCGAATTGAATGACCTGGTTGCCTTGCTCGTCAAACACAGGCTTGCCGGTCGCGCGGTCCATCTGTGGCCGCCCGACTTCCACCAGGCACACGCGGCACATACCCACCGGCTCCATCTTGGGGTGATAGCAGAACACGGGTATCTCAATGCCCGCCTGCTTGGCGGCATCTACGATCACTGTGCCCGGCTTGACGCTCACCGGATGCTCGTCGATGATCAGCTGGACCAGTTTCTCTTCGGTCTTGGCTACGGCTTCTGTCATGCTAACTATTTACCTTGGTCTCGATAGCCACCTGAGCGGCGGCCTTCTTTTCGAAATCCTGACGGAAGCGCGCAATGCTGGAGGTGACCGCCTCGGTGGAGAAGTCACCCAGCGCGCACAGGCACTTGCCTTTGATGCTGTCGGCCACGTCGTTGAGCAGCATCACATCCTCCCAGCTAGCCTGGCCCTTGTGGATACGCTCGGTCAGGTGCCGCATCCAGAAAGTGCCTTCGCGGCAGGGCGTGCATTTGCCGCACGAACTCGTGCTGGAAGAAATGCACGGTCTTGTTGATCAGCCAATCCATGCTGACCGTATCGTCGATCACAATAATGGACGCCGAGCCCAGCATAGCACCCACATTGGGCACATTCTCGTAATCCATGGCCGTATCCAACGCCTTGTCGTCTGCCACAATGAGCGAGGACGAGGCACCGGCCGGCATGATGGCTTTGATAGCATGCCCACCGGCAATGCCGCCGCCATGTTCGAAGATCAGCTCGCGGAATGTGGTGCCCAGGGGTAGTTCGTAGTTGCCTGGTTTTTCGATACACCCGGAAAGGCTGAACACTTTGGTGCCCGGACTCTTCTCGGTGCCGAAACCGCGGAACCAATCCCCACCGTGTTCCACGATGAGCGGCACATTGGTGAGCGTTTCCACATTGTTAACTATAGTGGGTTTGCCGAACACACCGAAGCTAGGCGGGAACGGCGGGCGCAACCGCGGCTGGCCCAACTTGCCCTCCAGCGATTCGAGCAACGCGGTCTCTTCGCCGCAAATGTATGCGCCGGCACCCAGGTGGGTATACAGCCGCAAGTTGTAATCGCTGCCAAACAACTTGTCCCCCAGCAGGCCCTCGCGCTCCAGGTATTCGATATGGTTATCCAGCTCGGCGGCCTGCTGCCAGAACTCGCCGCGCAAATAAATATAGGCTACGTTAGCGCCCACCGCGTAGGCGCACAGCATCACGCCCTCCAGAAACTGGAAGGGGTTGCTCTCCATGATCTCGCGGTCTTTGAAGGTGCCTGGTTCGGACTCATCGGCATTAACCACCACATAGTGTGGCCAGTTGTTCTTATCAATGAAGGACCACTTGACCCCCGTGGGGAAACCCGCCCCACCCCGCCCGCGCAGCCCGGAAGCCTTGACGATGTCAGTAACCTCGTCCGGCTTCATACTGGTTACGGCCTTTTTAAACGTCTCAAAGCCACTGTTCTGTTGGTAGATGGGCAACTGATCCAGGTTCTTGATCTGGCGGTGGCGCAGCAGGATGTCGTTCATTTACCGTTCCCGTGCCGCCAGGATTCAACCAGTTGCAGGGCGCTCTTCAAGGTCTGGTCCTCGTGATAGCTGATGCCCTGCCCGCTTTGCACCTGGAACATCGGCGCCCGGTGGCAGGCGGCCAGGCACATCACCGCCTCGATGGTGACAACGCCATCCGCTGTCGTCTCGCCGGGCTGTACACCCAGGCGCTCGCACAGCTCCTGAAGGAATTCGTCTGCCCCGCGCAGGGCGCAGGGTAAGTCATTGCATACCTGCATGCGATATTTACCTTCGGGCTTGTCGTGGTAGAGGGTATAGAAACCCAGGATAGAGGCTACATCCGTAGAGGAAATATCCAGTATCTCGCCAATCTGCTCGAGCTGCTCTCTCTGCACGTATCCCCGCTCACGCTGGGCGATATACAGCAGGGGCATCACCGCCGAACGCTTTTGGTCCTCGGGGTATCTGGCAAGGACGCGTTCAATTTCCTCGCCATAGCGCGCTCGCAACTCGTTCACCGGTCGGTATCTCCAAGAACGATGTCGATACTGCCGATGATGGCTACCAGATCGGCCACGAAGTGGCCCTTGGACATTAGCGGCAAAGCCTGCAGGTTTACGAATGAAGGTGTGCGCCAGTAGCACCGATAAGGCTTAGGGCCGCCATCGCCTTCCAGGAAGACGCCCAGCTCACCGCGCGGCGATTCGACCGCGCTGTACACAGAAGCCCTAGGCGCCGAGAATCCCTCGGTCCACAGTTTGAAATGGTGGATAACGGCTTCCATGCTGGTGCCCAGTTCCGCCCGCGGTGGGGGCACAAATTTGCGGTTGTTGCTGCGGAAGGGGCCGGCGGGCAAATTATCCAGGGCCTGGCGCACGATGCGCAAAGACTGGCGAAGCTCCTGCATGCGCACCCAGTAGCGGGCGTACACGTCGCCTTCTGTGGCGGTAGGCACCTCAAAGTCGTATTGCTCGTATCCGCTATATGGCTCATCCTTGCGGATGTCGGCCTTGACCCCGGAACCGCGCAGCGAAGGTCCAGTCACGCCCCAGGCGACGGCATCCGCAGCAGAAATGACGCCGATCTTCTTGGTGCGGTCCATAAATATAGGGTTCTTACTGAGCAAGCCTTCGTATTCGTCCAGATGCTTGGGGAAATCGTCAATAAATTCGCGCACAGCTTCCACGAAACCATCCGGCACATCGCGCCACAGGCCGCCTGGGCGGAAATAGGTGGTCATCATGCGCTGGCCGGAGCACATTTCCATCATGTCGAGGATGCGTTCGCGCTGGTTGAACGTGTAGAAGAACACCGACATAGCCGCCAGGTCCAGCACGTGCGTGCCCAGCCACACCAGGTGCGAAGCGATGCGCTGCAATTCGGTGAACATCACGCGCACCACCTGGGCGCGTTCGGGCACATCCAGGTCGACCAATTTCTCCACTGCCAGACAATAGGCTAAATTGTTGCCCATGGTATTGAGATAATCCAGGCGGTCGGTCATGACCTCGGCTTTTTCGTAGGTCTTGGCCTCCATGTTTTTTTCGATGCCGGTGTGCAGGTAGCCGATGTCAGGGATACAGGTGACCACCGTCTCACCGTCCAGCTCCAGCAGCAAACGCAGCACGCCGTGCGTGCTGGGGTGCTGCGGGCCCATATTGAGCAGCACGGTCTCACCCGTAGCGGCCCGCGGGGACACTAAACGGCGGAGTTCGTCAGATGTGATCTCGACTTGCTGCAGGGTCACAGGTTAATCCTTCGGGCGCGGTTTGCGCTCCTCGATCTCTTCGAAGTTGAAGGTGAACTCGACTTCCTCGTAGCCCAGCGGGTAATCCTTGCGCAAGGGGTGCCCCACCCAATCTTCGGGCATCAGGATGCGGCGCAGGTCGGGATGATTTTGAATGTGCAGACCGAACATATCCCACAACTCGCGCTCGTGCCAGTTGGCATTGGGGAAAACCGAGGTGATGCTGGGCAACTCAGGCTCGTCGCCGTTAAGCGGCACGCGCAATTCGACGCGCAGTTTCTTGGCCAGGCTCTTGAATTCGTATATGGCGTGGAAACGCGGCTCGCGCTGCGGCCAATAATCCACCGCGCTCAGTGCAGCCAGCATGTCGAAACCATGTTTGTCGCGCAGGCGCTGGGCAGCCTCCAGGATGTGCTCGTGGGTCAACAGCAGGCTGGCCTGGCCGCGGTATTCGGAAGAAGGGGCGTTGAACGCGCCCTCCAGATCTTTTACGACGGCCTCCAATGCCTTATCCATGTTCAGGCTAAGCCCAGTCTCGGATCTTCTCGCCCTTCACCTTTTCATGCAGGGTCATAATGCCATGGATCAGAGCTTCAGGTCGCGGCGGGCAGCCGGCCACGTAAACATCCACCGGCACGATCTCGTCCACACCCTGCACGATGGCGTAGTTGTTATACACGCCGCCGCAGGAAGCGCAATCTCCCATGGAGAGCACCCACTTGGGCGCTGGCATCTGGTCGTACAGGCGGCGCAGCACCGGGGCCATCTTGCGGCTCAGGCGCCCAGCCACGATCATCAGGTCGGCCTGGCGTGGTGAGGCGCGCATCAATTCCATACCGAAGCGACTCAGGTCGTAATCTGGAGCCTGGGAACCCATCATCTCTATGGCGCAGCAGGCCAGCCCGAAGAGCATGGGCCACATGGCGCCGGCGCGACTCCAGTTGACCGCCCTCTCCAGGGTGGTGGTGACAATACCCAGGTTCCCGAGCTTGCTTTCTATTCCCATTCCAGCGCGCCCTTCTTCCAGGCGTATACATACCCCACCAGCAGGATCACGATGAAAATGAACATCTCCACCAGGCCAAACACCCCCAGCTTGCGGAAGGTCACCGCCCAGGGCAGAAAGAATACAACTTCAATATCGAACAGGATGAACAGCACGGCTATGAGGTAGAAGCGCACTGGCATGCGGCGCGTGCCAGGCCCGATAGGGCGCATGCCGGATTCATAGGGTGCTGATTTGCGTTCAGTGGGACGATGGGGACCAAGCAAGTGGCCGAGGACAACAACAATTACGGCCAGGCCGGTTGAAATGACAACGAGGACTGCAATCGGCAAATAGTCTTGAAGCATGAAAATCCAATAACCTACATAGAATAATAAGACGAAAAACAGCCGAAAATCGTAGGTCGGCTCAGTTTATCACAGGGTATGGTAGGTGTCAATTTTCACAAAGTCTCGCGAATATAGGCCCAAATATTCACCCCAAAGACTCAAAGGTAATGACGACAAAGAATAGGACCAGATTTACATCTGGTTTTTTTAGTCAATTCTTTCTTTACTTTGTGATTTTAAAGGTATTCTTCTTCCCCAGTTTCCAACGAGCGCAGCGCCGTAAAGGCGGCCCGCGCCCCACCGAAGAGCTGTTCGTAAGGGATAGGCGGAGGTCCGCCCGTTTTCAGGCTAGACAAGAACGCCTGCCAGATGGCTTTGTGTCCCTTGTCCTGGCTGCGACGGATGCCGCGCGTATGCCCGTCATTGGTAAGGTCCAATGAGCGGAAGTCGTCCAGCACGGCCACCTTGCCGCCACAGAACACTTCTAGGCGCTCCTTGGGCAGTGAGCGATCTCCATTGGATAGATAGTTCAATGTGCCCAGCGAGCCGTCGGGGAACTTCAATGTCACTTGCAAATTGTCTTGGGGTCCGTCGCCCTCTCCGGAAAGGGCCGCGGTGCTCACCGAGACAGGTGGCGCGCCAACCAGGAAGATCAAGTAGTCAATAAAATGGCAGCCCTCGCCCACCAGGCGCCCGCCACCCTGGGCCGGATCGTTGAGCCAATGATTAGCAGGGAGGGGCCCGGCATTGACGCGGAAGGCGGCCGCTAGGGGTTCGCTGCGGCCTTCCAAAAAGCCTTGAAGGTCCCGTGAGAGCGGCGCAAAACGCCGGTTGAAGCCTTCGGTAAACAGCGGTGCACCTTTCCTGGAAAGCGCTATTTCCACTTTTGCCAGCCCATCTTCATCAATAGCCAGCGGTTTTTCACAGAAAACCGCCTTGCCGGCTTTGAGCGCCGCCACGCTCTGGGCGGTGTGTAGGTTATGGCGCGTTAGCACCGCCACTGCATCCACCTGTTTATCTTTCAAAATTTGCGCTTCGTCGCTGGCGGCATAGCGGAAACCAAAACGGCGCGCCAGCACCGTCGCACCGCGACCGGAAGCTGAGGCTACTCCCACGAATTCCAGGCCGCGCAGGGTCTTCAAGGCCGGCAGCAGCGTCTGACGCGCAAAGTTGCCGGCCCCCAACACACCCAGTCCGATCTTGTCCTTGGAGATCGGGCGGCTCGAAACAGAAAGTTGCCTTTTAGGTTTTTTCCGGCCTCTTTGTGGATACGTAATCAGCACGCCCAGGAAGGGCTGTTTGCCGCGGATCAGATCGTAGGCCTCGGGAGCCTTACCAATGTCGAAACGGTGACTCACCAGTGAACCCACCTCTACCTCGCCGCGGCCTAACAAGTCCATGAAGGCTTGCAGGTTGCGGCCCTCGGTCCAGCGCACGTAGCCGATGGGGTAATCCAAGCCGGCTTCCTCGTAGCCAGGGTCGTAGCGGCCAGGGCCATAAGCGCGCGACACGATCAGGTTCAATTCTTTGGCGTAATATGTGCGCCGCGGCACCTGCAGCCCCACCGCGCCAATGGCTACTACGCGCGCCCGGTCTCGGGCGACCTCGCCTGCCAATTCCACCGGGTCGTTCGATTCGGTGTCGGCGCAAATTAGCACGGCGTCGAAGCCCTGTCCCTGGCTGCGGGTCAGGGCTGCTTTTTCAGCGCCGGTGCGCCCGATGGAGGAGAAACCGCGCTTTTTCGCCAGCGCAACTCGACTGGGATTTATGTCGATGCCAAGCACTTCGCACCCGGCCGCCGCGGCGATGCTGAGCGCTAATTGGCCCAGCAACCCCAGTCCAATCACGGCTACACGCGCTCCAATCTGCACCTCTGCCAGGCGGAAGCCGTGCAAGCCGATTGCCCCTAAGGTGGCAAAGGCAGCAAATTCAAAATCTACACTATTGGGAAGCGCCGCCACCAGGTTTTTTGGCACCGTCACGTATTCGGCATGCACAGCGTAGCCGCCGCCTGCGCAGGCGACGCGCTGCCCCACGCGCAACCCTTGCACGCCCTGCCCCAACTCCACAATCGTCCCGGCAGAGGAATAGCCCAGCGGCATTGATTCATCCAGGCGGCCCAGCGCGGTCTGGGCTGCGTTCAACAGCCCCTCGCGGCGCGCCTTATCCAGCACCTGGCGCATCAGGTCCGGGCGCGAACGCGCCTTCCCGAGTAATGACTTGCCGGCGAATTCCACCAGAGCGCGCTCGGTACCCGCTGAAACCAGCGAGGCGCCGTTGCGTACCAGCACGGCGCCCGCTTGCGGGCTAGGTGCCGGCACTTCGGCTAGCTCAGTTTTGCCATTCTTTAGGTTTTGTAGGATTTGCTTCACGCGGTTGCACCCGATGCGGTGTCAAAGGCGGATTCTACCATTTGGCATCTTCCGACATCCCGCAAGGCTAATGTGTAATCTGCAAGCCTTGGATTAGCTGCTGCTTTTCGGCATCGGTCAATTTTGCATCGGGATGCATCCACACGTAATAAGCTGGCGGCATTTTGCCGCGCTCCACCGCCTCGGCCGATTCGCCTGGCTCTCGGCTTTCGCCGCGGGCCGCACCCCAATCGGAGAAATTCAGATGCTCACGACCCTCCAGCACGTCGCGGTATACAAGCCAGGAGACGGGAGCTATATTGCTGTACCAAGGCCACGCAGTCTCATTGCTGTGGCAATCAAAACAGGCGCGCACTGCCAGCTCGCGTGTAGTGGGGCTGTCCCAGTTGGGTTCTTGCACCACGGGTGGATTGACGTGATCGTGTCCGAAGGGAATTAATCGAATCAATATTAACAACACGACCGCACCCCCCACAATAAAGAGCAATGTTCGTTTCATTGAATTTCTTATCCTTTGGTGATTATGTTATCGAATCCGTTTCGATCTTGCTGATTATAAAAATTGTCACCATCCACACAAGGGGCAACCGTCCTCTTCTTTGACAGGCCGGCCAGGCTCCCTTTTTCCCATGGAATGCGCCATTAATGTCGCCTTTTGGCGATGTTACAAACACATCACGGCGAGGAGGGGGAATGCCCAGCTTTTGTCATGGTTGCGTCACGCCATTGGAATCCGTCTTGTATGCTTTCTTTAGCTCCAAAGCCGCACAACTACATCTTTTCTAGCACGTGGACAACAAAGTTTATAATTCACGCCACTGTGACTGACTTACGTGTTGAGAATTTTGCTCGCATCTTGGTGGAATATTGCACCCGCATCCAGCCTGGGGACCGCGTCTTCATAGAAGCAGGTTTGGAGGCTTTGCCCATGTTGCGCGAACTGTACAAGCAGATTGCCCAAGGTGGCGGTCACCCCTATCTGCAGTTTGGGATTCCCGAACAGGCCGAAATAATCCTGGGAAATATCCCGGAAGCGCAGGCAGACCATAAGAATGAACTCATGGCCTATGCCTATGAGAATTTTGAAGCCCGCATCCGCCTGTGGTCGGAATCCAATACCAACGCCCTAAGCGGAGTTAATTCCAAGAAACAGGCCGCAGCCGGCAAGGCCAACCAGCCTATTCTGGAAAGCCAGTTCAAACGCGGCGCCGAGGGCTCCTTTAAATGGGTAACCAGCATCGTCCCCACCCAGGCCTATGCCATGCAAGCCCATATGGGCTTTCTTGAATACGAGGATTTCCTTTACAAGGCAGTCCATGCTATGGATAAAGACCCCATCGCCTATTGGAAGCAAAGTGGCAAGCGGCAGCAGACTTATATCGACGCCTTAGCCGGGCATGACCAGGTGCAGTTGCGCGGCCCCAACGTCGATTTGACCCTTTCTATCAAGGGTCGTACATTCATGAATTCCGTGGGTCTTCACAACATGCCGGACGGCGAGATCTTCACCGGCCCGGTGGAAAATTCGCTTAACGGCTGGGTCAAATACACCTACCCGGCTATTCATCTTGGCCACGTCGTGGAAGGCATCGAACTGCAATTCAGGGATGGCAAGGTGGAAAAGGCCACCGCCCTGGTGGACGAGGAATTCTTGCTCGCCCACACCAGCCTGGATGAAGGCGCCAGCTACGTGGGCGAATTCGCCTTTGGCTTAAACGACGACATCGACCGCTTCACCGGCCATATCCTGCTGGACGAAAAGATCGGCGGCTCGTTCCATATGGCGCTGGGCGCCGGTTACCCGGAGACCGGCAGCCTCAACCACAGCGCCATTCACTGGGACATGATCTGCGATTTGCGCCAAGACTCAGAGGTGCTGGTAGATGGGGAAGTATTTTACAAGAATGGAAAATTCGTTATCTAACATAAAGGCGCCTTACGGCTTTTTTTTGTTATGTGCCCCAAAAGCCTCGCCACAAAGGGCGCATTTCTTCGCTGCTGATAAAGGCGCTGTCGTCCACTTGCTGGGTGATCTCGTGCACGGTTTTTACGTTGCGCCGCTTCACGCTCACATCCAACAAAGTCACCGCACCGTTGCGCCCCTTTGCCGGGATCTCCGTGACAGCATACCCTTCTTTGCGAAGAGCCTTGGCCACCTGGCCGCCGCGCTTGGAGCTGATGATGCGCAAATGCTGGTGGCCGATGGCCAGGCGTTCTTCCACTATCATGCCCGCAGTATTGCCGGTGGCAAAGCCACCGGCATAGGCAATGATGTAGAGCACATTGGTTAGGTCGCTGAATACCACGCTGAGGGTGAGCACAAAGATGACGGTCTCAGCAAAGCCCATGATCCAGGCGACCCATTTGCGGCCGCGAATGGTCATCATGAAGCGGATGGTGTCTAGGGTCTGATTGAGCAGCCGGGCCAGGAAGATGCCCACGGCGATCAACAGCGATTTGGGGGTGAAGATAAATTCCACGAGATTATTGTCCCAGAAGCTCGGCTTGCTGCTCAATAGTTGGCAGGTACATGTTCTGGACGTATTCTTTCACCATGCGCCGGGCGCTGAAGCGCGGCGCCAGGCTGCTGATGGATTCCTTGACCATAGCCAGCCATTCAGTTGAAGCCTGTTTTGACGAACTGCCTTCGTAGTAGAGCGGGATGATTTGCTTTTCCAGCACGTCGTACAGACTGGCCGCATCGTTGGCGTCTTGCTCGTGAGGGTCTGCAATGTCCATATCTTCGCCGATTACCCAGCCATTCTTGCCGTTATAGCCTTCGCGCCACCAACCATCCAGCACAGAGAAATTGATCGCTCCGTTCAGCGCGGCTTTCTGGCCCGAGGTCCCGGAGGCTTCCATAGGGCGGCGCGGAGTATTAAGCCACACATCTACGCCTTGCACCAAATAGCGGGCCAGGTTCATGTCGTACTCATCCAAAAACACCAAGCGCCCGCCCGATTCGGCCTTTTTCACTATGCGATATACCTTTTGGATCAATTCCTTGCCAGCTTCGTCTGCCGGGTGGGCCTTACCGGAGAAGATAATTTGCACCGGCCGATCGGGTTGATTGATCAATGCCAGGAGACGGTCAAGATCGCTGAGGATCAAATCCGCCCGTTTATAGGTGGCAAAGCGGCGGGCAAATCCAATGGTGAGGGCGTAAGGATCCAACATAACGCCCGAGGCGATAGCCTGCACCGGGTGGATGCCGTCGTGAATCCAGTGTTGGCGCTCTCGCTCACGGATGTACGCCACCATCTTGCGTTTCAGGTGCCGGCGCACGCGCCACAGTTCTGCATCAGGGATATCCAACACGCCTTTCCAAATATCCGCGTCATCCAACTGCTCGCGCCAATGTTTGCCCATGTATTTGGTATACAAGGCACCCATACTACGGGAGAGCCAGGTGCCAGTGTGCACACCGTTGGTCACGTAGCGGATTTTGACTTCATCTTCTGTTAGGTCGGGCCAGAGGAAATTCCACATACGGCGCGCAACCTGGCCGTGCAGTTCGGAGACAGCGTTGTGTTGCGCCGAAAAGCGCAGGGCCAGAATGGGCATACTAAAGGAGCTATCGCCTTTCCCTGTTCGGCCGGCCAAATCGATAAAGCCCTCCTGGTCCAATCCTAGGTCGGGCCAGTATTTGGAGAAATATTTATCTACGAGCCACAGCGGGAATTCATCATTTCCGGCAGGGACAGGTGTATGCGTGGTGAAGATGTTTTCGGAGCGCACCTTCTCCAGTGCGTCCTGCAACGTTTTGCCCGTCTTCACCTGTTCGCGGGCCTGCTCCAGGCTGAGGAAGGCCGAATGGCCTTCGTTCATATGCCATACTATCGGGTTGTAGCCCAACATGCGCAAGGCCCGCACGCCGCCAATCCCCAAAAGGATTTCCTGCGAGATGCGCAGATCCATATCGCTGCTATACAGGCGGGCAGTCAGGCCGCGGTCGGTTTCGCTGTTGCCATCCACATTGCTATCCAATAAGTACAGGGGAACGCGGCCGACATGGATTTCCCACAATCTGGCAAGAAGGGTACGACCGGGCAAATCTACTGACACAGTGATGGGCCGCTCCTCCTCGTCCAGAATGGGCATCACCGGCATGTCTTCGAAACGCAGTGTGACGCGGCTTGCCTGCTGCCAGCCGTCCTCACTGATATGTTGGAAGAAGTAGCCTTGTGTATAAATAAAGCCCATGGCAACCATAGGCAGACCCAGATCGCTGGCTTCTTTCAGATGGTCTCCCGCCAGAATGCCCAGGCCGCCCGCATACATGGGCAGCGTTTCATGCAAGCCAAATTCGGTGGAGAAATAAGCGATAGGCGCCTGCCCGTAATTCGGATAGTTTTGGGCAAACCAGGTGTCGGTTGTTTTTATGTAGTTATCAAATTCAGCCAGGATGTAATCGTAGAGGTCCACGTAGTCCAAGTTTTGAGCAGCTTCATTAAGCTGCTGGCGAGGCACGTTGCGCAAAAACAGAATCGGGTTATGGCCCATCTGCTCCCAAAGCAATGGATCGATACGGTCAAAGATGTCGTGGGCGCTGGGGGTCCAGGTCCACCACAAGTTGTAAGCCAGTTCCCCTAGTCGATGGATTCGCTCAGGTAGGTCAAAATGGTTGGGTTGATGGGCGCGAAACTCTTGCATATCCTTCTTTCACGTAATGGGGGATTAAAATAAATGTTACCATGCCGGGCCGCAGGACAAGACCGTTAATGCCCCTGAGTTATAATCCCACCTCTGGCGCCTAAAGATTGTGACCTCGCCCGAGGGCAGTCCGCCAGAGGGAGACTATGAGCAGTGTAGAAGAAGTCAAGGCGCGCATCGATATAGTCGACCTGGTGTCTGAAACTGTTCAACTGCGCCCGCGGGGAAAAATTACACCGGATTCTGCCCGTTCCACAGCAACACGCGTACGCCTTCATTTGTAGTGTTTCCAGAGACCGGAACCTGGCGCTGCTTTGGGCAGTGCAATGAAGGTGGGGATATCTTTAAATTCGTGATGAAGAAGGAGGGCTGGGATTTTCCCGAGGCGCTGCGGCGCCTGGCGGAACGCGCCGGGGTGCAACTGCGCCCGGTCAGCCCGTTGGAAGAGGCCGCCAAAGAGCAATACGCGCGGTTGCGAGAGATTTTAGAAGAAGCGGTCACCTATTTCCGCCATCAATTGTTGAGCACAGAAGGGGGCAAGGGCGTCCTCGATTATCTGCATAGGCGCGGACTCAACGAGGCCAGCATCGAGACCTTCGGGCTGGGCTACGCCCCAGATTCCTATGAAGCTCTCTCTACCCATCTGCAATCCAACGGGTACAGCACCGATGAAATAGCCGATGCCGGGCTGCTTTCTGAACGCGACGATCGCCGTTACGACCGCTTCCGCAACCGCTTGATGTTCCCTATCCGCGATGGCGGCGGGCGCATGGCTGGTTTCGGCGCTCGCGCGCTGAAAGAAGGGGACCAGCCAAAATATCTGAACTCCCCCCAAAGTGCCCTATTTGACAAGGGTAGCTTGCTGTATGGACTGGATCGGGCACGCAAAGCCATCCGCACCCAGGATCAAGCCGTGATCGTGGAAGGTTACATGGACGTTATCGGCCTTTACCAGGCCGGGTTTGCCAACGCTGTTTCCCCCATGGGTACCGCCATTGGCGAGGGGCAGCTACGCCTGCTCAAGCGGTTGAGCAAGAGCATTGTGTTGGCACTGGATGCGGACGCGGCCGGAGACCAGGCCACCCTGCGCGGCCTGCAAGTGGCCCGCCAGACGTTGGACCGCGAAGCCGAACCCACCTTCGACGCCCGCGGCTTGCTGCGCCATGAAGGCCGCCTGCAAGCAGATATCCGAGTATGCACCATGCCGGAGGGGCAAGACCCGGACGAGATCGCATTGCGCGACCCGCAGGAATGGTCCACCGTTCTCAAGGGGGCCAAGCCCATCGTAGAGCACGTAATGCTCACATTGGCCGCCAGCCAGGACTTGGAAGACCCAAAGGTCAAGCGCCAGATCACGGCGCAAGTCATGCCTTTGATCGGCGATCTGCCAAGCGCGATCGAGCGTGACAGTTACACGCAAAAACTGGCGCGCCTGCTTCAGGTGGATGAACGCAGCCTGATGAGCGAACGGCCTGCGGCGCGGCCCCGGCGAGTGCGTCGCCGGGAAGAGGGGCCTCAGGAAATCGCCGATCTGCCCAGTAGACCTATATCAGGCGACGCCAACTTCAAGCTGGAAAACCATATCCTTAGCATCCTGATCCGTACGCCGGAATTGCTTTATCGGGTGAACCGGGCGCTGCAGGAATCCAACCTGCCGCGGCTCTCCTCTGAAGATTTCGAACACACCGATCTGCAAGAGATGTTCCGCCTTTCACTGGAATCTCTCGAACAGGACCTGGTAGAACCCTCCAGCTACACATTGCAGAATCTCCCGCTACCTCTTTTGGACCGGGCGGATGAGTTGCTGGTCACCAGCACGGAACTGGATCCCAACGCCGAGCGGGTGTTCGAAGACCTGCTGCGCAGCATTCTGATGCTGCGGAGGCGCAATCTGCACCGCACCAATGAACAAATGCGTTTTCTACAAGAAACCGCTCAGGAGGAGGGCGACCTTAAAGCTAGCGACTACGCCCAAGTAATGGTACAAAACGCCTTGACTATGCAGCGCCTAGATAAAGCCCTGGCCTTTGGGCGAGACCTGCCCACGGCTCAATAAGATGAAAAAACCACGCAAAGACCCTGACGACGCCCAGGATATCGAAGAGGAACCTTTCGAAGACGGGTTCGCCATGGAGAACAACGAATTAGAAGAAGAAACAACGGAGGACGATGACGCCGTAGAAGAAACGCGCCAAGAGTGGAATAAGCTGCAGCAAGCCACGCGCGCTTCGCGAGAAGCCGTCAATGAGCCCGGCGATGATCCGGTGCGGCTGTACCTCAAAGAGATCGGCCTAGTCAGCCTGCTCAACACAGACCGAGAACATTGGCTGGCCACGCGCGTGGAGGCCGCCAAGCGGCTGCGCACCATTCAAAAGAAACACCCCTTAGCCCAGCGAGGCAAAGGGGAACCCAAGGCCGTTTACCGGGCTATTTATTCTGATTTGATCAAAGCGCGCCAGCGAGTAAATACCGAGACCAAGGACTTGGGCTATACCCGGCCGAAACTGCTGCCCATCCTGCACGAAGCGATGGAGCTGCAACGAACCTGGAATATTGAGGAACCTTCCTACTTGCGGCATTATTTGGATAACGGACTGTGGGGCAAGGACAGCCGCTGGGACTCTATCGCCCGCAGCGCGTTCGCAATCCTGATTGGCTTTTACGTGCTGCCCGAGGACATGCTGGCTAAGTTCCAGAAGCAGTTCGAAGGGAAGGACGAACCCGTTTCCCCACGGACTTATGCAGCCTTGCTGCCGTCTAACGAAGAACTGAAAGTGGCCATGGCCTCCGTAGAGACGCGCTCGATGGAGGCGCAGATTGCCATCATCAATGCCAACTTGCGGCTAGTCGTGAGCATCGCCAAGCGCTACGTGGGCCGCGGCTCCTCATTTGAGGATCTGATCCAAGAAGGCAACATTGGCCTGCTAAGGGCGGTCAACAAATTCGATCCCACGCGTGGGTTCAAATTCAGCACCTATGCGACTTGGTGGATCCGCCAAGCCATCACGCGCTCCATCGCCGACCAGGCCCGCACCATTCGCATTCCGGTACATCTATTGGAATCGATTCAACGCCTGATGCGCGTCCAGCGGCAATTGACCCAGAGTTTGGGGAGGGACCCAAGCCTGGAGGAACTGGCTTTGGAGAGTGACATACTCGAAGAAGAAGACGCCCGGGCCATCAAGGACCTGATCGCCAAGCAGCAACCCCTGCCCGCTGAGTTGAAGCGACGCTGGGCGCGTGCCACGACCAAGGTTGAGCAAACTTTACGCAGTGCGGAAGAGCCTATGTCATTGGAGAGCCCGGTGGGCGCTGGGGACGGCAGCGAACTGGCCGACTTCATCCAGGATGAGGATGCGCTAGCGCCCATGGACGCGGCGGCACGCGAGATGCTGCGCGAGCAGGTGCAGAACGCCCTGGCGGCGTTAACCGATCGCGAGCGCGAAGTGCTGGAGCTGCGCTACGGCCTTGTGGATGGCAAGGACCACACGCTTGAAGAAGTAGGCCAATATTTCAATGTGACTCGCGAGCGCATCCGCCAGATCGAAGCCAAGGCGCTGCGTAAATTGCGCCACCCCACCCGCAGCCATCAGCTGCGCGAATACCTAGGCGGAAGCGAAACTTAAAAGCAAAGAGCGGGGAAAACCCGCTCTTTTTCTCGGAAGCTCAAGATTTAGTCGCTAATCCTCACCGTAGGCATCATCGAAATCGTCGCTATCGTCTTCATATTCATCCATAGGCCAGTCCAATTCAAGGGGGTCCAGCCAGACAACTTCAATCTCGGTGTCACAGGATTTGCAGGTTACATGCATTCCGATCTTGGGAGCTCCTTTGACTGTGACCTGGGCGCCACAGGAAGGACATACTGATTTGCTCATTGTTGAACGGTCCTTTCAAACCGTGAATTGGCGGGACTATACATAGAAATGTATTTAAATCGCATTGAATATTTATGTAAATTGCGTTTCAGATTTTTGGAATAACTTCTGCTGGTCTGGTTCAGGCTCGAAATAATAACCAATACCCGCCTCGGTGATGATGTATTTGGGGCTGGAAGGGTCCGGCTCCAGTTTTGAACGTAAACGACTGATTAGGCCACGTACGAGGCTCTGGTTGCCTTCCCCACCGTAGCCCCAAACATATTCCACCAGGTTTTCGGAGGGGATCACCCGGCCAGGATGGGTCATTAGGGCGTAAAGCAGGCGAAATTCCAGTTGGGTGAGGCGGGCTGCATTGCGGTCAGCGACCTGCACGGAGCGCTTGGAGGGATCCAGGGTTACGCCGGCCTGGCTGAGAGACGGCAGGCTGAAATATGGCAGCCCGGAACTGCGGCGCATCAGGGCGCGCAGTTGCGCCACCAGCAGCCGGGGGCTGTAGGGGCGAACAAAGATCAAGTCTGCACCGGATTCGATCAGGGTTACCTGACGATACTCGGTGCCCTTTTCTAACAGCAGCACAATCGGGGCTTGGTTCTCCAAGCGCAGTTGGCTGACATATTCGGGAGTTAGTAGTTTGTCGTCGACGAAGGCAAAAAAGAATAGCTCAGCCGGCCGATCTTGCCAAGCCTGAGAGGCGCGATCAGCCTCGGAAACCAAACGTACTTCAAAACCGGCGCGCTCCAGGATAAGGGTGAGGATGGCAGCTTCGTCGGGGTCGGGAGCAAATAAGAGGGTCAGCATGGTGGGCGCTATGCCGCTCGGAGGTTATAACACGCTTAAGCCGCCGAAGTGGTGACGCGCACGGCATTCAAAATTTCGTTGGCGGATTGTAATGTACCTTCGCTTACTTCGCCAAGCATATTTGCCAACTCTCGCAAGCGCGGCTCCCCGTCCAGAGCAATGACATGCGTAACGGTTCGCCCATCTTGCAGGACCTTTTCAACCTTGAAATGCTGGTCGCCAAAGGCGGCCAACTGCGGCAGATGGGTAACGCACAACACTTGGTGGCGGCGACCCAGACGCCACAGTTTTTCACCCACCACGGCGCCGACGCGCCCCCCTATACCTTGATCGATTTCGTCGAAGATGAGGGTGGGCGTCTGGTCGGCGCGGGCCAATACATCCTTGAGCGCCAGCATCAGGCGCGCCGTTTCCCCGCCGGAAGCAATCTTGACCAGCGGTTTCAGGCCTTCGCCGGGGTTGGGAGCAACCAGAAATTCGATGATCTCGTGTCCGTTTGAGTCAAAAACCAGATGCTTGCCATCTATAGATAGCCCATCGGGATCCTCCCGCGTCTTAAAGTCCACGCCGAAGCTGGCGGCTTCCATCTTAAGGTCGTCGAGTTCGATTTCGATGGCGCGGCTCAAGTCTTCCGCGGCAGCATGCCGCCTGACTGACAAAGCAATGGCCTGCGCCCCCAATTTCTCCAACAGGGAGGCTTCCCCGGCTTCAAGTTCTGCCATGCGCTCTTCGGCGTGCGAGATGTTGTCCAGGTCCTTGCGAGCGCGTTCGGCATAAGTCCGAATCTCGGCGATGGTTTCGCCATATTTACGCTTGAGGTTTTGCAACAGGGCCAGGCGTTCTTCTACTTCTTCCAGGCGCTTGGGGTTGAACTCGATCTGCTCCAGGTAGTTGCGCAAGTCACGTGCCAGTTCAGCCATATCGTCGAATAAACTTTCGGCACGGTTTTCCAGGGCAGATTGGGAGGGGTCAACCTTGGCTAGCTGGCCCAGGGCTGCCACGGCTGCCCCCATGCGATCATTGGCAGATTGGCTCTCGGCTTCGCTTTCGTCCAAGGCCGCCAGGGCCAGGTTGGCATTGGCAGCCAGCGATTTAGCGTTGGCCAGTCGAGTGCGCTCTTCTTTGAGGCCCTGTTCTTCATCCGGCTGCAGCTTGGCGGCTTCGATCTCACCCACTTGGAAATTGAGCAGTTCGATGCGGCGGGAGGCATCCTCTTCTGCAGCGCGCAAGCTGGCAAGTTCTCGGCGCACCTCGACCAGATTAGTATAGGTCTGCTGATAAGCGGCCAACTCAGCTTCACTGCCCGCATAGCGGTCCAGCAAAGCACGGTGGGCTGGCACGCGCAGCAATGACAGGTGCTCGGACTGGCCGTGTAGATCAATAAGCAGCTCGCCTAATTCTTTCACCAGCGCCACGGTGGCTGGACGGCCGTTTACGCGGGCCACGTTGCGACCTTCTCGGCGGAACTCGCGCTGGACGTTCAAGTAATCAAGGTCATCTAACAACTCTTCGCGTTGCAAAATGGCATGAATTTCCTTTTTTAAGGCATCCGGGATGTTGAAAGTACCCTCTACACTGGCGCGATCCTCCCCGGAACGGATCAAGTTCGTGTCGGCGCGCACACCTAAAAGGGTCTCCACAGCGTCCACAAGAATAGATTTACCCGCCCCGGTTTCGCCGGTGAGGGTGATGAGACCTGCGCCCCATTCCAGGTTCAGGTCCTCGATAATAGCAAAGTTCTTGATACGCAGTTCAGTGAGCATAGCCTAGCGGCCGATTGAGATTCCAGAGATGCGGTAATACGCTGTGGGTGTTGCCATGGCCACATACACTACAGGCCATAGCAGGGAAATCAAAGCGCGCAGGTCGCCGCTGGCGAAAAAGAACAGCAGGGGGCGCGCGATGAAGATCAACCCACCCAAAGCCACTCCGGCGGCTTCGATCAGGAACAGGTTGGGTGCCCGGCGGCGGCTGGTAGCCGCACGCACCGCCTCGGCGATGATCCCTCCCGCGAAAGGGGCTAACAGGATGGTGAAGAAACCAATCGTCACCGCGAGAAAGCCGCCCACAGCCGAAAGGGCGGAAGCCACAACAAAACCGACAATATAATCCGTAGGTGTGGCCGTCTCAAAAGTCTTGCGTTGGCCGCGTACGCATTCCTGGCAGCGGTAGCCCGTGGCCATATGTACGGCACATTTGGCGCAGATGTATTTGCCGCAGTTGTTACAGCGCAGGGTAGTTGCCCGGTCCGGGTGGTTGGCGCAATAGTGTACAGCGTTGGAAGCCATTATTCTTTAGCCCCCACCGTGGGGTTTTTATCCATGATATGCAACAGACGCGTGTAGAAATAGCCCCTGTCCTGGAAACGCACAAAACGGAGGCTGTACTGGCTGGCGCGCATGTCCACCCAATCCCCGAACTTTACCTCTATGGGAGCGGCCTGTCCGTCCACAGTCAGCAGACCTTGTTCATCTCGAGTCAATTCTACGCGGACCACGGAGCCTTCAGCCAAGATAATGGCGCGGTCCATGCTGAGGTGCGGAGCTACCGGCACCATGACCATGTTGCGCAGTTCCGGAGGTAGCACCGGGCCGCCGGCGGCCAGCGCATAGGCGGTGGAACCGGTCGCAGTAGCAATGATCAAGCCGTCGGCTACGTAGGTGGTCAGAGGGCGGCCATCCAGGCTGGCGGCCAAATGCACCGGCCGAGCCACGGCGCCGCGGCTGATCAACCCTTCGTTGACCGCCTCCCATTCTCCCAACTTCTTTCCGCCGCGCCAATGCTCGACGTGAATAAGCAAGCGCTTTTCGTAGCGGAAATCAGCCGCTATCAATCTGGGAAGAATGTCTCCCCACTGCTCGGGTTCTAACTCGCTCAAGAAGCCGAAATGACCCTCGTTGATGCCAAGCAGGGGAATATTTTTAGGCGCACACATATGCCCGGCGCGCAGCATGGTGCCGTCGCCGCCGACGGCGATGATCAAGTCATATTCGCCGTCCTCGACCTGCTTGCGCACCGAATCTTCGTGCATATAGCCTGCCGTGGCCATGATGCCGTTTTCGCTAAGGTGCGTGGCCACCAGAATGGCCAAGTCCATAGGTTGGCCATCCACACTACGTGACAGCACAGCCACATGCTTGAAGGGAAGTTGAGCAGATTTCTTAGCCACAATAAGCCGTATCTTAACCGCTTCGCACGAAATCTAGAGATGCTCTTCGCACAAGTTGCCGTAGCCACAGGCATCGCAGCGTACGGCTACGTGGTGGGAGCGATGCAACTCGCCGGAGGAAAGGGCTCGCCGCATGTCTGTCAGGATCGCGTGCAATTGGTTTTCCAATTCCTGTGTGAACTCTATTGTAAAACTGCGCTGCGGGTAGCGGATAATGCCATATGGGGGACGATGGTTAAAATTGCGTTGCACCAGAGCGCAATACGCAACTAGCTGGAGAATGTGCGATCCAAAGGGGCGGTTTGGAGTGCGCCCGCTCTTGACCTCTACCGGAATTAGCCCGTGATTGCTTTGGATCAGATAATCCGGCTTGCCCACCAGGCCCAAATCCTCAGCAAACAAGGGTTGCTCCAGCCTCCGCTTGGCACCACTGTCCTCATAAAGAACGCGGCCTTCCGGCACCCCCAGTTTGCGGCGCTGGCGGCCCGCCACCCAGAACAACAACCCGGCCAAAAGGAGCAGAGTGAGGATGACGGCGAAATTCATGACAATTAATTTTGCGTCACGAGCAATAAGAACGCTAAGACCACCAAGCCGAACGCGGCCAGCCGCAGCCAAAAAACAGAACGCAGGCCGCGACCGTGGCGGACATGTGCCAGGGTGCCGGCTTCAAGTGCCCGCGCATTGGCGCTTTGCGCTCCTTGCATACGATACCACCAGGCGCGGCTGGCAATACAGGTATTCGCCAATCTCAGAGGCCTTTATCCACTGCTCGGTCACCAGCTATTTCTCCGAGCTGTCGGCTTCGTCGCCCAGGCGGTCTTCCAACCTGCGCAAACTGGCCTCCAGGCTCTGCTGGCGCAGGCTGATGGTCATGTCCCCGCGCGTGCGTTCCACCAGGCTGCGGCAGATGTCAGTGAGGCGGCGCAGGCCGCGCGTAACCGCATCCGGGTAATCCATGGTGACCAGCACGGCGTAGATATCGTCCATTTGCTCCAGCAAACGCTCGGCTTCTTCAGAGTGCCCGTTGCGCAGGATATCCAGACATCGGCGGCGCAGTTCGCCAGCCGCCTCAGCCAATCCCTGCATATATGTGGCCGACTCGACGTTCAATTCTTTGGGCCCCGGCATCTCGCCGCCTTGGACCAGAGAGCTAACAATGCTGGCTTCAACGAATTCCTTAAGAGCATCCTGGGTATATCCGGCAAAATACAGGTCCGGAAAATCCTTGAGCCCCGAAACCAGCTCGCCAGCCAGAGTGCGAGCCGCTTCCAGTTCGGCAGCGGCATTATCCTTTTCGTCACGATGGATAGCGCGAATGGCATGAGCACAGTGACGCGTCAACTGGCGCGTCTGGGCCAAGGCGGCGTCGCGAGCCGCAGTCTGGGCATCAAAATCGGCGCGCACGCCGTCGGCAATATCATCCAGGCGAGTCATGCGTCACCTCCAGGTTTGGGCGGCTCTGGCGGAGGCGTATTACGGAACAAGTCATCCGCCAGAGATTTGCCTTGCGGCACCTTGATCTCGCCAAAGGTGGTTTCATATTTGGCGATGTTATCGGCCAGGGCGCGCTGCAGCAGCTTGGCGCTTAGTGGGGACATCATCACGCGGGCTTTGACAGGAACGTCCAATTCTCCCGGCAGCGAGCGTGCAAAGTCAAAAACAAGCTCAGATGGAGAATGTACGATGCGGACCACGTTGCTGTAGACGGCGTCTAAACCGCCGGGAATAACCAAGCGCGGCTGCCTGGCGGCCGGGTTGCCGCTTTTTGGCGTTTCTTGCTTTGGTTCTGCCATGGTTTCTCCTCAGAAAAGTGCAGGCTGAGCAGAAGCCCAGCCTGCACCTTAACAGGTTAGAAGGGAATATCGTCGTCCAGTGCGCCTTCGGGTTCAACCGGAGCGCCCTGGTAGGCATCTGGGGCGCTGCCGGCGCCATCGCCGCGGCCTCCCAGGAAGACCACGCGTTCAGCCGTGATCTCGAAAGAAGAGGCAGGAGTGCCATCCTGGCGGGTCCAGATGCGCGGGCCGCCGGTGGCCTTGTCAGGCGTGATGCGACCCTCCACCAAGACCTGGCTGCCCGTCTTGAGGAATTGGTTGACAGTTTCAGCTTGGCGACCCCACGCGGACACGCGGAACCACACGGTTTCCTTGACCTTCTCGCCGTTGGAGCTGGTGTACTGGCGGTTGGTGGCCACCGAGAAGTTGGTCACGGCCTGGCCGCCCGGGGTATAGCGCATTTCCGGGTCCCGACCCAGGTTTCCTACAATGGTGATCTTTTGATAAGACATGTTGGTCTCCTTGAAGAATTAATAGACGCGAAATAGTAGCCGACGAAGGCGGCCAGAACGTAACTCTCGAATATGCGATTGTTGGAAAATGGAGCTCCTTTTCGGATGAGCGGCTTCAGGATTTAGTTCCTGGACGAAAGACCGTCCAGGGAAAGGTTACAGTTCACTCACCGACTTGCGAACATTATAGACCAAATGTGCGAACAGAGTCAATAGTCGCGCGACATATCATTTTGGTGGGGGAATAGAAAAAGAGCAGAGAAATCTTCTCCGCTCTTCTCGTTTCGTTTAACGATATGAGGCTAAGCGCTTGGCGTAAACCTCGCCGCGGCGGTTGTTATGCGAGCGGCGTGGCGCCGGGCGGCCGGCATAGACAGGCGGCCGTTCCGGCAGATCCACTTTGGCGCCGTAATCGAAGCCGTCCAGTTTGCGGCGCTCAATGGGCTTGCCCATGACGCCCTCCAGAGCGCGCAAGGTGCTGGTGTCTTCAGTGGTAACCAAAGTGAAAGCGTCACCAGTGTGCTCGGCACGGCCAGTACGACCGATGCGGTGAATATACGCATCGGTAGTATCGGGCATGTCATAGTTGATGACATGCGAGATATTTTCCACGTCCAGGCCGCGGGCGGCGATATCGGTGGCCACCATGATCTGGTAGCGGCCATCACGAAAGCCCTTTAGGGCGGTTTGACGTTGGCCCTGACTTCGGTTGCCATGTAGACTGGTCACTCTATAGCCCTCTCTTTCTATATGAGTAGCCAACTTCTTGGCACGATGCTTGGTACGAGTGAAGATCAGCACCGAATTGGTATCGGTGCGTTTTAGCAGTTCCAACAATAAGGGCGTCTTGCCCGTTGGCGAAACCGGATAGAGGGCGTGCGAAACGGTACGGGCTGGGGTGCTAATCCCCACGGCCACGCGCTTGGGATGATGCAGGGTTTGAGCCGCCAAAGCTTCCACTTCCTTGGGGAAGGTGGCAGAAAAGAGCATATTCTGGCGTTGGGCGGGTAACAATTTAATGATGCGCTTAATATCTGGCAGAAAACCCATGTCAAACATGCGGTCAGCTTCGTCAAGGACAAGTATTTCTACTTTGTCCAAGCGGGCAGCCCGCTGGTTGACCTGGTCCAGCAACCGGCCAGGGCAGGCCACGACTATTTCGTAGCCCGAGCGCAGCGCTGCGGCCTGGGGGCGGGCATTCACGCCGCCATAAACGGTGACGGAACGCAGTCCAGTGCCGGCGCCAAGCACTTTGATGCTGTCATGAATCTGCTCGGCCAGCTCACGGGTGGGGGTAACGACCAGGGCACGGGTTTGGTGACGGGGCCCCTGCAGCAGCTTGTGCAACATAGGTAGCACAAAAGCGGCCGTCTTGCCGGTACCGGTTTGGGCAGTGCCAACAATATCCTCACCGGAAAGGGCTACTGGAATGGCCTGCTCCTGGATGGGGGTCGCCTGGCTATAGCCAGCGCGTTGGATGCCCGCAGCTAGGCGTGCATCGAGGTTAAACTCAGCGAATTTCATATATTCCTTTGTTTTATCCAGAAGTCAAGCAATTGTTGGGGAATGAACAGAAATGGCCAAGTTCAGACAATAACAGAGGCGACTGCCGAATAATATAGTTTGATAAGACCGTGCAAGCATACAGTGATTGGCGGGCAGAGTCAAGCAAGGACGGATGAGGAACTGCTTAGGAAGCAACTCCCTGCCTGGCCGCCAGACGACCACGAGGAGGACGCGTGGCAATGTAAAGGACAACAAAGTACAAACCATAGCTGATCGCTTCGGTGAGCGACGGGTCGCTGCTATATCCAAAAAGTGTAGTCATCACCTGTCCGAGGAACGAGGTCTCGCTTATGAACGAGTTTGTATTCCATAAATGAGGGATGATGCCGGAAATCAGGCCGACCTCGTTGAATTCGTGCATGCCATGTGCCACCAGTCCGGCGGCGAAGAGCACCAGAAATATACTGGTCAAGCGAAAGAACAGGTGCAGATCCAATTTGAAAGTGGCCCGGAATAAGCCCCAGCCCAGTAGGATCGCCAAGACAACGCCCAGCGTTGCTCCCAGCAGCGTCTGAGGCAAACTGGAAGTGAATACAGAGGCAGTAAGGAACAACCCAAACTCGATACCTTCGCGCAAAACAGCCACAAACGCCACCAGGAATATTGAAGCTTTGCCCATGCGAGATGCCAGACCCAATTCCTCCCGAAGCATAGACTTCATGCGGATGGCATGCGACTGCATCCACAGGAACATCCAGGTGAGCATAGCTGCAGCGCTCCACATCATGGCGCCTTCGTAAATGGCCTCGGCCTCACCTTCCAGCGAAGCACCCAGCAGGTTAAGCAAGACAGCCACACCGAGACTGAAAAGGATTGCCGAAATAACGCCCAGGCGCAAGGTGCGGGTAAGGTCCGGGCGTTTGAGTTGGTGCACGGCGCTAAAAAGAATCCCAACGATGAGGGCGATTTCAACACCCTCACGCAGAGCTAATAGCATAGCTGGCAGCATGTCTTCTCCTAAATTTCCTTAAGGCGTGTAAGCATAATAAATGGGTCCTGGGCCAATTTCCAGAGGCTTGGGTGGGAGCAAGTTCAAAAGCGGTGGAAATCGATATTAAACCAGGTTGAAGAAATCCCAGGAGGGGAAATCACTCCAATGTTCGATTTGCTTGGGGCCAAAGCCGGGTACGCAATATTCGCGTTTACACTGCTTCCAGAGTACCGCGACGGCGGGCCTGGAACTCGAACCAGCGGAAGAGCAGGAAACCCACAAATATGTATAAGACCCCAAAGAGGCTTTCCACGCCCAGCAGCGAGCCCACCTCGCGCAACCCGGCGCCGTCCACGATCTGGCGGGCGGCCAGGATGCCGCGAGTGAGCGGCAGTGAGAAGGAAATAGCCCGCATCCAATCCGGCAGGCTATCCAAGGGCACGTTGGCACCCGAGAAGAAGAGTAGTAGGAAGAAAACGGTGTTGTTGACGAACATTACATTGCGAGTGACCAGCGCCAGGCTTCCAAACAGTAGCCCTAGGCCACAAGTGCTGAATGCGGTCACCACAATGACGGCCGCCAGGGCGGGTAGGTTAGCGTGCGAAAGGTCCAGACCCAGTAGTAGCACACCCCACATTAAGCTGAGCACTACACCAAATGCGCCGTCCACCACATGCATGAAAGGCGCGGCCAAAGAACAGGAATAGCCGGTTGGCAGGGGTGCCAAACAGGTACGGCAGCGTGCCGTCCCAGCGGTCGCCGGCTATGCTCATGGTTACACCATAGATGCCGCTGAAAGCTACCATCTGTATAGCGTTGCCGATCACATAAAAGGACGTATCTTTGCCCCCGGTGGCGTAGCTGCCCAGGAAGACGAAGAAGAGCATATAAGCTAAAGGACCAAGCACCTTGGAAGCCAGATAGGTCATGGGACGCAGCCAGCGGAACAGGGCAATATAGGAAAGTACCGCCCCATCGAAAAACAAGCGCACGTTGTTTCGCAATGTAGTCATGGATTTGCTCCTATTGCATGCCCAGAGTAGCTTCCACACGCGCCTTGCGCAGCACATAGCGGAATAGGCGCTGGCTGGCCGCCACATAGATAACACTGAAAAGCAGCATCATGCCGCAACATAGCGCGACTTCTTGCAGGCTGGCTCCACCGGTGGAGGTGGCATGCAGCACACGAGCGGCCCAGTAGGGGGTGAGTAGGTAGCTAATGGGCGTCGTCCAGCCAGGTAGCAGGGCGATGGGAAACAGGAATCCGCCCAGAATGTAAATGGGGAATTCTAAGCCGTTCTGGAAATTCTGCACCGCCGGGCTAATGATGAACAGCGAAGCCATAATAAGCCCGAAACATATGAAGCCAATCACCGTGAAAAGTAAAGCGAGGGCAAATAAGCCAGGCTGGGCGATACTTACATTTAGGTGGAAGAGCCAGACCACCAGAATGTAGCTGGCCACCATGGAAAGCAAGGATTGAACAGTATTAGCCAAATTCTTACCAAGCACCACAACCTGCATTGGCGTCGGCGAGGCCACCAGCATCTCCAGGGTGCCCACCCAACGTTCTTCGGTGACAGAGTTGCCGCTCATAAACAGCAGACCGCTCCACAGGCCGGACATACCCGAGCCGATGACCACAAAGATGGCGAAATCGCCGCCGCGCTCACGCAGCATCCACAACGCTAGCACAGCGATGATTACCGGCTGCACAATGATAGCGAAGATGACAAAGGCGTCAGTGAAGTTCTGGCGCAGGGTCACCTCGAACGTGACCAGCACTGTGTTCAGCCAATTGCGAAATTTAGTCTGGGCCATGGTTATTCCCTACCAGGCGCACGTAGGCGTCCTCCAAGGTCGGCTCGCGGGCGATAACGTGGCCCACTTTCTGTCCAGTCATCAGCTGCATCAGATCGGGGATAGCCTCTGAGCCGCGTTTGGTTTGCACGCGCACCATCTGCTTCTGTTCGCTGTCCTCCACGGAGACGTTGTCTACAAAGTTCAGGGAGCGTAACCTATTAATGACTTCTTCAGCCACACCGAAGGTTTCCATCTCAATTACAGAGAGGTCCTGCACTACCTTCTTGAGCTCGGAAGGAGTATCCAGGGCGACGATGTTGCCCTTGTTGATCACGGCAACGCGCTGGCAGAGAGCATCCGCCTCGAACATATAGTGGGTGGTGAGCAGTAGAGTCTTGCGCTCGCTTTGCAGGTTGCGCACCACCATGCGCAGTTCGCGGGCGCCAACCGGGTCCAAGCCGATGGTGGGCTCATCCAGAAAGAGCACCTGGGGCTCGTGGATGAGGGCACGGGCAATATGCAGGCGCTGCTTCATACCGCGCGAATAGCCCTCAACGCGTTCGCGCTCGCGGCCGTTGAGGCCCACCAGCTCGAGCAGGTAGGGGATGCGTTTGGCCGAGATGGCTGGATCTACGTTATACAGGCTGGCGAAATAACGCAGGTTGTCGAAGGCGGACAGGCGCCAATACAAGCCGCGCTCGCCGCCTAGGATGAAGCCTATCGTGCTGCGAATGGATTCGGCGTCTTTGACGACATCTTTGCCACCGATGCTGGCCGACCCGCTGGTGGGAATAAGCAGCGTGGTGAGCATTTTCACTGTGGTGGTCTTGCCGGCTCCATTCGGACCCAGCAGGCCGAATAGTTCCCCATCATGTACCTCGAAAGAGACGTCGTCCACGGCAACAACTTCTTTGGTGGAGCGGCGGATGCGACCGACATTACTCACGAAGGTGCGGCGCAAATGGCTGACTTCGATTGTGTTCAATGCAACTCCATTGAAAAAACGGCGCGATTATGTTACCAAAAAAGGCGGACTGGGTTCAATCCGGAGAAATTATAAACGGGATCTAGAACAAGAGTCCAGTATGGGGGTTATCAATTTAGGCTCCAAACCTGCAAATTCGAGAAGCTCACCGAGACACCACCTGTTCCGGAGGTGTGCACAAAAACACCCAAGGTCCCCGTGTAAATTTGGGTGTCGCGTATGCTGAACAGGTAAAGGTCATTAATGAAAAAACGCAGATCCTCGCCAGCGGCCCAGACAGCCAGGCGAACCTGGCCAGGTATCACTGAGGGGATAGCGCCATTGCTAACCCAGCCCTCCAGGCGGGAAAGGCTGCCATTCAAATAACGATCGACTTTGGCTCGTCCGTCGCAACTCATGGCGAAGCGATATTGGTCTTGACCATTGGCGCGCACCAAGAACCCATACTCATCCTCCCCATGACATAAGCTGGGCTCCGCCGCAATCTCAGCATAGAAATTATCCAGTACAGGCGAAATGCGGGTGGGGAGCAAGTAGCTGCGCTCCTTGTTGAGGCCCAAATGGATCGTTCCGTCCGCTACTGTCACCACGGCCTGGCTGTCTCCTGCGGTCGTGGTCCACAGCGCTGGGTCGCTGAAGTCGTCCTGGAATAGCAGGGTCCCAATGCCTGGACGCAGGTCGGTGGTAGGCTCCGCCTGGGGAGTGGGAAAGGGGCTGGGGGTGGCCGTAGGCGGGAACCAGATTGGGGTAACTGTGGCCGTGGGCGCGACTGTGGGCGTCTCAGTCGGCGAGGCTGGAGCAAAGGTAACCAGGCACCCGCTCAATAACAAGGAAAACCCGGAGAGAAGCAGTGATGGTAAGAAACGATGACTCACAAGCGCTCATTATAGCCAGACGTTGATAAGCCAGAGTTAAAGGTTATTGCGTTCGTGTAAAATACCTGTCTAAGGAAAATCGATGAGAATTTTAGTGCGCTCGAAGATCCATAAGGCTACAGTCACCGACGCAGATGTCAACTACGTGGGAAGTATCACCATAGATGAAGACTTGATTGACAAGGCCGGACTGTGGCCGGGCGAGAAGGTGCTGGTGGTCAGCAACACCACCGGCGAGCGCTTGGAAACTTACGTGATCCTAGCGCCGCGCGGCAGCGGCGCTATTGCCATGAACGGCGCGGCTGCGCACGTGATCAAGAAGGGCGAAGAGATCATCATCATGGCTTTCGAAATCACGGATGAGCCGATTGAGACCAAATTCATCCTGGTAAATAAGGATAATAAATTCGTAAGGTATATGTAGAGTGGCGGCTGCCCCAACCGCCAGCATCGGTTCGCTAGGACCTTACCTTATACCTATCGCGGATAGCGGGCACCAGGTATTCCTCAAAACAGCGCTGTAGATCGTAATCCGGCGTCCAGCCCCAATCTCGGCGGGCAGCGCTATCATCCATATCCATTGGCCAGGAGTCTACGATCTGCTGGCGCCTGATATCCGGCGTAAAGCTTATGTTTGCAGACGCAAAAGCCGCCAGCACTTGCTGGCGGAACTCTTCGGCAGATAAGCTGAAGCTGCTGATATTGTAGGCAGTGCGAGTCAAGCTGGCCGCGGGGACAGCAGTAATCGCCAGGAGCGCCTTGACAGCATCCGGCATGGCCATAAAGGCTATGGTCGTATCGGGACGCACGAAACAGGCGTACGGCTCACCTTTGGCGGCGGCGTGTAGCATCTCGGGGCCATAGTCGCTGGTGCCCCCGGTGGGTACAGTTAATGCGCTAATCAAGCCGGGAAAACGCAGGGCGCGGAAATCCAGCCGGGTGGGTACATCTTCTACCAATTGCCCATAATGGCGTGCGTAATAAGCCCCCAAGATCTCGATGCCCAATTTAGTGCAGCCATACATTGTAGTAGGCGAATTGAACTGCTCTTCAAGTACCTTGGGAGTCTCCGCCTTAATCTCCAGGTCGGGCATACCGTACACAGCAATAGAGCTGGGGAAAACGAACTGCACCGCCCGGCCCAGCCGTGCCGACTGGTGCGCGGCTAATTCCAGCAGCAGCACGCTGGCGTCTACATTCACCTGGTGAGCCGAGCGCGGGGACCTTTTCCGCCTTGGTAGAGAGCAAAGCGGCCATGTGGTAAATACGCTCAAATTCGTACCGGGAGTCCAGGGCCGAGATGACTTCTTCGTCCGCCACACTGCCTAGGATGTGAATGGATTTGCCCCGGTCCTCTGGGGGCAGTTCCTTAATATCCAGCGTAACCAGCCTTCGGTTCCCTTCCCCTGCCAGTTTAGTGACCAAGGCCTGGCCGATTTCTCCAGCTGCGCCTGTGATTAAAATCACATCTTTTTGCATGCACTCTCCAGAACGGATCGAGATTTGGCTGGAAACCCTACTCATTATAAGACGAAGCTAATAGTCCGAACATATGCGGCTTGACGCAGAACGGATGTTCGTGTATAGTCTTAGCACAAATGAACGAATATCCACACCAGCAAAGTCTGGTATCAAGGAGAGCGCTATGATGGCGAAACGCCGCAAAGGGTTAAGCGACAGACACAAGAAGATCCTGGAAGTTCTGGAGAAGTACCAGAACGAGACAGGCTATCCGCCCTCCATCCGAGAGATCGGCAAGAAAACCGGCATCTCTTCCACTTCGGTGGTGAACTATTACCTCAATCAATTAGAAGAAGAAGGCTATATTGAGCGCGATCGCAAGATTTCGCGCGGCGTGCGCCTGATCAAGGGCATCTCCGGCCAACTGCAGCAGGCTGCCGACGGCGTGCGCAGCGCCATCGAGGATTTGGTCCGCGTGCCGGTCATTGGCCGCATTGTCGCCGGTTCCCCCATGCCGGTGCCTAGTTCCGACTTTGGCTACTATGACCCCGAAAGCGGCGTAGAGATCGCTCGCAGCCTGCTAGCCCCCGGCGACAAAGAAGAAGATCTGTTCGCCCTGGAAGTGCAAGGCAACTCCATGGTTGATGCCATGGTCAATGACGGGGATATCGTGGTGATGAAGCGCGCCGAGGATGCCCGCAACGGGGAAATGGTGGCTGTATGGCTCACCGACCGGGACGAGACCACCTTGAAATATTTCTACAAGGAAAACGGCGGCGTCCGCCTGCAACCCGCTAACCCCACCATGCAGCCCATCATTGTGGACAACCCACGCGCCGTCAAGGTGCAAGGCAAAGTGGTGATGGTCATCCGCCAGATGACGCCCAGTGTGAACTAACTAAAAAGAACCCCAGAAAGAAAGCCCGCCTGACGGCGGGCTTTTTGTTTGCATTTCACAGTTAAAATAACCTTAGATGCTAACCAACAAGGAGCGGGTGCTGGTTTCTCTGGTTAAGGAAATTGCCGCCGAACAGGGCATAGCTCTCAGCAGCTTTTCGCAGGACTGGATTCTGCGCTTGCAGCGCGGCGAAAACGTGCGGCACATCTTCGGTTACAACTTCGAGATCAATTCCGCTACCGCCGAGCTATTAGCAGGGGATAAAGCGGCCGTTTCCGACCTTCTGGAGCACCTGCATATTCCTCATGTAGAGCACAAGCTGTTCTTGCACCCCAAGTTGACCGGCTATGTCTCCGCCGAGGGCAATTGGCCAGCCATGCTGGCATATGCCGAAAAGATTGCCTACCCGTTGGTGTGCAAACCCAATACGGGCACCGGCGGCGAGGATGTCAATCGGGTGAATACACCCGCCGAACTGGAAGCGATCAGCATGGCGCTGTTCCAGGTACATCGCGCTATCTGCCTTTCTCCTTACCTGGAGATTGAGCAGGAGTATCGAGCCGTGATGCTCGACGGAAGCTGCGAGCTGATGTATGCCAAGCGCCGGCCCCATGTGGTTGGCGATGGCGTCTCCAATGTGCTTCAGCTGATCGAGAAACTTCACCTGGACGGACAAATCTCTCAGGAATTTGCCGGCCAGGCCATCAAGCAGCATAGCGGTGGGTTGCGCCAGATCCCTGAATCTGGCGAAGAAGTTCTACTTGGCTGGAAGCACAACCTGGGCGAAGGCTCGACACCGCTGGCCGTAGAGCAAGGCCCTTTGTTCGAGCAGCTGGCCGAGATAGCGCGCCGCTCCCAGCTGGCCATCAATATTCGTTTCGCATCCGTGGACATGGTGGAGGTAAACGGGGAACTCTCAGTGTTGGAAATCAACTCCGGTGTCATGATGGAGTATTACGTGCGCCATATCCCTGAAGGCCAATCCCTAGCCAAGAGCATCTACAGCAAAGCCATCGACAAGATGTTGGCATCCTAAAAAAATACACATGGGGGAACCTTGACATCGAAAACGAATTGTCCTATTATAAAAACATAACTGACCGACCAGTCGGTCTAATAGATAAAATGTCACCTAAAGCAGATGTCAGTGAAGAGCGCCAGGCCCAAATTCTGGATGCGGCCGAGGAAGTGTTTGCCAAAAAGGGCATCGACACGGCCCGCATGGACGATATTGTCCTGGAGACCGGGTTATCCAAAGGTGCGCTGTATTGGTATTTCAAGAGCAAGGATGACATCATCACCGCCATCATGGAGCGCATGTTCCAGCGCGAGTTCAAGGCCTTCAACGAACTGGACAAAACCAGCATGTCGGCCACAGATCAACTCAAGGCCTTTGCAGATCTAACTATCAAAGAAATGAACAATTTCACTCGGCTAATGCCCCTTGCTTATGAGTTCCTGGCACTGGCCTTCCATAACAGGACTGTGCAAAAGGTCATCCACCAGTATTTCGACTATTACATCGATATTCTCATCCCCATCATTCAAAGAGGGATCGACGAGCGCGAATTCCAACCTGGCAACGCCCAGGACATGGCCGTTGCCTTAGGTGCCGTGTTCGAAGGAACACTGCTGTTGCAAGCTTATGACAAAGACCTTGTCCAGCCCGAACATCACCTTCGCACCGGCTTTGAATTGCTGCTGAAAGGGATGCTGTTAAAACCCAAATAAACTCGCGTTATAGCCCGGACTACTTTCCACCCGGGCACAAAGGAGGCAGATATGCAGATTCTCATCTTAATCACGGCTATGGTTGTGGTCGGCCTGATCATGGGCTGGCTAGGTGGTCCTATCTTCAAGCACCAACACCCTTACGGGGTCACCACGGATTACGTCGCCGCAGTTATCACTGCGGTGATCGTGGGGCTGCTGGATTGGTACGTTATTCCGGCCATGGGCTTCTCGGACACCATGCGCAACCTGGGCGTGGCTTTTGAGCCGGCCTTGGTCGCCCTGGCCGTGTTGTGGATTCTGAGGAAGGTGAAGCGATAGCACCTGCCAAATCCGCCCCGATTATCAAGACCGATGGTTTAACTCTGGACTACAAAACCACACGGGCCGTGGACGGTCTTGACCTCTCCGTGGCCTCTGGTGAGCTCTTTGGTCTGGTAGGTCCGGACGGAGCCGGAAAGACTACAACGCTGCGGCTGCTGGCCGGGCTGCTGGACATCAGCGCCGGGTCAGCTACGATCCTGGGCCACGACCTTATGACGCAGGCGGAAGCCATCAAGCCGCACATAGGCTATATGGCGCAGCAATTCAGTTTATACGCCGAGCTTTCGGTGCTCGAAAACCTATTCTTTTTTGCGGAGCTTTTCGACGTGCCCACCGAAACAAGGGAGGAGCGTACACAGCGCCTGTTGGAGTTTGCAGGGCTGACCCAATTCCAAGACCGGCGCGCTGGCCACCTCTCTGGAGGCATGCAAAAAAAGCTGGCCCTAGCCTGCACGCTAATCCACGAACCGGAAATCCTGCTCCTGGACGAACCCACAACCGGTGTGGATCCCATTTCCCGCCGCGAATTCTGGAACATCCTGGGGGAACTGCACGTGCAGGGCACCACTATCCTGGTCAGCACACCCTACATGGATGAAGCCGACCGCTGCTCGCAGGTCGGACTCATGTATGCGGGGAAGTTGATAGTGTGCGACAGCCCAAAGACTATCCGCAGCCAATTGCACGAGGATGTGGTGGAAGTAATGTCTGACCACTGGCGAGATGCCCAGAGCGTGGTGGCTGGCCTGCCGGGGGTTAGCGAAGTGCAGACCTACGGCGAGTCCCTACACTTGCTGGTGGATGCAGGCAACAAGCGTGTGCCCGAAATCGAGAAGGCTCTCAAAAAGGGAAAGGTGCCCTACAGTAGCATTCGAGTTTCACCCGTGCGCATGGAAGAAGCCTTTATTTCTCTCATTCGGGAGTTGGAACGCTGATGTCTGGCCGCCACATCGCCGCGGTGATCCGCAAGGAATTCCATCACATCGTGCGCGACCGCAGCACGCTGGTTTTGGTGCTGTTTACCCCCACGCTGCTGCTGTTGCTGATGGCTTACGCCCTCACGGCAAATATCAAAAATGTACCGATCGCCGTGCTGGATTACGACCATACAGCCACCACGCGCAGTTTTGCACAACAAATCACCGCCGGACAAGACCTGAACCTATACGCCTATGCTAACGACATGAAGGATGTCGACTCGATGCTGATGCATGGGCAAATCAAGGCAGCCTTGATCTTTGCGCCCGGATTTGCCAGCCAGTTGCAATCCCTGCAGGGCATACCCATGCAAGTGATCATTGACGGCACCGAACCGGAGAGTGGAGCGTTTGCAGTGGATCACATCGTCAAGCGCGCCGAAGCCTTTATAAGCCAGGCCATTCAAGGCCAGCTCAGCGCCCGGGGTTTCTCAGGCACCTCGCTGGAAGCCTTCGATTTGCGGGTGCGCACCTGGTTCAATCCCGGCCTCAAGCCGAGCAATGACATCATCCCCGGACTTATTTCGATGGTACTGGGCGTGCCAGCGCTCTCTGTGGCACTGACCCTAGCCCACGAACGCGAGCACGGCACCCTGGAGCAATTGCTGGCCACGCCTATCAGCCGCGTCGAACTGCTGCTGGGCAAGATCATTCCTTATATCGTCGTGGGGTTGGCCAATGTGATCCTCATCCCAGTTGTGGCCATCGCCTGGTTCCACATTTCGTTCAACGGCAACTTCCTCGTCTTCCTCGGGCTGTCGGCGCTATTCCTGTTCGCTGTGCTAAGCATGGGCATGATCGTGGGCGTTTTCATGCGCACCCAGGCAGCGGCCTTGGCGATGTCTTTCCTGGTGGTGTTTTTTCCGGGGTTTTTCCTCACCGGCATCTTCTTCCCGCTCAGCTCCATGCCGGAGGTGGCTCGGCTGGAGTCGCTGGCTTTACCCGGGACGCACTACGCCATTATTACCCGTGGCGTGTTCCTGCAAGGCAATGGGTTGGATATCCTATGGCCGTATGCCGTCATGCTGGTTCTACTCGGTCTCGCCTTCACAGGAGTGGCTGTCTTGTTCTTCCGAAAGAAGCTGAGCTGACGTGCTGAGGCGCATCCTGGCCCTCACCCGCAAGGAATTCATCCACTTGCGCCGCGATTGGTGGCTGCCGGCCTTCATGCTCATCGGGGGCGCGTCCGAGCTGCTGCTGGTGGGATGGGCAACATCCCGGCCGGTGACCAACCTTCCCTTCATGGTTTGGGACCAGGACCGCAGCGCCGCCAGCCGCCAACTGGTGGCCGCCATGGAGAATACGGGCACTTTCCGGTCTCCTCAAGACGTCACCGGAATGCAACCTATCGAAGACGCACTGAACCATGGTCAGATCAACGCCGCCATGCTAATCCCCGCCGATTACAGTGAAGAGTTGGGCTCAGCGACCGGTACTCCTAGCGTGCTCGTCATCCTAAACGGAGCCGAAAGCACGCCCGCCCAGGCCGCTTTACGCGCCGTGGATGGTGTGGTGCAAACCATTGACCAGGATATTCTGGTGCGGCGCCTGGGTCTGGGTTCAGATGCCCTATCCGGGTTCGAGCCCAGCTTGCAGGTTTGGTTCAACGAAAACCTCAGCGAGGCCCTTTACACCACCCCAGCTGAACTGGGCTTGATGCTGGAATTCACTGTATTGTTGTTCGCCGCGCTGGCATTCTCGCGCGAGCGCGAACTGGGAACGCTCGAACAGCTACTGGTAATGCCCTTTTCGTCGATGGAGATCATTATCGGTAAGTCTCTGGTGGTGATCATTGTCGGGTTTGTAGATTTCGTGTTCATGCTCATCATGGTGCACTTCGCTTTTGGGGTGCCGGTGCGCGGGTCGCTTCCCCTTCTGACACTGCTGGCATTCATCTATCTCCTGGTGGAGCTGGGGAAAGGGTTGGTGATATCGGTTATCTCCAAGAGCCAGCACCAGGCTTTTCTGCTGGTGCTGCTGGTAGGCATGGTCGACTTTATGTTCACGGGTTATGCCGCTCCCGTTGAAAGCATGCCTCGGGCTCTGCAATGGTTCGCAAACCTGATACCAGCTCACCATTGGCTGGACATCTTGCGCGGCATTCTGCTCAAAGGTGCAGGCCTGGATGTGCTCTGGCCGCACGTTTTGGGCTTAGCGATTTTAGGCGTCGTCATTGGCACTTTCTCTTTGCGCTACGTGCGTCAGGCATTGGATTAGAAATGGCCAAGCCAATCGCCAGCATCGAAGCCGTTGAACTAACCAAGCGTTTCGGCGATTTCACTGCCGTAGACCAAGTCAGCTTCAGCGTGCCGCCAGGCCAGATCTTCGGTTTCCTGGGACCCAACGGCTCCGGTAAGACCACCACTATTCGTATGCTACTAGGCTTGATGAAACCTAGTTCCGGCTCCGCCAGCGTTCTTGGGCTGGACGTAGATAAGGATGCGCCCCGCATCCGCCCACGCGTAGGCTACATGTCGCAAAAATTCAGCCTGTACAACGACCTGAGCGTAATGCAAAACCTGCGCTTCTACGGAACAGCTTATGGACTGAGCGACTCTGAGCTGGAGAAGCGCATTGCTGACGCCATCCAGCGCTCGGGACTTTCGGGCCGCGAGAATGCCAGGACCGGCGATCTCTCCGGGGGTTGGCGCCAACGACTGGCGCTCAGCGCGGCAATCCTGCACCGCCCCGAGGCGCTGTTCCTGGACGAACCCACTGCAGGGGTGGACCCGGTTTCCCGGCGCGCTTTCTGGGAGTTGTTGGACGCCTTCGTACTTGATGGCATCACCATTTTCGTGACCACACACTATATGGACGAGGCCGAACATTGCCATCGCCTGGCCTTCATTCAACGCGGAAAAATCATCGCCAACGGCTCGCCCAGCCAAATCAAGGCCGAGAAGATGCGCGGTCAAGTGCTGGAACTGGAAACCAGCGATCCCAGCGCGGCGGTCAAGCTGCTGCAAGATGCCATGCATTCCGGCAGCTTGCCCCTGGAAAATGTGGAGCTATACGGGTCCCAAGTACACGTGGTGGCCGAAGGAATGCAGAAAGAGCAGGCGGCCATAGCCGCCCGACTATGGGAAGCCGGCATCCAAATCGAACGTCAAACCATTATCGATCCATCTTTGGAAGATGTGTTCATTTCATGTATGCAGTAATAAATTTCTGGAGGATGCAATGAAACGTAATCTGAAATTTGCCGGGGTAGTGCTAAGCGCCTTGCTGTTAAGCGCAACAGCGGCTTGCAACTCACAAGGCGGCGCCATCCGGGCTTCCGGCGTGATCGAAGCCAATGAGGTCAATGTGGCGGCCGAACTCAGCGGTCGCGTAGCTGAGGTGCTGGTGAGCGAGGGCGACTCCGTGACCAGCGGTCAAGTGCTTCTGCGTCTGGATGACAGCCTGCTGCAAAGCCAACGCCAGGCAGCCGCGGCCGGGTTGGCTACGGCTCAGGCCAGTGTGCAGGCCGCTCAAGCAGGCGTTGAGGCAGCCCAGGCTCAATATGACGCCACCCTATCAGCGGCCCTAACCGCCCAACAAACCGGCGCCGGATTCACTTTTAGCGCGGCGCAGCCAGACGCCTTCAACCAGCCTGCCTGGTATTTCTCGCAGGCCGAAAACATCCAAGCTGCCCAGGTTGAAGTGGACGGCGCGCGGAGCGACCTCAAAAAGGCCCAAGACCAGCTGCTCGCAACTGAGCAAGATGTAGCCAATGCAGAATTCATGGCTGCGGAAACTCGTTTAGTCCAGGCTCGCGCCCGCTATGAGGTGGCCCAGCAAGTGATGACCCTGGCTGATTCGGTCAGCAACGGACAGTCCCTGCGTGACGCCGCCCAAAACTCTCTGGACGCGGCCAGAACCGAACTGAACGATGCGCAAATTGCCTATGGTGGTGCCTTGACCAGCACTGAGGCCAGCGCGGTGCTGCGGGAGCGAGGCGCGGTGGCGGCGGCCCAGCAGCGCGTTGACACGGCCATTGGCGCGCTGCGCGCTCTGCAAACTGGCAGCTTCGCTCCCGAGGTGGTGGCCGCCGCCAAAGCTGTGGACCAAGCCAATGCAATCTTGGGCCAGGCCCAATCTGCCGTGTCCGCCGCCCAGGCCAACCTGGACCTGACAGATGCCCAACTAGCTAAAGTAGAGCTGAACGCTCCTCTGGACGGCGTGGTGCTGGTGCGCAGCGTGCAACCCGGCGAGGTGCTGCAAGCCGGCCTCACCGCCCTGACCATCGGCCAGTTGGACACACTCAAGGTCGTGGTGTATCTGCCCGAGGATCAATATGGCCAGGTAAATCTTGGCGACCAGGCTTCGCTAAGCGTGGATTCTTTCCCTGATGAGACCTTTACCGCTACCGTGACAAGGATCGCCGACCAGGCTGAATACACGCCGCGCAATGTGCAGACTAGTGAGGAACGCCAAACCACTGTATACGCCATCGAACTAAAACTGGACAACAGCGAGGCCAAATTGAAACCCGGAATGCAGGCGGACATCAGCTTTACTCCTCCCTCCAATTGAGATAACGATCGAAAATATCAAAAAGAGGCTCCCAAGGGAGCCTCTTTTGGGGCACAGCCAACCTTATCTAATCTGAATAGGAGCGGTTTGATAAAATCCTGTGTGTGCCGGACTCTCCCCTGCTAAAGGGAATCCCCCTTTCGAAACGCATCTTTGACGTTGCCTTAACCCTTATTGGCGGCATCGTGGCGTTGCCATTGGGAGCTATCATCGCCCTGCTGGTGCGCCTGTTCCTGGGGCATCCGGTACTTTTCCGCCAACCGCGGCCAGGATACCGCGGCCTGCCTTTCACCCTGTACAAATTTCGCACGATGAAAGACCTGCGTGGCCCGGATGGGAATTTGCGCCCCGACGCCGAGCGACTGACTCCGCTTGGCCGCTTCTTGCGCGCGCTCAGTCTGGACGAAATACCCGAACTCTACAACGTGCTGTTGGGGCAAATGAGCCTGGTGGGTCCGCGGCCATTGTTGATGCAGTACTTGGATCGCTATACCTCCAACCAAGCTCGGCGAATGTTGGCTCTGCCCGGCCTGACCGGCTGGGCGCAGATAAACGGGCGCAACAATGTTTCATGGGAAGACAAGTTTGCCCTGGACGTATGGTACGTGGACCATTGGTCCTTCTGGTTAGATATAAGGATCTTGTTGATGACGCCATTCAAGGTGCTGCGCCGCGAAGGCATCAACCAACCGGGCAACGCCACCGCGGTAGAGTTTATGGGCAGCTCGCGACCCGTCAAAGGCCGCCGAGTATAATGCCGCCCATGCAAGACGCCGCCGGCCTTTACCGGCAACTGAGCCTCATCCGGCGCTTCGAAGAGACCGTGCTGGATGCCTTCCCGAAGGGCCTTTTCTACGGAACCACCCATACTTATATCGGCCAGGAAGCCAACGCCGTGGGTGTGCTGGTTCACCTCCGCAAGAACGATATCGTATTCAGCAACCACCGTTGCCACGGGCATTTCCTCGCCTACGGGGGCGAGCCGCGCGCCCTTTTCGCTGAGTTAATGGGCAAGGCCACCGGGGTTTGCGGGGGGCTGGGCGGCTCTCAACACCTGCATTGGAAAGATTTCTATTCCAATGGTGTGCTGGGCAGCACGGCGCCGGTTGCCGTTGGCGCGGCGTTAGCTGAGAAGGCCAAGGGTAGCCGTGCCGTTACGATCATTTTCCTGGGGGATGGAGCTTTGGGCGAAGGCGTGGTGTACGAGAGCCTTAACATCGCCTCGCTATGGAAAGCGCCCATCCTCTTCGTGCTTGAGAACAACCACATCGCCCAGACCACACCCATTGAACTCGCCCTGGCCGGGGACATCGCCGCCCGCTTTTCTGCTTTCGGCATCCCCTGCCGGGAGCTGGATAGCAGTGATGTGCAGGAAATCAGTACCGCCGCCGGGGAAGAGCTGGCCGCCTTACACAAACAAGGCGGGCCGCGCGCCCTGATATTGGACACGCAGCGTTTCGGGCCCCACTCCAAGGGCGACGACACTCGCGATGAAAAAGTGATGGCCAAAATGCGCAAGCAGCGCGACCCCTTGGGCATCCAAGGGGCGCGGCTGCAAAACAAACAACGCGACAATATTGACGCCGAAGTGAAAGCCAAAGTTGCAACCGCCTTCGAACAAGCCCAGGCCGACCCGTTTCCGGAAATCTGAGATGAGCACGGTTCTCGAATCCCTCAATCAAGGCTTGCATCAGGCCTTTGCCCAAGATGAACACGTATACCTAATTGGCGAAGACCTGCTTGATCCATACGGCGGCGCATTCAAGGTCGGCAAAGGTCTTTCCACAAAATACCCCGAGCGGGTTTGGACCAGCCCCATCTCGGAGGCAGCCATTACCGGCGTGGGCGCCGGCATGGCACTGCGCGGCCTGCGGCCCGTGGTAGAGATCATGTTCGGGGATTTCAGTACCCTGATAGCCGACCAGCTCATCAACAGCATCACCAAGTTTGGCGGCATGTACGGCCGGGACGTGCATGTCCCGTTGGTCATCCGGGCCCCTATGGGCGGACGGCGCGGCTACGGCCCCACCCACAGCCAAACTCTTGAAAAGCTCTATTTGGGCGTGCCCGGGCTACGTACGCTAGCTCCCAACGCACTTGGCGACCCAGGCAACTTGCTGAAGAAGGCTATCTTAGAGGACGATGGCCCGGTGTTTTTTGTTGAGAACAAGCTGCTTTATTTGAAGCCGGTCTTGGACGAAGCGGCGCTTTCCGATTTCGACGTGCAAACCATCACCGCTACTGAAACCTATGCGCCCACCTATACGCTGCGAGTGAAGGGGGCCCCCTCGCCCGCGCTGACCTTGGCCGCCTACGGTTACACGGCTGAATTAGCCCGCCAGGCCCAATTACGACTGGCGTTCGAGGAAGAGATTTTCTGCGAACTGGTGGTTCCCAGCCAATTGTCTCCGTTCCCTGCCGCGGGCGCCCTTGAGCACTCTCTGCATGCGTCCATTGCGGAAAGCAAGGCTGTGCTGGCCATCGAGGAAGGCACATATACGTTGGGTTGGGGTGCCGAGGTGCTAGCCCGTTCTGCCCAGGCTTTCTCTAACCTGAAAGCCGAGCGGCTGGCTGCCGCCGACCGACCCATCCCTGCCTCAGCTCCGCTGGAAGAGGCCGCCCTCCCCAGCGTGCAGGACATCATGGACGCCGTACAAAGGATGGTATAACCGCGCCATGGGTGCCGTACCAGTCCAAGTCCCATTGGTCAACCCCAACGAGAACGAAGCGCGCCTGGTGGCCTTGCATGTCAAAGCCGGTCAGAAAGTAAAGGCCGGGGCGCTGCTGGCCACTCTAGAAACCACCAAATCCACGTTCGAACTGAACGCCGAGGGCGTTGGATACGTAACAGGCATAGCCGCCAAACCCGGCGAAATGCTCAAGGCCGGCGGCATACTATGCTATCTGGCGGACAGCAAAGATTGGAAGCCGCCAAAAACCAAGAAATCCGGAAAATCCGAAACAGGCATTCCGGATGGGTTGCGCATTACCCAACCCGCCCTTCTGCTGGCCCAAAAAGAAAAGCTGGACCTGGCCACTCTGCCCATTGGACCCATCATTACCGAAGAGCAGGTGCGGCATGCGCTAAGCCACGCGGCGGCCCCGGCCCCCCTCAAGCTGCCTGCCGAGACGCGAGACCCGCACGCGGTGATCGTATACGGAGGCGGTGGGCACGGCAAAGCCGTCATTGAGCTGATGCGCGCCGCCGGGGAATGGAGGCCAATTGGCGTCATCGACGACGGGCGAAGGCCGGGTGAAAAAGTTCTAGACGTCCCGGTACTAGGTGGCAGCGATTTGCTGTCAGCTGTGATGGAAGGCGGCTGCCTGCATGCCGCCAATGCCGTGGGCGGCATCGGCGCCATGAGCAGCCGCATCCATGTGTTCAAAACACTCAAGGCGGCCGGCTTCGAGTTCCCAATGCTGTTGCACCCCAGCGCGGTGGTGGAGCCCAGCGCCAAGCTGGACGAAGGCGTGCAAGTATTCCCGAACGCCTATATTGGCTCGGAAGCCCGGGTGGGGTTTGGTTGCATCGTCAACACCAGCGCCATCGTCTCGCATGATTGCGTGCTGGCGGACGTAGTCAACCTGGCACCCGGCGCTATCCTGGCCGGGTCAGTGCAGGTAGGCCAAGGCACACTAGTCGGCATGGGCGTGACTGTGAATCTAAACGTGCGCATCGGCGCCGGGGCACGCATAGGCAATGGCGCCACGGTTAAAGGCGATGTACCGGACGGGGGTATTGTACGCGCCGGCGCGGTCTGGCCTGCCTAGCCTGCGGCTAAACTCTTTTCTTGCCCCGGCGCGCGCTTTCGGTTACAGTGAAAGGCATGCCAGCCAAATCCAGCGGGCGCAAGCCTCGCAAGGGTACCCAGAGTTCCGCATTCGGGGCAGCCGGGCGCGTCAACCACGACGCCAGCCGCTTCTATTCCGGCGCCCTGTACGATGGCAAGCAAGCACCTCAAGTTGCGGAGGGCCTTGAAAACCTGCTGCCCAAAGAAGCGCACAACCGTATTTTCCCGCACAGTAGCCAGCACATGGATGAACTGCCGGATGCCTGTGTGCACCTGATGGTCACCTCCCCACCCTATAATGCGGGCAAGGAATACGACCAAGACTTGAGCCTGCAGGCTTATCTCGACATGCTGCACAGCGTGTGGCTTGAAACACTACGCGTGCTGGCCCCTGGTGGCCGGGCGTGCATCAACGTGGCCAACCTGGGGCGCAAGCCCTATATCCCACTGCATGCCTTCATTATTGAGGATATGCTGGACCTGGGGTTCCTAATCCGCGGTGAGATCATTTGGGACAAGGGCGCCAGCGCCAGTGCCTCCACAGCGTGGGGTTCCTGGCTCTCGGCAAGCAACCCCACGCTGCGCGACGTACACGAATACATATTGGTCTTTAGCAAGGGGGCTTTTGGTCGGAGCGCCCTTTTTTTTTTTTTTTTTTTTTTTTTTTTTTTTTTTTTTTTTTTTTTTTTTTTTTTTTTTTTTTTTTTTTTTTTTTTTTTTTTTTTTTTTTTTTTTTTTTTTTTTTTTTTTTTTTTTTTTTTTTTTTTTTTTTAAGCGCCCCAAGAGGCGCAAAGACACGATCAAGAAAGACGACTTCTTGCAAAACAGCAAAAGCGTGTGGACTTTTCCCGCCGTTTCGGCGCGCAAAATTGGCCACCCAGCGCCCTTTCCTCAAGAACTGCCCGCGGCTTGATCGAACTGTATACCTTCAGCGGCGATGTAGTGCTGGACCCCTTCATGGGCAGCGGTACCACGGCGCTGGCAGCCCTGGCTGCTGGGCGCAGCTACGTAGGGTACGAAACCAGCAAGCAGTACGTACTACTGGCCGAAGAACGCATCCGGGCCGGCAAATGAACGTCACCCTCTTCCCTTCCTCCTACCCCAGCCCCGGGCAGACTGAGTACAAAGCCGCCGTAATCGCCCTAACTCATGCCCTCGGTTGACCTGGCCCGTATCAAACAAGAGGTAGGCGCTCTTTCTAAGTATTTCCAGGATGCTGCGCAATATGTGCGCGAGATCGAACGCACCCTGGAAGCGTATTCAGTACCCGTGCACCGCCAAGGGAAGATCAAGGGCATGCGGCCCATCTTGAAAACTTACCAGGTGCCCCAGCTTCTGATGAAGCACCTGCAACTGGAAATGGGGCGCCAGGCGTCCATCGCTCCCCAGCAGGCCCTGGGCGTGGCGGACGGTTTATGGGAGCTGCGCAGCATCGAGACGCGCCAACTGGCCATCCACCTGCTGGGCTGCATCCCGGGGGAAGCGAAAGCTGTCTGCCACCGGCTGGAAGCCTGGACGCTGGAAAACCGCGAACCCATGCTGACCCCAAACATAGCCCACGAGGGGGCGCTGAGCCTGAGTGCACGAAACCCGAATGAGCTGGTGGCTTTTGCGAGCAGATTGCTGCTGGACACGGAACCGCGCAAGCAAGGCCTGGGAATCGGTGTGCTGCAAACACTGCTGACCACCACCGAGTTTAGCAATCTCCCAGCGCTGTTCGAGATGTTGTCGGCCCCTGTGCAGGCCGCGGAGCGGCGTGTCCGGCCAGACCTGGCTGCGCTGCTCTCCACCCTGGCGGAGCGCAGTCCGCATGAAAGCGAATATTTCCTGCAGCAGCAGCTCAGAAGAGAACCCGGCGAAGGTACCCAATGGTTAGTGCGCCAGGCCATAAAAGCATTGCCCGAAGAAAGCCAGGCGCGACTTCGGAGTGCTCTGTCCTAAGGTATAATCGCCAATGACTTGACCGGCAGTTGGCTCACGCCTCAGTATGCGGCTGACTGACCGGAGACCTGCAAAAAGGAGTGCAGACGTCATGCCGTTGCCAAAAGAGAAGAAACAAGAAGTCATCGCCGAATACAAGCGCGCCGATGGGGACACAGGCTCCCCCGAAGTGCAGATCGCGCTGCTCACCAGCCGCATCGAACAGCTCACCGGCCACCTGCAGACCCACAGCAAGGATCATTCCTCGCGCCGCGGCCTGCTCAAAATGGTCGGCCAGCGCCGCCGCCTGCTGGATTACGTGCGCAAACACAATTACGAGCAGTACGTATCGCTGGCAGACAAGCTGAAGATCCGTCGCAAGGCGTAAATTTTGAGGTGGCCCAGGCAGCAGCGGGCCGCCTCTTGCTTTGCAACTCAAAGGAGGGCACACAGGCAAGGAATAACTATAATTAACCCGTAATTAGCAAACATTCAGCGCCCGCTGGCCGGGGCATTGGAAATTGCTTATAAGGCATGCGCCTTGTAACCAACTTCCAGTTCCTGGGCCGGGGGGCAATGGGCTTTATGCCCCAAGGAGCAATATGAAACCCGAATCCAAAACGTTTTCCGCGCAGGTGGGCGGGCAGGAGCTGACCTTTGAGACCGGCAAAGTGGCTGGACAGGCCGGCGGAGCCGTGACCCTGCGCCTGGGCGATACGCTGGTGCTGGCCACCGCCACCATGTCCTCCCAGGTGCGAACCGGCATCGACTTTTTCCCACTCAGTGTGGACTATGAAGAGCGTATGTACGCCGGTGGCAAAATCCCCGGCTCGTTCTTCCGCCGTGAGGGCCGCCCCAGCGAGGGCGCCATCCTTACGGCCCGTCTCACCGACCGCCCGCTGCGCCCGCTGTTCCCCCATGACATGCGCAACGATGTGCAGGTCATTATGTACGCCCTGTCGTCCGACGAGCAGAACGTGATCGACATGCTGGCAGTCAACGCGGCCTCGGCAGCGGTGATGATCTCCGACATCCCCTGGGATGGTCCCGTCGGGGCGGTGCGCGTGGGGCGCATTGACGGCAACTTTGTAATCAATCCCACATACGCGCAACTCGAAGAATCCGACCTGGACCTGCGGGTGGCAGGCACACGCGAAGCCATCTTGATGGTGGAATGCGGCGCAAACGAGGTGGACGAGGCCAGCATGGTCTCGGCCCTGGAAGAAGCGCACAAAGCTATCCAGCCTCTGATCGATGTACAGCTCAAGATGGCCAAAGAAATCGGCAAAGCCAAGCGCGAATATTCTTCCTTCGCCGTCCCTGAGGACTTGAAGGAAAAGGTAATCGCGCGGGCCAAGGGTGACCTGGATGCCATTTTCAGCAAGGACATGAACAAGGCCGAGCAGTATGCCGCAGTTGACGCACTGCGCGACCAAATCGTAGAAGAAATGGCGCCCGAAGACCCCGCGTTGGCATCTAACGTGAAAGATGCGTTCAGCTCAGCCGAGAAAGTTGTGGTGCGCCGCCGCATCATTGAAGACGGTATCCGCCCGGACGGACGCAAGACGACGGAAATCCGCCCCATTTGGTGCGAAGTGGACTTCAGCCCGCGAGCGCACGGTTCCGGCTTGTTCACGCGCGGCGAGACGCAGGTGCTAACCCTGGCTACGCTGGGCACACCTCGCGAAGCGCAGGAGCTAGATACGCTTTCACCCATCAAAGAAAAGCGTTACATGCATCATTACAATTTCCCGCCCTTCTCCACCGGCGAAGCCAAGCCGCTACGCGGTTCCTCCAGGCGTGAGATCGGGCACGGCGCATTAGCTGAACGGGCCTTATTGCCGGTGATCCCGCCTAAGAGTGAATTCCCCTACACGCTGCGCCTGGTGTCGGAGTGCCTGTCTTCCAATGGCTCGACCTCCATGGGCTCGGTATGCGGCTCCACGTTAGCGCTGATGGACACAGGCGTGCCCATCAAGGCGCCGGTATCCGGCATCGCTATGGGCCTGATCACGGATGGTGGTAACTACAAGATCCTGAGCGACATCCAGGGAATCGAAGACCACCTGGGCGATATGGACTTCAAGGTGGCCGGCACCGACAAGGGCATCACCGCCTTGCAAATGGATATCAAAATCTCCGGCCTGACCACGGCTATGATGGCCGAGGCCCTGGCGCAAGCCAAGGTGGGCCGCAAGTTCATCCTGGACAAGATGTTGGAAGTGCTGCCCGCACCGCGGCCGGAATTGAAGCCGCATGCGCCGCGCATCACCACGGTGATAGTGCCCGTTGAGAAGATCGGTGCGATCATCGGACCCGGCGGCAAGACGATCCGCGCCATCCAGGAAGAGAGCGGCGCCAAGATCGACATCTCCGACGATGGCACAGTGTTCATCGCCTCGGATGACGCCGAAGCCGCCCGCATCGCACGCGAGCGCGTGGAAGCGCTGACCGAAACGCCGGAGATCGGCAAGATCTACACCGGCAAGGTGGTACGCACCACCGATTTCGGCGCGTTTGTGGAGATCATGCCCGGCATGGACGGCATGGTGCACATCTCGCAACTAGACAGCAACCGCGTGGAAAGTGTGGAAGACGTGGCGAAGCTGGGCGACGAACTGACCGTGATGATCACGGATATCGACCCGAGTGGCAAAATCCGTTTGAGCCGCCAGGCCGTGCTGGAAGGCTGGACGCCTGAGGAAGCCCGCGAGAAAGACAAGGGCGGGCGCCCCAGCGGAGGGAGCCGCGGCGGTGACCGAGGCCGCGGTGGAGACCGGGGCCGCGGCGGAGACCGGGGTCATGGCGGACGTAGCGGCGGCGGTGGATTCCGCGACCGGCACTAAGCGCGGCATAACGTCAGACGTTAAAGGACGGGCAGAAGCCCGTCCTTTTTTGAACGCCGGGTACGGGCGAGACATGCCTCGCCCGTACGGATGGGGTGGAGCCCGAGATATTTGGGGCTTCGGGCTTTGCGAGGCCGCGGGGCGGCCGTGGCAATCTTCGCCCATTGGTGGAGGAGATTGCTTCACTCGGCCTACGGCCTCCTCGCAATGACGGATACGTGAACGGGAGAGCGGAAATCCTGCCGCTTGAGACTAAGGAATGGAAAGGCAAGGAATATGAACATCAGAAGACTCTACGTAGTGACCCTTTGGGCGCCGGATGTGGCAGCCACGGCGCACTTCTACCGGGATGTGCTAGGGCTGCCGCTGCAGGCACACGGCGGCCGGCCGCATCTCCAGGTGGGGGAGACGCTGATGGCGATCTTGCAGAGTGAGGGGCGGACCAGCCAGGCTGGGCAAAGCGTGCGCTTCCCGGCCGTGGCGTTCGAAGTGGAGGACCTGGATACGGCGGTGGCTGAGCTGCAGGCGCAAGGGGTAGAGCTGCCCTGGGGCGTGGAACAGGATAGCGACAGCCGCTGGGTGATGTTCTATGACCCAACGGGGAATTTGGTGGAACTGGCAGAAACTGTAAAAGCGCCTGCTCGGCCAGGCACGGATTAGATCTCTAATCTGCCCAGGTCAATAATGTCGAAAGCGTCGATCAGGGCGAACGTGTCGATGGTGTCGATGGTGTAGGTTGTGTCGATTGTGTAGGTTGAATCGATTGCTCGGTTAAATAGCGCAGCATCTCGTCGAGGAAGGCGTTGATGGAATGTCTGACCTCCCTATCCAGCGGGGCTATGATGGCAAAGTAGTGAGCGCCATTGGGCTGGTAGAACTTGTAAGCCAAGCCCTTATCCACCAGAGCTTTCAGTCGACGTTGGGTATTGCGCCGATCCTGGCCCAGGATGGCGCACAACTGCGACAATGAGGCGCTCTTAGCTGTGCGCAGGGCGACCAGGGCTTCGCGCTGGCGGTAGCTGAGGCCGGGAATCTGGGCAACAGCGAGGAGATGTTCCAGGGTTTGGCGAAGCCCGGCGCGTTCAGCAGACCCGGTGTGGGCGAAGGCCTGGCGCAAGGCGGCGACGGGGCCAAGACCTTGCCCGAGTGCTATATGGACGCGGCGGGCAAGCAAGGGCCAGGGCTGTCCCAGGTGGGCAAAGTACTTCTCGGGCAAGCCGAGGAGCAGGGCATAGAGCATATCGCGGGATATCATGCCCCCATTAATAGCAGGGACTATAAATTAGTGGGGAAATTGAAGAAGATTTCAAGGGATTTGACAGAAAACGAGTATCCACTTGCCAACCAATTTGGCCTGCTAGTCCGCTAAATCCACTCTGGTTCGGCGACGGTGCGCTCGCCACTGGCATCGCCAGTGTTGAGGGTGCCGGCCAACTCCACCATCAGGATCCAGCATTCGTGCCGGGCATAGGGCTTGTGCTCGACGCCTTTGGGGATGACGCACAATTCGCCCTCGTCCAGGTCCAGGGCGCCGTCGCGCAGGTCGATGCGCAGGTGGCCCTGGACGATGAGGAAGATCTCGTCGGTCTCGGGGTGGCTGTGCCAAACAAAGTCGCCCTGGATGCGGGCCAGCTTGACGTGGTAGTCGTTCATCTGGGCAACGATCTTGGGCTGCCAGAGCTCGGTAAAGAGGGTGAACTTTTGTTTGAGGTTGATGACGTCGGGCACGGATGGACTCCTTCTTGAGGAAGTTTTGCGGAACGAGGCTATTCAGAAGAAATGATTATAAGGATTCTTCGGCTGGTTGATCTTTTTGCTGGTAAAGACTTAAGGCGCCGCGCTCAGAATGACGAACAAGGGCTCGCTTGGAATGACAAGAGGGGCCGAAGGATAGGGCGGCCGGGCGTTTTATCCGCTGGTGGGCAGCTTCGGCATGACGGGACCCTGCGTCCCGAGCAACTCGGCCAGAGCGGCGCGCATGGCGGTGCGATCGTCCCAGGGATATTCGGTCTCGCCGAAGCACATGGATTGCTCGTGACCCTTGCCGCACACCAGCACCAGGTCGCCGGGTTTGGCCTGCAATAAGGCAAACGAAATGGCGGCGCCGCGGTCGGGGACGCGGAAGTAGGTCTTGCCCTCGGCCCCACCTTTGCTCTTAGCGCCGGCGGCCATTTCTTCCAGGATGCCGTCAAGCGACTCGGTGCGCGGGTCTTCGGCGGTGAGGACACTCATATCAGCCAGCTCGGCGGCAGTTTCGGCCATCATACGGCGCTTGGCCTTGTCGCGTAGACCCGCCGAACCAAAGACAGCAATGAGGCGTCCCTGGGTGAGCTGGCGACCAGCCTGCAGGGCCACGCGTAGGGCATTGGGGGTATGGGCGAAATCCACAATGGCGGTGAAATCCTGTCCAAGTTGGATGCGCTCCATGCGACCGGGCACGCCTGTCAGTGCGGCGATGCCCTCCCGGGCGGCTTCGGGGCTGACCCCCAGGGCGACCACGGTTGCGCCGATAGCGGCCAAGGCGTTGGAGACGTTGTAGGCACCGAACATGCTGGTCTGGATTGGGATTGCCAGGCCATCGGGACCCTGCACATCAAAGCTGAGACTATCGGGGTGGTTCTCGACGTTGGCGGCGCGCAGCTGGGCCTCGGGGTGCAATCCGTACGAGAGTTGTCCGCCCTTCACGCGTTCGGACAAGCCGGTGTAAGACTTGTCGTCCTTATTGAGGACAGCCAGGCGATCGACGGGACGATCTTTCTCGGCGGGCAGGTTGAGACCCTCGAAGAGCAGGGCCTTGGCGTTGAAATAGTTTTCGTAGGTGCCATGGTCGTTGAGGTGCTCATGGGTGATGTTAGTGACCACGGCGATGTCGAATTCTTGCGGGCGGGCGCCGCGCTGTTGCGCAAGGCCGATCGAGGTCATTTCGAGGACGGCGTGAGTGAGGCCGGCATCCACCATCTGGCGTAGGTAGCGCTGGGTGTCGAAGGCTTCCGGGGTGGTAACGTGGAAGCCGGTATCCTGCACATGCGCGCCTATGAGGGCGTTGACGGTGGTTATCATGCCGGTGGGATGACCCGCGGTCTGTAGGATGTGATAAATGAAATTCGAGGTAGTCGTCTTGCCGTCGGTGCCGGTGACGCCGATCATGGTGAGCTGGCGGGCAGGGTGGCCATAGAAGGCCGCCGAGGCGTAAGCCAGGGCGGCGCGCGTGTCGGGTACTTGGATATGCGGAATGCGGAGGTCCACATCAGGGCGCTCACCGACCACAGCGGCGGCGCCGCGGGAAACGATATCCTCGAGGAATTTGTAGCGGTCGACTCCCTGCACCACGGCGAAGAATAGATCACCAGGTTGCACGAGTCGCGAATCTATGGCCAAGCCAGTGATGTCCAGGTTGGGGATGGGTGCGGCGGCCGTCAGGGGGCTAAGCAGATCGGCGAGTTTAGGCATAGAGGTGGCTAAATAATTCTATAGCAAAAGGAATGAAGCTGGGGGTTAGCGCAAAACGAGCTTATGCGGAAGACAGGATTAGTGGGATTCGTCGGCTTGTTAATCCCTTACGGTAATAACTTAGGGCTCGTTCTCGGAATGAACAAGACAAAGAAAAAGGGGCCGGGAGACCCAGCCCCTGATATGCAACAATCGCAAGAGGATTAGCGCAAGGCCTGGCGCAGGTTGTTGAGTTGGCCAGAAACTGAGCCATCCAGAACTTTGTCGCCCACGCGTACCACCAGGCCACCCAGGATATTGGGGTCAACCTGGAAGGTCACGCCTTTGCCGCCCATGGAATTGACCTGCTTTTCCACGGCAGCCTGTTCTTCCTTGGTAAGCGGCAGAGCGCTGGTGACAACGGCGTCACCCTTGCCGGATTCAGCGCCCTCCAGCACGGTCACCTTGCCGGTTTTTACTCCGGAGAAGAACTCGTCGATGAGGGCTTTTTGCTTCTTGGCATCTACGGCGTCGCCAATAAGCTTCTGGGCGGCAGCTATGGCCAAGGCGCCCACCTGACCGCGGACATCGGACAGCATGCGGTCGCGCTCGGCTTTGGCATCCGCCAAGGCATCTTCACGAGCCTTGGCAGCCGCGGCGTCGGCGGCAATGCGAATCTCTTTGGCCTGTTCATCCGCCCGAGCGGTCAGTTGGCGAGCCTCGTGTGCGGCTTTCGTGCGAGCCTCGTTCATGATCTTCTCGGCTTCCTTTTCGGCGTTCTCACGCGCTTCGGCGGCCACACGGGCATCTTCCAGACCCTTGGCAATCGCCTCGCGGCGCTTATCCAACAAGCCCAAGATGGGCTTGTAAACCCAGGCGCGCAAGACCACGAAGAGGATAGCGAAGTTCAGTAATTGAACCAGGACGTAGCCTAGATTAAGACCTAGTGCTTCCAAGGCAAGCTCCTTTCACCCTTCGCAATCAAACTGCGAACAGGAGCAGCAAGGCCACCACCAGGCAGTAAATAGCGACTGCTTCGGCGAAGGCAATGCCCAGAATCATATTGGTTTGAATGGTGCCCGAGAAATCCGGGTTGCGGCCCATGGCCTGCACGGCGCCACTCACCACGATACCGATGCCCGCACCAGCCCCGATGGCACCGATCATGGCCAGACCGGCCCCGATCATCTTTGCCCCTTGTACGAAATCACCTTCCATGACGAAAATCCTCCGTAGTTCCTTTGATTATTTCAGCTATTCGATTTCAACCGGTTCTTCGGCTTCAGCGTGATGGCCTTGTGTAGCCTGCGACATGAAGGTCATGGTCAGCAGGCCGAACACCACAGCCTGGATGGCGCCGACGAAGAATTCCAGCATGAGTACGCCGGTTTGAACAAACACAGGCACCAAGGTGCCGATAACGAAAAGCAGCACCGAACCGGCAAAGATATTGCCAAAAAGACGGAAAGCAAACGAGAGCACTTTGGAAAACTCGGAAACAAGCTCCAGGATGCCGACGCCAAAGTCAATGATGCCGAAGATCGGCACAGTAAAGAAGTTCTTCAGGTTAAGAAACTTGCTGAAATAGCCAAGACCCTGGGCGCGGATGCCCATCACCTGCACCATGACGACGGCCATGAGGGCCAAGGCCAGGGTGAAGTTCAGGTCCGTAGTGGTGGTGCGCACGTAGGGAATGATGGCTTCGGCGCAATCGTTGCTGGAACCACCCACTCCCACGGCGCCCAGCGGCAGTGCGTAGGTGATGCATTCCTGGGCGTTGGCGACGTGATCCAGGTGCAACTGTCCTATGCTATCCACGCCGGGGATGAGTTCCATCCAGTTGAGCACCAGCACCAGCATCGTGATGGTGGCAAAGTAGGGGAAGATACGTTTAGCCCACTTGCCAGCTGTGGATTCGGTGAGATTGTAGAGAATTTCGATGAAGGCTTCCACTGCGCCGGAGAAGCCACGCGGCACCATCTGGCCGCTGCCTACAGCACGCCACACGATGAAACCGATGAGCAGCAGGATCACGTCCCCAATCAGCGTACCGACCAAGGTGTTGGTCAGGTAGATGGGTGCATTCAGGAAGGGGATGGTGAACAGCGGGGCGGCGGTAAGCGCCTCGGCAGGGAGCTGGATGTGCGGGCGCAAAGGCGGGTAAGCGGAAACGGCCAAGACGTTCAGCACGATGAAGAGCAGAACGAACCAGCGGTTAACGCCCCAGCGCCATTTAGGCTTGCTTTCCAAGGTCGGGGTCCTCCTCCGATTCTTCAGACGAATTTGGCGGCTGCATGCCGGCAGTGGCCCTGCGCACCACCCAAAACATCAGGATGAGCGTGAGTGGCACGGACCCCAGCAGCAAACCGATAATAAAAAGCGGGCGGGTACCAAATAGATTATCCAACCAAATGCCGGCAACCAGCGCTACCAAAATGATTAGCACGGTAACGCAACCTACTTGCCCGGCGACCGCCGCCAGCGTCATGTTCGTGGCGTTGAGAGCGGGGTCGGCTTTTTTCGGGTTCACGCCTGCTCAGTTAGGGAATTATATCACAAGCACTACGGTTGTCAGTTTAAGCTGATTCCCGGAACAAGCGAACTTTCCGCCAACCGTTAAGGAGAACGAGGAAAGGCGTTTGATGCGAACGGTCATATGAACCTCGTTCTCCAAGCTACTAAAACAAGGCGGCGGCGCTGGCCGCGGCAAATCCGTACCAGGGCGCCAGGATGGTGCCCAAGACCAACACCAGGAGCACAGAAACGATGAGTGCCACTGCATGCGGGCGGGCCACCGGCACCGGCTTTTCACTCTTGGGTGGTGACAGGTAGACGACCTTGAGCACGATCAGGTAGTAGTAAAGGCCGACGATGGCGTTGAGCACGCCAACCACTGCCAGCCACACCAGCCCAGCCTGGACGGCGGCGGCGAAGACCAATATCTTGGCGATGAAGCCGCCAAGAGGCGGTATGCCAGCCAACGAGAGGAAGGACAGCAGCAGCGCCAACGCCAATAAGGGGGAGCGGCGTTGCAGGCCGGAATAATCGTCGATCTCATCGGAGCCGGTTGTGTGCCAGACGATGATGACCACACCGAAGGCAGCCAACTGTGTGGCGGTGTAGACCAGGAAGTAGTACACCACGCTAATGACGCCCAACTGCGAGGCAGCCGCCACACCCAGCAAGGCATAGCCGGCATGAGCAATGGAGGAATAGGCCAGTAGGCGCTTGATGTTGTGCTGGGTCAGAGCAATCAAGTTTCCCACGGTCATGGTCAGGGCGGCGCCGATGGCGACGATGGTCTGCCAATCTACCTGGATGCTGGGGAAAGCCGCCAGCATCACTCGCAGCAGAACGGTGAAGCCAGCCGCCTTGGAGGCGGTGGACAGGAAGGCAGTTATGGGGGTGGGCGCTCCTTCGTATACATCAGGGGCCCAAAAGTGCATGGGAGCCATGGAAACCTTGAAGCCGAAGCCGACCAGAACCAGCAGTACGGTACCTACCAAAACCGGAGTGGGAATGGCGGCGGCAGCGATGCCGGCAGCCATCTCGTACAGGTTGGTGGTGCCGGAGAAACCGTACAGCAGGCTGAGGCCGTAAAGCATCACCGCGGTAGTCACGGCGCCGAAGAGCAAATATTTGAAACCCGACTCAGTGGACTTATCATCCTGGGTCATGAATCCGGCCAGGACATACAGCGGAATGGAGGTGGTCTCGATGGAGAGGAACAGCATGATCAAGTCGGCGGAGGCTGCCATAAGGGTCATGCCGATAGTCGAGGTGAGCAATAGAATGTAGAACTCGCCCTTATGCCAAACAGGCGTCCATTCCACGGTGTACAGCGTGGTCACCAGGGCGGCGAAGAGGAAGATGAGTTTGAAAACGAAGGCCAGCCAATCGTGACGCAGCATGCCGCCCCAAACAGAGAGCCCTTGGGCGGCAGGCTGGGCAAATAAGACGGTCAGGATGAGAGTGAGGCCAAGGCCGGCTATGGTTATCCAGGCCAGCTGGCCGCGGCGCTTCTCGGGTAGGAACAGATCCGCCACGAAGACGATGGCAATAAGCAGCAGCAGGAGCAGCTCGGGGAGGACAGCCAAGAGCATGTCAGTGGTAATGGTGCCGAACATTTAGGCGCCTCCCAGCAGGACCAACACGGATCGCACTCCGGATTGCACCATGGGCAAAATAATGTTGGGATAGATACCGATGGTAATCATGATGGTGCACAACACGCCGATAGCCAGCTTCTCGGAGCGTTGAATATCATGCATGTGGCCCTTCAGGGTTTCAGGCAGCTCGCCGAAGAACACGCGGCCAATAGCCCGCAAAATGTAGGCAGCGGTCACGGCAATCGAAATAACGCCGATAATGGCGATGATGGGATACCCACCTGCCCAGAGGCCCATGAAGATGGGGAATTCAGCGATGAAACCGGAGAAACCGGGCATACCCATAGATACCAGGCCGCCGATGATGAAGCCGACGGCAGCAACAGGCATGATCTTCACCAGGCCGCCCAACTTGGCCATATCACGAGTGTGGGCCTGGTCATATATCATGCCGACCACAGCAAAGAAGAGAGCCGTCATCACGCCATGCGAGACCATTTGCACGCTGGCGCCCACAAAGCCATTGTAGGTGAGGGTGGCAAAACCCATAGTGACCAGACCCATGTGGGACACGGACGAGAAGCCGATCATGTACTTGAAATCGGTCTGTACCATGGCGATAAAGGCGCCGTAAACCACGTTCACCAGGGTGAGCAGAATAATCCAGGGCATGTGGGTGTGGGCGCCGATAGGCATCAGCATGATGCCTACGCGCAGCGCGGCAAAAGCGCCAAGTTTCATCAGCACGCCGGCGTGGAACATGGACACAGCCGTGGGCGCAGCCACGTGGCCATCCGGGCTCCAGTTGTGGAAGGGGAAGATGCCTCCCAGCACAGCGAAGCCAAAGAACACGAAAGGAAACCAAAGGTTCTGGAAATCGGCCGAAAAGTGGGCGCCTTCCAGAGCAATCATATCGAAGGTATGCAGACCGGAGGCGAAATACATAGCCAGCGCGCCGACCAAAGCAATGACCGAACCGATGAAAAGGTACAGGGTCAGCTTCATGGCGGCATACTCGCGAGTCTCTTTCCAGCCCCACAGCGCAATCAGCAAATACATTGGGAAGACGGCGATCTCGTAGAAGAAGAACAAGCCGAATAAATCCAGGGCTACGAAAACGCCGAACACGCCGCTGGCGAGGATAAACAGGAAGGAAAAGAACTCGCGCGGTCGGTCGGTAACGCGCTGGGAGATAATCACGCCCGTAAAGATGACCACGCCGGTGAGCAGCACCAGCGGGGCGCTGATGCCGTCCACGCCCACATGGTACGAAATACCCAAGGCGGGCAACCATTTGAACTGCTCGACGAACTGGAAGCGCGGGCCAGCGGCATCAAAACCGAAGTACACGGCCAGGGAGAGCAAAAAGGAAATCAAGCCAACGGCCAGGGCAAAGCGATAGATGAGCTCGTGGTTCTTGGGAGGCAGGAAAAGCATCACCGCGCCGGCCACAATGGGCAGGAAGACAAGGATGCTGAGGATGTAAGGAATCTGCATCAATTCACCTTAACTCAGCCGAAGATCTTAACCACGGCTTGATTAATCACGTTTAGAAGCCAGGCCGGCCACAAGCCCAGCCACAGCATCAATACCACAAGGGGGGATAATACGGCGATCTCGCGCGGAGTGATATCGGCCAGGTGACCCTTCCACTTTTCGTTCAACGGGCCCTGCAACACCTTAGCGATCCCCTTGAGAATGTAAGCGCCGGTGAGGAGCAGACCCAGCATGCTGAGCGCAGTGAGCAGAGTAAAGATAGGCCAGGAGCCGCGCACAACCAGGAACTCGGAAATGAAACCGTTCAAACCGGGCAGGCCCAGCGAGGACATGGAGGCCAGGATGAGTAGGCCGCCGTACACAGGAACGAGTGGGAATAGACCACCCCACTCTTCCAGGTCGCGGGTGTGGGTGCGCTCGTAAATCACGCCGACCAGGAAGAACATGGCCGCAGCCGAGATGCCGTGGTTGAACATTTGTAGCACGGCGCCGTCAAGGGCGATGGTGGCGCTCGGGGTGCCTGCGGCGAAAGCCGCGGCGGCGATACCCAGCATCACGAAGCCCATGTGATTAACCGAGGAATAAGCCACCAAGCGCTTGAAGTCACGCTGGCCGTAGGCGGAAAAGGCGCCAAAAATAATGGCGGCGGTAGCCAGCACAGCCAACACGGGCGCATATTGGTGCGATTGGGCCGGATACAACGGCAGCACCAAGCGTAGGAACCCATAGGCGCCCAGCTTAAGCAGCACGCCGGCCAGGATCATCGAGCCGGCAGTAGGCGCCTCGGTGTGCGCATCCGGCAGCCAGGTATGGAACGGCCACACAGGCACCTTGATAGCGAAAGCAATGGCAAAGGCCCAAAAGGCAATGGCCTTCACCGTGGCTGCCGAAAGCCCGAATAACGTGCCGGTCAGGTTTGGCCAGCTTTGGAACAAGGCCAACATGTCGAAGGTACCGGATACAACACCCAACATCTGGATGGCCAAGAGCAAACCCAGTGAACCAGCCATGGTGTAGACGATGAACTTAAAGGACGCATAACGGCGAGCGGGCACTTTCATGCCGCCCCACAATTCGCGCTCACCCACCTTACTGCCCCACTGGTCAATGAGGAAATACATTGGCACCAGGCCCACTTCCCAGAACACGAAGAACAGCAGCAGATCCAGGGAGAGGAATACGCCCAGCATGCCAGTCTCCAGGGCGAGGAACAAGGCCATGTAAGGCTTGATACGTTCCTCGACGCTGAAGGAGGCCAAAATAGCCAAAGGGGAAAGGAGTGTGGTGAGCAGCACCATGCTTAGGGAAAGTCCATCCACACCCAAGTGATAACTGGAGTTGATGGCCGCATACCAGGTGTGCTGCTCCTGCAAGCGGAAGCCAGCTACTTCAGGGGCGGCACCAAAGGCGAACCAGGCCACCAACGTGAAGATGAACGGGAGCAGGCTGAGAGCCAACGCCACCCGGCGAATCAACGTTTTATTCTCGCCGGGCAGCAGCAGCACAAGGAGGCCGCTAATAAGGGGCGTAAACAAGATCAGGGAGAGGATATTGTTGGTAATGAAGTCCATAATGGCCTAACGCAGAATCAGCACCAAATAATAGAACAGCCCGCCAAAGGTCAATAAGGCCACGAAAAGCAGATACTGCTGCACTTCACCGGTCTGGATGCGACGCAACAGACGGCCGATGGAGGTGGTCAGATTACCAGTGAAATCACCGAAGCCGTTGATCACGGGTTTGTCGAATTTGTTACGGAAAATACCACCCAGCGAGAAAGCGCCCTGCGCAATTTTGTGCAAGATGCCATCGATGACGGTGCGGTCCAGAAACATATAGCTGAAACCTTCGGCGAAACGCTTGGCCGGCTTCACAAAGATACGGTCATACAACTCATCGAAGTAGTATTTGTTTTCCAGCAGAGTGTAGACGGGACCAAGAGGCTTGCGCAGCGGGTCGGTCTGGCCGGCGTTGCGATACACCAAGTAGCCCAAGCCCAAGCCGCCCAGCGCCACGGTCAGAGATACCAGCAGCGGCACGATATTGAAGGCCAGCTCGGCAGGAGGTTCCGCCAGGGTGCTGCCCACGAATTCGTGAAACCAACTCGGCAGCAGGCCACCCAAACCGGGGAAGGTAGAGGGTACGCCAATCCAGCCGAGAGCTACGGCGAAGACAGCCAGCACGATCAAAGGAATAGTCATGCTGCGCACACTCTCGCTAGCATGCTCGGCAGACTTGGTGCGTGGCTTGCCCAGGAAGGTGAGCGTGATTTGGCGCATGGTGTAGAAAGCCGTGAGCAGGGCGGCCACCGCCAGGGTGATGAAGACCACCAAATGGCCGTTGCTGAACGCGTCGGCGAAAATCTCATCCTTGGACCAGAAACCGGCAGTAATCAAGGGAAACCCGGACAGGGCAAATCCGCCTGCCACGAAGGTCCAGAAGGTGATGGGCATCTTGTCCTTAAGGCCGCCCATGTTGAACATATCCTGCGGGTCGATCTCGTGCTCACCAGTGTGCAGCACACCATGTTCTACACCGTGAATGACCGAGCCGGAGCCGAGGAAGAGAAGAGCTTTGAAGAATGCATGCGTGAGCAGATGGAAGGCAGCCGCCACATAGGCACCGATGCCGAGAGCGGCCACCATGTAACCCAACTGCGAAATCGTCGAATAGGCCAGCACGCGCTTGATGTCTTTTTGTGCCACCGCGATAGTGGCGGCGAATAAGGCGGTGAATGCGCCAATGAAGGCCATCACCGTCATGGTAGAGGTCAGCGGGCCGCCCTCATGCCAGCCGGCAGAAAGCAGCGGGAACATGCGAATGACCATATACACGCCGGCCGACACCATAGTGGCGGCATGAATCATCGCGGAGACGGGCGTGGGACCTTCCATGGCATCCGGCAACCATACGTGCAAAGGCCACTGGGCGGATTTGCCCACAGTGCCGATAAAAAGCAGCAAGCCGATCAGACCCGCCATGGAAAGGCTGCCGATGGCACTGGGTGTGGAGGCCAAATGCTCCAGCAGCGCCGGGTTGCCAAAAATCTCACGGAAGTTCAGCGTGCCAGTGGCCGAATACAGGGCCACGATGCCCAAGAGCATAAATACGTCGCCCACGCGGGTGGTGATGAAGGCTTTGATGGCGGCATTGCGGGCGGAGGGCTTGGCGTACCAAAAGCCAATCAGCAGATACGAACACAGACCCATGATCTCCCAACCCACAAACAAGGTGAGCAGGTTGTCGGAGACGAGCAGGGTAAACATGCCGAAGGCAAACAGCGAAATGAAGGCGAAGAAACGGGAATACATCGGCTCGATCGAGGGCACTTCGTGTCCGTGCTGTTTGGCGCCCTGCGGCGGCAAGCCGGGAACATCGTGGGCGCCAACCGGCTGCCCGAAGTTGTGATAGCCGATGCTATAAATGAAAATCATCAGCACTGTCCACGAGACGAAGAAAAGCCCGATGGCGGACAGCGGATCAATCAGCACGCCAATGGAGAAGACCTGGTTGCCCAGCGGCAGCCAGCCCACGGAGGAAGTGAAAGGATGTTGGCCGAGGTGATCGACGCCGATGGCCGTGAAGAAAACCAGCATGCCGATCAACCAAGAGATGAGAGCCGCGCCCACACCCAGCGTGTGGCTAAGGGCATTGTTGCGCCGCGTAAATAGCAATATGAGGAAAAAAGCCAGCAGTGGCGGCAGGGGAATAAGCCAGATAAGAATCTCAGTCGTCACGAAGGTCTACCATTTCATCAGGTCGATTTCGTCAGCGGAAACAGTCTTGCGGCGACGATAAATGGAAATCACCAGGGCCAGGCCCACCGCCACTTCAGCGGCGGCCACGGCGAATACCACCACGGCAAAGGCTTGACCGCCAATGCTTTCGGGGGCAATGTAGCGCCAGAAAGCCACCACGTTGATATTGACGGCGTTGAGCATCAACTCGACGCCCATCAGGATGGCAACGGCGTTCTTGCGGGCCAGTGCGCCGTAGAGGCCGAGGCTAAACAATCCAGCGGCTAGATATAAGTACCAGGAAAGCGGAATCATGGCACTCCTACTTGCTTTTCTTGGGTGGCCGTGCCACCACCAGCGCCCCGATTAGGGCAGCCAGCAACAAAACCGAAGCTACTTCAAAGGGAATGACGTAGGCATCCGGGGAGACCAGGGCAGTCCCAAGTTCTACAACAGTGTCACGCGTCGCGCTTAGCGCCGGCGCTGTCGCCGCGGCTGCGGGCCATTGCCCCAGCATAATGATGAGGGCGAAGCCAAGCAAAGAGGCCAGCAGCAGCGCCCACCCGAAGGTGTTGTTGACACTATCGCGTTCGCCCGCCACGTTATCGCTGGTCAGCATCACTGCGAAAATCATCAGGATAGCGATGGCGCCGATATACACCAGCACCTGCACCACAGCCAGGAAACCTGCGTCCAGAAGAACAAAAAGTACGGCAACGCCGAAAAGGGCCACCACCAAGTACAGGGCGGAATGCACCAGGTTGGCGCGCGTCACCATCATAAATCCCGAAAATAGGATGAGCAAGCTGGTGAAAATGAAAACGCCTTGTTCAACGCTCATAATTCAAATTATCTCGATAACTCTATGCCGGCCTGGCGACAGGTCGTTTTTTGAAGGTCTTACGCTCTTTGGTGTCGCGACGAGTGGAGGCCCGGGCGATCAGATAGCCCACCACCAGCACGACCAGGTTGCCAGCCAACAAGGCAGGGATGCGCAGGGCGGTAGCCCCGAATGCCTTGTCCAGAACGGCAGTGAGCACCAGGAGAGTAAGCGCCAGCGGGGTAAGGAACTTCCAGTTGAAGGAGAGCATATTGTCGATGCGAATACGCGGCAAGGTGCTGCGCACCCACATGATGATAAAGTAGCCCAGCAGGCCCTTGACCATCAAATACAGCATTCCCAACAAAGGATATTGTTCAGCACCGGGGCCGCGCCAGCCACCCAGAAAAAGGATGGAGAACAGCACGCCCACAGTGAAAGCGTGCAAGAATTCGGCGGCGAAGAACATGCCGAACTTCATGCCGGTGTACTCGGTGTGATAGCCGGCTACGATCTCAGACTCGGCTTCCAGCAAGTCAAAGGGCGTGCGCCCTATCTCTGCAATCGATGAGACCATAAAGATAAGCGCGGATACAGGCGCCAAAACAATAAACCATACCGCCTGATCCTGCACCATTTCCATCAAGCCCATGCTACGCGCCAGCAGCACCGGCACCATCAGCGTAATGAGCATGGGCACTTCATAAGAGATGAGCTGGGCTACGGCGCGGAACGCACCCAGCAAGGCGTACTTATTATTGGAAGACCAGCCCGCCATAAGGACGGACAGGATGCCGAAGGATCCCACGGCGGCGATGTAAAGCACGCCCACATTGAGGTCGCTGCCAATCCAGCCGGGGGCGAAAGGCACCACAGCCCAAATAAGCAGCACCGCCACCACAGAAAGGATGGGGGCAATATTGAAAACGAGTTTATCGGCCCTTTCAGGAACGACGTCTTCCTTGGTAATCAGCTTGACCATATCTGCGAAGGTCTGCAGCAAGCCGTAGGGGCCGGCACGATTGGGACCCAAGCGGTCCTGGAAGCGGGCGGCAACCTTGCGTTCCAGCCAGATAAGGAAGATAACAAAGATGAGGCCAAAGGAGGCAACCAGTATGACGCCGAGCAAGGTGTAGATAAACACTACCCAGGCTTCGGGTAGGTTGAGCCCATGCAGCAAGTCCAAAATGAACTGGCCGATTACTGCGATGGGGTCCTGCAAAAACGTCATCGTGAGAACTCCTCAGGCAACAAAAAAAGAAGGCCGAGGTTGAAATCCAGCCTTCTCGATAAAACTAAGACCACTCCAGGGCGCCCTTACGCCAGGCGTAAAGCAGTCCACCAACGAGAATAACAATGAAGAGCACGCCTTCCAGAACCGCGAAGAACGGTAATGCATCGAAGGCTACCGCCCAGGGGAACAGGAAGGCTGTCTCAATATCGAATACCAGAAAAACCAGGGCGTAGATGTAGTATTGAACCTTGAACTGCACCCAGGTATCCCCCACGGTCTCCATACCGCATTCGTAGGTTTCCAGCTTGATGGTGTTGGGCTTATGTGGGGCCAGAAAGCGGGCGACAACAATGGGTAAAAGCGGAAATAATCCCGCGATGGCAATAAAAATCCCAATGAAGATCCACGTGTTCTGCATGGCGTCCTTTGTGTTAAAGAGTCCGCGGGATTTAGGCGGCGAACTTCCAAAAGTCAAGCTCGCGGCATTCTACCACATGTTGCCATTTGTGCAACTTTCCGCAAACAAAGCTGGCAAATGCCCCAACTAGCGCGGTTTTGACGAGAATTTTCCTGTGGGCTATACTGGGACAGTTGTTTCCTATTTCCTAAATCTTTCAACAGGAGTGCTCAATGCCCCAGGATAGTAAGTTCAGGCTGACCTACGCCACGATGTTCAACCCTCCCGAGGAACTACACACGGGTTACGAGGCAGCTGTAGAAGCTATCAAGGCCAAGCTGGGTCAGGACTACCCCATGTGGGTAGACGGCAAAGACGTTTTCACTTCAGAAAAATATGAAAACCGCTCCCCAATAAATACCGAAATGCTGTTGGGCACCTTCCAGCGCGCCTCTGCCGAGGATACGCACAAGGCGCTTGAGGCGGCCCAGCGGGCCGCCAAGGATTGGGGCCGGCGGCCCTGGCAGGAGCGCATTGCGCTGATCCGAAAGGCAGCCGAACTTATTGACGAGCGCATCTTCCAATTCGGGGCGATCATCTCCCTGGAGGGCGGCAAGACGCGCATGGAAGCCCTGGCCGACGCGGCCGAATCTGCGGACCTGATGCGCTATGCCTGCGACCAAATGGAAGCTAACGACGGCTTCGTAGTCAAGATGGGCAAGGACCCGCTCAAGGGATACGAGGCCAGCAATGTTTCCCGGCTCAAGCCATACGGCGTTTGGGTAGTGATCAGCCCGTTCAACTTCCCCGCGGCGCTCACCGGCGGCCCGATGGGCGCGGCACTGGTTGGCGGCAATACGGTGGTTTACAAACCCGCCGAGGTGACACCGTGGACTTCGCGCCTACTCGCCGAGGTTTACCGCGACGCAGGCTTCCCGGATGGGGTGGTGAACTACGTCACGGGCCGCGGATCGGTCATGGGCAAAGCACTCATCGAAAGCCCGCTGACAGATGGGGTGACTTTCACCGGCTCCGTGGACGTGGGCATGGGCATTTACCGCAGCTTCTCACAAGGCCGTTATCCCCGACCCACCATCCTAGAAATGGGGGGCAAGAACCCCACCATTGTTTCACGCAACGCCGATCTGGACCGCGCCGTGCAGGGACTGTATCGCTCGGCCTTTGGCAACCAGGGGCAGAAATGCTCGGCGGCTTCACGCATCTACGTCGAGGAGCCCGTGTACGATGACCTGGTGGCCAAATTGGTGGAAACCACGCAGAAGCTTAAGGTCGGCGATCCAACGCGAAAGGAAATCTTCATGGGCCCGGTGATCAACCAGGGTGCCTACGACAACTTTAAGGACTTCGCCGAAGAGCTTTCCCAAGCCGGGGAGTTCGTCACCGGCGGCAAGGTGCTCACTGAGGGCGAGCTGGGCAAGGGGTACTTCTGTGAGCCCACCATCGCAGCCAACGTCCCAGCAGACCACCGCCTGTGGAAATACGAGATGTTCCTGCCTATCACCATGGTGCACAAAGTTAAGAGCCTGGACGAAGGCATGGCTCTTGCCAACGATGTGGATTTTGGCCTAACAGCCGGCTTCTATGGCAACCAAAAGGAGGCCGACTGGTTCTTCGAGAACATCCAGGCCGGCGTGACCTACGCCAACCGGCCGCAGGGCGCCACTACCGGCGCCTGGCCCGGCTTCCAACCCTTTGGTGGCTGGAAAGGTTCCGGGTCGACAGGCAAGAATGCCGGCGGGCACTACTACCTGCAGGAGTACATGCGGGAGCAGGTCAACACCGTGATCGAATAACATGTGGCGGCGGCTGGCAACCTTTGCGCTATGGCTGGGTTTGTTCGGCCTGTTTCTGGCCTTTGCCGCCTATAGTACGGGTAAACTGCGCCTTGATCTGTGCGGTGGATCAGTGGCCCTGCTGTTCTTTGCCTGGCTGATCCTGCGCAAGCCTGCGGTGCCTTTCCAGCCAGAGCGACGCTTTCGCTCGTTGCGCAAACTGGGGTTATTGGGCAGTAAGGAAGATTCGGAAAAATAACACTTTTGCGCCTACTAGCCACTTGCTCCCCGCGGGGGATATAATGTCGGCTCAAATTTGGCCAGACAGGCCACGTAAGGACAAAATTTTGAAACAGAAAACCAATACCCTAACAATCACCCTGGCCCTTGTGGCCCTGGTCATCAGTGCCTGTGGCAGCAGCGGCAACGACACCTCCTCCGCAGTGCTTACCGAAGCGGCGCTGATCTACGCCCAAAGCCTAACTGAAACTGCGGGAGTGGCGCCCCCCACCGCCACGGCGACTGCGGTGCCGCCGACGGCTACGTTCACCCCAGAACTGCCCACGTTCACACCTACCGTTACCGGGACGCTTCCCACGGCAACGTCCGCCCCCACCGAGCAACCTGCATCCAATAACGGTGGGAGCTCGAGCAATGCACCCTGTTTAAGGGCTAACTTTGAACTGGAGACAATTCCAGATGGCACCCAATTTTTCGTGGGCCATGTTTTTACCAAGACCTGGCGCATTAAAAACACCGGTTCCTGCACATGGACGGCTGACTTCGTTGCCGTTTGGGTCCAAGGGGATCTTATGGGAGCCAAGTCGGTTAATCCATTTACTGACATAAACATCAATCCAGGCGAATACGCAGAGATAGCGGTCGACATGGTAGCCCCCGGTCCTGCCGGACACTATAAGGGATACTGGATGTTACGCAGCGACAAAGGCCAGTTTTTCGGAGTAGGAATCGATGGCAAAAGTTGGTTGTGGGTCGATATCGAATCGCTAGCACCCATTAGCTGAGGTATTTACGACAAAAAAAGCCCGCCATAAGTATGGCGGGCTTTTTTTGTTTGCTTCCGGGCAACACGTTATCATGAATAGGGTGTTAACCAAGTATGGGAAATCGCGGCCATGGTGAGTGAAGAAAAAGTAATCCTAATAACCCTGAAGCTCCGCCCAGACCAACTCGACGAGTTGAAGAACCTGGCTGGTGAATACCGCCTGCGCAACTTTGTCCCCTCCGAGGGCCAAACCATCCCCAGCGAGAATTGGGAACCGGTAGAGATCCTGTATACATTGAAAGATTTGCCCCTGCCCGACCAGGCACCCAACCTGCGCTGGATCCAATTTCACTTTGCGGGCATTGATGCTTTCATGGATGCACCTGTATTGCACAAAAAGGGGGTGCAGGCAACCACATTGAGCGGGGCCAATGCCCCACAGGTGGCTGAACATGCTTTGTCTCTGATGCTGGCCCTGGGCCACCATTTGCCGGAAATGCTGGCCGACCAATCTCGCAGCCAATGGTCACTGGACAGGCTGAAGCGTTATGTGCCCAGCGAGTTGATTGGCAGCACGGTGGGCATCGTCGGTTATGGCAGCGTTGGCCAAAGGCTTGCGGGCTTGCTGCAATCCCTGGATGTGACCGTATTGGCCAGCAAGCGCGACCTGCTTCATATAAGTGGAGAAGAATTCGAGGCAGAAGGCCTTGGAGATCCCAGCGGGGCCCTGGTTCGGCGGCTTTATCCGGGGAAAGCCTTGCGTAGCATGCTTAAGGCCTGCGACTTTGTAGTGGTCACGGTGCCCCTAACGGATGAAACCCGCGGCATGCTTGGCGCCGGGCAGCTGGCGGCCATGAAGCCAGGCAGCTTCCTGGTAGATGTTTCCCGCGGAGGCGTGGTAGACCATGATTCCCTAATAGCTGCGCTGGATAAAGGCCAATTAGGCGGAGCCGGTCTTGACGTCTTTCCCGAGGAACCCCTGCCTGCAGACAGTCCCTTGTGGGAAATGCAGAACGTTATCATCTCACCCCATGTAGCCGGCCTTAGCCAACATTACAATGAGCGCGCCTTTACGCTGTTCAAGGAAAATCTGCGACGATATCTTGGCGGCGAAGCGCTATTAAACCTGGTTGATCTGGATAGGGGGTATTGATGCCTCACGATATCCAGGCTGTAATCTTCGACCTGGGGAGTACGCTGATCTATTTCGATGGTATCTGGCCCGAGGTTATGGAAGCCGCCAATCAGGGTCTTTTAAACCATCTAATCCAGCAAGGAATCCAAGTAGACGAGCAGCCGTTTCTGGACGAATTTCGCTCGCGACTGGACGAATATTACGCCCAGCGAGAAACCGAGTTCATCGAGTACACCACGGCCCATATCCTGAGCAGTCTGCTGGCGGACCTGGGTTACGCGGACGTCAGCAAAAATGTGCTCACGCCTGCTTTGGAGAAACTCTACGCGGTAACACAGACGCACTGGAAAGTGGAGGAGGACGCCAAACCGACTCTGCAACTACTGCGCGAACAAGGCTATCGCATGGGCATCCTATCCAATGCGGCGGATGACGCGGATGTTCAAGCCCTGGTAGACAAAGCGGGCGTAAGGCCATACATGGATTTTGTGCTGAGCTCAGCAGCCTGCGGCATTCGCAAGCCCAACCCGCGGATATTTGATATGGCATTGGAGCACTGGAACTTTGCCCCCGAACAAGTGGCCATGGTAGGCGACACTCTGGGGGCTGACATCCTGGGGGCCAAAAACGCCGGTCTGTTCAGTATCTGGCTCACTCGCCACGCCGAAAAAGCGGCTAACCGCGACCACCTGGATACTATCCGGCCGGACGCCAGCGTTGCCAGCCTGGCCGACCTTCCCGCCTTGCTGAAGGAAATAGAGAATAAAGGCGACTAGTTCATCCGCCGGCGCCACATAACAATGGCGAACACGATTATGAGGGCGGCAACTATGGCAAGACTCAGATAAGCAACCGTGCTTAACCCATCCCCGGTTCCTCCCTGGCCGGTAAGGCGCTGCTGCATGCTCAGGCCGGGATCGATCGCGGCCGTGGGATGGGGTGTGGCTGCGGCAATATCCTCGGTGCTTACCGAGGCATTCGCGCCGCCAATGGGAATGAAACTGGCATTATCAGGTCCAAGTTGGTCGTAGGGATTTTCCACGCCGTTCTGGCGCAATAAGAAGGCGGTCAGCCGCCAATAAATCTCGGGCTCTAAACTGCCCGGCTTATGCCAGGGCATGGCCGCACTGATAAAGGCGTGCAAGACGGAGGCATCAGCGAATTTATCCAGATGAGCGTTGGAGCCCACAATTGCGGGAACTGTTGTAGGCAAGGTGAACCCATTGGCATAGGGGCGATCTCCATGGCAGCCGGATTGCCAGCAATTCTGCTCCTCGGGGGGATAAAGGGCGCGAAACTCGTCCGTAAGGCCCTGGCCCTGGTCGCCGTGGCACACCATGCAATATAGCCAAAAATCCTGTGCGCCTTCGTCCGCCTGCGAGGAATCAGCGGGCAGGGTAGGCTGCAGCAGACGGTCGCTGGGGACGAGGGTAGCGTCGAGGGTCGGCTGATTGGGGTTAAAACACTTCCCTCTTGGAGTGCCGTCCCCGCGAAGAGGGGTAGCAAGGCAAGAGGGAAGAGCAACCAGCGCAATTGCTTGCGCATGAAGAACGCCTCTTTAGGTTTTGCCGCGCATACGCGGGTCGAGCACATCCCGCAGGGCATCGCCGACCAGATTCCATCCCATTACAAACAATACAATCGTAAATCCAGGGAAAGCCACGATGTACCAGTAATTGTTCAACACCGTGATCCAACTGCGCGCAAAGCTCAATACCTGGCCCCAGTCGGCGTAGCCAACTTCCGTTCCGATACCCAGGAAAGAAAGCGCCGCAAAGGACAGCACGACGTCACCGATGGCCAGTGAGGCCAGCACCAAGGATGGGAAGATGGCGTTCGGCATAATATGCTTGAACAAGATGCGGCTGTCCTTTACGCCAATCACCTTGGCAGCCATCACATAATCGCGCTCTTTGATGGACAGGATGTCGCCGCGGATGATACGCGAGTAACCCATCCACCCAAACGTGATCAAGGCGATAACCGCCGGGTAAAGGCTCCTTCCGATCTTCGGGGTCAGGATGGAAGCCAGGATCAAAGCCGCCAAAATGAAGGGCAGGGTAAGGAACACGTCCACGATGCGCATGATGACATTGTCTACGGCGCCACCATAGAAAGCGGACACCGAGCCGATCACGATGCCAATGACAAAAGTTGCTATCACAACCATAAAGCCGGTCGTAAAGGCCGTACGGGTACCCCAAACCATCGCATAAAAAATGTCATAGGACCCTTGGGCAGTCCCCATGATATGCGTCCACTGATCCGTACCCATAATGGTCTTCCACCAAAACGGCAGAGCTGGAGCGTTTTTCGCCCAAAGTGTCCCAGGTGGTTGGGGTTCAGCGCCGAAGCCATCGCGCGGAATGCTGTAAGCATCATTGGCCTTTACCGGAGGGATGATATAGGGAGCGCCAAGGGCAACCAAAACAAAAAACACGATCAGCAGCAAACCAATTACTGACGCAGGCGTCTTGAGTAAACCGGCCAGGATGCGGTAGTTTTCAGGACCGAGTATGCGTTCCACCCGCCCGATCTTGCGCAAGGGGATACCGCCTCCCAACAGGCCCGCACTTGGGGCAGTTACAATTTCAGCCATTATTCGCTCCTCTTAGGACAATCTAACCCTGGGATCAATCACTGCGTAAAGGACATCAACGACCAGGTTGGCCAGGATCAGGATAAAACCATTGAACAAGGCAAATCCCAAAACGGTGATCACGTCCAATTGCTGGGCAGCTTCAGCAGCCGCTTGCCCAATCCCGGGGTAATTGAATACCGTCTCGGTAATCACCACGCCGCCCAGCAAGCCAACTACCTGAAAACCAGCCAGCGTAACCACAGGGATCATGGCGTTCGGCCTGGCATGTTTATTGATCACCGTGTTCTCAGACAAGCCTTTGGCCCGGGCGGTCACCACATATTCCTGGCGCAAAGTTTCCAGCATGGACGAGCGTGTGACGCGCAGGAACACCGCCCAGCTGATGTAAGACAGCGTGAGGATGGGCAAAATCATGTGGCGCAGCGCATCCCAAAAAATGTCGAAGCGGAGATTGAGCAAGGCGTCAAAAGTAACCAAATGAGTATAGTGATGAAATTCGGGTGAAAATAAAACCTGGTTGGCCCAGTCCGAAACCCTGCCCGGCGCAAACCAACCCAAGCCGACATAAAAAATCATCAGCACCAGCAAGCCAAACACAAAGGTAGGCAGCGAAGTACCTACGATGCTAAAGACACGTGCGGCTTGATCAATGAACCCATTATGATGAACTGCCGCCTGGACCCCCAACCAGATGCCCACTAAAAGCACCGGGGCTACCGCCCAAATGGTTAGATCCAAGGTATTAGGGAATTTCTGTTCAATCAGGCTAATGACGGGTTGCGAAGCAGTCTTCGAATACCCAAAATCACCAAAAATGATGCCGCCGTGGCGCTCACCCTGCGGGTCCACACGGCCCACCAGCCAATACCAATATTGGGTATAGATGGGTTGATCCAAACCATATATCTTGATGTAGGCGTTCAATTGATTCTGGCTCTTCGGGAATATCTTTTATATACAGCGAAGCACGCTCAGTAGGGTCCAGGAACTGCAACATGCCGAAAATCAAAAGGGTAACGCCAAATAGGAGAACCGGGACCAACAAAATACGGCGGATTATGTAATTAGTCATTTTCTCCTTTTGTCCTATTCTTCTCTGATTTAGGTTGAATACTTAATTCAACCTAAATCAGAAATGAAGCGGGCGAGATGGGGAGCCATACGGCTCCCCATCTTCATAGTTAGTCGGTGTTCAGTCTTAAGATCTTAGTGTCCGCCATGTCCCAGTTGAACACCATGAAGGTCTGCGCCAAGCCGGGGCGACCGATGCGCAACCAACGGCCCGTTGTCGTTCGGGGCTGCGCAGATGTGATCGAAAGCGCCACCAACGGAGGCGTTATCAGGATTAGCGCAAAACTCAGTGGCAGTCATGTAGTTGTACTTGCCATCGGGAATGCTCCAGATACCGACTTCACCGGCCAGCGGATCCACTTGCACAGTATCAGCAACGCTGCCCAAAACGGCTACATCGGCGTCACCAGCCTGCAGTTCAGCAAAGCGGGTGCCCCACTCAGAGATGTCCTGGATAACCACGCGCGCCAACGGAGCGGGGTCCTCCAGTAAGCATCGTTGCGGGCAAGCACGATCTCTTCACCAGGGGTGTAGTGGTCCAGCTTGAAGGGGCCGGTGCCATTGGCGATGGGGGTGAAGGGATCGTCGGCCGACTGCATGGCATAAAAGTTCTGCCAGGTATCGCAGGAGCCATCCCAACCGCCGTTGTCAATGACCCAGCTCATGCTCATCACAGAGCCCCAGGTCTGGGCGATCGTAGCAATGAAAGGACCCCAAGGTTGCTAGTGTCATGGTCACGGTGCCGGCGGCGTCGTCAGGGACGATGGCGGCTTTGACCTGTTCACAAGCGGCCGAAAGGGTCGCCGGGTCATTGCAGACATAGCATCGCGATCATCAGCAGCCGAACCATCACCACCACCAGTGACATGTCATCAGTACCGGCGCCGAAGAAAGGCTCAGCCAGCAGCCATTGAGGCGAGGCATATCCACCTTGCAGCAGGCCGCGCCAGAAGGAGTAGGCAACGTCTGTGGCGGTCAGGCTCTGGCCTTCATGGAAGGTTACGCCCTGGCGGATGTGGAAGGTATAGGCCATTCCATCGTCAGAGATATCGTCCACGATTCAGCCAGACCAGGGCTTGAACTTGATCGGTGGCTTCGCCATCATAGAACACCAGGGTTTCATAGACGTTCTGGATGACTTCGCCGGAGGCCGTATCGTAGGCCAGGGCAGGGTCCAAAGTGTCGATGCCGCCAAAGCTAGCTTCGGTGAAGGTAGTGTCATCCGGCGAACCACTCTTGGTGATCTCGTAGAAATGAAGTCCGGGGAAGATCGGGTTGAGCAGACGGCCTTGCACCCAGCGCTGTTCATACCCGTGACCGGTCGCATTGGAAAGTCCAGTCGCAATCGCATCGTCATAGTAAAGCTGGTTGATTTGCTTGTAAACGCCATCGCGGACGGAATTGTCGGCGCTAGCTAGGCCCTGTTGCAACAGGTCCCTGAACTGGGCGCTTACATCGTCTGGCAGGTTGAGGTAGGCACCATACGCGCCAATCGTGTAAGGCTGATACCAGTTATGCGGGTCATGGATATCTTCTATCCAGCCAGCTGAGTACATGTGGCAATTGACCGGCGCGCAACAGGCGCAGATACGAAGGCCACGGCAGGCCCAGTACCTCGACCGAGAAAAGGTCGTTGACCTGGGAAAGTCCATCAGCCATAATCTCTGCGGCGTTCTGGCGGGCTGTGTTACCGATGTTGTACATCATCTGGATACGGAAACCCGTGGTCCAAACGTCGCCTTCTGGTTCATCACCGGCGGCAATGCCGTCATGATCAGATCGGCCAGCTTGAATTCTTCAGCAGCCTTGTCCAAATCAAAGTTGTAGTGAGCAGCATTCGGGTCGAAGCCAGCCATACCCGCCAAAGCCAGGGTAACTGGTTGAACAGCCTCGCCAAGGAACACGTCCTTCAGGTACGTGTCGTAGTCAAAGGCGTACGCGAACGCCTTGCGGATGTGGACATCGGCGAAGAAGTCACAGGGGACGCCATTACCGTCGAGCATACCTGAACCCACATATGGATTGACCGAAGCACAGCTTGGTGCTTCTTGCCCGGCGTCTCGCCACGGTGGGTGTTTCCCGCAGGAGCTGCCGTGGTTGCCGCCGGGCCGCAAGCCGCCAGCACGAAGCCGGCGATGGCCAGGAGGGTCAGCAAAACATAAAATTTACGCATGGTTCTTCTCTCCTCTTTCATTAAAAGGATTACCAACATAGGGTAGATTGGTTCAAAGAGTCTTTTTTAAGCCCTCACCTCCTTCCTCACTCTAGTTTTTAGTTCACATACTGGTCTGCAAAGTGGCAAGCCACAAAGTGGCCAGGTTTAAGCTCTCGAAATTCGGGTTTTTCCTCCGCACAGAGCGCCTCAGCAATCGGGCAACGCGTACGGAAGCGACAGCCCGAAGGGGGATTGGCGGGCGAAGGGACATCACCTGATAATATAACGCGTTTGCGCTTGGCGTCAACCACCGGGTCGGGGATGGGCACGGCGGAAAGCAGCGCTTGCGTGTAAGGATGCAGAGGATTGTCGTAAATCTCGTCCCGGGAAGCCAGCTCCATGATCACGCCCAGATACATGACCGCCACACGGTCGCTGATATGGCGCACCATGGAGAGGTCGTGGGCAATGAACAGGTAGGTCAGGTTGAATTTCTGCTGCAGATCCTCAAGCAAGTTTACCACCTGGGCTTGAATAGATACGTCCAAGGCTGAAATAGGCTCGTCGCACACAATAAAATCGGGATGCAGAGCGATGGCACGCGCCACGCCGATGCGCTGGCGCTGGCCGCCTGAAAATTCGTGTGGGTAGCGATCCGCAAAAGACGGGTTCATCTTGACCAGGTCAAGCAGTTCGCGCACCCGGTCAATGGTTTGTTTGCCCTTGGTGACGTGATGCACTTCCAGGGGCTCGCCCACGATCTCGCCTACGGTCATACGAGGGTTCAGGCTGGCATACGGGTCCTGGAAGATCATCTGCATCTTGCGGCGCATGTGGCGCAGTTCCTCGCCTTTCAGCGCCACCAGGTCCACGCCTTCAAAGATCACCCCCCCGGAGGTGGGTTTATACAATTGCAGGATGGTGCGGCCCGTGGTGGATTTTCCGCAACCCGATTCGCCCACCAGACCCAGAGTCTCACCCGGGAATATTTTGAAACTAACCCCATCCACCGCCCTGACCGCGCCCACTTGTCTACGAACAACTCCACGGTAAATGGGGAAATGCATGTACAGGTCATTGACCTCTAGCAGCGCAGCGTTCTTTCCGTTTTGGCTCTGTTTGGGTGTCATTTGCGTAACTTCCCGGTCTTTACATCTACCCAGCAAGCGGCGGTATGGTTCGGGCCGACCTTCAGCAAGGGCGGATTTTCATTCCAGCACTTAGACTGCACGTAAGTACAGCGCGGGGCAAATGGGCAGGATTTGGATTTCTCGTAAAGGACGGGAGGCAATCCTTCAATGGAATACAGTTCGTGCCGTCCCTTTTTGTCTACTCTTGGGAGGCTGGCTATTAAACCCAGCGTGTAGGGATGCTGCGGGTTAGCATACAGCTCTTTTACAGGCGCCTCTTCAATAATATAACCGCCGTACATGACGATGACGCGATTGGCAATGCCGGCCACCACACCCAGATCGTGGGTGATCCAAATGATGGCCATACCCAATTCTTCACGCAGGCGCTTTACCAATTCCATGATCTGGGCCTGAATGGTGACGTCCAGAGCCGTGGTGGGTTCGTCGGCGATAAGCACCTGGGGATTGCAGGACAGCGCCATGGCGATCATCACACGCTGGCGCATGCCGCCTGAAAACTGGTGCGGATAATCGTCCAGAGTCTTCTCCGCATTGGGGATACCCACCATTTCCAGTAATTGGGCGGCGCGCTCGCGTGCCTCTTTGCGGTTCATGCCCAAATGCAAGGCCAGCGGCTCTTCCAATTGTTTGCCGATGGTCAGCACGGGGTTGAGCGAAGTCATCGGGTCCTGGAAGACCATGCTGATCTGAGAGCCACGAATCTTGCGCATGGCCTCGTTGTCAAGGTGCAGCAACTCCTGGCCCCCAAAGCGCACCTGTCCCGCCACAATCTTCCCGGGTGGGCTTGGGATTAATCGCATGACAGATAACATGGTGACGCTTTTCCCGCATCCACTTTCCCCCACAACCGCTAATGTTTCCCCTTCGTTCAAGTAAAAAGAGACCCCGTTGACCGCGTGCAGGGTGCCTTCGGGTGTTTTGAAGGTGGTCTCCAAGCCTTTGACATCCAATAGAGGTTCAGCCATCCAGGTTTTCCTTCGCTAATTTAAAATTAAGCGCCACGGAAATGGCGCAAACTCGTAAACCGAGACGCGGATTATACCCGATTTTGTTAGCCCGCCTAAGCGGGGCCGGAGAATAACCACTCCCACATGGGCGATTTGAAGCAACAGGGCGGTATTTAGCGTTCAAAACCGGATGCGGCCCTGCAGGGCAAAGAATATACCCAGAGATCGGCCACCGGCCGATACCCAACTCAGAGCGAAGGGTTCGCTGTGCAGTGTGTAGGAATGGCCGCTGGGATTGTGTTGGTTGATAGCCGCTTCTTGCCCGGCCGTATAAAGCAATTCCCGGCGCGCCCGGAGTGGCGGCCTTTGATGCTCGGCCCACTGTGACAAATCTTGAGCCAGGCGAACGTTAAATTGCCTGTCCAGTTTTGGCGAACTATGTGAATTCAAGGGTTAACTCCTTCACCAGATCCTCATGCACATTAATAAGATCCCTAAGCGCCCGGCGTGCATAATGCAAACGAGATTTCACCGTGCCTTCCGGGACCTCCAGAATTCCGGCGATCTCTTGCAACGAGCAGGCATCAACATAATAAAGCACTACGACCATTCGTTGGGGCAGCGGCAATTTGGCCACCGCAGCTGCCACCTGGTCCCAGGTTTCGTGCTGCTCGGCAATATAGCTGGGCTGGCTGTGCGGATCGCCGGCCAGCCAATCAGCGATGTCTTCCAAGGGCTGCAGCCATTTGCGGCGCTTGAGCCAGGTGTAACACAGGTTGACGGTCATGCGGTAAAGCCAGGGTTCCAAAGGGCGGTCAGGGTCGATATTTCGGGCAAAACGGAACAAACGCAGGAATACCTCCTGCAGCAGGTCCGCAGCCAGATCCGGCTCCCCCACAATTCCAAGCGCAGTGCGATAGACCAAGCCGTTATAGCGGTCATACAGACCACCCAGAGCTTGGGTGCTACCCCCCTGAAGATCCAAAACGAGCTGCCTGGTTTCGATGACATCCATAAGGAATTTCACCGTTCTACTAGTCTTTATATACCTGGATCGGGGAGCAACGGTTCAACAGGGATGCTTCCCCATAGCTGGATTCTAATGAGAGAGCCCATCCTGTCAATAGCTGGCGAAACCCTCTAATCTTGCGAGCCGGTTCGCAGCATGGTATAGGACTCGTATCTAGCAGGATTTATCTGTCCGCTGGCTACCCCGGCGCGCACGGCGCAGCCGGGTTCCTCCAAATGGCGGCAATCCCGGTACTGGCACCGGGAGATCAACGGGCGCATCTCAGGGAAATAGCCGTCCAGTTCCTCGGGTTGGATATCCCAAAAGGCGATGGCTTTCAAGCCGGGGGTATCGGCCACATAGCCACCACCATCCAGTTTGAACAAGTAGCGCTCAACCGTGGTGTGTTTGCCCTTGCGCGAGCTTTGCTGGATCTCGTTCACACGCAAGCCCCAGCCGGGCTGGAAGGTATTCAACAGACTGGATTTTCCCACTCCCGACGGTCCGGCCAGCACGGAAAGTTTTCCACGCAGCAATTCCGCGAGTTCGTCAATACCCTGCCTCTGTTTGGCGGAGGTGTAAATCAGCCCATAACCGAGGTCGGAGTAATGACCAAATTGTGCCTCAGCCGCTGGCTGCCCAACCAAATCGGTCTTGTTGGCCACAATGATGGCTGGGATGCCCTGCGCTTCGGCAATGATCAAAAAACGGTCCAGCATGCGCAATTTGGGTGCCGGGTCGGCGCAAGCGAACACAAAAACGGCCTGGTCCGGGTTGGCCACAATGACCTGCTCGTACAGCCCCTGTGGCCGCGGGTCGCGGCGTACCAGGGCGCGCTGCCGGGGCTCTACAGCTTCGATCATGGCTTCATCCCCCGGCGCCTGGGAAACCTGCACCCAATCGCCCAGGGCCACTATGTCACCTTTGGCTCGTCCACGTTTCAGGCGTCCGCGCAGGCGCGCCACCAGGATGCCCTGTTCGGTTTCCACGCGATAAAAACCGGATTGGGACTGAATGACCAGGCCGCGGCTATTGGGCATGCGTTGGCTGGCTCAGGGTACTGGAGTGACCTTGATCGTATCGCTCAACTCGGCGGTGGCGGTTGCCTGGGCCTGCAAAGTCTCGTCAAAATAAATCGGGTCGACGATACCGTAATCCTTTTCCCAGGGATACAGGCGACCGGGCTGCCCGGTGAAATAATAGCTGGCCACGCGCCGCCAAATGGGGGCGGCAAATTCAGAGCCATCGCCGATATTTTCCACCAAAACAGCAATGGCAATATCGGGCTTGTCTTCGCGCCCTGCGTTGGTGTAGCCGATAAACCAGGCATCCGGATCCAAGCCGCCGCTGACCGTGGCGGTGCCGGTCTTGCCATGCACTTCGATGCCAAAGCCGGAGAATTGGCGGTAGGCCGTACCGCGCGGGTCGGAGACCACCATGCCCATGGCATTCTGCAGGTCGAGCAGCGTGCCGGCACTCACCGGCAGTTGGCCTTTCACCTCGGGTTCAAAGCTGAGCACCGGAACCCCATTGGCATCCACCACTTGCAGCACCAGCTCCGGCTTGTAGACAGTGCCGCCATTTCCAATGGCCGCGGCGTACACTGCCGCCTGAAGGGGAGTGATCACGGTATCCCCCTGCCCAAAGGCTTGCTGCACGGCTTGCGCTCGGCCGGTATCCCCATCCTGGGTGGTGGGCACATTGACACTGCCGGACTCTTCGGGGATTTCCTGGATGCCGGTAGGGCTGCCCAGGCCAAAGCCTTCTGCCATCTGGGTGACGGCGTCAACCTTGCCGGCATTGTACAGGTCCAAGCCGATCTGGTAATAAAAGGTATCGCAGGAACGCATCAGGCCCTGCAAATAATTCAACTGGCCATCAGGGGGCAATTCCTTTTCCACTGTCCAGTTATCCAGCACCACGCCCGAAAGGCCAAACCATTGGTTGGTGCAATCGAAGGTGGATTCGGGTTGGAACAAGCCACTCTCCAGTCCGGCTGAAAAAGTGATCGGCTTGAAGATCGAACCGGGCGGGTACTGGCCCTGAGTGGCGCGGTTGAAGAAACGCAGGCTATTATCCGGGAAGTAGTCACCCCAGAAGCTGTTGGCGTCCGCGGGGTCTACCCAGTTGGGGTTGAAATCCGGCGTAGACACCATAGCCAGAACGCGGCCCGTATCTCGCTCCAGCACCACGATGGCCCCGCTGAAATCTCCCATGGCTTCAACGGCATTTCGCTGCAGGTCCAGATCCAAGGTGGTGGTAATCGAATCAGCTGGTTGGGAGGACGTTTGCGCCAGTTGGGTTACCACCTGCCCGTTGGAGTCCAGCACGTATAAAGTGCCGCCGCGCTTGCCGGCCAGGTATTCTTCGCCCCAGGCTTCGATGCCCACGCGGCCCACCCAATCGTGACTCTGGTAGCCCAGGGGAATGTAAGTGGAAACGTCTTCAGCCGGAATAGGCCCATAGTAGCCCACCACTTGCGAGGCAGGCGCGGCGTCGTAGTACAGGCGCGTGTCGTAGTAGTTGTAATAAATGCCGGTTAGCAGCGACCAGTCGCCGGCACGCGCCTCAAATTCCTGCTGGGACAACTCGGTGATGGGCACATAATAGGGCGCATCCCCTTCGTCGGGAAACAGCAGCTGGCTGATTTCCTTGGTTGAGCGCTGGCTGACTCGGGCCAGTTCATTGATGACATCGTTCTCATCCCGATTGGCAATAAGAGACGGATAGACCCCCACCGCCACGGCGGCCGTTTCGGATGCGACCGGATTTCCGTTGCGGTCGTAGATAATGCCGCGTGTAGGCACAGCGCGCTCCAGGCTCAACGTGTTACCACCCGCTAGTTCAGGAAGGATGATGGTGTCGTTCCACACCACACCCCAGCGTTCGCCTTCCAGGTCCAGGTTCATGCTGGTCTCTCGCGTGATCGGCCCAATAACCGCTGAGTTCAAGGTCACCCGGTAGCCCACCTGCGCCGTCTTGCTATTTGTGAGGGACTGCAGAATCTCGTACTCTACGCCGAACAGGTTGGTTTGCGTGGCCACCATGGAATAGCGCGCCAGGAAATCCTCTTTTGAAATCGCCTGCTGGCTTGCGGCATTAAGCATGTCGTACATGGCGCTGTAATCGCCGGCGTTCCAGGCATCCAGGTAGGCCTTGGCAGTCCCCTCGGCGTCCGGCGTCGAATTGGAGCTGACCACCGGCGTGGGCAAATCTGACGAAGGGCTGCCCGGGCCAGCGCAGGCGCTTAGTACCAGGCCCAGAGCCAGCAAAGGCACCATTAGTTTCATTGTTGCCATGCGAGGATGTCCGCGCTGACGGGGCACGCGTAAGCCAGGTGCGCCTGGCAGGCGGCAGACAGGTCGACGTCGAAGGAGAGATTCCATTTATCCAGGTTGCGTTTCAGGTGGCACAGGGGCAGGCCGATGACATTGGCCAAACAGCCGTCCATAGAGGCCACCGGGTGGAAACCCGAATGTTGTATCGCATAGGCGCCTGCCTTGTCTAGTGGGTCGCCGCTGGCAATATAGTCCTCGATGTCCGCATCCGAATATTCCCGCATGGGCACCTGCGTGGCGGCCACATCGGTGCGCTGCTGCCCGTCGGCAATACGCAGCAGGGAAACGGCGGTGTACACCAGGTGTTCCTGCCCGCGCAGCGACTTGAGGATGCTGCGCGCCTCGGCCGCGTCGACGGGCTTGCCCACGATGCGACCTGCATGCACCACAGTGGTATCCGCGGCTATCACAATAGCTTCTCGATCCTCCACTTGCTTTGCCGCCGTCCTGGCCTTTTCCTCGGCCAGGCGGCGCACATAGGCCACGGGATCCTCGCCTTCTTGCGGGTCTTCATTTATATCTGCGGGCAGAACATCAAAGCCCTGCCCGCTAAGCGCCAACAGCGTTTTGCGACGGGGAGAATTGGAGGCCAAAACCAGTTTCGGGATCATGCAGATAATAAAAGTTCGCCTGGGCGAACAGCGCGATTCTAGCATACGGAACTCAGGCTTGGTTCAGGGCCGCAGGCATTGTAAAATCCTACAACTCGACCACCCGAAAGGCAGGCATGCAACAACTCAAAGAGCGTATTTCCAGGGAGGGCAAAAACCTGGGTGGCGGCATCCTCAAAGTGGATGGCTTCATCAACCATCAGGTCGACCCGGAGCTGATGGATGCCTGCGGCCAGGCCTTTGCCGAGCGCTTCAAGGATCTTGGCGCTACCAAGGTGCTTACCGCCGAGATCTCCGGCATCGCCCCGGCGCTCACCACCGCCCAGCATCTGGGCATCCCCGTGGTATACGCGCGCAAGCACAAGCCCATCACCATGCCCGACCAGGTCTACCTGACCCTGGCGCCTTCCCACACCAAGGGCAACACCGTGGAGTTGATCGTCTCCCCCGAATATTTGTCCAGTAAAGAAAAAGTGCTCATCATTGACGATTTCCTGGCCTCCGGGGCTACCATTCTAGGTTTGGCGCGCCTGGCGCAAACCGCCGGCGCCCGGGTGGTCGGCATCGGCGCTCTGGTAGAGAAGACCTTCGAAAAGGGTCGCGAAATATTGGCGCCGCTGGGTGTGCCGGTGGTTTCCCTGGTGGCCATCGCCCGCATGGATGGCGACAGCATCGAATTCGAAGCATCCGCGTAGCGAAAGCCATGATCGTCATCCTGGATTTTGGTTCACAGACTGCGCAACTGATCGCCCGCCGCCTGCGCGAGTCGCAGGTATATTGCCAACTCTTCCCCTGCGACGCGCCGGCTGAAGAAGTGCTGGCCGGAAACCCGGAGGGTTATATCCTTTCCGGCGGACCGGCCTCAGTTTACGCGGAAGGCGCCCCTCAGCTGCCTGCCTATGTGACCGAAAGCGGCAAACCCATTTTGGGCATCTGCTATGGTATGCAAGCGCTCACCCACGCCCTGGGTGGAAAGGTGGTGGCCTCCGCAAAGCGTGAATACGGCGCGGCGCAAATCCACAGTTTGGCCCCCAACCCGCTGCTCAAAGACAACCAGCAAGTGTGGATGTCGCACGGTGACCGCATTGAACAGGCGCCCCCTGGCTTTGAAGCCATCGCGGCCAGCGACAATGCGCCCATTGCAGCCATGGGTGATCTGCGGCGCAAGCTGTTCGGGGTGCAATTCCATCCCGAAGTGCAGCACACACCCGGCGGCACAGACATCCTGCGCCGCTTCGCTGTGGATGTATGCGGCACCTCGCCAGATTGGAGCCCGCAGCACATCCTTGACCGGGCTGTGGAGGATGTGCGCCGCCAGGTGGGCAGGCAAAACGTGTTGGCCGCGCTTAGCGGCGGCGTGGACTCCAGCGTGGCGGCGGCCCTGGTGCACCGCGCCATTGGCGACCAGTTGGTCGCCATTTTTGTTGATACCGGCTTGCTGCGCCATGGTGAGCGCCAGCAGGTCGCCGCGTCCCTACAAGCCGGGCTGGGCATCGAACTGGTCACCGTGGACGCCGCCGAGCAGTTCCTGGCCGACTTGCGCGGTGTTACTGAGCCGGAGGAGAAACGCCGCCGCATCGGGGCGCGTTTCATCCGCGTCTTTGAAGAGCAAGCCAAGGCGCTGGGAAAACCACCCTTCCTACTACAAGGTACTATTTATCCCGATGTGATCGAGTTCGCGCGCTCCCGAACGCCAGCATGCCCAGCGCATCAAAACCCACCACAATGTGGGTGGGCTGCCCGAGGACATGCAATTTCAGCTCGTGGAACCCTTGCGCTATCTATTCAAAGATGAGGTGCGCGGCGTGGGCCTCAGCCTGGATCTGCCCGCTTCGCTGTTATGGCGCCAGCCATTCCCCGGACCCGGCCTAGCGGTGCGCTGCGTGGGCGAAGTAAGTGCCGAACGCCTGGAGCGATTGCGCCAGGCGGATGCCATTTTCACCGGCGAACTGGAAGGCGCAGGTTTGCTGGGCAGCCAGGAAGCCCCGCTGGCGCAGGCTTTCGCTGTGCTGCTGCCGGTACACAGCGTGGGTGTGATGGGCGACCAGCGCAGCTACCAGGAGTGCATCGCCCTACGGGCGGTCACCAGCCAGGATTACATGACCGCCGACTGGGCCCGGCTGCCAGATGAGTTATTGGCTAAAGTTTCCGGACGTATCGTCAATGAGGTAGACGGCGTTAACCGCGTGGTATATGATGTAAGCAGCAAACCACCGGCAACTATTGAATGGGAATAAAACCTGGAAGCGCAAAATTCGTATAGGGGATAGAGGAAACAATGAGCTTTCTTAGAATGCAACCTTAAGGAGGAAGCATGGATTTTGGAAGAGTTCTTACCCGATCCTGGGAAATCATTTGGAAATACAAGGCATTGTGGATCTTCGGCATTCTGTCGTCTTGCGGCAGCGGCGGCGCCAATTTCGGCAACCGTTTCAACTTCCAGATGGATTCCCGCAGCGTTGGCAACCTGCCGCCGCAAATGCAGCAGATGGTCACCAACTGGCAGCAGTTCTTTAGCAACAATACCGGCCTGGTTATTGGGCTGATTTGTCTTTTCCTGCTGCTGGCCGTTTTATTCTGGGCCATCGGCGTCTTTGGCCGCATCGGTGTGATCAAGGGCGCCCTCGAGGCTGAAGAGGGTCGCCCGGTGGGCTTTCGCGGCGTGGCCGGCGAGGTTTGGGCCATTCTGGGTTCGGCACTGGGGCTTAACGTCCTGCTGGTGCTCATCCCGCTGGCGGTCATCATCGTCTTCGTCATCCTGGCCGTCTTGTTCAGCGTCATCACCCTGGGCATCGGCCTGCTGTGTGTGATCCCGCTGGTATGCGTGCTGATAATTCTAGGTATTGCCTACTCCGTCCTCATCGACCTAGCCAACGTAGCCCTGGTGAAGGAAGGCAAAGGCGTAAGTACCTCCATTAAGCTGGCCTGGGAAATGTTGCGTGACCAACTGGGTCCCCTGGCCGGCATGGCCCTCATCCTTATCCTGGGTGGCTTCTTGGTGCGCGTGATCCTGTTGCTTCCGTTCATAGCTGTAGCCGCACCTGCCTTTTTGGCCTTCGCGGCTTCAAACAACAACCCCAGCGCCATAGGTCAGGGCTTGCTGATCTCCGGCATCCTGCTGGTTATCGCCCTGCCCATCTACCTGGTGCTGAGCGGTATCGTAAGAAGTTACATTCTCAGCGCATGGACGCTGACCTACGCGCAGCTGGCGCCCGCACCTCCCGCGCCGCCCAAGCGCATTACGCGCAGCAGCGCCAAGCCAAAGGCCAAGAAATAGAACAGACCACTCTTTTTAAAAGTTTGCTAAATAGCCCGTGGTTGCTGCGCACCCGCCGCAACCACGGGCTGGAGCACGCCACCATCCATGTGCTCTCTGCTCGCAACCCGCACCGCAGCCTGGCGGGGCATTCCGATGCCGGTGGTTTTTGGCTGATGGGAGCGTTGGACACCCCCGAAGTGCAATCCGCGGTGGACGAAGCTTTGCAGCGCCTGCGTAAGGGAGAGAGCTGGCTGGCCGTGCATCCCAACTGTGGCACCAATTTCGCCACTGCCGGCGCCATAACTGGCCTGGCCGGAGGCCTGGCCATGCGCGGCTCCACCCGCCGGGACTGGGGTGAGCGCCTGCCGCTGGCCATCCTACTCAGCACTCTGGCCCTCTTCGCAGCCCGCCCCCTGGGCAATCGCATCCAGGAGCGCATCACCACCAGCGGCGACCCGGGGAAGCTGCAGGTGCTCGATATTCGCCGTACGCAACGCGGCGAGTCAACTTTCCACCGCGTCGAAACCACCAGCTAATGGCCGAAAGTCCTCTCGTCTACATCTTCCATGGGGAGGACGAAGGCGCCCAGCGCCAAGCGCTGGCCGCCTTGCAGGAAAAATTGGGGGACCCCACAACCGTTGCTATGAATACCACCCTGCTGGAAGGCCCGGCGCTTTCGCTCGACAGCCTGCGCAGCGCCGCCCTGGCCACGCCCTTCCTGAGCCAACGCCGCCTGGTAGCCGCCAACGGGGCGGCCAAAGCCTTCTCCAATAATGAGCCGCGGGCGGCTTTCCTGCAACTGCTGGACGAACTTCCCACCAGCACTGCAATGGTGCTGCTGGAAAATTCTGCCCTCAAAGATCATTGGCTGCTCAAGTGGGCCCGGGTCGCCGGGACGCGTGCTTTCGTCAAGCAATTCGATCTTCCAAAGGGACCGGAAATGGCTGCCTGGCTGCAGGAACACGCCCGCCAGCTGGGCGGCGAGTTACAACCCCAGGCGGCAGTCGCCCTGGCGCAGTTGGCGGGCAGTAACAAATCCGCAGCCGGGCACGAACTCGAAAAATTGTTGGCCTTTGTGGCTTATTCGCGGCCCATCGAGGCTGCCGACGTGGCCTCCATCAGCCTACCCATTGGCGAGCAGGGCGACTTTTTCGGCTTATTGGACTCCCTGGCCGACCGCAACGGCGCCCGCGCCATGCAGACCCTGGAAACACTGCTGCTGGAGCGCGATCACGTCATGTTGTTTTTCAGCCTGGTGGGACATTTCCGATTGCTGCTGCAGACGCGCGACCTGGTCGATCAGGGCCAGGGCGAAGAGCAGATCGCCAAGCAGCTAAGTATCCATCCTTACCGCGCCAAGAAACTGGCTGCCCAGGCGCGGCGCTTTTCGCCGCAGGTCCTGCAGGCAATTTATGAACGCCTGCAAGATTTGGATGCAATGATCAAAACGGGGAAGATTGAAATCGGGTTGGCCATGGAAAACTTCGTCGCCGGCCTTAGCGTGAGCGCAGCTTAACGCGCCAGCGGTCTTTCAGCCAGGTCTTCAGGCCCCCCCAACCACAAGTAATTCGGCAGGACGGTGTTCTTAGCTTCCAGGCGCAGCGCGCCCATATGGCGGCGCGCGCCCTGCATCAGACTAGGATGCAGCAAACACAGTGTTGGGCGCTGCCCGTACTTGCGCTGGTAGCGCCCAGCCGCCCAAAGCACGCGCTGCTCCAAATTCATGTTGGCATCTTCAATCAGGAATAGTTCACCGAGTTCCATTTTGGCACCTCAATTCAGAACATTCGTTCTATTATATAACGTGGTTTCCCGCCGTCAAGAGGCGGTTTCAAACCCAGTTAACGAACGGACACTCAGGATGATATCGGGGCTAGATTGGTAAAAGATTAGCGGGGCGCTGGCTTGCGAATTGGCACGAACATGGGCGTGCGCTGCTTGTAGCTCGCGTAAGCCTTGCCAAAATAACGTTCCAACTTGCGTTCCTCGTAAAGCGCGCCGACCACGAAATAAGCGCTTACCGCCGTTAGAAAGGCAAATTGATTGACACTCATAGCCGGGATGGGCCACAGCACCAGCAGGCTGCCCGTGTACAGCGGGTGCCGCATCCAGGCGTATACCCCGCCGGTCACCAGTTTCGGCTCACGGCTGGGGTCGGCCAACTGCCGAAAACCCAGGAAATCCAACCCATCTGTGGACTGCAAGGCTGCCAGCAAGAGCAGCACCCCGGCTGCTTGCACCAACAGGAAGAGCGGCTCCAACCAGCCGGGTACACGGTAGAGGGGTTGATCCGGCAGCCACCACACCAGGAATAGCACCGGAAGCAGCGTCACCCCTCCGGCAATATTGAAAAACAAACGGTAACTTCGCCGAAAGGCATCTTCGCCAAAAGTTCGGCGCGCCCAGCCCTTAACTCGTGGGCCCGCCAGCACAGAATGCAGCAACCCATACAGGCCGAAGGCTATTACAACGATTAAGGGATCTGTCCAATTCATGGGTTAGCCAGTTTCCAAATGTTCTGGAACTGTTCCAGATACTTAGACGCCAGGGCAGCATCGTGTATTACCAGTGTATTCTCGTCGTTGCGTTTCTCAGCTGCATGACTAAGGTTGTAAGACCCGGTCACCACAATCGAGCCGTCAATGATCAGCACTTTATCGTGCAGGCTTCCGCCCTCGCCATCCAAACGCACATCCACCCCCTCATCCAGCAAATGCTGATATTCTCCACCCGCATCGCTGGCCTGGGCCTTGTCCATCACGCCGCGCACCTCCACGCCGCGTGCCTGGGCAGCCAGCAGCGCTGCGGCCAAGTCATCCGAGGTAAACGCAAAGACCAGGAAATACACGCTGCTGCGTGCACTGTCAACCAGATCGACCAAATGCGCCAGGGTGCCATCCTCGGGAGAGAAATAATTCTCCACGGCGACGCCGTTGATGTTCAACTCGGGATGCGGGGTATTGGCGGGTGAGTGGCCGCCAAACAGCCCATCCGTGTACATCTCTTCGAATTCGGCCAGGTAATTCTCCGCCAGTTGCTCTGAGCGGATGCGCACCAGGTCGTTGCGGTCGCCGTAGGCGTCCTCCAATGTGTAGTTCAACGACCCCGTCCACACTTCATAGTGATCGATCACCGTGAATTTGTTGTGCATCAGGTCCGGGTCGTCGTCTCCCACCACCGAAATACCGCCATCCGCAAGCGGCTGCAATTTCTCTGGCGGGAAATTATCGCTCTCCACCACCAGTCTCACTTGCACACCGCGCTGCGCCGCGGCGATCAGCGCATCGCGGATGTTGTACAGGTCCAAATTATAGATAGCCATGTCGATGGTCACGTGTGCGTTCTCGATAGCGGCCTGCAGCGGCTCGTCAGGACCTCCCCGCAGGTGCGCTGACCCGGGCGCCTCTGGATCGCTGAAATAGGCGTCCAGCCAACCCCCACTGGCGGCCACCGTGGGCGCCGCAAAGGTGGTCGGGGTGGGGCTGCAGCCCGCCAACCAAATCGCCACAACGATCACTCCCCGCAATACCCTGCGCATCTCCGCCATTATAATGAGGACACATTCCCGCACGAGGTGGTGCATGCCTAAAACCTATTCCGTGGAAATAGCCGGACTGAAGCGTGAACTCCCCCTGGTAGAGGTGGCGCCCGGAGTCACGATTGCCCTGCTCAATATTCTGGGTGACACGCCCCTGGTGCGCGCCTGCGCCCATGCGCTGGCTAAGCAGCTCGAAGGCGTGGGCTACGATACGCTGGTCACCGCTGAGGCCAAGAGCATCCCGCTCATCCATGTGCTCTCCGAGGAGACCAGCAAACCTTACGTGGTGCTGCGCAAAACATACAAACCTTACATGGGCGAAGCCCTGCAAGCCGAAACGGTTTCCATCACCACTGGCAAACCCCAGACCCTTTACCTGGACGCCAAAGATCTCGACCTGGTCAAGGATAGCCGCGTGGTGCTGGTGGACGATGTCATCAGCACCGGCTCCACACAGCAAGCCATGCAGGCCGTGATGAAAAAGGCCGGCGCCACGGTTGCCGCCGAGGCGGCTATCTTTACCGAGGGGGACGAGGCCAAGTGGAAGCACATCATCGCTCTGGGCCATTTACCCGTCTTTCTGGAACCAAAACTCTAGTAGAATCCCCACCAATCAAAAGAGGAGATTGACATGAAGACAAAAAGGAATGCCTTGCTTGCCGTTCTACTCGTTGCTACACTGGTTCTCTCAGCCTGTGACTTCAGTTTCACCACCGCGCATATCGCCAACGCTTTCACTGCCTCGGATAACGCTGGCAACCAACCCACCAAGGTTTTTTCCCAGGATGCCACTTTCTACGCCATCGTTGAGCTGGCCAATGCTCCCGACGACACGGTGGTCAAGGCTGCCTGGGTGGCCGTCGATGTTCAGGACGTGGCCCCTGAAACGGCTATCGACGACGCCTCCATCACTGGGGGCGACAACGTGATCACCTTCAACCTCAGCAACGCCCCCAACACGCTGTGGCCCACCGGCAAATATCGCGTCGACCTGTACCTCAACGACAAGGTGGACCAATCCCTGGAATTCGAAGTCCAGTAACCCCGCCTTAGTCATTCATTGTTATTAACTGAAGACGCCCTCGATTCGAGGGCGTCTTCTTTCAAAAAGGAGAGTTGCGTTTTTGTCACGCGGTTGTTACCCGCACGGTTAATACGGGTGCACCGATGAAGAGGTTCATGCAGGCACTGGGACCCGGGGCAGGTCCTTCAGGGCTTCCTTCACTTTCTCTTCTGGATACTTGTAGTCTTGCAATTTGCCGCTCAGATAAGCCTCATAAGCCGCCAGGTCCAACTGGCCGTGGCCGGAAAGGTTGAACAGGATCACGCGCTGGTCGCCCTTCTCCTTGGCGTCCAACGCCTCGTCGATGGCCGCCCGGATGGCATGCGCCGACTCCGGGGCCGGGATGATGCCTTCGTTGCGGGCAAACTGCACGGCTGCCTCAAAGGTGGCTACCTGCGGGACGGCTATCGCATCGATGTAGCCGCCATCGTACAAAGCGCACAGAGAAGGCGCCATGCCGTGGTAGCGCAGGCCGCCAGCGTGGATGGGCGCCGGCACAAAGCCGTGTCCCAGGGTGTGCATCTTTACGATGGGAGCCATCTTAGCCGAATCGCCATAATCGAAGGTATACACTCCCTTCGTCAGGCTGGGCGCCGCTTCCGGCTCCACCGCCAACAAGCGGGTCTTGCGTCCGTTCTTCAGATTCTCGCGCAGGAAAGGATAGGCGATGCCGGAGAAGTTAGAGCCTCCGCCGATGCAGCCGATGACCACGTCTGGGTATTCGCCGGCCAAGTCCATCTGCATCAGGGCTTCCTCGCCAATCACGCTCTGATGCATCAATACATGGCCCAGCACTGAGCCCAGGCTGTACTTTTTGGCTCCATTGGATTTGGCAGCCACCTCTACCGCCTCCGAGATGGCCAGACCTAACGAGCCAGGATTGTCCTTGTCGGCCGCCAGGGCTGCTTTGCCCACGTCAGTACGGTCCGTTGGGCTGGCGAACACCTCGGCGCCATAGGTCTCCATCATGATGCGCCGGTAGGGCTTCTGCTGGAACGATACCTTCACCATATAGACCTCGACAGCAATGTCGAACAGCGCCCCGGCGAATGCCAGCGCCGAACCCCACTGGCCAGCGCCAGTCTCGGTGGTCAGGGCCTTGGTGCCCGCGGCCTTGTTGTAAAAGGCCTGTGGGATGGCTGTATTGGGCTTGTGACTGCCCACCGGGGAGACGCCCTCGTACTTGTAGTAGATATGCGCCGGGGTGCCCAGCGCCTTCTCCAGGCGCACGGCACGCAATACCGGAGTCGGGCGATAGAGGCGATAAACCTGGCGCACTTCTTCGGGGATGTCGATGTATTGGTCGGTGCTGACCTCCTGCATGATCAGCTCCATGGGGAAAAGCACCGAGAGGAAGTCGGGGGTCACCGGCTCCATGGTGCCGGGATGCAGCACTGGCGGCAGCGGCACAGGCATGTCTGCGTTGATGTTGTACCAACGCTTGGGAAGGTCATTGTCGCTTAGGTTGAAACGAATTTTCTCACTCATGGCTAACTCCTAATTCAATAGTCGTCTTCGACGTTATCTGATCGAGGGCTCAGCCAGGAGCATCTACTTAAGTCATCCGCTCCTGCCCCAGCCTGTCCGGAAGGCCTGCACAGCAGGCTTCCGCGCAGCATGCACGCCGCCGGTGGAGTTCGCGCAGCAAACTCCAAGGCAGCGTTTTTCGCTGCCCATCCTTCAAGGAGGCCGGTCCTGCTTGGGCGGGATTAGGTGGAACCGATTCATCGCAGGCCCATTTTCTGCATGGCTTCTTTCAATGTGGCCTGCACCAGGGGACGTGCCTTTTCGGTGCCTTCATCCAAAATCTTGACCGCCGCATCGGGTTTCTTTATGAGTTCCGCGCGGCGCTGGCGCAGGGGTGCCAAGTAAGCATTGAGCGCCTCAGCCAGGCGGCGCTTGACTTCCACGTCGCCCACAACACCCTTGCGGTAGCGTGCCTTGAAATCCTCAACTTCATCTTTATTGGAGTTGAATACGTCATGATATTCAAAAACGGGGTTGCCTTCTACCGTCCCGGGATCATTGGCATGGATGCGCTTGGGATCCGTATACATGCTCATGATCTTCTTGGTGGTCTCCTCCGGGCTGTCGCCCAGGCGGATGGCATTGCCGCGCGAGCTGTGCATAGTGAGGTTGTCTGTGCCCGGTAGGCGCGCCGTCTTGGTCAGCAGGCCCTCCGGTTCCGGAAAGGTCTCGCCATATTGCGCGTTGAACTTGCGGGCGATTTCGCGGGTCAGCTCGATGTGCGGCAGTTGATCCTCTCCCACCGGCACCAGGTTGGCTTTGTAGATGAGGATATCGGCGCTCTGCAGCACCGGATAATTGAGCAGCCCGGCGGTGGGGTTAAGCCCCAGGCTCTGGATCTGATCTTTGTAGGTCGGCACGCGCTCCAGGCGCGCCACAGTGGTCAGCATGCTGAACAGCAGCGCGAGCTGGGCGTGCTCCATCAGCGCCGACTGGCGCACGAAGGTAGCTTTCTTCGGATCCAACCCCGAGGCCAGCCAGTCCACCATCACGGTGGCGATGTTGTTCTGGATATTTTCGGGGTGGTCGAAATCTGTGGTGAGCACATGCAGGTCGGCGATCAGGAAATAGCATTCGTAATCGTCCTGCATCTTTACCCATTGTTCCAGGGTGCCAACCAGGTGCCCGATGTGCCGCGCTCCAGTGGGGCGATGCCCGGTAAGGATGCGGCCTTTCTTCTTCTGTGCTGCTGATGCTGCCATGCATTCACTCCTTCGCCTCCCTCTGTTAAGGTGAGGGGGATTGCCGGGCTTGCTACGCAAGCCATTCCTCGCAATGACGAGGCTCGGTTAAACAAAAACGTTCGTCCTCAACACAAATCATCGATTTGTATCGAGGACGAACGTTTGTCCGTGGTGCCACCTCGTTTAGGCTGGGTGTTTAATAAGAAATTCCCGTCTGTGTTGCGACGGGAAGCCAGCCTCACTCTTCGGATACAGCAGACTGCCCATATCCTTGCCTTCGATAACGGGGGCTTCCGGTAAGAAACTAATAAGCGCTGCGCAGCAGCGCGTTTTGCATCTACAACTCAGCGGTCCATTTGTCGCCGGCGTCGGGGTTGGGCTCTCAACTGGTCGCCAACTCTCTGTGCCTTCGTTTCGGCGGTTACTCGTCCGCGTCGCGGTCTTTGTCTATGCGATTGGGCTCTTTATACGGCTTCTAGCCCTAATTGTCAAGCCAAGGGATGAAATTCGTTTAATCGATTAATCATTCTCGATTAATGGATCCGCCGATTAGTTGATCACTGACACCACTCCGCGTACCCATACCCCTCGATATTTTGCAGCAGTTCGCTGCCGGCGGATGTGCTGAACCCGCAGAAATCCGCCCGCGCCGCGGCGGCCTCGTAGGGCAGGAACAGCGGTAACGCCGGCAGCTGTTCGGCAAAGATGGCCTGGGCATGGCGCTCGGCGTCGCCGTAACCGGCTTCGCCGGGCAGGCTGCTCATGGCCGCCTTGCAGGCCGCGTCGTAATCCGCATTCGACCAGCCGCTGATGTTCCAGCCGCCCCAGCCATATTTGAAAGTACTCAGATCCTGGCCAGGGATGGCTTCACTCAAATACAGATAGCAGGCCGGCTGGCTGCCATACGGCCAGGCGAAGATCGCCAGCTGGAAATTGCGCCCGAATACCGGCCCGAACGGCCCGCTGGCAAATACCTGGTCTGCCGCTCCGCTGGTGATGTCGACCTGGATGCCGCAATCGTCCAGGCTGCTCTGGATGATTTTGGCCATCGCTTGATCCTGGGCGGTGTCACTGGTGTATAAGGTCAACTCCAGGGGAGTGTCCACTTGCGCCCCGGGATAGCTCTGGTCGAGGCGCAGCCCGTCCGGACCCATCACCCAGCCTATCTGGTCCAGCAAGGCGTTAGCTGCCGCCGGATCAAAGTCGTAAGCAGCCACTGAATTGTCAACCAGGGGATGGTCGGGCTGCACGTAACTGCTGGGGAGACTGCCCTGCCCCCAGGCAAGTTGGTCTACCAGCGCCTGGCGGTCTACGCACATGGCTACGGCCTGGCGCATACGTACGTCGCTGAAAAAGTCTGGGCTGTCGTGGAACACATTGAAGCCGTCATCGAAGCCTACCGGCTGGACGCCGAAGTCCAGGTGTTCCCAACTGCCTTCCGGCGCATAGCTGACCTGGGCGCCCGCCTGCCCCAGCGCATCCGCCTGATCGCCCAGATCGGCCGAAGGCAGCAGCAGGTCGCAAGTGCCGTCTTGCAACCCGGCCGCATCATCGTGCCCGAAAATGAAGTTCAGATTGTTGAAGTATGGCAACCCTGGGTTGGGGCTCCTGCATAGTTGGGGTTGCGCGTCAGACTGATGCGATCCCCGGCAGCCCAGGCGTCGATCACGTATGGCCCCCAGCCCAGTGGTGTGCGCGCGGCTGCGTCGGCGGTCGCCAAGTCGCCGGCCGCCATGGAGCCCCAGGCGTGCTGCGGCAATGGCGTCCAGAAATTGGTCTGGTAATTGGGGTCCAAGAAACCAGGCAGCCCGGTCCACACGACCGTGGTGTCATCACTGGCCGCGTAGCTGGCGGTGTGCTGCAGCAGGTTCTTGTCGCCCGGAGTAGCCTTGTCGCCATTAAGCTCGAACGAATACACCGAATCAGCCGCGGTCAGCGGTTCGCCATCCGACCAGGTCAGCCCGGCCTTCAGCTTGAAGGTCACCGTCAATTGGTCCATGTGCAGCTCACTGCCATCATATGGCACCGCACAGCTGGCATCCCGGCAGCCGGCCGGCTGCACCATCACACCAGCTTGCAGCGCGCGCAGCTGCCCGTCTGCGTCCACCACAGTCTGGCCAGCCTGCACGTTCACGGCCTGTACGGTCCCCCCGCCGTTATCCAGGCTGGGTACGCTTTCCAAAATGACCGCCTGCGGCAAGTAGCTGCTCCAGTCAAAGGGCCCATCGTAGATCGCCTGGCGGATGGCGCGGGCTGACTTGGAGTTATCCGCGTACAAATACAGGCTGCTGGGCTCCTCAGCGGCGCAAATATTCAACGTTTCGGGGCCGGCCGGGGTGGGCGTCAGCGTAGGGGGCAGCGCGGTAGGTGTCGGCGCGGGACCGAAAACTCCGCAGGATTCGAGGATAAATGCAAGCGGCAATAAAACCGCCAGCGCAGAACGGGAGAGTTTGGATTTGGGCATATCGGGCGATTATATCGGTCAGCAACCTGGGTCACCACAATGGCACAAAGGAAAAACAAAATCTTGGCTTTATGTTTATGCCTTTTGTGGTTAATCCTTGCAGCCATGCTAGAATCTCCGGCATGTCCGACCCTGAATTCTTCATCTGTGTGGACGTAGAGACCGCTGGCCCCAACCCCGCCGATTACTCCCTGCTCTCCATTGGCGCCTGCCTGGTGGAGGACCCCGCCCAGGGGTTCTACGCCGAACTGCAGCCGGTCAACAGCAACCACGAAGGCGAAGCTGACCGCGTGCATGGCCTCTCTATGCAACAGTTATCCAAGAACGGCCAGCCACCCAAAGAGGCGTTGGCCGCTTTTGCCGCCTGGCTGCAAGAGATGGGCGGCGGCCGCCAGCCGATCTTCGTGGCCTTCAACGCGCCATTCGATTGGATGTTCGTCAACGATTATTTTCACCATTACCTGGGCCGCAATCCTTTTGGCCACCGCGCCGTGGATATGAAGGCCGTATTCCTAGGCCGGCACGGCGGCGCCTGGGAGGACACAGGCTACAAGCAAGTCAGCCAATATTACGGCCAGCCCGAAGCCCTGGCCCACAATGCGCTGGAAGACGCCCGCCAGGGCGCCCAGCTATTCGGCGCCATGCTGGCCGAATTACGAGGAGAAGAGTATGAGCCCGCAAACTGAACCCTCCGCAGAACTCAGCCGCATCATCGCATCCGCCCAGCGCCTGGGCGTGGAACTCAACGAGGCCGACGCCCTGCAATGGCTGGCCGCCGTAGCCGCCGACCAGGGCAGCGACGACGTGGTGGTGGACGTGAAGACCGGCGTCTTTGGCCACCGCCTCACCATGCTGGATTTCAGCCCCCAGGAGTTGGAGCATTTCCGCAAGATCGGCCGCATTGTGGAGTTCGCCGACGTGCCCGGAAAGGTGGAGACCGCCCTGGCGCTCTCCGGCTCGGCAGCCCAATCCAAGATCCAGACCTACCCCGGCGACGCGGACTTCTTTGAACGCGTCAATATCAAAGCCGATACACGCGAAGAAGCCTGCCGCATCCTGGGCGAGATCATGCATGAGAAGGCATTGACTGCCATGAAGGGGCCCGGCTACGAACTCATCGAACTCAAGTTGGGCAGCTATCCGCAGGATGTGGTGCGGGATGGCAAGCACCTGGCCGCCGGCTCGCCCATCTCGTGGAGCGCCAAAGAGGTCAGCGCGGCGGTGCTCAACCTGGAAGATGAATCCGGTCAGCCGCTGACCCTCACCTGGGAGCAGGCTGCCCAGGACCCCGGCTGGTGCAAGCTGGACTGGGTATTTGCCGACACGGTGCGCAAGCAACTGGTCAACGCCAGCAACATGCTGGACGTCACCTGGGAAGCGCCGGATGGCAACATCATCCCACTGGATGGCTACCTGGACCCTTATTTCCAGGAGGTGTACCTGGAAGCCGAATCCATCCCGGTGTTCACCAAACTAGCCAAGCACGTGGACGCCAACGCCCTGGACCATTATGTGAGCCAGTTGGAGCACGAGGTGTCCAAATACATCCATGAGCACCCCAACTATGGCAAGGTCGCCAAGCGCATGTACAACATCTTCCGCCTCACCGGCCGCTACGAAGAAGCTGCCTACCTGCGCGAGCTTTTCGACGAACCCGCCACCGTGCTGTATCAGGTGTGGACGCTGGTGCGCACCATCGATGATTGTTTCACGTCTGACTCCAACATCGAACTCGATGCGCTGCTGGGGCAATGCGACCAACTTATCCTGGAAGTGACCAAGGCGCTGGAAGGCGTTGAGGAGGAGGAGATCGTCAAGCAGCTTCTGCAGCTACGCGGCCTGCTTTCGCAAGAGCGCAGCCAGGAGAAGCTCTCGCCCGCAGGCCGAAGCCGCCCGCGCCGAATTGATCAACCTGGTCAATAACTTCTACTATGAGCGCCTGGTGGCGGTGCCCGACAATCAAAGAATACATGGACGAGGTAGGAAAAGAAGGTTAACAAAAAGGCGGCCGATGGCCGCCTTTTTTTCATCTTACCTAGATAATCTCGACCCGGATCGGCCGTGGGTAGCTGACGGTCTCGCCATTCAGTAATTTCTTAGCCTTGGGGGCTTTTCTCCGTTATCGAGTCACTGGGTGATTATTGTACAATTGTTCTGTATGACCGATCTCTTCGACCATGCCCTCAAGGAACGCCTGCGCAGCGAGGCGCCGCTGGCCGCCCGCATGCGCCCGCGCCGCCTGGAGGAATACATAGGCCAGGAGGACATCCTCGGCGAAGGGCGCCTGCTGCGCCGCGCCATCGAAGCCGACCGCCTGTTTTCCTCCATCCTCTTATGGGGGCCGCCGGGTTCGGGCAAGACCACATTGGCGATGCTCATCGCCAATCACACTCAATCCCACTTCGAGACGCTCTCGGCGGTGATGGCGGGCAAAGCCGAGCTGCGCGCCGTGCTGGAGGCGGCCAAAGAGCGCCGCAAGCTGCACAACGTGCGCACGATCCTATTCGTGGACGAGGTGCACCGCTGGAACAAGGCCCAGCAGGACGCGCTACTGCCTCACGTAGAGAACGGAACCATCATCCTCATCGGCGCCACCACCGAGAACCCGTATTTTGAGGTCATCGGCGCGCTGGTCTCGCGCTCGTGCGTCTTCCAACTGCGCCCGTTGGGGGACGCCGACGTGCGCCGCATCCTGCAGCAAGCCCTGGCTGACACGGAGCGCGGCTATGGGGAGCGCCGCATCCAACTGGACGAAGACGCCATCCAGCACATCATCCACATCGCCGGCGGCGACGCCCGCAATGCGCTCAACGCCCTGGAGCTGGCCGTCGAATCCACGCCACCCGGCAAAGATGGCCTTATCCAGGTTACGCTGGCGGTGGCCCAGGAATCCATCCAGCGCCGCGCCGTGCTGTACGACAAGGACGGCGACGCCCATTACGACACTATCTCGGCCTTCATCAAATCCGTGCGCGGTTCGGACCCCGACGCGGCGCTGTATTGGCTGGCGAAAATGCTGTATGCCGGTGAAGACCCGCGTTTCATCGTGCGCCGCCTGCTCATCCTGGCCGGCGAAGACATCGGCATGGGCGACCCCAACGGCCTGGTGGTGGCCAATGCTGCCGCGCAGGCATTCGATTACGTGGGCATGCCCGAGGGCATCTACCCCATCGTGCACGCCACGCTATATTTGGCCACCGCCCCCAAGTCCAACAGCGCCGGCGCTTATTTCTCCGCCTACCAGAAGATCGAGGCCGACGGCTTAGTGAACGTACCCGACCCGCTCAAGGACGCCAACCGGGACGCCAAGGCGCTCGGCCACGGCGAGGGCTATGTTTACCCCCACGATGAACCTGAGCATTTCGCTCCGCAGCAATATCTGCCCAAAGCCATCCTCGGCACCTATTTCTATTCCCCCTCCGAGCAGGGTTACGAAGCCGAGGTCAAGGCGCGCCTGGCCCGTTGGCGCGAAGCCCAGCGTAAAGCCCTGGGCATCACCCAGACCGAGCAGCTCCCCACGCCCAGCCACGAAGAAGCCGAAGCGGTCAAGCGCCGCCACAAGAGCGGCAACTAATGCCCACCATCCTGCTCATCCGCCACGGAGAAAACGAATACACGCGCAGCGGCAAGCTGGCCGGCCGCCTGCCCGGAGTGCACCTGAATGAGCACGGCCGCGCCCAGGCCGAAGCGTTGGCTGCCGCCTTGCTAGAAGCGCCCCTCAAGGCGATTTACAGCAGCCCGCTGGAGCGCGCCGTGGAAACCGCAGTCCCCATCGCCAAAGCACACGGTCTCAAAGTGCAGAAGCGCTCCGGCCTGATCGAGACCCGCTTGGGAAGCTGGGAAGGCCAAAGCGTCAAACGCCTCAGCCGCAGTAAACAATGGAAGCAGCTTCAGCAGCACCCGGCGCGCTTCCAGTTCCCCGGCGGTGAATGGATGGCCGAGCAGCAGGCCCGCCTGGTAGCCGAGATCGAAGCCATCTGCGCCGCCCACCGGCCCAAAGAGTTGGTCGCCGTTGTCGGCCATGCCGACCCGTTCAAACTCATTGTCGCCCACTACATGGGCATCCCGCTGGACCTCTTTCAGCGGCTGCTCATCGACACGGGTTCCATCTCCACGCTGATGCTGGGCGACGGGGAAGCCCGGCTGCTGAATTTGAATGTGCAGCCAAAAGATTTGGCTAAAAAAACCGTCTGATATACTTGCCAAGAACCGCAATTCTGCCCATCCATTGAATTTTCTTCATGGCAAAGAAACCCAATCTCATCGAACTTCGCCCAGTCGAGCACGTCACCACGGATGCAATCGGGCCTTCAGGCCAGCGCGTCTTCTATATCCAGGCCTGGAAGGATGACCGCACCGTCACGCTGATCTGCGAGAAGACCCAGATCCAGAGCCTGGCTGTGGGTGTGGAGCAGTTCCTCGCCGACGTCAACACCAAGTTCGCCGACCTGCCGGATGCTTCCGCCGATTACGATGAAGACCAGATGCACATCCACCCCCCGGTGGACCCGCTGTTCCGCGTCGGCCAGGTGGGTCTCGGCTACGACCCCGACTTCGACCTGGTGGCCCTGGAGTTGCGCGAGTTGGTCGAGGGCCAGGAAGGCAGCGAAGACCAGACCGTGGTGCGCCTGTGGTGCACGCGCACCCAATTGCGGGCCCTGGCCAACTGGGGCCTGGAGATTGCCTCCCGTGGCCGGCCGTTATGCCCGCAATGCGGCCAACCCATGGACCCCGAGGGGCACTTCTGCCCGCGCAAGAATGGCCATAAGCATTAAGCCTGCTCGTGAAACCCTCTAAGCACACCATCTTCGGCGTCGCACCCAACGTCTTCGCCCTCGGCCTGGTCTCGTTCTTCAACGACGTGGCCTCCGAGATGATCTACCCGCTTATCCCGCTGTTCCTCACCAGCGTGCTGGGCGCCCCGGCCACCGTGGTCGGCCTTATCGAAGGCATTGCCGAATCCACCGCCAGCCTGCTCAAGGTCGTTTCCGGCTGGCTTTCAGATCGCTTTCAAAGCCGCAAACCTTTCACCGTGGCCGGCTATGGGTTTTCTTCACTATCCAAACTGCTGCTTGGTTTGGCCTATGCCTGGCCGCTGGTCTTGGTAGCCCGCTTCGTGGACCGCTTCGGCAAAGGCGTGCGCACCTCCGCCCGCGACGCGCTGATCACCGAAAGCAGCGCCCCCGAGGAGCGCGGCCGTTCCTTTGGCTTCCACCGCGCCCTGGACAGCGCCGGGGCGGTGGTTGGCCCGCTGCTGGCCCTGGTAGCTATCGACGCCTTTGGCGAGAACTATCGCCAGGTTTTCTTCCTGGCTTTCATCCCCGCCCTGATCGGCGTCTTGCTGCTGGTCATCTTCGTAAAGGAAAAGAGGGCCACCGCCAAAAAGACGGCCCCTTTCCACTTTCACTGGGCCGACCTGGATGCCTCCTTCAGACTGTTCCTCTTCATCAGCTTCATTTTTGCTCTGGGCAACAGTTCGGATGCCTTCATCATCCTGCGCGCTCAAGACCTGGGGCTATCACTCACCTCGGTCATTCTCGTGTATGTGCTGTTCAATATCGTCTACACGCTGGCCTCCACCCCCGCAGGTATCATCTCGGACCGCCTGGGCCCGCGTGTCGTGCTGATTAGCGGCTTCATCATTTTTGCCGCGGTCTATCTCTTTTTCGGCCTGGCCGCCGACGGCGCCCTGCTCTGGCTGCTCTTCCCCATCTACGGCCTCTATATGGCCCTTACTGACGGCGTCGGCAAGGCCTACATCTCCAACCTGGTCCCCTCCGAGAAATCCGGCACTGCCTTCGGTGTCTATCAAACCGTGATCGGCCTGTGCACCTTCCTGGCCTCGCTGTTTGCCGGGCTGCTATGGACCTATGTGGGCGTCAGTGCGCCGTTCATTTTCGGTTCCATCATGGCACTGCTGGCCAGCCTGCTCTTCTTCGCCCTGGGCCGGCGTCCAAAGGCGGCATCGACCCGTTAGAATTCGTTGTATCTTCGCCTGAAGAGAACCATGACCAAGACTCACATAATGGAAATCTTGCGCAGCGGCCAGCTTGAGCTGCGCGGCCAGTTCACCTGGGGCAGCAATTCCACCTTTCTGGTGGACGTGGCCTCGGGCGCCGAGCACCTGGAAGCGGTCTACAAGCCACGACGGGGTGAGCGACCCCTATGGGACTTCCCGGACGAGTCGCTGGCCGGCCGCGAAGTGGCGGCCTTCCTGGTGAGCGAGTCGCTGGACTGGGACCTGGTGCCGCCCACCATCTTGCGTGTGGATGGCCCATTCGGCCCCGGCTCACTGCAAGTGCGCGTTGACCACGACCCTGAACGCCATTATTTCAATTTCACAGCTGAAGAACGCCAGGGTTTGCGCCGCGTGGCCGTCTTCGACCTGCTGGTCAACAACGCCGACCGCAAGGGCGGCCACATCCTGCTGGACGCGGCCGGCAAGCTGTGGCTCATCGACCACGGCATCAGTTTTCACGAAGAGTCGAAGCTGCGCACCGTCATCTGGGATTTCATCGGCGAGGACATCCCCGCCGAGATCATTGACGATTTGAAGGCACTGGCGCCCCAGCTAGCCGCCAGCGGCGGTCTGCGCGCCCAATTGGAAGATTATCTGACCCCGACCGAGCTCACCGCCCTGGAAGCGCGCTGCCAGGCGCTCGTCGCCAACGCCGTGTTCCCGGCCCCGCCCGAAGGGGAACGCGCCGTCCCCTGGCCGCTGGTTTAAGACTCTTATTAGCTGGAAAAACGCGCTTCTTCAATTAGTGGTTGGAATAATTCTATGGGGTTCCCCGAGGGGTCCTCAACAATAATTTGCTTCCCACCCACCCCGACAACAATTTCATTGCGAAAACGAACACCCGACCTACGCAGATCGGCCACTTTGGCATCCAGGTCCTCTACTTCAATGGCGAAGCGGTTCCAGCCGCCTGGCGTCTGCTGGCTTCCGTCTGGCATCGCCTGGCCGCCGCCAGCATTCGGGTTCGGTGCGCTCAGCACCAAGCGCAGCTCGCCTCGCGAGAGCATAGCAAAGGCTGGGTTTGGATGCATATCCACGTGGAAGCCCAGATGTTGGCTATAAAAATCGAGGGCAGCAGACACATCGTTGACAATGTAGCGAACCTGGATCATCACGCAGCACCTTTTAGTTGTAAATCAAGTTAAGTAACAAGCGCACCGCATTGACTAAAAGCCCCGCCTTTCGGCGGGGCTTTAGATATTAGCTTAATTGCATAGAGGAGCGAAGGGGAACTTGGCCGCGGTTGGGCAGGCAGTGGCGCGTTCCTCTTTTGTGGGCTCTGGTGTGGCTGTGGGCTTGTCCGGAATGGCGATCAGCCTCAGCGTATCCAGCGGCACATCGAACTTGGTGTGGGTCTGTTCTACCCAGCAGTTGACGCCTTTGTCCGGGTGCTTAACCACCATCCAACCGCCCCCGAAACCCTGCCCCACGATGGCTGCCTGGGTGCCCGCTTTCAGCGTGCTCACCGTGCCCCAGGCCGGCCCGGGGCCGAAGAAGCAGCCGGTATCGATCGTCACTGTCAACTCTGGCTTATCCGCGGTGGGGGTGACCGTGCTGATCTCCAGCTCGCCCGTGTCCAGGCTCAGCGCCGTTCCACCGGCCTCATAGGCGCCTACATCGCAGCTTGGCCCAAAGGGGCGGGCTATATTACGCTGATCACCGCTGGGACACGAACCGGTGGCGGCTTCAATGGCAGGGCTGCCGGGCAGCAAGGCATGCGTCAGGGTTGGCCCGCCGTTATCCGCCAGCACGTCCAGCAGGATGTCGGCCGGCGCAAAGGTCTCCGGGAAGCCGCAGGTTCCATCCGTATCCATGTTGGTGCCGCTTGTCGGCAACGGTGAGCCGCTAGGACCCGAGGAGATAGCGCAATCTGCCACGGTGTTCTTGGCAATAATCGTGTTGGCCACATTGCTAACCACGCTGCCTCCAGTGAAGGCATTTAAACCGATCCCGCCGTTTTCAGCGATGGTGCTGTACGCGATGGAAATGGATCCACTCACACCACCAACGCCGTTCTTATTGTTTCCACTTATCGTTGTATTCAGCACCGTCATATCGCCGCGGTTTTCCAAGGCACTTTCGGTCGTAACCGCCGTATTGATGGTGTTGTTGGCGATCAAGCTGCGCTCGACCACTGCCGTTGCACCCGCAGCATTCAACAGTGCTACCCCACCGCCACTATTCTCTGTGATGGACGATTCGATCAAGAAGAGCTCGCCATTATTGACGATGCCCCCGTTCAGGTTGCCAGTTACCTGGCTGTCGGTCAGGATAGCGCTGGCACCGGCGTCCACCGCAATGCCGCCTGGAAGGCTCGTTCCGGTATAGAAACTGCCGTTGTTCTGCACCGAGCTATTCGTCAGGCGCAGCTCCCCTGCTTCCAGCACGATGCCCGTCCTCGGGTTGTCCCCCACTACGCTGTCTATCAGGCGCAAGGTGCCGGCCTGCTGCCAGACACCATACTGATTGCTGTCGATGTGACTGCTCTGAACGGTCACATCCGCGCGATCCATTAGGATTATGCCTGCGCGGAAAGATCCGTCTTGCCCGTTGTTCTGTATGGTTGTGTCCGTTATGGTGGCAGTGCGAGTGATCACCACTCCATCCCGCTGGTTGTTTTCGATCATAGCTCCCGAGACAGATAACGAGCCGCCGCTGGACACGCCCCTGCCGCCATTACCCGAGAAGTTTCCTCCCTCGATGGTCATATCTCCCGAGCTAGCTACTCCGTTCCCGTTGCCGCCCCCGTCGGTTATGTTGTCCGTGGCGGTCACGTCCGTCAAAGTGAGCGCCCCCGTGCTCAGATGGTTGATCCCATTCCTGACGCAGTGCTCCACGGTCACTTGCTCAATGGTCACTTCCGCATTCCCGCGGATGTTTATGCAGCTATCCGGAGCGCTGCCGTCTACATTGCGCACGGTGAAATTGCGCAATGCGACATTGACGTCGCCGTTAATGTATATGCCTCCGTAGGTGTTGGCTGCATCGAAGATGGTGCTGGCTTCAGCGGCGCCCACCACCGTGACGTTCAAGTTGGCATTCGCGAATGGATAGCCTTCATGCAGCCCCGTCACCATATATGTGCCGGCCGCCACGTTGATAGTGTGAAAGAATGACACCGTCTCGCCGGTATGCTCGGCGGCGATGCGCGTGTTCGTGGAGCGCGCCTTCTGCAAGGCTCCCTCCACCGTTAGGCACGGGCGCGCCGGGTCGTCGCAGGCGTTATGGTCGTCCCCGCTCAGCGATACGTACCAGATATATCCGAAGCCAAGACCTGTGGTAGGTGTGGCCGGACCGCAGGCGGCCAACAATATGGCGGCGCACAATACAATCACGCAAAGCTTGGAAATTGGCTTCATAGACAAATACTCCTATTTCTATTTGTTTCAGGGTCTTCGATTTGACTTTGGCGACGAAAGTGCGCAAAGTGTAAGCCGAAATGGCCCGTTCGTCCATATTCTTAAGCAAATCCTAAAGTATTTGCTGCTTTTCTCGCGCAATAGCTTTCCTTTCCCAAATACATCCGAGGACCTCGTGCAAATCATCACCGCTGATTATCCTATTGGCAAACTCCCGCATTATTGATTTGAGTGGGGCATGCCTCAGTGGGTTCGCGTTGCTCCTTGCTTGGCTCCGGTGTGGCCGTTGGCTTGTCCGGGATGGTGATCAAGCGCAGCGTATCCAGCGGTACGTCGAACTTGGTGTGGCTTTGCTCCACCCAGCAATTAACATTTTTATTGGGGTGCAGGATCACCATCCATCCACCACCATAACCTTGTCCGACAATCAGGGCGTGCGTCCCAGCTGGCAGGAAACTCGCCGTGCCCCAAGATTGCCCGGGACCAAAATAACAGCCGGTATCAACTGTGATGGTCAACATGGGTTTATCCGACGTGGGTGTCACCGTAGCCGGCTCAAGGCCACCGTCCTCCAAACTCAGAGCCGCCCCGCCTGCTTCGTAGGCGCCTACATCGCAGGCCGGTCCAAATGGACGGCTCACCACACGCTGGTCCTCCGACGGGCACGAACCGGTGGACGCGTCGATGGCTGGGCTTCCAGCGAGAAGTGCATGTGTCATTGTCGGACCGCCGTTTTCCGCCAGGTCATCCAGGTGCAAATCCGCCAGGGCCGCCGTCTCGGGAAATCCACAGCTATCATCGCTATCTATGTTGGAGCCGCTTAGCACAGGCGCCACTGCCGACCTGCTGGGGATATAACAATCAACGGTGTTTCCGGCGATCAGGTTATTGCTTAGATTGGCAGGCGCGCTGGCTCCTTCCGAAGCCACAAAACCCGTCTCTGCATTATGAGCGATAGTTGAAAACGAGACTGTCAGTGGGGAATTATTTACCAGACCGGTGCCCTGGTTCCCGCTGATCGTGGTGTTGATCAGGGTCATCGAACCCTGGTTGAGCACGGCCACGCCGCCTTCCACCACGCTTCCGCCGCCGTGGTTATTGGCGATCAGGCTACGCTGAACCAACGCGGTGCCTCCCGTCTGGTTGAGCAACGCCGGAGGGTTTCCCAAGCTGCCAGTAAGCGAGGATTCCGTTAGGATCAGGTTGCCATAATTAGAGATACCGCCGTTTTGATTGCCAGTTATTTGAACGCCGCGCAGATCAGCGCGTGCTCCAACTCCAACCTCCATGCCAGCCACCAGCGAGGTGCCTACGAAATAAGCGCCGTTGTTATCAAGCGTTGTGTCGGTGAGCCGCAATTGGCCGCTATCCACCTGGACACCGCTGCGCGCGTTGCCGCTGACCACGCTGCCGATAACACTGGCACGTCCATCCTGTACCCACACACCGAACTGGTTGTTGTCGATATGGCTGTTGGTCACGCTGGCGCTGGAGGCGCCAATGAGAAGCAGACCCGCCCGCGAGTCGCCCTCCAGGCCGTTATTAACGATCTGCATGTCGCTTAAAGTGGCCGCTGTATCCCGCACCACGATGCCATCCCGCTGGTTGTCCGCTACCCGCGTTCCATGGGCCACTACGACGCCCCCTGGAGCAACAATGGAAATCCCCGGGCCTTGATTCCCTGAAAACGACCCGCCTTCGATGGTCACATGTCCGGCAGTGGAGAGCCCGTTTCCGTTCCCGCCAGCATCAATCAGGTTACCCGTCGAGGTCACGTTGGTTAGCGTCAGATCGCCGCTGCTGAAATGCGCGATGCCCGAGCGCATACAGTGGCTCAAGGTCACATTCTCGATTTCCACTTCGGCCGCCCCGCGGATGTTGACGCAGCTATCCGGAGCTTCGCTGTTCACGTTGCGCAGGCTGAAGTTGCGCAGATGCACATTCACATTCCCGTCGATAAAGATCCCTCCGTACAGATCGCCTGCATCGAAAATAGTGCTGCCCTGGCCCGCCCCCACCAGGCTCACATCGAAATCTGCCGACACAAAACGATAACCGTCCACGGGGCCGCTAATCATATAAGTGCCGGCAGCTACGTTCACTGTGTGGTAGAAGCTAACCGTTTCGCCCGGGTAGTCGTCCGCCACCAGCTCGCTGGTGTGCCGCGCCTTGTCGAATGCCGCCTGCACCGTCAAGCAGGGCCTGGAAGGGTCATCGCAGGTATTGCCGTCGTTTCCATCCAGCGACACGTACCAAATAAAAGCGAAGCCGCGGCGGCTGCCACTGGCTGGCGTGCAGGCTGCCAATACCAGGGCGGTTGTCACAAACAGCAGGAAGCTTTTAGGCGAAAGTTTCATTTGGATACAACCTCGATCAAGCGAGAGTTTCTTCCTACAGTTTATTGGATTTTGGCGCAAAATCAGGTAACAATTTTCCAAGCTTCTCCTAGTATTAGATGCACTCCACAAGCAAAAGCTTCACAGCTTGTAACCGTGTAGAATTCTCCCCGCAGGTATGTGTAGATGAAGAAGTGGCAATTCTGGCTGGGCGTGGTCATCAGCGCCGTATTCCTGTGGCTGGTGCTCAAAGACCTGGACTTCAGCGCTTTCTGGGTGGAGGTGCAGCACGCCAATTACTGGTGGCTGATCCCCGGCGTGGCCGTGTACATGCTGGCCGTGTGGGTACGCGCCTGGCGCTGGCATTACCTGCTGCGCCCGCTTAAGGCCATCCCCACCAACAAGATGTTTCCCATCGTCGCCATCGGCTACATGGGCAACAATATCTATCCCGCCCGCGCCGGCGAGGTGCTGCGCGCCGTGGTGCTCAAGCGCCGTGAGGGCGTGGCCATCAGCGCCTCCCTGGCCACTATCATCGTGGAGCGCATTTTTGATGGCGTGGTCATGCTGGGCTTCATCTTCATCAATCTCAACGAGCTGGCCCGCCTCACCGGCGGCAGCGGCGTGGCCTCCGGACTGAGCATCGAGCAGATCGCCTTCTGGGGCAGCCTGGTTTTCTTCGGCGCCCTGCTGGTCTTCCTGCTGGCCGCCATGTTCCCGGCTGTGAGCGAGAGTCTTCTTGATTGGGTGGCAACCCATCTAACACCTGAGCGTTTTCGCTCACAGCTTAAGGAGACTGGCAGCCGCTTCCTGGGCGGGCTGGAATCGCTGCGCAGCCCGCTGGAGATCCTGATGGTGTTCCTCACCTCGGTGCTCATCTGGCTGCTGGAGACCGGCAAGTACTGGCTGGTGATGCACGCTTTCAACTTCCAGGTGAGCTTCTTCGCCCTGATGCTGATGAACGGCGTGGTCAACCTGGCCACCACCATCCCCTCGGCGCCCGGCTACCTGGGTACCTTCGACGCCCCCGGCATCGCCGTGCTGGAAGCCTATGGCGTGCCCACCGCCATTGCCAGCAGCTACACCTTCGTGCTGCATATCGCCCTGTGGCTGCCCATCACCGCCCTGGGCGCTTATTACCTGGCGCGGGAGGGCATCCGCTGGGGCGAAGTGCCCAGCGAGGAAGTGTCTACATGAACATCGCCATCATCGGGGCCGGCTTCGGTGGCATGGCCGCCGCCTATGACCTGGCCCAGGCCGGGCATGAGGTCACCATCTACGAGGCCGCCGAGCAGGTCGGCGGGTTGGCCGCCGGCTTCAAGCAGCCCAACTGGGATTGGTACGTGGAGAAGTTCTATCACCACTGGTTCGCCTCGGATAAGCACATGCTCGGCCTCATCGAGGAATTGGGTTGGAGCGACCAGGTGCTTTTCCCGCGCCCCTACACGGTCATGTATCACGAAGACCGTGATCACAACGGCAAGTTCTATCCCTTCGACTCCATCCCGGCCGCCATTCTGTTCCCCGGCCTGGGCTGGGGGCTGGACAAGATTCGCTTCGGCCTGGTGGGCCTCTACCTGCGCCTCAGCAACAATTGGAAGCCCCTGGAACGTACCACGGTGGACGCCTGGATGCGTAAGTGGGCCGGCGACCGCGTCTACGAGCGCATGTGGCTGCCGCTGGTGGAGGGCAAGTTCGGCCCGCACGCTCGTGAGGTCAATATGGCCTGGCTGTGGGCGCGGCTGCACGCCCGCACCACCCGCCTGGGCACCTTCGAGGGCGGCTTCCAAACCTTCGCCGACAAGTTCGCCGGCCACCTCAAGGGGCTGGGGGTGATCTTCCAGATGGGCGCCCGTGTAGAGCGCATCGCCGCCAACGAAGGCGGGCTGCAACTCTCAGTGGGCGGCAAGAGCGTGGCTTTCGACCAAGTCCTGGTCACCACCTCGCCCGGGCTGCTCTCCAAGCTGGCCCCCGACCTTCCCGAGGACTACCTGCGCGGCCTGCTGCAGCTCAAGAGCATGGGCGCGGTGGTGATGACCCTGGCGCTGGACCGCCAACTCTCCGAGCAGGGCTATTACTGGTTCAACATCCCCAAAAGCGCCGGCTTCCCCTTCCTGGCGCTGGTGGAGCACACTAACTACGTCTCGCCGGAGCATTTCGGCGGCGACCACATCCTCTATTGCGGCGATTATCTGGAAGCCGGCCACGAGTATTTCTCGCTCTCCGACGAGCAATTGCTGGAGCGCTTCATCCCCGGCATCCAGCGCATCCGCCCCGACTTCCAGCGCGAGTGGGTCAAGCACATCTGGGTGCACAAGACCAGCTACGCCCAGCCCGTGCCGCTGGTGAACCACTCGCAGAACATCCCCGCCATCCGCACCCCCATCCCCGGCCTGTTCTTCGCCAGCATGTCCCAGGTCTACCCCTGGGACCGCGGCACCAACTTCGCCGTCGAGATCGGCCGCCGCGCTGCGGGCATGATGATGCAATCTGATTAATAGTTGGGCGGGGTTCCCCGCCCGCATGAAAACAAAGCGGCGGGCCATGGCCCGCCGCTTCGTGCAAGAATGAAAAATATCTTTCATTAGGCAACCTGGAACCAGTTTATGAAACCCAGAATATCCTGTGCGTGGGCGATTAGCCGCCTGCTTATTTTGCTTGAGCCTTCTCTGAAAAGAGACCCAGCCTTTTGGCCCTTTAGGCTCTATACCCAGAGTATTCTCCATATCACCAGTACGGAGAAGCCATATTTTTTCTGTAGCCAGTTGTTCGTGAAGCTTTCCAATTACTGGCTTAGCTTCTTCATCTTCTGCAAAAAAGGCGTATGCCTGGCTTGTTGTAACGTTTCCGTTTTTGGAAAGCCGGCATCGTCCAACGAGATTTTGTTGTCCTTTTCGAGTCTTTAAAATATCTGCTCTTTGCTTGTGTAATTTCTTCCTGACCATGACCAATAAAACCATTATCAATACCCTGTCTAAAGGCATAATCCAAATCTTCAAGGCCATAACTTGGAAAGCCCAACTCATGCAAGATTTCCAAACAATTTCGAACATCCCCAGCGCCACTGGTTTAATTCAACCTATCTTGTCAAATTGAAGAGAGTTGTTCCTGATCATTTCGTAAATAACAGGGAATAGCCTTTTCTCTGTTTCGCCTTCAAAACATAACACCTTCTCAGCAAATAAAAACTCACTAGAATTTTCAAGGTCGAAAAGTATCTGAGCCTGTCGCTCATGATCATCAATCGAAGAAACGACTTCCTTGAACTTACTACGAGCATCACGATCCGCGTTGTTCATTTCTCACAAGCAAGGTGACCCCCAACATTTCTTCATAGTCGATCATCAACGGAGAGTGGGTCGTAAAGATTATTTGATATCCCTGTTTCGACAACGATTCAAGAGCTTGCCTTATCTGCTCTATCGCGTGAGGATGCATATAGAGTTCAGGTTGATCAATTAATAGCAAATTGGATAGATTAGGGTTTCGGTTGGGAGCAAACTCAGCCAGATACCTCAGCAAGGTCATTTGAATAGCTCTCTGAGCACCGTGACCAAAACCGTTAAGAAATTCCTCCAGCTCCCAGTCTCCTCATGCACTGCTATTTTTCCCTGCTTTAGAACTTCACTTAACTTGGGACGTTCAACTCCTAGAGAAACGCTAATTCCTGGAAAGAAATCCTTAAGATAATCACTCGCTTGCGCATCAAAATTCTGTAATTCCTCAACTCGGTTTTGTCCGCCTAGTCCGAACTGTGAGGAAAAGCCTTCAAGGGCTTCATTGAACTAATTCTGGTATCGCTCCTCTATGGACCAAGAATCATTCCTATCAATTTGCCTATCGTAGAAGTGCTTTTAGGCTTTCCAATATCTTCAGACAAGTCCTCCATTGCTCCTATCTCTACGATATTGGGGAAGATTGAATTTACATGTTTATCGAAAGCAGCAGTTTTTGATACCCAGGCTTGTTGACCTTCCTGGTTAAGGGATAGGACTTCAAGCTTGATGTTGGTCGCCGAAGCATTTGGTTCATTTTGGATACGTCTGACAACTAATCGTTTGTCCTGAACATAGGGCGTCAAGCTTTCTTTTATTGCATCTTCTAAATTGTCAAGAACTTCCTGATTGATTTCGGAAACTGTTCCAGTTCAACTATTGGCTGCGCTGTATTGTTGAAATCAGATTCCTTCAGCGGTTCCTTATTGAAAAGCCAAGAACACGCCTTTAATAAATTCGACTTTCCACCATTGTTATATCCAATGATTGGGGATAAAGAGGCTAAGGGAAATTCTCCATCAATATATGTTCGAAAGTTATTTACACAAAGGTTCGAGAGCAGTGGCATTCCCACCTCCCCAAGGTCTTGGATAAGTGAATATATTCTAAGATTCACTCAATCTCCTTGACACCCCGCCCCAATCCCCCACAGCCGCCTTTCATGCTATAAATTGCCGGGAGAATTGTTACCTGCCGCAGCCGGGTAGATTCTCCAAGCCCAGCGAAGCTGGGCCAGCCGCTCTCGGCGGCCGGGTTCCGGCGGCCAGGTTGCCCGCGTCCACCTTCTCCCACTCATGGGAGAGGGCTGCCGGTCAACGACCGGCGGGGTAAGGGGTTCTTCCCAACCACTTCCTTGACATCCGGCGCCGATCTCCCACAACGACCGGTTTATCTGCTATCTGTTAATCATGTGCCTTAGCTGTCATTTACCCCAGGCTGCCTGCACGACCCCCTGGCGCAAACCGAAAACATTTAACGAAGTAAGGGGGAGGACAAATTAATACTTTTTTCCGCACGGCTCGGCCAGGGCAAAATGCAAAATGGGCGGCCTCTCGGCCGCCCACTGCATATGTTGCACAACACGTCTATTTCAAATTTGGAGGTCAGATTCCCTTGAAGAGGGTTCCCACCACCAGGATCAGGAAGCCCAGCATCACGAGCACGAAGTTATCCATCTTGATGATGGTCAGGATGCCATACTGGCTCAGAATACCCAGGGCGCCCAGTATCACGGCGATCCACCAGGTAATTTCCTTGGGGGCTGAAAGTTTCAGATTTCATACTTTTTCTCCTATCCAAATGCGTTGGGCCAAATGCAGCCCGATCTTTAGCGGCCGACGAGGATGAGCAGGCCGGCGATCACAGCAATGACCGACATAATGGTGCCCAATCCTGCTAATCCGGATACAAAAGGTACTAGACCGGTGATGATCAGCCAAATGGCCAGCAGCAACATTCCGAGGTTCTTGGTGATATTCATGGAGATAAGCTCCTTTCTTTTTGATTGAGGGGATGGGTCTCTCGACGTGAAAGACCTACATATAGAAACACCCTTTTCACCCCGGGGTTACGGAGACCCATGGGGTCGGTCGGTAGCCAGCCTGCTCGGCCGTGACTATTATTATCAGAATGTTTTCCGTGTTTTGGCCAAAAAAATCTGGCTGATCCTATCCATAGAAGAACAGGGCTGCTTCAATATCTGCTTGTTTATGCAGCCAGTTTTATACCTTGGCTTGTTCGTGCATTTGTAAATCCTTTCGAATATTGCGGTTCTTCACAAAGGCATTGTTATCGTAGCCTTTAGTAGCAGCAAGGAGTGGTTTTGGATAATAAAAATGGGCGAGGAGCCTCGCCCATTTTTGACGTTCCTGACCGGATGGCTATTGAACCGTGAAATCCAGCGAGCGATCCAGCTTATCGTTCAGGGTGAGGTCCACGCGATAGGAGCCGGCGGGCCAGAGCATACCAGCCTGGTTCGCCAGGTTGAAGGTGTAGACGCCGTCGCTGCCAGTGATGGTGGCTTCATCGATGAAGAAGTTGGGGGCGGTGTTCTCGGCGTTCACCGCGTACCAGGACGCCTTGACCACGGTGTCATCTGGGGCGTTGGCCAGGTCCACGATGGCATAGAAGACGGCGTCCGCCTGATAGGTAGTGGTGGGCGTGTTGCCGTCCGGGTCAGCCGCCATGAAAGCGTTGCTGATGTTGGCGGTGCTGACGCTGCATTGGGCTGCGGTCATGGTGAGGGCAGCCAGCACGGCGATGATAAAGAATGCTCTCTTGTTCATGATCTCTCTCCTCGAAATAGGGGTGGGATGAAGTAAGTGTAGTTGAAAAACGGGGAGATGCAAGGACTAGCTCATGTCTTCGAGCCGAAGCTCACCAGCACCACAACAGGGCCAATAGCGGAAGGCACCGAAGCCGCTAGGTACCCAATTTGGCAGGAACACAAAAATCGCTCGCTTCGGGAACTCCAAGGTCAGTTGGCCAACTTACGGGATTCCTCGATATACGCCAGGCTTTGGTGGCGGAAATAGGTGTTGTACAGCGTGGCGTAGTGGCCGCCTTGCGCCAGCAAACCCTCATGATTGCCCTCTTCGATGATCTTGCCCTGGCGCACCACAATGATGCGGTCGGCGGCCTTCACTGTGGAGAGTCGGTGGGCGATCAGGATGCTGGTGCTGTGCTTCAGGATCAGGTCCAAAGCCTGCTGGATCTGCCATTCAGTGAACGGGTCAATACTGGCAGTTGCCTCGTCCAAAATGAAGATGGACGGCTTCTGCACCAGCACGCGCAGCAGCGAGACCAACTGGCGCTGCCCCATGGAGAGCCGCACGCCGCGCTCGCCCACCTGCGTGGCCAGCCCATCCGGCAGCGTCTCCAGCCACTCGCCTTCGCCGATGTTGTGCGCCAGCTTCAATATCTCATCATCGGAAATATCCGGGACGGCATAGCGGATATTTTCCGCCACGCTGCCATCGAACAGAAAGGGCTGCTGCGAGACGATGCCCAACTGGCGGCGGTACTGCGCCAGGTCAAAGCTGCGGATATCCATGCCATCGATGAGCACCTGCCCGCCCTGGAATTCGTAGAAGCGCGCCACCAGCTTGGCGATGGAGGTCTTGCCGGCGCCGGTGTGGCCCACCAGGGCCACATTTTCCCCGGCCTTGATGTGCAGGCTGAAATCTTCCAGCACGGTTTCGCGCTGGGTATAGCGGAAATCCACGTGCTCAAAATCGATCTGGCCGCGCAGGTGTGGCACGTCATTGCTGGCGGTCTGCACCACCTTGGTTTCGGCGTCTATCAAGGCAAAGGAGCGTTCTGCCGCCGAGAGGCCGGACTGCACCTGGGTGGTGAACGAAGCCAGTTGCAGCACGGGGTCAATGAAATGGCCCAGGCTCTGCATGAACAGGTACCAGGACCCGGCGCTGATCAGGCCAGTCGCCACATCGGAGCCGCCAATGTACAGCAGCAGGGCATTGCCGCAGGCCGCCAGGGCATTGAGCGTGGGAAACACGGAAGCCAGCACCATGCCGCGGCGGATGTTGACACGGAACGAGCCCTGGTTGGCCTCGTCGAACTCGCCGAAGATCATCTCTTCGCGGCGGAAGTTCTTGGCCACGGCGATGCCGCTGACCGTCTCTTTGATAGCGGCGTTGACGTTACCCATGGCGCGCATGCCCCGCTGCGTAGTGCGGCGGGCGGCGGCGCGGAACAGCGCCGCGGCCACATAGAAAATAGGCAGCTGCGCGAACAGGATCAACGACAGCCACCCCTGGATAAAAATCAGCACGATAGAGAGGAAGATGGCCTGCCCGAATTGGGCGATCAGATCGGTTACCAGCACGATCATGTCGCCGAACTCACGCGTATCCGAAGTAATGCGCGAGATCACTTTGGCCGCAGGGTTCTCGTCGTAAAAGGACAGGTCGTGTTCGGTGGCGGCGCGAAAACCATCCAGGCGGATGTTCATCACTACGTCGCCGATCACGCGCACCGTCAGGCGGCGGCGCCACCAGTTGGCGCCCCATATCAGGATGCCCGAAGCCAGCACGGCCCCGCTGACGATCAGGATCTGCGGAGTGGTGAGCACCTCGCCCAGCAGGTCCAGGGCGCGTGACAGCAGCAGCGGCACGGCGGCCCCAGCCAGGGCGTTGACCAGCGAGAGCAGGCCCACGCCGATCATCCGGACGCCGTAGGGGCGGAAATAATTGCCCATGCGGCCCAGCAGTTGACGGTCGCTGTATTGGCGGTCGTAAGCTTCGGTGTCGAGTCCAGAAAAAAAGCCCATGGCTACTCGCTAAAAATCCTTCGGTACGCCTTGGAGCTTTTCATCAGCTCTTCGTGACTGCCGGAGGCCACCACGCGGCCCCCGCGCATCACCAGGATCAGGTCCGCCCAACGGATCTGCGAGAGGCGGTGGGTGATGATCAGCGTGGTGCGGCCTTTGGCGGCGCCGTAGATGGCACGTTGGATCATGTCTTCGGTGGCGCTGTCGATGGCTGAGGTCGAATCGTCCAGGATGAGCACTGCCGGGTCGGTGAGGAACGCGCGCGCCAGCGCCAGGCGTTGGCGCTGCCCGCCGGAAAGGGTCACACCGCGGTCGCCAATGACCGTATCGTATCCCTGCGAAAATTCCATGATGAAATCATGTGCCTGAGCTTCCTTGGCAGCACGCATGATGTCCGCCGGAGTGGCATCTTGCACCCCAAAGGCAATGTTGTCGGCAATGCTGCGCGAGAACAGGAAGATGTCCTGCTCGATGATGGAGATCTGGCGGCGCAGCGCCTCCAGGTTCCACTCGCGTACATCCACGCCGTCCACCAGCACCTGGCCGGAGTTGATGTCGTACGTGCGATTAACCAGCTTAGCCAGCGAGGTCTTGCCTACCCCGGTTTGCCCGACGATGGCTACCGTTCGCCCAGCCTGGATGCTGAAGGATACGTCGTGCAGGGCCGCCTCGGCCTGCTCGTAAGCAAAGGTTACATTGCGGAACTCGATGTCGCCCTTCATCTTGCCGCTGTAGCCAGCCGCGTTCTGGTCCAGGTCGGTTTCGTTGTTGATCAGCTCCAAAATACGGCGGGCGCTGGCAATCCCCAACGAAACCTGCGAATAAGCAAACAGAGAGGTGAACACTGGAAAGCCAAACAAGGCCAACAAGCCGAAGAAAGAGATCACATCCCCCAACAGGATCTGTCCGCTCTGGTACAGCAACAGGGCATGAAAGAGGCCGGCGGCCTGGGCGATTCCCATGAGTAGCATGGGTAGGAAGCGCGCTTCCAGGTCGCCCTGGTGCACGAAGGCATCCCGAAAGCGGCGCACGTTGTGGCCGAAAAGCGTAACCTCTTCCTCTTCCTGGGCCATGCCCTTGACCGTTTCGATGCCGTCGAGGGCCTCGGAAAGGCGCGAGTTCATGGTGCCAAAGGAGGAGCGCACCTCGCGAGTGACTGGCGACAGCTCGGTAAGGTACTGCCAAATGGAAAGCATGTAGCTGATGGTGAACAAGATGGGCACCAGCGCCAACTCGGGATGGATGGTGTAGGCGGCAAAGATGGGGCTAAGCAAAAAGAACCCGGCACCGATAACCAGGTTGAGCCCCGGGTTGAACATCAGGTTGACCTCGCGCACGTCGTTGGTGGCGCGGGCCATAGTGTCCCCCACGGATTGCAGGCTGTGGAAGGTCATGCTTTTGCCCAGCAAGCTGACGAACAGTTCTTCGCGCACGTCGCGTTCAAAGAGCTGGCCCAACCATTCGGCGCCGAAGTTGCGTGAGAACTGCAGGATGCTGCGTGCTGCCTGGCTGATAAGGATGATCCACACGAAGCCCCACAGCAAATCGGTGCGCGGCGGGGACTGCAGGATGGCATCGAAGGCGTCGCCGATGACCACCGGCACCACGGTGGCTAGGGCGCCGTTGGAAAGCGCCCCAAAAACCAGTAAGAGTGCCAGCGGCCAATAGTGCAGCAAGCGCGAGAGAAGCCAGGGGAGGGGGCGCGCCGGTTGGTGGGATAGCGCTCCGGCAGCGTAAACTCCGCCGCGTGGTGAGTCGGCAAAGTAGAAGTGGTCATTTGCAATTAAAGTTTAGCAGCGTGAAGTTGTATTTGGCGCTGCGGAGGCAACGTGGGCTAGGATACCACAGGGATGTGATGCAGGCAGAGGGAGAAAGGAAAACCCAACAAGAATAACCACGAAGTCAAAAAGAGTACAAACAATATATTATTCCCTTGTACTCTTGGTGGTGGGAATTTATTTGAATCTTTCCAAGTGCAAAATAGTAAAGGCGTAATCGTTTTTGGGGCCAGCGGAGAATTCGCGCTGATCGATCGTCTTCCAATCGGCAGTGTCCAATTCGGGAAAGAAGACGTCCGCAGAGGCGTCGGCGTGGACGCGGGTGAGGTACAAGCGTTCGGCAAGGGGCAGAGCCTCGGCGAAAACCTGGGCGCCGCCTATAACGAAGAGCTCGGTCTCGCCCGCAGCTCGGGCAACCTGGATACCGGCATCTACATTGGCGGCTACCTGAGCGTCATCCGGGTGAAAATCCGCCCGGCGCGACAGGACGATGAGCTTGCGGCCGGGCAGTTTGCCAATGGCGCCTTCGTAGGTGACGCGGCCCATAAGCACGTGGTGGCCCAGGGTGAGGCGCTTAAAATTCTTGAGATCGTCAGAGAGATGCCAGGGCAAACGGTTGTCGCGGCCGATGCCACCGCGCTGGTCTACAGCCGCGACGAGGGAGACGATCATACGGCTACCTGGGCCTTGATATGCGGGTGGGCCTGGTAGTCGAGCAAGGTGAAATCCTCGTAGGTAAAGTCAAAGATGGAGCGCACATTCGGGTTGAGCTGCATGTGCGGAAGCGCATACGGCTCACGGGTGAGCTGCAGGCGGGCCTGCTCGAAGTGATTGGAATATAAGTGACAATCACCCAGGGTGATGATGAAGTCTCCCGCCTGCAGTGAGCAGACCTGGGCCATCATCAGAGTGAGCAGCGAGTAGGAGGCAATGTTGAAGGGCAAGCCCAGGAAGATGTCGGCGGAGCGCTGGTAGAGCTGGCAAGACAAGCGGCCATCGGCCACGTAGAACTGGAAGAGCAGATGGCAGGGAGGCAGGGCCATCTTGGGCAGGTCAGCAACGTTCCAGGCGCTGACGATCAGCCGACGCGAGTTGGGGTTGCGTTCCATCTCGGCGATGACCTTTGAAATCTGGTCAATGGTTTCACCTTGCTGGGTGGGCCATGAGCGCCACTGTACGCCGTAGACGGGCCCCAACTCGCCATCCTCATCGGCCCACTCGTCCCAAATGCGCACACTGTGCTCTTTGAGATAAGCGATGTTGGACTCACCGCGCAGGAACCAGAGCAGTTCGTAGATGATGGATTTAACGTGCAATTTTTTGGTGGTGAGCAGCGGAAAACCGGCCTGCAGGTCAAAGCGCATTTGGTGGCCGAAGATGGAACGCGTGCCCGTGCCGGTGCGGTCCGGCTTTTCCGCGCCGTGGTCGAGGACTTGCTGCATAAGTCGAGGTAGGGTTTCATAATAGGCGACTAAGGTGATTATATAGGTGGGAGTCGGCGAAGGCAATTGGTGGCGGAGATTGCCATGTCGAGCAGCGTCGCTAAAGGCGGCGCTAAATCGCTCTCCTCGCAATAACGGCAACGCACGATTATGAAAGCCCGTCAGTCCACCAGGCTTCGGAACGCTCGGCGAGCACCAGGCGGCCGGCGTCGATATCACGACGGATCTGAGCAAGCAACTCATCCACGCCGGCAAAACGCTGCTCCGCGCGCAAGCGGGCAACGAAATCCAGGCGCAGCGTCTGGCCATAGAACTCGCTGCCGCCGTAATCCAGGAGGTGAGTCTCAACAATTGGAGCGAGGGAACCATCCTCGAAGGTGGGACGCAGGCCAATGTTGGTCACCCCACCCCAGCGGCGGCTACCGATAGCAGCCCAGGTTACATAGACGCCGTTGCCGGGCAGACAGCGTTTGGGGTCCAGATCCAGGTTAGCAGTGGGGATGCCAATGGAGCGGCCGCGTTTGGCGCCACCCACCACAGTTCCTGAGAGCGAATAAGGCCGGCCAAGCAAGCGGGCAGCATGCTCCACATCGCCTTCAGCTAACAGGCTGCGGATGCGGGAGGAGGAAACCACGCCGCCATCCAGATGCACAGCCTCCACCTGATGGACTTCAAAATCCAATTCGCCGCCATAGGTCTGCAAAGTTTCGAAATCCCCTTGGCGGTTGTGACCGAGTGCGAAGTCATGACCGATCCAGAGTTGGCTCAACCCGAGATGCTCCTTGAGTTGGACCACAAAATCGCGGGCAGACGTTTGGGTGGTTTGCTGGGTAAAGGGGTGGGTAATGAGGACATCCGCGCCCAGTGAAGAAATCAGATCAGCTTTTTCCTCCAAGCTGGTCAAATAAAAAGAAGTGCGGGGACCTTGAAGCACCTCAACAGGATGGGGATAGAAGCTAAGCACAACTGCCGGAGCGTCATGGGCGTGGGCTCCGGCAGTGAGGTCATTGAATATTTTTTGATGGCCCAGATGCACGCCATCAAAGACACCGATGGTGAGCCAGGCGTTTTGGATGCGTGCGTCCAGCAGCGAATTCAGTTGCTGCATAGACGCAATCAGGACATGAAGACTTTACGCGGCTGCCACTCGCCGCCATCCACCTCGACCACGGCAACCAGGTCACCCTGTTCGCTCACGGCGCGGGCCAGGCCCGTATCGCCTTCCTTGGCGGGGATGCGATGGCCGTTGCGGACTTTCTCCAGCATATCCGCGTCCAACTCGACGGCAGGCCAATCAGCTAAGGCCTCGGCGGCAGGAATGAGGTGCTGGGCCCAGGTCCCGGTCTCGAAAGCCTCACGCAGCCGGCGCAGGGAAACGGCATCCCGCAGGGTGAAGCGGCCGCTGCGTGAACGGCGCAGGCCCACCAGATGGGCGCCGGTGCCAAGCTTCTCGCCAATGTCGTTGGCTAAGGAACGGATGTAGGTGCCGGAGGAGCAATGCACGTCCACGACGACTTCAGGCAGAGCCCATTCGAGCAATTCCAGGCTGTGGACGTGGATAATGCGCGGGGTCAGTTCAAACTCTTCGCCGCGGCGAGCCATATCGTAAGCACGCTGGCCATTGACCCTCACAGCCGAGTAAGCCGGCGGAGTTTGCTCGATCTCGCCCACAAACTCAGTGAGCAATTCGGTGAATTGCTCGCGACTAACATCCACATCTACCTCGGGCTCGGTGACCACGCCTTCGGCATCGAAAGTATCGGTGGAAGAGCCGAGTCGAATGGTGGCCTGGTAGCGCTTGTCCTCAGCGGAAACGAACTCGCTGAGACGCACTGCCGGGCCGATGAGCACGACCAGCACGCCGGAGGCACGCGGGTCCAGGGTGCCGGTATGGCCGGCACGGCGGATGCCAGTGCCGCGGCGGATGATCTGGACTACATCATGGGAGGTAAGCCCCACGGGTTTATCCACGACCAGCACACCGGATACAAGATTACTTTCGGCGCTTGGCTGCATGTTTCCACGACTTCCCCCTGAATCATAGTTCTGATAATTGTGCATTTGATGCTTCGTCCTTTTTATTCCCTTAAGCCTAAATGCTTTTTACCACATTAAGCCCACGGTTGTGATTAAGCCGGCTCAGCTTGCAAAATTGCACGGGTGGCCGCCAGAACCTTAGTTTGCACTTCTTCCAGGCTGCCTTGAAGCACGGCGCCCGCGGCGGGCACATGGCCGCCGCCGCCAAATTGGGCGGCTATCCGGGAGACATCTATATCTCCCTGACTGCGCCAACTGATCTTGACCTGCTTGTCCTTTTGTTCAATGAATAAAACAGTGATAGCTGCGCCTTCTACAAAGGCCACGTTATTGACCAACTCTGCGTCGTCGTTGCCGGGATAGCCAGCGGTCTGGCGTTCTGCCAGAGAAAGCGTTGTCCACACCAATTGGCCTTCACGCTGCAACTTGACCAGACCCGCGCCCCAATAGCGTAAGGCCGAGAAGCTGCGCCGCAGCAGGGCGCGTTCGTAGAGGAAAGGCAGGTCAGCACCCTTTTCCACCAGATCGGCGGCAATGCGCAGAGCTTTGGGGTTCATATTGGAGGTATGGAAACCTATGGTGTCTGTGAGGATACCAGTCAGTAGGGCATCCACCACGGCGGGAGAAAAGTCCAGGCCGAAGGCAGGTAGATATTCTGCCAGCATGGCACACGTGGCCACCGAATCGGCCTCAACGAGGTTTAGGCGGCCGAAGAGCGTGTTGGTGACATGATGGTCAATATTGATGTCCACGTTGGGATATTCACTCAAGGCTTCACCGGTGCGGCTCTGATCAGCGGCGTCGACAGAAACGACCAAGTCAACCGGGCCGCTGGCCTTGCGGGCAATCTGTTCGACGCCGGTGAGATGGTCGAAGCCGGAGGGTACGCCGTCACTCAGCACCATGTGGACCTGCTTACCCTGGGTTTGCAGGGCCAACGCGAGACCAAGCACGGAGCAGACGGCATCGCCGTCTGGGCGCACGTGCGAGGCCACCAGAACGGTTTGGGCGCCTTCCAGAAGTTGGCGCGCCTGATCAAGGATTTTCTTATCCACTAGCTTCCTTTTTGGGCATCCTTGGGTTTGTTGAGTGAGGCGATCAAGCTTTCAATGTGTTCGGCATTTTCTGGAGTTGGGTCCCAGATAAAACGCAGGCGAGGGAAGACGCGCAAGTTGCTGCGACGAGCCAACTGTGTGCGCAGGAAACCCGTGGCACTGGCGAAGCCTGCCAAAATCTCAGGACTGCGATCAGCGCCTTCCAGCGCGGAGACGTAAATGTTGGCCTGGGCCAGCTCGCGGTCGACGTGCACATCGGTGACAAAGACGCCCTGCAGGCGAGGGTCGGTGACCTCAAACAGCAAAAGTTCAGAGAGCATCTCCTGGATGCCCCTGGCAATTCGACCGGCGCGAGATTCAGAAACCATGACGATACCCCAATGCTGAGTAACGAAACCTATCTCAACCTGTTATTGAACGGCAACCAGTTCTTTGACATAGCACTGGACGACGTCGCCTTCTTTGAGGTCATCAAACTCTTTGAGGTTGATGCCACACTCAAAGCCTTCGCGGACTTCTTTAACGTCATCCTTCTCATGCTTCAGTGAGGTTAACTCGCCGTCGAAGATCAGTTTGTCGTTGCGGTATATGCGCACAAACGCATTGCGGCGCATTTCGCCTTCAGTGACGCGGCAGCCAGCAATCTTGCCAAAGCGTGTGATCTTGAATATTTGCTGGACCTGGGCCTTGCCGATGACCCGCTCTTTAAGTTCAGGTTCAAGCATGCCTTTGAGGGCCTTTTCCACGTCTTCGGTCATACGGTAGATGATGTCGTAAAGGCGGATTGAGACACCTTCAGTCTCGGCCTGGCGCATTACGCTGGCATCGGCTCCGACATTGAAGCCCATGACGATGGCTTTGGAAGCGGCGGCCAGAGCTACATCGCTTTCGCTGATGTTGCCGGTGCCCGTGTGCAGAATATGCACGCCGATTTCACCGACCTTGTCGCCAGCGCTGAGCTGCTCCAAGGAGGAGACGATCGGTTCCAGGGAGCCTTGAACATCTGCTTTGACAATGAGACGCAATTCACGCACCTGACCAGCCTGGAAGGCTTCGAACATACTTTCCAGCGTCAGGGGTCCGCCCGCATGACCCTTTTCCTGCTTTTCTTTTTCGATGCGCTCGTTCACCAAAGTGCGGGCTTCACGCTCGGCCTCGACCACGCGGAAGGGTTCACCAGCGACAGGCACATCGTTAAGGCCAAGCACGGAAACAGGGGTCGAGGGCCCAGCTTCTTCTATTTTTTGGCCGGCAAAGTCGAACATAGCGCGCAAGTGGCCATACGCCTTGCCCACGACGACAATGTCGCCGAGGTGCAAGGTGCCGTTCTGAATGAGCAGCGTGGCCAGCACACCTTTGGAGGGATCGCGTTCGGCTTCAACCACGGTACCGAAGATCTGCCCGTTAGGATTGGCCAGGATCTCGGTGTTATCGGCAACCAGCAGAATAGCTTCCATTAAGTCCTGCAGGCCGGTCTTTTTCTTGGCCGAGACGGGAACCACGATGGTGTCACCGTCGTATTCATCGGGCACCAGGCCGTTCTCAGAAAGCTGGTTCTTGACGCGATCGGGGTTGGCGTTGTCTTTGTCGATCTTGGTGAGGGCCACAACCAGCGGCACGCGGGCCGCGCGGGCGTGGGCCAGGGCTTCTTTAGTCTGGGGCATAACGCCGTCATCGGCGGCCACGACCAATATGACCAGGTCAGCGCCTTGAGCGCCGCGCGAACGCATGGCAGTAAAGGCGGCATGACCCGGGAGTATCGAGAAACGTGATCAGGCGGTCTTTATGCTTGGCCTGATAGGCGCCAATATGCTGAGTGATGCCGCCTGCCTCTTCGCTGACAACGGAGGTCTGGCGGATGGCATCCAGCAGGGTGGTCTTGCCATGATCGACGTGGCCGAGGATGGTGACCACAGGAGGGCGCGGAGAAAGGTTCTTCTTGTCCTCACTGGCGATAAGCTGGCGCCACATGGGCACCTCGCCCACATCTTGTTGGTTTTCGAGTTGATCCAACTGTTGCAATGTGGCCTCGAAACCCAACTCCGAAGCCACCACGGCAGCAGTGTCAAAATCAATCTGCTGATTGATGTTGGCCATTACGCCGTTGGCCATGAGGGTTTTGATGATTTGAATGGGACTGGCCTCCAGTAGTTCGGCCAGTTCACGCACGGTCAGGCTGCCAGGCAGCTCAATATTATTAACTTGCTTTTCGGTCACGTTCTCAGTCATGTCTACCAATCCTTCCTCCCCTGTCCCCTAATCCCCAAGAACGCACTATTTTACCAAGCTTCGTGCACTCGCCCTATTTTCTCATTCTGGCAGGGCTTCAAAATACTCCGTGAGGCGCTGGCGGTCTTCCTCGGTCAGTGTAGTGCGCAAGGCAGAAGCCAGTGAGCCCTTCAGGCCGCGCTGCCAACATTCCGGGCGAGAGTGCAGGTAAGCGCCGCGTCCGGGGCGTTTACCTTGCGGATCGGGAAACACGCCCTCGGCGGTACGCACCAGGCGCATCAAACCACCTTTGGCTTGCACTTCGCGGCAAGCCACACAGGTGCGCTGGGGAACGTGCTTGACCCGACGCGGGGTCTTCTGTTTGGCCATGAGCTTTGGGCGGGGAAGCGCCCCACCTCAGCTTTATTGTTCTTCCCAGTCCTCGCCGTGGTGGCGAACAAAGGTCAGGTCCTGTTCAGGGTCGTAATCCAGCTCGCGGTACTTCTTCTTTTTCCCCTTCTTTTTCTTATCCGCATCGGCCGCCGCGGCATCAGGCTGCGCTTGAGGCGTGCCGGGAGTGCGCTTCTTGGCCGGCTTCTTTCCCAGCAACTGCTCAGCGCTGCGGGCGAAAATCTCGTCCACGGAGAGCTGAGGAACGGCGGCTTCTGGGGCTTCGCCACCCTGCATCTGCTCCAACAATTTCTCGTCTTCCTCAGTAAGTTCCACCGGCTTTTCAGTATCTCCCCCGGTTACAGCCTCAGCTGCTGCCTGAGGTTCGGCCTCGGCCTGCGCCTCGGACTCAGCCACGGCTTCCATCTCAGCTGCCGCTTCAGGTTGTGGTTCGGGCTCAGGTTCGGGCTTGGGGAAGTCGAAGGAAGCCAGGGTCTCTTGAATGGTATCCATGGCCTTGGGCCCCACGCCAGGGATACCCAGGATCTTGTCCCGGTCCAGCTTCAACTGGATCATGAGGTCCCCGACGGTGGAATAGCCCTCGCCACTGATCTTCATACTGAGGCTGGGCGCCAAGCCCAGGTCTTCCAGTGGGATGGTGAAAGCGCCGATTGGCAGCTCGGCTTCCACGGCGGCGCGTTGCTCACGCTCGGCATCCAAAACGGCCTCGCGTTGATCTTGGGCGCCGCGTTCCAGGCGATCCACAAAGCGGTTGAGGACAGTATATTCTTCAGGAGTAATAGGGCGACCCTCAGCCTTCTTGGCTAGAATAATCTCCAATTGAGGCAGGGATTCGGCCAAGTCGGGGTTCTCTTCGGCAAAGGAGGCGCTATTCTGGGCTTCGTGCAAGGCATCGCCAGCGGCCTCGGTAAGGCTCTTAATATCGATGCGCCAGCCGGTGAGCTTGGCCGCTAGGCGAGCGTTCTGCCCATCGCGGCCAATAGCCAAACTGAGCTGGTCTTCGGGCACTACGACCATTGCAGTCTTGTTGCCCTCAGCTACTTCATCCAGATACACACCAGAAACACGCGCGGGGCTGAGCGCTTTGGCAATGAACTGTGCAGGGTCGGTATTCCATTCGATGACGTCGATCTTCTCGTCGTGCAACTCGCGCACAATGGCCTGGATGCGAACTCCGCGGACACCCACGCAGGCGCCCACGGGGTCAATACCAGCCTGCAAGGCCGAGACGGCTACCTTGGAGCGGTAACCGGGTTCACGGGCAATGGAGCGAATCTCCACCAAGCCCTGATAAATCTCAGGGACTTCATCTTCAAGCAGGCGGCGCAGGAAATCGCGATGGCCGCGGGAGAGAATAATCTCAGGGCCGCGCGTGGTGTCTTTGACTTCAAGCAGCAAAGCGCGCACGCGGTCGTGCACGCGGAAGCGCTCGCCCGGAATTTGCTGGCCGCGGGGCATCTTGCCTTCGGCCTTGCGGTCCAGAGCCAGGGTGATCATGTGAGGGTTGGCCGCCTGGACAATGCCATTGACGATCTCACCGGTCAACTGGGAGAAATATTCCTTCTGGGCTTCGCGCTCAGCCTCGCGGATGCGCTGCTGGATCATCTGGCGGGCGGTTTGGGCCGCCACGCGTCCAAAGTTTTCCGGTGTGGTCTCGACCACGACCACATCGCCCAGCTTGGCGTTGGCGTCAAATTTCTTGGCCACATCCAGCAACACTTCGGTGCGATCATCCTGTACGTCTTCGACGACCTCTTTTTCGGCGAAGATCTGAACGTCACCGGTTTGTTCGTCAACGGTGGCCTGCACCAACTGCGCCAGGGACGCGTTGACCGTCTTGCGATAGGCCTGGACTAAAGCATCCTGCACAGCCTGGAGGATCACCTCGCGAGGCAGCTGCTTGTCATCCAAGACCTCATTGAACGCCAGAGAGAATTCTTTCTTCATGTGCGGATTTCTCCTATTTTTCTTTGCCACCAGCCCTATATAAGCAGAAAAGTGGGGGTTGCCCACTTTCCGGTGAAAGCTCTATGGGGTGCTGCTGAACGGTGAGATTGTAGCACCAAAAAAATCAAGTGGCAAGAGAAGCGGGCCAGGAAGTTTAAGATTCAGGTAAGGGATTTAACCAGTCGCCATCCCGGCTCGCTGACGTGACGAAGCTGGCCGAGATGGTCTTCGTAGGACCATTCTCCCGAAATGGCAACCACGCGCTGGTAGCCGCGGCGTTCGTAGAGGCGGGTGGCGGCATCGTTTCCCCAGGCCACCTGTAGATAGACGCGGCGAAAGTCACGCGATACTAGGTCAGCTTCAGCAGTATCCAACAGGCGATTGCCCAGCCCCGCATTGCGGTATTCGGGGCGGACGCGAAAGGAGTGGATGAAAGCAGATTGGACACCATCCGCCAGACTGGGGTCCGCGTCGCTGTTGAGTTGCACAAAGACCTGGCCAAGAAGCAGACCGGGGTCAAATTCAGCCACCCAAATAAGGGCCTGGCCGCGCTGGGTGCGCTGATAAGCATGGGCATATACGCGGCGGAAATGGGTGTAAGCTCCCTCCCATTCAAGAGCGGGCAAATCATGCTGGTCGGCCAGTCGGATGGAGACTGAGGATAACCAGCCAGGATGCAGGGAGAGGTCACTGGTACTCACGCAATAACCTCTCCAATAAGGCCTTTTCCTGTTCAACGGTGCGCACTTCGCCATCCAGGCGAGCGGCACGCAGGCGGTCCAGGATACGCTTGTAGGCCGGGCCGGGTTTCAGGCCGAGCTGTTGCAACATATATCCGTTGGTGTGTGCGGAGATATGCCGCCACTTCAAAGCATATTTTTGCAGTGAAAACGCCAACGGCTCGCCCAGGTTGGCCAGGTATAACGCATAGACGGCCAGGAGGGGCTCTTTTTCCAGTCGGGCTACCAGTCTGCTGGCCGGCAAGCCCGCCAACTGGCGTTGGGATGCCCGCAGGCGCGCCGCCGATGAAACGACAGATTGCAATTCCAAGTCGAAACGTAGCCGCCGGCCGACGGCGGCGGCAACCTCAAGCGAAAAGAACATCAGCCAAAGCGCAAAGCCGAGGTCGGCAACCGAAGCTGGGTTTAATCCCCAACTATTGGAAGGCAGTTTCCCCCTCCAGGTTTGCAAAGCAGCGGCTGACCTTACGGGAAACTTCAGGCGAGAATCTATGTGGGCCAAAACCCCAAGGCGTTGCATGGCGCGCAGGGTATCGACGCGGGCTTCCTCTTGGAGAACCAATTCCAGTTCATTGCGGATACGCTCCCCGGAAAGTACGCTGATCTTGGACAGGCTGCGTTTGAGTTGCGACAGGGTGCTCGCTTCGACCTTGAAGCCCAGACGGCTCGCCAAGCGCAGGATTCGCAAAATGCGGGTGGGATCATCCGAAAAAGACCTGGCGTGCAAGACGCGCAGCAAACCTGCCTTGAGGTCTTGCTGGGCGCCCCAAGGGTCGAGCAGCCTACCCGCTTGTGGCCCGTCCAGGCGCAGGGCCAGAGTATTGATGGTGAAATCTCGGCGGAATTGATCAGCGGCGATATCGGTAAACTGCACAGTCGGAAGGGCAGCCGGCCGCGAATAGGTTTCGCGGCGAGCCGTGATGAGATCAATGGACTTGGGTAAGCGATCTCCCTTGGTGGCCTTTACCTTGAGGCTGCGCAGAAAAGCGGCCTGGTCTTCAGGCAACCACCAAACTGCGGTGCCAAAACTGCGATGAACGACCAATTTACCACCAAAATTTTTCACCAAGGCTTGGCCCTGATGGATAGCCTCCCCTTCGAACACCAGGTCCAAATCCGGGCTTGGGCGGCCAAGGATGAGGTCGCGCATAAAGCCGCCCACTAAGTAGATGGGCGTATGCTGCGTTTCAGCCTGCCGGATTATGGCCTTGAGAAGAGCCCGCGAAGCAGGCGAGAGCCCAGGGCGCAGGACAGCATCCAAGTCGGGCAGCACCATGCCGGAGACGTCCAGGCGTAACAGTCGGACAACTTTGGCGCGCGGCATAGATTAATCATAGCCCAAGCCGGGAGCAACGAGGTTATTGAAGTGGGGTATTCGTTGGGAAGGGAGTAAGTGTAAAAATAGCCGTAGCCGTAGGCTGCCCGGGAGGCTGCAGGCGGTCCCGGGAGGCCACCCAAGCCAGCAGGGCCAGGCCGATCAGCGCTAGTAGCGAAGCCACGCGTGCGAAGGCACGCAGCCAAACGAAGTGCCGGGGAGCCAAAGGCGCAATAGAGGGAGGAACGCCAATGACGATGGCGGTGATGTTTTTGAGAATGCCACGTTCCAAGCCCAACTGCACCAAATCTTGGGCAGCCATTTCGATAGGGCTGGAGGCCAGCACCTCGCCAATCTCGGAAGTCTCCAGACCCTGCGCCAGATCATCGCTGCAAAGCAGCAAGCGGTCATTGGGCCGCAGGCGCAGGCCTTGATTCTTAGTGGAAGCTTTCCCCAGTGGGCCGGAAACAGGCTGCAATTTGAGATCTGCATCAACAGGAGTCTTGGCGCCAAGATATCCGTGTTGAGGCTCTTCGAATTTACTTTTACGACCACTTTCGGGGGCGTCAGCTTGCTCACTAGGAAGGGTGTGCGGCACGTTAAGCAGAATCAGGCGGTTGCCGTGCATCAAATACAAATGCGAATTGCCCACACAGGCAGCGTACATGCGGTCGCCAATAACCCAGGCGCACAGGCAGGTGCTGCCCATGCCCTTCCATTCAAGTTGTCCTTCAGAGCGTTGAAGGATTAAACGGCTGGCTTGGATGAAAGCCGCCTGCAAGATGCCGGTCGGTTGGCTGGCATCGCTGTGCGCAACCAGCTTTGAGATGGCCTCCACGGCCAGCCCGGCGGCAACCTGGCCGGCACGGCTGGCGCCGATGCCATCCGCCACAATGGCGAAAACCGCAGGTATCTTCTGGGCTTCGTCCAGAAAAAAGCCCTGTGTGAGGGAACGATCCTCATTAGTCTTACCCTCTTTGCCTGCATTTGATGCCAGCGAAGTCGGGTAAGGCGAATTTTCAGCAGGAATCATTCGTTGCGGCTGTCCTCATGCAAATTAAGCAGAAAGCGAAAAGCCACCCGGCCAATGTGCAGCAGATCACCATCACGCAACTGGCTGCCCTCGGGTGAAACCGGCGCGTAGTTCACCCACGTGCCTGCTTCAGAGCCAAGGTCAGCCACAAGATAGGTGCCATCATCCAGATGGCTGACATGAGCATGCCGCGGGCTTACCGATTCCTCGGTCAGTACGATGGAGTTCTCAGTTGCTGATCCGATAAAAAGCTCCTCGTCGCGCAATGGCACCAAGTCGGCGACTTCGCCGGGGACCTGCATGTTCAAACGCTGCAAAATAGCCGGCGCTTGTTCGCGGGCCAGGATGGTACCGCCCAATTCCAAGGCCGATGCGCCCACCAATTCATCAGTTATCGGAGAATCGACCAAAGGGTCACTTGTTGGGGCTGCTCGCTGCCGGCGGTGAGGACGCCGCGATTTACCCAGCTGAGGCGGTTTGAGTTGCCCGGAAAGCACCATGACCAGGAATAGAGCTACGGCCGCCAGGGCCACCCCACCCAGAGCCAACCAAGGCCCGCGGCGCGATAAAAAACCCTGCACCAAGGAAGGTGGGTTGGTAACACTAAGATCCACCAGGTAATCAATGCTGGACCCTACCAGGCCCAGGGAGTCCTCGGCTTCCACGCGCAGGGTGACCTGTTGGCTGGAGGTATAGCCGGTGAGATCCCAGGCAAAGTGCGTAAAAGGCGCGCTGCGATTCTCGGCTACAGATTGATCATTCACATAAAGGGTGGTGCGCACAACATCGCGCTGGAAATTATCAGGGAATTCAATCTGAATCTCGATGGGTTGAGTGAAGGGCGCCAATTGCTGAGGGTCGGCATCTGAGGGGCCGCGTTGGATCTGGGAAGGCGGAGAAGCGAGGATGGGATTGGGTGGCTGGATGTTGAGGTCGAAGCTGAGCGGCTCAGACGTTGCTGAAAAATCAGCCGCCTGAATTTGAAGCTGGATTTGATGAGTGCCAGCGGTGTGCAGTTGCGATTTGTATTGAAAACTATAGGAGGTTCGGAACGGGCGAAAATAGTCCTCGGGATTAGGGAAACTCTCGGCGCTAGAAAAACCTAGCCATTGGCCGCCGGTGCTTTCCGCCAGGCCTTTCAAGTTTTGGGATGCATTCGATTGCAAGGCCAGCGGTGCGCCCACCTCCCAAATAAAAATCGGGATGCCCTGGGATTTGAGTTCGGAAATCTGCGGCTCCATGGAGGCTATATCTTGGGCGGAAGGTTCAGCCGTGATCCACCAGATGGCAGCCCCCATGCCGGGGGTTTGACCTGGGCCGGTGGCCAAGCTCAGCGCCTGCTGCAGGGTTTGCGTGTCCGCTTGCTGAGCAGAGAAGTCGGGATCGAGCCCCTCAAATACAGTAGTCCAATCCGCAGGGCTTGCGTCCTGGACGAGGATGTCTTGCGGAGTAACCAAGCTGAGGGCGGTCAGATCGTCGGAGGGCAGTTGTGCCACCCAAGTTTGGAGGGGGGCTTTGACATAGTCGTAGCGGGTCTTGGCCTGCGAGTTCGCGGATAGCAAACGCGTCGGTTGGACTGAGCGCCACAATCACGCGCAGCCCCGGCTGTTGGGTCTGCAGTTGGGTCAAGGGGCGCGCCAAGCCATCCTCGAGCACGCCGACCCTGTCCGCGGTCAGGTCGCCCACAGGCGCGCCGTTGGAATCGCGGGCGTCAAAATTGCCGACAATGATCGGGAAGGCTTGGGTCTCAATTTGGCGGAGATTGAGCATGGCCCCCGTTTGGGCGGCTGCCTGATTTGCGCCGAAGCCGGCCCAAACCAAGACCAGCGCGAGCATGAAGCGTTTCAACGATGAGATTTTAGCATGCAGCCAGCGCAGCATTCAGGATGGTAAGATGACCTAAAATACCCCTGCATGTCCACATTAAAAAGAATAACCCTAATTCCAAAGGCAGCGCGCCAATTAGGGGGCGCGGCGCTGTGGCGATACGCTGTTTATGAGGCCAGGCTGCACAGTGGCTGGCTGCGTTTACAAACCCCGCCGCGTAGCGGAGCGGTGGGCGCAGGTGATTTCGGGTTGCGGCGCGTACTGCGGCCCGCCGGCCGTAGCCGCATCGAAAAGGCGCTGGGGAAGCAGGCCAAGGAGTTGTACGCCGAGGCGGATCAGATCCTAGCAGGCAAAGTGCGCTTATTCGGGGCGGCGCTGCGCAAATTGCAGCTTAAGCCGCCGGGCAAGCTGCATCATTGGACGCATTATGTCAGTCACTTGCCGGACGGCAGCGACATCAGGCCGGTGTGGGAAGCCGGACGTTTCAGCTGGGGCACAATCTTGGCCCGTGCGAACTGGTTAAGCGGGGAGGAAAAATACGCCGAGGCATTCTGGCTCTATTTCGAGAATTTCACCAAGGAAAACCCCGCCAACCTCGGGCCGCACTGGTCTTCGGCCCAAGAGGTGGCGATGCGCATCATCGCCTGGGCATTTTGCTACAGCCTGCTGGCGGATGCGCCCAGCAGCACGGCGGCGCGGCGGGAAGCCTTGGCGCACAGCGTGGCCCAGCACGCCGAACGCATCCCGCCCACGTTGGGCTATGCTCGGGCGCAGAACAACAACCATTTGCTCAGCGAGGCTATGGGCCTGGTCACGGCAGCTGGGCTGCTGCCTGCTCACCCCAAAGCTGAGGAGTGGAGAGTATTAGGAAGAAAAACATTTGCTGAAGGGCTGGAAAAACAGGTCCACGCCGATGGAGCTTACGCGCAGCACAGCAGCAACTACCAGCGGCTGGTGTTGCAATTGGGCACCTGGGCGGTGGCCATAGGCGAGCCGCTTTCCAAAAAGAGTCGCTATAAATTGGCAAAAGCGGAGCAATGGCTGGGTAGACTTCTAGACGATGACGGCAGAGTGCCAAACCTGGGTCCTAACGACGGGGCTTATATCCTGCCTTTATGCGTGTCGCCTTTCGCGGATTTCCGCCCAGCGCTACAGGCCGCCAGGGCGGCCTTCGGCGGGGGCACATCGCTAACCAAGGGCGCGTGGGATGAAGCCGCGCTTTGGCAGGGAATATCGCCTGCCCGGACGCACAAGGCTGCAGCCGTTAAGCACCCTTTGAAACTGGAGGGCGCACATTCGTGGGCTTATTTGCGGGCGGCCAACTTCCAGGAGCGTCCGGGACACGCTGATCAACTGCATTTGGACCTGTGGTGGCGAGGGTTGAATGTCGCCAGGGACGCTGGCAGTTATCTATATAACGCCCCGCCGCCCTGGGACAATGCCCTGAGCGCTACGCGAGTGCACAACACCATAACAGTGGAAGACCGGAACCAGATGCAACGCGGCGGTCGTTTCCTGTGGCTGGACTGGGCGCAAGCCAAGGTCGTGAAGACGGAAGTCAACGCAGGCAGGCTGGTCTACGCACAAGCGGAACACGACGGCTATCGGAAGCTAGGCCTTACCCACCGCCGCGAGGTGCGAGTTGAAAGGGATCGTTGGCTTATTTCAGACCAATTGGCGTCCAGTGAAGAGCCACAACAGGTATCGGCAACCCTGCACTGGCTGCTGCCTGACTGGAATTGGGAGCTGAATCAAAGCACGTTGAAACTCAAATCGCCGCATGGCTTTGTGAAACTGGAAATTGCCGCCAAGGATGTGCAACTTTCACTCTTTCGAGCGGGCAAGCGTGTGTACGGGAACGGCGAAGCCGACCCGATATTAGGTTGGGCCTCGCCCACCTACGGCGTCAAGCGGCCAGCTTTGGCGTTACTAGCCAAGTTTAGCGGCGTGCCGCCGCTTTTTGCAACCAGCACTTGGATGTTGCCTAAATAGCATGCACATTTTGCTTGTCCACCAGGCTTTCGTAGATCTTGATGAAGCGGGAGGCACCCGCCACACCGAGTTTGCACGTTATTTGGCCGATCACGGGCACCAAGTGACCGTGATCGCTAGTCAGGTGAGTTATCTCACTGGGAAACGGCAGGCTTCCATAGAGCAGGCCCCCGGGGTAACCGTTCGGCGGGCCGCAACTTATGGCGGGCTGCATCGCAGCTTCGTGCACCGCTTGATCAGCTTCTTGACATTCACAGTGAGTTCATTCTTTATTGGATTAAAGGTCAGGGAGGTAAATCTGGTGTGGGGCACAACCCCACCCATATTCCAAGCAGTGACTGCCTGGGCTTTGGCGCGGCTGAAAACGTGTGCCGTTTCTGCTGGAGGTGCGCGACCTGTGGCCCGCGTTCGCAGTGGAAGTAGGCGTGCTGCGCAACCCATTGCTGATTAGGGCCTCGCAGTGGTTGGAGCGTTTTCTTTACCGGCACGCAGACCAGATCGTGGTCAATTCCCCGGGCTTTGTAGAGCATGTACACCAGCACGGTGGCCAGAATATAACGGTGGTGCCCAATGGCGCTGACTCTTCCATGTTTGACCCAGCCGACAAAGGAACAGCCTTCCGTAAGCAGCATGGATTGCATAATAAATTCGTGTTGCTGTATGCCGGAGCGCATGGGCTGTCGAATGACCTGGGCGTGGTGCTGAAGGCTGCTGAACTGCTTCGGCAGGAAAACAAGATCGCCATTGTGCTGCTGGGGGGTGGTAAAGACAAGCCAGCCTTGGAATCCGAGGCAACTGCTATGGGCTTAGACAACCTGCATTTTGCCCCGCCCATCTCCAAGGCGGAGATGCCCGGAGCGCTGGCGGCCGCGGACGCCTGCCTGGCCATCCTTAAGCCACTCAAGCTGTACGCGACCGTGTACCCCAACAAAGCATTTGATTACATGGCCGCTGGGCGGCCAATTCTGCTGGCCATCGATGGCGAAATCCGCAAGGTGGTGGAAGCAGCCCAGGCGGGCGCCTTTGTGCCGCCGGGCGACGCGCAGGCGTTGGCCCAGGCCATTCGAAAGATGGCCGAAAATCCTGAGCGTGCTAAGCGCATGGGGCTAGCTGGACGGAAATACCTGGAGCAGCATTTCGAGCGCGCTGCGCTGGCGGCCGAGATGCAAGCCGTGATCGAGGCTGCGGCAACCCGCAAGCTATAATGCGCGCCATGGCCAAGAAGAGCAATACCCCAAATCTAAGCGAGAGCGAATTGCGCCGACTGCTGCTGGAGCGGCGGCGTACCGAGCGCGCTCAGCGCTTACAGGCCTTCAAGCAGAAAGGCGAACTGCTTCCTACGGCAGCCCTGCCAGCCGAGCCGCCCGATGGCGACCCACTCACGGGACCACGGGTACATGAGGCAGCGGACCTGGAACTGGCGCCACGGGCCGCGACCTGGATAGACCGCGTGCTGCTAGCCGTGGAGATCCTGGCGGCGGTGGGTCTGGTTTACATCTTCTTCAATGGCCTCAGCGTGCTCAACACGCTGAACAGCGAATTGGCCTCGGCCTTTGCTATTGGGGCCGGCTCAGCCAGCCCCACCCCGCTGATCGGCCCGGCAGTGCTGCCTTCAGGGCATACGCCTCCTGGTGAAGGGCAGCCGGCGCAGCCCAACGAAGCCGAGATACCTGCCGGTTTGCGGCCACAGATGCAAGCTTACCTGGCCGCCATCCAGGTGCCCACGCCCGGATTGGAGCAGGCGCTGGGAATCAAGATCGAAGCTTTAGGGGTAAATGCGCCCATCGTGCAGGGAGACGATTGGGAAGCGCTCAAGCGCGGCGTGGGCCAACACATCGGCAGCGCAGACCCGGGCCAAGCTGGCAACCTGGTGCTGACTGGACACGACGATATTTACGGGGAAGTATTCAAGGAGCTAGACCAGCTAAAACCGGGTGATGAAGTGGTTATCTTTACTGCCAACAATCGCTATACCTACACGATCACGCAAACGCGCTTCGTGGCGCCCACCCTGGTGCAGGTCATGGACCCCACCTCCAACCCCACCTTGACTCTGATCAGTTGTTATCCCTATCGTATCGATTCGCAACGCATCGTGGTGACCGGCGAGCTCAAACGCAACTAGGGAACGAACTTCCAAAGAGGCAATTCCCGATCTGCAAATGTATAAACCGCATAAGGTTGCAGGTGTCCGGCAAGCATGGGCTCATAGGGGTTGGTTTGCGTAAGAATGTATTCGTTGCCGAAGATGTAATCTACACCCAAGCCCGCCAGATAATCTGCACCCTGCCCGCCTTGCAAGGCGTGCAAATAATCGATGGTGTTCATTAAGCCATCCATATTGACTATGGTGCGGCCCTCGGTGAAATAGGCCAGGCTGCCGGCCCCCGTGATAGCCACGCGTGCACCCAGTTCGGTGTGGGCTTCGAGCCAATGAGCGCGGGCAATGTAGAAATGGTTGCTACCATCACCGGGGGCGCGCACAGCCGCCTGCACGTGGCCCAAAAAAGCGAGCGCCATGGCGGCAAGCGCCAGAGCTTTGAAAGAGGGAACGGGCCGTTGGGCGTCTTTCGGCAGGACACAACTCAGCCAGCGTAACAGGGCCGCCAGCAGCACGCCTAACGCCAACACCAGCCAAAGCATCTCCGAAATCCAATACCAGGGCTGTTGGGCCACCGAGCCAGCCAGCTTGTAGTAGCAGATCTGCAAGACACAGCCTAAGAGGAACGGCAGTAAGCCCAGCTTACTAGCCGCAGCCGCTACGAAGCGGCGCTCGGTCCGAACCAGGGCGGCGCCCAAGGCGGCCAGTACACCGCCTATGCCCAGCAGCACCCAGCGCCGCGCCCCCACGGAAGCGGCCCCGCCTAACAAAGAGAGCACACTTTCGGCTCCGGAGTATAGGGGGGCAGTGAGCAGCGACCAGGGACCCAGTTCAGGATCGTTGGTGAAGAACTGTCCAGCAAAATCCTTCCAGTCGTTGACCGGAAAGCCATACACCGTGTTGTGAAGCGTGCCCCACCAAACCTTGACCTGGCCGCTGACAGGAGCGAGAGTCCCAAAAACCAGCGAGTTCCAGATTAAATAAATGAACAATAGAACGACAACAGGCGCGGCAAAGGCGAAGCCGGTCGCCAGTCGCCAGCTCCAGGGGTCCCTTCGGGCCGGCGGCTGCCAAATGCGGAACCAGGCCCACAGACCGCCCAGGGCTACCAAAAAGGCATTGTCCAGGCGGGCAAAGATGGCCAGCGCGCCCAGTAGCGAAAGTCCAGCCAAGCAACGGAACACGGTAATCGGGGATGCCTGCGGGTCGAAGCCCAGCAAGAAAAACCAGAACAGCAGGATGCAAAATGCGCTCAACCCGGCCTCGGTTCCGGTGTGCAGCGCCAAGTCGTGAAAACGGGGAACTACGATCCACAATACGCCAGCCAGTGCGCCTACCCAGGCAGAGACACATTGCTTGAGGATGCGATAGAGCAGGATGGCCGTCCCGGCGCTGAGCAAGGCTGAGAACAGCATCAAAAAGCGCAGCGGCAACAATTTATCAAACTGGGCAAAAATGAAGATGGGCGTGATTAGGAACAGCCACAGGGGGTGGAACCCGTTGGCCGGGTTGAGACCATCGAAGGTGAAACCGTGGCCGGCAGCCAGGTTGCGGGCCACCTGGAAATAGTAGAAGCCATCGTCCGAGCTGTACCAGTCCAGGATGGTGTTGTTGTTGCTGAAAGCGATATAGATTTGGGGCAGTACGGCCAGAAGAAGGAGGAAAAGTTCGAAGCGATAGGCGGCTAACAAAGCCAGCCAGGATTGTTTTTTTGCCGCCATGGAATGAGTATAAACGACGAGCCGGGCCGGTTTGAGATCCGCCCCTTAAGAAAGAAGTTGTTATTTTCGTTGGGGAAGGGAGTGGGGCATCTGAGGCAGGTGAGGCACAGGTTGATTTCTTGTCTAGCATTAAAATTCATCGAGCGGCTCCTCCCCCGAGAAAAACGTTAAGCACGAACTTGGGTAGGAGGGAAAATTAGTCCCATCTTTCAAGGGATTGCTGAGTTCATGGTAGACTGACGCAACCTCCTCCAGTTGGAGAGAGGCCCGATGCTAATTGCGACCGCTACCCACTCTATTTTCGTGCCCTGCACGTGGTGCGGCCGCGCCTCCTGATTCCCAGAACGCAATCCAGCCTCACCCGGCCGCAGGGCAACTGCGGCCTTTTTTGACCGTGGCGAGCCTTTGCCTAATCAAGGAGAATAAGTGAACAAGCTTGATGCGACAAGGACTTACTGGCTGGCCGATTTTGTAATGGGCTTCGCCAGCAAACTTGTCTTTACTACCTATGTGATCTACCGAGTTCAAGCGGCTGGGTTGGATGCGCTCCAACTGGTGCTGCTGGGCACTCTGATGGAAGGCACCATCTTTGTTTTCGAAATCCCTACCGGGATTGTGGCAGATCTCTACAGCCGCCGCCTTTCCGTAATCATCGGCATCGCGGTGATGGGTCTGGGGCATATCATCGAAGGGGTTGCACCCATCTTCTGGGTGATGATGCTGTCCCAATTTGTTTGGGGGCTAGGATATACATTCATCAGTGGGGCGTTCTCTGCCTGGATCGCGGATGAGGTCGGCGTCCAAAACGTGGGCGGCATTTTTCTGCGAGGGGATCAGCTCAGTTTGATCGGGAATCTGGCTGCTATCCCGCTGAGCGTGGTGCTAGCCAGCTCCGCTCTGAACTTGCCATACTTCATTGGTGGGGGCATCTATCTGGGGTTGGCGCTACTGCTAGCCCTAGTAATGGAGGAAAACGGATTTACTCGCGTAGCTCCCAATGAACGCCAAGGTTGGCACAGCATGGTGAATACTTTCCAGGCTGGGCTCAAAGTGTTAGGTAGCCGGCCAGCACTGGTGACCTTTGCGATAATAGGCTTGTTCGTAGGCCTTTATAGCGAGGCCTGGGACAGACTGGCGCAACCGTATCTGCTGGATAACTTCGCTTTTCCCAACCTGGGCGGTTTGCAACTTACCACCATCGAATGGTTCGGCGTTTTGAACCTGGTGTTCCTGTTGGTCAGCGTTGGCACTAACGAAATCGCCAAACGGCGCGTCAACACCAGCCAGGGCGGCGCCACCTTACGCGTGCTGCAATGGGTTTACGGCGGGATGGTGGTAGCCATGTTGTCGTTTACGCTCACGGGCAATTTCTACATGGCGGTTATCGCCATGGTGGCATTCAGCGGGCTTAGGACAGTATCGTTTTCACTGACCAACACATGGATCAACCTTCAGATCGAATCCAAAGTGCGCGCCACCGTGCTCTCAATGACAGGGCAAATCGATGCCTTTGGAGAACTGAGCGGCGGGCCGATCCTGGGAGCCATTGGTAACCTGGTTTCGGTGCAGGCGGCTCTGTGGGTATCAACACTAACCCTCTCGAGCACCGTGCCGCTGTACAGCCGCATCCGGCGTTTGACCAGCCGGGAGTGAAAAAAAAGAGCCGCTAGAAGCGGCTCTTTTTATGTTTGTTGAACGCGTCAGGGTTGGTAAGCCGGGGCGTCAAAATCAGCGTGCCAGATACCATCAGACTGCATCTCCACCGTGTCGTACTTGTTAAGCAGGTTCACCCAGACCTGGCCGGGGGCCAACGGGAAGGGATTGCCATCCATGTCGGTAAAGCGCACCGGGAGGGGCTTGCCTGTGGACTGCTCGTAGGGAGTAGCCAAAGTGGTCCACTTGGCTTGATAGGCCTGGCCGTTACGGAAGATATAAGCTGTGCCTGTGGTGTGGTCCATATCCAGGCTGATGATGGTATTGGCTGAATTCTCTGAAGTGTGCTGGGTCAACAGCACAACCACATTTTCGAAGGTGAGCGTCTCGGCAGTGAGCCGGTCGGTCATGACCACGAAGTTCTGGGGGTCTGAGGGGAGGTTCTTGGCCCAGGTGTAGGCGTTCAGTTCAGGGTCATAGACGAAGTGATCGATATTGTTAATGTTGTACTCTACGTCCAGTTCCTGCCCGTTCTGGCCCTGGACACCATCCGGTTGTGTGCAAAACAGGTTGCCGGTCAGGTTGGGTTCGGAGCAAGAGCCTTCGCTACTACTGGCGGCCACCGCTTCTAAGCGGGTGACGTCCAGACCGGCACCGCCGATATTGCTTGGATCGCTGGAGAAGGCATTGGCGCAGGTAGTGATCTGGGCGGCCACAGTGGGATCGGCCCCGGCAGTGATCAGGCAGCCGCAGTAGCTGACCTGCAGGTCCTGGTAAGCCACGCGGCCGGAACGCAAGCCCTCGATGCGGTAGGCTTGGCGCAGGCCAGCATCAAAATAAAGCTCTTCGTGTATAGCGGCGTCAGTGGGATCAAAGAAATCCGTGCGACCCAACTCAGTAACATCGCTATCGATGTCGTCATTGCCAGCGTCTTTATTTACCCAGTAGTAGTCCGAGATAGAGGGTGGCGCACCAAAGCGCAGTTGGTATTCAGTGTTTGGGGCCACATCGTTGAGCCCAAAATAATAATGGCCCTGAGCATCTGTGGTGGTGGTCATGACCGTCTGCAAGTTGCTGTCCAGCAACGAAACCGGCACATCTGGAACGCCCGGTTCGCCTACATCTTGAACATGGTTGCCGTTTGAGTCGAACCAGACCAGGTCACCGATCAGATATTCAAAACCAGTCGGTGCAGAATCCCCTCCCCCTCCGGCAGTGTTGTAAGCGGGCTCGGGAAACTGGCCGTAGAAACCCGCCATGAGGCGCGTGTCCCCATCTCCAATGTAGAGTTCATACACGATTGGGGAGACAGCTAATCCAGTGGGCGGCCGCACGGAAGGCGGAAAGATAGAGATTGAAAGGAAGACAGGCCGCAAAGAGAGCAAGGACGGGTCATCCACGGGGAGGCCGGTAAGCGGCGAGATGTCCTCGGGGAAATCTTCGGGATTGGGGCCGTAACAGACCTGCTGGGGGACAGCTGCGGCTTCGGGGGTAAATCCGGCATCATAAGTAGCGCCGGCCTCGGCAAGGATAAAATGCTCGGTAGAGCCCGTGCTCGGATCGGCGTCGCTATCCATTGTGTCGTCCCCGGCGTCCATGGCGGTGTGTTGATAGCCAGGCGGGGCTGTGAATACCAGGGAGTAATCAGATCCTGCGGCCACATCGTCAAACTGGAAATGACCATCCGGGCCGGTGGTGGTATTGGCCACTGAATTGCCATCGGTATCCAGCAAGCTGACACCTACGTCGGCCAAGCGATCTTCACCACCCTCGTGGAGGCCATTGCCATCTGCGTCATCCCATGTATAGCCGCTTACCGTAGCCTGGGTAACTTGAGGTGGCTCGGCGACGGCCTCGGATTGTTGCGGGGCAAGGACCAGGCCAGCATCCATATCAATCCTGTTGGCTCCCGAAGGAATTGTTGTAGAGAATCCGGTTGTCGGATCGACGTCGCTATCTATATCGTCATCGTTCCCCTGATCTTGGAGGGTGAACTGATAACCGCCAGGCAAGTCGACATGGATGGAATAGAAATCCTGATTGACATTAAAATAAATAATGGCCGCTTGAATCGGTTAACTTGCTTGCTACTTCTTGGCTGTTGCTATCGAACAAGTGCACAGTAACATTTTCAACCCCCGGTTCGCCATTGTCCTGAATTCCGTTTGCGTTCTCATCCAACCAAACCAAGTCGCCAAAAGTAGCGCAGCCGGCTAAAAAGAAGGCTAGCAAGCCCAAAGCGAATAGGCTTTGGCATCTCATCAATCGTTTTGGAAACTTGTTCATCATTTCTCCCTCAGGCACCAAGAATAATTATCAACTGAAAGTAATTTTATCTTAAGGCATTTTTGGATGATGCTCGAGTATCCATGCCAAACCTTCTAAATTAGTCCTTGCCTCGGCGTTATAATCACCCTGGAGCTTGAATGAAAGACATCTTTAATTCCCGCAAAACCCTTAATGTTGGCAACACCCAGTACACCTACTACGACCTGCACAAATTAGAAGACAGCGGCCTGACCAAGCTAGAGAAATTACCTTTCTCTATCCGCATCTTGCTGGAATCGGTGCTGCGTAATTGCAACAACGAAGACATTTTTGAGGAGGACGTGCGCAACCTGGCCGGATGGCTGCCCAACGCAGCCAACCGGCCGCCCATGCCCTTCAAGCCTGGCCGCGTGCTCTTGCAGGATTTCACCGGGGTGCCTGCCATTGTGGACCTGGCCGCCATGCGAGATGCAATGGCTAAGCTGGGCGGCGATCCTAAGAAGATCAACCCGCGCGTCCCGGTGGACCTGGTCATCGACCACTCGGTGCAGGTGGACTTTTTCGCCAGCTCAGATGCTCTGCAGCGCAACGCCGAGATGGAGTTCATACGCAACCGCGAACGTTACGAATTCCTGCACTGGGGACAACAGGCTTTCGACAATTTCCGCGTGGTCCCTCCCAGCACCGGCATCGTGCACCAGGTCAATCTGGAATATTTGGGCAAAGTGGTAATGACCAAGCAGGATGGCAAGGAAACCCTGGCCTACCCGGATACGCTGGTCGGCACTGACTCACATACGACCATGATCAACGGCTTGGGCGTGGTGGGATGGGGAGTGGGCGGCATCGAAGCCGAGGCTGCCCTGTTGGGCCGAGCCATCGACCTGCTGGCCCCCGACGTAATCGGCTTCAAGCTGTACGGCAAATTAGAGGAAGGTATCACCCCCACAGATTTGACCTTAACCATTACGCAAATGCTGCGCAAGAAGGGCGTGGTGGACAAATTCGTGGAGTTCCACGGCCCCGGCCTAGATTCAATGACCCTGGCTGACCGGGCCATGATCGGCAATATGTCGCCGGAAAACGGCGCCACCATCACGTATTTCCCGGTGGACGCTGAGACGCTACGCTATTTGCGACTCACGGCGCGTGGCGAGGAGCAGGTCGCGCTGGTTGAAGCCTATTGCAAGGCGCAGGGCATCTTCCACGACGCCACAACACCCGACCCGGATTACACAGACTCCTTAGAACTAGACCTTGGGACCGTGCAGCCCAGCCTGGCCGGCCCCAAGCGCCCGCAGGACCGCGTGACCCTCAAGGATATGAAGACCGAATTCCAGAAGGCGCTGCTGGCACCCAAGACCGAGCGCGGCTTCGCCTTGACGGAAGAAGAGCTGGGCAAGACCATCACCTTCGGCACCAACGGCTCACGCGCCGAGATGGGCCACGGCGCCCTGGTAATTGCGGCCATCACCTCCTGCACCAACACTTCCAACCCCTCGGTCATGCTGGGGGCTGGGCTGCTGGCCAAAAAGGCGGTAGAGCGCGGCCTCAAGGTCAAACCCTATGTAAAAACCAGCCTGGCGCCGGGCTCCCGCGTGGTAACCGAATATTTGGAGAAAGCCCAGCTGATGGAGCCTTTGGCCGAATTGGGTTTCAACCTGGTGGGTTATGGCTGCACTACCTGCATCGGGAACTCCGGCCCGCTGGCCGGGGAAGTAGTCAAAGCCGTGACCAGCGGCGACCTGGTGGCCGCAGCTGTGCTTTCGGGAAATCGCAACTTCGAGGGCCGTATCCATCCTTACGCGTTGGCCAACTATTTGGCCTCGCCGCCGCTGGTGGTAGCCTTTGCCCTAGCTGGGACAGTGGACATTGACCTGGCCGACGAGCCGCTGGGCAGCGACAAGGACGGCAAGCCGGTTTATTTGAAGGAAATCTGGCCGACCAACGAAGAGATACGGGCGGCTATCGAGGCCAATGTCAAGCCGGAGATGTTCACCGAGCGCTATGCCAACGTATTTACCGGAAACGAAACCTGGAACAACATCCAGGCCATTGACAGCGAGCTGTATAACTGGGTTGCCGATTCAACCTATATCCAGTTGCCGCCCTTCTTTGAGGGACTGCAAGCGCAACCACAGCCCGTAGAAGACATCCACGGGGCGCGGGTGCTGGCCGTGCTGGGCGACTCGGTAACCACTGACCACATCTCTCCGGCGGGAGCCATCCCGGCCGATGGGCCTGCCGGCAAATACCTGCAGGAGCACGGCGTAACCGTACCCAACTTTAATTCCTTCGGCTCTCGCCGCGGCAACGACCGCGTTATGACGCGCGGCACCTTTGGCAATATCCGCCTCAAGAATCAAATGGTGCCTGGAGTGGAAGGGGGCTATACCCTGCACTTGCCAGATGGCACACAAGAAAGTATCTTCGACGCCGCCGCTCAATATAAGAGCGAAGGTGTGCCGCTGATCGTGTTGGCCGGCAAAGAATACGGCACCGGCTCCAGCCGCGACTGGGCCGCCAAAGGCCCCCTGCTGTTGGGGGTGAAAGCCGTGATCGCCGAAACGTTCGAGCGCATCCACCGCAGCAACCTGCTGGGTATGGGCATCTTGCCGCTGCAATTCAAAGAGGGCGAGAATGTCGCTGCTCTCGGCCTGAGCGGCCATGAGACATACGAAATCGAGGGCATCCGCGAGCTAAAGCCCAATGGCGACGTGAAAGTGACCGCTCTAAGCGATGACAACAAAGAGACGGTATTTTGGGCGACGGTGCGCCTCAACACCGCCCAAGATGTGGACATATATAGGCAGGGCGGCATTCTGCCAGCCGTAATACGCGAATTGCTCTAAAAGGAGCCGGCTTGACCGGCTCCTTTTATTTTCAGTCTTGGGGTTCCGAAAACCTGCGCCCCGCCAGATAACCTACCCAGGCCCCCACGATCAGCGGCAACGCCCCGAAAATCGTCACACCCAACAGGGGCGGCAGGAACAGCCCGCCGCCAATCGAGCCAATGAAGGCAATCGGGCAGGCCACAAGGTAGCCCATCAAAATCAGCAGCTTGTGCTGTGAGGCGGGTGCGCCATTCAGCCACAAGGCCAGAAATCCGCCAGCGATGGCTCCCATGGGCACAAAAATCAACGAGCCCAGGTAATCCACTGGGTTACCCGGAAAACGTAAGATAAAAGTAATTACCTGCACCAGCGGCCACAGGATGGCGGAGCCGCCGATGATCACAAAAAGCTGGCTGCGGTTCACAGCGTGGGTTCAGCCTCTTGCAGGTGTTTGCGTCCATCGGCCCCAAGCTCATAGCTCATCATGCCCTGAGGCACGTGCGGGTCGATCTCCAAATCGCCGGAATCCATAGCCTCCCAGATGATCTGGAAGGGCTGTTTATCTGCTTGCCATTTTTCGGCCATTACCACGCCATGGCCAGGCAGAACCGTGAAGGCGATCTGACGCGGGTCTTCGGGATTGCGCAGGCACTCCGAACGGCTGAAAGCGCCCTTGATACCGCGAGCTTGAGCCTCGGTAGCGCAGGACACCAGATAATGGTAGTAGGGCGGGTCGAGAGGTACGTACTCCACCAGTTCGGGGTTGAAAGCTTTAACCCCGCGGTGGCCATGCAGTTTGGAGCGAATCACCGGCACTTCACCGGGGACGCCAGTCTTGTCTGCGTTAGTGATATGGGGCAGCAAACTGTCCATATCCATCATTTCCACCGCCTCAGAGGAAGGTGGATCATTGCGTTTGCCCTCCACCTGGCGCACTTGCGCACCGGAACCATCCGGGCGCACGCCTACGATGGCAGCCAGGTCGTCGTCGGTCAAACGGCCCTTGTGTACCGGGCGGGCACTGCCGGTGACAGTAGCAATGAGAGCGTTGACCTGCGGATCCCAGGTGGCAAAGCAGCCTTCACTGTATTGCTTGGCGACGCCTTCGTTGACGGCGGGCACAGCCACCAGATCTTCAATGCGCACCATGTCGGTAAAGAAACCGCGGCGAACCGATCTCATTGCCGCCGCGCTGCATGGCCTTGGGGCCGATCATGCTTTCCCAGGTTTGGCGGTCAATGATGGGTTCCAGCACCTCGTGGTTGGTAACCTCGGTGGTGCTCTCAGTGGTCACGATACGCAGAGCAATGTCGCTGTAAAAAGCCTCGGGGGAGGTATAGCGCGTCACAGGGTAAGCGCCCACCAAGTCGAAGTGGTAGACGCTTTCTGGATGCTCGTCGCCCACAGTGAGCAGGATGCGGATACTCTTGGCTTGCGCTTGGAGCATGCGCGAAATGGATAGGATGGGGCCCCCGCGGGAGCCCTGCTCGATGAGGACTTTATGTGCGGTGGAGGAAAGCCCGTCAAACTGGAAGTCCTTCTCCTGCCGGGGCTCCTTGGCCAAGGCTTCTTTGAAATGCCCTATCCATTCGTCGAATTGCTTGGGTTTGATCTGAATTATGGTGTACAGAACGGGGGAGTGCTGAAGCCCGAACTTGCGCCGCGCTGAGAAAAATAGCGCTTCGCGCCAAGGGATGGCTTCCCCAAAGGGGGCCGTAGTGAACAAGACTTTGGTCTCATTGGTTGGGGTTTCCACCACCTTGTGGCCCAGATCCTGGAAGCGGCTTAACAGGCCCTGGGTAAATTCTTGCAACATGGGAGACATGGGACCGGCCGCAAAGGCCACTTCAATGGTCTTGAGCCAAGCATGGGTGGGATTGGAAAGTTTAGTGGGGGTATTTATTGCTTGCATGGGCAGAACCTCGCTTTTGGGGGCTTAAGTATAATATTAACCCCATTGAGAGTTAAGAAGTTAATAGTACCCCTAAATGACTCACATCCTGGTAACCAACGACGACGGCATTACCCACCCGGGCTTATTAGCCCTGGTAAATAGTATGCGGGGCCTGGGCGAAGTCACCGTGCTGGCACCCGACCATAACTGGTCTGCTTCCGGGCACGTCAAAACCTTGCACCGCCCACTGCGCGTCCGCGCCACCAAACTGCCGGATGGCCGCGCAGCCTACATGAGCGACGGCGCCCCATCCGATTGCGTGGCACTGGCTTTGCTGGGTTACCTCGAGAAGAAGATCGACCTGGTTGTTTCGGGGATCAACCCGTACGCCAACCTGGGGGATGACGTTACCTATTCGGGGACGGTAACGGCAGCCATGGAAGCGGCTATCGGCGGCGTGCCTGGCGTGGCCGTTTCGTTAGATTCACGCGTCAATATGGAAGGCGACAAGGATTTTAGCGGCGCGGCCGCCTGGGCACGCCGCGTAGTAACGCGCGTCATTGAAGAAGGCCTGCCGCGCAACACACTGCTCAATGTGAACGTGCCATATAGGCCTTTGGACGAGATCAAGGGTGCCCGGGTCACCCGCCTAGGGCTGCGTGTGTACAGGGACGAGCTGGTGAAGCGGGCCGACCCACAGGGTAACCCGTACTATTGGATCGGCGGCGAAGCGCCTACAGGCGTGCCCGAAGAGGGCACGGACGTGGGGGCACTCAACGAAGGCTACGTCTCGGTTGGTCCACTGCACATGGATATGACCGCCTACGACATCTTGCCGGAGATATCCGAGTGGAAGTGGGATTAATTTAGAAATTAGAAGGATATAGTAAAAGAGTCGCGGATGATAAAATCCGCCAAACCTGCTCCGGAAAGAGAAAATCAATGACCTCCAAAACTCCCCAAAACGATTACACTAGCGACGTGGAAAGTCGGCACGCAGTACGCATTGTCTTATGGTTCATCTTCGGAGCGCTGATCCTGGCGGCCATATGCTGCTTCTGCACACTGGCTGTGGGATGGTTCACTGGCGACTTCTTCGTGAACCTATTCCGGCAAGGGTTCGGGTACTAAGAATCAAAGCCTCGCAATAGCGAGGCTTTTTTATTTGAAAGGATTGGCTTGTAATTCCTGCAAAGTGCTTAGGACCCTCACACGCACGTCCGGCAGAATTTCTGCTTCTTCAAATTCATCCTCATCCAGCACCTGCTGGCGCCCATCCGGATACACCAGCAGGTCAAGCGCCAGGTCACGGAAGGAGACGGTGTTGGCGGTGATCTCCGCGGGGTAGGCCAAGTTGTAGTACCAGCACTTAATGCGGTCATCAACATGGTCGTGGACTTCATAGCAGTTATACCAGCGCGCCGAATAATAGCTCTCCACAAAGCGGTCGCCGAGTTCAAGGGGAATATCAGCCATATGATGTCCGCTCAATTTAAAAATGGATTCGATCTGGATCGAGTTCGAAGTCCGCGTTAAAAGGCGGGCCGTCCAGCGGACTTCCTCCTTGCCCTGATGGTCCTTTTTTACAACGGTAATGTCACTCACGTGGAAATACCTGCACTGCTGTGGAATTGAAGCTCAATTGTATAGGTTTGCCGGCCGCAGGCAGGTCGGTGGATGAGGGCAACGCGACAGTCAGCATCGTCTCCCCGATTTGAATCCTGGCTTGCACATCACGCCCCTGGAATTGAGTGGTTATGAGTTTACCTTTCAGCTTTCCACGTCGCCCCACAGTGAAGGCATCCGGCCGGAACAACGCCAACACATCCCCAAGCTTCTTCCCCCTGGGAACCGGGAATACACCCAGCGGAGTTTGCAAAACCGAGCGCCCACGGGCCTTGACTATCTTGCCGGGCAGTAAATTGGCCAGCCCCAGGAAGCGTGCCACAAAAGCAGATGCCGGGTGGAGATAAAGTTGCTCCGGCGCAGCAATCTGTTCCACGCGGCCGGCGTGCAGCAGCACAATGCGGTCGGCAAGGGCGTAGGCTTCCTCCTGGTCGTGGGTAACATAGATGCTGGTTTGTCCAGCCTTGCGCAGGATGCGCGCTAGATCGTCCAGCAAGCGGGTGCGCAGGGCGCGATCCAGCGAGCCGAAGGGTTCGTCCAGCATGAGCAGGCGCGGCTGAGGCGCCAAGGCCCGAGCCAGGGCCACGCGCTGCTGTTCACCGCCCGAGAGGCTGCCCACCTCGCGGTGGTCAAAGCCATCCAGCCCCACCAGTTCCAGCACTTCCCCCACGCGATTGCGCACGACGCCCTCCGGCAGCCCGGTCATCTGCAGCCCGAAGGCCACATTGCCAAATACATCCCGGTGGGGAAACAAGGCGAAATCCTGAAACATTAAGCCAAAGCCGCGGCGATGAGCCGGAACGGGGGCTTGGTCCTCGCCGTCCCACAATACCTGGCCCCGGTCCGGCGTTTCCAGGCCGGCTACAATGGATAACAGTGTGGATTTACCGCTGCCGCTGGGTCCCAGTAAGGCCAACACCTCGCCACTGCGCATCTCGAAAGTGATGCCATCCAGAACAGTCTGCCCTTCAAACGATTTGTGAATGCCCCGCAGAGTGAGCATGCTAGAACTCTCCCACTTCGGCGATGCGCAGACGCTCAATGGCCAGCATGCCTAAACCGGTAAAGGCCATCAAAATGGTGCTGAGCGCCATGGCTTGTCCGTAGGTCAAGGACCCAGGCTGCGCCAGCAGGCGATAGATCAGCACCGGGATGGTAGGGAATTCTGGGCGGGCGATGAGCGCCGTGGCGCCAAATTCACCGACCGAGATGGCGAAGGCGAATAGTGCCGAGACCAGCACGGCGCGGCCCACCAAGGGAAGATCAATATAACGCAGCACTTGGGCGGGAGTAGCGCCCAATACGGCCGCGGCCTGACGCAACCGTGGGCGAATGCTGCGCAAAGCCGGCACCAGGCTGCGCACCACAAAAGGCAAAGCCACCAATGTATGTGCTAAAGGTACCAACAATGGGGAGGCCCGCAGGTTCAAAGGGGGGGTATCCAGGGCCACAATAAAGCCCAATCCTAGCGTAACCGCTGAGGTGCCCAAGGGCAGCATGAGCAGCGGGTCCAACAGCCGGCTCAACAGCGCCCGCTCCCTGCGGGCTAGCGCCCAGGCAGCCGGCAACCCCACCAACAGGGCCAGCGCCACCGTGACGCCGGCATAAGCCAACGAGGTGCGGATGGCATCTGCGGGTGAGGCAAAGAACAGGTTGCCACGCGTGTTCTCATCCAAGGCTCGGTAGTAGTCCAGGGTCAGCCCGGTCTGCACCGGGGTCGTCTGGCCGCGTTCCGGGCCGAGGCGGGCCACCGAACGCAGGGCCAGGCCTGCCAGGGGAGCGGCAAAAAAGAAAGCCAGCGCGGTCAGGTAACCAAGCGCCAGGGCGCGGCGGCGGCCAGTCAGCGGACGAAGGCTGGCGCGGGGGGCACGCAATTCCAGCGGGCGGGAAACGCGTGCCGAAAGCCGCGTGTAGATAACGGTCAGAGCCAAAGTGCACAACAGTTGCACCAGGGCCAAAGCAGCCGCCACCGGTAAATTGAACAATCCCACAGTTTGATAGTAGATCTCGGTCTCTAATGTGGAAAAATGCGGACCGCCCAAAACCAGGATGACGCCGAAGGAGGTGAAATCGAAGATGAACACCAGCAGAGCTGCGGCGGCCAGCGCCGGGGAGATCGTGGGTAAGGTCACATAGCGGAAGGCTTGCCAGGGATTGGCGCCCAGGCTGCGGGCGGCCTGCTCGATACGCGGGCTGAGCCGCGCCCAGAAGTCACCCACCAGGCGCAGCACGATGGTAGTGTTGTAGAAAATGTGAGCCACCAGGATGGCGCCGAAAGTATTCACGAATTGGATTGGTGGGCTGCCCAAACCGAACAGCACCATAGCTGCCTGGTTGACCCAGCCGCGCGGCCCCAGCAAGGCGTCGAAGGCGGCCGCCACCACCAGGGTGGGCAGCACAAAGGGCACACCGCTCAAGGCGCGCAGCAAACTCTTGCCGCGGAACTTGTAGCGGGCCAGCAGATAGGCAGCGGGCAGCCCCAGCGCAAGCGTGAGGAGCGTAGACAACGTTGCCTGCCAAAAGGTAAACCCCACCACCCCGCGCAAAGCGGAATTGGAGAAGACCTCAATCAGGGGCTGTAGCCAGCCACCGCCTCGGCTGAAGCTAAGGCTGAGGATGCTGCCCAGTGGATAAAAATAAAAGATCCCTAGGAAGGCCAAAGGCAGCAGCCACAGCACAGAAAAGACTGCCTTGCGCGACACGTGATTATCTCAGCACTGCGTCGTTCCAGGCCTGAATCCATTCATCGCGGTGGGCGGCAATGTCCTCAGGACTTACTTCTGCGGTGGTCAGCGGCTCTTCCAGAAAGTTAGTGAACTCAGCCTGCAGCTTGGCGTTCGGATTGACCGGGAAGACGAACATTTGTAAAGGCATATCCTCCTGAAAGGTGGGTGAAAGCATAAAATCCACCCAAGCTTCGGCCAGGTCGCGGTTCCTGGTGCCCTTGAGGATACCGACGAACTCGATCTGGCGGAAGCAGGAGCCCTTTGAGACCACCGCGGCGGTAACCGGCTGGTCCATAGGCTGTTCTGCGAAGATCAGGTCCACGGCGGGGCTGGAGGAGTATGAAACCACGATGGGCTGCTGTCCACCCCAGCGGCTGAAGTCAGTATAGAAGACGGTTTCCCAGTCGTTGTCCACCTTCACATGGTTGGCAACCAATCCCTTCCAGTAATCCAGGTAGCCATCCGGCCCAAATTGGCCAATAGTGGAAAGCAGGAAGGCCAAACCGGGTGACGAAGTTGCGGGGTTTTCAACCGCCAGCAGCCCGTCGTATGCAGGCTTGAGTAAATCTTCCAAACTGCCTGGCGGGGTGAGGTTGTGCTCCTGGAAATAAGCGATGTCGTAATTCAGGCACACATCCCCGTAGTCCACTGGTAGGGCGCGGTGCTGTGGGTCCAACTCGAACTGATCGGGGATAACGGCGAGCAGCGGCGAGTTCGTAGGGCTCGAAGATGTCGCCATCCAAAGCCCGGCTGAGGAAGCTGTTATCCACACCGTAAAAAACATCCGCCAGTGGAGAGTTGGCAGAGAGCACAGCCTTGTTGGTAGCCTCGCCTGCATCACCTAGCTTGAGGAAGACAACATCCACGTTGTACTGCTGCTCGAAGGCCGCCACAACATCTTCGGAGACGGCAAAGGAGTCGTGCGTCATCACGGTGAGCGTGCGCGGGCCCGTGGGAGTGGAAGCCGGGGCGGGGGCGCAGGCTGCCAGCAGGGAAACAAACAATACAGCGCTAACCAATTTGATCTTCATCAAATCTCCTTACAAGTCGGCCTGCGGAGGTGAGATCACACACAGCAGGCATCCATTTTTGATCTTCACTCGAGGCTTGTCATCCATCGCCACATTGCTCACCCCGCGGCTGCTGCCAAAAAACAGCGTCTCACCCTTGAGGGGGTAAGCCAATCCTTCAGTGCTCACGCCTTCGGCATCGCCTTCCAGAGGTAGCAGGGAAACCAACTCGCCGCGGGCTCGCTTCCAGCTGCGCGCCGCGGCGCAAGACGAACAACTGCTGCTCACCTTGCAGGAAAAGGATATGCTGTTCGCTAAATTGGGGATGGGCAGCCAGCAGCAGGTTAGCCACGCTATGGTCCCAGCGGCGGCCCAGCCCGGCCAGCACCAGCACTTGATTGGCATCAACCTGTTTGGCATGCAGCAAGGCCAGTTCGAGGTCAGTCTGGTCCTTTTCGGGGGGATAAGCTAACACACGCACGCCCTCCGTCTCCATTTCCGCTTTTACATTGGCGGGAATGGAGTCGAGGTCGCCGATCAGCAGGTCGGGGTGCAATCCCAGGCGGCGGCAGTGGCGGCCGCCGCCATCCGCAGCGATTATCAGGTCAATGGATCGCAGGCGCTTCGGCAAATCAGGCGGTGCTTCAAGCTCCCCATTGGCAATGATAAGGACATGCAAAACAAAAACCTCCGCTGGGCTGCCGGAGGTTGAAATGGCTATAAGGCATTCCTCCGCCGGCATTACCCGGATCAGGTGCCCCAGGCAAAGGCCTGGGTACGGGTCGTGGCCAGATGCCACCTCTCAGCCGACGCGTGGTTGCCTGGCCCTGCCAGGTTGCAACGCAAGCTCCCCGTGCAATTGATGTGTTTGAGTATAAGAGTTGGAAGAGGGAACGTCAAGCTTTGGAAGCAGGTAGAAATACACCCGCGTAATAATCGCACAAGTCCTTCAACGGGCAGTCGGGGCAATTGGGCTTGCGCGTGTGGCAAATTTCACGTCCCAGGCGGATGATGTTCAGATGGGCCGCATAATAGGCATTGGATGGAAACAGATCTTCGAGGTAAGCATGCGCCTTTTCCACGCTCATCCCGGCAGGGCGCAGACCCAGCCGCCCGGTGACGCGGTAGATGTGTGTGTCCACCGGGAAGGCCGGCTTGTCCAGCGAGAACTGCAACACAATGGCGGCAGTCTTGGGCCCCACGCCCTTAAATTGAGTCAGCCAGGCCTTGGCCTCGTCAGCCGAGAGGTCCCGTAAAAATTCCAATGAGAGTTCGCGGCGCGCTTTGGTGATGGAGCGCAGCGCGGCCTGGATGCGCGGCCCTTTTTGGTTGGCCAGGCCCGCGGGGCGGATGGCAGCCTTTACCTGGCGCAGGGGCGCATCCCGCACCGCCTCCCAGTCGGGAAAGCGCGCCTTGAGCCCATTGAAGGCTACGTCACGATTTACGTCATTGGTGTTTTGCGACAGGATGGTGGAGACCAGTTCGTCCAGCGGCGGCAGGGGATTGCGCCACTGGGGATGGCCGTAGAAATCAAGCAAGCCTCGGTGAACAGCTTTCGCTTTTTCCGCCAAATCTTTCATTACGACCTATGAGAGAAAATTACTTCTTGCTGCTTTTGACACTGGCGCGGTAACGACGCGCAAAATAACCTTGCAGACCATAGCGCAAGCGCTGTTCGAACAACACCTGGCGTTTGCTCGTGGCCTTGAACTTTCCAGCCAACTTGGTCGCCAGCTTATTGATATCGTCCTCAGGGTTTTTGCGTTTGGACAACGCCTTAAGTTTCCCCTCCACGTCTTTTAAGAAACGGCGCATGGTGGTGATGTCTTTATTGTTGGCGCGCCCGCCGCGCCCAGCCATGATTGCGAAATCTTTATATTCCTTCGAGGAAAGCAGGTCAAGTTGGTCCTGCCAGGCGGGGATATCGGCTTGCGCCAGGAAGGGCGGCTCGCCGATAGTAAGCGCATCGCCAACAAAGACGGTCTTATTGGCTTTGGAGATCAGCCAGCAGGCGCCTGGCATTGGGCCGGGGTGATGCTCCACCCGCAGCTCATCCCCGTCCAACTCCAGGGTCAATTCTTCTGAGAAGGTGAGCCGGGGAAGAAGCCAGCGTAAGCCGCTGAGGCCGGGGGTCTCCTCCCATTCGGCGCCGCTCTCCTGTTTGAGCGCCTTGAAGATGGCGGCCCGCCGCCGGATCTGGCGCACCACTTCGCGGTGTGCCACCACCTCTCCCTCAAGCGTTTGCACGCCCAAAGTACGGTCGGGGTGCGAATCCAGGTTGACCACCAGGCGGCGCCCCTTGCCGCCTTCCTTGCGGAGGTCCGCCAGCCAAGCGCGGCCGTCTTCAGGCTTGAGCGGGGCGTCCACAAACAGCGTGGTGCCAGGGAGCAATAAGGCGCCGATGGTGACGCCCGCGTAGGTATTCTCGTAGTAAATGTTGCCTTTGAGTTTTTTCATTCCAAGGGGGCGGTGCGCGCGATGGGAATGGTAAAGGCAAATCGAGAGCCCTTGCCCACCTGGCTCTCGACCCAGATACGTCCGCCGTGACCCTCAACCGCCAATTTGCAATACGCCAGGCCCAGGCCCAAGCCTTTGGTGCTGCCCGAGGCACCGGCGGACGTCTGCACGCGGGCAAACTTCTCGAAGATGCGACCTTGTTCGCTCTTGGGGATGCCGCGTGCTTCATCTTTGACCCACAACTCAACAAAGTCACCAGCACGCTTGGCGCCCACGGTGATCTTCATGCCTTCACTGGAATACTTGACCGCGTTCTCCATCAAATTAATCAAGACGCGGCGAATCATTTCGCCATCTGCCATGATGCGCGGCAAACCTTTGACCACCGCGCCTTCAAGAAGGACTTCTTTGCCTTGAGCACTGGGTGCCACTGCCTCCAGGGCCCCCTGCACCAGGTCCACCACCACGGTGGGTTCAGGGTTGCCCAGATGTTGTCCGGACTCCATGCGCGACGTGTCCAGTAAGGAGTTCACCAGGCGCTGCACGCGCTCCGTGGAGCGCATGGCGATATCCAGCACGGAGCGCACCGTCGGGTCCTGGTCAGCCGGCAACATCATTTCCAGAACATCCAGGCCCGAAACTACATTAGCCAGCGGGGAGCGAATGTCGTGGTAGATCATGGAAGCCAGGTCTTCACGCAGGGTATCCAGGTGTTTGCGCTCGGTGATGTCGCGCATGATCCACTGCAGCAAAGGGACTCCGTCCACATTCACGCGGCGCACATACACATCCACGTAGATATCGTCGTTGGCCTCCCCATGCAGCACCGATTCATAAGAGAGGGTCTTGCCGCCCTTCAGATTGGACATGTCGTTGCTCAAAACCTTGTAATCCGCCTTGTGAAAATGGTGCACGTTCATTTGATGCAAGCTTTCCTTGTCGAAGCCGACCAATAAATGCGCCTGGCGATTGGCTTCGATGATCTTGCCTTCGATGTCGGTGATTAGAATAGGATCGATGCTGTCTTCGAATAGCTCTAGATAGCGGCTGCGGGCCGCCTCCATCTGTTCAAACAACTGGGCGTGTTCGATGGCGGTGCCAGCCAGGTTGCCGATGCCCTCCAGCACAGGCAGGTCATTATTGTCGAAGATACTCGCCAGAGGGTTCAAGGCTTCCAGCACGCCAATGACCTTATTGCGGGCCCGAATAGGAGCGACGGCTGCCGAGCGCGTCTTGAAACCGGTGGATACGTCCACGTCTTTGAAAAAGCGCTGGTCCTGTTGCACATCCTTGACCACGATGCCTTCGTGATGTTGGGCTACCCAGCCGGCAAGCCCCTGCCCCATGGGGATGCGCAAACCCACAACGCGTTTACTATGCTTGCCGGTTGCCGCCCGGAAGACAAGATCTTTGCCGTCTCGGGAGACCAGTGCCAGTGATACGGCTTCAACTTCCAGTGCGGCGGTGGTCTGTTCCAAGATTGTTTGCAGCACCTTGTCCAGTTGCAGGCTGGCGCCGATGGCGCTGGCGCTTTCCGCAATGGCGGTCATTATGGCGGCGCGCCGCTGGCTCTCGGCATAGTAGCGTGCGTTGAGCAGCGCAAAAGCTGCCTGGTCTGAAATGGACTGCACCAGATTTAAGTGCTCGCTCGTGAAGAAACCGGGTTCGGGATGGGTCAGCGTCATCAGGCCCACCAGTTTGTCGCGCACCATCAAGGGGGCGCTCACCACGGATTTGGGCCCTGCCTTGGCTTCCTCACCCTGGCTGGGGCGCTGCCAGCGCTTATCCTGGCTGGTATCGGGCACTAATGCCGCCTGGTGGTTTTTTCGCACCCAGCCAGCCAACCCCTTGTCCAGGGTGAACTTGAGCTGATCTGTGGCCTCGTGGATGACTTTATCTTTAACCACAATGATCGAGTCCACAGGCTCACCGTTATCGTCCAAAACGATGAGGCTGCCACTGCTGCCACTCACATTTTCCAGAGACAGCTTGAGCACACGCTCCAGCACGACGCGCAATTCCAGCGCGGAGGCCAGCTCGCGGCTGATGTGGTAAAGAAGGTCGAGGGAGGCCTGTGGACGGCTCTCCCTCTTTGATCGTGTTTGGAATCGTCATTTTTTCTAGGTTTAGCGCGGATGCAGGCACGCGGCGCGAGTATAGCATAGCCACCTTTTCCATACTCACGGGGGCCTATAGGGTTAGTTGTTCAGCCAGGTAGATTAAGTAAGAGAACTTCCATTGCCAACCGGGCGTTGACGTTGGTATCCAGTTGTTCCAGGGTTTCCTGGACTTTGGTTACCCAGCCCTTAATGGCGGAAAAGCCCAGTTTGCCGGCTATGGCTTCAAGCTGCGGCTGCCGGTCCACGTTGGCTACTGGCGCCGAAGAGCCGCTGGCACGCAACAGGACATCCCGCCAGAATGACAGCCAGGCCACCAGCATAGCTCGCATGGTTTCGCGGTCCTTGCTGGCAGTTTCGGCAAAGGCAAAACGCTCCACTTTGCCGGCCTGCATCAGTTGCTGGCAGGCGTCCAGCCATTCGCCGCGCTGCTCCACCAATCCGGGCTGCTGGTGCCAGCGTAAAGCTAATCCCGGCCGCCCAGCGCTAAGGTTGGCTAGCAAAGTGGCCTCCTTAACTGGAAGGCCCGCCCGTTGGCTCAGGCCACCAGCCACCTGTTCAACAGGTACGGGGCGTAGCCGAATCACTTCGCAGCGAGAAACGATGGTGGCTGGCAAGCTGTCTTCATCGGTGGCGGTTAGAAAAATCAAAGCGCTGGGGTTGGGTTCTTCCAGCGTTTTCAACAAGGCGTTAGCCGCGCCTTCACTGGCTTGTTCGAAATGCAGGATCAAGGCGACTTGGGTGCGTGCCTCCAAGGGCGTGCGCGACAGGCCGCGGCTCAGCTCGCGCACTGCATCCACTTTAATATCCCGGTCACCATCCTGGCGTTCAACCAGCAGCAAATCGGGATGCTGGCCTCGGCCGAAGCCGCGGCAAGGACGGCATTCGCCGCAAAATTCGCCAGAGCTGGGCGGGTTTTCGCAGTTCAGCGCCTGGGCAGCGCGCAAGGCCAGCGTGCGGCGGCCGGTGCCCTGCGGACCGCCGAGCAAGTAGGCCTGGCGCAAATGCCCTGTGGCGATCTGCCCCTGCAGCAACTGCACGGCCCACTCATGGCCAATCAGGCCCCAGTTATCCGGCATCAGGGCGTAGCAAAGTGGATATGGTCTTTGTAAAAGGTGAGCACGTGTTTATCCCCATTGGTCACGCTGATCGTGCCCGTGTAAGGCCCCTTATTACCGATAAAAGCTTGGTAGGTGTAAGTGTCTTCGTCGACGATAATGATCATATTTTTTGTGAAATCGTATTCCTGATAGATCGGCGACGTGAAAGTAAATTGGATCTGTTCGCCACTTTGGTTATCAAACAACAATGCCGCATTCTTGTCGGATTTGTTAGCCTGGGCTGAGCCCATGTCTGTGGGCTGCAAAACCCCAAAAGGTGTCCACGTGGCCGCGGCAGTAGGGTAAGGGCTGGGCGTTTCCGTAGAAGTCTGGCTGGGAGTTAAGCTGGGTTCAGCCGTGTTCGTCGGTATTGACGTTGAGGTATAGGTGGGCAGCGGGGTATCGCTGGGCAACGCCGCCAGGGTCTGCACAATTTCCGTGGATGCAAGGATTTGAGCGGTAGCCCGGATTTGATCCTCGCTTAACTCCCCCAGGGTGCAAGCGGACAAAAGTATTGCAAATGAAGCCAGCAAAACAAGCGTTTTGGGCGAATTCATGGCTTTTGGAATGTAACCTTTCCGGCGGAAAAGATCAAAGTGTGTTTATCTTCATTACGCAGATCGAAGTTGCCCTCAAAAGGGCCCTTCTGGCCAATGTAAGCCGTGTAATGATACTCCCCCTCGGGTAAGAGGATCAGCATCGTATCCGAGAAGCGATACTCGAAATAAGTTGAGCCTTCAATGATTAACCATATGTTTTGACTGCTGTTGTTCTGCAACAACAGCGGGGTCTGGTTATCCTGTTTATCAGATTGCGCCGTCCCTGAAACGGGAGTGGGCAACAGATTTATCAGCGTACCCTGCAGTTGAGCAGCCGGGGTCTCGGTAGGCAGATTGGGGGTTTCGCTGGGGCTGGCGCTGGGCGTTGGGGTGGGCGTGTCACTGGGAATGGCCGTAGGCAGCGGGGTATGCGTGGGCGCAGCGGTGAGTGTTTGGGCGACTCCGGTGGCCGCAAAATGCTGGGCAGTGGCGGCCAGAGATTCGGCGCTCACGGCGGGTGCGCAGGCAGCCAGCACACACAGCCAAAGGGATAAGAGACCTAGTTTAGCCAAGTGCATAGAGTACGCATTTTAACCAATTGCCATTATTTCGGCTATTGCAAATTTTCAGTTTAGTTTGGCGTCTCAAGCGATACAGTACAATCCCCACGATGGTCGACCTCGCCAAAGGATTGAACCCGCAGCAGCAGCAAGCCCTCAGCGCCGGCCTGGGGCCCGTGTTGGTGCTAGCCGGTCCCGGCTCGGGCAAGACGCGAGTGCTCACGCATCGCATCGCCCACCTGATCACCCAGCTCGGCGTGCAACCCTATCACATCCTGGCCGTGACCTTCACCAACAAAGCGGCGCGTGAGATGTCGGCCCGCGTCGAAAAACTATTAGGCGAGCGGCCGCGCGGCCTCAGCCTGGGCACCTTCCATTCCATCTGCGCCCGGTTGTTGCGCGTGGAAGCCGAGTTCCTGCCCTTTACCGAGAACTTCGTCATCTACGACAGCGACGATCAGGTCAGCCTGGTGCGCAACGCTCTCAAAGAAATGAACATCGACTCCAAGCTGCATTCGCCCGTGGGCGTGCACGCGCGCATCTCGCAGGCCAAGAACGAGTTGCAGCTGCCCGAAGACCTACCCATCAACAGCTATCGTGATGAGGTGGTCTCACGCGTCTACCAGCGCTACCAGCAAATGCTATTGGCCAGCAACGCCGTGGATTTTGACGACTTGCTGCTCTGGACGGCGCGTCTCTTGGAAGACAACTTAGAAGTGCGCAATAAATACGCCCAGCGTTTCGAACATGTGCTGGTGGACGAGTTCCAGGACACCAACCAAGCACAATATACGTTGCTCAAGCATCTGGCCTCTTTCCACCACAACCTATATGTAGTGGGCGACACCGACCAATCCATTTACCGCTGGCGCGGCGCAGATTACCGCAACGTGCTGCGCTTTGAAGATGATTTCCCCGATGCGCAAGTCATTCTGCTGGAGCAGAACTACCGCTCCACCCAGCGCATCTTGGACGCGGCCATGGCGGTCATCGACCGCAACCCACACCGCACGCGCAAGCAGCTATTTACAGACCGCGGCGCCGGCGAAAAGATCGCCTTGCACCTGGCGCTCAATGAACAGGAAGCCGGGCGCTTCATCGTGGATAACATTGCCAGCGCCATCGCTCAGAACCGGGCGCAGCCCGGCGATTTTGCCATCATGTACCGCGTCAATGCCCAGTCCCGTTTGCTGGAAGAAGCTTTCCTGCAAGCCAACCTGCCCTATAAGCTGGTGGGCGCCCAGCGTTTCTATGGGCGGCGCGAGGTGAAGGACGTACTTTGCTACCTGCGCCTGGCCTTCAACCCGAGTGACGAAGCCAGCCTGGGCCGCATTATCAATGTACCCACGCGGCGCATCGGCATCAAGTCCCTGGCTGCTTTGCGGACTATCGCATTGGCGCAGAAGACCACCCCCGGGCTCTTGTTGATGCGCTTGGGCGAAAGCCCGGATGAGCCTAAATTTAACAGCATCCCTTCGCTGGCGCGGCAAGCCATGACCCCGTTGGGCAGACTGCTGGCCAAATGGCACGCATTGACCCCCAAAGTCGAGCCCATGGAGCTGATGGACCGCATCCTGGCCGACATTGATTATCACGACTATTTGCTGTCCAGCGGCCCCGAAGAGGAAGGCATTGATCGCTGGGACAACGTGCAGGAGCTGCGCCGCCTAGCCTCCGAATACAAAGGCCACACCATCAGCGAGTTCCTGGAGAACATCGCTCTGATCTCGGACCAGGACACGCTCGACGAAGCAGCCGAGGTTCCCACCCTGCTCACGCTGCACGCCGCCAAGGGGCTGGAATTTCCCATCGTGTTCATCACCGGCCTGGACGACGGCATGCTGCCGCATTCGCGCTCTTTCGACGACCCTGAAGAAATGGCCGAGGAGCGGCGCTTATTCTATGTAGGCATTACCCGCGCCAAGAACGAATTGGTGCTGGTGCACAACATCTACCGCAATAGCTATGGTTATGCCGAGGCCGTTGAGCCATCGCGCTTTCTGGATGACCTGCCAGATGAATTAATCGAGGGAGGCAACCGCACCCGACTGGAACACCCCTTCCGTCCTGATCGCTGGGAGCGCCCGCAAAAGGAAGCCGCAGCCATTCTGCAGCCGCAGTTCCACCCGGGGATGAGCGTGCGCCACCCCACCTGGGGCGAGGGCATGGTGCTTAACAGCCGCATCCAGGATGACGACGAAGTGGTGGATATCTTTTTTCAGGACGTTGGCCTGAAGAAAGTGCTGGCAGCTTTTGCCAACCTGGAGAACGTGGACAAGCACGAGGAGTAATACGTGAAACTATTCGTTACCGGCGGGGCCGGTTACATTGGATCGGCGGTGGCCGAGGAATTGATTGCCCAAGGCCATGAGGTCACTGTGTTCGACTCGCTGGTCACTGGCTATCGGCAGGCGGTGCCCGAAGGAGCAAGATTTATCCAGGGAGATCTACTGGATGGAGGCGCCCTTGAAAAGGCGCTAACCACCGAAAAACTCGACGCCATATTGCACTTCGCCGCCTTCATCGAGGCCGGGGAAAGCATGCAAAACCCGGGTAAATATTTCCACAATAACCTCGAGGGCTCTTTGCACCTGATAGAAGCCGTGCACCGGGCTGGTATCCCTAAATTCGTGTTTTCTTCTTCAGCCGGGGTATACCAGACCAGCGACACAGCTTTGGATGAAGACTCGCCGTTAGGGCCACAGAACACCTATGGACAAACCAAATTGATGGTTGAGCAAGCGCTCAATCGATATCAGCAGATCCACGGATTGCGCTACGCCGCCTTGCGCTACTTCAACGCCTCCGGGGCGCTGGCAAGGCGGGGCGAAGCCCACCAGCCCGAAAGCCACCTGATCCCGCTCACCCTGCAGGTGGCCCTGGGTCAGCGTAAGAGCATCTCGATCTACGGGACGGACTACCCGACCCCGGATGGCACGTGCATCCGCGACTACATCCACATTGCCGACTTGGTCTCGGCGCACGTCCTGGCGCTCAATGCTCTCGGCCAAAAAGAAATCCTGGTCTGCAACATCGGCAGCGGCGAGGGTTATTCGGTGCGGGAAATCATTGCCACCGCCCGCCAAGTGACTGGCCAAACCATCCCTGCCGTGGAATCCCCACGCCGGCAGGGCGACCCGCCGCGCCTGGTGGCCTCGCCGGCTCGCATACAGCGCGAGCTGGGTTGGCGGGCTGAACATTCCAGCCTGGAGGAAATCATTTCCAGCGCCTGGGAATGGCATAGCAGCCACCCCAACGGATATAGCGGGGGTTGATGAAAATCTATTTCGCCTGCTCGATCACCGGCGGCCGCCAGCACGAGGCCGCCTACCAGCAATTCGTAAAAGCCTTGTTGCAGGACGGCCATAACGTGCCCAGCGCCATGATTGCCGGGCCGGGTTGGACGCCCATGGAAGACCTGCCCGACCCAGGGGAGGTGTACCACCGCGACGCAGCCTGGATAGAGCAAAGCCAGGCGCTGGTGGCCGAGGTCAGCACACCCTCCCACGGCGTGGGTTACGAGATCGGCTACGCTTTGCAACTGGGCAAGGCGGTACTATGCCTAAGCCAGCGCGGCGTGCGCGTCTCCAAAATGTTGACCGGCAACGACCGATTGGGTTTGCAGGTGGCAGACTATGAAGATGTCGAACAGGGGATTGCGATTATGCGGGAATTCCTAAGCTCACTTCAACAATAAATTCGAGGTCAAGGGCAATACCACCGTAAAGGTAGAGCCTCCGCCTGGTTTGGAATCCACCCAAATACGTCCCTGGTGATTATCCACTACGCTTTTTACGATAGCCAACCCCAGCCCGGTGCCCTGCACTGAACTCTCCACGTTGCTGGCGCGATAAAACTTTTCGAAGATGCGGCCCTGCTCCTCCAGCGGGATGCCGGGACCGTTATCGCTGATCTGGAAGATCAGCTGGTCGCCCTTTTCGCGCAGTACGGCGCGAATCTTGCCGCCCGGCTGAGTGTACTTGACCGCGTTGCCAATCAAGTTATCCACCAATTGATTAAGCTGGGTGCGGCTACCCAGCACGGGCCGCAGGTTGCCTGTTTTGCCCATTTGCAGGGTCTGCCCCTTTTCCTGCACGCGCGGCTGCAGGCTGGTGATGGTGTTCACCACCAACAATTTGATATTCACCGGGGTCATCTCGTCCAGGCTGCCCACCTCCACTCGGCCCAACTTCAACAGGTCGTCGATCAGAGCGGTGGTGGTGTGCACGCTGGCTTTTACCCGCTCGATGAACTTCGCCTGCTGGGCGTTCACCTTCCCCGCCCGCTCGATCAGTTCTACGTAGCCGAGAATAGCCGTCAGCGGGGAACGTAAATCGTGGGAAACAGTATTGACGAAGTCCCCCTTCAGCTTGTCCAGTTCTTTCAAATGACTGATATCGTGCAAGCTGGCCACTGTGCCCACTTCGGGAAGGCGCGATACGCGCACCTGAAACACCCGGCCAGCGGGGTTCTCCACCTCGTGCCAGGCGCCGTCTGTCGTTTCGTCGTTCACCGCCCCGAGGAAGCCAGGAGTGGTCAACACCTCCTCCAGAGGCATACCGGTGAACTCACCTTCACCGAGAGCGAAGGTCTGGCGCAGGGCCTGGTTCACCATCATCACGTGGTTGTGTTTATCCAGCACCATCACGCCGTCATTTACCTGCCGCAAGATGGCTTCCATCTCGGAGAGACGGCGGGTCAGCGCGCCGGTAATGCGGCCGGTCTCACGCTTGAGCCAGCCGTCCCACAACTGTTTGCGTTGCATGGCGCTTTGCGCCGCGGCCAGTCCGGCTTTGCCATCCAGGGGCAGTGTTAACACGTCCATCACCCCAGTTTGCAAGGCGTGCAACAGGAAATCTGTAGAAGGCTTTTCAGCCAACAGCACTATAGGCAGGGAAGGATGATCCGCTTTTAGGTTTTCGAGCAGGTTAAAGCCGTCCTGGCCAGCCAGGGAAATATCGATGAAAAGAGCGTCAGGGAGGTTTGCTTTGAGTTCCGCAGTCAGGCTTTCCACATCGCCGACTTGGCGGGTTTCGAAGCCTGCTGGGTCAAAGATTTCCCCCGCCACCTGCTTGGCCAGGGCCAAATCCGCCAGGGCAAGGAGCAATCGCTTGGGCACCTTCGAGGAATCATAGCACGGTTGAGCTGTTAGAGTTCTATTAATCCAAGCGTAGGATCATTGACTCGTGCTGGGCAAGTCATACAATTACATCTGCATCGCCAAAAGTCGAGCCCCCATGGAATATAAGGATTACTATCAGGTTTTAGGGGTGGGCCGACAAGCCAGCCAGGCTGAGATCAAGAAAGCCTATCGCAAGCTGGCGTTGAAATTCCACCCCGACCGCAATCCAAACGATAAAACCGCTGAGGACAAGTTCAAAGATATCAACGAGGCCAATCAGGTGCTCAGCGATCCTGAAAAACGCAGCCGCTATGACCAGTTGGGCAGCGAGTATTCGCGCTGGCAGAAACAAGGCGCAGCCGACGACTTCGACTGGAGCCGCTGGAGCAGCGGCCAACCCGGCGGCAACGTCCATGTGGAGTACGCCGGCAATGCCGAAGACCTGTTCGGCGGCATGGGTGGCGGCTTCTCCGATTTCTTCCAAGAGATTTTCGGCGGGGCGGGCGGCTTTGAGCGCGGCGCGCGCCGCCAAGCGGCCCAACCTGTCGCCTATGAGCAGCCGGTCACGGTTAGCCTTGAAGAGGCCTTCCATGGTGGCAAGCGCCTGATGCAATTAGACGGCAAGCGCCTGGAGGTCAAGATCCCTGCCGGCGCCAAGACCGGTACCCAAATCCGCATGGCCGGTGCCGGGCCCGCCCGCCGCGGGGCCCCACCCAGCGACATCTACTTGAAAGTGGATGTTGCCCCTGACCCCCGTTTCACACGCAACGGCGACGACCTGACCACCGAAGTGGAAACCGATTTGTACACCGCCGTCCTGGGCGGTGAGGTGCACGTCCCTACCCTGGGTGGGGACGTCATCCTGAAGGTGCCAGCCGGCACCCAACCGGGACAATCCATCCGCCTGAAGGGCAAGGGCATGCCTCAATTAAAGAGCAAGGGGCGTGGAGACCTCTTCGCCAAAATCAAAGTGCGCCTGCCGAAAAATCTGACCGCGCAGGAACGCGAGTTGTTCGAGCAATTGGCGCACACCCGAGGATAGTTCTCATCGGAAAGGATCTCAATGAATAAGAAGTATGTTCGCCCATTTTTATTGGTCCTCACCATGCTCGTGCTCACCGGCCTGGCTTGCCAGTTTGCACTGAGCCCACTGCTTGCCGCGCCCACCGTCGCGCCGCAGATCCAGGCGCCTGCGGGGGCCCCGGTCATACAGACCTCGGCAGACCTGGTCTCCCAGCAGGATGCGATGGTCTCGCTCTACCATAACTCCAGCCCTGGAGTGGTCTCGATCACAGTAACCACGGATGTGGGCGGCGCCCAGGGGTCCGGCTTTGTATATGACGGCAATGGCCATGTCATCACCAATTACCACGTGGTGGAAGGCGCCAATTACATTGAGGTCGATTTCCCCTCCGGCTTCAAAGCGGTTGGTACGGTGATCGGCCAGGACCTCAACTCCGACATAGCGGTCATCCACGTGGATGCCCCAGCCAGTGAATTGCACCCACTCACCCTGGGCGATTCGGGCGCCCTGCAGGTCGGCCAATATGTTGTAGCCATCGGCAATCCCTTTGGCCTGCATGGCAGCATGAGCACCGGCATCGTCTCCAGCCTGGGACGCACTCTAGACTCCATGAACCAGACCGACCAGGGCAGCGTGTTCAGCGCCGGCGACCTGATCCAGACAGACGCGGCCATCAACCCCGGCAATTCCGGCGGCCCCTTGCTTGACCTGAACGGTGAGGTGGTGGGCATCAACCGCGCCATACGCACCTATAGCTCCACGGATACCGGCGACGCGCTGAATTCCGGTGTAGGCTTTGCTGTATCCAGCAACATTGTCAAGCGCGTGGTGCCCAGCCTGATCTCGCAAGGACACTTCGACTACCCTTATCTGGGCATATCCGCGGTCCCCGAATTGACCCTGGCCGAGGCGCAGCAATTGGGCCTGAGCCAATCCAATGGCGCCTTGATCCAGGCGGTCACGCCCAATGGTCCAGCCGAGCAAGCCGGCTTGCAGGCGCGGGACTTCATCACGGCCATCGACGGCAGGCCGATCATGAACTTCGATGAACTGATCTCCTACCTGTTCCGAGAGAAGAGCCCCGGTGATACGGTAGTGCTTGGCATCGAGCGCAATAACCAGCAAATGGACGTCAACCTGGTGCTGGGCACGCGCCCTGAATAAGCTCTCCAGTGTTTTCAAGAGGCCGCTCGCAGTGAGCGGCCTCTTCGTCTAAAATCACAGTTCTTCGCCAAAGACAATCGAGAATAAAGCGGCATAGCCCGGAGGCAGAAATGCGAAAGATCGTGGTGCACGAATTCATCAGCCTGGATGGAGTGATCCAGGCGCCCGGCGGCGCTGAGGAAGACACAGATGGCGGCTTCCAGTACGGCGGCTGGACGCTGCCATACTGGCATGACGACATGGGCCCGCAGATCATGCGGGGCTTTGCCGAAGCCGACACGCTGCTGCTGGGCCGCAAGACCTGGCAAACGCATGGCGGCGCCTTTGAACCCATGGAACCCGGCGACCCGTTTGGGGACGTGATGAACACCATGGCCAAGGTGGTGGTCTCTACCACGCTGAAGTCGGCAAACGCCTGGCGCAACTCCAACCTGATCAGCAGCAACGTGGCCGACGAGGTGCGCAAACTGAAAGAGCAGCCCGGCAAGGACATCCTGATCGACGGAAGCAGCGTGCTGGTACATGCGCTACTGGAAAACGACCTGGTGGATGAAATCCAGTTGCATGTCTACCCTCTGGCGTTGGGCAGCGGGAAACGCCTGTTCCCGGAGGGCAAGCACATCGAATTGAAGCTGCTGGATACGAAGGCATTTCCTACGGGAGTGGTGTTCCAGCATTACCAATTAGCCAACTAGATGGGCTGCGCGTAGGGTTGAGGTAGGCTCACCCCTTGCAGTTGGGTTGCGCGTCGTCTGTTGAAGATAGTTATCCCTTTGCAGGGTCGCCGGCAGGAAAGTTTTAACTAATCTTCCCCCTCAGTTCGTTAAATGTTTTGTCTCTGCGGCTGCATTACGGAAATCGATAGGCCTGTTTTTCCGGCAGGTTTGATGACGCAACCGGTGGGGGTTCCGGGGTCGGGCTGGGGCCGATCCTTGTGCAGCTTTGGCTGCACAGGTCCGTTAGCCTGCTACACCCTGCGGCGTTTGGCCATAACGCCCTCTGCAGAGAGCAAGGTGGTAGCGAGCCTCGGCTCACCGGCGGCGTACCCGCCGACAGCCGGCTTCCCAGTGCCCGGTCCCGGAATGAGCGTCGAGGTGTACGGCCCCGATCTCAAACCCCGTGGGGCAATATATAGCATGGGTGGAAGCGCAGGTGGGGATTATGGGGCGGATGTCAAGGCAGTCGAGCAACTCAGGAATCCGGTAAATCCTGTCTCCGGGGAAAAATTCCTGCCCACTTTTTTTGACCAATATCCCCTCTAATAACCAATGGAACGGTGTTAGGCGAATTACGATAGAAAACGACATTGGTTGCCAATTTCTTATAGCCCAGGCCCCCAACCCCATCAATCCTTTCGCAATACTCTACTAGTTTATCCTTGCTTCCCTGTGGAATAAGAGCGCTGTTCTCGTGCAGAGGTCTCTCAACTTTTGAATGCAGGTGGTCGGATATGGCCTCTACACCTCTTTTTGACCCAGTTGATAAATAGCTTCTTAGAAATCAAGGAACTAAAAAGAATTCAGAGAACATCCCAACAATAAAGCTGGAATAATAATTTCTAGATTTGCAAAATTGATTTCCCGTGGCCGAAAAATCATCCACATAGATTATCGCACCTTCTCCGAGTGAACTCGTAATATCATAAAGCCCTTCGAAACTCTTTCAATGCTTCAAGAAATGGGCACCCTGTCTCTCTAGCCTTGCTTGGTACTTGAGGATATTAAGCGTTAAAGGATCTGCTGCTCTCCGCTTCGTCTATCTGAACATATATGATCTTACGAGGCCCTATCCCAGCCTTCGCCAAACGATCCAGAATAATTTGATTTAAATCAAATTCAGGCTCTTCGCTGTTTCTTTCTCTGAGAAATACACCACCTTGTTTGATAGGTCGAGCGCAAGACCTCGGTCCGCTGGGTCAAATTGATTTTAACCAATTTGAGATTGAAGCAAATGTAACTGGTGTTGGCTGGTAATCCTTGAAACGAAACCAGAGTCTCTAGCTTTTTATAAAAATTGATCACGGCTTCCCCCTATTTCAACTCGCCGCTTTCTATAGGTGGATCGCTACCCTCGAGCTCTTACGGTTAAATAGCTCATCGACATAATCTCTCACACATGTGTGAGAGCTTCGACCAATTCCTCTCTCTCAGACGTAAACTCTACTTTCGAGCGTTCAAGCTTCCTAATAAAATCATCAGATGCTTTAATGGCACCTTGAACCTCGCTGGCTACCCAGTACAAATTTATCAAATGCTTTACGAGTTTCAAGAGCGGGTTCTTCTATGTATCTCCACAGGTTTGTAACATAAAATCCAGTCTTGCTTCCTTCAATTATTCGATTTGCTTCTCTAATCGTTCCGCGAAAGTGAATGACGCTCGTAATGCTCCCTTGCTTATACTTTTCAACAAACGCGTCTGTGATCCCATTCCATCTCAATTTCTCATAAATGTCCGGAACTAAGCTCTCACAAAGGTCCAGAACTGGCTTAGCTCTTCTATCCAAAAATTGGAGGGAATTCGTTCTTTTCAGAATTCTTCCGCCACAAGGGAAAGGTTTTGATATTTCTCGGGAAACTCAAGTAGTATTTTGCATCGCTCTATTTGTGCTTCTTTGAGACCGGTCAGCTGGGCTAATCTCCCGTTGTCGTGTTCGGTTACGCGACTCATGACCGCTTGAAGACTTAGTGCCGTCAGCATTAATCTCCCAGATTCACGGAAATTATGAATGGAAAACATGTACAACATCCCGCTAATCTTGTCCGGAGGCTCAACTATATTTGCCGGATTGTGACTTCAACTCCCTCTAGCTCTGTAAGTTTAGACAACAACGGTACCTTCGTTCACCATCAAGAATAGAAAATGTCTTTTGCCCCCTATTGGGATATACAGTAATAGGTACAAGGACCCCATTCTTTTGGATACTCTCCTGAAGTTCCGCGAAGGGGCTCGGGGTCGAATAAGTATCGAGGGTTATTTCAAAATCACTCTTAATCGTTGTTTCTTAGCTGCCGTCGGATTCTCCTGTGGGAACCACATTGGCAACAGTACTATCAGCTTCTTCTGGCATCTACTCCTCCCACCCCTTCAGATCGTGCTATTGTGTATAAGAACTTCTTTTACGATCTTCCTGTTCTTGTGGAATCCAGCAATACTTCTTCTGACATTGACAGTTTGGCTAGAAAAACCCTACACTCGGAGTTTGGTCTCATCCGAGAAGGCATAACTAAGCAAGAAATGGATCCCTTCTTTGTCCAGTTTTCAGCCACTCGCGCAGTAGCTGCACAATCCTTTAAAGCCAAAACCGAAGGGGGATGAATCGGTGAATGCTTTCCGGTCGCTGAGGCTGTACGGGGGATCCATATAGACAAAGTCACCCTTCTGAACCATTTGAAGTGTGTCGATATAACTCCCAGCTGATTTAATCTCAACGCCCTTAAGGGCCTCAGAGCAAGCCTCTAGCAATTCCACACTAGGTAAATGCGTGTCACTTCCGCCGCCATATGGAACATTCACTTTCCGGCCTTATTCGTCCTATATAGGCCATTGAAGCAATACCGATTTAGATAAATAAACCTAGCAGCCTGTTTAGCCGGGCCCAGACTTACTCGAGTTTTTCAACTGATTCCGGAATCTCGAAGAAAGTTAGTCTTCCCCGCTTTGAGCCTTTCAAGATGATGCATCAAAGCGAAGATCGTCTCTCACCTGTTGATATGTTGTCATTAATCCCTCGTTGATATCTGCAAGTAACGCCTTCTGAGGTGAGAGTGTAAAGTACAGGCAAGCCAGAACCAGCAAATAGCTCAACTAACACGAATAGCCCGTCGACCAAAACGGTTTTAGATCGCTCAGTTATTCGTTTTTTGCTTCCCGCCCATCTCAGAAACGGCTGCGGCATATTACTCCCTCCCGGAAGCTTTTCGAAATTATACACTTTAAAAGCTACCCCCCCCTGGCTTTGACTTGATACTCGCTTAAGAAGTTGTAGCCGATTGGCCGCTGCATCACTTCCGCGAAGGGGCGCACGTCGTGAACCAGGCTCATCAGCACTTTGCCGGGCTCTTCCCAGGGGATCATGTGGGCAGAGTTCTCAAACCAGACGCCTTGCTTGGTGGGTGCGTCCAGCTTCTCGAACCAATCATCGATCTCTCGTGGGGGCGTGTAGTAATCATGGCGACCCATGAACATGAATATGGGATCGGGAAACTTGGTGACGTCGCTGTAGTCCACGGTGGCCATCCGACCCAGCAGATGCTCCAGCGAAAAGATGCCGCTCGGGTCCAGCGAGTCCACTTCGTCGTCATTGTATGCGGGAGAGATATCCGGACCGTAGAAGAAGTAGTCCGTGGTCAGCCCGAAATGCGCTGAGGCCGCCGTAATACTGCGCCCACTCTCCTCACCGTGTCGATGCGCGCCGGCGTCACCGGCGTTGTCGCCGGGATAAGGAGCCACGGATTCCAATTCAGCGACCGCCTCTTTATTACTCGTGCTTTTTGGCCTCTGCTAACGCCATTTCAAAACTGGCGCTTCTCGTTGTCGACCCCGTTGATGATCTGGCCGATGCCCACGTAGGCGCTGAAGAGATCGGGATTCTTCAGTGCAGCGGGGAGGCCGATGACGGTGCCCCAGCTGTGGCCCAACCAGGACCACCTTTTTGAGCCCCATAGCGCTGCTTGACCAACTCGGCCGAGTTCGAGAATGTCGTCGACGTAGCGCTCAACGCGCATGGTGTCGCGTAGCAACTCGGGGTCGGCCTCCAGGTAGGTCTTGCCGGCGGCGCGCTGGTCCCAGTTGACGACGGTAAAGTATTCCTCGATGGGGCGCTGGAACATCCAAGTGTAGGGAATGACAGGGAGCCGCCGGCCCGCCGTGCAGGAGCAGCAGACGGGATTGCTTTTGTCCTGGCCGCGGGTGTAGACCCATTGCTGGATGCCGCCAATATTGGCTTTGAAGGATTCCTGGATCCCGTTGGGATTCACGATGCGTTCCAGGTCGGCAATGATCTCGCGGGGGGTTCGTTCGCCCATGGTGTCGGCTCCAGGTCTTGGGTGTTGGGTCATTCGCCCACAGGCGGGGCGGCGGCGCCGTAATCCAGCACCTCGCGGTGCTGGGCGCCGCTGCGTGAGGGGCCGATGATGCCCCTGGCTTCCATCTGCTCGATGATACGCGCCGAGCGGGTGTAGCCGATGCCCAGGCGGCGCTGCAGCATGGAGATGGACGCCCGCCCGCGGCGGCGCACCAGGTCCACGGCTTCGTTGAACAGCGGGTCCTGGTCGGCTTCTTCCTGGATCTGCTCGATCTCGTCCCAGATGGGGATTTGCTTGAGGGGCACACCCTCGGGCGGCGCGTCGGAAGAACGGAAGTGGGCCTGCTCGGCGCTGCCGGCAAAGGCGCGCCAGTGGCTGACAATACGCAAAATCTCGCTCTCGGCCAGGTAGACGCCCTGCAGGCGCACCGGCGCCGGGGAATCCGGGGGCTGGAAGAGCATGTCCCCGCGGCCCAGCAGGCGTTCGGCGCCGGGCTGGTCCAGGATGACGCGGCTGTCAGTGCTGGAGGCCACGGCAAAGGCGATGCGGGCCGGGAAGTTGGCTTTGATCAACCCGGTGACCACGTCTACGGAGGGGCGCTGGGTGGAGATGATCAAATGGATACCGGTGGCGCGCGCCAACTGCGCCATGCGCGTGATGAGCTTTTCGGTCTGGTCGGGAGCCACCATCATCAGGTCAGCCAATTCGTCAATAACGATGACCAAATACGGCAGCGGCTCCCAGCTTTCCTGGGCGGCACGCGTGTTGTAATCGGTGATGTGGCGGGCGCCCACTTTGGCAAATTTCTGATAGCGCTTATCCATCTCGTGGGTAACCCACTGCAGCATGCCCACCACGCGGTCGATCTCCACCACCACGGGGGTAAGCAGGTGGGGCACGCCGTTGTAGCCGGTGAGCTCGACGCGCTTGGGGTCCACCATGAGCATCCGCAGCGTTTCGGGTGTGTTATTGAGCAGCAGGCAGCAAATGAGGGCGTTGACGCACACAGACTTGCCGGAACCAGTGGCCCCGGCGATGAGCAGGTGCGGCATACCGGCCAGGTCTGCGGCCACCGCATGGCCGGCCACGTCCTGCCCCAGCGCAAAGCGCAGGGGCGAGACCAGGCGACGGAAGGCTTCGCTCTCGATGACGTCGCGCATGGCCACGCTGGCGACCTGCTCGTTGGGTACCTCTATGCCTACGTAGCCCTTACCAGGCACGGGCGCCTGCACACGGATGCGGGAGGCAGCCAGCGCCAGGGCCAGGTCGTCGGCCAGGGCGGCGATCTTGCCCACACGCACACGCGTGCGCCCGCCGCGGGTTTGCACGAACTCCGGCTCGACGCCAAATTGCGTGATGGTGGGGCCGCGGTTAATCTCCACCACGCGCGCCGGGGCGCCGAAGGAGGCCAGGGTATCCTCGATCTTGGCGCCGCGCTGCTTATCCGCCTGAATATCGATGCTGACTTTATCCCCCGGATCGAGCATGTCGGCTATGGCAGGCAGCACCCAGGCGGGCTTTGCCTGCCCATCGCCCATTTCTTCGTCAAGCTGCTGGTATTCCTCGCCTAACTCTCCGGCGAGTTCGGTGTCTCCGGCGCTCTCACCATCAATATGATGAACGATGGCCGGTTGGTAATTGTCCGAAGATTGATACGGTTGCAGCGGCGCCTTGCTCAAGGCGTGGCGCTCTTTCCGGGCGCGCCAACCCTCGCTGAGCCTGTCGACCAGGCCCAAGGCAGAAACCTCGAAGGTCAGCATCACCGAGACAAGCAGCAGGGCCAGGGCCAGCACCCACATACCGGCGATGCCCAGCCCATTGGCCAGCCAAAGCACCAGGGCCGCGCCCAGGTCTCCGCCGCCCTTGCCGGCGGCCGCCACGGCCTGGGCCGCATCCGGCTCAGCAGGGGCGGCGAAGGCTTGCAGCAGGATAAGCAGGTCGATGAAAAGCAGCCCGCCGCCGATCAGTCGGCGACCATGCAGCGCGGGTACACGCTCGAAGCGGCGCGCCACCAGCCACACGCCCAAGACCAGCAGGCCTACCAGGAACAGGTCCAGACCCCAGCCCAGCAGTCCGCGCCAGAAGCCCAACCAGGCGGAGCCAAAGCCTCCCGGCGTGGCCGAGAAGGCCAGCAGCAGAGTCCCGCCTGCGAAAAGGGCGATGAGGATACCCAGGGCATCCAGCTTGCGGTCGGGGGAGATGCGATACCAGAAGTCCACCAAGCCTGCGCCCAGGTTGGGGACGCTGGCTGATTTTTTCTTACGGCTTGATGATTTGCGTTTAGCCATATGCTTCACGCGAGTATAGCATCCTACCCAGGTGCAAAAACTGGGCCGGAATTTGCAGTTTGCACCGTGCTGCGCAGGTGCGGGCAACTGCGCGATAGTCATCGAGTTACAATACTTCGCTAAACAGAATTCGAGGGTCTCTTGTTTGAATTTGTATTCCTGGGCACGTCAGCCTCGGCGCCATCCGTGCACCGCGGCCTGGCAGCCCACATCCTCAAGCACAACGAATTGCGCTTCCTGGTGGATTGCGGTGAAGGCACCCAGCGCCAGATTCTGCGCTCCGGGTTGGGCTTCAAGCGCCTGAACAACATCCTCATCACCCACGGGCACCTGGACCACATCCTGGGCCTGGCGGGGCTGTTCTCCACGCTCACACGCTGGGAGACATTGGAAGATATCGACATCCTGGCAGGGCGTTGGGCGTTGGAGCGCATTGACGCGCTGCTAAACGGCGTGCACGTCATCCCGCAGGGCAAGGATGCGCCGGTGCAGGTGAATTTACGTGCTATTGAGCCAGGCGTCATCTTCAAGGGTGACGACTTCGAAGTGCGCGCCTTCCCGGTCAACCACCGCGGCCCGGGCTGCTTTGGCTTCGTGTTCGAAGAGCGGCCTCACCGACCCTTCCTGGCCGAGAAAGCCGAAGCGTTGGGCGTGCCGCCGGGGCCGCTGCGGCGGCAGCTGGTAGAAGGCGAGACGGTAAAACTGGAGAACGGCAAGACGGTGAAACCCGAGCAGGTGCTGGGCGAGGCGCTGCCAGGCGCCAAGCTGGTGCACGTGGGCGACGTGGGCACCACCGAAGACCTGGTCGATGTGGTGCGCGACGCCGACCTGTTGGTCATCGAGGCCACGTATTTGGAGTCGGAGAAGGAGATGGCCGCCGAGTTTGCCCACCTGACCGCCGCCCAGGGGGCTGCGCTAGCCAAAAAGGCGGGAGTGCACCAATTGGTGCTCACCCACATCTCGCGGCGCTACCGCGAGAGCGACGTGGCCGCCGAGGCCCAGGCGGTATTCCCCAACACATTGATCGCCCGCGACTTTGACGCCTTCCAGGTGAAGCGCGGCGAAGTGAGCAAGCTGAGCTAGCCGGTGGCCAAAGGCAGCCAGCGCATCCAGCCCTGCGACCTCGAAGACGGCGAGCACTTCAGCCTGCTGCGTTTTGCGCACATGGCTGCCCATACTCTGGACCCCAATTTCAACCCAGCCACCGAGGAGTTCTCGGAAGATGGCCCCGAAAATATGCAATCCGTGATGCACTTTCACAAGCGCTGGGGCACTCCTGAGCAGGGCTTCGAGACGATTCACACCGCCGAGCTGGAGCCTCGCGCCAGCGCTACGGTGGTTGACCGCATCCGGCTCAAGGCTATCGGGTTGGCGGCGGGCTGCGGCCTGGAGATGGAAACGGCCCGTGAATGGCAGGACCCGCGCTACATCGAGATCACCATCGAAGGACCGGACCAGGCGTTGAAAGAAGTGCTAGCCCAATTCCAGTATTTTTTCGGAGGCGAATAATGGACCAAGAAGAGTTGGCGCAAACGCTGGCGGCCGCCGAAGAAGCGCTAAAAGCCGACGACTGGGATACAGCTATTAGCCAGGCCCAACGTGTGGCGGATGCGGACCCTCAGCAGCCAGATGCTTATTTCATTAAGGGCGCGGCTTCGATGGGGAAGAACGACCTGGCTACGGCACTGGCCGCGCTGCAAAAAGCTATCGCCCTGCAGCCCGGGCATTTGCATGCCCAGCTCAATTTAGGCATGGTTTATTTCCGGCAGGGGGACTTTGCGGCCGCACGCCAGGCCTTTGAGGCAGCCTTGGCTATTGAGCCACAGCATCCCGAAGCTCTGCAGCAATTAGGCTGGGCGGCCGAACGCCAGGGCGATGCTACGGCGGCTTTGGATGCCTACCAGCGCCTGCTGGAGGTCCCCGCCGTCCCGGGCGGGAAAGATTACCTCACAATGGCCGTCGAAGGGGTGGGGCGTGTGACCGCCGGCATCGCCAGCGGCGAAGTTTGACAATCAAATTTCGACACGGTATACTGCCGCATACAACTTAATAAAGTCGGAGTTTGATACGCAAACTCCCGCGCAGCGTTTTTTGTTGCGCAACTCATCCAGAGAGGTGGAGGGACCGGCCCTACGAAACCTCGGCAACCGCCGCAATGCGGAAGGTGCCAATTCCGGCAGAAGATTCTGGGAGATGAGGCGAAGTCTATTTATATTCAATCGCCTTTCGCCAGAAAGGCGATTTTGTTACCAGGAGCGCTACTTTCTTGACCTCAAAAAGAAACTACACCCGCCGCGCCTTCATGGACGCGCTTGAACAGCGCGTGCTCATCTACGACGGCGCCATGGGCACCATGCTGCAGAAGATGAACCTCACCGCCGAGCAATACGGCGGCGAGCAGTACAACGGCTGCCCCGACTACCTCAACATCAGCTACCCGGAGGCGCCGTCCTCGGTGCACCGCTCCTACCTGGACGTGGGCGTGGATGTCATCGAGACCAACACCTTCCGCAGCAACCGCCTGACCCTGGGCGAGTACGGCCTGGCCGAGCGCACCATCGAGATCAATAAAACCGCCGCCCAAATGGCGCGCAAGCTGGCCGACGAATACAGCACCCCTGAGCAGCCGCGCTTCGTGGCCGGCTCCATGGGTCCCAGCGGCAAGCTGCCCAGCGCCGATGACCCCACGCTCTCGGACATCACTTTCGACCAATTGGTGGATATCTTCCGTGAGCAGGCTGTGGGTCTCATTCAGGGCGGCGTGGACGTACTGCTCATCGAGACCTCGCAGGACATCCTGGAGGTCAAGGCGGTCATCAACGGCATCCAAAAGGCTTTCGAGGAAACCGGCGAGGTGCTGCCCATCCAGTGCCAGGTGACCCTAGACACAACCGGGCGCATGCTACTGGGCACCGACATCGCCGCGGCCCTCACAATCCTGGAGGGCATGCCCATTGACGTGGTCGGTCTGAACTGCAGCACCGGCCCTGAGCACATGCGCCAACCGGTGAGCTACCTGGGCGAGCACACCCACCTGCCCGTCTCAGTCATCCCCAACGCCGGCCTTCCTCTCAACGTGGACGGCGAAGCCGTCTATCCGCTGGAACCCGAGCCTTACGCCAAGGCCATGGTTGAATTCATCGAAAAGAACAACGTCAGCGTAGTAGGCGGCTGCTGCGGCACCACGCCGGAGCACTTACGCCTGCTGGTGGAGCAGGTTCACGGCCGTGCGCACCCGCTACGCCCCGCCGCGGACGAGGCGCGCCTGTCCTCCTCTATCCAAGCCATTGCCATGCAGCAGGTGCCGCCGCCGCTGCTAATCGGCGAGCGCCTCAACGCCACCGGCAGCCGCAAGTTCAAGCGCCTGCTGATGGACGAAGATTTCGACGGCATCCTAGAGATGGCCCGCGAACAAATTGGCGGCGGCGCGCACGCCCTGGACGTGAGTGTTGCGCTGACTGAGCGCGCCGATGAAGATTATTTGATGGCCCACGTGGTAAAGAAACTGGCCATGGGTGTTGAAGCTCCGCTGGTTATCGACAGCACCGAGCCGGACGTGATGGAGGTGGCGCTCAAGCTGGCCCCCGGCCGCTGCCTGCTCAATTCCACCCATCTTGAGGGCGGGCGCACCAAGTTAGACCGTGTCTTCGGCATCGCCCGCCGGCACAATGCGGCCGTGATCTGCCTAACCATCGACGAAGGCGGTATGGCCAAAACCGCCAAGCACAAAGTGGAAATTGCCAGGCGCATCCACGATATTGCCGTGAACGAGTTCGGTTTCCGCCCCGGAGACCTGGTTTTCGACGTGCTGACCTTCCCGCTGAGCACCGGCGACACCGAGTTCAACAACAGCGCCGTGGAGACCATTAACGCCATCCGCGCCATCAAGCAGCATCTACCCGGCGTGTTCACTTCGCTGGGGGTCAGCAACGTCAGCTTCGGGCTCACTCCCCAAGCGCGGAACACGCTCAACAGCATGATGCTTCATTTCTGCGTGCAGGCCGGGCTGGATATGGCCATTGTCCAAGCCAGCAAGGTCAAACCGTACGCCGAGATCCCCGAAGAAGAGCGTACGTTGATGGAGGACTTGATCTTCAACAAGCGCCCCGACGCGCTGCAGAAGGTGATCGAGTATTACCAGCAACACGCCCCCACCGAAGAGGAAGAAGCGGGCGACCCCACTGAGGGTATGACCTCCGAAGAGCGCCTGCACTGGAGCATCCTGCACCGCCACAAGGAAGGCGTGGAAGACGCCATCGATGAGGTCATCAGCCGCAAGGACCACGCCAACGACCACGAGGCTGCGGTAGACCTGCTCAACAACACCTTGCTGCCTGCCATGAAAGAAGTGGGCGATAAATTCGGGGCCGGCGAGCTTATTCTGCCTTTCGTGCTGCAATCTGCCGAAGTGATGAAAAAGACAGTCTCTCACCTGGAGAATTATTTGGAGAAGGTCGAAGGCGTCAGCAAGGGAAAGGTGGTGCTGGCTACCGTATACGGCGACGTGCACGACATCGGCAAGAACCTGGTCAAGACCATCCTGGACAACAATGGCTACGAGGTCATCGACCTGGGCAAACAGGTACCCGCGGAGACCATCATCACCAAGGCCCAGGAAGTGAACGCCACCGCCATCGGCCTGAGCGCCCTGCTGGTGAGCACCAGCAAACAAATGCCGCTGATCGTCAACGAGCTGCACCGGCGCGGGCTGCAATTCCCCGTACTCATCGGCGGGGCGGCCATCAACCGGCGCTTCGGTTGGCGCATCCTCTACACCGAAGACCAGCAGCCCTACGCGCCCGGCGTGTTTTACTGTCAGGATGCCTTCGAAGGTCTGGAAACCATGGACCAGCTCATCGACGCCTCCAAGCGCAAACATTTAGAAAAAGATCTCTTCACCAAAGCAGCCCACGAGATCGGTCGAGAGAGCAAGCCGCGCCGCACCGCGGCCGTGGGCGGCCGCTCGGCCGTAGGCCCGGCGCCAGACACCCCAGTGCCGGGCAAATGGGGCGTACGCGTAGTCAAAGACATGCCCCTGCCATTGGTCTTCGAGCACCTGTACAAGAACGAGCTCTTCCGCCTCTCCTGGGGCGCCAAGAACAAACAGGGCGAAGAATGGAAGCAGATCAAAAAGGATTTTGAGGCGCGCCTGAGCAAGATGCAGAAGGAAGCCGAACAGACCGGCTGGCTCAAGCCGCAGGGCGTGTACGGGTATTGGCCTGCGCAAGCCGAGGGCGATAGCCTCATTGTCTATGACCCCGCCACCACTAGCAACGGCAAACCTAAGGAGTTGGCCCGCTTCGATTTCCCACGCCAACCTAGCGGCGACCTGCTGTGCCTGGCGGATTACTTCGCCAGCGTGGAAAGCGGAGTGATGGACACGGTCGCCTTCCAAATCGTTACTGTGGGGCAGGCGGCCAGCGAACGCTTCGAGGAGCTTCAGGGCGCCGGGGACTATACCGAAGCCTACTTCACCCACGGCCTGGCGGTGCAAACCGCCGAGGCCACCGCCGAATACCTGCACCGCCACATCCGCGGCGAGCTGGGCCTGGACGCCAAGCGCGGCAAACGCTACTCGTGGGGCTACCCAGCCATCCCCGAGCTGGAAGACCACGCCAAGGTATTCATGCTGCTGCCCGCCGAGAAGGAATTGGGCATGCAGCTCACCGAAGCCTACCAGTTCATTCCCGAACAATCGACCGCCGCCATCATCGTGCACCACCCGCAGGCCAAATACTACAGCGTCGGCGAAAGCCGCGTGGAGCAATTGATGAAGGCGCAAGAGGGATGACCAGCGACTGCATTGTGTGCCGCAAGCACCGCAGCGAGATCCCCGTGCCCGGCGGATTCATCTACGAAGATGACATGCTGGTGGCCAGCCACGCACAGCTTCGCGATGGTGAGGACAAAGCCTACATGGGCACCCTGTTCATCGAGCCCAAGCGACACGCGGATGGCATTGAGGACCTCACCGAAGAGGAAGCCGCAGCTGTAGGCCATCTGGCGCGCCGGCTTAGCCAGGCGCTGAAAACGGTGACGAACGCCGAGCACATCTATCTATTCCGCTTCGGCCACGATGTACACCACTTTCATTTGTGGCTGGTGCCGCGCTATCCGGGCACCCCGCGCGAATATTGGGGCACCAAGGTCGATGAATGGCCGGAAGCGCCCTTTGGCACGTTCGATGAGATCGCCGCCTTTGTGGACAAAATACGCCAGGAATTCAATAAGACGTCATGACTGAGAATCAAGCTTTCCTCACTGCGTTGCAATCCGTCTCTCCGCCGTTGGCGGATGGGGCCATGGGCACCATGCTAAACGACAGCGGCATCGGCTTTGCGCACTGCTTCGATGAGCTGAACCTGTTGCAGCCCGAGTTGGTGCAGGATATCCACACCGCGTATTTGGAAGCCGGCGCGCAACTGCTGATGACCAACACCTTCGGCGGCAACCGCTACCGCCTGGCGGAGCATGGGTTGGAAGACAAGGTCGAGGAAATCAACAAAGCCGGCGTAGAGATCGCCCGCAAAGCGGTGCAAGCCTCCGGCAAGCAGGCTTACGTGGCCGCCGAAGTCGGCCCGTTGGGCGTGCGCCTTGCGCCCTTCGGGCGCGTCGATACCGACGAGGCGCGCGCCGCCTTCGAGGAGCAGTTGATGAGAACTGGAAGCAACTGAGCGGGTCATGAAAATCCACCGGTTCTTATTTGCGGCTCTGATTGGCGCACTAACCGTGCAAGTGTTCCTATTGATCAGGGACTATGGGCCGCGCACAGTGGAGGTTTATAAAGCCATCGGCCAGACCGGGCTGTGGCGCGGCGCCAATTTTGCCTTCGGCCAGCAGGCCGCTGATTTCTACACTTTCCTTAACGCCGAAATTCCGCGAGATAGCGAAGTGTTGATCCCGGCCGAAGGCCCTCAGGCTTTCACCAAAGCCAACAACGCCTCTTTCTTCCTTTGGCCGCGCCGTGTGAGCTACTGTGAAGGCGGGCCGCAAACCTGCATCCAGGAATTCGGGGGGCAAAATTACGCCATCCTGGTAAGTGAGGCTCAGGCCGTCCCGAACCCCAAGGGGTTGGGGGACCGCTTCAGGGCCTTCAACGATGAATGGGCTGTGTATTTACCGGCTCAGGGCGGACCTGCTACTTCGCAGGAGCCCTATTCATCCCTATTGGAGGTCTTAGGGGCTACATTAGCGCCACTCCTGTTGCTGGTTGCGCTGGCGCTTCCGGGCAGCCTGCTGGCCAAGACCACGCTACCCGGAAAGCAGGCAGTGAGCCATCTGGCGCTGGGGGTAGGCGCCGGGTTGGGTTGGTTTTCGTTGACCTTATTCATATCACTCTGGCTGGACGTCGCATTAACTTCATTGCTTATTTTTCTGCTTGTTCTGCTGTATTGGTTTGCCGCCAGCCTGGCCTGGCTGCTGTTAAAAAACCGCGGAACCGCCACAGACCGCAAAACTGAGCCTGCGTGGGGGGAAGCCTGGCCTCTCGCTTTGCTATCAATCCCAGTAGTTTGGGCGGTAATTCTGGCGGTTGGGAGCGCCTATTCGCACACCGATGAGATCGTCTTGTGGGGTGCCAAGGGCTACGGCATCCTGGCAGATGGACTGCAAAGCGGTGTTACCTACCGTGGCACTCTGACAACCTGGTATCCGCTCAATATCCCCTTACTTATCGGAAGCTTTCTAAAGCTATTCGCAGAAAGGCTGCCGGAAAGTAAGCTTATTTTCCCAGTGTACTATTTGGGATTTCTTGGATTGGTGTTCTCTTTTCTGCGCCGGCACACCCCAGTCTGGGTGAGCCTGGTCGGCAGTCTGCTCATCGCCACAACCCCGGCCATCTTTCTGATGGGAACCATGGCCCACGCCAACCTGCCCTTTACGTTCTACCTGGTCGGTGGGGTGCTCTTGTTGCACATCTCGCAGCAGGAAGCTTCCTTTTCCCTTGCCTTTTGGATTTGGGGCGTCGCCTTTTTGATATTAGCCGCCTGGACCCGTCCCGAGGGGCTGCTGCTGGCCTGGCTGGTGTCGATAACCGCGTTGTTGATCTTTCGGGCAAATTTGCTCAAAGCGAAAACCAAGATCTTTTGGCTGGTCGGTGGCCTGGGAGCGTATACGGTTTTTTGGTACTTTGCCGCGCCTTTCGCCTATTTACAGCCGGGGTTCAGCGCCGGTGTGCTCCCCAGCGCCGTCAGGCAAATCCTGGGAGGCAACTTGCATTTCAGCGATGCTGCCTACGTCTTAACTTCCTTCTTTGAGAAGTTGCTCACGCTTAGCGAATGGGGCACCCTGGGCTGGGTTTTGCTGGCCCTGACGCTTTTGTCCTTCTGGCTCAAGACCTGGAACCCGCAGGACCTGCAGTTAGCTTTATTCGGGGTGGTCGTGCTGGCAGCCGTTTTGGGCGCCTATGTGGCCTATTCCTATGCGGCGGTCGAGCAGTTTGACCTGAGTGGCTGGGTCAATACAGGCCTGATGCGCCTGGCTCTTCCCGGCTTTCTTCTGATGTGGCTGGCTGTGTTCAACAACTTATTTAGTTCCAAAGCCCTTATTCCAAGGCGTGAGTGAATAATGGATCGCACAGATTTCTTAAACGCACTCAATGGCTCTACGCCGCTGCTGGCGGATGGCGCCATGGGCACCATGCTGCATGAAGGCGGCATCGATTTTGCACGCTGCTTCGATGAGCTCAACCTGACCCGGCCCGAGCTGGTGCAGGAGATCCATTCCGCCTACCTGGACGCCGGCGCCCAAATGGTGATGACCAATACCTTCGGCGCCAACCGCTATCGGCTGGCCGAGCACGGCTTGCAAGACAAAGTGCTCGAGATTAACAAGGCCGGTGTAGAAATCGCCAGGAAGGCAGTCGAGGAAACCGGCAAGCAAGCTTTCGTAGCTGGCGACGTGGGGCCACTGGGCGTGCGCCTGGCGCCTTTCGGCCGCGTCGACCCCGATGAGGCACGTGCTGCGTTCGAGGAGCAAATCAAAGGCCTATTGGCTGGCAAACCCGACCTGATCATCATCGAGACCATGACCGACCTGTACGAACTGCGCGAGGCGGTCAAAGCCGCCAAGAGCCTCTGCGACCTGCCGGTCATCGCCTCCATGACCTTCACTCGCGACGACCGCACCCTGCTGGGTGACACCGCCATCAAGGTAGCCAGGCAAATCCACGAAGCCGGCGCGGACGTCATCGGCATCAACTGCTCCAGCGGCCCCGCCCAATTGCTGCGCATCCTCAAACAGATGCACGAAGCCGTGCCCGAGGCACGCTTCTCTGTGATGCCTAACGCCGGCTGGCCGGAACAGGCTGGCGGACGCATTCGCTACCCCGCCGGTCCCGAGTACTTCGGTCAATATGCCGAAGCCTTCCACCGCGCCGGGGCGGCTCTGGTGGGCGGTTGCTGCGGCACTACGCCGCAACACATTCGCTCCATGCGTGAGGCACTGGACAATCCCAGTCAAACCGATGCCAACCTCAACGGTCAGATTCGGGTCATTGAGCGCAGCGAGCAGGTAGCTGACCCCGACCGCGGTTCACAATTGGCGGAGAAGCTCAAGGCGGGAAAGTTTGTGGCCGCGGTGGAGATGGACCCTCCGCGCGGTCTTTCCACCCACAAGCTGTTGGCCGGCGCCGACCTATTGGGCGAAGCCGGAGCCGACGTCATCAACGTAGCCGACAGTCCCATGGCACGTATGCGCATGAGCCCCTGGGCGGTGTGCGACCTCATCCAAAACCAAGTGGGGGTGGACACCACTCTGCATTTTCCCACCCGCGGCCGCAACCTGTTGCGCGTGCAGGGCGACCTGCTGGCGGCGCATGCCCTGGGGGTGCGCAACGTATTCGTGGTCATGGGCGACCCCACCGCCATTGGCGATTACCCCGAAGCTATGGACAACTACGATCTGGCTCCCACCGGCCTAATCAAGCTCATCAAGCTGGGTTTCAACGCCGGCTTGGACCACTCTGGCTCGGAGATAGGCCAGCCTACTGCGTTCCATGTGGGAGCGGCGCTCAACTTGCTTCCGCCGGACGCCGAGCGCGAAGCCAAGCTGCTCAAACGCAAGATTAGCCACGGCGCGGATTTCTTCCTAACCCAACCGGTGTTCGAACCAGAGCAGGCCAAAAGGTTTTTGGAATCCTACCGGCAGGCTAACGGGGGACTGGACAGGCCCGTTCTAGTTGGCATCTTGCCCCTTTTCGGTTCGCGCCACGCCAACTTCCTGCATAATGAGGTGCCCGGCATCGTAATACCCGACAAAATCAGGGAGCGCATTGAGGATGCTGGCGAGGACGGGCCCAAAGAGGGTGTACGTATTGCCCTCGAGCTCATCCAGCAGGTGCGCCTCTGGGCACAAGGCGTCTACCTGATGCCTGCATTCAGCCGCTACGATCTGGTGGCCGAGATACTGGAAGCCACCCGCTAAGCATTGGAGAGTTAGCAATGCATTACCCATGCCTGGTCATTCGGGTCCTGAGCTGAGTGAGATTTATTTGGGCGCCCGGATTATCTTTGGTGGCCCAGATCGAAGATAACCTGGGCGCGGCGGAAGCCAAGCAAAAACTTGACGATGAGTTTTTAGAAAATATTTGGATAACTTGCCGCGCGATGAATAAGCCGCGAGCCGTGATAGACCAAAAGGGCGGGTCTAAGACCTGCCCCTTTTCTTTGCTTTGGGCGCCCGACTCTTTTCAGGTTTTTCGCCCTCTAAAACTGCCATGCGCCGCGCCAACTCTGTGAGGCGCACGTCCATCTCTCGTTGTCGCGAATACAAGCCCAGCCACAGGAAGGCCAGACCGCTAAGCCCCAGGTACACCACCAGGTCAGCCCCTCGACCCACTCCCAGGAAGTGCGCCACGTCCGTGGCCAAATCCGGCTGAGCAATCAGCACAATAGCTGCCATTGCCAGCAGGAAGAAGATCAGGCGATCAAATAGGCGTGTGCGCAGGCGATTGAAGTAGAAAACAACAATCACCACGGAAAAAAGAATCAGCAGTAATTGAATAGGCGTCATCGTAATACCCGCTTGATCAGCAAGTCCACGAACACGTCGAAGGCGTGCCACATGCGTTGCCCTTTGAACATGGAATATTCAGTATAGCGGATGCGTGTGGGCCGCTCCACGAAACGCAGGCCATGAACACGAATCTGCTGCAGGATCTCAGTGGCGTGCGCGAAGCCGTTCTCGCGCAGCACAATCTTTTGCGCCGCCGCCCGTGACAGGGCGCGGGCGCCGTTGTGCGCATCCGTCAGCCACAGCCCCGTCAGCAGCCAGTTAACCACCACGGCGCCCTTAAGCAGCACGCGCCGTCCGGCGGGCACCTCGCGCCAATCCTCTTCGCGCAAGAAGCGTGAACCCAAAGCCACATCCGCCTGAGCAGCCATCACGGGCGCCAGCAGCCCCGGAATGTCTTCCATGCTGTGTTGCCCGTCGGCATCGAAATGCAGGATGAAGCCTGCTCCGGCTTGTAATGCGTAGCTGACGCCGGTCTGCAGCGCGGCGCCCTGCCCCAGATTAAAGGGATGCCGCAGACGATAGACGCCCAACCCTTTTAGCTGTCGCCAAGTGTTGTCGCTGGAACCGTCATCCACCACCACTACGGAATAACCAGCCTCCACCAGCGGTCGCAGGCTGGCGCGGACCACGCGGCCCTCGTTATAAGCGGGCACCACCACGAATATGTCTCGATTGGAAATGGACTTGGGCACTCAGCCGCCTAGCGGGCCGGGATGCGCAGCAGCATATAGTTGGATTCGGTAAAGATCACCTGGTACACACCCAACTCGATATTTTGCTGCACCTCATCCTCAACGCGCGCGTCTTTGGTCTGCAGGGGCACCAAAAGCAGCGTCACGTCGGGATGGCTCGACAAGGTCTGTTTGTAGGTATCGTAATCTTTAAATTGGTCGTTGACCCAGATGTTTTCCAGGTCGGGCAGCCAGGCCACAGGGTAGCTGGTGATGATTGGCTCAATTTCGCCCTGGCTACTGAAGAAGCGATATAGTTTCTGGTTCAACTCGGGCTTGAAGATCAACTTTTGCTGGCTGATCTGCCGGGCGATTAGTGCCTCCCCGTTCCAGGCCAGCGTGGCTGCTCCCAGCAAAACCAGGCCCAGCAGCACGAAACTGAGGGCGGGCACGCGCAGAGGCTTCGGCTTGCCGAGGGTGGCGCGAAGGCGCGCTACCCAAGCTTCCACGCCCACGCCCACCGACATGGCCAGCAGCGGAAAAGCCACCGCAAGGTTGCGCTCTTCGTAGCTCAGAAAGAATGCCCACAGGATGGCAAACGGGAAGATCAAAAACACTACGATCTCACGAAATACGCCATCCAAAACCAGCAATGAAACCAGCGCAAAAGCGAACACATAGGCGTAGGGGCCTAACGAGGTCAACGCGGCTGAGAAGCGTTGGGGCAAGGTTTGCCCGCCATAAATGTCAGTAATCACATATTGGATATTGGAGGTATTACCGCCATACAGAATATGGTATTCGGCAAACGCGTACCAGGGCAACACCAGGGCCAAGGCCAGCAGGAAATGGCGTAACAGCAGGACTGCGCTCTCCCGCCACCCAAAACCCTTACGACCGCGCAGCACCCACAGGTAGGCCAGCACGGGATAAAAGGCCATTACGTAGAGACCGGTCTGCTTGGTCACGCCCGCCGCAGCGGTGGCCAGGCTGCCCAACAGCAAGGTGGTTTTTATTTCGCCCGGATCTTTGAGCGCGCGGGCCAGCAGCAGAGTGTAAACGCTCATTAAGCTGAAGCAGGCTACAGGGATGTCTACATACCCATCAGCGATGTATCCGCCAAGGAAATAATGGATGGTATACACAGCGAAGCCTGCTCCCAGCATGTAGCCGTACGAGCGATATTTGCGCCCCAGGTCGAAAAGCATTAACCCGATAAAAAGCGTGAAGAGGGGCATGATGCTCTTGCTGAAGAATTTCACCGCTGTGGTGCCGATGAACTTGTAGGTCACTGAGAAACTGACCGGAATCAATTGCGGGTATTCCCAGGTATCCCCTGGGAATTGGTTTTCGGCCCACCTGACCGCCCAACGGTCCCAGGAGGCATAGGCGTCCCAGTTTTGGAACACAGTGTTGAAGTTGCTGACCCACACCCACAGCACCCAAAGGATAGCGATGAGGGCTATGGTGCCAAAGACGATGAACAGTCCGGCCGACCAAAAATCCTTACTTACCCACTCACTGAAAGATTTCAAACTTTGTGAAACGGAATCCCTGGCCTTCTTTTCCCATCCACCGTGCGGCTTCAGTAGCTCGCCGCGATACAGCCATAGGCAGGCTGCAGCTTCGACCAAAAATACGGCCAGCACTACCGAGCGCAAATAGAGGCCCACCGCCACCAGCAGGAAGATGCCGGCATAGTTTGCCAGCAGGCTTAACATAAACACGTAAGCCGCTCCCTGGATCAGGCTGCGCTTGCCAGGAAAGAGGCGGATAAGCAGCAAGCCCGGGATCAGGATGAGCTGCAATACAGAAAGGACGCCTAGGAAGAGCATGCTGAGGTTAGTTTAACCGCAATGACGATGTTAGGTAAAAGAAGTGGCGGGATTTTACCCGCCACTTCTTGGCTCTACAAACTCGGGCTAGGTGCGCAATTGCGCGCCTATTTCCTGCTCCAGCCGGTTCACGATGCGCGTGCGCAGTTTGGCCACTTCCTCGTCGGTCAGCGTGCGCTCGGGATTTTGGTAGGTGAGCTGATAGGCCAGACTCTTCTTTCCCGACCCAACCTGCTCACCGCGGTACACGTCGAACAGCGACAACCCAGCCAGGGTCTTGCCGCCCATTTGGCGGATGAGCGCCTCAACCTGGCCAGCTGGGATGCCTTCATCCACCACCAGGGCCAAGTCCTCCAGCACGGGCGGGTAAGCCGGCACGCTCTCGGAATCGAAGCGCTCTGGCACGATCTCGTACAGCACGTCCAGGTTGAAAGTGGCCGCCTGCACCGGGTTTTCGCCCAGGTCATATTGCGCCTGCACCTGAGGGTGCAGCTCTCCGAACACACTTACTTGTCGTTCTCCCACCAGCACCCTGGCGCATTTTCCCGGGTGGAAGGCGGGGTGCTGGGCCACATCAAAGCTTAGCTCGCGCAACCCCAACCCCTGCAGTGTCTCCGACACCACGCCTTTGACGTCGTAGAAATCCATCAGGCTGCTATCCGCGCCTTCCCAATATTGGAGCTGGCGCGGGCCAGACAGCACCAGTGCCAGGCGCTGCAGTTCATCCGGCAACGGCCCGGCCTCGGACGCATGGAATACCGGTCCGATCTCGAAAAAGCCCAGCCGCGGACTCAGGCGCACGTTGCGCTCCAGCACTTCCAGCAACCCGGCCAGCAGGCTTTTCCGCAGCACAGTGCGCTCCTGCGAAATGGGATTGCTCAGGCGCACGTACGGCTTGTCGTCGGGCGGGGTACCTTCAGGCAGCCGCCTGGCTTCTTGCTCCGGGCTGGTAAGCCTATAGGTCATCACTTCCTGCACGCCCAGGCGGGTCAGCAGGTTACGAATGCGCAGTTCGATCTCCAATTTGTGGTTGCCATGCTGCGGCGGCAGTTCATCGCGCAGCCGCGTAGGGGTGATGTTTTCGTAGCCGTAGATGCGGGCTACTTCCTCCATCAGGTCGGCCTTGCCAATCACGCCCTCGCCAATGTCCAGGCGGTGGTCAGGGCTGGTGACCAGCAGCTTTTTGCCTTTGGTCTCCACCCCAAATTCGAGGCGCTTCAAGATGGCGGCAATTTCCTTTGCCGAAAGCTCCACTCCCAGCCAGCGGGCGGCATCCTCCGGGCCTATTTCCACCACAGAGGGCTTGGCCGGCAAAGGATATTTATCCACCAGACCCTGGCTGACTGTACCTCCGGACCAGGCGCGCATCAATTCCAGTCCGCGGTTCACCCCGCGCGGCGCCATGGCAGGATGCACCCCGCGTGAGAACCGATACGCCGCCTCCGAGGACAGCCGCTGCGAGTTCAACGTCTTGCGAATATTGATGAAGTTCCATGCCGCGCCTTCCAGCAACACGTTGCGCGTCTTCTCTGTGACTTCGCTCTCCATGCCGCCCATCACGCCGGCAATGGACAGTGCTCCCGCGCCATCGCACACCATCACGGTGAAATCGTCAAGCTTGCGTTTCACATCGTCCAGGGTGGTCAGCTTTTCGCCTTTCTTGGCCAGCCGGGTGAGGATAGTGGGCGCCTTGCCCTTGGCACGGTCGACGAGCACATCGAAGTCGAAGGCGTGCAGCGGCTCGCCCAATTCCAGCATGGCGTAGTTGGTGGCGTCCACGATGTTGTTGATCGGGCGCATGCCCGCCAGGGCCAGCCGGCGCCGCACGGCATCCGGGCTGGGCTTGATCTCGATATCGCGGATCAACCCTAGCACAAAGCGCGGGTTCAGCTCCGGCTCCTGGATCTCGATCTTGACCTTGCCTTTGATGGTCGCACCTTCAGCCTGCAGGCGGGTAGGCATAGGCTTGAGTTTGCGACCCAGCAGCGCGGAAGTTTCACGCGCCACGCCGTAGATATTGGCGTCGCGAGCGATGTTGGGCGTAATGGCGATGTCGAAGACCGCGTCGCCCATATGATCCGCCAAAGCGGTGCCCGGCTTGGCATCCTCATCCAGGATGATGATGCCTTCGTGTTCCTCGGAGAGGCCCAGTTCCTTCTCGGAGCACACCATCGAGTTCCGACTCGACGCCGCGGATCTTGGTGCGCTTCAGGGTCGTCTTTACCTGCCCGGGCTGGTGCCCGTCGTACAGTTCGGCGCCTTCTTTGGCGTAAGCCACCTTAAGCGGTTTCTTGAGTTCGCCCTGGCCCTTGTACTCGAACAGGTTGGGAGCGCCGGTAAGTACGATGTGCTCCTGCTTGCCATCGAACAGGCGGCATAGTACCAGCCGGTCAGCGTTGGGGTGTGCCATCACTTCGCGCACCTCACCCACCACAATCTTTTCCGGGTCCCAGGCCAGGCCACTCAACTTGGCCAGTTGCTGCCCGCTGGGGATGGGCAAACCAAAGTAGTGGATCTCCTCCACTTCCAGCCCGGCCATGGTCAGCGTGTGGGCCAGGTCCTCGATGGTCACGCCATTCAGGTCAACAAAATCTTTTAGCCACGAAATCGGCACTTTCATTAGAACTGCTCCAAAAAGCGCACATCATTGCGCCAGAAATAACGGATATCTTCGATGCGGTAACGCAGCATAGCCAGCCGCTCTGGCCCCATGCCGAAGGCGAACCCGCTGTAGCGTTCCGGGTCGTAACCACCGTTGCGCAGCACGGTGGGGTGCACCATGCCGCTGCCCAGTATCTCCAGCCAGCCAGTTTGCTTGCACACTGAGCACCCTTCCCCGCCGCAAACGAAACACTCCACATCCATCTCAGCACTGGGCTCTGTGAAAGGGAAGTGCGCAGCGCGGAAACGCGTGCGCACTTCACCATCAAAGAAGCGCCGGGCAAACTCAGTCAGAGTGCCTTTCAAGTCGCCGAAGGTGATATGCTCGCCGACGGCCAGCCCCTCCACCTGGGTGAACTGCACCTCGGAGCGGGCGCTGATCTGCTCGTAGCGGTAGCACATGCCCGGCAGCACAATGCGCACCGGGGGCGGGTTACCCGGGTTGGTGGCGGCATATTCACGCATGGCGTGGATCTGCCCCGCCGAAGTATGTGTGCGCAGCAGCACCGGGTTGTCCTGGCTGCCACCTTCGACATAGAAAGAATCCTGCATTTCGCGCGCCGGATGGTTGGGCGGGAAGTTGAGTAGCAGGAAATTGTATTCATCCGTCTCAACGTCCCGCGAGCGATAAACCTGAAAGCCCATCTCGGCAAAGATATCGCTGACTCGTGTCAACGTTTGCGTAATGGGATGCAGGCGCCCCAACGGGATGGCGCGGCCCGGCAGGGTCACGTCTAGCGTGTCCCCTTGCAGGGAACGTTTTAGCTTTTCATCTCCCAAGTAAATACTCTTAGTACCCGAAGCACTTTCCAAGTGTCTCTTTATTTGGTTTGCCAATCCACCGTATATTGGTCTCTCCTCTTGACTTAAACTGGCCAGCTCCCGAAATTTTTCCATTAAAGAGGATGATCTCCCAAGGAACTTGGTGTTCCATTTACTCAATTCTGCCTCGGAGTCGATGCTCTCCAATGCTTCCAAAGCCGCTTTTTGAATTTTTTCTAGCTCCTCTTTTTCCATTACTCCTCCAGTTAAAATAAAAACTCCCGTCCCTAATCGGGACGAGAGCTATCCAACACTCCCGCGGTACCACCCGCTTTGGCGGCCTGGCCGCCCACTCGAACCAACAACCTCGCGGCAATTGGCGGTTCTGCTAACGTCGAACCTACGGCCCTGGCTACTAAACTTTGCTCAGCGGCGCCTGCAAGGCAAGGCTAGCAAAGTAATTGACCCGGGCGGCTCAAGAGGGAACTTCGGCAACTTTCCGCAGGGCGGGGGTTTCAGTCCGCTTGGCGGCCCTCGCCTCCCTGGCAGCTTCCGGTTGCTTACTTTCCTCTGTCTAAGCCTTTATGCGATTGTCTTCCTATTATCCGTAAAAGAAATGCGCTGTCAAGCCGTTGGACGCTCAATCCCAAAAACGTTCCTGTATAATCACCCAGCCCGTTCAGGGCAATTATTTTGCGAATGCTTCAAATACCTTGCATCCTGGCCTACGCACCATGACTTGTAAAAGTGCATCGACCCCCCACCCCGCTAAAACCAATAACATCTTGACCAGCAAATTGCTCATTTTGGCCTTATTAGCCTGGATGCTGGCTGCCTGCGGCTTGCCAGCAACGGCTGTAGCAAGCCAGGGGGCCACCCTGCCCCCTCCAGAAGAGCCCACCGCCACATCCTCCCCACCCGTGGCCAGCGTCAACGATGAGGAGATTCCCGGCAATATTTTCGCCATCCACTTGGCTCAATATCAGGCCGCCCAGACCCAGACTGGCACGCTTCTGGCAACACAGGATGTGAACCAGGTCGTGTTGGATGACCTGATTGATCGGCAGCTGCTGGCTCAGGGCGCTCGCGATAAAGGTTTCACCCTGGATGAGGCCACACTGGACCAACGCCTGAGCGCCGTGGTCGAGCAGGCTGGTGGCCAGGAAGCTTTTGACGCCTGGCTGACCGCCCAGGGCTACACGCCGGATATATTCCGCCAGGAATTGGGTCTAGAGATCGAGGCTGGCTGGATGCGCACGCAAATTACCGACGCGATGCCCATCAGCACCGAGCAGGTGTTGGCCCAACAGATCCTGCTCACGGATGACTTCCAGGCCGAGCGGCTGCTGGCGCAACTGAAGAACGGAGCACCTTTCGAACAGGTTGCGCGCAACAATGACTCGCAGGGTCTGGGCTATCTGGGCTGGTTTCCTCGGGGCTATCTACTGGAGCCCGCAGTGGAGGAGGCCGCGTTTGCCCTACAGCCTGGGGAATACAGCGACGTGGTGCAAACCGACCTGGGCTACCACCTCATCGAGGTGATCGACCGGGACGCGGACCGCCCGCTCAGCCCACAGCAGCGCCTGGCCCTGCAGAATAAGGCGTTGATCGACTGGCTCGCGCAACAGCGCAGCCAAGCTACTATCCAGATTTTGCAACCCTAAATTCAGCTTCAGTTTAGAATTTGGGGAGTCGGAGAGAGAGATGGATGAATTTGATTTCAAGGAACCAAAAGCAAAAACGACCTTCAAGTTTGGCTCAGCGCTGCTGAACTGTTTCACCCTCCTGATTCTCATTGCCACCTTGGTGGTCGGCGCATTTTTCGCGCTGATCTTTCTTGACCCCCAGAGTTCGTTCAATCCCTTCCCACCCGCGGCGGCGGTCCAGCCACCACCCACCGCCGCCAGCGAACCCACCCTCGAGGTCACCGCCGCCGAAACTCCCACCCAAGCGGTTACAGCCACCGCTCAGCCACCCACCGCCACGTCCACCGTGGAGCAGGCCAGCCTCCTTTTTGGCCTGCAGCCGGGCGACAACCCCGCCACGCTGGACGCCAGCGTGTTCCACCCCGAGGCCGGTTGCAACTTCATGGGTGTGGCCGGCCAGGTTTTCGGACAGGATGAATCACCGGTAGCTGGGTTGCAAGTGCACGTCAGCGGTAAGCTGAACGGCCAGGATGTGGACAAACTCGGCCTAACAGGAGCCGCCACGCAGTACGGCTCGGGACAATATTACGAGGTCCAGTTGGCTAACCAGCCCATCGCCTCAGACAATAGCCTGCAGGTTACCCTGCTCAATACCGAGGGCCAACCCATTTCAGACAGCTTCCCCTTCATCACCACGGATAGCTGTCAGGCCAACCTGATCCTGATCAACTTCAGCGCCTTGCAATAGACTTTTTAGAGGAACGGCGCGGATAAATAAATAGGGTCAGGAAATCCTGACCCTATTTATTCTGTGTGGCTTTATGGTGGGAAGGCAGAATTAGCTTGCGCTGTTCGGAAGTGCCTTCTGCAACTCAACACACACCAACTCGACCTGCTCCTCGCTCATCATTCCAGAAAACGGCAGCGCCAGGCCGCGTCGGCCCAAATCCTCAGAGATGGGAAAGTTGCCGGGTTGATAGCCGAAGCGCTCCATCATGAAAGGTTGCAAGTGGATGGGCGCAAAATATGGCCGTGAAGGAATGCCGGCCTGGTCCAGTAAACCGGCCAGCTTCTGGCGGTCCACCGGGGGCGCCAGGCGAACAACATACACGAACCAGCTCATGCGCGTGGTATGCGGCGAGACGAATTGCAACTCGACGCCGTCAACAGATTCAAGCCGTTGGGCATACCAGGCCGCCACCTGCTCGCGCCTGGCCAGCAATTCTTCCAGACGGCCGAACTGCACCCGGCCCAAGGCTGCGCTCATCTCCGTGATGCGATAGTTGTAACCCAGCAATGTATGCTGCAGCCAGGTATCTCCGGGCGCCCGGCCTTGGTTGCGCAGGGCGCGCATCTGGTCGGCGGCTGCCCCGTCATCGGTAACGATTACTCCACCTTCGCCAGTGGTCATCTGCTTGTTTGGGTAGAAAGCGTATACACCCATATCGCCAAGTCGCCCGGCTAATTTCCCTTTGTACTGCGCCCCGAGCGCTTCGCAGGAATCCTCGATCAACGCCAAGTCGTATTTCTGAGCTACTTCGCGGATGGGGTCGAAATCTGCCGGCTGCCCGAACACATCCACCGCCAGGATGGCTTTGGCCTTGCGCGCTTCGCCGCCGCGCCGCGGCAGCCAGTTTTCAGCGGCTTTGCCGCCTTCGGCGAGCTGCTGGGCGGCTTGCGCCAGCCGTTCCGGGTCGATGTTGCCGGTGTGCATATCCACGTCCACGAACACAGGCACGGCCTGTTCGTAAAGGATTACATTACTGGAAGCCACGAAAGAGAACGGTGTGGTCAGTACTAGATCGCCCGGGCAAATGCCGGCGGCTCGCACGCACAGGTGCAGCCCTGCCGTCCCGGAATTCACCGCAACGGCGTGCTTGGCTCCGCTGAACTGGCGTACGGCTTCCTCGAAGCCGGCGGTCTGCGCGCCCATGCTCAGCACGGGCGTCTTCAACACTTCGGCTACGGCGCGGCGTTCGGCTTCGCCGAGGTCGGGGGAAGACATGGGAACGCGATGATCTGGCAAATGGGCTCCTAAGCGCGGCGATTATCTCACAGCAGGCTGATGACTGCGCCGGAGGCCAGCAAAGCCCCGGCCAGCGAGCTGAGGAAGTTGACCCAATCGTTGGACAGCCAGCTCCACCCGCGCCGCAGGGTGGTCTCGGTTCCGCAGCTATGCAGAGGATGGCGCTCGGTTTCTTTTTTGCACTTGGGGCAGTAATAAATGGCCTGGACTGTGGCCCCCAGGTATGAATCGATGAAATTACCTGCCACGCCTGCCAAAGCCACAGTGATGGCGATCAGCACGCTGGCCTGCGAATCCAGCGCCCAGGCTAGCAAGCCGATCAGCAAACCGCCCGCCAGGCCGACCAGGCTACCCAGCATGGTCACTCCACCAGAGGTGCCATACGGCACCGCTTCGCCGGTGGTCACCAGCGTAGGCTTTCTAGGGCTCAAGATGCCTAGTTCTGTAGCCCAGGTGTCCGCCGTCACCGTAGCCAGCCCAGCGGCAAAAGCCACCCAGGCCACCGGAGCGGAGAGTAGCCCTGCGGCCCCTGCCAGAAGAACCAGGACACCCAAACCGCCGTTGGCGGCTACCTGCACCCAGTCGCGCCTGCCCCCCTTGGCGAAATTGGCTGCCATCCTTTTCTTGCGCTGGGCAAAGGTCCGAGACAGCAAGCTCGATGAGCCGAAGAACACGATGAGTAACACCGCGGCCGGGATGCCGCCCAGACCGTAAGTAAGGCCGCCGACGAGCGTGGCGGCCACTGCCCCGCTGTTGGTCAACGCACCCAGGCGCCAAGCAGCCAGGGTGATCAGCGCCGCTAGAAGCAAGCCGATGATGAATTGATTGCTATCGAAACGGATGATGAGATTAAACATTTGTGGATAACCGCCTTTTTTTTGTGGATAAGTGGCTATCTTAAGTGGATAAGAACAAGCTGGATAGGATTGCTACCAGAAAGAGTGTGCTGGCCACCAGGCTGCTACCCCATACCAATGTCGAAAAGCGCATTCCGTTGACCTCCCGATAGAACAGCAGCCCCAGCACGAAGCAGCCCATATAGAAGAACAGGTTGAGCACTGGAAGGAGAAATAGCTGTACTCCGGCCACCGGCTCCAAGGGCAGCCCGTTGCCGCCAAACCCCAGCGAGATGGATTGCAGCCCGGGGGCTAAAATACCCACCAGCACCAGCAACCCCAGCGCCAGCCCCGCCCCGGTCACCAACAAGCGGGAGACTCCCGGCTGCGCCCAGGCTTCCGCCAGCACAAACGACGGCGCCACCGAACGCGCCTGGATGGGCCGCAGGCTGCCACGCTCCGACTGCCGCTTGTAAGCCGCCACGAAAGCTTGCGGTGCTTCCGGGGAGATGGCAATCACGCCATTGCGGGTGCCCAACAGCACCAGCTTGCCGGCATCCGCGGCCAGGAACTCCATATTTCCCAGTTCTGCATCTATGGTCGTTCCCACCACGCTGCCGGGCCATGTCCACTCCGGCAGCTTCACCGGCTCGGCCAATTCGTCGACGCGGGCCACGTCCACGATGTCGTTATAAGGCAGATCCACCAAGCGAAGGCCCCAGCGCAGGCGCACGCCGTCCCGGCCCACCCAGTAAGCGGATTGCACTAACCCGTACAGCCGGTACAGCAAGATGGGAATGGGCAAGGAAAGCAACAGCGCGCCCAGCAGCATCAAGATCACGGGCAACCCTGGTTGGCGGGAAAGCGCCGAAGACAATAGGAAAGCAGCCAGCGCAAAAGTCAGCAGCAAGCCACCCATGTCTATCAGCAGCCCACTGCGGCGCGGCGGCGCAAAGTAATTCCAGTTTCCGGGCAAGTCTTCCATGCCAACTTATGTTAATCTATTTGTTCCTACATGCGCTACATCATGGGTGAAGATTGTTGAAAGCGCTTTAGCTTGACCTCGACTCCCCCCACATATACAATCAGCCTGTGCCCTCTTTCACCAGTGCAAAATCGAACTCACCGGAACGTGTGCCCAAGGAGGATTGGCTCCGTTGGGCGCGTGCGCTCAAACGCTGGGGTTTGGCCGGGCTGGTCTCGTCGCTCCTTGAATCCGGGGGCGCCTTTGCTACATTGGCCGCCCAGGGGCTGTATATCAGCCAGCCGTTGGTATCTCCCTGGATAGATAAGCAGGGCGTATTAGGCCTGGCGGATTTATTGGAGCACCCTGAACAATCCGCGGAATTCTCGCGCATCCTGCGAGCAGAAGGGCTATGAACCTCACCGCCTTGCAGTTCATTGGGCTCGCCCTGGCCCTGCTAATCGGCTTTTCCTTTTTCCAATGGGATAAGAGTCGGCGCACCTTCCGCTCAATCCCGGCCTTCAGGGAGTTGCGCCGCACCATCGAGGTTTCGGTAGAGGATGGCTCACGATTGCAAATCAGCCTGGGTCACGGAGGCGTGTTGGGTCCTGAGAGCGCCGCCGCCTTTGCGGGGCTGACCCTGCTGCGTCAGGTGGCCGAAATTGCCGCCGACAGCGACCAGCCGCCTGTGGCCACTACCGGCGATGGCTCCCTGATGCTGTTATCCCAAGATACGCTGCGCCACAGTTATAGCCGCCTGAATATTTCCGAGCATTACAACCTGCGCCTGGGTCGCGTCACCGGCCTGACACCTTTCTCCTACGCTGCAGGTACGCTGCCTATGATCCTCGACCATTCCGTGTCGGCCAGCGCCCTGGTGGGTAGCTACGGTGAAGAAGCCGGGCTGATCACGGGAGCCAGCCAGTCGGCCGGAGCGTTCAGCGTAGGTGGCAGCAATACGCTGGGCGGGCAGGCCCTGCTCTACGCCAGCGCCCAGCAGCCACTTATTGGCGAAGAGGTCTACTCCACGGGCGCCTACACCGACGCCGGCCGAGTGCACCAGGCCAGCTTGCGCGCCCAGGATATTCTGCGCTGGTTAATCATCTTGATCATCATCACCACCGCCCTGCTGCCCATATTCGAGGTCCTGCAATGAACCTGCGCTATCGCACACCCTTTGCCGCCGCGGTGGCCATCGTTTTCGGTATGCTTATCCTCAGCACTTTGCTTATCCCAGGGCTGGACGGCGTCCGCAACCGCGTTCTCAATTGGGCCATCTTGTTGGCGGCCGTGGCTTTGGTGTTGGGGTTGGTAAATTTACTGACCGTGCACATCCATAAGGTGCGGCGCCGCGAGAAACCTATATACAGCACCATCCTGATCCTCGCCATGTTGTTCACCTTCAGCATCACCTTGTGGCAGGGCAGCCTGGGCCAGATCCCGGCTTGGATCTTCGCCAACATCCAGATTCCCGTAGAAACCAGCCTGATGGCCGTGCTGGCGGTCAGCCTTACTTTAGCGGCGGCACGCATACTTCAAAACCGCACTGACCTGATGAGCATCACATTCATCGTGACCCTATTCATTATTCTGCTCGGTAGCGGGCCGCTTTTCGGATTGGAGATCCCCATATTTACCCGCTCGCTGGAGCCATATGTCACCAACTTCCTCTCCACTGGAGCCATGCGCGGCCTGCTCATTGGCGTTGGCCTTGGCACCCTGCTCACCGGGCTGCGCATCCTCATCGCCGCCGACCGGCCTTATGGAGGCTAAGCTCCCCGCCCATCCCTGACCATGTCCAATCGCTCGGCACAAGACCCCGAAGAAAACCTTCCCGATTGGCTTAAAGCTCTGCGAGACCGCCAAAATCCAGAAGGCGCCCCATTAGAGCCCGAAAGCCCTTCGGAGCAATCCGCCGCGCCCAGTGGCGAGGAAAGCGCTAGCCCCGAACCGGTATGGCTGCAGGAGATTCGCAAACGCTACCGCCACGATACTCCCGAAGATGCTCATCAGAGGCTAGAGCCTGAACTTAGCGACACGCAACCGGGCGAGCCTATTCCCGTAGAGCCGGAAGTTAAAGAAACCCCGGAACCCGAGGAAGAACAAACCCCGATCGCAGAAGCGTGGGGGCCCGAACCCGGAGAAAAACAACAACCGGCCTTCCACACCGACCCCGAGGTCGAGCAACCTGAGCCTTCTGGCTTCACGCCTGCTTTCATCAAGGGCGAAGAGGGCGATGAGACACTCACGCCCGGTGAGTTGCCAAGCTGGCTGCAGGCCATACGCCCCGGGGGCAGCTTCCCGAAAGAAGATGCCCGCTCCGACCAGATACTGCCTGGCAGCCAGGGACCATTGGCCGGCCTCAGCGGTATCCTGCCCTCCGAGCCGGAGATTACCCAGATTGGCAAGTCGCCGATCTTTTCCGCCCGGCTGGAGGTAAACGAGAACCAGCGATTGCATGCCGCCGCCTTTAAGCACCTGTTGGATCAGGAAGGAAAACCCAGCGAAGATGTGCAGCAACGCATTGTGTTGCCCACGCGGCTGCTCAGCCTAGTGATGGGTGCGGTCCTCTTCCTGGCGATATTGTTTCCGCTGATCACCCAGACCCAGAGATTTCCCCCGTCCAGAAACTGATTTATTCCCCGAAGTAGCTGGAATTTTCAATGCCATCGATGTTCTGCCCACCGGAGCGCCTGTGCTGGTGGCCTTCGAGGTACAACCCGCCCTGTATGGTGAAACCGCGCCCGTAGCAGCAGCCGTCCTTGGTCACCTGCTGAACCGGCAGGCTCATCTGGTCTTCATCTCCACCCAGCCCACTGGCCCCAGTTTGGCCGAGCAGTTGCTGCACGACTATTTCGTGGACCAGCCGGCTATTGCAACTGGGAGCTACAATGATCTGGGCTATCTTTCGGGCGGCATGGCCGCCCTGCGCAGCTTCATTGACGCACCGCAGCAGGCAGTATTGGCGCCCGCGCCGGGCGGACCCAACCCTTGGGATGCGGCTGCTCTGCAACCTCTCCAACACCTCAGCGATTTCGCCCTCGTGTTTGTGATTAGCAGCAGCGCCGAAGATGTGCGCGCCTGGATCGAGCAAGGCGCAACGGAACTGCCCAACGGGTTAATAGCCGTCACCAGCGCCCAGGCCAACCCGCTGCTGCGCGCTTATCTGAAAAGCAATCCACAAACCCTGCGTGGGTTGGTTAGCGGCATACAGGGTTCGGCGCTATATGAAAAGATGCGTGCCAAAGTGGGCTTGGGGAGCATTTATTGGGATGCCTACAGCTTCGGCCTGGGCGCCATCGTGCTGCTGATCCTGCTGGGCGGTCTATACGGGCGTCTGATCCATTTGCGCCCTGAATCCATGGGAGAAGCGAATGCAGCTTAGCCCTGAAATGCTCTTCCAGGTGGGCTTACTGGCGGCCGCGGCACTGACGCTCATCACGCTGTCTTATGCCATAAGCGACCATCCAGTCTTCCGGGTAGTGCTGTATCTATTCATCGGAGTGGCCGCTGGCTACGCCGCGGCAATAGCCATACAAGACGTCATCTTGCCCCAGTTGGTCTATCCTTTCCTGAACCAGACGGCTGGCGTTCCCAGCCTGGAACTGACCGAATTGGGCATGCGCGCCTTCTTGTGCGTGCTCCTGCTTTTCAAACTCTCGCCCCGCACGGCGCGCCTGGGCAACCCGGCCACCGCCATGCTGGCTGGCGTCGGGGCGGCGCTGGCTGTCGGCGGCGCGGTGCAAGGCACCATCTTGCCCCAAATCGGCGCTATGGCCAGCACCTTCGATGTGAATGCACTGAGCTTGTCGATACAAGGTGGTTATTACGGTGAAAGCATCCAGATCGTTTTAGACGGCGTAGTGATACTGCTTGCCACTGTGAGCACTTTGGCGTATTTCCACTTTGGCGCGTTTAGCCGCGGCAAACAGGAGCCCATTCGCACCATCTTCGTAGACGTGCTGGCCTGGATAGGTTCCATCTTCATTGCCATGGCGCTGGCGGCGCTGTTCAGTGGCATCCTGCTGGCTGCGCTGGGTGCACTGGTCGAGCGTTTGTCCTTCCTGGTGAACGTAGCCGGATTCCTAATGGGGACGCCATGACCATCAGAACATCGGGTAAGGAGCAGGGCCTCTCGCTTATCTCTGTGGATGTAGGCAGCGTCAACACCCGTGCACAGTTCTTCGACACCGTAGAGGGCCGTTACCGCTTCCTGGCCGCCAGCGAGGTAGCCAGCACCAGCGGCGCCCCAGCTTTCGACGCAGGCATCGGCGTAATGGAAGCCCTGGAGCGGTTGCAGGAATTCACGGGGCGCAACCTGGTCTCCGACCAGGGTTTGCTCATCTCCCCAGAAAATGAAATTGGCGTGGGAGCCAATGCCGTCACTGCCACCTTCTCAGGCGGGGTGCCGGTGAAAGTGCTCACTGTTGGATTGCTGCCCGGCGTTTCACTGGACAGTGTGAACAAGCTGGTCACCTCTACATATTGCGAGGTGGTTGGCAGCCTTAGCCTCACTGATCGGCGCAACCCTGAAGGCATTATCGATTCGATCGCCCATGCCCTGCCGGACCTCATCGTGCTGGCCGGCGGCACCAATCGGGGCGCCTCGCGCTCGGTGGTGCGCCTGGCCAACTATCTAGCTCTGGCGCTCAAACTGTTTCCTGAGAATGGCCGCCCGCAGGTTCTCTTCGTCGGCAACGAAAACCTCAGCGACGAGATTGACAACCTATTGGGTTCGCTGACCACACTGCACCATGCCCCCAATATCCGCCCCGGCTTAGACCGCGAAAATCTGGCTCCTGCCAAGGAAAAGCTGGCCGAACTGGTCTTCAACATCCAGGCTACCAAGATCAATGGCTTGGAGGAATTGCGTACCCTGGCCGATGGACATTTCCATCCCAGCGCCACCGCCCTCGGGCGCGTGGTGCGGTTCCTGAGCTCGGTGGTGGACCTGCCCAAGGGATTGTTGGGCATCGACTTGGGGGCTTCCAGCACCACGGTGGCGGCTGCCTTTGGTGGTGATTTGCAATTGCGCGTCTTCAACGACCTGGGCATGGGCCGCAGCCTAGAAGGCATGATCTCCGAAACACATCTTTCGCAACTCATGCGCTGGATTCCCTATGACCTCAGCGAAGACCAAGTCCTGGACTATTTGCATAACAAGCCGCTCTTCCCACAAACGATACCTGTCACACGGGAGGACTTGGCCATCGAGCAAGCCGCTGCCCGCCAAGTGATGCGTCTGGCCATCGGCAAGAGTCTGCCGCTCCTGCCCGCCGATGCGATTTACCCACTGCCGGGTACCGTGCCCTGGTTCGACCGCATACTGGTCAGCGGCAGCACCATCACCCGCGCCCCCAGCACAGAGCAGGGCTTGATGATGATCCTGGATGCCTTGCAGCCGGTGGGTATTGCCACTATCATCCTGGACCAAAACAATCTTATTGGCGCGGTGGGCGCTGGGGGGGAAATGGACCCCATGATGGCTGTGCAAATACTCGAATCCAACGCCTTTATGAACCTGGGCACGGTCATCTCGCCCGTGGGCCGGGCGCGCGGGGGACCGCTGTTGCGCCTGCAAATGGTGCGCAACGGCCAAAAAGAGCCCGTGGTGGACGTCCACGAAGGCGGCCTGAAGGCTATGCCGCTGCCCTTGGGGCAAGTTGCAGACCTCTATATCCAGCCCTTGCAGAACGTGAACATCGGCCTGGGGCCTGGCCGAGGCGGCTGGGTGAGGCGCGTGGTCGGTGGAATCTTCGGGCTAATCATCGATGCTCGCGGCCGGCCGGTACGCGTGCCCGGCTCCTTCAATCAGCGCCGCGAGACCTTGCTGGCCTGGCTGGAGGCGCTCACCCTCTGATTATGGCCAACTCCACGATTGCTCCTATTAGCTATATCCAGCCGCTAACCACTTTGCGGCGTGTGCGCCGCCTCCCCATTGAAGGCATCGTACTGGTGAACCTGGGTAACACGGTGCACGCTAGCGACCCGGTGGCCCGCGCCGACCTGAGGCGGCCATCATTTGCTGCTGGATGCAGCGCGCGCGCTGGGCGTTTCACCTGATCGCGCCAACCGCATGATCCAACGCAGCGTCGGCGAGAAACTTGAAGAAGGCGCTATCATCGCCGGACAGCGCGGCGTCGGCGCCCGCCAGTTGAGGGCGCCGGCCAACGGCACCATCACCGCCGTCAGCGAAGGCCAGGTGCTGCTGCAGGTGGCTGATGAACGCTCGGTGCTTCCAGCCCGCGTACCCGGCGTTATTATCGAAGTCGAACCCAACCGCGGCGTGACTATCGAATGCGTGGGAGCATGGGTTCAGGGCGTGTGGGGCAACGGCCGGCTGGCCGAAGGCATCCTCAATATGTCCACCGAAAGCGCCGACCAGGTGCTGACCGCCGACCGGGTGGATATGAGCTTGCGTGGTGCTATCCTGGTGGCTGGGCGTTGCGAGCAGCGCCAGACTCTGGAGCTGGCGGCCCAGGTGCCAATACGCGGGCTGGTGTTGGGCAGCCTGTCCATCCGCCTGGTGCCGCTGGCCGAAAAGATGCCCTATCCCATCGTACTCATCGAGGGCTTCGGCCCCATTCCCATGAACAGCGACGCTTTCAAATTGTTCTCCAACCTCGCTGGGGAGCAGGCCGCGCTCAACGCTCAGCGGCCCGACCCGCTCAACGGTGACCGCCCAGAGGTGATCATCCCCGCCAAGGAAGCCGGCCGCCCGCCGCAGCCGGTGGGAATGCAAAGCTTTCGCATCGGGCAAACCGTGCGAATCCTAAGCGGCCCTGAGCGCGGTACCCTGGGAGAGATTGCCGCCCTTCCTTCTGGAGCAGTAGCATTCCCCAGCGGATTGCGTGTCCAGGCAGCGCAGATTACCCTTGAGCATGGAGGCCACGCGGACATACCGCTGGCGAACCTGGAACTTCTGGGGTAAAAATAACTTTGCACATCACGAGGATCCCAACACATGCTTGATGACCTAGACTTGGATATCCCAGAGTCCGCACCGCCCCCGAAAAAACCCTCCGGCAACCGCACGTTCCTGCTGGTGGTGGGCATCCTAGGCGCCATCATGGTGCTGGCTTTGATCGCTATGGTGTATTACGCGCTAGTCATCCTGCCCAACCAGCAGGAAGCCGCCCAGGTCCCCACGGCAACAGCGCAACTGACCGAGACGGAAATCGCCAAGGCCCTGCAGGTTACGAATACGGATACACCTACTCCGACTATTACTTTCTCCCCGACAGCTACCATCAGCCCTACGCCTCATCCCAGCAACACCCCGCTGGCCAGCGAAACGCCGGTTACGCCTATTTTTAGCAGTACGCCCGGGGCTGGTGAGGATGCCACTGCCACCCTGAACGCCCTGCTCACCCAGGCCGCCCTGGCTCAGACGCAAGCTGCAACCAATGCAGTGGACACCGCCACCCCCACCATCGACCCCAACGCCTCTGCCACCCCAAGCTTCACCCCCACGGCCACTTCCAGCGCCCTGCCGCAAAGCGGCTTCGCCGACGAGGTCGGCGCGCCTGGGATGCTGGCCGCAGCCGTCTTCCTGCTACTGGTCGTCCTGGTCTCCCGCCGCCTGCGCACGGTCTGAGCTTGCTTTCCAAGTAAATCAAGGGCCCTCGCCGAGGGCTCTTTTGATAAGACTTGTTATTCGCCTAGGGGTAATGAAACATCCCATCGCCTCCAGCACCGAAATCGGTAACCGAATCCACAGCGCTTAAGTTTAAGTGGGCCATAAATATGCGGGAATTCGTCCCCATCCGCTGCTTCCCAACGCAGCTCCGCCGCCAGACGTTCGGTGTCGATATGCAACACGAGCAGATTGAACTGTCCCGCGTAAAACTTGTTGGCTGTGCGCTCTACCTGCCCCGGGGTAGAGCAGTGGATGAAGCCTTCGCTGGCCAGCGATTCGCCTGAATAAGCACCGGCCTCCATCGCCGCCCGCCAATTCGCCTGGCTGGTGATGTGCAGGATCTCCATATCAATCCTTAGCCCCAAGTAGATCCACCACGCGGTAAATGACCGCCTGGGCCACTTCATCTTTGCTCATCAGCGGCAGTTCTTCCTGCGCCCCGGATTTGTCCAGCAACACCACGCGGTTAGTATCCACTTCGAAGCCGGCATCCAATGCGCTGATGTCGTTGGCCACGATCAGGTCCAGCCTCTTGGCTTCCAACTTGCTCTTGGCGTTCTTCACCAGATCCCTGCTTTCGGCGGCAAAGCCCACTACCACCTTAGGTTTCTTGCCCTTGGCCTTCGTGAGCTCCAGCAGGATGTCGGGATTGGCCACCAGCTCAACTTTGGGCAAACCCGCGGCGCGCTTGATCTTCTGCTTGGAAACCTTTGCCGGCCGAAAATCAGCCACAGCCGCGGCCATCAGCAGCGCATCTGCGCTCTTGGCGCGCGCCAGCACCTCGGCCAGCATCTGCTCGCCGCTGGTCACAAGCGCCAGTTCTGCACCGACCGGCGCGGCCAGCGCCGTGGGTGCTGACACCAGCGTCACCTCAGCCCCGGCATCGATAGCAGCCTGGGCCAGGGCATATCCTTGTTTACCGGAAGAGCGATTGGTGATGGAGCGCACCGGATCGATGGCCTCCTGGGTGCCGCCAGCGGTCACCAGCACTTTGCACCCCGCCAGTGGACCGCTTCGGCCTAAGACATGGCGAATGTGTCCAACCAACTCGGCTGGTTCAGCCATACGGCCCACCCCGCTGAGGCCGGAGGCCAAGTGCCCGCTCTGCGGTTCGACAATAATGGCGCCTCGTGCTTTCAGCGTGGCCAAGTTAGTTTGTGTGGCAGGGTTCTGGAACATGCCGCCATCCATGGCGGGGGCCAATAGCAGCGGCGCAGTTCCCGCAAGCGCAACCAGGGTTAGTAAGCTGTCCGCTTGCCCTTGTGCCAGCTTGGCCAGGGTGTTGGCCGTTGCCGGTGCGATGACCAATATATCAGCCTGCCTGGCCAGGTTGACATGCAAGACATGTCCCTCCGCTCCCCACAGGTCGGCGTCAGTGAAAGCCCGGCGCCCGGTCACCGACTGGAAGGTAAGCGCGCTTACGAATTTCTCTGCCGCCCCGCTAAGCACCACATCCACGTCGGCTCCTAGCTGCGTCAGCTTGGAAGCCAGATCGGCGGCTTTGTAGCCGGCAATGGAACCAGTGACCCCCAATAAAACGTATTTTGAACTGAGTGCGCCCATTACTGTTTCACCACCATTCGCTTTTGCAAGGCCTCGGCAAAGCGCGCCGACGACGCTGGATCCTGCTCGAAAAACAGATGTGGCTCGATGAGTTCAAGCTCCATCAAGAATAACTGACCGTCGCGCTCGATGGCGTCCACGCGCGCATACAGCAGATCCGCCTCGATCGCCTCCAGCACAGCTTGCGCCTGAGCGATCAGCCTTGGTGACGGATCGGCAGTCTGGGCACTACCTCCAAAATCACGCTGCACACGGAAGTCTCCCCCCATCGGTTTCTTTAACTACAGCGTGGCTGTACTTGCCGCCAAAGAACAGGAACGACCACTCGCCCCTGCTTTGGATCTCGCCGGCGAATTCCTGCACGATGGCGCCGCCTTTTTGCAGAAGCCCGTTCAGACGGACGTTTTGTTCGGCTGGCGCATCTCTCTCCACCAGGAAAGTCTCATTGGCCGCTGCTGAAATGGTTGGTTTGACTACGCCCCGCCTCCAACCTTTGTCAGCCATCAACTCCCTCAGTTCGACGTGAGCGCCTTGCAGCAACCACACCGAGGGCAGCACCACCACCCCAAACTCTTGCAGGTCGCTGAGGTAGGTCTTATCCATGTTCCAGTTCACCACATCCACAGGGTTCCATACCTGCCCACCAGCCGCCTCAAGCTCGCCCAGCCAAGCCGAGAATTCATCTGGGCGCAAATGATAGTCCCAGCACGAGCGAATCACCACCGCAGCGTAATCGCTCCAGCGTACGCTTTTGTCATCCCAAACAGCAGCCTCCACCCGAATGTCACGCTGGCCCAACGCGTTGACGGCAAAACGATCATCCTCGGCCAAATGAGAGAACTCCGCCGAGGTGGCAAATGCGATTTGGGTACGCATTTAGTGGTTCAGCCCCCAGATGATGCGCAATCCGTCCAGAGTCAGCCACGGCGCGAGGACGTGAATGACCTCAGTTTCGCGCGCCACTACCTCCGCCAAGCCACCGGTGCCGATGACCTTCATGTTATCGCCCAGTTCTTCGCGGAAGCGAGCCACCAGCCCTTCCACCAGCCCAACGTAGCCGAACAGCAAGCCGGATTGCAACGCGTGCGTAGTGTTGCGTCCGATCGCCGCTGGCGGCCGCGCCAGGTCCACGCGCATCAGCTTGGCGCCCGCGGAGAACAGCGCATCCGCGGCGATGCCTATGCCGGGAGCAATGGCGCCACCCAAATATTCGCCCTTATCAGTGATGGCGTCGAAGGTGGTGCCGGTGCCGAAATCCACTACACAGGCCGGGCCACCGTACAGGTGCTGTACCGCCGCCGCGTCTACGATGCGGTCAGCTCCCACGGCCTTGGGGTCTTCATACAGAACGCGCACTCCTGTCTTAACTCCCGCATCCACGATGAGCGGATCGACCTGCAAATAATTGCGACAGGCCTCTACCACCTTGCCGGTAAGCGGCGGCACCACTGAGGCAATGCAGATGCCCTCCAGCTTGTTCACGGCGATATTGGCATGCTCCAGCATCCCGATGAATTTCAGTCCATATTCATCCGGCATACTTTTATGCTCGGTAGCGATGCGCCAGCGCGGCCCAAGGGTTTCACCTTCGTACAGGCCCAGGGTGATATTGGTGTTGCCCACGTCAATGGTTAATAGCATCTTTACTCCAATACAAGGTTGTCAATCAATCGCGTCTTGCCCACATACACGGCCATGGAGAGCAGCGCTCCGTTTTCCACGCGCTCAATTTCCTCTAGCGTGAGCGGGTCGGCACACGAGACATATTGCGCTTCCGCCAACGGTTCAGTCGCCAGCGTATCCAGCATGGCTTGGCGCAACTGCTCGCCGCTCCGCTCGGCAGCAGCATAGGCAGCCTGGGCCGCCAGAAGCGCCCGATGCAGCACAGTAGCCGCCTTGCGCTGCTCTGCGTCCAAATATGTGTTGCGGCTGGACATGGCGAGTCCGTCCGCTTCGCGCACGATGGGTCCTACTACGAGCTCCAGCGGGAAATTGAGATCGCGTACCATCTGTTTAAGCACCGCCACCTGTTGGGCGTCTTTCTGCCCGAAATAGGCTTTATCCGGGCCAACAGCATTGAACAGCTTTGCCACTACCGTCGCTACGCCGCGGAAATGCCCAGGTCGGCGGGCGCCCTCTAGTGGGGCGCTGACGCCTTCAACGTCCACCCAGGTGTTAAAGCCCTGCGTATACATCACCTCGGAGTCGGGGAGCCACACCAGGTCCACCCCGGCCGCCTCCAGCTTGGCCAGGTCGGCAGGGATGTCGCGCGGGTAGGCGCCCAGATCCTCATTAGGGCCAAACTGCGTGGGGTTGATGAAGATGCTCACCACCACCGAGTCGCAATCCTTCTTGGCCAACCTGACCAGCGAGATGTGTCCGGCGTGTAAAAAGCCCATGGTGGGAACGAAGCCCACTTTGTCTTTCAGCTTAGCGCGCTCGGCGCGCAACTCTTCTATCGTAACGACTTGCTTCATCCTGCTCCTCGCAATGCTTGCACTAATTTCCACATGGCTTCATTGGTTGGCGTAGGGACGCCCATTTCGCGCCCGGCGCGTACCACCGCCCCGCAAATGGCGTCGATCTCCGTCGGCGCTCCCCGCCGCACGTCTTGCAGCATGGAAGACAAGTTGCCCGTGGTGCGTTGCGCAACCCATTCCGCCGCCGCCACGGGGTCCTCGAATGTCAGTTGGACGCCCTTAGCGGCTGCCACTGCAGCCACCTCGCCGGCTAATTGGCCGCTCAATTCCCGTGCCGTGGGCCGCTCCAGCAATTCGCCATTGGGCACGCCCAGCAACGCGGTAAGCGGGTTGATGGCCGCGTTAATTACCAGTTTGCTCCAAGCCAGCAAATCCACACTTTCCACAGTACTTACTTTGAAACTGGCCGCCTCCAGCGCCTCGGTAAACGATCCCAGGCGCTGATGCTCGCCTAGTGAAACCTGGCCTTCGCCTCCCCAGCGCACTTCCCCGGGACCCAGCAGCGTGGCCCCTGTTGTTACCACCCCGCCAGCCACGCGCTCTGCTCCCAGGGCTGCCACCAGGATTTCGCGGTTCCCCAGCCCATTCTGCAAGCTAAGCGCCATGCCATCTACTGCCAGGCATTCGAACAATCGCGCCGCGGCTCGTTCGGTTTGCCAAGCTTTCACCAGCACCAGGGCTCGTTTGGCCCCCGCAAAATCCTTGGCGCTGTCGCTGGCCTGTACCGGGAAGGTTTGCCGCTTGCCGTCCGCGCCTACCAGAGTCACACCCTGCCTTTGCAGCGCAGCCAGGCCCCCGGCCCAGGTACCCAGCACTTGCACCGGGTAGCCTGCCGCGGAGAGTCGGGCGGCAAAAAGGCAGCCCAGCGCCCCTGTGCCGACGATCAGTACCGGCTCGGGTTTATTTGCCATCCAACTCTTTTAGCAGCGCCAGCCATTGTTCTTCCTTCATCTCCACGCTGTGCGCTTCAGTGGGAAAGGCGCGCTGCTGAACGTCGGCGATATAACCGGCAAACGCCTCGGCCATCACGCTGTGCAGGCTGGCATATTGCTTGACGAATTTGGGGGTAAAACGATCGAACAAGCCTAGCAGGTCGTGCGTCACCAGCACCTGGCCGTCGCAGCCCACCCCTGCGCCGATGCCGATCGTGGCGATGCTCAGCTTCTGCGAGAGCCATTCGGCCAGCCGTGCCGGCACAGATTCCAGCACCACGCTGAACGCGCCGGCTTCTTCGAGGGCGAAGGCGTCATCAATGAGCCGCTTGGCCGCCGAGCTAGTGCGCGCCTGCGGGCGGAAGCCTCCCAGCGCGTTGACGCTCTGCGGCGTTAACCCCAAATGCCCCATCACCGGGATGCCAGCCGCCACGATCTGATGCACCGCTTCAGCGCGGTCGCGCCCACCCTCCAGTTTCACCGCGTCCATACCGGCCTCCTGCAGGAAACGGCCCGCATTGGCCACCGCCTGCTCCACAGACACCTGGTAGGACATGAAAGGCATGTCGCCGATCAACATCGGCGTGGAGGCGCCGCGCGACACGGCCTTGCAATGGTGCAGCATGTCCTCCATGGTGACCGGCAGGGTATTGGGGTAGCCCAGCACCACCATGCCCAGCGAATCGCCTACCAGGATGGCGTCCACCCCGCCGCGCTCTTCGGCCAGGGCGGTGGGATAGTCATAGGCGGTGAGCATCGTAATCGGCTCGCCGGCCTTCTTCTTTTGGCGAAACTCGCGTATGGTTACCTTGGCACGCGTTTCCTCGCCGGGTTTAGCTTTTCCTTTCGGGGCTTCAGTAGACACGGTACCCTCCTCATGGGTAGAGTTCGTTAAATAAAGACCGTCTCTGCTTCGAGAGACGGACCAGAAACCACGCCTTTACACTTGGGTAAACCTCTAGGTTTGTCCGCAGTCTCGGCTCTCACGAGTCCAAGCAGCGAGATAATTATCTCCCATTTAGGCGCTTTAGGCAAGCTATTTGCTTGGCAACGCCTCCATTTTGGCCACGGCTCATGCCACCCACGCAAATAAAAGGGGTTTGCAAAGCGAGGGCAACTATGTCAAGTCTCTCCCACACTGCCGTCGCTTAACCGGCACGTAAGCTCGATAACTTTCCGGCTACGGCTTATACCCCATGGCTTCCAGCGTCGGTTCAAAGGCCATGTTAGCTGTTTCCAGTTGGTCCGGCGTCAACACCTGGCGGAAGCGCTCCGCTTCACCTACCTGGAAGTGCTGCCCCTTACTGCCCTGCTCCGAGCGATAGAACTCGATGGCTTCCTTCACCGCCGGAGCTGCGGGGTCCGCCTTCAGGAAACGGGCCAGGCCGTTGGCTTCGGCGTCGTAGTCGTCCAGCAGGTCCTCATAGCGCATCACGTGCACTTCCGGCATGGAGGTCCATTGCTTCCATACTCGCAGGTACAGTTTCAGGAAGTCGATGGCCTGCTGCATCGTCTCCAGTCGGGAGAATGCGTTGTGCCTGCTGTTGGCTCGGGCTCGCTGCCCATACTCGAATGCAGAAAGCAGCGCCGCTCGAGGGTCGCGGTAAATATAGGTCACGCGCATGCGCCCGCTGCGCATCAGGCGCAGCGCCATGGGCGTGGGTCCCGAATGGGTCTTGATGGCGAAGGTGTTACCCAACATAGAGGGCACCAACACAGGCGCTAGGCGCTTGACGCTCAAACTGCGGATATTGCAGTTGACTTCAGTAAGGATGGGAGAGAGCAGGAAGCGGCGGCGGATGGCACGCGCATCCTGCCCGCCGGAGGCCACCACGATGTCGTGCACCAGGTTGTAATGCCAGCCGGAACCGGCCCGGGGCATGCCTGCAGCGAGAATGATCATAGGGGTTTATTAAGAGTTGGCATGGCTAGAGGAGTGACAAAAAGCCGAATGGGCATGTTACCATAGGTTAGGAGACAAGACTATGCGGCGATTTTTTTCTTTCGTATTGGGAACGGCCACCGGCGCCTTGATAGGGGCCACATTGGCTATCTTGATGACTCCGTCCTCGGGGGAGGACCTACGCAGTGACTTGCGCGGCCGGGCGCAGCGCTTCCGCGACGAGTTGCAAGCCGCCGCTGACCAGCGCCGCCTGGAACTGGAACACCAACTCGAAATGATGAAGCATCCCGGCACCGAGATCCCGCTGGAGGAAAACTAACCCCGGATTTTGTCCATTGCGAGCCCGCTTTGCGGCGAAGCAATGTCCCCGCCTATTCCGGCGTGCCTACTGGTAAAAGGTAAAGCTATATGCGGCGGGGGTGCGGGTATAGCGCGTGGTGCCGATTACAACCAGGGTGGCATCGCGCAAGTCTCCGCTGAAATCCAGGGGGATATCAAGTGCATTGGGGGTGGAAAGGTCGAAGGTCTGCACCGTAGTCTGATTGCCATACGAGATTAGGGCCAGCCGGAAGGTTTGCGGCAGCGCATTCTCCACTCGTGCAAAACCAGCCGCCTCCCAGCCTCCGTTGTCCTGCTCGAAATCCTCAAAATAGCCGGTCTGGGGAATGGATATGTCGTCCACCAGGAAGCCTTCGCCGTTCACCGCCGGGTCGGTGATGTATTCGAAGCGCAGCATCACCTGCTTCCCGGAAAACTGCGAAAGGTCCACCGCCTCATCGACCCAATCGCCAGAGGCACCGGTATAACCGAACCCATAATTGTTGCCCAAGGGATTCGTGCTGGTGCCGCTGGGTGTATGCACGAAATCCCAATTCTGCCCGCCATCGGTCGAAGCCATCAGATATACGTAATCCCAGTCCTCTTCGATGTCGTACCAGGTGTGGTAGTCGAACGTGATCGGCCCGCTCACATTGCTGAAATCGAAAGAATGTGTCAGAGTCATATCCGATTCGTCACCTTTATTAGACCAAAACGCATAGTTGCCGGAATAGGCATCTGCCGGCAGCAAATTGGCCCCGTTGGCCCCCTGGAAATGCAGCGTCACTGGCCCCGAACAGGTTATGGAGATGTAATCCACGCCGTACTGGTTGACACTGCGCGGATTAACCCGCGATCCACAATCGCTGACGTTCTCCGTGGGAGAGGGGGGATACAGCAGTACATCGGGGTAGGTGTTATAGGTGTAGCGTCCATCGCCTACGCTGCCGTCATCAACGTAATTTGCTGCAGCCCAATCAATCATCACATCATCCGCGGTGAGCTGCTGCCCGGTAACCGGATCGGTGATGTTCAATTGGGCCAGCGTTTCGTCCACACTCTGGAGACCGTTGGCCTGATCGGCCACAAGCGCCTGAGTAGCCTGAGGTCCGAAGCGGTCCAGGAAATACGTCAGGAAAAGCAAACTGGAGCCATAATGGACTGCGGTTGCATTGGAATCATTGGGCCAATCGTCAAGCTGCAGGTCCGGATCCGAAAGATACAAACTGACAAAGTATCCTTGGTAGTAACCGTTCAAGACCGTGGCTAGTTCGGACATGCCCTCGTTGATCCAGCTGGTCTCGTTGCGGTCGCGATACCAGTGGATCATGTGTTGGAACTCATGTGCCAACACGGTGTAGGCATCGGGGCTACCCAAGAATCGTGTTGCTGGCATTGACCATGAACAATTCAGCGGCATTGGAATTGGGTTCCGCCAATGGGTTCACTTCGTCATCCGAAACGAATACTCCTGCCGCCTGATTGCCAATATTGCGCGTATAGACGATATAGATATGGGGGTCATTATCAATGCCGGGAATCCATTCATCACCGAAGAAAGGACCTATCCGTCGGCACGATCTGGTCCTCAAAAGTCTGGGCCAGGGTGTCGAGATCCAATTGATTGTAAATAGTGCCCGCCTCCACCCAGAAGTAAAGCATGTCGCTCTTATACGCAAGGATGCAATCGGTCTGATAAGTAACGTTCTCCGTGCTGTCCAATACGGTGAAGGTGTGATGGTCGCCAACCTTATAGGGGCCGTGGGGTGGCGACCGTTTTGGGAAATGTCCTTCAAGCCCAAGGAAACGCTCGGCCAGGTCTAGCGGGGTCGTTCTCAGGGAACTATAGTATCTGCCAGCGTTTGCAGGGTCTCGGACGAAGGTACTTCGCCGGGGTCGAAGGGAATGGAGGCCGAGTCTCCGGTTGGTGAAGAGGCCATGCCTCTGGTCGGGACAACATAGGTCGCTGCTCGCTTCAGAAAGGAATGCTGGTAACAGTATTGCACGCCAGCCCAACCAGTAAGCAGACTTACCCCAAATGCGACTAGGTTGGCTTTATTCATGCGGCCTTTCCAAGGCGAAGATTTTTGGGCGAATAGGGCGCCAAGCCAATAATAATACCTAACGTCACCCACATGATAGGAAAGGTGAATGAATCCTGTGTGAAATTGCGCAGGCCAACGCCCACCCAGGCAAACAGCCCGGCCATTGCAACAAAGCGTAAGAACTCATCCTTGGAAATTGCCATACGGCGTATGACGGCCAGGAAAGAAAGAAAGAAAGCCGTGAAAAGCCAAAACCCGGGAAGGCCGGTTTCCGCCAGCAGGCGCACATACAGGTTCTTAATGTTAGGAATCAGGTTGGAATCGGGGCTCAACTGTCGGGCTATTTCCGGGCTGTTAAACGACCAATCTGGTAAACGCGGCAGCAGATAGAGACCCGAAGCCCCAAACCCCACGCCCATGAGTGGCTGCTGCTCGAACACCTGATAGCCCGCCTCGGCATAAGCCAGTCGTGGGCCAGCGCTGATGTTGGAGATGTAGTCCACTATGTTTTCTACCTGAGTGAAATCCCACAGGCGGGCAAAATAATCGTAGCGCGCCAGGAAGGTACCCGCCCCCACCAAGGCGATTACCAGGACCAGCACCAAGCCCACACGCACTAACAGGGCTGACCAGGCCACGCTCCGGAAGGGCTGTATGAACCAAGCCCAGGCTTGCGCAATCAAATGGCGGCCCATAAGCAGGAACACCAGGGCAATGCAAACCAAGGCAGTGGCCAACCCGCCTCTGGAATAAGTAAATATCAGTACAATCAGCGAAACTAGGATGAACAGCGGGCCAAGCCATTTGCGTCTGAGGATAGCCCTCCCGCTAAGCAGAGCCGCGAACAGCCAAGGCAGGTAAAGGATAACCATCTGGTCCGCCAGCCAAGCCGGCTCGTAGGCGAACCCACTCACCCGGCGGCTCAACAGTGGCCGAGCGGAGAACAGCAGTTGAATGCGGTTGATAAGTTGTAGGGAAAAAAGGTCGGTGTTGATGGCCACCGCCTGAATCGCGCTCCAAGTCAGGGTAAGGGCCAAACCCGCAAACAACCATTTGAGCGAATCTTCTAAGTCTTTCTCGCTGCGCGTCATCCAAAACGCGGCAAAGAAAAACGCCAGTCCGGCCAGCAGTGAGAATCCGGCCCGCAATACGCGCTCATCGTAAGACGCTCCCCTCAAAGGAATGGGCGTGTAAAGCATTCCCATAAGCGAACCAATCATCACAAAAATTAAGAAGGTCAGCAAAAGTTTACTGTTCGAAGGCAACGGGATGCTACGCTTGCGCCAAAAAATAACTAACAAGGCAAGCAGCAAAAGGGTAAGTGGATAGAAAGCCAAGGGCTGGATCAGTGTTCGGCCCATGAAATCCGGCATGTAGCGAAAACTGGTGACTGGCAAGGTCAACAATGTCAGCCCCCACAAGAGGCGTGCCAGGCGCTCCAAATGCAATGACAGAATCAGGCGGAACATCAGGAATGTTTGGGATTTACCAAAAGGAACAAGGAGACCAATAAGGCGCCACCTAGCGAACCAACGAGCAAATACGTCGCCAAGCTGACGCTGCGGTTTAAAGGGAGGTTCGCGGATTGACTGATATAAAGCTCAGTATAAGGAGATATGCCTTTTGTCTTTTCCTCAAGCGCAGAAATCTTGGCCATCAGGTCCTGCAGCCGGACTTCGTCAGGCTGGACTTTTAGTACTTCAGCTTGCAATGCACTTCTTGCCTGCTCCAAATCTGGGGAGGTTTCTACGGCGGCCTGGGCAGCTTCCGCGAAGGCCTGAGACCAAGTGGCGGCCAATTGCTGGGCGACTTGCGGATCTGCATCGTGGGCGTAGAAATGCCAGCCGCCATCCGAAGGCTGGCTGAGCGACAGTACACCGGAACGCAGCTGTTGGACGTCAAATCCACCCACAGTGGAGACTACGGATTGCATGACCGCATCAGACCAGGTCAATTCTTCCAGACGGTCGGTTTCACGCGCCAGGAATTGAAAGAGCTGGCGATCAGGGAAATAGGTCCAGGCCTCCTCAAGGTTATTGTCAACAACTACTGTTGCCTGGGCACGGAAATCCGGCGGGAAAAGCTGATAAATGCTCCAGGCCAACAAGGCAGCGACCAGGGCTCCCAACAGCCACAGACGCCAGGCGGCAAGCAATTCAGCGATGGCATCATCGGGGGCAATAGATTGAGTAGCTTTTGCGTTTCGTTTCGGCATAACCTTCCTAACCGGCAAGCATGCGCCGGCGCCGGGTATGGATTAGAGGTGCTACCAGTCGGCGAATCCAATACTTCGCCACAATGGTGGAAAACCAGGAACCGCCCTCACGCCAGTGCACCTTGAGCATTTCATCCCAGGCTCGCCGATCATTCTGGATGGTTTTGGAATCGGCGTGCAATCGAAATTCGCCCCACAACACAGGATGATAATGGAGGGTGCTGATCCGGGCCAGGCGCACCCAAAGATCATAATCCATGGCAAACGTAAAAGTGGGGTCCAGCGGTGCAACCTGGCGCCACAAATCAGCTCGCCAGAAGGCCGCCTGCTGAGGAATATGCACGTAACCCTGACGGAGGCGGCCGTAATCCGTTGGGGCGGCAGGGAAGCGGCCTACTACGCGGCCAGACGCGTCGATATAGTCAGCATCCCCATAGACCATACCCACGTCGGGGTGGACCTCCAGAAAAGCAACTGCCTCAGCAACGGCGTGCGGCTTGAAACGATCATCCGCGTTCAGCCAGGCCATATATTTGCCGGTGGCCTTGGAAAAGCCCTTGTTGATAGCATCTGTCTGGCCGCGGTCTGGCTCAGACACCCAGTAAGCCAGTTGAGAGGCATGGCGCCGGATAATTTCAGGGCTACTATCTGCGGAGCCCCCATCAATCACTATGTACTCGATAGGGTGGTGAGATTGCTCAAGCACGGATTGCATGGTCGCGTCCAGATAAACGGCCTGGTTGAATGAGGGAGTTACGATAGAAACTAAAGGAGTCTCTGACCATTAGTTCCAGTCCTCATCCTGATAATAAAAACTTGCCACGTCTTTGGTAAGTAACCGAATGCGGGCAATTTCCTCTGAAGTCAGGCGCTGGCGCCAATTTTCCAAATTGGCGGCGCTATCCAGGTTGGTGGCGTAAATGGTTTCCAGCGAAACTTCTTGGGGATTTTTCGAACTGGTGGCACGTTGAATGCCAGCCTTCACTTTGTTGCTGTAATCAAGAGCTAACCCGGCGTAGAGTTTCTGGAACCCTTCAATCGGTTGAAGCGAAAGGTCTTCGTGACGCACAACTTGGAAGCTTGGGTGGGATTGCTCGGTTTGATGGGCAACATGGCAGATCATGCGCCAGAGCAGGCTGCTTTGCCCGATAACATCGGGCGATCCTGCAATGGTTTTCTCCATCTCGGCGCGGAAGGGCTCTAGCCAGTCGCGCATCAGCAAAGGCTGCTCCAGCAAGTCCCCAAAATCAAAAGACCAATCCAACCGCTTTAGGCTGCTAACAAAGGCGGCTGGGTGACGCAAAACCATCACCACTTCACAATCCAGGCGTTCGGCAAACCAAGAAGTAGAAAAGATCGCAAAGGGGTCTTTAAGTAGCACACGTCTATGGCTTAGACGGCCGATGGTAAAGATACTAAGGTCCCGGAACATGCGCAACAGGTCCCGTACGGAGCGTAGCGATCTGACTTCCTTCCAAAGGTGATAATCAAGTTTTAGAGTCTTCTGAAAGGCCGGCAAATATTGATCCTCATTGTCGACGCAAATGTAGGCATACCAGTGAGTGACCGGGGCCTCAAATACGCCAGGACGGTGCCAAACATTAAGCGGCTCACTCACGTAAGTCACATCTTCATTTAGGCTCAACATGCGGCCCACCCAGGAAGTGCCAGAACGGTGAGCCCCTGTAACCAAGATAGGACGATGGTTTGATTTCTGGCGGGTTGCTCGGCGCAGCCAGCCAAGGCCAAGAATTTTGGCCAACGCATAAAGCATGCGTTGCCAGTGTTCAAAGGCAAAAGCGGGACTCAAGCTCAGGGCTTTTGCATAAGCACGTAACGCCGGTCCAGGCTCGTCCCCGTCTAGCAAGTAACGGCCGTTAAGACGGTAGGCGCCTGCTTGCACGGCCCGGGAATGTTTATTAATAATTTCAGCCATTATGGGTTCCCCTGAGGCCCAATCTAGTATACGAAAGATCTCCTCTCCAAAAAGAGCAGCCTGAGCGACATTCTTTGCGGCTAGGTGGTGACGGGCTGCTGCCCAGGTTTGGGGAACATATAGGATAGGCACCTGGCGAGCAATACGCAGCCACAGGTGATGGTCCAGCAAATATTTATAGGACAGATCAAGTTGTCCGGCACGCCGTTGGACGGAGCGGCGCATGAACACGGCAGGTTGACCAATGATGCGAAAAGAAAGTAAGTCTTTCAACTGATATTGACGGTATCGGATCGTGTTGAATACGGAATCTCCAGCGTCGATGGACAGCAGGTCCCCGTAGACCATGCCAACTTCTGGGTTCTCCTGCAGGGCTTCGACGGCCTGGCTGACGGCCCCCGAGCGATAGACATCGTCCGAGTTCAGCCAGGCTATGATCTCCCCCTGGGCGCGGGCCAGGCCCTTGTTGATGGCGTCCGCCTGGCCGCGGTCCGGCTCGGAAACCCACCAAGCGAGGCGACCGGCATATTTGCGAACAATATCTGCACTGCCATCGCTGGAGCCACCGTCTACTATGATGTATTCGATATTGGGATAATCCTGGTTCAATACCGACTGGATTGTCTTCTCCAGATATTTGGCCTGGTTATAGGAAGGAGTGATTATGGAAACCAGGGGAAATTCACACCCGGCAGCCATGAACTAAGAGCCGGACACCGTGGAATGCAAATCGTAGATAATATAACCATCTCCTTCAGAATAAATAGAAAAGTGAGTTTGCAGGTAGTCAGCGAGTAAGGGCTGCTGTTCCAGCTGGTTAAAGGAGGTGACTAAGAAATAATCCATGCCCTCTGTTCGGTCCAGGAAGAACTGATCAAAATCGTCCTGTTGGTTGCCGCGCAGAGTGGCGAGACTTAGCTCACCTGTAATTGGCCAGAGTTCCACCCTCCGCCAGCCGTAATAAGTCAGTAGATTTCCGTATGCCTGCACCAAACCGATAGTATTTCCATCGGTCGGTACCTCGGCGCCAATCCGTTCCCAAAATACTGGCTCGCTGCGGAAATCCACCCCCAGCATGTTCGACCGGGAAATCCAAGCCATGAAGAAAAGCGAGCCGGTCACCAACAAAATAAATGATGCCTGCCAAAACCGAGCTTGGGCCGTGATTCTTTTGACAGCGAATTGTGCAAATGGGGCCATCGAAAGGGCCAAAAGCGGCACTAAGAATAGATGGTAGTAGTCGTGGGTCGTGGTCTGATGCGGCAGGGTAATTCCGTAGACCATATAACCTGCCCAGGCGCCAACCAGCAACCAGCGGGCGCGGGGGCTGACAATGAATACGCCGGCAAGCGCAAAAACCAACAGGGCGGGGCCAAACAAGTCAGACAGCAGCTCGCCCCACAGAACATAGAAGCCAGGCTGGAAAGCCAGTGGCAGAAGGGCGACTATCCAGTTTTGGATGTAACCCCCCGAGGATCCTCCGCTGCTTACGACGTAGAAAAGGGCAGCGGGAAGGATGCAGATGACCACCATGGCCCACACTTGCCGATCGCGCCAAGCGGCGCGCAGCCCCAGGGTGAACAAAATAACGGCTGCCAAAACCCCCAGAACAAAATATGCCGCAAAAGCTTTGACCAGAATAGCGATGCCACCAGAGAGTGCAGCAAGGATGGCCCAATTCCACTGGCGCGTCTCGGACCAGCGGTAGGCCGCATACATGGTCAGGATTAGCCAGAACACCATAAAAGGATCAGGCTGGAAAGAGCGACTAGCCGCCACGGCAAAGGGCAAGAACAGGTAATAGGCAACGCCTAAGAGTGCAGCCCCGCGAGAAGTAAACTCACGGGCCAGAGCAAACAAAGGGATCGCGGCCAGGACCCACAGAAGCGAGGTAATAATGCGCGCAATCCAGAGATATTCTCCCCCCGCCAACAGGTATCCCAGCGCAACGACAGTTTCTAATATTGGCGGCTCGAGATCGGAGACCGAGTTACGCGCGGAAAGTGCCTGCTGCTGAATGTAGGCATCACTCGAAGGCACTAATTGATAGTAAATGCTGCGGGCAACAACTGCGCCGCGAAACTGACGCGTGGGGTTGAAATCCAGCGGCGGATCTGTGAGATCAATCATGCGCAAGCCGAACCCAAGCAGAATAAGGATGCACAGTAGAACTTCTGCCCAGTGCTGCTTAAGGCGATTAATCCATGGATTACGGGGCTTGGTTTGCTTTCGGGGACTCATGCGGCAAGCTAGAACAGAGAATTATAGTCAACCTTGGTAAAGACCGTGAGCTTGCCCCCAATGGTGGCATCCAAAACCTGGCGGCGGTCAGCTTCAAAGGCTCGGCGGGCCATCCCATAAGCGCGCTCCGACATCTCCAAATCGGGTAACTGCCAACGGAAACCGGCGCCGAAGTAGCTCTTGTCGAAATGATTGGGGTCATCACCTTGCGAGACGATGGTGGTATTGGGTCGACCCTTAGACGCAAAATTGTGGTCCACGCCAATAAGAACAACCGGGTCAAAGCCCATGTAAAAGGCAAGCTGTAAGGAGACATAGGTGACTGTGGCGCCCTCCCAAAGGCGGCCGCGGGCATCGGAGGCGAAAATTGGGCGCCCATATGTAGTGTGAAGGAAAATTGTTTCATCATCTGGATGAATCCATCGATGCGAGCGCCAGGAGACAAATTTCGGCATAGTCAGCGCCTGAATATCGGCGGCGGCTTGCTCAATAACCAGGTCGTTGACGCAAACAAAAAAGCTGGTGGGAAATCCCCAGCTTGGGAAGGCGAGGTACACACGATTCGTACCAAATGTGTATTCGTTTTTGAGCTTTCCAATATCTGTCAGGGCTAAGCTGGGGCCGTTACCGAGGATGAAGGCGCGCTGGCCGCGATATTTATCCTTGAGTTCAGTCAGGCGCTGGATGCTGGCTTGCCGCCACGGATGGAAAGTAGCTTGAGGCCAAAGACCGGCATGCTTTAATGTCAGCCAGAAATCTCGCCCGGCATTCCAGATGGACAAGGGCACCCACTGTTTTATTCGTTTGCGAAAATAACTCATTCGGTACTAAGTCGAGCCAACGCGCCGCCGTCAGCAACAATGGACTGGCCAGTGATATAGCTGGACTGTTCAGGATCAGCCAAGAAATAAATCACCCGGGCAATCTCGGCAGGATCGGCCAGGCGTCGGAGTAGTATCCTTTTAGCCAGCTGGGCTTTGCGTTCTTCCAGGCCACCACCGCCAACGTGGCCTCGATTGAGCCCAGCTGCCAGCATGGACGTATCTGTGGCACCGGGCAACACGGTGTTGGCGCGCACACCATCGGCGCCGAATTCAATCGCCATGGCGCGGCGTGAGGGCCAACAAGCCACCTTTGGTGCTGGCGTAAGCCCCGATGTCAGCTGAAGTGGCCAAAGCATGCACGGATGAGACATTCACGATGGTTCCTTTGGCTTTTTTGATAGCGGGATAAAAAGCTTTCGCCAAAAGATAGGGGGCGCGCAGATTAACGGCGTGAACACGATCCCACTCCTCAACTGTGGTTTCGGTGAGCGGCTTGGTGATCTGCACGGCTGCGTTGTTGATCAAGGCGTTCAAACCGTTGCCAAGCTGCGAGGCCAATTCGTCATGCAGGGTGTCCACTTCGATGGGAAACGAGACGTCCGCGGTCACGAAGACCGCGGCATTAGGCAGGGGCGGTTCGGGTGATTTTTTGATATCAATACCAAGAACCTGCCAGCCTTGTTGCAGGAACAACTCGACGGTGGCGCGTCCAACGCCGCCAGCGGCACCAGTAATCAGGACAGTGCGCTTGCTTGCCATAAGGTTATTGTATCCAAGAGGTGACTTCTGGCTTAAGCCAGGGGTGGATAATCCTGGGGATTCAAGTCGGCGGCATTCAGGCCTAGCCCATCCAGTAAATTACGGATGGTATTCCAATGCACGCGTTCCCAGGCCGCCGGGCTGGCATTGGAATTGTGCGGCGCCAATAGAACATTGTCCATTTGACGTAAAGGGCTGGACTTTGGCAATGGTTCCTGCTCGAAGACATCCAGCGCGGCGCCTGCCAGTTTGCCTGACTGGAGAGCACTTTCCAAGGCGGGTTCGTTGATCAAGGGGCCGCGGGCCGTATTGACCAACACGGCAGTGGGCTTCATTTTGGATAAAGCTGAAACGCCAATGATGTGGCGGCTTGTTGGGTTAAGGTCGCAGTTCAAGCTGATGAAATCGGATTGGGCTAACAACTCATCCAAGCTGGTCATGTGCACATCTAGTTCTGCTAAGAATTCAGGCGGCATGGCAATCACATCATTGCCGAGCAACCGGGCACCGAAAGCCTGGGCACGGCGCAACACACTTTTGCCGATGCGCCCTACTCCGATAACGCCAAGCGTGCTTTCCGCCAAGGAATGGCCAAGCAATTTTTGCCAGTGGCCGGATTTGACGGCTTGATCCAACCAGGGTGTTTGGCGAGCAAAAGCAAGAATATAGCCCATGACGGAATCGGCGACGGCGTCCGTAAAGGCGTCTGGAGTATTGCGCACTGAAATACCTAGACTCTGAGCGGTTTGCCGATCGATGGAGTCGATGCCGGTGCCCCATTTGGAAATGACCTTGAGGCGCGGCGCGCAGGCAGCCAACACCTCGGTGTTGAAACGGTCATCGCCGCAAATAGCCCCGTCAAATTGACCAGCAAAAGCTAATAACTCAGGTGCCTCCAGGCGTTCGTGCACCTGGGGGATTAGCAGGTCAATGCCAAAGTGAGCTAGAGCCGGACGAAAGCGTTCCCGGCTGGGCAGCATATACGGGGCGGAAAATAAGACAGTGGGCATAGTTATCTGGCGGCTTGACGCTGGCGCATAAGGAAGTCGGCCACTTGGAAATCGAGTTCTTCATCGATATCCCAAGCCTCCTCACGTGGAACAGGAAACATCAAGGGAGCTTTGCCAATGCGGTGATTGTATTTCTCCAGGTTCGAGCCAGTAAAGATGTACAAGCAAGAATTTTCTTCGTAAATGGGAGGAAGGTCCTGGGTACGCAACAGTTCACGAGGGTCGTGATTGATGGCTTCGCCATGCTGATCGTAAAGGCGTGTGCGGAGTTCGGTAACACCAAAAAGGGAGTCTTTATCGGGGTTATCCAAGAAAGCCTGGATGGCAGCGCTGATGGTTTCGGGGCGCAGGAGCGGATTGGTGCTGTGGGTCTGGAGATAGAGATCGGCGGGTACTTCGGCGGTGTCGTGAAGCAGGATGGTGTTCATGGGGATCTCACCATTGCGCAACGCTTCGGGACGCTCCAATATCTGGATATCCGGGAATTCCAGGGTTAAGCCCGTGATGATAGTGGGGCTGTCCGTATCCACGACAATTTGGGTAACCTCAGGGCAAGCCTGCAAAGCCAGCAAGATATGGTGAAAGAGGGGTTTACCGGCTAAATCCCGATAGTTCTTTCCGGGCACGCGCTCAGATTTATCGCGCATGGGAACCAAAGCCACAATGCTGGGCGAGTTAGCCATCAGGCCTTGGCCGACTTGTGGCCAGCCTCCTTTATAGGTTTACGGCGTGCCTTCGTGGCGGGCACTGAATGCTCCAACGAACCCGGCGGATAATTGAAAACTTGCCTGAGTTTTACTCCTGGGTCAAGCGGGTCATGGTAGCCGCGATAAGTGCCCCAATATTGGAGCAGTCGAAAGGAGAGGATACCGGGCAATTGGCGAAGCAACTCATGCTGGCGCCAAGCCGCGGCCAAATCCGAGGAAACGTTGCGCACATAAAGGCTCATAAAGTGCCAAAGTGTGAAACGGCTGCCAGGAAGAATGCTCCTAAGCGCGATGGCTTCACGGCGATGACGGTTTACAATCTGGGAGGGCGTTTCATTATGCAGATGGGCCACTCCAGCCTCGGCTACGTATGCTATTTTGTAGCCTCGCTGATGCAACGCCGAAGCCCAAGCAAGGTCTTCCAGGCCAGTGAGGATTTCGTCAAAGGGCTGCTGTTTCCACACGCCGATGCGCAGGGCTAAGTTGGCGTTGTTGCAATAAGCGCTAGGTTGATGAAAGTTGGATTTTTCCGGAAACCATTTGCGGAAGTGTTGATCTTCCGAGAACTTGCTGTGGGCGTCCCCACGTTGTTTGCCGTAGGCAATGGCCACGTGAGGATCGTCGAATGGGGCAATCAAATGAAACAGCCATTCTCTGCTCAATGGCAAGACATGGGCGCTGGCCAGCACGGCCAACTGGCCCCCTGCAGCCCCCAAGCCTACATTCAGCGAACGGCCAAAGGTAAAGTCACTCGGCTTTATGTGCAGGACCCTGATGGGGTATTTGGCAGCAATGGAAAGTGTTCGGTCCGTTGAGCCCGAAATCGACCAGAATGATCTCATAATCTCTGAAGGTCTGCATCTGAATAGCTTCCAGCAGGTTTCCCAGGTGTTTTTCCTCATTGAAAGCACGAATTACGATGGAAACGCGCGGTTTTTTAGCCGGTCTCGAAGGCATATGAAGAATCTTACCAGTTCTGGTTTTGCTCGTAACCAAGACGGATAAGCAAATCCCCGCAAATCTCCTTGAAAAGGCGCTTGTGTTTAGGGTTGAAATATTGCTTCCAGCCTCCAGCCTTCCCACTGCGGAAAGTGGGCGAATCTTCTGGGCGGATGGCGCGGCTCAGGGCTTCCAAAGCCTCGGTGCGACCTGATTGGGTGCGAAAACCGCGTTGCGAGGCATGGTCGAAGATGTGACCCAACTGGGTTTCAGAATCGTTCAACAGATCTTCATAGCGGAGGGGCAATACCTCCTGCCTTTCCAGCCAGCCAAGGTAGGGCTCGAAGCGGGCATAAATGTCGGGGAAGGGGATTTCCAATTCAGGCCGGCCCAGTATGCTGACTTCCAGGCGCTGGTCGAAAGTTTTGAGTTCGCCGGCGTAGTAGTTGTGATGGACGTGATGATTATTGATATCGGTGACGTAAAAGACGTGCGACACGGCTACGTCACGCGGATCGCGGTAAATAAAAAAGGGCGAGACATCATCTCGGCATAAAGCATTGGACACCTCAGGAATAGCGTGTAGATGCCCATAACCGATGTCACCGGGGAGGAAGCGATACAGGTCGGCAAGAATGTATTTCAATTCACGTTGGCGCCCGCTTTCGCCTTCAAATGTGAGTATGGGTGGCAGTCCACTCTGGATAATCGGTCCTAAGCGGGTGAAACCCGCCAAGATCTGCGTGAGCAGGTGGGTGCCACTCTTGGGAAACGAGTTGCCAAACAAGATTGGCATCTCATCAATGCGTAAATCTGGGAAGCGGCGTTGGGCGGCCTGCCGCCGAAGTTGGCGGCGAGCGATGCGGGCTGCCAAATCGAGGCTCACCATTTTGCATCCCTCTCGTAACCCAGGCGCTGCAACAGGTCGCCCGTGGTCGATTTGAAAAGGGCTTTGTTCTTTTCGGTGAAATGTTGGCGCCATTCGCCGGGTTGGCCGCGGCGGAACGTACCTGAAGATTGCGGAGCAATAGCAGCGCTCAAGGTAGCTACAGCGTCGACGCGGGGAATTTGGAGCTGAAACCCGCGGGTCGCCAAGTGGTCGAGGACGCGGCCCAGGGAGGCTTCACGATCCAGGATGAGTTCCTCAAAACGCAAAGGCAGCACTTCGGGTTGGCTGAGCCAGCCAAGGTAATGCTCGTATTTTTTGTCAATGGGGGAAAGCTGTGCCTGATCCGATTGCACCCCGTGAATAGCGGCTGAGATGCGTTCCTCTGTGCTGGAAAGTTCATTGGCGTAATAGTCATGCATCCCATGCCCAGGATACATTTCGGTGGCGTAGAAGACCTGCGAGACAATCACATCACGCGGGTCCCGGTAGATAAAGAAGGCTGCCACACCCGGGCTGGCCAATTCAGCCAAAAAAGGGGGGCGTGCGTGTAGGTAGCAGTAAGCAATATCTCCGGGCCCTAGGTCGTGTAACTTGGCCACGATGCCTGAGTCGAGAAGATTGCGATTATCAGCGGAGCGGCTGAGAGGAGGCATGCCAGGGTCCACGAAAGGCCCCAACTTGGTGAGACCCAGCAGCACCTGAATAAGCAGATGTGAGCCCGACTTAGGCATGGCATTGCCGATCACGGCGGGGCAGCTCTCGAGGCAAGCGCGGCCCCAACGTCTAGCAGCTTGGAAGCGACGCAGCCGCCAGCGTGCTAACTTGAAGGGTTGCTTGACTCGGGTCATGGCTGACATGGCTAAGCCAGATGCGGGTCGGTAGGCTGCGGCGTGTCGCTTAACGACACCAGCTCCTTCTCAAGCAACAGTGAAATAACTTCCCACACATCTTGGAATGAAATTCCCAGCTCGTTAGCAATATCTGCTGTTCGATGGGTCCCATCGCAGCGGTCCATGATTTCAAAGCGACTGCGGTGGCCCGCGGCGTCTGTCTTGTAATCCACCCACAACCCATAGCCTGAAGCGAATACCTCTCCCTTAAAATGATTGACCACATAGAGATTGTGGTCAAAGGACTGCAGCATAGCAAAAACCAGTTGCACTGATTGCTCCAACCTCTCAGCAGACACTATGGCGGGAGTGTCCGCGCTGGAGTGATATTCGGGGAATGGATAAAAGCGCGATTCAGGTAGATGTGGATTGAGTACGCGCGATAGGGACAACATTGGAATGCGTACTCCTGGAGCATTGAACTGGCGTTCGTCGTTGTCGATCACAGTGCGAAATCCGCCCACATAAGCTGTGGGCTCAATGCCGCGCAGGGTTGCTTGCAAACAAGTGTCCGCCGGGCTATCTGCCTGGAAAGAAGTTTGCAGTGCATGAGGAGCATCGTTACCCAACATCTCCAGGAATAATCCTCCCAGCATGCCGGGGATCAGATCTTCATGCCGGCTCAGGTAAGCAATCGAACCGAGAGTCTCAGGGAGCAAAAGGAACCGATAGGTGTAAAGGGGCTTGGGGCCGTCAAGCAGGCGGCGGGCAGTTTCCAAGGCAACTACCACGCCGCTCAAATCATCGTTGACCATGGCGGGGTGGTCAAGGTGGGCAGCAACAACAAAGCTCTCAGGTCGTTCGCCGGGCACGAGTATTTCGCCAACCTTCAAGCTGCCCGAAGTAAATTCAGTGCGAATTACAACGCGGTAACGCTCGTCTTGCAGGGAACGCCCAAAGTCCTGGGATGCGCATAAGCCCCAGTCACGCTGGTATACCTTGAAGACATATGGGACGGCATCCGCCAAATGCGGATGCACATGCAGGTGGCGGAATAGCTCCTCGCGACTGATCTCACCCTCGAAAGGCAGTGAATAAGAAATAACGTGCAAGGGGTTGTCGGCTACGTCAATTAGACGTTTGCCGTCCAGAGACTCCAGATAAGCTTCGTGGCAGGTCCATTTCTCGGGTATGGTCCAAGTCCAAACCCTGGCGCCCGAAGGCACCTCGTGAATGGTCATGGGAACTTCCTCAGCCAGGCGCGCCAAGGCCTGATCGTAGCCCTCAGATACCAAGTGTCGTGGCAGATACCACAGTTCCTCAACAAGCTCCATCATGCTAGCCATCAGCCCTCTACCTTCTCGGGCTTGTTAGTCACCAAAGCCCACGGGTCTGCCGCTAACAAGCCATTAGTGACGGCGACAAAATCAGTTAGCGTGCACGAAGCTATACGGCCAAAGTTCAGCGGAGCGGAACGCCACTGGCCCGCTGCCTCCAAGGAGTGCTGGATGGGAGCCAGTCTAAGTTGAGGGTCCAGGTCAAGATTCCGCGCATACATCAGGTACGTCTTGGTCCGCCAGCGGCCGGCAAAGTTAATGCGGCCAGTGAATTCCTTCCAATAGCGATATGGTACGGCCGCACGCTGTTCGCTGTAATGCACGATGGAGGCGGCCTGGATATCGGCGCCGAGCAAGAGCAATTTGAAGCCCATATGCAACATACGGTCAAAGGCCGAACCATCATCGAAGGCCGAGCAAGTGTCCCCAACAATCAGCTCCTGGGCATGTGGGCCTTGGATTGCTAAGGATTGCATGGGGTGCAAGGTGCGCAAGACGCGCGGCTGGTGACGAACAAATTCCGAGAAGGCACCCATCCCCTGTGAGGGGGTGGTGTATGGGTCGTAATCGTCGCCGCGGGCAAAACCGAAATTGAACGCCGGGACAGCCAGTGTGCCTTCTTCGCCAACCGCTTCACGCAGAGTATTAAGAATCATCTGAAGTCCACCCTCGGGCTGTCCCAAAAACTGAAGCGCGGAATGCACCAGCAAACCATCGCCGGCGCCAATGCCCGCATCCTGTAGGGCGGCCAGGAGATCAATCCGCGTCAGTTCCAGCACGGGCATCTAATTCTCCAGGATTTTGCGGACCAAGGTCAGGTCTTTGACAAAATCCTGCTTCGACCAGAAATCAAATCCGGCGTCGTTGCCAGCTTGAATGGCAACTTCCACAGAATGGACCTGCAGGTCTTTGAATTGCTGCATAGCCGCGCTTACCAACTGAGTGCCGATACCTGAACCCCGCAGAGCGTCATCTACAAAGAGATCGCTGACCTCGCCCACTTGCACCCCGCCTAAAAATCCGGGACTTTGTTTTAGCCGCGCCAACAGAAAAGCAAGCACATCACCCGATTCTTCCGCCACCCACAAGAAACTGAAACGCCCCAGTGTGCGCCGAAACGAATTCAGCCATTTGTCGGACGCATCAGATGGTAACTGGAAAGTCAGGCCGAGGCTATGGTGGAACTCCTGCAGGCGGTTCCAGGCTGCGGCTACTGCAGGCAGGTCCTCGGCTGTAGCCTGGCGGACGCGGGTGTTAGCCATTCATTGCCTCGCGGACTGGCGCAGGCCAGGCGGCGGGGTCCAGGCCGAATTGGGAGAGGAACGCATAAGCCAAGCGCTCCAAGCCAAAGGCTACGCAGCCGGTGTGAGCGGGTTTGCCATCGGGAAGCGTGATGTTTAAATTACGGCCGAAGAAATCCTGGTGATAGTTATATGAACCCACAGCCAATGTGCCGGCTTTGAAGGGCAGGCGGGCACGTATCTCGTATTTAAGCTGGAAGGCACTTTGGAAAGCTGCCTGCTTGCGAAATTCGCCAACAAAGAAAGGATCGTTAGCGCTCTCAACCAAATAGGCCAGCCCCATTTCCTCAAGGTAGGTAGCTACTTGCTTGCGTACCTTCTGACGGTTTTCTAGAACGAAATCGGCGGGACCAACGAAAATAATTTCGCGCATGGTGAAATCCCACATGCGCTCCAAGCTGTTCAGGTTGCTGGACTCATATCGGAAGCAGTGACCTACGGCCGTGGCGGCCAAGCTACCGCCGGGTAAGGACTTGTCCGCCAATGAAAAATACAGGTGGTAGCAAACTGCCGGAGAGAGCAACGCCTGGATCTTGGAGAAGGATTCCAAGGGCGCATTTAGACCGGTAGCTTCATACTCAGCATGCTCGGCAAAATCGTTGATGACATCCAGATCTTCGCGCAGATGGGTAGCAAAGGTCAGGGAATGAGGGAAGGCATGGAAATAATTTACGCGACCCAGCTTTTCAGCAGATATGAGCGTCGGAAAACGATGTGGTGCGGCCTGAAAACCAGCTGCCATCTGCAAAAAATAGTCCTCAAAGACCGCAATTAGACGCGTCAGCAGCGGACCAAGGGTGTAAATACCAGTGTGCTCGCGGCTGACCTCGCCATTAGCAAGTAAATGATCCATTGGGTCAGCGGCGAAAGGTACAGCCCGGTTTAGAAAGTCTTCGAGAATCTCAACTTTAGGTTGTAAAGCCCCCTTAGCCATATCAGCAACCACAGTTTGCACTTTTGCTTCAAGGGTAGTTTTGTCGGCCTGCCTGTTCAGTTGCAAATGGATGATTTGGCCATCCTCGGAAATGAAAGCCGAGGCAATGGCCTCATCCACGTAAGCCAGCTTAGATTGCACCTGACCAATAAGATGCGCGGGTATAGCGGTCTGGGAAGGGAAGCTATGCTCGGTCATTTCGTCCTGGCCCGAAGGTACTCCAGAATGGCCGGAAGGCTGGTTAATTGGCTAATAGTCTCAGCGGTGATCTCAACCCCAAAGCGTGTTTCCAAACCCAGCATCAAATCCATATGGGCCATGGAATCCCATTGAGGGAACTCCCCCAATTGGGCCTCCGCTTCAATGGCGCTGGGTTCAACGTGAAATGTCTCAGCCAAAAGGCCACGAATATCCTGTTCGAGAGCGGGGTCGGCCATGCGATTCTTATACCAGAAAAGGTTTGCCGTTTACAACTCCGCCATATATAGCCTCGATAGCGGAGGAGTGGGCCAGCTGTTGAACAGAAAAGTGCTTGAGATACGCGTATCCCATGCGGTGGTGTGGCGAGAGAAAGTCGCCAAATGGCAGCGCGGTGCGGAATGCCTGAAAGTACAGTACGCGCCGCGCTTCGCGCGTGAACTCGAGCGGCTGGGTGACCTTGTCTGCAGCCAAGAATTCCCTGACCAGAGCTAAATATTCATCGGATGATCCGGGATAAAAAACCGTGGGGTACTGAGTGTACCGGCTGGCACCTGCGCACAATACGGGTTTGCCTATGATCGACGCCTCCAACCCAATGGAGGAATTGTAGACCAGCACAAAATGAGCTTGCTGGATGAGCGCGTAGGAACTGAGATATTGGCCGGAGTCGACAAATATTACGTTCTGCAAATCCGGGACACAATTGTTCTGCACCCATTGGTGGACACTTTCGCGGCTTTGCTTGCGCGTACCGGGGCGCATTTCATCCGGATGAGCCCGAATGACGAATAGCGTTTCGGGATTTCCCTTAATTATCTTGAGTACATCATCCAACCAGGCGAACATATTCGGAAAAAGAGTGTTGGCGTGCTCCTGACTAGTATCGAAAATGACATTGGTGAAGACTGGAACGACTTTCTTGAACCGAGCCGCCTTCGCCAGAAAACCCTTATCTAGTTCTTGCATCTCAGGCCAAAACCGGATCCCGGCCATGCTGAATTGGCCTTGAAAGCGCTGACTCAAATAACTATCTAACTGCTCATTTTGGACCGGTGTCAATTGAAAGGCCGGGGAAATATCCATTGGATAGGCAGTTGCCTGTCCATCTGTAAAGAAGGCCGTGAGGGGACGCAAACCCACCTCGTGAGTAATTACGCGGATACCGCTTTTTTGCGCCAACCATCGGACCACTGCCTCCGGATACATGATGCCATTGAATACTACAACCGCCTGGGGGGCCTCCTTGTCCAGCACTTTATCAAATTCACGTCCCACGCTTAAGGCTGACAGAATATATTGTCGAAACATAAATCGCGTTCCCTCGTCGTCCGCCAGGTGATAACTGCGCAATGCCCAGCGTAGTGATGGGAGAACCAACTCGCCTAAAGGCCACCCTTGAAAAGAAAATTCTTTCAGAGCGGCCAAGTCAAGTCCTTCAAGCTGCGAAACTAAATGCCCATATTCTGCATAGCCAAACCAATCCACATGGGCGCCCGCAAAAAGCCTTCGGGACTGAGCCACACAGGCCGCGCAAGGGGGAGGCTGAGAAGGATCATCCGGATTGGTGCCCAGGACGCAGCGGCTGAGACCATGGTCGCAAACAAAGTGAACGATGCGCACACCTTTAAGCTGCAAGCCCCAACTGGCCAAAAGTGAAAATGCGGCGTTTTGGCTGAGGTAGCCCAGCCTGGCTGAGGCGTTAAAGAAAACGACAGGAGCTGTTTTGGGTTTTGCCCAGCGCGCAACAATTTGCGCCATACGAGCGATACGTCGGCGACTCAGCCATGTTTGGGTTTTTGAACCAATTCGGTTGAACAAATCGACCTGCGCCTTGCTGGCGCTGAAGATCACTGGACGCGGCGCAACTTTTTCAAGGATGGTAGTTCGCTGTCGTAGACTCGCTTTTCCCCATCGCCTAAAGCCTGTTCGGTCACACGGATGTATTTCACCAGCCGCTGCAAACCGCCTGGCTCCACGGAAGCAGCCTGGTCGCTGCCCCACATGGCACGATCCAGAGTTATGTGGCGCTCCACCAGACAGGCGCCCAGAGCCACAGCCACAGCGGAAATAACCAGCCCCACCTCATGCCCGGAATAACCAATGGGACATGGGAAGGCATCGCGTAACGTGGATATCATGCGCAAATTGAGTTCTTCAGGCTCGCAAGGGTAAGTGCTGGTGGTATGGGTCAGCATCATATTGTCGGTCCCTATGATTTTGACAGAGGCCTTGATCTGGTCCATAGTAGACATGCCAGTTGACATGATGATGGGTTTGCCTGTCTTCTTGATAGCTTTTAGTAGACCCTGGTCGGTCAGAGAAGCGGACGGAACCTTGTAGCAAGGCGTGTCGAAAGCCTGCATGAAATCGACGGAGCCGTCGTCCCAAACGGAAACGAACCAATCCATGCCTTTTAGTTTGCAATAGGCATCAATCTCGCGATAAGCCGCTTCGTCGAATTCAACTTTGTGGCGATATTCCAAATAGCTAATGTATCCCCAAGGAGTTTCACGCATCTTATCCTTTTGATCATCGGGTACGGCTAGCTCCGGGGTGCGCTTCTGGAACTTGACTGCATCGGCCCCGGCCCATTTCGCCAGGTCGATGAGCTGCTTGGCTACCTCAATGTCTCCATTGTGATTGATGCCAATTTCGCCCACCACATAGGTCGGGTGACCATCCCCCAAGGTATGGCTGCCAATCTGGAGTTCGCGTTTCATTCTTTCTCCTTGGAGATATTCGCCAGGATTAAATCACACACTTCACGGATGGCGCCACGGCCTCCCGGTTTGCTAAGCACCAGATCCGCCTGGCGCAACACCCGGGGATGCGCGTCTGCAACCGCGATGGCACAAGCCACTACCGGGAAACAAGGCAAATCATTGATGTCGTTTCCTACGAATATTACCTTATTGGGACTAACATTCTTTTCTGCAATTATGCTTTTCAATAAAGCACCCTTATCCATGACTCCCTGCCTATAGGCAACGCCTAATTTCTCGCATCGACGCGCCACAACAGGGTTCTGCTCCATTGAAACCACCAAAGCTTCAACGCCGGCTTCCTGCAGGTGCCGCAAGCCCAGACCGTCGCTGCGGTTGGCCGCCACCTGCTCCTGCCCATACTGATCCACCCACACGCGGTTATCAGTGAGCACGCCATCAAAATCCATGACCACCAGCTTGACCTCTCGGGGTAAGGGTCTTCGAGCGACACCCGGCCAAACCATATCCAACTCCCCGGAGGTTGCCAGCCACTCGGCTCGGCGCCAATCGTTGGGAGTGTCGATATCCACTGTGTAGCGCGGATCGATTGTGACCGGCCAGATCGAAGTGCCGGTCATGCTGTGCTTTTTGACAATAGTGGATGTACGAATTGCATCTACATGGCCAGTCTGCCAGTAGGTAGGTGGTAATTTCTGGCGGGGCGCGTTGTATGACTCGGGCAGCCCTTTGACCTTGAGCAAGGGGTGCATGGGGCCATCCGCGTCTAGTACCCACATCTTGTGAGGATTCTGCCCTGAAGGCACAATCCCACGAACCGAATCGGCCAGCTTATGACTCAGCAACGTATCAACAGCACGGTCGACCAGGTCTTTGGGGCGCAAAGGTGAGGTGGGGCGCAATTGCACCACAATGTCAGGTTGGTATTTCTCGTTTTTCGCCAGCCAATCCAAGGACTGGGCGAAAACGGGCAAATCCAAGGTTTCGTCTTGGGCGAGTTCAACTGGACGCAAGAACGGGACCTCGGCCCCATATTGCTGGGCGATTTCGGCCATCTCTTCGTCGTCGGTGGAAACGATGGTGCGGGTAACACCGTGGGCTTGCAAGCCGGCGGCAATGCTAAATGCGAGCAAGGGGTGGCCCAGAAATAGATGGGCGTTCTTGCGCGGGATGCTTTTCGAGCCCCCGCGGGCAGGAACAATAGCTAGGACCTCGGTCTTTTTGGACCTCACCAAGCCGTCCAACCTCCATCCACGACCAAGTTAGCCCCGGTCATATAGCTCGAGGCATCAGAAGCCAAGAATAGCAAGGCCCCATTCATTTCGTCTTGGCGCGCCATGCGCCCGAGGACAGTCCGGGAGGAGTAGGCTTTTACGAAATCCTCATCGTGGGCATTGAAAACGCCGCCCGGTGTGAGCGCATTTACGCGAATGTTCTTCTCCCCATAATAAGTGGCCAAATATTTGGTGAGACCCAGGATACCCGCCTTGGTAACTGTATAGTCCACCGGCTTGTATTGTGGTTCCTGACCGGGCTGCTGATAAATGCGCTGGTCTGGGCCACCAAGGCCGTAGGTGGAGCAGATGTTGACGATGACTCCCGCGCCTTGCTCCAGCATGGGGGGAACCGCCGCCTGAGAGCAAAGAAATGCTCCGGTCAGGTTGACGCGCAATGCAGCCTGCCAGGCATCCAAGGAATAATCCTCAAAAGCGCTGCCATGCTTGCCTTCACCAGACTTATCGAACTTCGGATCCAGAGCAGCGCTGTTTATCAGAATATCCAGACGGCCAAAAGACTTTAGAGTGGCTCCCACCAAGGCGTGCACTGATTTCGGGTCGCCCACATCCGTGATCTGTGCGGTGGCATTGGCCCCGGCTTCGCTCAATTGCGATGCCACTTCACTTGCCTGCTCGGCGTGCATATCCGCCACTACCAGGGCCGCGCCGGCATCGACTAATGTTTGGCAAAACTGGCGACCCAGCAGGCCAGCGCCGCCGGTAACAACGGCTACGCGGCCACTCAGGTCAAAGGATTGATTAATGGACGACATGGGCTGGGCAAAGATCCGCCCTACTATTATGCAGCCTTGTTTGCTCCATTGCTAGCCTGGGGAAGCACCAAGCCTCGATCCTCCAGGTACTGGATGATCTTACGCGCATTTTCCTCAGGACTATTCTTCACTGTGTCGAGGCTTATCTCGGGGTTAGGTGGCTCTTCATAGGGGTCATCCACACCGGTGAAACCAATGATCTCGCCGCGGCGCGCTTTGGCGTATAAACCCTTCACATCGCGCTCTTCGCAGACCTGGATAGGCGTGTTGACGTATATTTCGATGAAGTGCTCCTCACCCACCATCTTGCGGCATTCGTTACGAGCGGCGCGGAACGGGCTGATGGCCGCGCAAATAACAGCGCCGTGCTGGCGAACCAATTCACCTGCCACGAAACCAATGCGCAAAATATTGGTGTCACGGTCATCGCGACTAAAGCCCAGCCCCTTGGACAAATGCGTGCGTACGACATCACCATCCAGCACAGTCACTTGGCGGCCATGCTCCATAAGTAGTGAGGTTACTGACTGGGCAATTGTGGATTTTCCCGCGCCGCTCAGGCCAGTGAACCACAAGCAAAAGCCCTGCTTGTGACGCGCTGGATACATCTCCATCAAAATCTCGGAGGTCTCTCGACGAGTAAACCATTCGGGCAGATAAGCACCTTTTGCCAGGTATTCGTTACGTACCTGGGTTCCAGAGATACTTAAGATCTTGGCATCTTTAGGTTCTTCTCCCCTTTCGACATAGCGCTCTTCGTCCGCCAGGTATACAAGTTCTTTGAACGGCACCATTTGCACGCCAACTTCGTCTTGATATTTAGCTAGCAATTCCTGGGCGTCATATGGACCATAGAAAGACTTACCCGAAGCATCTTTTCCAGGACCAGCGTGGTCGCGGCCTACAATGAAGTGTGTGGCTCCATAATTGCGGCGGATGATGGCGTGCCAAACCGCCTCTTTCGGGCCAGCCATGCGCATGGCTAGCGGCAGCAGGCTAAGCAAGGTCTTGTTCGCGTCGTAATACGTCTCAACCAGGGTGCGGTAAACGCGCACGCGCGTGTAGTGATCCACATCGCCCGGCTTGGTCATTCCCACCACGGGATGGATCACCAGGCTACCATTGATCTGCTCGGCGGCGCGTTTGGTGAGTTCTTCATGGATGCGATGCATGGGGTTGCGGGTCTGGAAGAAGACCACGTTGCTGTTCCCCATGCGCGCTAGCTCTTGGCGTACTTCTACTGGGGTGCGCCGCAATTCGACAAAATCGCTATACGTGGGCAGGTTGAACACCTGCAATTTTCCAGAAATGCACAAATCGCCCCAACGGATCATCTCGGAGACAAGGGGATGCCTCGGATCAGTGGTACCCAATACCTTCTGCGATTCGACCTGAGGATCCCACTTGAAGGTTTCCTCAATATCCATAATAGCGAAAGAGTTATTGCGCACATCGCGCAGAACCATCTGCTCTGCGCCTATGGGCAATTCATCCTGGTTTACGGTCAGGGTGATAGGAATGGGAAACAAGGTGCCATTTTCCAAGCGCATTTCCTCAAGGACACGCTCATAATCACCCTTACCCATGAAGCGATCCAGGGGCGAGAACGCTCCTACAGCCAATAGCTCGAGGTCATGCAAAGAGCGCTGGGAAATGCGGATATCGGGAAGGCGGTTGGCTAATTCAATCAGGGTGTCCCTTTCAGCGCCGGTCTTGACCAAATCGACCAATTTTCCACCGTAAGGGGCATTCAATTTTGTTGCTTGCTTTTCCAATACTGCCATTCGAACTCCAACCAAGAAATTAGCCGGCACAAAACAGCCTGCTCGGTTGGCAGGCTGTCAATGGGGCTACACAGAAATGATACCACGAAGGGTTGCGAACGGCTACGGCAGGGTCTTGGTTATAATCCCGACGTATGCTAACAGCGCCCAAGGTCAAACCAGGCACCGCCAGGATTTTAGGCCTTGTGGGTCTAATTTTTATCCTGACTGCTTTCTCAGTTTACAGTTATCGCTTCATCCAAAAGACCAGCTTTGAGGTCAACGGCCAACGCTATTACGCGTTGTTCGACGACGCGATGATCTCCATGCAGTACGCCCGCAACCTGGCCCAGGGGAATGGGTTAGTTTGGAATGCGGGTGGGGAGCCAGTGGAAGGGTTTAGCAACCCGGGCTGGGTGTTCTACATGGCTTTCTTCCACTTGTTTGGCCTGCCCAATTCCATAGTGAGCTTACCAATCCAGATCAGCAGTGCAGCCTTCCTGCTTATCAACTTGATTATGGTTTGGCTGATTGCCAAAGAGATTATGGAAGGGGAATTAGCTCCTCTCCTGGCAGTGGGTCTGACCGGTTTTTACTTCAGTTTGAACAACTGGGCTTTACAGGGCATGGAAGTAGGCTTACTGGCCTTGCTGTTGAGCAGTTCGGTATTGCTGGCGTTGCGCGCCTGGAAACAAAGAGCCTTTACTCCCTGGCCTTACGTGATATTGACCATTGGCACAATTGTGCGTATTGATATGGTCGTCCCGTTGGTGGTGCTGACTGCGCTTTCGGTCTGGCAGGATGTGCCGCATCGAAAGCAGCATCTTGGCTGGGGTCTGGGATTGCTGACTGGTTCAATGGCAGCACAGACAAGCGCGCGCTACTGGTATTACGGTGAGTGGCTACCCAACACCTACTACCTAAAGGTGGTTGGCATCCCTCTGACAGACCGAATCCAACGCGGTCTTTCTGTCTTTGGAGATTTTGTGTGGGGCTCAGGTTGGCTGCTAATGGTGCTGCCCTTGCTGCTCCTGGCGTTGTGGCCGGAGACGCCAACACTGCTACTGTTCGCTTTGCTGTTCGGCCAGATCGCTTACAGCATCTATGTCGGTGGGGATGCGTGGGAACATAAGGGAGGCGCCAACCGCTTTATTGCATTGGCTATGCCATTGTTTTTCTTATTATTTGTGCAAGTGCTAGACAAGATACGTCAGACCTTGGTAAGGGTCAAACCTAACGGATGGAAGCAGCTGATAAGCCAGGCAGTTCTGGCTGGATTGGCCTTCACCAGCTTATTCAGTTTCAATGTAATTTACGAAAATGACGCCTTGGCGAAATGGATGACCCTCAAGCGGCCTCCCTTTGTGGCTGGAACACAGCGCTACGCTACCATGGGTTTATTGATCAACCAAATCACAGATGAACAAGCCAAGATCGCCGTGGTAACCGCCGGCAATATCATCTATTTTGCGGACCGGACCGGTATTGATATGTTAGGAAAAAGCGACAAGGTCGTGGCGCGTAGCCAGCCGCACGATAGTGGTGGTTCTTTTGGCAACGTGGAAGATATCTTCCGTCCGGGTCATAACAAGTGGGACTACCAACGCTCTATCACTGAATTGCAGCCGGACATCGTGGCGCAGACCTGGGGCAGCAGCCAGGAAATGGCTCCCTATTTGCAGGCCGGAGGGTACGAATATTTCAACGTGGATGGCTTTCCCTTCTACATCAACACAAACTCTCCTCACGTCAACTGGGACCTTGTAAACAGCCTGTTGGGAAAGTAATAAAGGACGAATGAAGATATCCCGCGTCTACCAAGGCATTTATGTTCTGCTATTAATAGCATTCGTTCTCTACGGTTGGGCCTTTATACAGCGCACCAGCGTGGTAGTGGACGGGCAGCGTATCCAAGCCCTGTTCGATGACGCCATGATCTCCATGCAATATGCCAAGAATTTGGCACACGGAGCCGGTCTGGTATGGAACGTGGGAGGCGAACGTGTGGAAGGTTTCAGCAATCCTCTGTGGGTGCTGCTGATGGCGGGAATCCACCTGTTCCCGATTCCGCTCACTGAAACAAGTTTCTACGTGAAACTGATGAGCCTGGGTTTCCTCCTGATCAATTTATTAGTCGTCAAATTGTTGGTGGAGGAATTTACAGAAAGCAAAGCTGTTCCTATGATTGCAGTGTTCCTGACTGCTTTCTATTTCCCATTGAATAATTGGAGTCTGCAAGGAATGGAAGTGGGTCTGGAGGCTCTACTAATCAATGCGGCTTTGTTGACCGGTATTCGAGGCATGCGCAAGAAACGGGTCCGGCCCTGGACGTATGTGCTTCTGGGGATTAGTGTCTGGCTGCGTATGGACGCGGCTGCACCGGCGTTGGCAGCCACCGCGGCCTTTGCCTGGATCGATCACAAGCATCGCCGGCAGCATCTAGCCTGGGGTTTTGGCGCAGTAGGCTTGATGTTGTTGGCGCTAACAATTTTCAGACTGGCTTACTATGGAGAATGGTTACCCAATACTTATTATCTAAAACTGGGCACCGGCTCGGCGGTTTTGCGCTTAAGCATCGGCCTGCGCCGTTTGTGGGATTTTGTATGGAATTCGAACTGGGTCCTATTCGCACTGCCTCTAATGCTGCCAGTTTTGGATAAGCGCCGAACCCTATGGCCACTGTATGCGGCTTTCATTGCTGTGGTAGGTTATAGCGTTTACGTGGGTGGGGATTCATGGGAACAGGTGGGAGGAGCCAACCGTTTCATCGCGGCTGTGATGCCGCTTTTCTTTGTAGCCTTTGTCCTGACCTTGAGTCATATGGCTGACCTCACACTGGCTATAACAAAAACCAAGACTTGGTGGTCACTGGTTGCCGTTCAGGTTTCGATTGCTCTTTTCGCAATTTTCAGCCTGTTTAGTTTCAATTCATTGTTAGTGCAAGATGCCTTCGCAAAATGGACACTGATCGAGAAGCCCGTTTTCACTGAGAGTGTGGAACGTTATGCGGGCATGGGAATCGAATTAGGAAAGATTACAACTTCCAATGCCACTATCGCGGTCGTTACTGCAGGAAATATCCCTTATTTCGCAGGTCGAACCTCCATTGATTTGTTGGGCAAGAATGACAAAGTAATAGCCAGGGAACCAGCTCGGCTAAACTCCAGTCTATTCGAGCCCGGGAATTATCGGCCAGGGCACAACAAGTGGGACTATGCATATTCACTTGGGGAATTGAAACCAGACGTGGTGGCTCAAATCTGGGAAGGCACCGACGATGAAGCCGCTCCCTACTTAGTAGATTATCGGCCATACGTAATCAACGGAATTCCTTATTATTTTCGTAAAGACTCCCCCAACATTTTGTGGGACCAGCTTCCTACACAAAACTAGCTAGCTAATTTTATCCTCTGTCCCCGTTCCGCCGAAATATGTGCGGCTAACGCGATCTCCAAGGCCCGCCGTCCATCTTGAAGGCTGCACAGAGGGTCTTCTTCACCCGCGACAACTTTGAGAAAATGTCGCATCTCCTCCAAGAAGAGTTCATTGCGGTCATAGCCGGCCGGCAATGGAAATTCTCGTTGGCTGCCATTCGCCTGGAAGACGCGCAATAAGCCAGTGAAAGCATCCCAATGCAGCCAGCCCTCTGTGCCTACAACCTCCAACCAATGAGAAGCAGGGCGCTGCAAATAATCCAAGTGTACTGAGGCAAGCGCCCCGCTCCCCATCTCAATGCCAATTTCAGCCTGATCTTCCACGTCGATATCTAGCTCCCCACTTTGTCCAAGATTCGCCCAAATGGCGAGGGGGGCTCCCAGCAACCAGCTTAAATAATCAAGGGGGTGAGACAGAGTGAGGACCACCCCACCGCCCAGGTCTTCGCGGGCGCTATAGCCTTTGCGGTAATCCTCCCATGGGTGCCAATCAGGGAGATATTCGCCCCAATGGGCGCGAGCCGAAAGAATCTTTCCCAGCGATCCAGAAGTAATGAGATCGGCGACTTCTTGCAGGCCAGGATGGAATCGATATTGAAACCCCACTAGTACCCGGCTGCCAGATTCCTCAGCCACTTCGGATAATTCATCCACCTTATCGAGCGAATTCGATATCGGTTTCTCGATCAAGATGTGGCAACCTTGCCTAGCGGCCGGAATAGCAACATCCAAATGCTTTGCTGTAGGATTCGCCACAATCACCGCGTCCGGTTTGTGAGCCAAAGCAGCCATTATGTTATTCTCTAAGGGAAGACCCGCCAGCTCTTCATCAGGTAATTTGCTGCTTCCGGTTCGATAGAAAAGGATGTCTCTTTCCTCCAGCGCCTTCAAATTACGGAAATGACGCCGACCAATGGAGCCAAAACCGGCGATTAGGAATTTCATATCACCAGCCCTGATCAGGTTCGTAACCCCACGTTACCAACACGTCACCGGCAATTTCTTTAAATAAGCGTTTGTCTGTTTCAGTGAATAACTGCCTCCACGAACCGCGTTTGCCCTTTTCCAAAGTTGCCGCCAAACCGGGGGCTTTCGCATTTTGCCAATCCGCGTCGGGGTTTTGGGCCATTTCTTTCTGGACCCTGGGCTCAAGGGTTTCTGGATTAACGCCCAGAAAAGACCACACCTTGGATAACATTTCGTATGGCCGCGCCAATAAATCTTCATACCGCAGCGAAAAATAGCGCTCCCCATACAATTGATGACCCAATTGGTCGGTTTCAGTCACATTTTCTACCCAACTTTTGGCCATATTCCTGAGAGCCCGTGTAGTGAAAATTGATCGTTTCCCGGAAAAGAAGGGCTCGGGATCCTTTGCAAAGCTATCGCGTATTTTCAAATCGGCTCTAGAGAGAAACTGAGGGCCGTCGATAAAATTCTGGAAGCGGTGGGAAACCAGCATATCGCGGCCGTCGCGCACGATATAGATCAAAGCCGCATCGGGGTAAATGCGCACCATCTCGTGTACAGCCTGCCCGCCCAATATCACGTTTGGGCTTTTATCACCCACAACGGTCTTGCCCTCCTTGACCGCCTCGCGCTCCAAAATGTAGTCGCTCATCGCGCGAACACCACCGGCGAAAGGTCTCGTCCACGATTCCAACGATTGCTGGGCCGCGCCAACCAAGCCTCGAATCTCTTGCCCGAAAGCATTCCACTTAGCAGCGGCGGCCGGGTGAAGAAGTGCGCCTGCCAGTTGCAGTGCACATCCGGATGGACCCGAATCAGGCGTGCCAGCAATGTGGTTCCCGAACGGGCGTGCCCGAAGATGAAGAATTTAGGCATGGGGAAGAATTGCTTGATCTCAGCCAAGTCTTCCGGGGTAATTTGTGGAATTTCGCGTTGGTCTGTCGGCTGAGCTTGGCCGGTCAGCAAGACGCGTAGCGCGCGACTTATGCGTTTGCTCATGCGTGCCTACCCATACGAGAGAGCAGGTAATCTGCAGTGCGCTGTCCTGCACTGGCATCTGTATAGGTGCATTCGCGGGCGACGAAGGCGCGGCGCTCCGGAAGGCCAGCCTGCGGGTTCTCTAAATAAAAGTTGATCTCTTTAGCCAATTCTTCTTTTGTATAAGCCACACGGCCTGCGGCAGCATCCCGGAAGCGTGAATGGGTTGGCCAGTCCCCAATCTTTGAAAGCGGCAAAGTAAATTTCCCAGGCCAACCTATGGGCGAATCAATGCATGCGCTTACCACGGGCCGGTCTTGGACGGAGGCTTCAACTACCATAGTCGAATAGACTGTCACAAACACATCGGAGTAAGCCATCATAGAGGCCTTTTCAGGCATATCTTCCCCAGAATAATAGCCCAATGAGCCCCCCAGGGGCACTGGTTCGACCACATGAACGTTTGGCAGCCCTGCGGCTAGGTCACGAATTTGCTCGCGTTCGGCTGCAAAACGCGTATACATCCAGAAAATGGTTGGGGTGAAGGCGAACCAGAAGCTGGCTCGGTTCGGACAGTTGGTTACCAGAAACCAGATCCGCTAAAGCTTCTATGTTTTGGATATTTGGCGAAAACGTCACAAAGCTGCTGGCGTAAGAAATGAGTTTGCGTTTGGGATCAAGGCCGTGCAATTGGAAATATTCAGCCCGCGGCAGCAGCCATTTTTTATTAAAAATAACCATCATAGGATGGGATACCGCCAATATATATCTGGTCCGGCAACCAGTCCGACCCATTCATCAATTCTCCCTTTTGTATCTCGGACCAGCAGGTGATCCAATCTACGGGAGCACCGGGCAGACTATAACTACTGCTGTTATCCCAGCCGACAATCACAGAGGCTGTCGGCACACCGCGGGCGGCGGCTTCACGCAGCAGGTAACGGTCGTTGCGCCAACCAGGCGTGCTGGCCACCACCAGCTCGGGTTGGTACTTGGCGAACAAACTGGCGTAAAGATTGGGATTAAACCGCGTTTGAAGGCGGCGCAACAATCCGCGTGCCCAGCGGGACCGGCGCAAAACGGCTACAGCCAATTGCATAAAGGGGAACAACAGCTTTCGGCGCGGGTTGGCCTCAGCCTTGACTTGAGAGACATAGCTTTCTACGGCCTCCAGGTTGATACGATTCGAGGCGCCTGCGCGGCGCAGAAAGTCCAACCACCATTGTTGGAAAGGGGATATATGCTTGAAATATTCCTCCGCCCAGGCCTGACGCAATCCCTCAACAATCAGGCCCGGTTGGCCAAAACGCTCCTGTATGCGATCCACTAGGGCATCATCCGTTAAAAGGACAACTTCTACGCCAGCCTTGATAATGGTGGAAACCACCTCGTTTTGTAGAAAATAGACAACCGCAAGGCCATGGTCTGCACTAATGAACATTCGACGAGAAGTCATGCTAGTTATGAACGGTGCAACCTGTCAAATGCCCATCCATAAAGCCACTGCACGCTTCGACGTATGGGCGACCAACGCCAAATACCGTTCTTTTTCGATAGCTTTTTGTTACTAGCTGGAATTTGAGGCCGGCCAATTAAATCTTCGGGCTCGGGCATAGTATTGCCCAAATGCTGCACATACCAAGTTTCTGTACACAAGCGTAGATAGCCAGCCCTATTCATGGCTTCGTCCAAGAGGCGAACCCTCCCCATGGGGCGATCAGCGGGGATTGGTAACACAGCAAGCAACGCAGCTTTGGGCGCCGTAAACTGAAAATGAGCGGCTCCGGAGTAATATTTTTTTCCCTTGTAGGCGAGTCGCACAGCTTGGTTATCATCATAAAAACGGCGGGCTTCTCTCTCTTCATCTCCGAGGCTTCGGGCGTGGCGCCAGAAATCTTCCCAAGGCAATAGAGTTCCTCTTTCCAACTTAATGCCGCGTTGGCGCTTTGCCCATTTCACCGTAGCGGTTGAATATTTTTCAGGGATCAGCATGGGCATGGCCGTCACCATGCCCAGGCTGGGAAAGGTCCTTAGGGCATCCAGGCTGGCTTGCAGCCATCCTGGATAAAAGTAAACATCGCTATCAGCGTACGCAACGGTTTCCCCGGGCGCAGCCGAGAAGGCAGCATTCCAAGCCGCGGGTTTGCCAATATTGCGCTCCGAGAGAAGCAGATATTGGATGCGTCCAGCTGCCTGCTCGGCCAATAGATACCCACGAACTTCGCTACAACTGCCATTATCAAACACCATCAGATCGAAGGGCGCCTGAGTATTAGCTTGAAGACTGGAAAGACAAAGTTTGAGAATTTCCAGGCTCTCAGCGTAATAACCACCGAGAAACGGAATATGACAAAGCACCAGCACGGTAACTGAAGCTGGAGGCGCGATGCTTTCAACGGCCTTAATAGGATTCTGGCCTACACGCATTAACCCACCTCACCATGACTGAAGGCCCGGCGAAGTTTGCGCACCAGCCGCAAAACCGGCCAACGTAATCCACGTCCCACAAGTTCGTCGGATTGCAGGCCGCGCTCCAAGCTGCGCAGGAAGCGCGCCGGTGTCCACGCTACGGGAAGAATATGTCCGTTGACCAATCGGTGGTCAACATCCAGCAACATGTAGATGTGGCGCATTCCTCCCGCCAGCACGGTGTTCGCAAAAGTTTCGGGGTGACGCTGGTGGCCGCGTCCACCCGCCAAATGAGAGTAATCATGGTTTTGATGCACCACACTAAGATCTGAGGTGGCATCTATTGCTAGCCAGGGTTGAGTAACTGCATGGTAGATCATCCAGTTATCCCAGCCAGCGCGGCCGATGGCAAAGTCCGGGATGTCTGCAAACAAGGGCCGCGGAAACAAGAAGTAATCGCTACCACCTTGTGGGTGGAGCTGGCCGTGCGCCTTTACATCCTCTCGCAGATGGCTGTCCCAGCCTGGTGTGAAATCCAAGAACGCTTCTATCTTAAGGTCGTGTCGTTGGCCTAGCAAAACGAATTCGGACATCTGCTTTTTGACATTCAAGGCAAGTTGCAGGGTTTCTGGGTAAAACAAGATATCTGTATTGGTGAACAGCATCAAATCGGCGTGGCTGGCCCGGCGGGCCAAATGGAACATGGAACTGACCAGTGGAGTACCTTGCTCGTTGCGAACGACACCTTTGAGGTGGTCTACACCCAGTTCCTTCGCGGTCTCAGCAATACCGGCTTCATCGCCAATCAAGAGTATCTCCACTTCTGGCCCCATTTGTTGCCAAGAACGAATAGCGTTGCGCTGGATGACGTTAACGTGAGGATCTACGAACGGCTTAGGTGCTGTGAAAATAGTCAACTGTTTCACTGACGCTCGTCCACATCGTGATGGGTTTTATGCTGGACAGCCGCATTTATCTGGATTAATTCGGGTTTTCTCCTGAAGAGATCTAAAACGTCCTCCCATGAAAATGAGTTGTCTGGAAAATTAGCCACCACTTTACGCAAGAGCTCCAAGTCATCGGGGGTGTCCACGGTCCAGCGATAATTGCCATACTCGGGCTTATGTTTGATATGCAAGATGCGAAAACGTTCTGGGTGTTCGTAGAAAAACGGCATCACGTGCTCGCGCTCGTGGGGTCTGTGAGCCTCGCGCCAGGCCGTCTCAAGAGCGGCGAAAGTGCAAATTTCGGCATCTAACCCTATAGGAATAGTGCGCTCCCCTGGTAAACGATTGGCGGCAAAATCTAGAGGGGGATGCGCTTCAAGGAAAATCGCCAGATTGTCATCCAGCATAGCAGGGTCAATCAATGGACAATCCCCTGTAAGGCGCACGATAACGTCTGCTTGGGATTCGCGGGCCGCCTGCATGTAGCGATCCAAGACATCATACAAGCTGCCACGGAAGCAGGCATAACCTTGTTGTTTACAAAGATCGGCAATGGCATCGTCTTCTGGCGCTATCGAAGTTGCCACCACAATTTGGTCGATGCGTACGGAGCGGCCCGCCCGGCGCACTACCCAGGCCAGGACCGGTTGGCCGCCCAGTTCGGAAAGCACCTTGCCCGGCATGCGGCTGGAAGACATACGAGCCTGCACAATGGCAATTACGCGTGGAGCCATTATGCCGTATCTTCCATGGCAAGCCTATAGGCCTGGTATAAGGCCTGCCTATTCTTGGACCAATCAGCGCGTTCTTCCGCCATTTGGCGAGCTGCCTTACCCATATTCTTCAGTGCCCGCTGATCCCCCAGTGCCGTGAGGATGCCTTCTGCAAGAGCGGCCTGATCACCCACGGCGAATAACCAACCTTGCGAATTTGGCTGGACCCATTCACGATTGCTGGGAATATCAGAGACCAAAGCCGGCAATCCGCATGCTAAAGACTCCATTAGCGAAACTGAAGAGCCGTCGCTTTTTGAAGCACTTAGATACAGGTCTGCGGCCCGATAGTAGCTTGGTAGCTCCTCATGGTCTATTGTTCCGGGAAGATAGACCTTGTCCGCCACATCACCTTGGGCAAAAACCTTGCGCAATTCAGGCTCCAGGCTTCCGGCGCCGGGTATCAGCAAGCGCAAGCTGGGGCGCTGGTGGGCGGCGAGAACGAAGGCGCGCGCTAAGGTCAATGGGTCATATAGCGTTTCCCATGAACGTAAGTGCAATAGGACAAAGTTGTCCCGCCAACCCAGCCGTGAGCGTAAGCCCCCATCGTCTTCCCCTGGGGAAAAACGCCTCAAATCCACTCCCCAGGGGAAAGTAATGATGTGTTTATCTGAGACCCCGTAATTTGATATTTCCTTTCTTACCGTTGAACAGTCGCCAATGGCAACATCAGCCTTCCTTAGGGCATAACGAACCTTAAGTCGGGAAAACGGATTGCGCCGAGCCTGCCACAGAATATCGGACCCCCAGGACATGGTTACCAGGGGATGGAAACCGGCACGGGCGGCCAAATAAGCACAATCGGGCAATGGCCCTGCGTGCACCAAATCAGGCTTCACTTCCACCAATATCCAGGATAGATCACCCTGCCAGGAAACCCTTTGTACTTCCAGCGGAATAGAACGGGATTCTGTTTCGACAGGGGTCAAACTCAGGAAGTAGGGCTTATGCCCACCCTCCAGCATTGCCGACAGGAAACGGAAATCATGGGGCGAATAGCTGCGGCTGATATACAAGATTTTCATTCAGAACAGGCTCGGTTACGCCAGATCTTCCTGGCGTATCTCTTTTCCAAAGGGCATATCGGATGCCGCCTTCTTGCCAACTACCGAGGGAATGTCCCAGGCCATCAAGGCGCCTGGGGTGGCCGGGCGTAGCACTTCCAACATATCTTCGGTGAATATCTCGCCCGCTTTCACATCGCGGGCAACTCTCAGACAATGGCGCTGAACGATATAGGTTTCCCTTTCGTTTTCGGCCACAAACTTCTCCGATGAACCCAATGCCCGCTCTAGTATGCGCACTTCTTCTACCATGTATGCCCAGTTATCTGGGTTGAGGGCAAACCTATGGTCCGGTCCCTCACGGCTATTGTCGTCAGTAAAATGGCGCTCTATAACGCGAGCACCAAGTGCCACGGCGCCCACTACAGGCGCGGGACTCTGGGTATGGTCGGAAAGGCCCAGGATGACATCTGGCCATTTGGCGGCATAAGTCTTGAGGACATTGAGGTGCAAATGATCATAGTTGCCTTCGGCCGCCGTGTAATTGGTGTTGCACTGCATCAGCACCACCTGCTTATTGATCGGCAGAACCATATCCATTACGCGCTCTACATCGGCCATGTCGGAATCGCCGGTAGCGATCAGGATGGGTTTCCCAAATTCTGCCATGCGAACCGTGGCCTGTGGCCAGGAAATAAGGCTCGAGCCAGCCTTATAAGCCGGAACATAAGCGTCCAGCATTTCGATGGCTTCATAATCATAGGGAGAAGAAAAATAATGGATGCCGAATTCGTCGCAGGCATCCCTTAATGTAGGTGTCCATTCGAACGGAATCGAGGCATCTTCGTAGACCTCAAACACGCTCTTCTTCCATTTGGCTTGATGTGAGAGTTGTTCCCCCAGGGAATTAAAGCCGTACTCAGACACTATTTTGGGGGCGCGGAAATTCTGGAATTTAGCCGCGTCAGCGCCTGCCGACTTCGCCAGGCGGATCAATTCCACAGCGCGTTTCAGATCGCCGTCGTGATTAGCGGCAATATCAGCAATGAAGTAAGTGGGATGCTGCGACCCAATCTTCTGTCCATGCACCTCTATTTCCATACTCATCCTTTCATAGCTTCAGGGGCGGCAGTCATGGCAAGCAATTTGTCTCGATATCCAGATTGAAACTGTTCATGGAAACGCTCAATTCCTTGCGCCACTGTAGGCGTTTTATGTCCGCGTGCTTGCACTAGCCGGGCCGTGTTCATGGTCAAATTTGGTGACCGAGGGGCAAGCGGGTTGGTGACGGCCGTTTCCGAAGGTTGGATCAGGTTTGCATCCAGATCAAAGCGTTTGGCAATCGCCACACCGAAATCATATTTACTCAAGTGGTCGGAACTCACCACATGGTAAATACCATGCAAATCCTTTTCCAGCATTTCCAACAAGATCTGGGCCAAATCAGTGGCTTCCAAAGGGCAAAACAGGCGGTCTATAAAGCCTTGAACCGATCGACCTTCCGTTAAACTGTTGATAAAGAACTCACCCAAACTGCGCTGGCCGCTGACACTCCAGCCAAAGAAAACCGGGCGCACAATTATGGCTTGTGGATGGGCGGCCTTGACCGCCAATTCCGCCAGCCGTTTGGTGCGCCCATAGACGCTGATCGGCGTGGGTGCATCTGTCTCGCGGTAATTACCCTTGCTGCCATCAAAGATTGCATCGGTGGAAATTTGCAAGAAACGCAAGCCGCGTTTTGCTGTTTCAATAGCCAGGCGGCCAGGCACCTCTGCGTTCAGCCGCTGCGCCAACTGCGGCCGCCCCTCTGCTACGTCCAAGCTGGCTACTGCCGCGCAATTCACAACCCAGTCAGGTTGAACCTGATCCAACAACCGAGGGATAACTTCTTTGGCCAGCAGGTCCACCTGCACGATTTCAAATCCGGGGTCGTTCAACACCTGCTCGTGCAGGGTGCCTATGACATCGTATCGCTGTGTGGCCTCCAGCGCGAGGTTGAGGCCTAATAAACCTGCGGCACCGGTAATAAGAATACGAGTCATGCCAATTGCCTTCCTATCAGTTCAGCTTCAATAGGGGCGATCATTTCGCGAAATCTGAGCCTCAGAGAGGACTTGCATGTTTTCGTTGCTAGCGTAGTGGAAGCCCTCTGGGAGGGGCTTACCCTTTTTGTCCCAGTAACGCACATACCACGGACCTTGGGCCGGTTGGATGACGTAGCGATCATCGAGTTCAACCGTGGTGCGGGCTTCGTCCTCGGAAATCAACACCTCGTGCAGTTTCTCACCCGGCCGGATGCCGACCAAATCTATCTTGGCCTCGGGAGCTACAGCGTTGGCTAAGTCCATTATGGATGTGCTCGGAAGCTTAGGGACAAACACTTCTCCGCCTTGCATAACCTCAATGCAGTTCAACACAAAAGCAACTCCCTGGTCCAGGGAAAGCCAGAAGCGGGTCATGCGCTTGTCGGTAATGTTCAAGGTTCCCTCTTTACGTTGGCGCAAAAAGACAGGCACTACCGATCCACGGCTGCCCACCACGTTGCCGTAGCGAACACAACTGAACCGGGTAGGGCGCTCGCCGGAATATGCATTGCTCTGCACAGTAAGCTTTTCCGCCGCTAGTTTGGTGGCACCATAGAGATTCACGGGATTTACGGCCTTGTCCGTGCTTAGCGCCAGCACTTTGGTCACGCCCGCCTCCAATGCGGCTTCCACGACATTAGCCGTTCCCAGGATGTTGGTCTTGATAGCTTCCATCGGATTGTATTCACATGCTGGGACTTGCTTGAGGGCAGCAGCATGGATGACCACGCTAACGCCATCCATGGCGCGCCTGAGCCGAGCCGCATCGCGCACATCCCCGATGAAATACCGTAAGTTGGTTTGATCAAAGCCAGCGACGCGCATCTCATGTTGCTTGAGCTCATCGCGACTGAACACAATGACCTTGGCGGGCTTGTATTCATCCAGCAAGATACGAATACAGGCCTTGCCAAATGAGCCTGTGCCTCCAGTTACCAGGACAACCTGTTTTTTCCAGTCCATGTTTACTCCGCTCTATTTACTAACCACGATAAGAGGATATAGGCCTTTTTCCCCAAAAAACCTGGGAAACCATTCTTCCAAACGGTACAGAACGCGCAACCAAAACCGCCCTGCCCACTCCGGGCGTATGAAAAAGCGCAGTACATTGGTGCTGGCACTGCGCCACACCAGGATGCGAAAATCCATCTTGCCTTCTAGAATGCTTTTCAGCCAGGCCGCATCACGTTTCTCTACAAAGGTTCCCCTTCCCAGTTCCAACTCTTCTGGGGAGGTGCCGCTCACTGGTCCAACACCCTTGCGGCGCTTTAGCCAAGCCTTGATGCGGTCGAAGGATTCATTCAACGGAGAGGAACCCCAACCATTGACCACAACAGCGGTGTGGCCGCTGGCCAAGACACGATGTAATTCCAAATAAGCTTGCGCATGTTGGCTGGCTGGCAAATGATGGATGGTATGCAGGGAAACCACACCGTCAAAACCATCCGCTGCAAAAGGTAGGCGGGAAACATCGGCCACGACAAAGGCGCCTCGATTCCCTATGCGCTGGCGCGCGGCTTTGAGGGCGGTGATGGAAACGTCGGCGCATATGCGCCTCTGGTAACCCAGGGAATAGTCCAAGTATTCCGGGTATTGAATAGGCCCAGAACCCGCGTCCAGAAACAGGTGTCCTTGTGGAGCCAGATGCCGGCCAACACGAAGGTGGCAGCGATGGATATATTCTTGAGAGACAGGGCGTAGATCTTCATAACGTGCGTTCTGGTAAATGCCTTCCGACACCTCTTTCCAGCCAACTCGGTCATAAAACTCGCGCACCTGGCGCTTGATCTCGCGTTCAGTATCAATCATCTGGCTGTATCCCAGTCAAACGGCTTTCCCAAAAGGAAATCAAAGGTTTTTGAGTATTTCGCTTGTCCGCCTTCCTCAAACAAAGAACTCAGGGAGAATGCCTGAATATCTTTCCAAAAATGGAGCAGATGCCATGGAAAAGGTTGGGGGTAATCAAAAAAGAAACGATAGGCATAGTGCCAAGCCATTTCCACCTGTTCGGGTTTAAGCTGGCGGCCGGCCAAGTCTGCCAGGTTTGTATCCAGGAGGGAGAAATAACCATCCCAGGAGTTAGGGTCTTGGGTAAAGCCCTTCCGGCCATAATGTGTGCGCCCTGCCACAATTACGGGCAACCCACTCATGGCCATCTCCATACCCACCGTGGTCGTGTACACCAGGCCAAGTTCTGCGATCGAAATAAGGTCGTATGTGTTGATGGGATCTTCGGCCCCCACGACATGCATGTGGTCGGGTAGATCGGGCAAGTCCTGCTTGACCAAATCGGCCACCGAAGGTCCATCGAGGTTGCGCTCCCCGGGATGGACTCGTAACACAAATTGAACTTCAGGGTGATGGGCAAACAACGATACAGTTCGCCGAAGCCAGGTGCTCATATCGCCGGTAAATGTGGCTCGTCCTAAAGTCAGACTGTCACCAATGACGTTGGCAGCCAGCAATACCACGGGCCGATGATTTAGGTTGAGCTTGGCGCGCACCTGCTCGCCTCCCTCGGCCGGAAGGTTTTGCCAACGGCGGTAAAAGTTGTGAAACAATCCTGCAGCTTGTCGGGTGGTAAACAACTCTTGAACCTGAGCACGCTGCTGCTCGCCGAACGGCTGGCCTTTATAGGCGTCCCATAGAGCACCCGTCTCCTGCAGCATCACGGGAGTGTTGTGTGATAGCCAGATACGGTCGCGCTGTTCACCAAATTCATAGGTTACTGTGGGTATCCCCAAATATTGGGCGGTTTGAAATACAGCGCCAAATTCCATGATCAACCCATTTGGCAAAATGACCACGTCAGGGTTTTCAGACTGCAGCCAGGACAAGGCGGCTCCGGCTGCAGCCCGGTTGCGTTGTAGCCGCAATTTGAACAGGTCGCTGGCCTTGTTAACGTCCTCGACCTGTAATGTGTATTGTGCGTCCATGCAGGACACATTTTGAATGGCAGCTTCGAGCGAAGCCGGCAAATCCGTTTGGGCCGGTCCCGAAAAGGATTTTATATATACCAGTTTTTCGGCTGGCTTGAATACCGACCTGGCATAGGCTTCCCGTTTGCGTAGATCAAACCTATCGACGGGTTCCTTCCAAGTAGCATAGGGCAGATAGGCCAGGCTGGTCTGGTGGCCCTGGCCAGCTAGAGCCAATGACAGCAAGATGCCGTGGCTTATCCAATAATGCAATGTGGTGAAAACCAGCACCTTGCGGCCCAGCTGGTTGCGCAACGGTGAGGACTGCGTTTGCCGGCTCCATTCAGGAAGGGCGGCCTTCAGTTCCTCGAGTTTGAATCCCTTGCCGGGAAGGCCCCGGCCACGCAGTGCCCAATCTAGCTCAGCAGCTAGAGGCACATCACCCAAGACGCGTTTAATGCGTTGGCGTGCCAACATATCAGGCCTCGATTGCCTCGACCTGTTCAATGGTCCAATCTAGCTTGGGCCGCACCAGCCCTTGACGCGGCTCCGGCCATTGCATGCCTGGCGCTCCCATGGTATCTACGATGAAAGCCAATGCGCGTTCATCTTGGAAGTAACGACGCACTCGGAATGAACTGGCGTTCAAGCCAAGCACATATTGGCCTTCATTGAGCGTATTGGCCGGAATCTCAGCCCTGCTGACGTAGTGGCCGGCTGGCCGCGTGGCATATCGCTCATATTGTTCGCGGGTCATCCGTATCGAATGAAGTGAAGACCACCTCACCCCGCATAGTTTGCAAATATACGCCCAAGCGCAAACCCTGGATGGGCTTGGCCAACTCATATTCGATCTCGATTTCCATAGCTTGCGGTGACTGGACAGTGTCTACCACCTTGCCAGCAGCGTCACGCACGCGCATAGCCAGTGGCTTAAACGGAGCAGATTCTGTTGGGATTTCTTCATCCCGCCAGATACGCTCCCCACTTTGGGAAAGACCAGAGGCCATGTAGAAATCCACGGCTTTGTTGGTTTGGGCGCGATAGACCATCTGGCCCTTGTCCAGGACGATAGCCTCCTCGGTCAAGCGGAGGATGGCGGACATATTGTGGCTAACGAAGAGCACCGTACGACCTGCCTCGGCTACGTCGCTCATTTTCCCGAGACACTTACGCTGGAATTCAGCGTCTCCCACGGCCAAGACCTCGTCAACCACCAGGATTTCGGGTTCCAAGTGAGCGGCTACCGAAAATGCCAGGCGAAGGTACATTCCACTGGAATAATGCTTCACAGCGGTATCGATGAATTTGGACACGCCAGAGAATTCCACGATCTCGTCGAATTTTGCCGCTATCTCGCGGCGCTTCATTCCCAGCACGGCCCCATTGAGGTAGATATTTTCGCGGCCGGTCAATTCGGGATGAAAGCCCGTGCCCACTTCCAAAAGGGAACCTACTCGTCCCTGAATTTCGGCGTAGCCTGCAGTCGGTTCGGTAACCCGCGAAAGTATCTTTAGCAATGTACTTTTGCCAGCGCCATTGCGTCCTATAACCCCCAGCACTTTTCCGCGCATCAACTCGAAATTAATGTCCTGCAGGGCCCAGATCTTCTGAGCATGCTGGTGCAGCTCGCCCTTTAGCATCCGTACGGGCCAGGTGACTGTTTCGGTGATCGTGTCCCGCAGGGTACGGTAGCGTTCCACTTTGCCTCCCAGGGGATACTGTTTGCCGAGACCGACGACCTTAATGGCATATTCACTCATGGCTAAACCACATCCGCAAAGGTGCGTTCCATACGTCGGAAATAGATCAATCCCGTAATGAGTAACACAATGGAGGTAACAATAGAAATCCACAACAGGCCCACCGAATAGATCGGTGTTCCAACAAGCGCGCTTCGGAAGCCCTCCACGACGCCCACCATGGGATTCAAGGCGTACAGCCATTTCCAACCATCAGGCAGGCGGTCAAATATCTTGTTGGCTTCGTAAGCAATTGGAGTTGCCAGCATCCAAAATTGCGTGAGGAACGGGATGATGTAGCGGATATCGCGATAATGCACATTGAGCGCTGCGAGCCACAAACCTACTCCCAGGGCGGTAACCAAGGACAGCAATAGATACAACGGCAAACCCCAGACGCCGGAAGTGGGCAAAATGCCGTAATACACCATCATGCCCGCCAGAACGAGGAAGGCAATCAAGAAATCCACCACGCCGCTGAGCACCGAGGACATTGGAACGATAATGCGCGGAAAATAGACTTTGGTGATCATGTTGCGATTGGCTACCAACGAGCGTCCCGCGTCGCCGATGGCTGTCGAGAATAAGTTCCAGGGAAGCAGGGCCGAATAAGTGAACAAGGGCCGCGGTATTCCGCCGCTAGATAATCCGGCGATATCGCCAAACAGCAGGTTCAAGATCAACATCTGTAAGACGGGTTGTAGGATAGCCCAAGCACCCCCCAAGAGGGTCTGTTTGTAACGGACCAAAATATCGCGCCAGGTTAGGAAATAGATCAGTTCCCGAAAACGGAACAATTCGCGGAAATCGAGGCCCACCAAGCCGCGTTGCGGTTTGATAACTACCGTATAGCCACTTTCTGGCTGCGTCGCTACCGTCTTACTCACTGAGTGCCACCTCCCGATGTTGGCGAAACCAATCAATTGTCTTTCGTAGACCTCCTTCAAAATCCGTGTCAGCGTGAAAGCCAAAATATCCTCGGGCGCGACTTACATCCAGCAACCGGCGCGGCTGCCCATTGGGTTTGCTCTTATCCCATACGAATTCACCCTCATAGCCGACTATCTTCCCAATCAACTCCGCCAGCGCCTTGACGCTGATCTCGTTGCCTGAGCCCAGGTTGACCGGCTCTGAGCCATCATAGCGCTCAGCCGCAAGGACAACGCCCTCTGCGGCATCTTCTACATACAGGAATTCCCGCGTGGGCGAACCATCTCCCCACAAGCTTACATGCTTGTCGCCGTTTTCCTTCGCCTCCAGAAATTTACGAATCAATGCAGGAATAACATGTGAAGTGGCCTGGTCAAAATTATCTCGGGGTCCATACAGGTTTACAGGGAGCAGGTAGATGGCATCAAACCCATATTGCTGGCGGTAAGCCTGGGCCTGCACCAGCAGCATCTTCTTGGCTAAGCCATATGGGGCATTGGTCTCTTCTGGGTAACCGTTCCAAAGTTCCTCTTCACGAAACGGTGTGGGCGTGAATTTGGGATAGGCGCAAATAGTCCCCAGTGCCACGAATTTCTTGACGCCACGTTCCCAGGCCTGATGCATCAACGGTACACCCATCATCAAGTTCGTGTAAAAGAAATCAGCTGGACGGGCCCGATTGGCCCCGATACCACCAGCCAATGCGGCCGCATGGATCAGTACATCCGGCTGAGCATCGTCCAACATACGGATGATCTGATCCGTCCGCACCAAGTCATAATCTTTGCTACGCGGCACAAAGATTTCTTCCGCTCCGCGGTTGCGCAACTTCTCCACAATGAACGAGCCCAAGAAACCGCCACCGCCCGTTACTGTTACGCGTTTGTCTTTCCAAAAACTATCTTTGGTCATCATCACCTGGCTTATTGGACAATGAATTGGGCGTTGCGAAACCGCTCATCATAGGGGTTTTTGATCAAGCCGTTTTGCAAAGCATGCAAAACCTCGCGTACACCGTCATCAATGGTGAATTCGGTTTTAACCCCAACTGCTTCCTTATCTTTTCGAAGGAAACACTGATATCCCGCATATCACCACCGAAAGTGAGATCCTTATAGCGAATGTTAATATCGGGCAAGCGTTTAATAATGAATTCGACGATTTCGTCTTTGCTGTAATTGCCCTTTTCGGTTCCCAGGTTAAATACCTCTCCGCGCACTTTTTTATCGGGCGCCTCTAGCCCAACGATAAAACCTGAAACTACGTCACGGACATGCACGAAGGACCGCGAATACCCACGCTGGTATATAAGCAATTCTCGTTTGGTGTAAGCATCCAACACGAACTGATTAACGATAAGATCAAAACGCGTGCGAGGGGAAATGCCGTAAAGCGTGGCCAAACGGAATATCACTGGAGCAGATTCTCCATCGCTGTTTTCCAACAGGTACTTCTCGGCTGCAATCTTGGTCTCGGCATACAGCGATTGAGGATTAAGCAAGGTCTCTTCGGTAACCAGATTGCCGTCCTCCGACATGCCATAGTTGCTGTAGGTCGACGCAAAAACGAAACGCTTAACGCCTAGCTCTTGCGCTTGTTCGAAGACATGCTGCGTCGCCTCCACGTTGTAGCGCCAGGCCACCGGGCGTCCTACGGCCTGGCAAGCGGGAAAGCCAACAATGGCTGCAAGGTGAACAACTGCATCCGGGGCTCGGCGCCCACTTTTGAATACTTCACGTAGTGCACGTGGTTCCCAAACATCGGCGGTTGCGAAATAAAAATTAGGGTCGGACATATAAGCAAGCAAGGAGTCTCCACCAAACAACAGCTTGTCCAGCACGGTTACCCGATATCCTTTGCGCAGCAACGCCCCGGCTAATAGGGAGCCTATATAGCCAGCCCCTCCAGTTATCAGCACGTGCTTCGACTGCTCCTTGTTACCAGGTTTATTTGCCATCCGTACCCCCCCATTCCAGAAACACTTTGTGCCCACGGACACTCAAGACGGGGCCTTTTGCCGTTTCATCTAACAATTCAATACCCTGCTCAAGGCAGGTCAGTCTGCAAATATCGACAATATCCTCGGGATCGCCGTTGAATTTCTCGATATGCACGCTCTGAAACCCAGCCCGGTGCACCTCCTCCAGAAGCTGCAGAACGCGCCCACGCGTTTTGCGATAAAGCTGCATGGAGTGGTCAATGTAGTTGACGGTGAGGCGGGCACGGCGGGTGATTCCCTGAGGTGTAATGATGTAGCGCAATTTGCGACGCTGGGCACGCTTGACCTTTACGTACCCCTTGGCCACCAGGCGCTTGAGGTGCCAGTTGACCGTCCCCACAGCTATCCCCATCTGGGATGCCAAAGAAGCCTGGGTTATATCAGGGTCATTTTCGATCTGCTCCAATAGGAGCATGTCTCGGGCGGTGTCAATATTGGGATCCATGTATTCAGGTCTTGAATTTCAACGGTTGAATTATAGCCGGAATATCAGGGAGAACAAGAAACTTATGACTTGTTAATCCAGTCCCAGGTCACGAATAGGGCTGCGCTGACCAGCCCCAGGCCAACTACTTGCTGGAGGTTCACAATTGGCCAGTCGAAGGCAGTGTAACGCCGCAAGTACCACGGGATGAACCACGCAATCATCAGAACCGCCGACACGACGGCGCGACGCAACCAGGGATCGCTTGTTTCCTTGTATCGCACCCAGGCCCAGGCTGCCAGCCCAACTTGGATGGCAGCAAACGCGCTGCGATAACGCGGGCTATCCCAAAGGTCGCCTCCACCCCTATAGGAGGCGGCAATTCCAACCACCCAAGTGGAGAACAATAGGGCGCCCGGTATCCTCAGCCAATCCCGGCTCCGAAAAGTCAAATAGCTGGCGTAGACAAGTAATGCCAGTAGAATCGTCCAGCCTAAAGCGCGCCAAACGCCAATAACCGTCCACACAGCGGGGCCCGTGGCCACTATAGCAGCGGGCAGCAAAGGCCTAAAAATCCCGTAGACAACAAGGAATGGTATCTGAGCAAAAAGCGGCAGCCGCTCAAATTGCCGCTCTACCCAGCCGGATGCGTTAGCGCTAACGTAAGCCTGCCATTTGGCGGACTGCACCAGCCACAAATCTTGTCCGCCGGCGAATACCCAAAAAGCTGCCGTTCCAATAATTGCGATGAATGCAATGGCCAGCCAAACTCTGCGATTGCGAAGCCAACGCCAATTATCCAAAGCCATGTATGCCAACACAAGCAACAGGAGCACCGATGGGAGGAAAGCCCAGGTCAACGGGGCAATCAAAAACAAAGGCACAGCTAATAATGTCAAATTTGATAGATTCATCTCTTCATGGATCCGCAAAAGACCATAAAGAGATACGGAAACTAAACACACCGTAAAGGCCTCTCGCATCTGCGATGAGCCTAGCAAAATCGCCTCAGGATATAGAGCCAATCCCCACGCAGCCAATTGCGCAGTCCTTTTTCCCCATAGGCGCTGGCAGAAGGCCCAAGTAAATGCCACTGCCAAGCCGGATAGGGCTGAGGCTAATACCAAAACCATTAGGGGTTGGTGCATATCTCCTCCCAAATAGCGATAGATGGATGCACTCAAGAAGAGTAAACCCCCATACTGGTCCGTTGAGCTATATCCATGGAACGAGGTCAATAGCGGTTGATCGCCCTTGGCCAAGTCCCATGCAGCCAGGTCGCGATTGTATGCGTCCTCCATGATGTACCCGGCTTGCTGGACATCAGTGCTATATCCACCTGCAGGCAGTGCGAATAACCAAACGATCCCAAGTGCCAGGCGTAGAAGGGCGGCGCCCAGCGTGACCCACAGCAACCACCTCGGCGGGTTTTCTGGCTTAATGACGCGCCAGCTCAGCCAGAACAAACCTGCCGCGATCGCCAGCAAGGCAACGAAGGACGGCCAACTGGCAAATTCAGCGAAACTCGAACCGGTTCCGGAAAGTAGTGCAATGAATACAACCAATACACCCAACATAAGCAATGCTTTGACGATATGCTGGGAGTCAACTTTTAATTTAGCCATTACATTCCTGATCGAGCCTGCTAGAGAAGAGGACACTCGGGCTGTTCCCCATCGGGTCAATCAAAACGGCAGCCGCTTCAAGAGTGTCTCCAGGACATTTGAAAACCAATACATCAGAACTGGCTGGGAAAACGAACGAAGCACTCTCTATAGGCAATATCACGCTGGTGGGATGGGGCCCGATCAGATAGAAGGTGACTTTATTGAAATTCATTGGATCAACCAGCGCAAAGTTTCTTTCGGGGATACCCTGGCCGGAAGAATAGTAGCGCGGATGCAGGGCTCGACCACTCAGCCCTGTAATCTCGCCTTGCGACAGCATCGCCAGTAATCTCTCCTTTTCATCTTCAGTCGAAGGATTCTGAACCTCAGCGACAGAAAGCAAGTTCGCTATTTCCGGCTGGGCCATGTCTGTGTATTTCGGTTTGCTCGAGATGTCAATTACTAAGAGCGCAGAGCCTAAAACCACTAGGATCGCGATGGCGAGGATAGGAAATTGATGCTTCTGGTTGGGGTTTGAGCTTGGGTCGTTGATTGGGGTCGGTTTTAAAAATGCTAGAAATCCTCTTGCACCTGGAGCCAGTTGCACCAAAGCAATTCCCCAAATTAGCACCTGGGCCAACCCTATCGCAAAGTAAAAAAGAACGGTCCAATCTATGGGTAGGTTGTATCTCCATCCAGAAACTCTCGCCAGAGCCAAACTGAAAGTAAACCCGATATTGATAATCAGCGGCATCATGCCTGTCCAACGATGCCGACCCCAGGCGACTGCAATCCCCAAGCTAACTAAAACCAAATTAATTGCTACAGGAGCGTAGCTCTCAACCTCCAACCCTCCTTCCCAACTGGGCCAATAAGGTAGCTCACGCACATGGGTTTCCAAATCCCTGAGTTGCCAGGAAACGGGCATGCTCATGAAGTTGAGCATCTCGTTGCGCACAAAGTTGTCTATAACGAAACTTGCTACGTAATCCGGGTATTCCCAGATGAATTCCCTTACACTCACCATCTGGCGCGCATAGTATTCCCCCTCGCTTTCACCTGGCAAAAGCGGCAGCCGAGAAGTGCCAGGGGTAAGGCTATAACGATTGGCCATAAATCCCGAAACATTGATACCATCCTCGATGATCCATTGACCTGTCAGCGCCCTGTTGCGCAAGATCCAGGGCCCCGCCACGATGAGAGTGCCAAGCAAAAATAGGAGGATTGGACGCCAGGCTGCTCGCCACTTCCAAACAAGAATGGGAAGGACGACGAGAAAGGGAAGGAGGAGAAGACTTTGGGACCTTAATAGAATAGAGGCCCCAAGGACCCCGCCAGCCAATAGCGAAGTTGCTGAATTGTTAGCGCTACCACGCAACCAGATGAAGACCGCCAGAGCAACTCCCGCCATCATCAGGGCCGCGGGCAGGTCGGCCATAAGCAATTTTGCGTGGGAGACATTTATCACATGGCCCAATGTAATAGCATTAGCCTCGCGAAAGATCACGAAACCAGCCACAAGTAATCCGGATAGGCGGGTGTGTAATTTGCTTCCCAGCAAGAAGAGGGCGACGGGAAAGAGAGCTAAAACCACCACTTGAACATTGACTATTGCCTGGTAATCCGGGCCGATCGACCTCTCCAGGGCTGCTAAAAACAATATGTAAAGGGGGCGTCGGATGGCAAACTGCCCTCCGGAACGAAAGCCCTCCCCAATTAGTACGTTGTTGGCAATGACGTCATGATTGAAAGCGTCTGATAATGGGTAACTTTGGTTATTAGGTGGAACAGGAGGAGAATTGTAGTATGTGGGCGAGGCTGGTTGCGCAAGCCATAAGAGAGAAGCAGCCACCCAGACCAGTGCGGCCAACCACAACTCGACCGAAGGCGATTTTTTGGGGACAAAGAAAAAAACTACAGTGAGCACAACTAAGGCCGAAAATAGACACAGCAGGACCTGTGTAATCAGGATTGGCGCTCCGGGCGCGTTCCAAACTGTCGCATCGAATCCAAACCCAATTCCCGTAATGGCAATCAGGCCTGACAAGATTCCCAGTGCGACGAAAACTATTAGGGCAATGCGGATTTTTTCTCTTTCCCCTCTGAGCCAATTCAGGTCTGTCCCAAAACGAGCCTGGCTAGCAAGCGGAATCCATGTCCCTAGAATCAGAACGGAATATAAGAAAAGTGGCTTGCTTTGCTCAAAATACAGAGCGGTCGACCCGAATAGATCAACTGCGCGTTGCACGGGCAACAGGAAGAAAAAGATGCAGGTTATCAAAAGTGGCACCCCCCCGAAGAGCAGCCACCAATACAACTTCGTGGAGCTAATAGACTCAAATCCCTTGCTTAGTATGCAGTATCGGTTTGGGGATTGCCAGGCACCGATAGAGATTGCGGCGAGACCCAGCGTGGGGATTACCACTACGGCCATCAGGGCTAGCCGAGTAGTCGAATAACCCATAAAAAAGGCGCTGCTTGCCTCGCTTCGAGAATTAAGCAGCCAAGCTATACATACAATTCCGGCGAGGACCGACCAAACCAAAATCCCTTGCACCGAAACGTTTCGTAGTTTTAGCTTTGGCATGGTCCTCAGTCCACAATCCTATAGTCGGCCACGCGGCGCTCAAGGGACCGCCAAATTTTGTGCGGCGTTTCACCAGCCGCCAAATGCTCGGCGATAAACCGTCCCATATCAGCGCAATGGTCGGAGTTGTTATAGTTGTACATACCGATCCGTCCAGTCGTTAGCAAATTGGGAACCCGCTGAAGTTTGCTGCTGACTAACTTCATTTTTTGAACATAGGCCAGGTCGTAGCGGGGATAAAAATTACGCCTCCGAACGACTAGATTCCCAATGACATCCTCTCGCTGCACGAAGCCGGTCAACACCAATCCGTCCACGACGCGCTGCACCAATTCCTCATCGTTTGCTTCCCATAGTTCACTCCCCTCGGAAGCCGTAAAATCTGCGGTGACTACGGTTTGATCGGCCATGCCCAATTCGGGATTCATTTGCTTTTGCTCGAACAAACGGCTGAAGACCACGTCACGCTGCGGGAAAAAGACCCATTGGTCTTCCATCACCAATGGACGTTTGACCCATATATATACCAAAATCAAGTGCCGGAACTGTAAGCCGGTAACTGCCTGATTGAACTCTTGATCTTTGCTCCCAAAGACCAAGCGTCCAAGAAGCGGGAGCGGCAAGGATGAAACCAAATAATCGCAAAGCAACGTTTGCTGCTTGCCATCGATCATAACCACGACACCCGCAATCCGTCCGGCTTTCATGTCCAAACCCTTCACGTCTATGCCGGTCAGCACTTGACCGCTATTGGCCTCAATACCCTCAGCCAAAGCCTGCGGCCAGTCGCCAAACCCTGCTCTGGGATAGTAGAAGAATTCGGCGTTCGTATCAGCCGTTTCCTTTTTTAGACCCAGCATCTTCAGCACCAACTCCATACCACCTGAAGCTGGCAAACGCGTACGCGCCATTTCAGGGTGCAACGTCGCTGGGTCGCCCCAAACCTTGTCTGCCAAAGGCTCAAACACCAGCTCATACGTGGGTCGGCCGAAGCGCCGAATGATGTATTCCTCATAGGATGCGGGGGGTCGTCGGGAAAACAAGCCTTTTATCAGTTCCACCCCGTATCCAAAGCCAAGTTTCAGAAACCGAAACGGACCCAGGACTTTAGCCAGGTTTCCCAACTTAAGCGGATAGTCGACCAGGTGTCCATCCAAGTAGAGGCGATTTCTCTTGGGCAGTTGCAATAGGCGCTCCCCCATAAGGGAGGTCACCTCATCTAGAATGCCAGGAATAACCGAATAGAGCTTGTGAGCACCATAATCCAAAACAAAGCCATCACGCTCGAAGCTGGCGCACAAACCACCCAGAACCTTTTCTTTTTCCAAAACTGTTACTTGGAATTTACTGGTCCGAGCCAGGAAATACCCAGCCGCAAGCCCGCCTACACCAGCCCCCAGCACCACAACTTTTTCCTTTTCGCTCAACCTGGTCTCCATAAAGAAAGCGGCAGTAAGCCGCCTAGAGTTTCTTCATTGATGATAACTGGAATTATTCCTTTTCAGCGATCACCAACACCTGGCCCATCCAATAGGGTATCTGCAGATGGGAAAGTCCTAGTTTTTTTACCACCCACCTGACCGCCCTCGCTAAAGATTTGACGTAAGCTTCCATTCGGAAAAGGACATATCCTAGCTCAAGGGTCTGCCAGTGCGCGCGGCGCTTCACGACCCGAAATCCTAAATCCTCAAGCATTTTGCTCAGGGTTTTTTCGGTGAAATAATATAAGTGGACGGAAAGGAGGAATACCCATCGACGGCCCATCAGCCGCGCAATTAACGAATGGATATCTGGATAGTTCACCACCAGCAACCCTCCCGGCTTGAGTACCCGCGAACATTCTCGCAAAGTTGCCCTGGGGTCAGGAGTGTGCTCTAAGACGTCCCACAAAGAAATCACATCGAAAGATTCGTCTTTTAGTTTCATATCCTCAATGGTTCCAGGGACCACGTGCAGCCCGTAGTGCTGGTTTGCCCATTCTGACATCCACCGGTTGGGTTCGCATCCTTCCACTTGCCAGCCGGCTTTCTGAGCAACCGACAAGAAAGAACCGCCCGCCGTGCCAATATCTAGCAGGCGGCCCAGCTGGGGACGCAATTGATCGATTAGCTTTAGCGATTTAGCAAATGTGCGCTCACGTCCGGGAGCCTGCGAAACGAAAACCTCATCCGTGCCGGCGCTATACCCTTCAATGACCACGTCGCTGCGCAAACGGGGATTTAGATATTCCAAACCGCATTGCTTGCAGCGCACTAGCTGGTCCAACAAGACTTCATCTCCAGATGAGCGAAAAGTATTGGCAATATCCTCGGGTTTGGCCAATTCGTACCGGGGCGGATAGACCACTTCGTAATCATTGGCGCCACACAGGTTACAGCGAACTGTTTCCAGCAGGGCTTTATAGCCTTCGATCTTATTTGCTACCAATTAACGGGACCGCCTTAGATAGGTTTTGACTTCCTGAAAACGTGTATTTATTGCGTTCAAGGACAGGCCAATGCCTAATGAAATCATTCCTGTAGGGATGCCCAACAAGACTATTCCGCCAAGGATGCTATCTGGCAAAGTGCCCCGCCCATAGAAACTCAACAGCCTTAATATGCCTCCCACCAATGCTATTCCCCAAAAAAGCAGCGTAATATATCCGAATAAACGTAAAGGTCGATGGTCACGCAATAAGATAGCTGCCGTCAGGATAATGCGATAGCCATCCGCGAACGGCCGCAATTTGGAGCGGCTATCTGCGGGCCGACTGCGATAGCTGATGGGAACTTCGACTATACGCAACCCTTCAGCCAGAGCTTGCAAGGTAATCTCAGTTTCGACCTCAAAACCTGTTGTCAACACAGGCACGCTCTCAATAAAGCGCCGGTTGAAGGCCCGGTAACCAGACAGCACATCCTGATAGCGCGTACCAAAAAGCCGATTGATGTAGCTCACGATGAAGCGGTTGCCAAATTGATTCATGCGCTTCATGTTGGTATCTATAGCCTTGCCCAAGCGATTACCAACCACCATATCCGCCTCGCTTTCAATCAGCGGATCCAACAGGGCAGTCGCTTCTGTCGCATCGTAGGTGTCATCACCGTCCACGAGGATTACCAAATCCTCCTTGATTTCATCAAAAACTGTACGCAAAACGTTGCCTTTCCCTAATGAAGCGACCACATGCACTTTGGCGCCAGCTTGGCGAGCAAGGCCGGAACTCCCGTCGGAAGAGGCATTGTCAAAGACGTAAACCTGAGACTGCGGAAGCGCTTTGCGAAAATCGCGCACCACGATGGCTATGGTAGCAGCTTCATTGTGGCATGGAATCGCAACGGCTATTGATAACGATCTTGAGATAATTTTTCTTGCACTTGACGCAGCTGAAGTCATTTTTTCCTTAGGAGTAACCATTGATTAAGCCCGGCCGAAAACTTCCTGTTTTGCTCTATAAACAAGCCGGCGCTCTCGGACATTAAATTCATGCCACCTTGCGTCAGGTAGAGTTTATGGTCCCTTATCTCTTGAAAGTCAAACAACCTAACCTTACCGAGCAGTTCAAGAAAAAAATCCGCCACGGGTGCCGGGGTGGTCAATAAAGCAAGTCCATTTCTTTTTAGGCATTTACCAATCAACGCAAAGTGCTTCATCGGATCAAGCATGTGTTCTAGCACAGCCAGTGACAAACAACCATCATAGAGCCGACTCGGTGCCCATGAGGACAAATCGGCTTCAATCCAGCTAATAGCCCTATTTTTGTGGGACACGCTGAGATCCACGCCCGTGAAGCTAATATTCGGATACAGCTCTTCGTAGTGGATAAGATTAGTGGCGTTGTAGCCGCAGCCGAGCTCCACCACTTCTAAAGATCGTCCCGCGTGTTCCCTTATCAGCTTTTCCATTAGTTGTTGCCCTTGCTTCGCCCGATGTTTTATGGCCCATTTCTCTAGGCCCTTGAACTTGCGAGACTCCCCATAAGAATGGATTCTTTTTGAACTGCTAGTCATCTGGCAAACCAGCGCAAAGCGAGAGCACGATAAGGCACCATTTCCATTTTTGTCTGAAAACGGCGACGCAGGAAATAGAAGGGTTGAGCCAACAACTTGAAGGGATGATAACGCAATTTCCACCACAGAAAATGTGCATACAAATGGAGGCGAAACTTCGCTAGCTGAACATAATCCTTTCGCCAGGTGGGGCTGAAATTAAGTTCCGAGAGACTGGTGTAACCCGCAAGCTGCTCGTAAATCGAGGACCCTGGTACGGGCGTAATAATGAACAGGGCAACTTCATCTACACCCACGCGGGTTAACTCCCTCACCAAATCCCAGGTCATTTGCAGGTCTTCAGGCGTCTCGCCGGGGTATCCCAAAACGAAACAGGCTTGAGAGCGGATACCAACTTGATTCATTCGCTTCACCAGCCGAACAGCATGCTCCAAGTTGAAAGGCTTTCGCATCATTTTTAGTAGCCGCGGTGACCCAGTTTCGGGAGAAATCGAGATGTAGCGACACCCAGCTTGGGACATTAGGTCGATGGTCTCTTCGTTGCGCATGGTCTCCACTTTGGTGCCGGCGGCGATCTTCCAGGTTATCTTCAACTCACGACGAAGAATCTCGGCGCATATTTGGCGTATGCGTTCATCCGAGATTGTAGGGTCCAAATCTTCAATATGAAATTCGCCCACTCCAAGGGCGTGATAAAAATGCTCGATTTCATCGACCACATTTCCGGCAGAGCGAGGGCGCCACTTCTGGCTGTTGGTAGCCGGCACCACACAGAAGCCGCATGGGTAGGGGCAGCCCCGCGAGGTCATCAATGGGAGATATTTGGATGAGGACAATGGGCCATGGGCAAAGTGCAAAGACCAATAGTTATCCAGTGGCAGTAACTCCCAAGCCGGAACTGGCAGGGCATTCAGCTCTGATTCCGCGAGAAAACCTGCTGGCGGGTTGTAAAAACTAGGGGATCCGAGCCCATCGATTTTCCTTAAGTTGCTGCCGCCATCCTCTTCAAGTGCGTTCAGGAAGGCGAGTGCCCTTTGCTCAGGCTCTCCCGTTAGGATGAAGTTCCCCCCAGCAGCGTAAAACTCAGCAGCTATTTGAGATAAAGCATAGGCCGTCACCGCCTGAGTATTCTCAAACACCACTATCGGCACTTCGGGTCTGGCTTGGTTAATAGCTTTTACGATGGCCAGCGTGGAGAGGTGGTTTGTCAAATTGATGGCGTAGACGAATACGGCCTCCACCTCGCGAGGAAGGTTTTGCACGACCTGTTCTTCCGTGAGGCCGAATAAGGTGAATTCGCCTTCGCGTCGGCTCTGCCGAGGGGCCTGGGCGTAAGCGTCAACAACCTCGACATCGTGACCAGCCTGCCGAAGGCTGGCTGCTAGGTAGGCGAGTGCAATTGGTATATACACGATCCCGGTGGTAAAGGGATCATTGCGTTGGACGACCAGATTAGGATTAATCAATACGACGGACATAAGAAGAACGCCTCAACCGAGGCGCAAGAAGATTATACCTAGTCGCCCCACTTAGGGGTTAAGGGAGACTCGCACAATCAAACGGATGCAAATTCTGAGCAAGGATGTCCGGGGCATCCTGATTCAGGAATATTACGGCTGCCGCTCGGAAGTAATTCTCCTCGTTGCAACCTAATACCAGCACGTCTACAGCATTGGGAAATTCCGGGGCCTGGCTCAAGGGTAAAGCAATCTGATCGTTGACGGACCCAACCAATCTAAAAGCCAGGCGCGAAAAAGGAAGCATCGTGTACGCGGACCCGTCTCCACCCGGTTCGCCGGTACCTTCTGGATAGAAACTAGGGTAAAACGCGCGGCCCCAAACGACTTTGGCATTCGGTTGATCCAAGAACTCGCTCAGGCCCTTGCCGGTTTGCGTTGAAAAATCAGAGGATTGCCAAGTTTGTTGAGCAGTCGCCATATCAAAATCTGAAAAGTGCGCAGGAACCAGTCGCTCGGCAACCGGAATGAACGCCCCTGCGATCAGAATAATCGCCCCTGCCTTCAAGAGGCCTTGCTGTTGCCAAGCTGTCCTGAATATGCCTTTTTTCTTTTGCCCCTCTGCTTGAATATCAGCCTCTACACCAAACAGGTAGGACCAGACCCACAAGGCCATTTGGGCTAGTCCGATGCAATAAAACAAGATGATCACCCAATCCACGGGTAGTATCAAGCGCCATCCCGATACGCGTGCTATGGCTGTACTGAGGCTATAAAACACATGAAAACCAATGGGAATTAATGTCAACCGGCCAACTTTTCGCCAGGCACCACCTATCCCAATTGCTACTATTACCATATTTACCATTAGCGGTAGCAATGCATCATTGGGTAAAGCGCCATCCCAACCAGTCCAATAAGGAGTGCCGCTGACATAACTGGTTAACGAGCAACAGTCATTCCACAGCCGGTCCTCCTGCCCTGCCCAATAGGGCAACAAGTTATAGAAGGTGACGGCCTTATCCGATAGGTCGAAACGCATGGGCAGAGCCAGAAACGAAGAAACTTCATTGTGCAAGAAATGAGCACTGACGAAGCGTGCAACCTCGCCTGGATATGTCAAGGCGAATTTCATCGCATTCGAAAACCCCAACGAAACATATTCTGATGTGGGTGTTCCTTCCGGGAACCCAGGATTCGCCAGTTCCGGGGTCAAGCTATATTGCTTGGCTATGTAAATGGCCTGCAACGGCTGCGAGTAACCAAACTGTCCTGTTCTTTGATAATTTCGCCACATCCAGGGAACCGTCGCCAGCAGGAAGCCCAGCAGCAATAATCCCGTATAACCCAAGCGTAAATGGAGATTCTTGCTGGCCCACAAGAACGCTATGATCAGTATAAACGGCAAGAATACGACGGTTTGGGACCGAAGCAACATCAGCATACCCAGCGCACCGCCCACCCAAAGCGGCCACCGAAGATTAGCTCGGTTAGATTGGAGCCAATGCAAAACCAATAAAGCGAAAAGGGCTATACCCAGTGCCGCCGGTAAATCTGTCATGAGTAGTTTGGAGTGCGAAACTAAAATGTCGCCAGACAAGGCGATCGCGTTTGTTTCCCGGAAAATAATCACCAGGGCCAACAACGCGCCGGATAGCTGGTTGTGTAATTTGCTGCCGATCAAATACAAGGCAACCGGGAACAGAGCTAATACCAAGATTTGAGCACTTACAACGCTAAGGTATTTCTGACCAAACAATAAATGAAGGGCCGCCAAGAAGAGGCTATATAGCGGCTTCTCTATGACATCGGGAAGACCTTGACCTACCAAGAAGTTTTGCGCAGCTATATCTAAAGTGGCCGCATCTGAGTATGGGTAATACTCAAAGTTCGGAGCGCGCGGCGCAGGAGAGAAGAATGTTGGGGTAAGCGGCTGTGATTGCCACATCCAAATCGCAACAAGCCACAGCCCCAACATTACCAGCCAATCCAAACGAGACAGCCGCCAGCCAAAGCGCGCCCTCATCCACTGCAAAACGGAATAGCTTAATAAGGCTAAAATCCATGCCATAAAAACTTGCGTGCCCAAAACGGGCGTGCCCGGTGTGTCCCAGCCGGTTCGATCTGGCTGCACTCCCAGGCCTGTCAGGCCAACAACCAAGCTTAAGGAAGCCATTGCTATCAGGGCCACCAAGGCTGGGTACCAATGCTTAAATCCTGACACCCAATTTTTATCGGGTTGAATTGAACGGTTAAAGTGGGGGATAACTATTAGAGACTGCAACGAAAAAAGAAAGCCCCAACCAATGAGGGGCAGGACACGCTGCAACCTTACTTGCACGAAAGCATCGGTGAACTTGAAAGTTAGGATGGCCAGGTAAAAGCAAAATACGCACAGCAAAATCGAAAAAATAACGATCGGAAAGTAAATGCCCGGCCGGTTCAGAATCCGGCTTATGCCACGCTCAATTTGTCCCCAAGCTCTATGGCTTCTTTGCTTCAGTCCAATGAGGATACTGGACACAGCAGCTAAACCAAACAAGATAACTACTAAGCCCCAGCGCAGGGGGGAAAGGCCAAACAGCCAGGCGTTTGCGCCCTCGCTTGGGGATGCAAATACCAGGGCCACTGCGACCCAGGCTTCAATTGCGGCTAGAAGGAAATAAAACCCGAGCCAGCTTGTTTCAGGTTTTTCTTTTTTTCTGCTGGGTTTAAGATTACGGGCAGTCAAAATTGCGCTCGATAGGCACGAATATTTCTACTGCGACATCTTTGAAATCGGCTACGGATTGATAATATGTTAAAAGGGGAGTGGCCACCCAAGTAACCCAGGCATTGTTTTCTTCGTCCAGGCTATCGCCTATACTATCAAGGCCCGGTTCCTTGTAAAGGATAGCTTGGCGTTCGGTCACAATCATCGAAAACCGCCCTGAGGCCAAATCTTGGCGAAACTGCTCAAAATAGGCCTCATCGCCGGCAAGGGCTTTATCCATTACATATTTCTTTTCATAATCTACTACCAGCGGCAAATCCCCCATCTGCCCAAACGTGAGCAACTGGCGTTGATCCATAAACAACACCTCGCCATATTGACGCGCACAGGCGACATCTGTTTGGATCTGTTGCAATACGTATTGGGTACGCTCGGCTGAGGGCAATTCCAAGGGCCTTCCTCCGATCATTGGCAGGAAGGCGGGAATGAAAACCAGGCCGGCCAGCAACCAGCGGACGTAAGGAGATTGTTTTATCAAGATATACAACCTAGAGGCTAATCCTCCTTCCCACGCTAAAGCAGCAACCAAAACCAACCCCACTAAGAACATGTCCATATTATGCAAATCTGTGCCCCCGCCAATTTTTGCACTGGCTACCAAGCCCACCACCATCATGGCCCCTAATCCCAAACAAGTCATGAAGCTTTGCCAAAATTCAGTTCTCCAATACTTCTTTTTCGCCAAGTAAACAATCAGCAAGATCAGCGGCAAAGTTGCCAAAGCAAGTCCCAGTAAGATGCCCGGGGGATAAACGGGGTTGGGCAACAGGCGTTCCCAAAGAAATGGCTGCGTAGTAGAAGTTGCCTGTAAACCTTGCAGAGTTTCGATCGACGGGCTACCAGCCCCGCCCTGGGTTATTGGAGCACTATCTGATGAAGCCAACAGAGGAAGGATTCCCGAAAACACTCCCAGGAGAACGGGCAGGCCCTTTTCCCAGATGGCCGCAAGCGCCAGGCCGGTACCCCGTAGCCAGGACTGCCATCCCGCCTTAGCCCTCTCAAGAACCGCGTCGCCAAAGGTGAGAATTACGACGTAGATGGCAGGAGCGAAAATCCAAGTAAAGCGGCTTATCCCTGCATAGTAGCCGGCTAGGTAAAGTAGTGGGACTGCCAGCCAAAGCGGCCGGCGGCGCGCCAGCGCCACCAGGATTGCGGCGAATACAAGCGGTGTGTAGATCGGGCCCTGGTTCAGAAAAATTAGGGTCCAAAGTCCAACAAACACCCATTGCTCATGAGACCCTTTCGAGGGTTTAAACGCGACCCACCCAAAAAGCACGTAGGGTATCGTGACGAGAAGCGCGTTCCACAAGCGAACTGCCCAGATAGGGATATTCGGTATCAAGAAGGGCAAACCCCAAAGGGTTTGCCTCCCTTGGTCGATCCATGCGAAAATCGGGTATGTCCCCGTATAGTTATAGCGATCCTGGCCAAAGGCGATTGAATAATCCCAAATCCGATTACCCTCTGACCAATGCAACGAGAATGGGTAATCTGCAACCGAGGCGAGAGCCTCGGCAAAAATCAACACCGACCCCAGTAACAAGCCGGCCACCAAAAAAAATTTCCATTCAATAAACGTTTCATCGCTATAGGAGAGTAGATAGGCGCAGGTCACTATCGACAATAGAAACATAACTGCCCGAGAAGCAATTCCTGTAAACATTCCACCCCAGGGAGAAAAGAACACAAACCAAGCAGGGATAAGGATGGAAAAAATAGACAGGGGCTTGGTCCACCTACCGATTCTAAACCTCAACCCCAACGCTATTCTTTCTAAACTGTCTTTTTTCTGCGAGAAAAGCCAAAGAAACTGTGCGACGAGTAAAGCCACCCCAACCATGAAAAGAAGCGCCAGCGCGAGAGACCACTTCGGGGAGAGATGCCCCAACCAATTACCAGAGCCCCACGCGGTTGAAAACACCTCCCCAAACGCAGCAGCTACTAGGCTTAAGACTGCCAAAAAAAGGATAACTCTTGGAACTAAAGAGTTATTTGCCTGTGATTTTGCTCTAGCTGGCATCAGGTAACAGGCCGAGGATCAATGATTCGTAAGAGGCACACATTTTCCCAAGAGTATATTTCTCTCTTGCTCGCTCTAACCCTGCCCGTCCTAAACGTTCGCGTAAACTTTCGTCCCCTATTAATTTGGCGAGTCCGTTAGCCAACGCGTCGGAGTCGCCCGGTGGAACAAGTAATGCGCTTTTCCCATCTTCCACAACGTCAACAACTCCCTCCACTCTTGTAGCTAAGACTGGCAATCCGGCAAACAGGGCCTCTAAGAGGGCCAACGACAAGCCTTCCCACAGGGAAGGTTGAACAAAGATATCTGCCGCCTTCAAAAGCGCTGGAATGTCGCTCCGCAAACCCAGAAAAATCACTTGGTTTTCAAGACCATGTGCCTCTGCCTTGCTCTCCAGCGAAGAGCGTTGTGGGCCATCGCCTGCAAATACAAACCGAAGAATTGGAAATTTACCGGATAATTTAGCGGCTGCGTCCAATAGAATTGTGTGGCCCTTCTGTACGGTTAACCGACCAACTGTAAGAAGCATTATTCCATCCGGGGGTATATCTAGCCGGTGGCGCATAGACGATTTACTTTCAAGCCCGTCTAACCTGGGTGGCTCAATGCCATTCTCAATTACTTTCAATCGGGTTGGGTGAACCCCCTCTTGCAGAGTTGCATAGTCGCGCACCTGGGCCGAAACTGCCACCATCATGCTACACAATCTTGAATTTGAAAGCCACCCATGCATACGTTGCAACCATTTGGATGAACCTTCTATGTGTCCGTGGTGTGTACCTATCCTCACCGGAACTCCAGCCAACCAAGCCAAGGGCAACCCAAGGAGATTGCTATGTGGTGTAAAGCAAACAATAATGGCTATTTCATTTTTTAGGAGTCCAAAAAGCTTGATAAGTGCGCTTAACAGCCTTATGGGGTTGGAAGGAAAGGGGGCGGCCAGTTTGCGGCCGTTCAGGGAAATGACCGGGAATGGGTAAGCTGCCTCCCAATCATCCTTTAAACCTTGCTTGTCATAGAGGAAAACTGCCCGAACTGGATATCCGTGTTCATAAAACCAGCCAGCTTGCGAAAGGAGCACTTGCTGTGCTCCAGCGACCTCCATCTGTGTGCCCAGAAAAAGAATCGTCGGCTTATTTTGATCTAGAGGCATGAGGGGTCAGAGGAAATTATATCTGGGCTATTTTGTAGACCTTGGGTATCGGATGTGGCGTATGGTCTCGGCAAGCGTGTGTCTTAAGTTCGCTGGCAAAAATGATGACCCGATGGCTGCCATTGCACTCAATTGAAGGGGCCAAGCTCCCAAGGCCTGTAAGCTGTGTAAACGCACCAAGCTCATATCTTCCCCCCGACCTTCGCCCAACAGGTTTTGAGCGAGCTTGGCATGCATTTTTGCCAGTGCACGTCGCCTAAATAACGAGGAGAGAGCTGGGTCCTCAATGAAAGCCTTTTCTAAATAATGTCCAAATCCCGCAATTCCCCCCCGCGCACAGAGGTAGTGCTGGCATTATGCACTCGCACGCGAACCAGGGGTTCGGATACGACGCCAATCGGGTAGAGCCTGGCAATGCGCCTCCATAGATCTAGATCCTCGGCCCAAGACATTTCCTCATCAAACCCCCCAGCTTCGATGATTGCATCTTTGCGCATTAACATGCAGGGCATAGCCATCAGAATCGACCATTCCAGGAGCATTTTGGGATATATCCAGCCATCAAATCGAGAGGTGTCTCGTATGCCCAAATCTCTCTCTGAGGAATCAAACTTTGAAAAGCAACAATGAACAAACCCCAGCTTCGGATTCTGGTCAAATATGATCAGTTGCTTTTCTAGCTTGGTGGGCAAGAAAAGATCATCCGAATCTAGGAATGCGATGTAGGGCGCCTGTGCCGCCTTTACTCCCCGGTTACGCGCCGCAGAAACTCCAGAGGACTTCTGAAACTGGTATTGGATTTTGCCTTGTTGAATAAGTGGGCCTAGCAGTTTTTGTGTTTCATCACGCGATCCGTCATCTATAACAATGACTTCGTAATCGGTATATGTCTGAGCAAACACACTATCTAGCGCCTCAAGGATATATCCGGCCCGATCACGCGTGGGAATTACAACGCTGATATTGGGTACAGCCACGGCCCTAAATCTCCGTACCTATCAGTTTTTTTTGCAACCAATAAATAAACGATAATAGCCCAAGGGACTTTAGCAAAGCCCGGCCCGCATTGCGAACTGCCCCAATTATCCAGAGCGGTTTTTGGCTCTTCAAAAACGCCTTGTGCTCCGGCAAAAACTTACTTAGCTCTATCCATCTTCCATTATTCTTCACCTCGTCCAAATGGAATTCTTGAGCTTTTGACAGATATTCTCTGCGAATCTTATCGAAGACGCCATACCGCAATTGGATGGAAGTTCGTTCGATTGTCGAAATGTGGGCCCCTTGGCTTGTACTCAGTCCCTGGGCTGCATCCGTGAAATATCCGACCAAACCTTCGCAGCGGGTCATGCTAAGCCCTTTGGCCGCTATCCTGAAAGAAAACTCCATATCAGCGGCCACACTGAATTGCTCGTCGTAATAACCTATTTGGTCAGATACATTCCGTCGCAACAGCCAAAACGCGCCGCCTTGGGCAAAGGCTCTGCGAAAATGACGCTGACTATACTTTGGCGTTTCGCGCCTGGATCCCTTCTCGATTCCATAAGCACTGATTGTTATATAGTCTCCATAACACAGCACCGCATCCGGATTATCTTCCATAGCATCCAACTGCCGCTGCAAAGAGTCCACCACGCGCCGATCATCCACGTTCCAGGGTGCCAGATAGGGGGCCTTGCTAGCCACCCAGGCCCTATTCCAGGAGGTGCCAAGGGATTCACGTTTGGGCGCATATAGTATTTGCACCTGCTTTATATGCTTAGCGGCGAATTCTTTGGAAAGTTTCCTTTCCTGGGGACTAGGTTCATTGAGTACCAATACTAGCTCGAGCTCGGGAAAGATAGTTTGAACTTGCAGGTCTGCAAAAAAACCGGGTAGATAGTTTTCCCCTCGAAACACCGAGGTAATGACACTTATTGAGGGAAGGAACGACATAAAAGACCGCTTAGAAAATTAACTCTTCCACGCTCGACGAACGGGCTCGAAGCCGTCTAGTATCCCAAATGCCCCGCGAACGAAATCCTCAGCTGTCCAACTAGTAGCCCGCCGGCTTCCACGGGAGACCAATCGATGGCGCAATTTTTCGTCACTGTGGACCTTACGTATAGCCGCGGCAATATCCTCCGGTTTGGTCGGGTCTACCAGCATAGCGGCATCCCCAAATTGTTCAAAAGCGCCATCCACGTCGGATGCGATCACCGGGCAACCCATAGCAAATGCCTCCAGAGGTGGCAGATTCTCTGGGCCAAAGAAGGTCACATAGGTCAACGCAAGAGCATTTTGGTATAGAGCAGTTATTGAAGATGTATCCACAAAACCCAATATGGTTACCTGGTCTCCTAAACCAAGGCCTTCAATGGTTTCCTCCACATAAGCTTTGTTCCCAAAGTCCGAACCGACCAGAACTAAGGGGATACGTAGACCTTCATCCTTTAACTGCTTCAGCGCAAGCAGTAAATTAACGTGATTTTTGTGCGCCCAAAACTGGGCTGGATAAAAAAGATAACCGGGGGGCAGCCCTTCAAGCGGGCTTTGCTTCTGATGTGCGGCTTCCAGCGCATAAGCAGGGGTGGGATGGGGAAGGATGTAAATGCGTTCAGGAGGAACTTGAAAAAAGGATACGACCTCTTCTTTACCCACTTGCGTTCCCACGATCACGGCTGCCGCCCTACGCAAAAAAGGAGCTTGCAATCTTTCCCGGGTTGCCCATTCTGAATATTCACTCACCTCTGGAAACCATGGCTGTTTGCGGTGTTGCAGGTCCAGTACGATAGCCATGTACGGAAGGTCCATATCCAAAGGTTTCGGCCCAACAAACCACACAAAATCAACCCCCTCGGCGCGCAATCTGCGTTCGAACAAGTTTCTCCATCGCATTCGATGCCGCCAGCTGGGCACCAGGCGTACAATCAGAGCGCACAATCGCTCGAAGATTCCCGGCCCTTGGAAAGCCATCCAAGCCAAGCCTGCTTTGTTGGCATCCGCCTTGATCTTGTCGTTTGCCGCAGACACCACGACAAATTCATGCCGGGCTTCCTTAGCCAACCCACACACAGCAACAAAAAGGTCCCCTTGCATGGTAAAAGCCCCGCCATCTTCAGGCCGATAACTATCCAGGTAAACAGCAACTTTCATAGTGATTGCCTTTGAGCAATGGCGAGGATATGCCAGGTGTTTTCATCGATGTGCCCACTCTTTTGGTAGGCAGGCAAGAACTCGAGCGGAGCGAAATGGCTAGCTTCCAAAAAGGCCGCCATCTCTTGAACCAGAAAATAGCGGTTCAGTTGGGTTTCGCTCAAATTACCTATTCCAGTAGAGCCTGTTTCTTTGATGTCGTAAGTCACTTCAGCAAGTTGCTTTGGAATATCCAACTTGGTTGAAGAAATCCTTATGATTTCCCCATCGGCTGTCTTCCAGTGCCGTTCTCGCTTCGGCTCATAGCCTCGCAACATCGCAGCCGCGTGCCAGAATTCAAACAGGAATAAGCCGTCAGGCTTCAGGTGTGCGTAAACGCCATTAAACACTTTACGAATGGCTTCATTGCTCTGTACATACCCGATCGAGTCAAACAAACAATAAACCGCATCAAATGGCTCATCATCCAGGGTCAGGCTGCGCATATCCTGAAAGCGAAAATCCACTAATGACCCAATGGACACAGCCTTTGCATTGGCAACAGCAAGCAAGTCTTTAGAGTAATCGGTTGCCACAATCTGGTATCCAAGCTTTTCCAGCTCAAAGGCGTGCCTCCCTGTTCCGCATGCCAGCTCGAGCAGGCGATGCACTTTGCCGGTTGAATATTTCCGAAGATATTCGTGGACAAAAGCTGCCTCTTCGGCATAGGGTTTGTCCTGATAGAAAATATCGTAATACTCGGCATGTTTGCCAATATAGGAGGCCATTTGGTCAGTTTTCCCAGTTGGGTGCCTGCCGAATGGCATCGCCAACGAGAGCAAGTTTTTCTTCGTCAAGATTCCAGGTGGATGGCAGGTAAAGCCCGTTTTCCCAGAGCGAGTCCGCGACCGGGCAAGCGACTTTGCGGAATCCGTGCATCTTCTGGAGTACAGGTTGCTGATTCATCGGGCAAAAGAAGGTGCGCGTTTGAATGCCGCGCTCTGCAAGAGCCTCGGATAGTTTGTCGCGACTGATCCCAAATTCGGGTTGCACCACTAAACCATACATCCAATACACGTTTTTAGCCCATTCAAGTTCCACCGGGAGCTGTAAACCGTCAATATCTTTTAGCTTTTCGTTATAACTGGACGCCACGCGCCGTTTTTCGTCTATTATCTTGTCAATTTTGCGGAATTGGGCCAGACCCAATGCTGCCACGTAGCCTGGCATGCGGAAGTTATATCCGGCCAGCTCGTGCCTGAAGCGTGGCTCTGTGAACGCCAAATTCCGGAGAAGCCGCAATCGTTCAGCCAGGTCCTTATCGTTGGTGGTAACCATTCCACCCTCGCCCGTGGTAATGACTTTGTTGGCATAAAAGCTGAAACAAGCCATTTGGCCAAAGCTGCCAGTCATTCGGCCCCGGACGGTAGCCCCGTGCAATTCGGCGCAGTCTTCGATAACAATCAAGTTGTGCTTGTTTGCTATTTCCATCAGGCGATCCATATCCACTGGATGGCCATATAGGTGTACAGGGATGATAGCCTTAGTCTTGGGGGTGATCAAGTCTTCGATCAAATCAAGATTGATATTCCACGTTATCGGCTCGGAGTCTACTGGCACTGGGATGGCGCCATTGTGCAGCGCGGCCAGCGCGGTGGCGATATTAGTGCTGGCGCTGACCAACACCTCATCTCCCTTTTGCACATCCAGCGCGGCTACGGCCAGATGCAGAGCCGACGTTCCACTATTTACCGCCACGCCATATTTGCAGCCCACATAAGCAGCAAACTCGTTTTCAAAATCTTCTATATAGTGCCCAAACGTGCCGGACACTTCGCCGTGCCTCAAGGCATCCACAACCAAAGCGATCTCGTCTTCGCTAATAACAGGTTCGAAGACCGGGATCATTTTTTAACGTCCACGAAGACTTTGTCTTTTTCCTCCCCCAAGTAAGGGCCCTGCTTAACGCTTATGCACTGCATATCCTCAACCACGCGAACCGCGTGAACCCCATGGATTAACACAATGGCGTCTCCGCGGTGCATTTCTATCTCGCGTAATTTTTTTCCGTCATCGCTATAAAGCTCTATGACCACAACGCCGCGTTGCACCACGAACATTTGCTGCAGATCGCTAATCGTGCGCGTCATCGGGTTGTGATAATGAGGGGCTTCGATGAAGCCGGCTTCGTGAGCCAATAGCCCGAACTGGAAGGAGGATTCGGCCGGAGAGAAAAATGTTGTCTTTTCTACCTGGGTATCGGCCCAGATGATCTCTGCATATTTGATTCCGTTATATTCGACTATTTCGGCTGCCACTATTGCTCCAGTTTCGCTTTATGTTTAGCAAGCTATCAATTATAGAGGATTACGCAACCACAATGCGGATGTTAGACTCGGTTTCGTGCCTTGCCCAAGCCAAGCAACCCTTTTCGTAAAGTCTTCCAAGCTGAACGAATCGGCCAAAATAAAGCTAGAAACAAACGAGCACATGCTCGCTCAACTGCATACAAAGGAGACTTCAACAAGTTATCGATATCCTTTGCGGTGCGCATGGGCTCCTTTACCTTCCCCATGGCCAGGTCCCGCTGCAGAGCCAAGATAACATCAGGATGTTTGCCGCGATATCGTTCCAGCCACTGCAAATTGGGCCTTTCGCCCAGGAACAGGGGGTGTTTAAGCTTCAAATAACTCTCTTCCAGCCATCGTTTGTTCTCCTGAAAAGCAGGTGTCCAATCAACGTTGGAGTAATAACCCACTTTTTGTTCGGCTTGTTTCGGGAACACGTATGAATAATGATAGACATAAATTGGCTCTTCAACGTTGCGCGGGGATTTAAGCCAATTCTTCTCGCGTAGATCAATCCCCTTTTCATCCACAACAGTGGCCGGCCGGTGATTTAGATAATGATATCCGGGCGCCCACCTGAAGATTCTATGCAGAAGGTTGTATTCGTATAAGTGCCATTGACCCGTCGTAAAGCTGTCAAACCCCCCAAAAAACTCGATGTACGGAAAAGAAATGGCACTAATTTCGGGTTGCTTATCGAGTAAGCCGGTAACGGCTTTGATATCAGCTTCAACATAGAACTCGTCACTGTCCACCTGCCAAAGCCAGTCGCCGCCCGCTCTCTTTGCATAAGCCTGAGACATCTCATCCTTCTCAGGCCAAAATCCATCTCGATAGCCATCATCTCTAGCCGAAATGACGCGAAGTTTGTCTTCTGGGTCCTTGGCCCGCTTGAAATCTTCAAGCATCTGGAGGGTGCCATCTAGCGAATGTCCGTCTGAGGTGGCCAGCGAGGCAGCCGCCTTCACCGCTCCTTCCACCACGATGATCTCGTATGCAAATGGGTATATCGCCCGAAGGTTATATTCCAGGAGGGGTTGCCCATTAAGGACGATAAGGCCAAAACTTATCTTTGGCATAGGTTGTTTATCAATTCCAAATAGGCGTTTAATGCTTTTTTGCTATCAAGGTATATCTTGCTAAACGCCGTTGTTTTTCTCTTCAGTGATTTCAATGCATTGGGATCGAGTAATTCAAGAGCCTTCTTAGTCATGGCGCTAACGTCCCCTTCGGGCACCAAGAAGCCATTTTCACCATCCCGGATAATATCGCCATTCCCACCCGTCGCGAATGCAAGCATGGGTACGCCGCAGTGAACGGCCTCCAGCAACGCCATGCTGTAGTTCTCAATTAACGATGGAGAAATCCCAAAAGAGCACGATTTAACGTTGCCAATGTGTTCTGCATAAGAGATTTGACCCGTCAAGCAAATTCGAGCCCGGTCCGGCAGTGAAGCTAGTTCGCCAGCCAACCCCGGCGCTATGTCCCCTGGGATATAGAACCCAATGGTAGACTTCACTTTTTCCGTAATTCGCCGAACTATATCGATCACATATTGCGACCCTTTTAGTTGATTGCCTGCCGAGGGCATATATATAACCATCGCGTCCTGTTCAAGATTGAACTCTGCGCGAATATCTATCGCCTCAATACCATCTACTAGTTCTCCGTCAAGGATATTTGGGATCACATTGACCGGTCCCAAGAATTCGTATGTACTTATGAACCACGTCTGCATATAGTGGGAAGGACAAACCACAGCATCCACTTTTGCCAAAACGCGTTGCTCCAGTTTAAGGGCAATAGAGGTATCCAGCTTGGAGAAATTTGTGCCCTCCAACGCCACAAAGCGGGCGGGGTTATGGTGGGATACCAGGATAACTTTGGCCCCATTCGGTTTCAGCATCAGACCTGGGGCGCCATGGTCAGACAGGATTATCACATCAGGGGCGAACCTATTTATTTCACGGTTCATCCGATGTGCGCCCACAAGTGACTTCAAAATATCCGCGGTCTGATAAGCTTTGCTGCCCGGTTGAGTTACTGCGAAAAATAAACCACACAATTTTAATATAAATGCGGATTTCCAGCGCGGCGTACCTTTGCGAATAACGTCTTCTTCGTCCTTAATACCTGGTTCCCCAAAAGTAAACATGCGCGCGTCCAAGCCAGCCCGCTGTAGAGAGCGAAACAAATTGAAATGGGCACTGGCGACACCTCCAGCGCCGTGGGGCGGGGCTGAATAAGCCACCACAGCCACTCTAGGGCTCAACCGGGCGTCCTCCCAAACAACTGCCTCAAAGATGCCTTAGCAATGAATTCAGCCTTTTCCAGCCCCTTCCTGCCCGAGGCCCTAATGGGGAAACTGGTATACATCCGCCAGGCCTCTAAACCCATATCCACATTTGCCCTACAGGCAGCCCACCACCTTTTTTCCAGGGCTCTTTCAAAAGCGGTGCGCGGAAGGGTGTTTGTGGCCAGGTTTGCGGCGCTTAACTTCAAAAACCAGTCCTTAAGTGCACGTAATTCGGCGTTTTCTTTAGGTAGTTCCCAGCGACTTATTCGATTATGAAGTTCAAGTTCTTTGCGGGAGGGTGTTAATCCGAGGCTTTTCAGTTGTTTGGCGCGAACAGACGCGGCAACCTTCTGTTGCTCCCCGCCATGCTGTTTGCCGACCTGATCATCGTGAATTCGATACTCGAGTAATACCGAGGGGATGTTGGCAAATCGGACTTTTGCAGCCGCCCGGGTCCACAATTCATAATCCTGCGCCCGGCTGATCTTTGGGTCATAACGTAACTTGAACTTGTCAAAGGTAGACTTGCGCAGCATTACGGACCCATGCACTAAGACCGGGTTGAAGATCAACTCGCTGCGGATATCCTCATCCCTTGCTGGATAGCGCCAGATTTGCTCCTTTTTTCCGCCCAAGGTTCTCGCCCAGGTTCCAAGAACGTCAAGATCCTGGTGGCTCTCTAGAAATTCAAGTTGCTTTTCTAGCCTAAGGCGATGGCTAATGTCGTCATGATCCATCCGGGCGACATATTTCCCTTTAGTCTGATCAAGCCCCCGATTCAATGAGCGTGAAAGCCCTTGCTGTTTCTCATTCGAAAGCAGAGATATGCGGGCGTCAGAAAATCCTGCGACGACATCGCGGCTGTTGTCCGTTGAGGCGTCATCCACGATCAGAAATTCGAAATCTCCGAAGCTTTGCTGCAGGATGCTTTCAATAGCCTCGGCAACAAAACTTTCGCCGTTGTTCACAGCCATAAGAACGGTGATTTGGGGTGATTTATTCAAGACAGCTCCGCCAAGAGTGCCAATTCCAAATCAACGATACGGCCGAGTGAAAAATGCTCACCCACGAATTTGCGCGCCTGCCCCCCCATTCGAACGCGTAATCTCTCGTCCGACATAGCCCGCTGGATAGCCGCCCGGATGCTCTCGGCATCCGTTTCGCAGAGCAGGCCGTTCTCCCCATCAACAATGATCTCGGCGATTCCAGGCACATTGGTCCCTATCACCGCAAGGCCGCACGCCATGGCTTCTAATAAGGATTTGGGATGTCCTTCATATAGGGATGGCAATATAAATAAGTCCCACGAATTAAGCAGACTTGGAAGTTCAGCGTTATCCACTCTTCCTAGAAATTTTGCGCTAATCTTGCCAGCGGCCGCCGTAGCTTCAAGCGCGGCTCTCTGAGGGCCGTCACCTACCAATATCAATTCTGCATCCAAGCCAGTCACCGCTCTCAGGAGTTCGCCCACGTTTTTCTGTGTATCCAGCCGCCCCACAAAACCAATCCGGAATCTTTCCCCCAATGCATGGGACTGCGGCTTAAACCTTTCTGTTTCCACATAGTTTGGAATCACTCGGATTACGTCCTTTGCTACGCCATACTGCTCCTGGACAGTGGCCGCCATCGCTTCGGTAGTCACCTCGACACGGTCCGCCTGGTTAAACACCCGCCTTTCGAGCTTAGTCGCTTCTTGAGCCTCCATGGAACTAGGGCCATATTTTCGCTCTTGGAATTCAGATAGCAAATAACCGCAACGTGCAACAAATCGTGCGCCAGCCCGCCGTGAAGCGACCAAGGCTATATCCGCTCCTGCCACCTGATTGCTTTTGAAGATCCTGCCGACTGGTGGGAAGATCTCGATAGCCCATTCATAGAGTGTTGCAGGCAATCCCCAGTTGTTAGCCCTTATGGTAATTTCTGGGATAGTTCCACTGTATTTCTGTTCGCTTCTATCTCCGTAGGTAACGAAACCAATCTGAAGGTCCTGGCGCGACAACTGTTTATAGATGGCGACCTCTCGCGTCAATATACCTGCCTCATCCCAGGTACTCAGTGCAACACCCTGGGTAAAGAAAAGAACCAGGTCATTAAACTTTTGAGTTTGCCAAAGTCGTCCAAAATGGGTTTATAAATTTCACGGTAGTACCGCGCCGCAATTATGGGCCAGTCGTATTCGACGATATCTTTCAGACCCTGTCTGGATAACCGCTGCCCCAGTTCCTGATGCTCAATCAACTGAACTAAGTTAGAAGCCAAAGCCTCGATATCTTCACTTTCGGCCAGTAATCCATTTTTGCCATTAGCCACAACATCGGGAGCCAGACCAACTCTGGTAGACACAAGCGGGACTCCGCTTGCTAGCGCTTCCAGCACGCCCTGGGGACCGCCTTCCTCCCTTGAAGGCACCAAATAAGCATCCAGCGCGTGATACAAAGATGGAACGTCGAGAAAATTCTCAAACACAATGTGATGATAGGGGATCTTCATCTGCTCCAAGCCAGCCTTAACGTAGCCTCGTGCCGGGCCACTAAGCAGGACGAATACTGGGTGGATTCTGTTGACCTCCTCCACAACTCGCAAAAGCACATCCGGCCCCTTGATCAGTTTAGGCTCATTTCCCTCTTTCATACCCACGCCATCTTTCTGAAAGGAACCAATTACAAAAGCGTTTTCGGGAATGCCTAATTCGCTTCGTTTTCGAAGCTTCACCTCTTGACCGCCAGGGCCGAACTGCTGAAGGTCCACTCCCAATGGGATGCGCACCAATTTGTTTTCTGGAATTCCCCAGCTCAGCAAGCGTTCTTCCATTATTCGACTTGCCGTATGAAGTTTTTCCAGCTTTTCGTGGTTGGACAAAACGGTGGATAAAGCCTCGCTAAACCGTGTGTCGTTCTTGTCGCCGTGAAAAACGGTGCCGACGATTAAATTCTGGGCGCTCTGCTTCGACGATACATTCGACGCCAATCCCCAAAGTGAGCCGTGATGGATTATCTGACCATATAAACCCGAAACTGAATTAACGACATACGTCTCCAAACCGAACTGATTATTGACTGCATGGGTCACATAATATGCCACCCAATCCAACACCCAATTCACTTTCGGTGTAACAAAGTAGAGACCCATTCTCTTTTGCAGGCCTAGGCGATTTCGCATCTTGTATAGCGCGTTTGCAATCAAGGTAAACCTATCTTTTGGCCAACAGGCTGGCCCATGCAAGGGAGCTACGCCAAAACCTCGGCACACGGGTCGGCCGTTCAGTAGCTTTTATCATTTCCTCAACATATCGACCTAAGGTCTCTTCCGGAGAAAAATGTTGCATGGCCCTCTCGCGAGCCTGCTGGGACAACCTCCGCAGGCCTTTAATCGCCCTTCCCAACTGGGTAGAAAAAGTTTCAAGGGTAATAGCATAGCCGCAGTTCCCAATTACCTCCCGCATAGCCCCGCTGTCTTCATACAAAACGGGTAGTCCGCAAGCTAAAGCTTCAATAACATGATTGGGGCAAGCCTCATTTTTTGAAAAGGTAAGTAACACTTGGCTAGACCGCAGGGCTGTTGCCAGATCCTCGCGGTTTAATGCCCCCATTTTGTGGACATTTGGCAAGTTAGGTGCATCCTGAAAGCTGCCACACAGAATGAAATCGAGATCTTTCCGCGTCTGCGCGACTGCATATATTTGAGCCGCACCTTTAAAGGGGTTGGTGCTCCAGGTAACGCAAGAAATTTGATATTTTCGCTTGAACTTAAGGCGCTCCCCTTCGGGGCTGAAAGTTTCAAGGTCCACGGGGTTATAGATGACGGGACCGTCGCTTGTAATCACTGAGTATTTTTCACGCGTGCTATATCGCGCATAATTGCTTTGGAAGATAGTGAGATCTGCAATCTTGTTAACGCGGGACTGACGCTCATCGGCCTCTGCATTGCGGCCGTAGTTTTGGGCGGCCCCATCTATGCGTTGGACAACACGCAAGTCGGGATTACGCCGAATTGCCTGCATAATGTGGGGATAGGGTGTCAGCCAGTGGTTGGTAAACAGCACCTGATAGTTATCATTCAAATTGCGCGAAACCTGCCAACCCAGCTTGTCCAAATACGCGGAAAGGTTATCTAGAAAGTAAAATCCGCCACCTTGTCTCTTGAACTCAATTGGTATGCAAACGCGCATCACGTTCGCCTATTAGTCCGTCAACAGAGTGTTCATCATCATATGTTAGACTTTGCCATCCACATCGTAGAACGCCGACATGTCCACACAACCAACGACCATCCTCATTCGGGCTCTATCCAAGCGATTGACTGCTCTTTTTTCCAGGCTTCCCGAAAAGGATCTGCGCTCCTTCATTGGTTCAATCATAAACAAAAAAAGCAGTTCATTATCTCCCGACAAGTCTCTCAAATTCATATTGCGCCTTGACAATGACCTGTATCAACTAGAGAGCCAAGCCGCAATTCAATACGAAGCAGGCGTTCATCCTAAACATCGTCTTACTCAATATCATGATTTTTTCGTTCAACATATCGGTAAAGGGGAGCGGGTTTTAGATGTGGGTTGCCGCACTGGCGAGGTCGCCTTTGATATTGCACAGAAAACTGGGGCGAAGGTATTGGGCATCGACATTGATAGGGAAAGCCTGGAAATTGGCAGGGAAAAGCATAGATTGCCAAATCTAGAGACGATCGAGGCCGATGTATACAGTTGGAAGCCTGACCGCACCTTTGATGTTATTGTATTGTCTAATGTCCTGGAGCACCTCGAAGATCGTTCAAACCTACTTCGCAAACTAGCACAATCCACAAAAGCCAAGAGATTTCTAATCCGTGTACCGATGTTCCGACGCGATTGGCGGGTTGCCCTAAAGAAAGAAATTGGGGTTGATTGGCGCCTTGATGAAACCCATTTCACTGAATTCACTCCCGAGACATTTACTGAGGAAATCAAGGCGGCGGGGTTAAGCATCGTTAGCATGGAGATACGCTGGGGGGAAATCTGGTCAGAGCTCAAGGTTTAGTTTTTCCTCTTTGCTAAAACCAGGTAGCCTGTAGAAAATGTTCCCATAACGGGCACTTTCTCAACCATCTTTTCATCCATTCTCCAGATCAGGTCAATAAATGGCTTAAAGTATCAAGCCAATCCATAAGCGGCGCGAGGCATTACCTATCAGGTGGATTCTATATTTTCAATATATTGGCAGCCACAGCAAAACCGCCACCTTGCGGAATGATCTCGATAACCTCGAAATTGGACTGCACTAAAAGTGCTCGTAAGCCCGCAGCAGTAAGGCGCCAATAATCATGTTCGGTGTCCTGGCGATGCATAAAAGGCATCGACAAAACGATTAACCCGCCGGAATTAAAGTACTCGATTTATCTCACAAATACAAATGTGGGGGTCATTAAGGTATTCCAATACCTCCAGGCACAAGACACTGGAAAAACTCTTGGGAGCAAAGGGGATGTTTTGTATGTTAGCTTGCACATCAGGAGATACTTCAAGGCGAATATCCAGGTGATGCCAATACTTCGCGTTTTGATCCTAGGTTTGTATTCGCCGCGACGCCCCTTTCGGCCGGCTCCGACCTCCATCGTCCGAGCTCCATAATTCACATCCAAAGCTTCCAGATGCTTCTCCAAGGTCTGCCTTCGCACCGAAACGCGCAGCCACTTGTCGACACGGGCGCGCCATGATGTATAAACTCCCATTGGCTATTCGCTTTTACCTAACTCGCGAACGAAATTCCATTTCACGTTACCCTTCTGAGTTAGCAAACTTTCCAGCCAACTCAATCCCGAGGTGACGAGGTCACGATCATGGAATGGAATGACGTTTTTATTACCCAGAATCTGTATCCCGTAGGCAGCTCTGGGTTCCGTCTGGCAAGACAAATACTTGATACCCAACCGGCTGGCTATTTTCAAAGTTACATCGCTAAACACGTTCCCCGGAGGGATAAAGGTCACAACGTTTTGACCCAGCCAATCTTGTAAAATATTTTGGGACTGTGAAATATGCTGTTCCTGGATATCTTCCGGGATCCAATCCCAAAATTCCCGATGAAATTTCCGGTTCCCCGTGAATAATTTGGGCTTAAATTGATTTTCCTGGAGTACGCAATGGACGTAACCGTGATTAGCGATCTCCAATAATCCTCGCTGTACGCCATTTTGTAAAACTGCGGCCTGCCTTGGAAATTTTTCTGGAAATGGGATCTGTAGATTCTCGTTTACGGCCCATGCCGCGGTAACCCCAACTGTTAGCTTGGCTTTGAACTTTTCGAGCAACTCGAGGACACCTTCCCATTCTTCGGCCGATAACTCACGGTAGGGACCCCATCTTTTAAAAGGTTCTATATATTTCAAAAAAAGCCAATTCCTGAAAGCCGGATTGAGCCTAGTCGATGTTCCAATTTGAATAAACCTCATAGCGTTTGCTACTAGCGCCGGGATCATCCATTCGCAAGGCGAGTGGGCTCATTTTAGGCGAAACTATGGCCACTAACCGTCATCGCCTTTCGCAAATAATTTCAGCTTTTGTTCGCGGTGGAACCGAATGTAGTCTTCCACCATAACTTTTTCCGAAAGCCCCAACCCTGGCAAGACCGGCTGAATACGTTTTAAAAATCTCGTCTATCGGTTTTTCATCGAATACGAATTTGAAATCGCGAAAAAGGTCGGAATTTCGAAATGTGTCATACTTGGCTGTGCGGATGGGTTCTTCCATAACCACATCTTTAAACTTTAATGTATGCTTTTTCATCGAAGTCTAGACCCAAAAAGTCAAAAGTATTGTGCACATAAGACAGATCTGAGTTCAATGTTTCAACCTCAAGAAGCCGAAACAGGTTTTCACCTAAATGCGCGCGCACGTCCAATATATGCCTATAACTGTGCAACCATATGTTGGCCGCATCCAGGTAACCCTCGTTATTCGCGAAAGAAGAAGGACGATAAACATAGCCACTGTCCTTCTCAACTTGATACATTGCATGAATTGTACGAAGTGGGTTTCTATACAAAATTATATATTTGCAATTAATGCCAGCTTCAGTAATGGCGCGATGCAGTAATGGAGTAGCTAATGTTTGTTGATGGCCTGTCTCAATAATTACATCCACCGAGGGAGACATGGGCCTCGATTGACTCCTGGATATTCTTCGCCACACGCTCGCTGGATCCGCATCTGATGGGTCGATCCAAATTCTTTCCTTATCGTCCTTAAGTAGATTGCGGGGTATGTGGATTGAAATGAAAAATACATCGCTGGATCTTTGAGCCATAAATCACCCAGGAAATTTGTATATGCGTGAATGGCTACATTGGGTTCGCCAGCATACAGATCTTCATGAAAAGTACGATACCCTTCTGTAAACAAACCTGCAAAAAAACGAGTCCCCGTTCTCCCTGTACTCAAAAACCGATTCGCAAAGGCCTTTTTGTTTTGCATCATTTTTCTCTAATCCCAAGAAAAATCCGGTATTCTTCGATTAGCTTGGGATGGCTTCCTAGGTATTTTTCTAGGGATCGCTCGAATGTATTAAGAATTTCGGGAGTTTGGGGATAGGGCCTATTTATATCAAAAGCCAATTTCTGCATCTTCTATCCATCTTTTATCTACACCGATTTCAAGGAAGGCGGACAGGCTGGTAAGCACACTATCGCCCATTTCGTGTGCAAAGTAATGAAAGAAATTGTTTGGAGATTTTCTTCAAGATCCAAGAACCATGCTTCTTCCTTAATCACCTGTTCCAATATGGCGGGGCACCTTCACTCTCCAAATCTTCGAAATGTTTGCTCAATTGGGTGCGTTGATTTGAAATTGCGCAATCAACTGGATTGCGAATGGGCAAAATAAAGCGCAAAGGGGGGTAAGTCGCAAAAAGTAGATCCATGTCTATATTTTCAGTCCCGCAACATTCTTCCACTAGCATTGATTCTTTCCATACAATAGATTGGACCCTTTGTTTTGAAGTTTGGCGTCCAAACCGACGTTTGTATAGTTTGCGCATCACTTCATGATCTTCAAACGCGTGCGAGAATAATATGGATCCACCATAACCACCGTGTTTTCCCCCTTGAGAATCGATTAATGCGAAGTGGCAAAAACTCTTGAATCGTTCAGCCGATAAGTCAACCAGACATTAATTTGGGATTATCTAGAATTCGTTGACCAGCATGATTTATACTTGACAATTTGGATGCAAGAAAAGAATAGATGCAGTTAGGGTGGTTAAGTTTTCGATACGGCCCGAGAAATAGACAAACTATTTTATCTTTTCCAGTTCCTTTAGATCCTTCTTTGTCGGAGGAATCCATTCTTGCTCCGCTATATTGGGGAGCGGGACGCTCGTTCACCTTTTTCAAATATGCTACTAATCATTTTCGAGATTATCTTCACTTACGAGCTCTCTTTGGCCAGTGTGCCAATATCACTCATTTGGAATTGAAGATCACAAAGGCGTTTGTACAATTCGGCCCGTTGTATCAACTCCTGATGTTTGCCTTGGTCCAAAATTCTGCCCTGATCTACTACAATGATCTTGTCGGCGTTTATCACAGTGGATAACCTATGAGCAATTACTAGTGCTGTAGAGCCTTTAATGGCACGGTCAATAGCCACTTGGGCCATCCGCTCAGCCTCTGTATCCAACGAACTAGTTGCCTCATCCATGATAAGTATTGGAGGGGACTCGGCGACCGCCCTCGCTATTGCAATTCTTTGTCTCTGCCCTCCAGATAACCGCACCCCTCGATCGCCCACAAAAGTATCATAGCCCCGTGGCATTTGCTCAATGAAAGCTGATGCATTCGCAACATCGGCTGCCTGACGAATCTGAGTATTGTTTATATAATCTTGGGCATAGGCGATATTTTCAGAGATTGAAGCATTGAACAGGAGGTTTTCTTGTGAGACAACTCCGAATAGCCGACGATAGGATACCAAGTTCAATTCTTTTTAAAATCATGCCCATCTATCGTGATGAATCCGCTCTGAGGATCATAGAAACGCATTAGTAAGTCGGTAATCGTAGATTTTCCAGCCCCGCTTGGCCCAACCAGGGCGACAATTTCTCCTCGTTTTATGTTAAATGTAACGTCCTTGAGGACATGCTCGTCATCATAAGCAAACAAAACGTTCTCAAATACTATTTCGTCATTAAATGTTTCGGTTTTCAATCCACCGTCATCGACCAAAGGCGGGGCTTCAAAAAGCGCCATGACCCTTTCGCCCGAAGCGCTCATAGATTGTATATTCGTATACACTTGGGCCAACTGGGTTATAGGGGCCAGAATAGCTCTTCCCAAATAAAGAAATAGCGCAAACCCCACCACGGTAAGCTGCTGGCTTAGGAGTTCGTGAGCGGCTAGTAAAAGGATTGTCACGTTGGTGAGTCCGTTAACAGCGGCATTCATGGGTGTTTGCACATTCTTGTGAATAGCAAAACGCAAGTGAATAGGCAGCATTCGGTCAATCATTGCGCGAAATCGAGAACCTTCGAATTTCTCGGCAGCAAACGATTTCACGACTCGTATGTTTGTGAAAACCTCTTGGATATAAGCATTGGCTTCAGCAAAAACGTCGAATTGGTCTTGTACGCGTTTTCGAATGAAACCGCGCATGCTCCGCGCAATCAACCATTGCAATATTGCTGCCCCCGTTACCAGCAAAGTTAACGCCAAATCTGTCTTGAGGAGCATATAACCATAAAAAATAATTATTAACGGCGCGGTAATCAAAATTTGCAGCGAAGACGCCATGCCTTCCACGGAGTTACGAGTGTCATTCTCGAAACGTGACATAATTCCACCTGTTCGCTGATTATGAAAGAAATCAAGCGACAGAGAGAGAAGGTGCTCAAACAGCTTGTGCTGCATGTCTCTAAAAGCCCTGACTCTGAGTCTGGTTGTGTAATAGAGACTCATAAAATCAACCACTGATGCTGCTACTGTAATCACGAAATATATAATTGCCAAAAAGATTATCGTTTTCCAGGGATCCAGGGATCCAAAACCTAATAATTCGCTAACAAATTGAGGGGCATTATTAGATTCAGGTTGGCTAGGGTCACTCCTTCCTGAGCGGGAACTGAACCATTCTGTGCATCTAGTACGATATTAATGACTGGAGATAGGACAATGGGTTGCGCGGTTGCGAGCAAGGAATTAAATAAGAATAGGATAACCAATATTGTTAAACCCCAACTATAGGGGCGCATGAAGCCAAAAATAAAGGCGATAGGGCTCAATGGTTTTTTGGGCTTCAAAGTATGCTTGTTTTTCATAGCATTCTCAAATTTTCCAAAGGGCGTGACATATTCTTAATGAGTTAAGAGTTGTACCCGAATAATCACTTAAATTTCAGGAAGCAAATCGAATATTTTCTGACTGGCCGTAAAATCTGAGGGGCCAATGAATGTGGTCAAATATCTTTTTAGATCTCTTTTGTGCAAGGCGAAATCCTTCATCTGCAATTTTGGTAAGCGCACTATAACTTCAGGTATCGTTTTCCAATATGCAACTCCGGGATAATTAAAGGCACTTCCATTCTCTTTACTTCTCCATAACATATGATGCAGCAGCGGTTTTTCTAAAAGACTTACGTGTGGGCTTGGTCGATCTAGCGTTAGACTTGGGACGCCGCAATACGCCGCCTCTAGGGTAGCAAAACTGTAAAACTCTATGCATAAATTTGCAACGGCTAACAGCTCAATTATCGTCGCGGGATAATAATCTTCATCATAGAATACAAGGTCCGCATTTTCCCTAACCCATGGCCTAAGTGGATCCTTCTTTCGGCCCTTTACGACCAACACCGCATCATTCACGAGTGCGAACTTTTTCATAGCCCGGATAAGAGATCTTTCGTTCCAACCGAATAAGACCCATTTCCAATACTTAATAGCGAACCCAAGTCCTTCCTTTTGGGCTCCCCTTATCAAATAATAAAATTGACGAATTCGATTGGGGGCTCCAAAAAAATGGCTCCACTCCTTCTTCATATTTGTAAAGGGGAATGGAAGCAAAAGCACCACTTTTTTGTTGGCCGGAATTCCTAACTTTTTACACAGTGCCTTTTTTCTGTATAAAGTTTTCAATACATCCATTTCAGGTAGCCCAATAAATCTAACTCTGTTTTGTAATTCTTTACGGATCTCGCTTTCTGGAATGTCCAGCTTCCGATTGTAATATTTGCATGCCCAATCCAACCAATATGGGGAATAAAGGCACAGCATGTCCGCCGTTCCCAGTTCTGCAGGTCCAGTTTCCACGAATGTGTCAATGCCGTGCTGCAGAGTAATCAATCGAATGTTGCCGTATTCACGCTTTGTATAAAAACTCTTCGGATGCAGTGAAAATAGGACTTCTACGCCGACCTTGCTTGCCAGATTGTAAATACCACGTGGGTCTCGAAATTCTCGCAGTTTTGTTTGGCCCACAAAAATAGGGAGGGATTCTGGGTTGGGTCGTAAATAGGCCTTACTGCCATACATTGGTGCCTGGTAAATCCAGATCTCCACCTCGTGGCCCCGCCTTATGGCTTCATCTATGACGGGCCCAAAGAGCTTGAAATAGTTCGTCCGATGGACAAGAAAGGCTATTTTCATCTGGCTTCCCTGGTATAGCCCAGTTCTGCCATCAAATGGTTCACATCTGGGTAATCCCAAAACTCTCTAATCCGGTCAGCATGTTTTTCTTCTTTCCAATGTCCTATATTACGGGCAGTTATCGGCACCAGACGTTGTGACCCCCAGGCTGAATTTTGCTTCACTGCAGAATATCTTTCGGGCTCCAACATTTTTGGAGTAAATCCGAGAAGGGCAAAATCGCAAATTTTCCGGACGGTACGATGTGGATTTTGAACGAGGTCCTCGTAGCGAACAAGAAGATGCTTCCCTTTAAAACTCAAGGCCGGCCTTCACATCCGCTACCCAGCGCTCTGGGGATACCCAGTATTTTTCCTTGTGGTTTGGATGATGCGAAGTGACCACGTCTCGGCCATCCCTCACAATATGGATCAAGGACACCTCACCATCAAACGCGTCTTGGATCTGATAAAGCGCGTACGTTGGGCGTTTTCTCGCACCATCTGTTTTGCTCAACCCGCTTTTTTCGCCTGTTCCCCAAGAACTTAATTCAGGCGTTGTAAGTGAAAAGGATAGGGGTAAAAGAGATACAACTCTTCCGGAACACCAAGAATAGCCGGGTGAGACGCCAATATGGACAATAGTAATGTTGTTCCCGATCGCCCACACCCTCCAATGATCACTGGTGGGTCGGGGAAGTCGTTTTTGAGTCTTCCAATTGTCTCCTGATCGCGCATACTGTATGGGTTTGAAGTAGCCAACAAATGCATTTCTACTAACATCTGTCCAAACGAATAACTGTAATCCTCGAAGGATTGAAAATCGTCCCAAGAAAGATTTGCCTCTTCTCCAAATAGTAGAGTGGGTGGCGTAACCAGGGTGGCCAATAAGCATCTTTCAGCATCAAAATGTGCGTAGACGGTGCCTAAACATTCCTGGTTGATTATGTCCCCTCGAAATATGCATTCGCCGATCTCGGAGAAATACTGGAATGGCTCGATAGCTATCGCCTCTCGGCTGACAGCTCGATAAACCTTGGTGAATTCCTCCTGCAGCTTCATTATTGGCTATTGTTCCTTTGGATTGGGCTCTGATCCATGTAACAGTTCCTTAAGTTCTTTATAGCGCTTCATTTCCTCGGTGTTTTTGGTCTTGTTTGATTTGTGCATTCGGTACCTATAAAGTGGGAGCCTTAGATGATGTATCTTGTAATAACTGGCGAGACGAGCTCTCAACTCCTCTTCTTCCCTGTGGCGAAATTCGCCGTTATACATTCCATACTGACGAAACAGGTCTGAACGGTACATAATTCCACAGGAGATGGGATCAGTCTCAGCATGTTTTCTCTCAAGCTTGTTGCTAAATTCATCCACTAAAACATAGTCGCATGAGACACAGAATGCATCGTGGTTGTCAGCTAGATATCGGGTTAGAAAGAACAATAGATCTTTATTTATATAATCATCGGCATCTACTCGAACGAAAAATTGGCCGCGTGCTGCAAGAATGCCTCTATTCGAGGCCTCGGCCACGCCGACATTCTTTTCGTTCAAAATCACGTGCAGCTTTTTTACGCCCGCAAATTTCTCAATGATTTCTCGACTTTCATCGGTGCTAGCGTCGTCTACCAGTACGACCTCATATTGGTTTTGAGGGAAGTTTTGATCCAGGCAACTTCTCAGGCATCGCTCCAGGAATCGACCATAGTTAAAGGAGGTGATGACTATTGTTGCTTTCATAACAAATCCTCAGCCCCATTTCGCAATTTGGCCGTATCGTCCGCATATTGCCTAAGTTCCATTAATTCGTTGAGGTTCATAGCCCCCAGATGGCCTTTTTCTGTCGGCCCCTGCTGAGCCTTGTTTAACGTGAAATGTTTTTCAATATGGCCGGCCCCTCTGGCAACGGCAAAAAGTGCCGCGGCAATTCCGCGATGAGTGGTCGCTATACCCTTGAAAGCCAGGGCTGTTAAAAACGGGCATTGAAATCTCGTCAAGCGTTGCGGGATACTTTGAGACACAATAGAAATAGATAACATTTTGGGAGTCAAAGGGGAATTGACCTTTTTCCTTTTAGTTCATACATTCCCAAGGAGACGAACACCGGTTTCCCGGTTTGGATTATCGCCTCGCAAAGCGCACGGTCATTAATGGCTCGGCTTGCTATCTTGTGCCTTGAAAAATTCAACTCTTCGCACCACCCAAGTCTTTCTACATCAAAAACCGAGGCAAATAGGTCAATGCCGATTTGGTCGGCATATTGCTTCAAGGCTATGCAATTCCGGTTTATTGATCTCAAGATATTGGCGATCCCGGTTGCCATGTAATTTTTCCGTATCATACAGTTGCACCTTGACTGCATCCGCTCCCCCCATCTTTGCCTGAAAAATCATAGTTTGCAAGCGCTGCATTTTTCCCCCATGCTGGGGGTGCAACTCCGCAATAATCTCTACGTCATTGCCGCTATCAATCATTTCTCATTCTCCTGCTCACAAGGGTGCCGCTCTGCATTCAGAAACTCAACGTCTTTGAAATGGTGGACATCAACGTAGTCTGTTTGAAGAACACCACTTCGGGTGCTAATAGACTTTTGGAATACGTAGTCATATTTCATCACTCGGAATGCCGCGTTTTGCAACAGATCAGCACCTACGGAAAAGATTTCGTTCCGATCGTTTTCATAGAGCTTGCGGATGGCGGCGTCCAAATCCTTGGCGCACAGCTCCGGAGAATTGGGCTGGAGTGAAACGACGATATCAGGTTTCGATTCGAAGCTTTCGGCAGCATGGATGATCACGTCCTGCTTGAAAATATGATCGGCTGCTAGCGCGGCTGGGCGGCTAGTTAAGGTCGCTCCAAATTCGGTCACCAAATGGGCAATCTCACTATCCTCAGTGGACACAAATATCTGATCGATATATTCGGACCTCTGGCAAGCTCGCACAACCCAATAAAGCATCGGTCTTCCCCATACGGGGTAGATGTTTTTACGCGGCAATCGTTTGGATCCGCCGCGAGCTGCAATAACAGCGTAGACAAGCTTGTGGTCAATCATAAGATTCTTGAAGCGCTTGAATTAGCTGGATTTGGTAATGGTTGTCTTCGTAGGAAATACTGTAAGGCATCGGGCTTTCAGAAACGCTGATTCCCGCCTCGAGGCAACTTAAACGAAAGATATCTGTTTCCTGGTTGGAAATCGGTAAATACACCTCATTGACGCCTTTTTCTTAAGTTGCCAATAATCTGTTTGGCCTCGTTTCGTAGCTGTTGGTATACCTTTAGTAGATCTCTTACATATTGAGTGGCATTACGCCGAAAGGCGGACAAGCCCTCGGCGGTCATGTTGTATCGTAGGCGCGTACGGTCCATACGCGTTACTTTGACGTAACCTCGGTTGATCAAGCGCTTGATATACCAATTCACGCTTCCGATGGCCATTTCTAGGTGGTTTGCAAGCCCTGCCTGGGTAACCATTTCATCTTCAGAAATGGCCTCCAGTAATTTGTACTCGCCGGTCCTTCAGATCATTGTCCATAGCTTTCAGAAAATGAATTCTGACATACGGAGTAGCGATTGTCAATATGAAATTTATCCGGCAAAGAAATCTATGATGACTTTAGCTATTCGCTCGGCTGTCTTGCCGTCCCATAGATCTGGCTGTTGGCTATGGGCCTCTAATTTCATCATTTCCTTAATCCCACCAGAATGCCGTCTTTAGATTGCCCCACCAGGCGATTGTTTCCCCCACTAAGTGTAATGGGTCTCTCGGTATAACTCGCGCCGTTAAACCCGGCACTCCCAATATCAAGCTTTCCTCCTGAATACCCCCTTAAGTCCGTAAGGATAAAACGTGCTTGCGTCATCAAGCTTAGAAATTCCAAATACCCCATAGGATCAACTAACCGGAGACCCGCCCGTTCGAGTTCGCTGACATGGCCGCCCTTTTCCAACTCAATTCGAGTTCTGGGGTGTACTGGAAACAGCAATGGAATCTGCAAGGCTATTTCGCGCAGAGCAGCCGCAATTTCCGAAAGCACCTGGGGATCATCGACATTTGATTGCCTATGGAGCGTTACTAAGCCGTATCCCCGAGGGTTTAGTTGGAATCTCTTCCATGCGGCTAACTCCTCGGCTTTCGACCTGAATCTCAGCAAACTATCCACCATAATGTTCCCCACCAGATGGATCCGTTTAGCTGGTACGCCCTCCCTTTTTAAGGTTTTCGTCAGCTTCCGGTGATGGCGTGAACAATAAATCCGCCAGCATGTCAGTAACAATGCGATTGTGCTCTTCTGGCATTGTGCGGTCAAAGCTGCGCAGGCCCGCCTCGACATGTGCCAGCGGAAGCCGGGCCTTCTTCGCCGCCACCGCCGCCCCGAGTGTCGCGTTTACATCACCGAACACCATTACCATGTCCGGCCGCTGAGTGGTATATGCCTTATCCAAAGCCAAAATCGTTCGTCCGACTTGAGCAGCCGCGGTGCCTCCGTGAATGTCAAGATGACGTCTGGTTCGGGCATTTTTAACTGCTCAAAGAACACTTTTGACATATTGGCGTCAAAATGCTGGCCAGTATAAATCAGGGACAGCCGCAAATTGGCCCTGATTTTTAACGCCTCCATCAAGGGGGCAGCTTTCATAAAATTGGGCCGCGCTCCCACAACCAGAGTAATAGCTATGGGGATTTCATACTAGATTGTCCCTTTCTTATGGGCGGCAACAAAAACATATAAATCTGAACTTTTTCACCTCAGGGAAAAAGTACTTGGCGCTAAAGCTCAATATCGCTAACCCTTTATTTTCAAAGTCAGCCAATGAAAACAGTCTCTTTTCTGGCAAAAAAAGAGCGCATTTTAGTCTCTAGATTTTGGGAGCTAAGCCTCCGCAATAACCGCACATCACGAAAATATGAACTTGGTTCTTTCCATAAATAATCCATTTGCGTTTAACGGCCAGCGGCGAGCGTGACTACAAAATGCCTCAACTTGGGCCGGAAATTCTTGGATCAAGCGCCGATCAAAAAAGGAGCTTTCAAAAATATGAAATTTGGTTATCGCCGGCTGAATATCCGGAAGTTTGCCGATCCCCGTAACGAAAATCAAGAACGGGTAACCGAGAAGAACCAATCAAGAAATCCATGAATAAATATCCACCCGGATTTAAGCAGCTCTTTCACCTGTGTTAGAAACGTGTGCTTGTTTTTTTAACCAAATACGAAGACCTGAATACGCACACAATATCAGCTCTGTCTTTTGCGTAAAGGGTAGACAAATTATTTAGGTCACAAAGTAAGACGTCAGGTCCTTGGGGAATTCTGGTCACAAGCCTGATACTCAAAATTCTTTCGATTAAGTAGGTGTTCGAGGAATGGGCTGGGGCTGCCCTCTCCCTACATCCCATCACCCGTGGCTTAGTGGGCAAGCTTTGAAAATATCATCCCGTACGGATTTGAGCATGAGCTTGATCTAGCCAAGCAAAATGGGATTGATTACTAATACCCATTGAAGGCCCCACTGCGGACTTGGGCCGCTTCCCTCACAAAGCGCTTGGTTTTATAAGCCCCAATAAGAGACTTGAGCCATTGAACCGCTTCCAAAACCACATCTCGATCATAAAATAAGATCATCATTGGCCTTACGCAGGTGAGAGGCCTCCATAAAGTGGGATCTGGCTCTGCAGCCAAGGAGATAATTTTTCTATCTCAGGAACCAACTCCGTTAGCAATTTTTGAACGCAACTTTCTCGCGGATGAAGTCCATCATAATACTCTTGGCGCCGCAACCGACCACTGTTGTGTCGTAATCACCGATCACCTGGATATTTTGAGTGACTGCGAACTTATGGACATAATCTTCAACATCAAGAACGATCCTGTATTCTGGTAAATCCACGAGGGCCTGGTAATAATCAGGATGGAAGGGGATCAGCAAGAACACGACATGGACGCCAAGTCGTTTCCATTGAACAACCTGGGCTTCAAATCCCGCGACCTCAGTTCGAGTCCATTCGCCTATAATTAGTAAACGAGGGTTATGGTTTGTTTAGGCTATCTTTCACTATGTCCGCAACCTCCCCGGTGGTTCTCAATACCATTGCAGCGTCATAACGCGCGATCCATCGCTCAACTTCATCGAATAGCTAGTTAATTTTCCTTCGTAAGATAATATTCTCTGGGTCGTCCCAGCCAGCGCAAAAACTCATGCAAATAGGGGAACGAGACCAATTGTCCGTATTTTTCCCAATCTAAGCTTTTCAACCGATCTAGAAAATTATAGTCAATGCCCAATTTGTCTAACTCCGCAAAGTAATCAGAACTGAGCGCTTTCCACCGTTCCTGTCCGTTTTGACATTGAAAGTCCACGGGCTAATTTCGATGATGATTGTTTGCGGCAGTGTGGGTCGCTCCTAGATCAAATGGCTAATCGCGACGTAATCCTCCAAGCTTTCCCCGGCAACGCTAGCATTGTACAGCAGTCTGGCCCGGGAAATAGTTTGTCTTATCAACATACTACGGCTGGAGCCCAACACAATAATATCTATTGGCTTAGTGTCTTCTTCCAAGTAAAACTTCTGCAAAAACGATCGTCATAATTGACCACGTTTGCCACGTTAAATCCATTCAACATTGGTGTTGACCATATCCTGCTCGTAACGACCGTTGCCGAAAAGCTGTGAAGGATCCGCATAATCATTAATGGCTGCAACCAATAACAATAATGGCGCAAATCTTAATAATCTAAGAAAAACTAATCGTATGCCCATAATTAGAATTGAAAATATATAAACTGAGGACCCACCGTAAACCCCAAAGAATATGATGGCTCCAACCAAAAGATAATAAGTCGCCCAGCGCACTATCGGGGATTGCTTCCGTAACAGCTCCTGGACGCTCCACGGGCAGCCAGAATGTCTACATACAACAACGCCGCAATTGCCAGGGAACTGATAAGCATGTTCTCGGGATTAAAACCCATTTAAATTAGGGTCCCCTTTACAACGTCAATATTTGTAAGGTTACTCAGAAATTCACCATAGCCGGTACCTAAATGGCTAAAGATATACAAGGCATCATTTGCACTGTTGCGGCGCGAAACCATACCCAGGTTAAGCTAACCACCACAAAAGTCAGAACCATTTGCATTCCGGTCAAAAGTCGTGGATATTTGTCCAGTCTCAGCTGCGGAACTCAAACTACGCCAATTCCTTTCCCATACGCCTCAATACTCAAGTAAACACCATACAACCCGCCCCATACCACAATCGTCCAAGCGGCCCCATGCCAAAGTCCACTAATAAGAAAGGGGCCAAAAGCGCTGCCCAGCGCCAGTA